>NZ_JABRXE010000009.1 GCF_018982945.1 Anaerostipes faecalis | reverse complement strand
TTGTTTGTAATTCCATTGGTATCTAGCCCTTTCTACATTTAAGACTGATTTTATTATAAGGGAATTTTTTGAAAATTTCAACCAGATACTATACGTTTTTATTGCCGTTCGAGGTATAATTGTATATAAGAATATAATTTAAGGAGGATATGATTTGTGAATATTTGGAAGAAAACAAATATGACAAATCAAGACCAGAAACGCCCAAGGAAAACGTTTGCGAATATATTTATTTCAAGGTTGAATGATTATCATTGAGACGAACTTGAAGAGTGCGTAATGGATAGGGTGGGATTGCGAGAATGAGTTTGAGTTGGCAAAAGCTTTTTATAAAATAGCCCAAAATGAAAGAGAGGAATACTATAGACTCGAAATCTGTTGATAATTTAATTGATTCAGCCAAAACCCAAGCGCCAGCAACACGAGCAATGCAGCGTGAAATGGTGCGATGTGGGATTGGACGAGAGTAGGCGTATGAGCCGGAAATTCCGGCTCTATTTTCTACTAGGGCACGGCTTCGGCAATTCATCTCACCACTTATCCCTCTACGGGCTTGAAGTGGGAGTATTCTTGCTAGATCGTTTGATAAAATCACTGGGACTTCGTTTTGCCATTGTTCGAAATTCTCTAATCATATGGGACTGATCATAGTATTTTTCATTACATATTTCCGTAAAATGAATTCCTTTCAAATGCTGCTGTTCTAAATACTGGACAGTATTCTGAAACCTCATCATATTCCTTACCATATTGCTCCATAAAGATATAAATCTGATTTTCAAACGATTCAGCCATACAGATCCGTTTTTCCAAATACGGATTTTTAATCATCTCCTGCAAAGGTGAAACTAATTCGATCAGTTCTCCTAAACGAGCATCTACTACCAAAGGATTCATCCCCGGCAGAAAACGCAAACCAAAATATTCATATCCAGGATGGATTTCTACCGGATGCGGCGTCATCAGACTTCCATAAATCTCGGCCCCATATTTTCCACTTTTTTTATCACGAAAGAACATCAGATCCACACAGCCATCTGGAAAAGACGTGGGTATCTCATTTATATCTTCTTTAGCCTTAAAATAATAAAAATGTGATATACCATACTTTGCGATCACTTTTTTATAATAGTGATCTGCCACCATGACCATATATGGTTGACGTGGTATTAATATACTTTGTTCTTTCATGAAAAGCTCCTAACTTAAGCCATTGTCGGCTCATTCCATAAATTCAATTCTATTCCTATATGTTTTTCCTTCGCATTTTGATATACACGTTTTCCCCATGCAACATCTTCTACCGGCATTCCTCCCACAGAATATAAGATAATTTCATCATCACTGGTTCTGCCCGGCTTGTCTCCACTGATGATATCTCCTATATTGGTAATCTCATCGGGACTCATTTTCCCCTCGTGGATCATATCTGTAAATTTGGAACCTATAATTGTAATATCGCCAAATGTCGGATATGGAAATTCTTCTGCCCAGGCATCATATAACGCCTGATTATCAACAATTTTTGTGCATCTGTTTGCAATAAAATCATCATCGAAATTTACAGTTGCAGGAAGGCAGAATAAACAACCTGGTTTAATCCATTCTTCTTTGATAAATACATAATCTTTTACCAGCATAGGACTGGATGTTGCAACACCAACAATGTCACACTCTCTAACTGCATCTTCGTTACTGTCTACCACCTGGATCGTTGTAAACTGTGGACATTTTTCATTTACAAATTCCAGAAAAGCATCTATCGTTTCTTTTCTTCTTCCCTTAATCTTTAGGGTATCTAATGTAGGACATGCAATTGCAAAAGCCTCAACCATCGCCTTACTTACGGTTCCAGGACCAATAATCCCTAAGACTTTCGCATCTTTTTTTGCCAGATAACGAACTCCTACTCCAGGAACAGCTCCGGTCCGTTTTTTGGCATATTGGGAAAAACTGGATCATCTGGAAATGATACCATTGCTCCATGAGAATTATGATTGGATCCTGCCATCATATAATCCCCCTTTGCAAGTAACTGTAACACTTCTTCCATTGTGTCAATACAGCCTGCCATATCTGTGACCCCTGCTTTAATCATATCTGGCTCACTTAAATATAAAAAATCAATTTTCCTTTTATTATCCATAAATTATCCCTCCTGAATTTTTTATTGTATAAAGAATCTGACGGCATTTCTTATACAAAAAAAGAAGACAACAGCATCTGCTATCGCAGACACCATTGTCTTCCTGATATCTATTATTTTATTCTTTTTTTTACAAAATAATTGTAAAAAACGGACAATTATTATGAATTAACTTTTTTATTGAAGCTCCATTATATATCTTTGCAGATTTCACGTCAAGTTTTGCCTTTTTATGTTTTATTTTGAGATATGCAGCAAATCCCCGTTTGCCGGATTGTTCAAAAGGACCCCTGTTTCATCAAATCTGGACCCATGACAAGGACAATCCCAAGAATGTTCTGCAGAATTCCATTTCAACGCACACCCCATATGGGGACATCGTTTTTTAGAAATGGTCAATAAATTTTTTATTGATTCACAAGTGTTAAATAGTAATTGGGGCTTTACCATATTTCTGGAAGGATTATAAATCTCTTCATAAGGACTTTTCTTTTCTAACACCATATCCGTTAATATCATCGCCGCTGTCATAGCTGATGTAATTCCCCATTTACGAAAACCTGTTGCCACATAACATTCAACCATTCTATTGGAATATTTTCCAATATAAGGAACCTGATCTAAAGTCATACAATCCTGAGCTGCCCAAAAACTGTATTCCCTGGTCTCAGGATAATATGTTTCTGCAAAATTTCTTAATTCTATCCAGTTCCCTCCTTTTTTCCCTGTCCTATGGCCACCTCCGCCAATCAAAAGCAAATTTTTGTAATTTCGAAAAGACATGCCTTCTTTTGCATCATCTACATACATTCCATTAAATTCCTTTGCATTTTTTAAAGCAATCACATAAGACCGATGTTGATAAAGTTTCAAAAAGTACATACCATGTTTATTATCAATGGGAAAATGTGTGGCAAAAATAATTTTCTGAAATGTAATATTTCCATTTTCAGTAACTGCTTCTTTTTCTTTTAACTCTTTAACAAAGGTATGTTCATATATTTTTAGATTTCCGGAAATTTGAGAAAGAAACTTGAGAGGATGAAATTGCGCCTGATCAGGAAATCCAATAGCTCCTGCCACAGAAAAAGGAAGTTCTGTTGTCTCCGAAAATTCTATTGGATATCCCATAATTCCAAGAGCCCAGGCTTCTTTTTCCAGTTTTTTTCTATGATCCATAGAATAGACATAGGATGTTTTCTGCTGAAAATCACATTCAATATGCTTACAAAGTTCCGCATATCTTTTTACCGACTCCTGATTTGCTTCCAAATATAACTTTGCTCTTTCAATTCCGAAATTCTTTAAAAGTTCATGATAAATCAGACCATGTTGTGAAGTGATTTTAGCAGTTGTATTTTTTGTTGTTCCCGAGCATATAGTCCTGCCCTCTGCCAGTACATAGTCAATTCCGTGCTTCTGTAAAAAATATGCACATAAAATTCCAGTAATACCACCGCCAATAATCAAAACATCTGTCTTAATATTTCCCTTTAAAGTTTGAAAATGCGGCATATTAATATTCTCTGTCCAAATAGAATCCATAAATCAACCACCTTTTTTTGCATCTGCATACTTTTTCTGCGTCTAAGGCATAGTATATTTTAAGTATCCTAATAATATACAACAAAAAATGAAAGAACAAATCGAACAAGATCTTTCCTGATGAAATAAAAAACTGTCGTTTTATAGATGTTCCTCTATAAAAACGACAGTTTTTTTAACTTTATTTAATTGTTGTTACTGCTTTGGAATTAATATATCCAATCCATTTACCTTTGCTGGTATATAATGACAAATACTTATACCCATTTTCATGTTTATATAAATATTTTGCTACATAAGTTTTCTTATATGGCTTCGTTTTTGATCTACTCCATTTAAAATTCTTATATAATTTATATTTTGTCTTGGTAACACGGACCTTTTTCCCATATTTATACGCTTTTCCCTGCAAAGGATCTTTTGCAGGTCGTATTTTTTTAGCAGCTTTGGAATTGATGTATCCAACCCATTTTCCGCTTAATGTATAAATAGATAAATATTTACGCCCATTTTCATGGTTATATATATATTTAGCCACGTAGGTCTTGTTATATGGTTTTGTTTTTGACTTTTTCCATTTGAAATTTTTATAAACTTTATATTTCTTACTTTTTATTTTTACACGATAGTTATATTTTTTTGCAGGACCTTGTGGAGTTCTGGTATAGGTTATTTTCTTACGCAGTACCCCATCCTTGGTTCCTGTAATTTTTAATTTATAACTATTTTTCGGCGGTATATATCCATTAATTTTTGGAAGTGTTATGGTTTTACTTTTACCTACATCTATCTTTACAAATCTCTGATTGGTAATTACATTTCCCTTTTTATCCTGTATACAAAGTACTGTTGTCTGTTCCTTACCCTTTGAAACAGAATCTTTATAAAAATTTAAAGATTGCAATGGATATCCGTTCATATCAAATAAAGTCTGATTATCCCAGGATGTACCACCCCAGGCAGGCTGATCATTATAGTACAATTTACTATCTGAGAAGTATCCCACTGCACCTTTCGATGCCCATCCTGTACCATATATATCTGCCATTTCTTTATTATATTGCCAGTTATTCCATCCTGCCTTTACCGGAATCCATGCAGCCTCCCAGTAAAAAGCTCCCAGCCCGTTGGCTTGTGATGTAACAGTCTTATATAAGTCTGTCAGCTCATCCACCTGTCCCTGAGGCCCAACAGAATATGCACTTGTATTATGACTCTCTCCAATGGAATTTGGTGTTCCATCTGCATCTTTTAAGCTGTTCACCCATCCGGTCTCCAAAACAGCAAACATTTTTCCATAAGATGCTGCAAGATTCTGCACATCTTTTAATGTTTTTGGTGTATTAGCTTTAGAGGATGTGGACCAGTATGGATAGTAGGAAGAACCTAATACATCATAATCTACCTTATCCCTTTTCCATGCATTCATGATATTCGTATATTTTTTTACATTTGGAGTCTCAATATGTAATGCTACCAATGCATCGGGCGCACATTCCCGCACTGCTTTAATACCTGCGTTCAGGTAACTGTCTACCAAAGCAGATTTATTCTTGTCTCCCCAAACAGTATAATAGGAACCACCTTGATCTCTGTCTGTTATAACTCCAAGCATACCATTGGTTATTTCGTTTCCTACCTGAACCATGCCAATTTCAGCACCGGTTTCTTTGAATTTATTTATGGTATCCTTTGTAAAATTATAAACATTGGCACGCATTTTAGATGGATTCTTTTCATCATTTTCCCATGCCTTTGGTACAATCTGTTGTGACGGATCTGCCCAGAAATCAGAATAATGGAAATTTAAAAGAATTTTTATATCATATTTTGCTGCTTCTTGTGCAATTTCCAAACCTCTTTTTATGTCGTTTGCTCCACCACCATATGTTTCTCCATTTTCATTATAAGGATCATTCCATATTCGAATACGTACATAATTTACACCACTTTCATGTAATGTCTTCAGCAGTGGAGCTTCTTTTCCTTCATAATCATAAAATTTTACTCCGGCCTCTTTCAATGCAATATAGGAGGATATATCAATACCACGCATGGTAGAATCTGACATGGTGGATATTTTAGAAATTTTAACTTTTTGATCTTTTAATCCCGTTTCTCCACCAAACTGATATGGATCTCTGTAAGTGGTTACATCAACCTTATTTCCCTTAGCGAAAGCAAAAACTGCCAGAGAGGTCTCTGCAATTCCATATTCATCAAAAAATGAATTCCAGTCACCTACACATTCTGCTTTATCATAAATGATACCACCTGCATTATTTTCATCAATCGTACTTTTCAGCAATTGATAAATATTATCTGCCTGAGATTGTACAGAAATATTTTTATCAGAATCACTAATGCGAGGATAGCTTACATTAGATACAATCAATTGTGTATCTTTTTGAGCATTTTTCTCTACTCTTTCAAAGGTTGAACGTAATGTATTCATATATTCCAGAGTGCTTTCATCCGGATAAAGATTGACTCCCAGATAATCATACTTCACATTATTCCATTGATCATTTAATTTTTCCAGCACCCACTCAACATCTGCCGCTGAATCCGGTGCAGCAATACTAACTGCTGTCTTAACATCAGGATATTCATCTTTTACTGCATTGGTAATCTTTCCAATTACCTGCCAGCCTTTCCAGGCATCATCTCCGGTGAATCCAAGAAAGTTCCAGTTGAATTCATTTCCGATGGTAACCATCGTTGGCATCGCTTCGGCGTTTTTCAATGTCTCAATCGTATTCTCTGTATATTCCAAAGCCTTGGTTTCTACAGTATCTTTATCCCATCCGGCAGGAAATTTCTGCGCATTTGCATATGTCATCTCGTCAGAATACAGCAATACAACATTTGTATTAAGTCCTGCTTGTTTTGCTGCTTTTAATGTCTTCTTTGCATTTTCTAAAGATAAATATTCATTATCTCCCGTAGGATTCACTGCAACCTTTACAGAGATTGTGTTTATTCCCTGCGTTTTCATAAAAGTGAAAATATTAGATATCTTTTCATCTTTATAATTATAATAAATCTTATTCCACTCCAGATTCTGCTGGTAATGTGTGAAATCAGCTCCCAATACAGTATCCGAGCTTATACCATCAATTTTTTCGTATTCCTTGATTGACTGAGCTGCTTTGACTGTTTTCGGGCAATACAAAAAAAGATTGGCAATCATCATAATCACTAAACACAGTGATAAAAATTGTTTTACTTTTCTCATACTTTTCCTCCTTATATTATTTCAAGACTCGCTTGCGAGTCTTGGCGCGGAATTCGGGTCTGCATAGCAGACATACTTCCAATCCGAATTCCTGCGCATCCTCGCGGAGCGTATATCAGATGGGGGATTGAAACCCGCCACTGATACATAATTGTTGCTCACCGCCTACAGAGGCGGGAGTCATCCCTCATCTGATATAAATTTATTATAAAATTCATATATAATATGTCGAGCATATCCTCAAGTTTAATCTTTGAATCTATTTATTTTTCACTTTTGGCTGCTGCTGTGTAATACAGTGGATATTTCCACCACCATATGCAACTTCTTCTGTCCGTACTCCTACAACTTTTCGTTCAGGAAAGATTGCCTGAATCTGTTCCAGTGCCAGAGCATCATTTTCATCTCCATACTGTGGTACAATAACTCCTCCATTAACAATCAGGAAATTCATATAAGATGCGATAGAAATTTCACCGTCTTCTCTTGGAATGGTTCCTTCCATTTTATCAATGGTGTCTGCACCCTTTAAATATACAGGATTTTTAGTAACACAGACTTTATGTACCTTAAGCTTACGTCCTTTGGCATCCACTGCCTGAGACAGTGTTTCATAAGCAGCCCTTGCTTCTTTGTAAAATGGATGTTTTGGATCATCGCTCCAGATGCATGCCACTTCTCCCGGACGGATGTACTGTACCACATCATCAATATGTCCGTTGGTTTCATATGGATCCACACCATCTTTAACCCAGATAACCGTTTCACAGTTAAGATAATCTTTCAGCATCTGCTCAATTTCCTCTTTCGTCATATGTGGATTTCTTCCTTCGCTCAACAGACACATTTCTGTAGTAATAACTGTTCCTTCTCCATCCACATGGAAAGATCCCCCTTCCAGAACAAATCCTTCAGTACGATAAGAATCGATTCCTTCCATCTCACATACTTTCTGTGCAACCTGATCATCCTGATCCCATGGGAAATACAGTCCGTCCACCAGACCTCCCCATGCATTGAAAGTCCAGTCACATCCTCGGATCTCTCCATTGTCATTGATGACAAATGTCGGTCCACAGTCACGAATCCATGCATCATTGCTTGTCATTTCCACAACCCGGATGTTATCTGGCAGCTGCGCTCTGCAGTTTCCATACTGAGCAGGAGATGCGCAGACAGTCACAGGTTCAAACTGACGAATAGCTTTAGCTACTTCCATAAATGTTTTCTGGGCTGGTTTTGCCCCTTCTCTCCAGTTATCCGTGCGTTCCGGCCAAAGCATCCAGATTTGCTCCTGTTCCTCAAATTCTCCAGGCATACGGAATCCATCCTGTTTCGGTGTTGTATTTAAAATTCTTTTTGACATAACTAGCAACCTTCCTTTCTGCAGTTTTTTCGTTTCATACATACAATAATTTCTCCTATAAGAATACACAAAATAGCTCCTATGGTAATCGGCAGCACTCCTTCCAGAGTTTCCCTATCTAAAGATAACGGAACTGCTGTAAAAATTAATGAAATCACCAGCATAATCATAGGCACAATGGCAATGATGTGAATTGCAGCCGGTCCGCCCGGCACCTTAAACGGCCGCGGACGATCTCCATCTATGTTACGAAGCTTCAAAAATGCTGGAAATACCGGCACATAAGCCAGCAGGAACATAACAAGATTCAGTGCGAAGAAACACCAGAACAATTCCTGATTAGGAATAAACGGAGCAATGATCAAAATAAGACTTGCAACAATCCCGTTCATAATAGATGCCCCGACCGGCATATCATTTTTTGCACTGCGTATACCAAATACAGACGGCATATCACCATTATCTGCCGCATATGCTGCAACATTATTAACACCCAAAGACCAGGAAATCATATTTCCAAACAGAGTAAGCAGAAATGCTATTGCAACCACAGTTACAATAATTCCTGTAGGATGTCCGGTCAGCAGCTGAATACTATCCAAAAGTCCTGTGCTGGTACTGATCTGATCTGTAGGAATCGCTACTCCGATACCAAATGCCATAAAAATATAAATGGCAGCAATAGCAACTCCTCCAATAATGATTGCCTGTGGTATCTGCTTTTTGGGATTTTCCATATCGTCTGCAAAGGTACATACAACTTCAAATCCCAGACAATTAAAAATAATAACGGAAATATAAGATAAACTATCCAGGTCAAAGCTTGGCAACAAAGATTTCAACGTGTAGGTGTTGGCCATTCCATGATTGACAGCACCGTAAATTCCGAGAATTCCAAGGGTCAGTGCAATAAGTACCTTAATCACAGCTGCACCATTTAAAATCCATGTGCTGTCACAGACCGGGAAAAAACTGATAAATATGACAATCCATATAAAAGCCAGTTCAATAATCAATGACGGAATCACTCCCATCTGTATTCCAGTCAGCATGCCGATGGTATCCGGAAACATCATTGCCAGAGATGCCATCCATAAAGGGAAATTAATCCAGTAATACCAGGACACCCGTCCGCCCCAACGCTTTCCATAGGCCTTAGATACCCAATCATAAATTCCTCCCTCTCCTTCATAGGTTGTTCCAAGCTCTGCTGAAATCAATCCATACGGAAGAAGAAATGTAATCAATAAGAAAATCCACCAGAAATACTGTGAATTTCCAACGGCCGCCACCGGTGCTGCTGCCTCCGCAACAAACACAACGCAGATAACCGTCATAACCGCATCCATTAAATGAAATTCTTTCTTCATACTACTGTCCTTTCCTTATCTGCCGTGACTCATTAATGTCTGATACATTTCCGGACGACGATCTCTGAATACACCCCAGTTTCTTCTGGTTTCTGCAATCTCATCCAAATCAAATTCTGCAGTTAGAATACCTTCGGATTCTCTATCCATTCCTTCAATAATATCACCATGTTCATCGGCAATAAAAGAAGAACCATAAAATGTCATTTCCGTACCATCTTTTTCGGTACCAACTCGATTTGATGCAATTACCGGCATAATATTTGCTGCCGCATGTCCCTGCATGCAATGACGCCAGTGCGGCATGGAATCATGCTGAAGTATCGGTTCATTTCCAATAGCTGTCGGATAAAATAACATTTCTGCGCCAAGCAGTGCCATGCTTCTTGCACATTCTGGAAACCACTGATCCCAGCAAATACCTACACCAATGGTTCCGAATTTTGTCTTCCAGACCTTGAATCCTGTATCTCCCGGTGTAAAATAAAATTTTTCTGCATATGGAAGACCATCTGGGATATGGGTTTTACGGTAAATTCCAAGAACCGTTCCATCTGCATCAATAATAGCAATGGAATTGAATGCTGTATTTCCTGCTTTTTCATAAAAACTGACAGGAATTACTACATTTAATTCCTTTGCAACTTTTTTAAAACGGGCAATGGCCTTATTATCTTCTGGAGCAGAAGCAATATCAAAATATTTAAAATCCTGTCTCTGACAAAAATATGGTGTTTCAAATAATTCCTGCAGCAAAATAATATTGGCTCCACAAGCTGCTGCTTCTTTTACCATACTCTCTGCTTTATTCAGATTTTCTTCCAGATTCCATGTACACGCCATTTGTGTGGCTGCTACTTTAACTTTCCTCATGATTCCTTCCTTTCCTGTGTGATTTGCCGCGTCTGAAATTCTCAGGATGTTTCACTACGACAAAAAAGAGGCAGCTCTCCCCAGTAGGAAAAACTGCCTCTTTGCAATTTCATTTTGTTGATATTCTGATTATATGAAATTATCAATAGGTTTACAATTCTATATTTTGATCATTTTTTTCTATTTTTATCCAGTTATATAGAACTAAAGTTCTATTTTATACTTCAATCATATCATACAGCTGAATTCTCTGACCAATTCCCAGCTTTTGATAAATATGATGGCAATGCTTTCGCAAGGTACTGACCGAAATCTGTAATTCCTGTGCAATCTCTTCTGCACTGCTGTCATGTAGCAGCAGTTTCAACACTTCTGTTTCTCTTCCGCTTAAATTATACTGATCCACACATTGGACAATGGTCATCTTACTGGTTCGGTCTTTTTCAAATTCCTGATGAAGACGCAAAGCCAGATGCTCTTTCAGCATATCCAGTACAAAAAGATCTTTATACAAAAAATCTTCTTTTCCCTTTTCCCGGAAAAAAGACATAATCCCAAGGAACTGTTCCTGATAGCTTAAATTCAGATGCAGGGAAAAATGCCATCCCTGAACATCATATACTGACTGGTAGTAAGTGGTATTGACACGTATTTCCTCTGGAATCAAATCACTTTCCCGGTATGCAATATTCTTTCCCGTAAGCATCAGACCTTCTGAATAATCCAGATTCTTAAATTCATGAATATAATCCTCCATGTCTTCTAGAGTATAACCAATTCCCACTGGTCGTTCCAGTTCATTTTCCATAGAGACAGATGCCAGATAAAAAGATGCACTGTCAAAATCAATCAGATATCTTAAGTGCTTCATAACCTGCATCCGCATCTCGTCAATATCTTCCATACTATAAATTTTATAAATAATTGAATTTAGTATCATCCAGTCATTGTTTTTCAGCATATGTATGTCCTTCCTGCAAGACTATTACTTAAATGTCATTTACCCCATAATCTACTCTTTGATAATTTTGTTTTGAATGCCTTTAATGTACTGTTTTTCTCGAAAAAAGTCAATATATACTGATTTACATTTCCTCAACTAAAGTTTACAAGCCTATCTTTAAAGAATATGGTTTTTCAATGGCATATTTCATTATTTTCTTCTCTTAAAATGACATATTAATACATAAATTCAAGACTCTCTCGCGAGTCTTGGCGCGGAATTCGGGTCTGCATAGCAGACATACTTCCAATCCGAATTCCTGCGCATCCTCGCGGAGCGTATATCAGATGGGGGATTGAAACCCGCCACTGATACATAATTGTTGCTCACCGCCTACAGAGGCGGGAGTCATCCCTCATCTGATATATAGATCAAAGGAATATCATATCCCACAATAACTAATCCCAAGCAAAATTTATTTTAGACATTTCACGATCCTCTAATATATTTTATTGTATTTAAAAGAACAAAACGGACAAGTCCGCTATCAACTCCCTGTATCCTTCAATCATGAGGGACTTGCTCCGCTTTGCGTGCCGATGTGCAGCAGTTTTAACTGCTTTCCTTTGCACATCGTGCACATCCACGCGGAGCGTTTTTTATTACATAGGAAATTCAAAGAAATTTCCTATGTAATAAAAAAAGAGCTTCCCGATTTCTCGGAAAGCCCATAAAATCAATGTTTTTTATGATTATTCGATGATAGATGCTACTCTACCTGATCCTACTGTACGTCCACCTTCACGATATCAGACCGGTGTATTGCGGTATACGAATAGTGATTTTTTATGTGATTTGTGTGGAAAAATCCGGATTTTCCGTTGTGTCCGTGTGGTTTTCCGGAATTTTTGTTATCATGGTGTTATCACTGTATTTTTAGTTTTTCTGGCATATTTTTTCTTACATTCGTAATCTCTTTATTTAAATCTTTTATATATTCTTTACACACATCTATATATAATCCTGTTTTATATTCTGGTTTTTCCAAAAACTGTAATTCAATTGGATACTTTGTAATCTCCGTAAGTAACTTTACAAATATACTTTTCAAATTATTTTGACTCTCATCATCATTAAGACATACTTCTGCAACTTCTTCAAAGCCAAATACTAAATAATCTTTATTTTCTCTTTTCTCCAAATGTACATTAATCACTTTACTTTCCTGATTCATAAATATCCTTCCTATCATAAAATGCATTTTTACCGCCCTCAAGAGTATGCATACTTTCTTGAGTCCAGTTTTTAGTGTCTGTTTCATCATTTATATTTCTAAGTTCATCATAAAAAGGATTACCAATATACGTTTTATATACTCCATTCTCATGAGTTCTTAGTATACTAATATACGGAAGTGTGCCAACTGCAATATTAGCATTATGTGTTGCTATAATTACTGTTTTTCTCCGTTTTGCAAGATCAGTTAAGTGTTTGCTGTTTACACTTCGGACAGTAGAGTGGAAAGTTCTTTAATTCGGTATCTTCTTGCATTATCGTTCGGGTTTTATTTCCACAGATAGGACATAGAACCCATTTTATAGTTTCCATATTTTTCTCAATCCTTACTTCTAAATATTATCCTACTAAATTTATAAAATTTATCGCAACGGTTTTTAAGTTTTTGCTTCTTGATTACTTAACGGCGGAAAAAGAATGTTTTCACATAGAGCTGTTGTTTACATGTCATTTTTTTGTTTTTTTAATTCTATACCCACCAGTACAACAGATAGCATAAACGCTGAAAAATCAGCAACAGGTCCCGCAAGCAATACTCCCATAATTCCGAAACGAAGCGGGAGCAGCAGGGTAAGCGGAATCAACACAAAGGTCTGCCTTGTTAATGCCAACAGAGCACCTTTTAACGATTTTCCTATTGCGGTAAAAAAACTGGAAGAAAGCAACTGCACACCATTTACCAACACCATGAAAAGATAGGTACGCATGAACAAAACAGCAAATTCAAAATACAGCTCGTTCCCATCTCCGAATAGCGAAATGATAGATTGCGGGAAAAATTGAAATGCGATGAAAGCAATTGTGGAAACAACAAGGTTCCATTTTACCGCAAGCAGGTAAGCCTCCCGTACACGATGGTATTGCCTTGCCCCATAGTTGAAGCCGATAATCGGCTGTGTTCCCTGCGAGATTCCTACAACAATCGCAAGGATTATGGCATTTGTTTTCATAACGATTCCGCAAGCAGCTAAGGGAATATCTGTTCCATATTTTGTTAATGCGCCGTAATAAGTCAACGAATTGTACTGAATGATTTGAATCACGGTAACTGCAATCTGGTTTGAGCTGCTGCTGATTCCCATGCTGCAAATTTTCATACTTTCTTTGATGTCCAATAAAAACGACTCTTTTTCAAAATGGATTGTTTGGAAACGCCATAGATAACGGAGTGCGAGTATGAAGGAAAAAATTTGCCCAATAACTGTTGCCCAAGCTGCGCCGGCAATCCCCCAATCGCAAGCAAAAATAAAAATAGGGTCAAAAATGGTATTGATAATAGCTCCCATAACCATGCAAACCATTGAATACTTTGGTTTTCCATCTGCTCGAATCAAATTGCTCATACCATTCGTTACAATAAGAAACGGCATTCCAATCAATGTTATGCTGGCATACTGCTTTGCATATGGAAATACATCTGTCGTTGCCCCAAATGCCTTTAGGAGTAAAGACAGAAAAGCTTCACCAACCAATAAATAAATAATTCCGAAAATCCCCATCAGAACAATACCATTTCCCGCTGCTTTGGCGGCAGCTTTCGGCTCTTTGCGTCCAAGACAGAGGGAAACACGGGAAGCACTGCCAATTCCAACCAGCAGTGCAATAGCAAGGCAGATGGTAGAGAACGGGTAGGCAACATTGGTTGCTGCATTTCCCAGATAACCGACCCCTTGACCAATAAAAATCTGATCCACAATATTGTAGATTGAGCCGACAAGAGACGCCATAATACTGGGAATGGCAAAATCTTTCAACAGTTTTGAAATTTTTTCATATCCTAGGGGATTCTCAGTCATTAAATTCATCCCCCTTTCTTTCTATACGGAGTTCCGCTGTAATATTTTCACCTGCCTGAATCAGCAAATCAATAAAGAGGTTTTTATCAGATTCCCTGAAGCCTTGCAATAAAAGAGCTTCTGTCTTTTCACATACCGTCTGTATCTCATCAATTACAGACAGCGCACGTTCCGTAGGATACAGCTTACACGTCCGCTTATCCTTATCATTTGGGGAACGCATAATCATTCCCTGCTTTTCTAATGCCGCAACTGTCCGTACAATATTGCTCGGATGAACATAAAACATATCAATTAAAGAATCCTGTAAAATGCCAGGCGAACGACAGATTTTAATCAAAAACATATATTGGCTGTTGTTGATTCCAAAGGGGGCAAGCTGTTTATCCAAATAGATTTTGTAAAATCGGTCTGTTACTGAAAGCCATTTTAATAGTTTCATAGATATATTCCTCCTAACCACCAGTATTATAATACAATATGCGTGCGCACGCAACTACTTTTAACATTATATCTGCCGCTTTGTCCTCCTAAACACAAATCAATTCTACATCTATAATCTCTACTACTCTGCTACGAATATTATTCATTTTCCTAACCCATTCCATCTGATCCTGCATCTTCAGTTTTTCTGTCACGCCCCACTGCTCAGCCATCTGTTCCACCAGCATTTCAACTTTTTCTCTCGCTTCTTTATCGACCTGATTCAAATGCTCCGTCAATTTCCCGGTAAGTACCAGATACTGATACCTTGCACTCCTGTGTTCCTTCAGAAACTGTTTTCGCATTATTCCATATTTCCCATATGTAGGTTCTTCCTCATTGATTTCCAGATCCGGCAGATAATAATCTCCATGCAATGTGTAGCTCAGTCCGTTCTTTTCATCATAAATCTGTTTCTTCATATTCTTACAACTCCATTCCTCTGTATTTTGCTTTGTTCTTTTTTATCTGTGCATTGTATTCTTCACTTTGTTCTTTCGCCCATGGTATGCGATCACTTATTTTTTTCGGCATTTGTTCTTTCTGCTTTTTCGCTTCAAGTTCCGCCTGCATCCGGATATCGTCCTGCACCAGTCGTTCTACCATATCTTTCCCCAACATGCGTAAAAGTCGGTTATATCTGTCTGCAATTCCCTGCAGAATTTCTTTCTCACCGGATAATTTCTGATAATCCTTCTGAACTTCTGCCAGTTCCTTTTTAGTGTTCTCGTGCTCCTGCTTTTTCTTCTGAAACTTACTTTTCCACTTATCTCTTTCTCTGGTAAGTTCTTTAACCTGTGCAGCCATCGCACCAATTTTATTCTTCATTTCAATGAACAAGGGTTTTATTTTCTTATCCCGATAAGTTACCGCACGTTCCAATGCTGTAGCTTCCGGCAAAAATGTTTTGATCATTCCATATTCTTTTATTTCCTTACTGACATTATCCATCACCGGTTGCAGGAATTCTCTTCTGTCCTCCAGTTTTTTCAATTCCGTTTCTGCGTTCTCGGCACGTTTTTCTGCTATTTCTTTATCTTTCTGGAACTGAATTTTTTCTTCTTCCAGTAGTTTAATATCTGCCCTTGCGTCCGCAATCTGAGAAATCAATCCTTCGTTCTCTGCTGTCAGATTTTCTTTTTCCTGCTCCAGTTCCTGCACTTCCTTTTTACGTTCCTTTTTCTTGAAATTATAAACGTCCAGATGCTCTTCATGTGTACCTTTCTGTTCCCATTCAATTCCACGTTGCATTGCGATTTCTGCCAGCACTTCTTTTTCATGATTTATCCACTGATTCAGTTCTGTATCATGCTTATTTCCGCCTTGAAATCCAAGACTTTTTAATGCCTGCTTCAGTGAAACTCTAGTATCCATTCCTTTTCCCTTCCAGTTGGTCACATAAGGGACAAAATCGATATGCAGATGTGGAGTAGCTTCGTCCTGATGCAGATAGCAACTAAATACCCGAAGTGTCGGATTCCGCTTCTGGAAATCTTTCATATATTCGTCCAATACCTTTACAGCCAGATTTCCTTCTGTTGTTCCCACTGCCATATCCTCTCGATTTCCAATCTGGAATATCACTTCATGGAACAACTTTTCCTGTTTGCTCTGTCGGATTTTTTCATAATAATTTGCAATCTGCCGGTCCTTTCTTTTCCCGACATTGTATCTCTCCGTAGCATCGTCAAACAGTTCCTTATAAACTTCTTTCAGATTCTCATTCTTATAACAAATGTTCAATTGCACTCTGTCCGGATCTACATTTTCTGCTACAAAATCCCGTCTGTTATGAGCCAGTGAACCGGCTCCGATCATGCCACTGATTGTCCGTTTCATCATAAATTTTCTCACCTCTTTTCTACTCGAGTGCCAGACATGGCACATAATTTTTATTTACGCCAGTTATGGCGATATTTAAGAAATTTTCGCCGGATACGGCGGTTTTGTTACTTTTGTCAAAAGTAACGCAAAAGCACTTTCGACAGCCGTACCGTCCATCAAAAGTCCCCTTGCGCCCTGCCGGGGGCATAACGTCCTTATGGACGTCTGTTCTGCACCGACCGAAGTGGATCATAGATCTGTTTATTCTGGTATCCTCGCCTGCACATATTCCAAATCTCCACAATAAGGTGTTCCCACCAGATACCATTCTCTTGCCAGATTCATCTCCATTCTGGTCTGTACCCATTCATCATCTACCAGCACTTCCAGTCCTTCTCCGCAGTGAAATCCTGTATCAATCCATAAATCTGATGATAATAATCCATATCTTCCATTGCTGCTGTTATATCCTAATCTTCCCTGTTTCATCATTTTCTGCTCCTTTCCAGTCTGTAAACGAAATTTGTAAACGGAGTTCAAAAGATTTTAAAAGTTAACGTTTTAAGTTTTTTCTTCAAGTTCCGTTTACATCGTTTACAATAATCTTTACTCAAACGGTATTTCCAACTGTTCCGGTACTTCTATAAATCCGTCTTTATCTTTCTTCACCGAATCTTTCATCCGTTTCCATGACCGCTGTATTCCATATTCCTTTCCGAATCGATGTGTACCATGTGGTTTCCAGCCTACAATCGCATTGTTCATAATATTGGCAATTTCTTTACCTTCCCACTGTTTCATTTCTCCGGTTCGATGTAGCGCTTCATCGAACAGAATTCTTGTACATACATAATCGTCATCGTAGTCATCAAGAAATTCCTGTATGATTCCGGCATTGGTATCTTCCGGCATAAATTCTTTCTGCAGACGCTTTGCCTCTTCCTCAATTTCCTTTGTAAATCCTAAGAACACATTTCCCTGTCGATACAGTACCATTGCCTCTGCCCAAGCCTGTTCGATATAGGCTTTGCTCTCTGCCTCATTGTCCAGAATATGAACTTCTGCTTTCGACATATCTGTCATCACCGGAGCAAATCTTCTGTTTCCGGTTCTGTCCAGCGGAAGGAAATTCAAATCATTTGAAGTACCGCAAAATACACACTGTCTCGGTCTGTCTTCCGGGTGAACTTCATAAGGTACTTTATAAGTTTCTTTCTGTCTGCTCAGAAACGATTTTATCTGTTCAATATTCTTTGCTGTGATAGTTGCCTTCATTTCTCCCATTTCGATAATCCAGTGATTTTGCAGTTTTCTGTAAATATTTTCATCATCCAAATGATCCAGATTGTCGCTGAACCATTCTTCTTTTATCGCTAGATATTTGAAAAATGTGGACTTTCCGGCTCCCTGACTCCCAACCAAACACAACATAATATCATATTTTATTCCCGGTTCATAAATTCTTGAAATCGCTGCCAGCATGTGCATTTTCATTACTCCGATTGTATATTTGCTCTTTTCTGCTCCCAGAAAATGTGGAAGCATATTTTCTATTCTTGGAATTCCGTCCCAGACCAGACTCTCCAGATAATCTCTAATTGGGTGATATTTATTTTCATTGGAAACAATATCTATTCCTGCTTTGATCACACGCTCACTTGTCAGTTCATAATTTTCTTCCAGATACATCTTCAAATTATTTTCATCAGTATCTGTAACCGTAGGACTGTTATTCCTCCGCTCCCAGGGAACCTCTTTTACAATGTCCATCCTTCCAGAAAGTTCATTTCGTTTAATCGCTTTTTTCAATACCGGATCATTTTGAAGTACGGTTACACAATTTCTAATTGTCTGCTTTGTTCTTCCTTTATCCGTATGCTCCAACATATTATTGACATCTTCTGTTGTAAGCATTTCCTCGTTCACAATATCTTCTAATTCCATCAAGGACTTCTCGCTGATATTCGTTAATTCTTTCTTCAATTTTTTCAACCTCCCTTCTCTTCATCTTGAAAAACTCTACAATCTCTTCTCCTGTTCCAAACATCAGCACGTCCAGATAGTCATTTATCTTTCTTTCATTTGCCAATGCCTCCGTAAATAATTCGTGCCACTCTTCATCTGGTTCTGGTTTGTAAATCTCTTTCCAGAACTGAATCCATTTCAGATATCTGATCAGCACGTCTGTTGCATGTTTCAACCACTGCTCCAGTTTTTCTCTGATCATCACAACTTTAGGTTTCTTTGATATCAAAGTATTCCTGCTTTGGTGCATCCTTTTGTATTTGTTTCTGTCTTCGATTTTTATATCCAGTCCAAAATCTTCTATCATCTTTTTCGCAGCTTCATACTGTGATATTCCAAATAACCTTGCTGTAAAATCTATCGCATCACCGCCCACTCCACATGCAAAGCAGTGATATATTTTATCGGCCTTCATACTTGGGTGTCGGTCTTTATGAAACGGACAACACGCCATTCCATTTCTTTTTACTTTAATCCCGTAATGCTCCGCAGCCTGTCTGGCTGTCACACATTCTTTTACCTGTTCAAATAATGTCACTTCTACCTCCTGCCCCTCCGGACAAGTCTCTGATGAACAGATATTCGGGAATTGTTGTATCGTTCAATTCGTGATATACTGAATCTGCCAAGATGATATATCAGTGAATCTGATTATCAGAGAACTTGCTCAGATATTTTGTCTGGGCTTTTTCTTTTTGTCTGTTAGTAGCCATAGTTCCACTCCTTATACGAATCTCCTTGTTGGGATAATGATAATTTCAAATTTGCTTCCATCCTCTAATTCAAGAAGAATCGCATAATCCGAATCTCGATCCGATAAAATGGAACTTATCTTCAGCTTCTTACTATAATTGAGCGTATCAAATATTTTTCTGACTACTTTCTTTGTTTTCATGTGTCTTTTCCTCCATATTTAACGTTTGTTGTCCAACATCTCAGCTACCTTTTTTTGCTGTGACGGATACAGGTGACCATAAGTGTTTAATGTCATCTGAATATCTTTGTGCCCCAGTCTTTCCTTGATGATCAGTGGCTCTACACCCTGATAAATCAGATATGCTACATGGCTGTGACGGATATCATGCACTCTGATTGGTTTTACACCGGTCAATGCTTCATACTTCTTAAGCCGTTTCTGCAGTGTTCTCGCCACAATCGGAAATAACCGCTGATTTTCCGGAAATCCATAATGCTTCTTCGCATACTCCTGCACCTCTTCTTTAAGAAAATTAGGAATATCAATGGTACGGACTGAATTTTCTGTTTTTGGAGTATCAATCACATCTCTTTTCCTGATCCGGTTATAAGTCTTATTGATATGCAAAAGATTACCACTCATATCAAAGTCTGAAAGACTCAATGCCAGAAGTTCTCCTTCCCTGATTCCTGTCCAGAACAGGATTTCAAATATCAGATAATCCTCACTCTCTGGCTCAATCCCGGCGATAAAGCTGTCATATTCTGCTTTCGTCCAAAATTCCAGCTTATTAGCATCCGATTTCCCCATCTTTTTTACTTTCTTACATGGATTTTCCTTCAGATTGTAAATTTTCTGTGCATGATTAAACAGTGCATTTAACTGATTCTGAATCATACGCTCATAAGTCTTGCTGTAACCTTTTTCCTGAATGGTGTTCTGCCACTGGATAATCTCTGCCGGTGTGATCTCATTCATTTTTCTTGTTCCAAAATACGGAACAATGTGCTTGTTCATCATGTGCTGCTTGTTACGGATTGAATTTTCTTTCAGTTCATTCTTTTTATCTTCAAAATAGACTTGAATAAAACTGTTCATCTCCATTTTCATATCCGCTGCAGTCTTTCTTATGAATTCCTTTTCATAATTCAATGCTTCTTTCTTTGTCTTGAACCCTCTTTTCAGCTTCTGCGTTTTCTTACCTGTCCAGTCAATATAGCGGAAGCTCACATACCAGGTTCCCTGTGTTTTGTCCTTGTAAGCTGACATCTTAAAACCTCCTTCACACTGCTCTCTGAGAGCATCCATAAAATTTTGTTTCCCAGTAGGGACGTGGAATCTTTCCACGAACTGCCACATATCCTTCCTTTGCCAGTTCATCATTAAGCTGCTTCAGAATGGAATATGCTTTACTGCGTTTCACGCCTAATTCTTCCATGACATCATCAACAGTCATCATATAATTAGTTCTCATAGCGTCCTCCTTTCCAGTCACTTTTGTGACTCTTTCGTTGTTCTCTTATAATAATTCACTTTTGTGAATTTGTCAATAAACATTTGCGAATTTATTTTTTCCATTCCATACCTATTGCTTGCGTATCGGCAATTTGTTAAATCTCACTCTTTTGTATCATTCACTTTTGTGCTAGAATAGAAGCACAAATATTATTAAGGAGGCAGCATTATGGTTGGCAAAAAAATCCGGGCATTCCGGGAATTTAGAGGATACAGTCAGATACAGTTAGCCGAGCTGTCCGGCATTAACGTAGGAACAATCAGAAAATATGAACTGGGAATCCGGAATCCGAAACCGGATCAGTTAGAAAAGATTGCAACTGCACTGGGATTAAATGTAAGTGTTTTTCTGGATTTTAATATTGAAACAGTCGGAGATGTACTCTCTCTGTTGTTTTCTATTGATGATTCGGTGAACCTCTCACTTGCTGAAACACCTGAGCAGAAGGTTGCACTGACATTCGAAAATCCTACAATGCAGGACTTTTTCAGGAAATGGTGTCAATTTAAAAATGTCTATGAAAAGGAAAAAGCTGAAATATTAGCTATTGAAGATGAAGATAAAAGACAGGCAGAACTAGATAAGTTGAACGCTACCCAGGATGAATGGAAACTGCGTGCTATGGGAACCACGATAGGTTGTCATACCATCGTTAAGAAGGGTACTGAAGGCAATGACATCAAGACATATAATCTGACATAAGGAGGTATTAAATCATTTTGCAAAACACACCTGATTATTTATATCATTATACAAGTATTGAAACTCTTGCATTAATTTTAGCAAACCACACGTTTAGATTAACTTCCTTAGATCAAATGGATGATCTTCAAGAAAAAGAAGCATTTGATTTAAAAAATGCTGGTCAATTTTGCTATATAAGTTCTTGGACTGATGATGAAACAGAGAATATCCCTATGTGGAAAATGTATAGTTCTCTAAGTTCCGGAGTAAGAATTAAATTAAAAGCAAATCCATTTAAAGAATTTGAAAATACACCTTCGTCAATATCGGAGGTTACACATCAAACGGTAACTGATAATTCAAATGGATCTTATTTAAAATCTATAATTCCTATTGCAGATATGCTCAAAAACGGATTTATAGCTCCTGGAGCATTGGGTAATAACATTTTACATAAAGTTGAATATACTTCTGATTCAGACAAGCTATATCCTAAGTTATTAACCCAAGACGGTGATAAATTTAGTATTGCTTTAGGTAATCTTGGTAAGCATAAGAATATCCATTGGGCCTTCCAACACGAATGGCGATATATTTTATTACTCATGCCTCTAAATCTAAATCAGGCAGTTGATAAATCAATTCAAGAATTTCAAACAACCAGTACCAAGATTTTACTTGGTCAAGCCAAACAAACTTTTCCTTTTTATGATCTAACCCTAGACGAAAATGCTTACGCACAAATGGAAATTACATTAAGTCCCAAAATCAGTGCCGGAAATCGTCTAATTATAAATTCACTTATAGAAAAATATAATCCATCTGCAATACTTCACGAAAGTTCTTTAGTTGGTTTAATTTAAGATTTTGTTATCATTCTGTTATCACAAACGGTTGTCAGGATACTCTCCCGGCAACCGTTTTTCTACGCTGTTCGTTATTCTTTTCCGCCCTTTTATATATTTCCAGGCAACAGAAAAACCCGTAGAACCGAAGTTCTACGGGTATCGTACGTTTGGACACAACGTTATCTTACGATAACAAATCTATATTCAGATTGTATTACTCGATGATTGTAGCAACACGTCCTGATCCTACAGTACGTCCACCTTCACGCTCCCGGTTTTGGATTTGTCGCTATCTTCTACCATGCTTTTTGTTGATTTTATGCTATTTTTAGGCACTACATACATTATGTATTTTTATTTCCCAAAATTATTGGAGCCATTTTGGAGCCATCTAAACTCTAGCACATCAACCTCTATTTGTCTATCTTTTTATTGCAACAATTCTTATGAAAACTGAAAGTTTCAAGCGTTATAGACTTCCCACAAATATCTCTGCATCAATCGTCAAAGTTTTTAGCTTTTTGAAATCAATCTCAGTTTTATCTACATGGAAGAGCAGTGGGGTCATGTCTGCAAAAATTTTAATATCCTCTAACGGCATTTCATATGATTCTGAAACTCTTTTTTGGTAAATAACAGAATACTGCTTCTTGAATAAGTTAATCACATTCTCATTGGAATACTCTTGATTTTTCAAATGTTCTTTTGCAATGTTTCTGAACTCCATCAGATGTTTATTCCCAGGAATAACCTTTACAATATAGCCGCTATCCGTCAGAACTCTATTGAACTCCAAATAATTAGCTGGTGTAAATATGTCCAGTATACAGTCTACTGAGTGGTCTCTAATTGGCATATTTTCCAAATCACCCACAAACCACTTTATAGACTTACTACCGTCTCTTTTTGAAGCAAGGGAAATGGCATCTTTTGAAATATCAAAAGCAACTATATCTGCTTGAAATAGTTCTTTGATTTTTCTAGAATAATATCCTTCACCACATCCGACATCAAGAATAGTTGTTATGTTTTCAAGCTTGCTCAATATATGTGTTATCTCCGTAAGAATATGTGAATAGTATCCCTTTTCTAAAATATCCATTCTGCTTTCAAAAGAAGTTCTGCTATAATGCTTAGATTGCTTTTGATTTAATGCAAAATTCACATATCCTAATTTAGAAATATCGAAACAATGCTTATTACTACACAGCAAACTATTGCCTACCATCTTTAACTTTCGTTTACATATTGGACAACGAAAAAGCTTTTCGCTGTCATTAAATCTAATAATTTTATTCATGACATCCTCCATTATTACATTCTTGCCCGAAAGCGAGTTATGTAATACGGATGTACCGCAACACAACTCGCGGTATTATCTTAATCTCATATATGCTGTCATCTTATCACCTCCTCAAATTCAAGTTTGTATAACTATTTTATTGCATTATAGCATACTTTGGTCTGCTTTTCCCACTCCAGAGAAAATTTCTTTGTCGATAATTATCCTACCTATAGGAATATTTTTATTCACCAATACTTATCTCGGACAGAGATTTTTCTTTTGCGTAGAAGAAGACTTATTATTGTTTTGTTTATTCTTAGAAAATTTGTGAGAATTAAAGTCTGTTGGTTTTGAGCTGTTTTGTTTATTCTTTTTGTTTGTGTTACTAACTAACTGACCGCATGCAGCTTTGATATTATTGCCTCGTGATTCTCTCATTTTTACTTCTAAACCAGCCGCTTCAAGTCGCAATTTAAATGCAACTAATTGTTGTTTGTTTGGCCTGTTAATATTGCAATTTGCGGTATCGTTATATTGTAAAAGATTTATTAAAACATTTTTTTCACGAAACCATCTTCCCAACTGTCTTACATCAGCTGCTTTGTCATTTAGTCCGGGAATTAATAAATAAGCAATTGTAACTTTTCTATTATGTCTCTCAGAATATGATAAAACTGCCTCAACAATCTTATTTATATCATAACCCTTCATGTGGGGGATAATAATATCTCTTGTTCTTTGATTTGTTGCATGAAGAGAGAGGGTGAGTTGTATCTTCAAATGCTCTTCCCTTATTTTTTTTAATTGCTCTAAAGGACCTACAGTCGAAATATTGATTCCATCTGTGGGGAAATTAAGCCCATTTCTATCTCTTAATATATGAATCGACTTAATTACATTATCATAATTAAAAAATGGTTCACCCATTCCCATATATACAATTCTGTTGACTTTTTCTTTCAGTAATGTTACTTGCTGTACAATTTCTGAAGGAGTTAAATTTCTTATAAACCCATTACTTCCAGATGCACAAAAAATGCAACCTACAGGACAGCCTACCATTGTACTAACACATACAGTTACACCTGTTTTTCTCTTGATGCAAACAGTTTCAACGCAGTAACCATCCTTTAATTTGAAAGAGTATTTTCGTGTATCACCGCCATTATAAATATCATTAATGCTCATTGTTTGATATTTCTTCTGAGGTTTTTCTTTATAAAGGGCATGCATAAGTGATCGCGCCTTTTTTTCTCCAACACAATCACAAATTTCTTTATATGTATAACCGTAAGGGTCCGAATTTATCATTTCTTCAGTGATAATTATTGTGTTTTTGTTTTTTTTTCATATCATCATACCTTTCGAGAAATATAATAGCAAAATACGATAAACTACCATTATTATAATAACATTTCAAAAGCAAAAAATCAATATTCTACTCATTTATTTTACTTTTAAAAAACAAAATGGCTAAAACTTTCATAGAAAATATAAAAAAGAAATTTAATAATACTGTCTAAAACTTGTATAGAAATAAAATGAAATTATTGTTTTCTATACAAATCACATACCCTAAGTTGTGATTAATTTTTCGTGGTGTCGGTGAAAACCGACACCATCTTTTCTTTTTCGTAAAAGTTCTTGACAAGTAAACAAATGTTCTGTATAATAATAAATTGGTAAATAATGTATTTGCCTTACAACTAAATATAATCTGAAACACATATTTTTACTTATTGGCTTTATGCCAACACATATTATCTGACCGACCAAGTATAGTCCGATACTCGGTTAGTAACATACGGACAATCAGAGCTTAAAGTTTAAGCCGTTACATAGTTTCAGTGCAAACTGTGCGAGAGGATGAAATGCCCTCCCGCTATTTGTGCTATCTATGTGACGGCTTTTTTTGTTGTGCAATTTTAACGAAAATAAAAAAGTTTCATAAAAAGTCGTTTTTTCAGGCTTTCAAAATGCCTACCAAGTGAAGGGCGTTTTTGTGCAACGCTACAAACTTTCAACTTTTTGAAAAAAGTTTTGAAAAAACGTACAAAAATCGGCGTTTTAAAAGTCACCCCTTGAGGGATATTTTCTCTCGTGTACCTTGACAACTGAATGACCGTCCGAAAGTGATACGACTTTGCGATGATATGAGCGAGGCAACGCTGCGGTGAAATTCCGGGGCAGGAACTATTTCGGGTGAAACGGCAAAAAGAGGCTTTTGATATGTGGTTAATGAAATAATCCTACCGACAAAACAAAACGCATTACAGACGAAAAAATCATCAAAAATCAACCCGAAAAGCTACAGTAAAAAGGAGTGTGATAGTTATTCCGAGAATGAGTAAAAGTAAAAAATCAGAATTGAGCCTGTTCCTGAATGAACGAAACAGAATCTGCTACAACGAGCTTTGCAGAAGATGTGTCAAAAGCTGCAAGCAAAGTTTCAGAGCTGTGGTTATATCCTGCAATTATGTATCAAAAAGGAGCGTGAAAGATAGTGGATAACGAAGCCTTTTTCAAAATGCCGAAGGTGTTATTTACGGATAAATACAAAAGCTTGTCTGCCGAAGCAAAGCTTTTATATGGCTTGATGCTCGACAGAATGCATTTGTCAGCAATAAACGGTTGGTGTGATATAAACGGAGAGGTCTTTATATTTGTCTCTGTCCGAGATAAGTATTGGTGTGTATAACTGACCCTTTTATTCATTTTCTATGAATGCCCATAGGCAAATAAAAAGGAGCAAGGTGTATTTCAACCTTGCCCCTATGTGTCAGTATTCAGTTCACCAAATTGGAATTTGTCAATACCTATTACCATAAAGATATTTATTTGAAATTCTCTTTTGTGTTTCCAAATATTTTGTAACGTTTTCATCATAATCAGGATAATTATAACCAAGTGAATCTGCCACTTTTTTAGATATTTTTTTGAACAAACATAGACACAAATCAAACGATTTCCACATTTCTTCATACGAACTCATTGAATATGTATTTAGTAAGTTATCCCACAATTCTTTTGAAATATGCTTATCTAAAAATTTATAGTTTTTACCCAAACTGAAATTAAATCCTTTTTCAGTACCGACATACCAACTAATCATCCTAAGAAGCTCATGACGTAATACTTCATTCATATGGTCTATTGCAAATAGTATTTCACCACGAAGTAAGCCCTTGGATACATATGTTGCAACATTCCAAAATTCGTTACAACAGTCATCAAACTTTCTTTCTGTTGGACACTTAATGTAATAATCTTCATCTGTGGGAACTATTTCTGTTTTAATCATATTATCTTTATCTAACATGATTTTTACAAGTTTATCGCGAGTAAGATACTCCTCAAGCATTGAAACAGGTAACAAAGTTAAATCAATCTTTACACCATCATCAAAAAGCATTATATAAGAAAATCCTTTTTCTTCTGGAGGAAATAATTCCATATCTTCAGGTTTTTGCATCATAATTCTGTTACCAAAAACACTAAGCCAGTCATCGCTTTTCAAAAATTCTCCCATATCTATAACAAAAAAAGTAATATCATAATCTTGAAGATTGTCTTTTGGTATATTAACATTAGTGCGAGACCCCTCAAGAGTTACAATTCTAATTCTCTCATCTTGAAAAGCAAAATTCAAAACTAAATCGTATATTTCTTTTTCAGTCCTCATTTCATTCACCTCAATAAAATTATATCACAAAAAAAGATTGATTCTAACTGTTCTTATAATTTGATAACCGCATCAAGGCAGAGCGTAAGTGCATATTCGTATGCATTACCGCCCCAGTTTCTTTCGTCGTATTTGTCAACATCTGCAAGACTGTCTGCGGTATAAAGTATCATACCCCAGGTTGCCCCTCTGAAATCAGCACAGGCCGCCAGAGCAGAACATTCCATTTCTACAACTGCACAGCCTTCACTTTTGCGATAAGCCACCTTTTCTTTGGTTTCACGGAAAAATCCATCCGTTGACCAGGTTATAACCTCCTGATATTTCATACTATGCTCAAGAATGGTTTCTTCAATTGCTTTTCTTGCCTTCTCGCTGATTTCCACAAATCGAGTAGGGGGCGCATAGTGATAAGATGTTCCCTCATCACGCAGAGCCTTGTTTGGTACGAGGAATGTACTTTCGGGGAACTTTTCCAGAGCACCGCAACTACCTGCCGAGATTACCTCTCTTACACCATAACCAATCAGCCAATCAAGTATCTGTGTGGCTGCTGCCGCACCAACGGGTGCTTGACAAAGCACAATGTCCTCACCCTTGTATTTGGTGATGTAAATGGGATAATGCTTCGTTGCACTCTCAAAAGTGGATACCTGTTTGGTATCACTTTTACTGGCATATTCATCTATGTAAGCACCAAGAAATGCGAACACACATTTCTTGGGTAAGTTCAAACCAAGATTTTCATGAGTGGGATTAAGAACTGCTGTCTGCTCTGTATCAAACTCCAAAATCGGTATTTCGTTTTTAATAATAGCCATACTATCTCTCCGTCAAATTCAAGTTTGTCGAACTGTTTAACAGTTCTTTTTACACCCCTATTATACACGATACCATAAAAAATAGAAACCCTTTCGGATTTCTATCTTCCTCGCCCCCTGTATATTCTTTGTACTTCTTGCTCTATCTGATTTTCACTTGGCATATTCTCGCAAACATTCTCCTCTATCTTAGAGCCAATGTCCAACTTATCAACTAATCGGTCAACTGTTCTGTCTATTGCTCCGGTTAAGATTTTCTTATCATTGTCATTTAACTGAAACCAATGTCCACGCATCATTTCATTGATAGCTTTGTAAATTGGTTCTACAAGCCATTCTTTCAATGTGTCAAAAATCTCTCTTTTGATAAATCCAAGCATATTGGATACGAGGTTCTTTTGCACTGTCTCTACAATCTCCTCTTTCGCTTCTTCAAGAACCTGCTGACCTTCCTCTGTCTCTAATAATCTTGCAGGATCTTGAAGTAGCTCCTTATGTCGCTGCACCAGCTCATTATATCCCAAGATATGTTTTCCATCCTTATCTTTGTACCCATCTCTTAACGCCTCATACTCATCCCACATCTTTGAATACCTATCTTCGACACTTGCTACCTCTGCAGTCTTTTCTTCCTTTGCTTGCTCCAAGTCTTTTATATCAGCTCTTAATTCCGAGTGCTTTTCTTCCAATTCTGAAACACCCCTGAATATATCTCCCGAAAAGTCTGGGTCTCCGTTTATTAGGAATTCTTTTTCACACTTCAAATCTGCAATCGACCAATCTTCAAAAGGCATATCATACGCAGAGTCTTTTCCATTACCATTGATTAGATAATCCTTCTCCTCTTCCAATTCTTCGACCTCTTCACGAGCTTTCTCTACGATTTGTTCCGCTTCTACCTTAGCATCTTCTACAATCGCATCCTTTTCTGCCATTGCTCTTTTATACATCGCTACCGGCATATGCTGTTTTTCTCCATCCTTATAGGCTCTTGCATATTTATGACGTACCAGAATCGGTTCCATAATATTATCCTTAATATCATCTTGCCATCTTGTCATAGATAGGCGGTCTCCCTTTTTCTCTGAACGTTCAAAACCATCACAAGCTAATGCCTTTGTAAGTGATACCTGATGCGATAATCCCTGCTTATAGCCCTCTCCAATCGGCTGAACTAGGATATGCATATGTGGTGTTCCCTTGGGTTCATCCATATGCACCGTAGCAAGAATAATCCTCATATGAGGATAGGATGATTGATAAGATTGAATGAACTCCTCAAACATCGCATGCACTTCCTTACGAAGTTTAGGCTTCTTTACCACTTCGTTAACATCCATAGTTTGGTGGTCACCAAACTGTATTACATACTCATACGCAAGCTGACCGGCTGTGTAATTCTGTCTCGATTTCTGCATATTATTTTGCTCTTCAATGTAGTCCGCTGCATAATCATAAGACTTCATTCTATCACTTCTACGTTGCTTAGCATTGTATTCTTCAATATACGGTTTCATATATTCGTTTGTATATTCCGCAAGAGATTTCCCACCGAGTTCATTTATCAAAACTGCGTTGTATACCGACATAGATGGGTCAACATTGTTCGGCGTATATTCTCTTAGGTCATGTTCTATTGCAGTTTTTCCTCTGCTTACAGATACTGTTTGTGCACTTGCTGGCATCTAATTCCTCCTCTCTGTTCTGTAATTTTGGTGAGTCCATAACTGGCTCTGACAGTTATGGCTCAATACCAGACTTGACATCCTACGGACATCAAGTCGTATTTCGCTCCTATGCGGAGTGCACAAAGCTGCCGCCTTGACTGCATCTCATAGGGCGTTGCCCTGGCGATGCCTTACCCATTCTCAATGGGAGTTACACTCCCAGGCGAAGCCTTCCCTTGTGCAATCATTGCCTAACGACTATCAGTAAGCTGATACTCGAAGCCAATGATTTTGTCGTCGCACACCATCTGCTTTCTTCCTTGACTATACTTACAAGTACGTGCCACGTACTTGTTATATATCGCTCAAAGTGAAAATCTCTCTACCATCGAAAGCTCGTAGGCACTCCTTTTGCATCAAGATATTTTTGGCGTGCTTCCTCTTTCTCCGCATCCGTTGGAGCTGTTTTATATGTACTGTATAATTGTCGCAACGCCACAGCATCCAACTTCCTATTTAGTTCTTTCTTTATCTCTTCACAATCCACTTCCATATCAAGCACAAAACATTTTACGAGCGTAATAAAAAGCCTCTGTGATATCTGAATTTGTTTCTCTTTCATACGTTCCTCCCAAAATCAAGAATTCAAGGTTGCAAGATTGCAATGTTATATATACTTTGCATTCTTGCATTCTTGCACTCTTGCAATCTTCCCTACTCATATCAAAAACCCCAATGCCATTTATCGCCAACTTTGGTAGCTGTTATTTCCAACTCTTCTTTGGCGGTAAATAGCGTACGCCTTTTGATACCATCTACTTCTGCTGCTTCAAAGATTTCTGTACTAGGCTTTGGACCATCCGACAGAAACTCTGTTAGAAAATCTTTGGCTGCTTTCAGCTTTGTAACCTTTGGTTCTCCACTAAGCAATTCCTCTACGGTCAGTTCGATAGGCCCTTCCCACATAAAACCATTGTCTTTGTCTAATCGAAAGGCAATCGACTGTCCTTCCGGTGCAAGGCTACTTTTATCGTGTGCAATTACTCTGCAGGTTGGGTCATCCTTTACCCTACCGACAATCAGCACGCTTCTTGCAGTTGCTTGAAAGTCGATAGAGCCAAGTCCTCTGTACGTAGATTTACTACCGCTTGCTTTGTTCATATGCCCGATAAGGATGATTGCACAGTTGTATTTCTCCGCTATATCACCTAAGTGTTTCATTACCGGACGAATCTCATTTGCACGGTGCATATCCACTCCAGAGCCAAGATATGCTTGGATAGGGTCAAGAATCACAAGCTTCGCTCCAGTCTGCTTTATCGCCTCTTCGATGCGTAAATCTGACATGCTAAGTCCTTGCTCTGATTCATCAATAACAAGCACTTTAGAGCAATCTGCCCCTGCAGCTTCTAGTCTCGGTTTTACTGTGTCTGCCAATCCATCTTCCGCAGTCTGATAGATAACGTTCACAGGTTCACGTTCCTGATCATCCTCCGGAAGTTTCTCACCTTTAGTCAAAAGTGCTGCTATCTGCAATACCGCTGTTGTTTTACCTTCCCCCGGGTCGCCTTGTATAATCGTTAGCTTCCCGTAAGGAATATATGGATACCAAAGAAACTCTACTTTCTTGGTTTCCACATCTGCCATGTTAATAATCTTTAAATTGTCCATTGTTATTCCATCATTTCCTTCCTCTAAATTGCGTAAAATCCTTTAAAATCAACAAAAACGGTTGATAGACGGAATAACCTCTGCTATAATTATCTTGTTGAGAGATAACAGAGGTTATAGCGTTATCAGTTGAGTCTTTATGGTTGCCGCCATTAAGACTCTTTTTTATTTCTTCTGTTTGCATCAAGAAGCATCGCCACCTTCTTCTGTTCATTCGGATATAAATGTCCATAGGTGTTAATCGTAATCTTAATATCCCTATGCCCTAATCGTTCCTTAATCAAAATAGGTTCGATACCTTGGTTAATCAGATATGCGACATGTGAATGTCTAAGGTCATGCACACGAATATCCTTTACTCCTGCTTTTGCAATCTGACGTTTCAATTTATTCTGTACCGCTCTTGCACAGATTGGAAACAATCGCTCATCATCCGGAAATCCATATTTCTTATCACAGAACTCTTTAATCGCATCCCTTAAGAACTCCGGAATATCGATTGTACGAATTGATTCCGGTGTCTTTGGTGTCGTAATTACATCTTTTCCATCAATACGATAATAGGTCTTTGTGATATGCAATTTACAGTTCACGAAATCAAAATCCCCTTTTGTGAGTGCAAGCATTTCCCCTTCTCGAATACCTGTCCAAAATAAAATCTCAAACATTAGATAATAGTGGTCGCTTTCATCCATTGTCTCAAGAAATGTCTCATACTCATCCACCGTCCAAAATGTCAAACTTCTAGGAGCATCCTTTCCCATGCGTTTAACCTTTTTACATGGATTATTGCTCAAATCATAAACATTCATTGCATGAGTAAATAAACTCGTCAGCTGATTGTTAATCATTCGCAAATAGCTTTCTGAATACCCTTTCTTATACATCTCATTCTGCCACTTGATGATTTGAGGAGCCGTGATATCACACATCTTCATGTCTCCAAAGTATGGAATAACATGTCGCTCCATCATCTGCTTTTTACTTCTGACACTTCTCTCCTTAAGTTCGTTCTGCTTATCCTCAAAATACTGTTCCATGAAGTCCTTTAGGAGCATATTCATGTCGCCTTGTTCCTTTAAGGTTCTTTCGTTTTCATACAATTTAGCCTCTCGCATGGTTTTAAATCCACGTTTCTTACGTCTCTTCTTTTTGCCATACATGTCTACCTCGTACCACTGGGCAACCCATGTTCCCGTTGTTTTGTCTTTACAAGCCATAATCTTCCTCCTTTCTACGATGCTTCAAAGCCATAAAATTTTTCTGCGAAGAATTTGCGTGGCACTTTGCCAGCTTCTACTTCGTATCCCATGGATGCAAGTTCAAGATTCAATTTCTTGATAACCTTGTATGCATGGTCTCTGGAACATTCCAGATAGTCCTTAACATCATCTGCCGTTAATAAATACTTTGTACGATTCATGGTCTCACCTCCTTTTTAGAATGTACGATTTTCGTACTGTTTATATTGTCATTATAGTGTACGAATTTCGTACTGTCAATCATTTTTCGTACATTTTTAAATTTTCTATGTACTTTTTTCGTACACCATGTTATAATCCATAAGTAGAAAGGATGGTGTTAGCCATGGGAGACGGACAAAGATTAAAGGAAATCCTTGAACAGAAAGGTAAAAGTGTACGTTGGGTTGCGAGAGAAACCACTATAAGCCCAACGACTATATACTCAATCATTCAAAAAGATACTTCTATTCGTTTTGATTTCGCATTACGAATTGCCAATGCTTTAGGTATCGAAGTATCTGAGATTTGCTCAGATGCATCTCTCAATTCAGAGAATTGGGACAAAAACGATTCTATCACTCTACCAGAACTTCCATCCGGCATGGATGAAATTTTGGATGGGAACCGAATCAAACGATACCTCAAAAATACCTTATATCCACTTATGTGTTTGTTTGGGAAAAATAATATGCCTAAATTAGATGAACATCTGACAAACTACTATCAGTTATCAGATGAAGGCAGAAATGATGTAGACCAATATATCAAAGCACAGCTGTCTATCAAGAGAGACCCTGACCGTGCAGCTGATATAAAGAAAATAACAAAATGGTAGGAATTGAATCCCTTAAGTGTCAAAACTTAGGGGATTTTTTATGTCCAAAGATTGACGAACACAAGTATTATCACGTATCATGGAGCCATTTTGGAGCCACTAATCAAAATTTATTACGTGCAAACGTAAAAAAGGCTCTCCGTGTAAAAACACGGAAAGCCTTATAATTACTAGCTTTGTGACACTATCAATTGAAATTATTCAACGATAGTAGCAACTCTACCAGAACCTACAGTACGTCCACCTTCACGGATAGCGAAAGATAATCCCTGAGCCATAGCGATTGGGTGAATTAATTCGATAGTCATTTCTACGTTATCACCAGGCATGCACATTTCTGTTCCTTCTGGTAATTCGATAACACCTGTTACGTCTGTTGTTCTGAAGTAGAACTGTGGACGGTAGTTGTTGAAGAATGGAGTATGACGTCCACCTTCATCTTTTGTTAATACGTAAACCTGAGCTGTGAATTTTGTATGACATGTGATTGATCCTGGCTGACAAAGAACCTGTCCTCTTTCGATTTCATCTCTCTGAACACCACGAAGTAATGCACCAATGTTATCTCCAGCCTGAGCTTCGTCTAACAGTTTACGGAACATTTCTACACCAGTTACAACAACTTTTCTTGTTTCTTCTTTGATACCAACGATTTCAACTTCGTCAGATACGTGAAGTACACCACTTTCTACTCTACCTGTAGCAACTGTACCACGTCCTGTGATAGAGAATACGTCTTCTACTGGCATAAGGAATGGTTTGTCTGTGTCACGTTCTGGATCTGGGATATAGCTGTCAACAGCATCCATCAGTTCCATGATTTTATCTCCCCATTCTCCGTTAGGATCTTCAAGAGCTTTTAAAGCAGATCCCTGGATTACAGGAATGTCATCTCCTGGGAATTCGTATTCATTTAATAATTCACGAATTTCCATTTCTACTAATTCTAATAATTCTTCATCGTCTACCATGTCACATTTGTTCATGAATACTACGATGTAAGGTACACCTACCTGACGAGAAAGCAGGATGTGTTCTTTAGTCTGAGCCATAACACCATCAGTTGCAGCTACTACAAGGATAGCACCATCCATCTGAGCAGCACCAGTGATCATGTTTTTAACGTAGTCAGCATGGCCTGGGCAGTCAACGTGAGCGTAGTGACGTTTTTCTGTTTCATACTCAACGTGAGCTGTAGAAATTGTGATACCACGTTCTCTTTCTTCTGGAGCTTTATCGATATTTTCGAAATCAACTGCTGCGTTTCCTTCTACACGAGCTGAAAGAGTTTTTGTGATTGCTGCTGTTAAAGTTGTTTTACCATGGTCAACGTGTCCAATGGTACCAATGTTACAATGAGGTTTGCTTCTCTCAAACTTTTCTTTAGCCATTTTAAATGTCCTCCTTATTACGCCCTTAGGGCAATACAATAATGATTTTACTACTTCAAAATAGTTGCCCCCAAAAGGGCTGTCCTAAATTTGATTATATTTCATTTACTTAAAGATTTCAAGCCTATTTTCTTGAAAATAGGGTTATTTCTTATTTATCAGCAAGTACTTTTTCCTGAACATTCTTTGGTACTGGTTCATATTTTTCAAAGAACATAGAATAGTTACCACGTCCCTGTGTTCTTGAACGCAGGTCTGTTGAATAACCAAACATTTCAGAAAGTGGTACAAATGCACGAACCATTTTTCCTCCGGCGATGTCATCCATACCTTCAATACGTCCACGACGTGAATTGATATCACCAATTACATCTCCCATGTATTCTTCAGGCATTGTGACTTCGACTCTCATGATTGGCTCAAGTAAGATAGCTCCTGCTTTCTGCATAGCTTCTTTAAATGCCATAGAACCAGCGATGTGGAATGCCATTTCACTGGAATCGACATCATGATAAGATCCATCATATACTGTAGCTTTAACACCAAGTACTGGGAATCCTCCTAAGATACCAGACTGAGCTGCTTCTTCGATACCTTCTCCAACTGCAGGGATATATTCTTTTGGAATAGATCCACCAACAACTGTAGATTCGAACTTGAACAGTTCTTCTCCGTTGGCATCCATAGGTTCAAAGTGTACTTTACAGTGTCCATACTGTCCACGACCACCAGACTGTTTAGCATATTTAGAATCAACATCAACAGCTTTTGTAAATGTTTCTTTGTATGCTACCTGAGGAGCACCTACGTTAGCTTCTACTTTAAATTCACGAAGCAGACGGTCAACGATGATTTCCAGATGAAGTTCTCCCATTCCGGAAATAATTGTCTGTCCTGTTTCCTGATCTGTATGAGCTCTGAATGTAGGATCTTCTTCAGCCAGTTTTGCAAGGGCTTCAGACATTTTACCCTGATCTCCCTTAGTTTTAGGTTCGATCGCTACGTCGATAACTGGTTCTGGGAATTCCATGGATTCCAGAATAACTGGATGCTGTTCATCACAGATAGTATCACCAGTTGTTGTTGATTTAAATCCAACAACAGCTCCGATATCACCAGAATATACTACATCTAATTCTTCACGTTTGTTAGCATGCATCTGAAGGATACGTCCAACACGTTCTTTTTTGTTCTTTGTTGCATTCAGTACATAAGAACCTGATTTCATTGTTCCAGAGTAAACTCTGAAGAAAGCAAGTTTTCCTACGAATGGGTCTGTCATAATCTTGAATGCTAAAGCTGAGAATGGTTCATCATCAGATGAATGTCTTTCAACTTCGTTACCATCTTCATCCACACCTTTGATCGCTGGGATGTCTGTTGGTGCTGGCATATATTCAAGAATTGCATCCAGAAGTTTCTGAACACCTTTGTTTCTATATGCAGAACCACAGCATACAGGAACAGCTTCACATTCACATGTAGCTTTTCTTAATGTAGCTTTTAAAGCATCAATAGATGGTTCTTCACCTTCAAGGTATTCCATCATTAAATCATCATCCAGTTCACAGATTTTTTCAATCAGTTCTGTATGATAAAGTTCTGCATCTTCCTGCATATCTTCTGGAATATCAGTAATGGAGATATCTTCTCCCTTTTCATCATTGTAGATGTAAGCTTTCATTTCAAACAGATCAATGATTCCCTGGAAATCGTCTTCTTTACCGATTGGCAGCTGAAGTACAACTGCATTAGCTCCTAAACGATCTTTGATCTGGTCTACTGCACCGTAGAAGTTAGCACCTAAGATATCCATCTTATTAATAAATGCCATTCTTGGTACATTGTATGTGTCAGCCTGACGCCATACGTTTTCGGACTGAGGTTCAACTCCGCCCTTTGCACAGAACACACCTACGGCACCATCAAGTACACGCAGAGAACGTTCTACTTCTACTGTAAAGTCAACGTGACCTGGAGTATCGATAATGTTAATACGATGTTCTTCAGCTCCTGCTTTTGGTTTGCAGTTTTCCTGAAGAGTCCAGTGACATGTTGTAGCAGCGGAAGTGATTGTGATACCTCTTTCCTGTTCCTGTTCCATCCAGTCCATGGTAGCAGTACCTTCATGAGTATCACCAATTTTATAGTTAACACCAGTATAATAAAGGATACGTTCAGTTAATGTTGTTTTACCAGCATCAATATGAGCCATAATACCAATATTTCTGGTTCTCTCTAATGGATATTCTCTTCCAGCCAAGGTTTTTTCCTCCTATTGTTTTTACGTGGAAGCATCCACGACAATCGCACAATAAATCTTTGAAAAAGATTAGAATCTGTAATGAGCGAATGCCTTGTTTGCTTCTGCCATTTTGTGCATATCTTCTTTTTTCTTTACAGATGCTCCAGTATTGTTTGCAGCATCAAGAAGTTCTTTTGCAAGACGTTCTTCCATTGTTCTTTCTCCTCTTTTACGTGAGAAAGTTGTTAACCAACGAAGTGCTAAAGCCTGTCTTCTGTCAGGTCTTACATCGATAGGTACCTGGTAAGTAGCTCCACCGATACGTCTAGCCTTTACTTCAAGAACTGGCATGATATTGTTCATAGCTTCTTCGAATACTTCGAGAGCTGGTTTACCAGTTTCCTGTTCTACACGGGCAAATGCTCCGTATACGATTTTCTGAGCAACTCCTTTTTTACCATCTAACATAATGTTGTTAATTAATTTTGTCACAACCTTATTGTTGTAAATAGGATCTGCTAATACGTCTCTTTTCGCAATATGTCCTTTACGTGGCACGGTTCTTCCCTCCTTAATAATAATTAATTCATCGGTACTCATACATTACTATGCGAAGCATACCTGACCCAGAGTCGGTCATAAAATACGGAATACTCCGTGAGTATACTTTGATTGCATGTTCGTGCAGGACTTTTATATCTCCTGTAACCTTTTGTAGGAAACAATAAAGTTCCGGCACAACTATACAAGGTAGCGCATATTTACGCTGCTTTGTACCAATTTAGTTTTGTTCTATTTTTTCTTAGGTCTTTTTGCTCCATATTTAGAACGAGCCTGCATTCTGTTAGCTACACCAGCTGTATCCAGTGTACCTCTAACGATGTGGTAACGAGTACCTGGTAAGTCCTTAACACGACCACCACGAATCAGAACAACACTATGTTCCTGTAAGTTATGTCCTTCACCTGGGATATAACTTGTTACTTCGATTCCGTTAGAAAGACGAACTCTGGCAATCTTACGAAGAGCTGAGTTAGGCTTTTTAGGAGTTGCAGTCTTAACAGCTGTACAAACACCTCTCTTCTGTGGAGAGCTTGTATTTGTTGATTTCTTCTTCAAAGAGTTAAATCCTTTCTGAAGTGCTGGTGCTGTAGACTTCTTTACAGATGTCTTTCTCCCTTTTCTAACTAATTGGTTAAAAGTTGGCATTGATTTCACCTCCATACATGTTTTCTACTGTGGTTACTTAAATTCACCTGGTTTCCACATGTCTCTTTAAACCTCTAAAAAGACACGCTAGGATATTATAAATCTCTAGCGTGTCTTTGTCAATACTTTTCTCCGGAATTATTATTGTACTTTTTTTAATAATTTATTTTGCGGATATCGGGAAAATCTCTGCCATCTTTCCTGCTGCTAACAGAATGCTTTCTCGTCACACTCTGTCTTTCGCTTCCTGCAGCTTCTTTGTTTTCATGGCTATTTCCGTCTTCTCACTATTTTCTTATCATTGGATCGATTTCTTTACATCTGATCCTTCCAATAACATTATCCTTGGAGAATTGTTATGAGTTCTGATTTTAAATGCTCCACCGGTCAGTCGATACAATGATAAATCTTCTTTTCCTGATTTTCTGAATCCTGCTGATTCTCTATACTCTATTTATCTTTGAATCCTTTTTCATTCTCATAGAATCTTTCTTATCTGTTTGGATATTGTTTTGATTCTCCCTTGATTCTTCGACCTGCTCAAGTATCTGAAAATCTATGATTCTTATTCTCTTTGTATCTCCTTCTCCATGAGGTTGACTCCTTACCGTTCTATCCGTTCAAAGACTTGTATGATCCATCCTATGGATTACAATATCTTGTTAAGTCAGTCTCATCTTTCTCTATTCCAATACTCAGATGATCGACTGCCGGTTTTAAAGATTCTAACCACGAATCTCTGGGAGCACTCTAGGCAACTTCTCCTTTCTATAAAAACTTATCTCTTTTTGTTGTCTTTATTATATCAATTTCTGATTAATTTGTCAAATTAAAAGTATATTCAGATTATTTAAGATTTCACCTGGTAAATTCAATTTATTTGCATTCAATTGATATATAATTTATATGGTATTGAAAAATTTTTTACCGGCAAAAAAGACAGGTTTTGTAAACCTGCCTTTTCTATTCCATTAATTCTTCGTGCTTTTTCGCATTTGTTCTGCATTTAATTCTTCCATCTCTGACAGCCTGTATCAACAACTCTGACAATCTTGGATCAAACTGTTTTCCCGCTTCTTCTTCCACTATTCTTAATACTTTTTCAAGAGGGAAACCATCTTTATAACTTCTTTTTGACAACATAGCATCAAAAGAATCTGCAATGCACAGCATTCTTCCCATCAGAGGGATATCTTCTCCCTTCATCCTTCTTGGATATCCCTTTCCATCATATCGTTCATGATGCCCCAGAACGGCTGGTATTACATAATCAAGAGATGGCAGATGTCTTATGATTCCAATGGAATTTTCCACATGAGTTTTAATAATTTCATATTCATCTTCTGTAAGTTTGCCTGGTTTATTAAGAATATTTTCGGGAATACCTATTTTCCCTATATCGTGCAGTAGTCCCGCTTCTCGCACAATATCAATGCAATTTTGATCCAATCCGTATATTTTCGCCAGTTCACCGGCATAATATGCCACATTTTTGGAATGATTAAACGTATAGTGATCCTTTGTATCAATGGCAGCGGTCAGTGCATATATCGTAGATGCATATTCTTTATAAGCACTTTTTCTCTGTTCCTGTTTCCCTTCGGTTCTTCGTTTTGATTCTCCTTCTGTATATATAAATACACCGTTTTTCCCTGAACGTTTCACATTATATACAGCCATATCAGTATTATGAATCAATTCTTTTTCTGTAGCTGCTGAATACGGAATTGCACTGATTCCACAGCTGACTGTCAATACTCTGAAAGAATAATCCTTTCGATTGGAATTCATCTGTCTGATCTGCCCGCTGATATTTTCTGCCAGATGTTTTGCCTCATATAAATTCTTTCCCGGAAGAATGATTCCAAATCTTTTCCCCTCATATCGGGCAACATATCCATTTTCTCCAACTGTAGCCCTGATAATCTCAGAAACCCTTATCAGTGCAGCATCTCCTTCCTGGTTACCGTACAGCTGATTATAAAGTTTAAAATCATCAATATCCACCATAACCAAAGCCAGAGAATCTTTTTTACATTTCATATATTCACTGTGCAAAAGCTCATAGAAACATTTCCGGTTGTATAATCCTGTAAGCTCATCTTTTCTGGCTTCTTCATAGGCTTTTTCGTATAGCCTTGAATTCTTCACTGCAATGGCAGAAATAGATTCAACAGATTCCAGAAAATTAAGATCCTCAAATGTAAATTCTTTATACTTTTCTTTATGTTCCAGCATGACAATTCCAATAAGATCATCTTCATCTTTTAGCGGAAGAAAACACTCTATCTTCCATTCAGATAAAAGCCTTTTTTCATCTTCCCACATGGACTTATAGGCAGATGTACATTTAAAATCTTTCATAAGGAGACTTCCATCATGATTCTGTAAATATCGTACTACCGGATGATCTTCTGACATTCGCAACGACCTTCTGTCCAGTCTGCTGGTTGTATGAAATACTTCATAATTATGATTATCATCTGCAATACAGATATATACCTTTTCAACCTGTACCGTTTTCTGGATTACTTCAACCATGGCATCCAGAATTCCTCTGATATTAAGGGACTTAGATACCTGCATACTAAATTTTCTTAGATTTTCTGTTTGTGCCAGTTCTTCTTTTTCACAGATTTTATCAAAAAACATTTGAATTACATGATAAAATGTCATTGAAACAATCATGACGATCAATATAATAATAATTCCAGAATATTTTTCTGACACATTTTCCCCAATAAAATCTTTTAAAGGCGTTGCCATATAATAATACAAAATCACCACAAGACCCATAGAGAGAATATAGCAGTTTCCTTTTGATATTAAAAGAGTCAGCTTACATATCCTCTTAGCATATAGTGCATAAAAAATAAAAATGATATTAATGATTCCTGATAGCAGGTCTATAGGAAATCCTTGAAAAAATGGTAACAAAAGACAAACATGCCCCACAAAAAGAACCAGAATTCCTATCAAAATCGGAGTCAGCTGTTTTGTTACAAAATCGTTTCTCTTCCAGTAGAAAATCGTCACCTGCATCATTCTTAAAATTACAATGACACAAAATGCAAACAAAATCACAACCTGCCAATGCATCGTATAAACAAAAGTAATTTTTCCGTTATCTTCTATTGGTCTCGGTGTTGCCAGAATCCATTCTGTAGCTGCATTTACTACGAGAATCACAGTCGTTATTACAAATAAGATTTTCTTATTTGTCCGGTTAACTGCAAGAAATTCCTCAATAAAATTTAAAAAGCCTAGTGGCATAAATAACATTCCGGCCAGTGATATATGAAACCAGAACCTTACAGAAGGCCACATCATTTGCCTCATGGCAAAAGAACCACCGGTCCAGGCAATCATAACGATCAGGAGATAAATAAATGAGTTAATTAATTTTGTTTTTTTTGCTGCCACAAATGCCATTAAGAAGAATACATATCCTATCAGAGCAGTAATTGGAATAATCGAAAAACTATTCATAGCTGATACCTCCTCTTTCTGCTACATAATCTTCCAAAAGAACAGCTGTTTCCTGATAAGGAGGATTCACTCTCCTGACCAGCTGTTTTCCACGGCTTTCAAATTTATCAAAAATCCCGCATTTTAAAATCGTTATTTCCAGTGGGTCTATTCCTAAAATTCTCTTTAAATCTTTATAGTCCTGATCCAAATATTTAAAATATACACTTAAATGATTTTTTAAGATTTCTTTGTTGATCGCAATAGTTTCCAGACTTTCTTTTTCCATTTCCACATATAAATGCAGATATGGACGATTGTTTTCTGTATATTCTTTCAAAGCCACCCAGTTTTTAATCGGCAGACCAGATAACTGAATCACATCCGAAATTGAATTTTCTGAAATTCGTGTAAACCCTCCAATGTCAATGATTGTAGGTATACGATCCACATACTGAAAACGAGGAATAACTGTCTCATCTTCTTTATTCTTAAGCCCTACACACCGATACACATCGCCTACACGATACCTCGCAAAAGCTCCGCCCTTTAAAACTGTAATAGCAATCTCATATTTTTCTCCAGGTATAACTTCATCCATTAAAAATGTTTTTGGCTGGTATTCCGGATCAATAAAACTTTTTTCCATTTCACTTTCCGGAATAAATTCATAAAAACATGCATCCGGAAAGAAATACATGCCATTGCGCGTCCAGGTTTCCGTCCCGATACAGGTTGGCTCTGTTCCTGCAAAGAGTTCCATTGGTCGAACTCCCCATAATTCTTCAAGATCATCTTTATAACAGTAATTATCTGTTCCTGCACACATAAATCCTTTCAGCTTAAATAAATCCTTTGGTTTCAGCTGACGATTTTCTTTTCGGCATTTTTGTTTTGCACGAATTAGCTTTATTATCATTGATGGAGAAAGTTTAGAAAGCGTTTCGATCATTCCCTTTTTTTCTCCACCCTTTTTCTGCATGTCTGCAATACTCATACTTACGAAATATGCTACACTGCCAAGTCCAAAGAAAAATTCAATTCCTTCGCTTAGCCCCATTTTAAATCCTTTTACATTTCGTTCTCCAAAAGACATTTTTACAGCATCTTTCACCGGTGGCAGAAAACCAATATTAATCTGATCTTTTAATGCGAGAGGAAAAAGACCTGTAGCATATGGAAGAGGTGCCAATGCATATAGAATATTATCAGTTACTTTAACATCAAATTCACCCTTTTGATTACTTGTGGATAAAATCAGGCAGGCAAGTACGTTATGTGTATAAGTATCCAGCATACTCCTTGTATAAGGAGCAACTTTTATAGGATGTTTTCCGCCTTCCCATGTGGTCTGAATCCATATAATCGGCTCATCCGGCAGCATTTCTTTCTGTTTCGACAGTAAAACATCTGCATAATCCTCATAAGTGGTTAAAGGAACCATTTGACGAAATTCATCAATATCACGCGGCATTTTACCGTCTAAAATATCCTGTCCAAGTTTTGAATTGCACCACAAAGACATCTATTCCATTAACAGACGTTTTTGAATGTGCATATAATCTTCCATAGAAAGATCAAGAAATCCACAATATTCATCCCAGATTTCCTTTCTATCCCTTTCTCTTAACTTTTCTTCGAACTTCATCATCTCTCCCCTTTCCGGAGTATATTGTATTCCAGCATTTTTTTATGCTATCCTTCGTCGGAATAAGAAAAGGTGTTGTGTTTTTATATTCATCATATCCGGCAAGTGTTTTGGGAAAAGTCCAGCAATCCTGAAGCACTACATATGCTATATTCAAAATGCTGTATACAATTCCAATTAAAATAACTGTGAAAGAATTTAAAAATCCTCCCAGAAAAACATAAAAGAAAAACATCCAAAGGACTCCTGGATGCCTGCATAACGAATAAATCCCACCTGTATATACACAAGCAGGACCTTCCATCTCCCTATAGGTTTTATCAAAAGGAAGGGCAAAAAAAAGTGTATAAATAAATAGCAGAAATGAAATAATCGTGAGCAATAAACATATCCACTGTATCATATGAATCCTTTCACTGGAAAAAAACTTGATGGTAAATAAAACAGTAGAGACTGCCAATATCATACAACCGGCAAAAAAACTTTTATGCAAAACCTTATCCTGCCATAAAACACTGTTTATATCGTACAGAAAAAACAGTCCAAATGCCAAAACGCCTAATATCATGTATATCATATTTTTATTTATCCTTTGTCATACCTTCCGAGTCTCATATAAATTATCAATTTAACCTTATCATTTTCATAGTTTTTTTGCAATAAAAAACAAGAAACAGAGTAAATTTCTGGAATTATACTCTGTTTCTAATTTTATTTCTTATTTTTTCAGTTAACTTATTCCTGGAAATCTAATTCTTCGTCAAAACTGATTTCGTCATCAAAATCAAATTCATCACCAATTGTGAAATCTTCCACATCTGTGCTGATCTTAACGTCACGATAACGTTTCATACCAGTACCGGCCGGAATCAGTTTTCCAAGAAGTACGTTTTCTTTCAGACCTACCAATGGATCGACTTTTCCTTTGATTGCTGCATCTGTCAGAACCTTTGTTGTTTCCTGGAAAGATGCTGCAGATAAGAAAGAGTTTGTTGCCAGAGATGCTTTTGTAATACCAAGCATAATCTGTTCTGCCTGTGCAGGCTCTAATCCTTTTTCTACCATTTCCTTATTTGCTTTTTCCAGTTCCAGAACGTCTACCATTGCTCCTGGCAGATAATCTGTATCTCCACCATCTTCAATGCGGACTTTCTTCAGCATCTGACGTACGATAACCTCAACGTGCTTGTCATTGATATCTACACCCTGCAGACGATATACTCTCTGCACTTCACGGATCATATAATCCTGAACGGCACGAATACCTTTGATTTTCAGCAAGTCATGAGGGTTGATAGAACCTTCTGTTAATTCATCTCCAGCTTCCAGAATCTGTCCTTCCATTACTTTCAGTCTGGATCCGTATGGAATCAGATAAGTCTTAACATCTCCAGTTTCTCTGTTGGAGATGATAACTTCACGTTTTTTCTTTGTATCCTTGATCTGTACTTCTCCACCGAATTCAGCGATGATAGCCAGACCTTTTGGTTTACGTGCTTCAAACAGCTCTTCAATACGTGGAAGACCCTGTGTGATATCATCACCGGCTACACCACCGGCATGGAATGTTCTCATTGTAAGCTGTGTACCAGGCTCACCGATAGACTGGGCAGCAATAATTCCGACAGCTTCTCCAACCTGTACTGCCTGACCTGTTGCCATGTTGGAACCGTAACATTTTGCACAGGCTCCAATTGGTGATTTACAGGTAAGCATTGTACGAATCTTAACTTTTGTATGTCCGGCTTCCACAACAGCTTTAGCACGTTTTGGTGTAATCATATGGTTTGCTTTTACCAGAACATCTCCTGTTTCAGGATCTTTGATTTCTTCTGCTGCATATCTTCCTGTAATACGTTCTTCAAGACTTTCAATAACTTCCTGTCCATCCATGAATGCTTCCACATACATTCCAGGAATTTCATTTTTATCTTCACAGCAATCCTGTTCACGAATGATCAGATCCTGTGATACATCTACCAGACGACGAGTCAGGTAACCTGAATCGGCTGTACGAAGAGCTGTATCGGACAGACCTTTACGAGCACCATGAGCAGAAATGAAATATTCCAGTACATCCAGACCTTCACGGAAGTTAGACTTGATTGGAAGTTCAATGGTACGTCCTGATGTATCGGCCATCAATCCACGCATACCTGCCAGCTGTTTAATCTGCTGGTTAGAACCACGGGCACCAGAGTCAGCCATCATGAAGATATTATTCAATTTATCCAATCCTGTGATCAGTTTGTCTGTCAGAACTTCATCGGCATCAAACCATGTTTTAACAACTGCTTTGTAGCGTTCTTCTTCTGTCATTAATCCACGTTTGTACTGTTCTGTAATAAATTCTGCCTGATTCTGAGCATCTTCCAGAATCTGAGGTTTTTCAGGTGGCACTGTCATATCAGAAATGGATACTGTCAGGGCACCTCTTGTAGAGTATTTATATCCGATGGCTTTAATGTCATCCAGCACTTCTGCTGTCTTTGTTGCACCATGAATATTGATACATCTGTCCAGAATCTGTTTTAACTGTTTCTTTCCTACATGGAAATCGATTTCTAAAGCTAAAGCATTTTCCGGTTTACTTCTATCTACAAATCCTAAATCCTGTAAAATAATTTCATTAAACAGGATACGTCCCAGTGTACAATCAACAACCTGAGAAATAGGATTTCCATCTTTATCTACTCCTGTACGTCTTACTTTAATACGTGCATGAAGCGTAATAACTTTATTTTCATATGCAAGATATGCTTCATTTTCAGACTTAAAGTATTTTCCTTCACCTTTATCTCCTTCTTTTTCCAGAGTCAGGTAGTAAATACCAAGTACCATATCCTGTGAAGGAACGGCTACCGGACCACCATCTGAAGGTTTCAGAAGGTTATTTGGTGATAACAGAAGGAAACGACACTCTGCCTGTGCTTCCACAGATAATGGAAGATGGACAGCCATCTGGTCACCGTCAAAGTCGGCATTGTATGCAGTACATACCAGCGGATGAAGCTTAATTGCTTTACCTTCTACCAGAATTGGTTCAAATGCCTGAATACCAAGTCTATGAAGTGTAGGGGCACGGTTTAACATAACCGGATGTTCTTTGATAACATCTTCCAGTACATCCCATACTTCCGGCTGCAGTTTTTCAACCATTTTCTTAGCAGATTTAATATTGTGAGAAAGCTTTCTTTCTACCAGTTCTTTCATAACAAATGGCTTAAACAATTCAATTGCCATTTCTTTTGGAAGACCACACTGATAAATCTTCAGTTCCGGTCCAACGACGATTACAGAACGTCCGGAATAGTCTACACGTTTTCCAAGAAGGTTCTGACGGAAACGTCCCTGTTTACCTTTCAGCATGTCAGATAAGGATTTAAGAGCTCTGTTTCCCGGTCCTGTTACAGGACGTCCACGTCTTCCATTATCGATCAGAGCATCTACTGCTTCCTGCAGCATTCTCTTTTCGTTTCTTACGATAATATCTGGTGCTCCCAGTTCCAGAAGTCTTTTCAGACGATTATTTCTGTTAATAATTCTTCTGTACAGATCATTTAAGTCAGATGTTGCAAAACGTCCTCCATCCAGCTGTACCATAGGACGGATATCTGGCGGAATAACCGGCACAACATCAAGGATCATCCATTCCGGACGGTTGTCAGAGTTGCAGAATGCTTCTACAACTTCCAGTCTTTTGACGATTCTTGCTCTTTTCTGTCCAGTTGCTGTTTTAAACTCATCTTTCAGTGCTTTTGCTTCTGCTTCCAGATCAATAGCTTCTAACAGTTCTTTTACTGCTTCTGCACCCATACCTACACGGAATGCATCACCATATTTATCATAAGCTTCTCTATATTCTTTTTCTGTTAATACCTGTTTGTATGCAAGATCAGTATCTCCTGCATCCAATACGATATAGCAAGCAAAATATAAAACTTTTTCCAGAGTTCTAGGTGAAATGTCAAGCATTAATCCCATACGGCTAGGGATTCCTTTAAAATACCAGATATGGGACACTGGCGCTGCCAGTTCAATATGTCCCATTCTTTCACGACGTACATTTGCCTTTGTAACCTCTACGCCGCATCGGTCACAGACAACACCTTTGTAACGTACTTTTTTGTATTTTCCACAGTGACATTCCCAGTCTTTGGTTGGTCCAAAGATCTTTTCACAGAAAAGCCCGTCTTTTTCAGGCTTTAATGTACGATAGTTAATCGTCTCAGGCTTCTTTACTTCTCCTCTTGACCACTCACGGATCTTTTCTGGAGAAGCCAACCCGATTTTAATTGCATCAAATGAAATTTTGTTGCTTGAATATTCATTGCTTGATTCTATCATTAAGGCTGCTCCTTCCTAATTGCACATCCATCTATAAGATCGTATCATCTTCACCTTCTGAAAGTTCTCCCTGTTTGTATCCCAGGGCACCTAAAGTTGCTTCACTTTCTTCATAATTGTTAAAGACGCTGTCTCCTTCAATCATTGGTGCCAGATCCTGATCAACGTCTCCGCCATCAATATCTTCTCTGATTTCAACTTCAGAAGCATTTTCGTCTAATACTTTCACATCCAAAGCCAAGGACTGGAATTCTTTCAGCAGTACTTTGAAAGATTCCGGAATACCAGGTTCTGGAATATTGTCACCTTTAATAATTGCTTCGTATGTTTTAACTCGTCCAACCACATCATCAGATTTTACAGTCAGGATTTCCTGAAGTGTATAGGATGCACCATAAGCTTCCAGTGCCCAAACCTCCATTTCTCCAAAACGCTGTCCACCGAACTGTGCCTTACCACCCAGAGGCTGCTGAGTAACTAATGAGTAAGGACCTGTAGAACGGGCATGAATCTTATCATCAACCAGATGATGCAGTTTCAGGTAATGCATGAAACCGATAGTTACAGGACTGTCAAATTCTTCTCCTGTACGTCCGTCACGAAGTCTTACCTTTCCTGTTGTATCAATCGGAACACCTTCCCATTCTTTTCTGTGGTCTCTGTTTTCATATAAATACTGCATAACATCGTCATTAACTTTGTCACGCCATTTTGCTTCAAATTCTTCCCATGAAGTATTTGCATAATCATTTGCCATCATAAGAGTATCTGCAATATCATTTTCATCGGCCCCGTTAAATACTGGTGTTGCCACATTAAATCCTAATACCTTTGCAGCCAAAGATAAGTGGATTTCCAGCACCTGTCCGATGTTCATACGTGATGGCACACCCAGTGGATTCAGTACGATATCTAGTGGACGTCCGTTTGGCAGATAAGGCATATCCTCTACTGGTAAAATACGGGAAATTACACCCTTGTTACCATGACGACCAGCCATCTTATCTCCTACGGAAATCTTTCTCTTCTGTGCAATGTAAACACGAACACTCTTGTTTACTCCTGGTGGAAGCTCATCTCCGTTTTCTCTTGTGAAGATCTTTGTATCCATAACAACACCATATGCTCCATGAGGAACTCTTAAAGATGTGTCACGGACTTCTCTTGCCTTTTCACCAAAGATTGCACGAAGCAGTCTTTCTTCTGCTGTTAATTCTGTTTCTCCTTTTGGAGTTACTTTACCAACCAGAATATCTCCGGCACGCACTTCTGCACCAATACGAATAATACCATTATCATCCAGATCTTTCAGAACATCTTCACTTAAACCGGCAAGATCTCTTGTGATTTCTTCCTGTCCTAATTTAGTATCTCTAGCTTCTGCTTCGTATTCTTCAATATGAACAGATGTGTAAACATCTTCCTGTACAAGACGTTCACTTAACAGTACCGCATCTTCGTAGTTATAACCTTCCCATGTCATAAATCCGATCAGCGGATTCTTACCAAGAGCCATTTCTCCATTACATGTAGAAGCTCCGTCAGCTAAAATGTCACCTTTTTCTACTCTGTCTCCAACAAAAACAATCGGTCTCTGGTTCATACAGTTACCCTGGTTGCTTCGTGCAAACTTGATAACATTATACTCATCTCTTCCACCATCATCATTTTTTACAACGATTTTAGTACTTGTGGATCTTTCAACTACACCTGAATTCTTTGCAGTAATACATACTCCTGAATCATATGCAGCTTTTGACTCCATACCTGTTCCAACTACAGGTGCTTCTGTTGACAGAAGTGGAACTGCCTGACGCTGCATGTTGGATCCCATCAGCGCACGGTTGGCATCATCATTTTCCAGGAAAGGAATCATGGATGTAGCTACAGAGAATACCATCTTTGGAGAAACGTCCATTAAATCAAGATTTGCTTTATCAAACTCAGATGTTTCTTCACGGTAACGTCCGGATACATGAGTATGAACAAAATGCCCTTCTTCATCCAGAGGTTCGTTCGCCTGTGCTACAATAAAATTATCTTCTTCATCAGCTGTCAGATAAACAACTTCATTGGTAACAATCGGATTTTCAGGATCAGTTTTATCAAGCACACGATATGGAGCTTCAATAAATCCATATTCGTTGATTCTTGCATATGTTGCCAAAGAGTTGATCAGACCGATGTTAGGACCTTCAGGTGTTTCGATTGGACACATTCTTCCATAATGTGAGTAATGTACGTCTCGAACTTCGAATCCGGCACGGTCACGGGACAGACCTCCTGGTCCCAATGCTGATAAACGTCTCTTATGAGTCAATTCAGACAGCGGATTGTTATGATCCATGAACTGGGATAACTGAGAGCTTCCAAAGAACTCTTTTACTGCCGCTGTTACAGGTTTGATATTAATCAGAGACTGTGGTGAAATAGATTCAATATCCTGTGTTGTCATCCTTTCACGAACAACTCTTTCCAGACGGGACAATCCAATACGGTACTGGTTCTGAAGCAGTTCTCCTACAGAACGGATACGACGATTTCCCAGGTGGTCAATATCATCATCATTTCCAATTCCATATTCTAAATGAATATTATAGTTGATAGAAGCTAAAATATCTTCTTTTGTAATATGTTTAGGAATAAGTTCATGAATATTTTTCTTAAGAACCTGTTTCAGTTCCTCTCCTTCATATCCTTCTTCCAGAATCTTTTCCAGAGCAGGATAAAATACATGTTCATGAACACCGATTTCTTCCGGATTGAAATCTACATATTCTGCAAGATTAACAGCCATATTAGATAACACTTTTGTATTACCGTTTTCTGTCTGAATCATCACACTTGGCACTGCTGCATTCTGGATCTGATCAGCCAGTTCCATACTTACAACTGTTCCTGCTTCTGCGATAATTTCCCCTGTTGTTGTGTCCACAACATCTTCTGCCAGCATAAATCCGGCAATACGATTACGGAATGCCAGTTTTTTATTAAATTTGTAACGTCCTACTTTTGCCAGATCATATCTTCTTGGATCAAAGAACATACTATTGATCAGGCTCTGTGCACTATCGACAGATAATGGTTCACCCGGACGGATTTTCTTATATAATTCAAGAAGTCCATCTTCATAATTATCAGAAGGATCTTTCTCGATACTTGCAAGAATCTTTGGTTCTTCTCCAAATAATTCTTTGATTTCTGCATTCGTTCCGATACCTAATGCACGGATCAGCACTGTGATCGGTACTTTTCTTGTTCTGTCTACACGAACGTTGAACACATCATTGGAGTCTGTTTCATATTCCAGCCATGCACCACGGTTCGGGATAACAGTTGCTGAATATAACTTCTTACCGATCTTATCATGAGCAATTCCGTAATAAATTCCAGGAGAACGAACCAACTGGCTGACAATAACACGTTCCGCACCATTAATAATGAAAGTACCAGTTTCTGTCATCAGTGGAAGATCGCCCATAAAAATGTCATGCTGCTTAATTTCATCTGTTTCCTTATTAAGAAGTCTTACCTTCACTTTTAAAGGAGCTGCATATGTTGCATCTCTTTCTTTACATTCTTCTATAGAATATTTAATATCATCCCTGCATAACTGATAGTCAACAAATTCCAAGCTCAACTGATCACTATAATCTTCAATTGGAGAGATGTCTTCAAAGACTTCTGCTAATCCTTCATCTAAGAACCAATTATATGAATCCTTCTGAATTTCGATCAGATTCGGTACTTCAAGGACATCTTCCTGCCTGGCATAGCTGATTCGCATCCCGGTACCTGATTTTATTGGCTGTATTCTGTTCTTTTCCATGGACGTTTTTTCACCTCTTGATCTAAAGCTGGTTTATATACTACATATTGTGTAAAACCCTCATATTTGCCAGGTTTTAACACAATTTAAAAATGAATTTCCTAAACACCATGGGCATACAAACCCACAGTAAAGCATTTTCTTATATTATCATAGTGATTTTGCCATGTCAACAACTTTTTTCCATTTTTCCCTTGACTTTTTCCACATTTAGTGATAAGAGTTTATTTTCTACCATATTTCCAAATTAAATATGTTATCAGGTTGTGTATGAATAACTGTCTCTTTTTGTCGCATATGGTCTAAATCCAAAAACAATTTAGTAAGTACAATCCATTGAAAAAAGAGACTATTTCTAGTATAATAAATTTAGAATTGTGATGGAAAAACATCCTTTGTTTGGGACTCACCATTGGTATTTGCATCTATTCATCCAATCAATGAACAACCATATTATTAAGGAGGAACTATTTATGGCAACATGGAACAATCTTGACACATTAGGGTCTTATGAAAAACTTACCGGTCTGAAAGGTCGAGTAAACATTATCGAAGCAATGTCCGGTGAAGAAGGTGCTGACCGCGTATCCCGTTATAATGCACCTATGGCAGCTGGTCTTAATTTCAACTATGCTGCAAAAGAAATTGATGACACTATTCTGGATGCACTTGCTGAACTGGCAGAAGAACAGCAGTTAATTGAAAAATTCCAGGAATTATATAATGGTGCAGTTATCAATACCGGAGAAAAACGTCTGGTTCTTCATCATTTAGCTCGTAGACAGTTAGGAAATCCTGTTATTGTTGATGGTGTAGACAAGCGTGATTTTTATGTTTCCCAGCAGGAAAAAGCAGCTGAATTTGCAAAGAAAGTTCATTCTGGTGAAATCACAAATGCTGCCGGTGAAACATTTACAACCGTTGTACAGATTGGTATCGGAGGAAGCGATTTAGGTCCTCGTGCTTTATACATTGCTCTTGAAAACTGGGCAAAAGCAAATGATACATTTAAAATGGAAGCAAAATTCATCAGTAACGTGGATCCGGATGATGCTGCTGCCGTTCTTAACTCTATTGATGTATCCCGTTCTCTGTTTATCGTTGTATCAAAATCAGGAACAACATTAGAGACCCTTACAAATGAAGCTTTTGTAAAAGAAGCCTTAAAGAAACAGGGACTGGATCCTAAAAATCACATGCTTGCCGCAACAAGCGAAACATCTCCTTTGGCACAGGGTGATGATTACCTTGAATCATTCTTCATGGATGACTTTATCGGAGGTCGTTATTCTTCATCTTCTGTTGTTGGTGGAGTTGTTCTTTCACTGGCATTTGGTCCAGATATTTATGCAAGAATCCTAAACGGAGCAGCAGATGAAGATGCACTTGCAAAGAACAAAGACGTTTTGAAAAACCCTGATATGTTAGATGCTTTAATTGGTGTTTATGAACGTAACGTTCAGGGATATCCTTCTACCGCTGTTTTACCTTATTCTCAGGCATTAAGCCGTTTCCCTGCACATTTACAGCAATGTGATATGGAATCAAATGGTAAAAGTGTAAACCGTTTTGGAGAACCTGTAGATTATGTAACCGGACCAGTTATCTTTGGAGAACCTGGTACAAACGGACAGCATTCTTTCTATCAGTTATTACATCAGGGAACAGACATCGTTCCATTACAGTTCGTTGGATTTAAAAAGAGCCAGTTAGGTACAGATGTTGTAATCGAAGACAGCACTAGCCAGCAGAAACTTTGCGCTAACGTAGCAGCCCAGATCATTGCATTTGCCTGTGGTAAAGATGACGAAAACCCTAATAAGAAATTTGCCGGTGGACGTCCTTCAAGCATCATTATCGGAGATCAGTTAACACCAGAATCACTTGGTGCATTATTAGCTCATTTTGAAAACAAGATTATGTTCCAGGGATTCCTGTGGAATCTGAACAGCTTTGATCAGGAAGGAGTTCAACTTGGTAAGATTCTTGCAAAACGTGTTCTTGCCCATGATACAGACGGAGCATTAAAAGCATTCAGTGACTTATTGGATATCTAAACCGATAACAAATAAAAAAGATGAAAAACAGGAGATGTTCCAAGTACACATCTGTGCGGAACATCTCCTGTTTCCTTTTTAACTTTTTTAGAAAACTTTTATGTCTATTTCTTTAGAATGACTGTACATTCACCGGATTTCCTTCTAACCATTTTTTCACATTATCAAAATTCATAACCGCCCGTTTCTCCAAAGCTTCCTTTGTAGCAAATGCCACATGAGGAGTTGCAATAAGATTTTTGGCATGGAATAATGGATGATCTTTCGGTACGGGTGGTTCTGTCTCAAAAACATCAACTGCTGCTCCGGCAATTTTCCCTTCATTTAGTGCATCAGCCAAAGCCTCACTATCCACCACAGGTCCTCTGGCAGTATTGATCAGTACCGCACTCTTTTTCATTAATGCAAGATTCTCCTTATGAATCAATCCTTTCGTACTTTCATTCAAAGGCACATGCAAGGATACGATATCACATGTGGAAAGCAACTCTTCTAATGAAAGATATGTAATACCATCTAAATCTTTCTTTGTTCTGGAATATGCATATACTTCACATCCAAAGGCTTTGGCAATATTGGCTACATTTGTTCCGATCGCCCCTGTTCCTACAACACCAAACTTCTTTCCTTCCAGTTCAAATCCCACCAGACCTTCTTTCGTTCCTTCTTCTCTTACTACCTGATTACATGGAATAATATTCCGGTACAACGAAATAAGCAGTCCGAACACCAAATCTGATACAGCAGCAGTAGAATATCCTGCACAATTGCAGACAGTAATATTACGTTCTTTACAGGCTTCCATTGCAATATGATCAATTCCGGTAAATGCCACTGCCAGTAATTTTAACTTCTCACATCCGCGGATTACTTCGCTATTTAATGGCAGGTTTGCCACCATAATAATATCTGCATCTTTTCCTCTTTCAATCAGACTTTTCGTATCTGTAGTTCTGGTTGGATAAGAAATAATTTCTACAGATTCCCCTAAAGCTTTTTTTGCAACATCCATCAAAAAAGCTTCTTCTACACCCAATGGTTCAATAATAACTAGTTTCATAATCTTCATACTGTACCTCTTTCCCCTTTGTTAGCCTTTTTCTTTGCTGTACCATATTTCCTATTATAGTATAATTCATTAGGTAAAAAAATGCCGTACCAACTTACGTCAGTACGGCATTTTTAACCTTCTAAATCAATCGGAAGTTTTTTCTCTTAATTATTTAAGAGTAACTTTTGCACCCTGTTCTTCTAATTTAGTCTTGATGTCTTCAGCTTCTGCTTTAGATACAGCTTCTTTAACTACTTTAGGAGCTCCGTCAACTAATTCTTTAGCTTCTTTTAATCCTAAACCAGTGATTTCACGAACAGCTTTGATGACTTTAACTTTAGCTCCACCAACTTCTGTTAATTCTACATCAAATTCGTCTTTTTCTTCAGCTGCTTCTCCAGCTCCAGCTGCTCCAGCTACTACAACACCTGCTGCTGCAGATACACCGAATTCTTCTTCACAAGCTTTTACTAATTCATTTAATTCTAATACTGATAAACCTTTGATAACTTCAATAATTTCCTGAGTTGTCATTATAATTTCCTCCTAATATTATTTAATTCTTTGCTGATAATTATTCAGCTGCTTCTTCTGCAACTTCACCGTCTTTTTCAGCGATCTGCTTAATAACACGAGCAAAGTTTGTAATTGGTGACTGGATGCTTCCAAGGAATTTTGCAAGTAATTCGTCTCTTGATGGAATGCTTGCGATAACCTGGATACCATCTTTGTCATAGAATGTTCCTTCTACTACTCCAGACTTTAATTCTAAAGCTTCAACACTCTTTGCATATTTAGCAAGGATTCTTGCAGGAGCTGTTGCATCTGTCTTAGATATAGCGATAGCAGTAGGTCCTGTTAAATCTCCAGATAATGAATCAAATTCAGTATCTTTTACAGCAAAACGAATCATAGTATTTTTATATACTTTGTATTCTACGTCTGCTTCTCTTAATTCCTTACGCATAGCTGTGTCTTCTTCTACAGTAATTCCACGGTAGGATACTAATACTGCGGACTGAGCATCTGTAAGTAATTCTTTGATTTCGTCTACAATTGGTTGTTTTAATTCAACTTTTGCCATTTTATTGGTGCACCTCCTTGATTTATTTTCGTGTACCGCTCGAATATAAGAAAACCCTCTGTCTGCAAAGACAAAGGGCATAATTAGCTTCATACTAATATTCTCCTCGGTAGGTTGTTCTACGTTACGCCATATGGCACCTACTGTCTTCGGCAGTAATACTTTAATAAGATATCATATTTGTTCTTTTTTGTCAACTACTTTTAATATTTTTTCAATTCTTTTTTCCCACAGTAAATCGATACACAGGTTCCGATAAACCATCCTACCGGCCAAGCCCACCAGATTCCTATATATCCAAATGGTATTGAAAACAGAAAAGATAAAACTACTCTGGCAATTAAGTCCGCAAATGTAGATGCCATAAATCCTTTCATCGCTTCCATTCCACGTAATGCTCCGTCATAAATAAATTTTATACAGATTATCATATAAAACGGTGTTACAATATGCAGAAATCCTACACCTACTTTAATACCATTTAACGATTCCTGTGTCTTTCCATCCATAAATAGTTCCATTAATGGATTTGCCATGAAATAGCAGACAAGGAAAAATATTACCGACATAGAAAAAATCATTTTTAAACCGATTTTAATTCCATCCCGCATTCTCTCTGTTTTTCCAGCACCCAGATTCTGGGCAATGAAACTGGATATGGCATTGGATACCGTACTTAATGCTGCAAGAATAAATATCTGTATTTTAAATGCTGCAGAATATCCTGCAACTACGATAGCTCCAAAACTGTTGATCCTTCCCTGTACAAACAGCTGTCCGATAGACACAAATGACTGCTGCATAATACTTGGAACCGCAATCGTCATAACCTTTCTTAATAAAAGAGTATTAAATTTCTTATATGCAGGAGTTTTGATTTTCTTAACTTTTATAAACACTGTTATAACAGCTAATACCGAAGCAATTCCCTGAGCTATAAATGTTGCCCAGGCAACTCCTGATACTCCCATATGAAAACAGGTTACAAACACTACATCAAGAATAATGTTCAGTACAGATGAAAATATAAGGAAAACCAAAGGGGTCATGGAGTCTCCCAAAGCTGTAAAAATTGAAGTTGCCGCATTATACAGCATCAGAAAAATAATCCCCCAGATATATATTTTCAGATATAATGCCGCATCTGAAAATATATCTGTCGGCGTTGACAGAAGTTTCAGCATTCCATTACATCCAATGCTGCCCAAAACAGTTAATATCACACTCATAATGACCACTGTTATGACAGAAGTAGAAATGGTACTTTTGACCCTTTTATATTTCCTGGCTCCAAAAAAGTTTGATATAACAACATTTATTCCCATACCGGTTCCAACAGCAACAGCAATAAATATTGCTGTTATAGGCTGAGAAGCGCCTACGGCTCCTAAGGCATTGACACCTATGTACTTTCCGGCAACAATACTGTCTACAACACTATATACCTGTTGAAAAATCATGCTGAAAAGCATTGGAAGGGTAAACCTTAGAATGACCTGAAACGGATTTCCTGTAGTTAGATCCTTCATTTTTTTCCTCTCATTCTTTTTTCGTTTTTAATTTAAAATATCTCTGGATACAGAATAAAGCGGACAAGTCCGCTTTTTATATCTAACATTTCTTAGTATTTTTATGTAACAATAAACCCCTCTATAAAACTTATAGAGGGGAAAATCGTTAAGATTTAAGCAAATTTTGTTGAATCTACTTTCACTCCAGGTCCCATTGTTGAAGAAATTGTTACATTTCTGAAATACTGACCTTTTGCTGCTGCAGGTTTTGCTTTGATAATTGCATCGATTAACGTTTGGAAGTTGTCCGCTAACTGTTCTTCACCAAATGAAGCTTTTCCAACTGGTACGTGGATAATATTAGCTTTATCTAATCTATATTCGATTTTACCTGCTTTGATTTCTTTAATGGCTTTTGCAACATCCATTGTTACAGTTCCAGCTTTAGGGTTTGGCATTAAACCTTTTGGTCCAAGGTCACGACCTAAACGACCAACGACACCCATCATGTCTGGAGTAGCTACAACAACATCGAAGTCATACCAGTTTTCTTTCTGGATTTTTGGTACTAATTCTTCAGCACCAACGAATTCTGCTCCTGCTGCTTTTGCTTCTTCAGCTTTTGCATCTTTAGCAAATACAAGAACTTTTACTTCTTTACCTGTTCCGTGTGGCAGTACAACTGCACCACGAATCTGCTGGTCAGCCTGACGTCCATCTACTCCAAGGCGGATGTGAGCTTCGATTGTTTCATCGAATTTCGCATTCGCTAATTTTTTAACTAAAGAAATTGCTTCCTGTGGATCATAAGCTGTTGATTTATCCACTAATTTCTTAAGTTCTACGTATCTCTTTCCTTTTTTCATTCTAAAATACCTCCTGTGGTAATATCGGGAGCAAGCCCTCCCACTTTTTTTACTATTATTTAAGGTAGTTACACCTGACTGGCATTCAATGCCTATTCTTCTACAGTGATTCCCATACTTCTTGCTGTTCCGGCAATCATGCTCATAGCAGCTTCAATAGATCCTGCATTCAGGTCTTTCATTTTTGTTTCAGCGATCTTCTGAATATCTTCTTTAGAAATAGTAGCTACTTTCTTTCTGTTTGGTTCACCTGATCCAGACTGAATATTACAAGCTTTCTTTAATAATACTGCTGCTGGTGGAGTCTTTGTTATGAAGCTAAAGCTTCTGTCCTGATATACTGTAATAACTACAGGAATAACCACATCTCCCTGATCAGCTGTTCTTGCGTTAAATTCTTTTGTGAACTGTACAATGTTTACACCATGCTGTCCAAGTGCTGGTCCAACTGGTGGTGCTGGTGTTGCCTTTCCTGCTGGGATTTGAAGTTTAATATAACCTTCTACTTTCTTTGCCATAATCGTTAACCTCCTGATTATTGTGGTAATTACGGGATAGCCCTCCCACTTTGTCTCAAACAAAAAATATCATTACTTTTTGCTTTTCGTTACACTTTCTTAATATCTAAGAAATCAATTTCCACAGAAGTAGCTCTTCCGAACATCTCTACTTCAATGGTAACTGTTTGCTTGTGTTCATTGATTGCAGTGACTGCACTTGTTGTTCCTTCCCAAGCACCGGAAGTTACAACGATCATATCACCAATTTCTACATCAATTTCAACTTTTTCACGTTTTGGTGCTTCTTCCTGTGCTCCTCCACTGACCTGGATTCCTAATGGTTTCATTTCAGCAGGAGTAAGCGGCACCGGTTTTGATCCAGGACCGACAAATCCTGTAACACCTCTGGTATTTCTTACTACATACCATGTGTCATCATTCATTACCATATGAATTAATACATATCCCGGAAACATTTTCTTAGAAACTTGTTTTTTCACACCATTTTTCAGCTCTACCACATCTTCCAGCGGTACACGAACCTCTAAAATCTCATCTTGAAGCTTTCGATTCTCAATGGTTTTTTCAAGGTTTGCCTTAACTTTGTTCTCATATCCTGAGTAAGTGTGAACAACATACCAATTTGCTTCTGCCATATATTCTCCTTACCTCTATCCTACCAATGCCTGAATTCCATATTGGAGTCCCATGTCAAGAACTGCAACAATGATTCCGATAATAATAGCACAGATAACTACAATTGCTGTTTCTCTTACGATTTTTTCCTTTGTTGGCCAAATGATTCTTGCAAATTCTGCTTTTAATTCTTTAAACCATTCTGACTTTTTCGCTTTGTTAGTTTTTTCCATACTCCACTTCCTTAAGCTATTACCGGGAAACTATTTAGTTTCTTTGTGTAATGTGTGTTTCTTACAGAATTTACAGTATTTTTTTGTTTCCATGCGTTCTGGATGAGTTTTCTTATCCTTAGTCATGTCATAGTTACGCTGTTTACATTCTGTACATTCTAATGTGATTTTTGTGCGCACAACTTCCACCTCCATTATTATTGTTAATTAAAATAAGGCATAAAAAAAAGACCTTCTTCCAACGCTAAAGTCTAGCATATTGAGTATATCATGGTCTTTTTCTCACGTCAATACTTTTTTAATTTTTGAACAATTTAAAAAAATAGCTTTGTAATCAAACAAAGCTATTTCAAAAAGAGAGGATTAAAAAATATATATGAAAAACTATGGTTTAAGTATAATCATATACGCACTTCTAATCAATATACTATATATAAACATTTATAAACAAAGTATTAAATTCTATAAAAAACTCTTGAACAGGTCTTTTTTGCAAAACTTCCTATAAAACAAAAATGACCCCGCTTTCGTTGCGGGGTCTAAATGAAAAGAGAGGATTAAAATATATATATGAAAAACTATGGTCTTATTATATTCCCAACCCTCTCCTTAATCAATGTACTGCTTATAAACAATTCTAAAGAAAAAATAAAATTGTGTTAAAAATGCAAAAACAACATATATCCGGAACACCTTTTTCTTTTTATTTCGGATTATATACTTGTTTAATCTTATTAAATTGTTATTCAATATCTAAAAACTATTTTGTGTATTTTATTTTATATCCACCTGTGGTGCTCTTAGAATATTTGTACATCTTAATATAGTATGTTCCCTTTTTTGCTTTTGCATAAAAACGTTTTCCATTTTTTATGTTTTTAGTTTTAAAACGCGTCCTTCCAGAAATCTGGCAATAAATGGTGCCTTCCTGCCCTAAAGATGTAATATCAATATAAGTCGTTCTAGCCTTCGATTTTTTAGTACCATATGAACTATTGGCTTTCTTTCCTGCATAATGAAGAAATACAACATTTCCTGTCGGGCACTTTGTTTGTAAACGGTATGTACCTGCACTTAATCCTGCATATGTCATATAACTTTTATTTGAACTTGTGTATTTTGGTGAAGTTATATTTCTCCATGCACCATTACTGTACTTTTGAATCACATATTGTACAGAATATGGACCACCATAATAAGCCTTTCTATACATTCCAAGTGCTGCAACTCCACGATTACTTAATTTAAAATACTCATAATTAAATGCTCCATTTCCACCCACTGCAATGCCTAAGCTATTAAGATACCGATTATTATTTTTAGGAACAACACTTGTTAAAAATCCTGCATTAATTGTACTATTTGCATCATATGGCTTTGATGTAACCATTGCGTAAGTACCTGCCGGGACATTAGATACCCATAATTGTCTACCATTCCCAATTCCTTTTTGGAAAACTTCAGCATTTGCAATATTACTTCCATCTAAATTAACCAACGTAAGTAGAGTATCGGAATTATTAACTTTGCAATAATATTTGATAATGGCAGTTCCAGAATAGTTTACCTTGACTCTACCAGCAATTATATTTCCTGCACTAGTTGAAGATCCCAGAACACCATCTTGTGGCTGTTTATTGTTCATAAAAGAATACCAATCTGATACATTCCATATATTTCTAGCAATGACCGGCTGAGACTCTCTTACAGATTTTGTCTTATTCTCATCCACTTTTTTTAAAGGAATGCTAACATCATTATGTTGTTCTTCTGTTGTAAAAGGAGTATTAATTGCTATAACTGACTTTTCACTTGCTCCTACAATGACCGTTCCCAGCGCCATCGACACTGCCAATGCCGCACAAACTGCTCCTTTTAAAAATCTTTTTACCATACCTTTCCTCCTTAAAATAAATATCCTTAAAATATTTGTTCCCTCTTTTTAATTCAAGACTCGCTCGCGAGTCTTGGCGCGGAATTCGGGTCTGCATAGCAGACATACTTCCAATCCGAATTCCTGCGCATCCTCGCGGAGCGTATATCAGATGGGGGATTGAAACCCGCCACTGATACATAATTGTTGCTCACCGCCTACAGAGGCGGGAGTCATCCCTCATCTGATATACTATCGATTATCGATCTTCTCCGGATACAAGTCATGGTTTGCCAGTCGATTCCAGGCTACTTCTTCCCATTTTGTCCCTGGTTTTCCATAGTTGCAATAAGGATCGATAGAAATTCCTCCTCTTGGAGTAAATTTACCCCAAACTTCAATATATTTTGGTTCCATTAACTTTATTAGATCTTTCATTATAATATTCATACAATCTTCATGGAAATCTCCATGGTTTCTGAAACTGTACAGATATAACTTTAAGGATTTACTCTCAACCATCTTCTCTCCCGGTACATAGGAAATATAAATAGTTGCAAAATCCGGCTGTCCGGTTATAGGACAAAGACTTGTAAATTCCGGTGCATTAAATTTGACAAAATAATCATTATCCGGATGCTTATTAGGAAACGTTTCCAGAACCTCCGGTGCATAATCATCTGGATATTTCGTTTTCTGATTTCCCAGTAAAGTGATATCCCCCAGTTCCAAATCATTTCTTCCGCTCATTGTTATATTCCTTTCCAAATTTCTGATATTCTGATTAATCTCATTATAACAAAAAAAGGCCATAATGCCATCTTAAAATGACATTATGGTCTACTTTTTTCTGACATTGCAAGACTCATAATAAAAATTCCTGCAGCACCAAACATAATACCGGATCCAAGTAGTGCTTTTAGTCCTAATACAGACATGATCCATCCACAAATCATAGAGCCTACTCCCGTTCCAATCCCATTTACCGCAACCGTAATCAAAGTAGTACCCTTTACAACATCTTCCGATGGAAGCTGTTCCATGACAAAAAAAACACTTCCTGCATAAAACAAACCAAATCCTAACATCTCAAAAATCTGATCAAAATAAATAGCATAAACATTTGTGGCAAAAAATAAAACTGCTGCTTTCAACGTATTCGAAATAGTGAAAATCATCAATAACCGGTTTAATCCAACGATTTCTTTCATCTTCATAAAAAAGACAGCGGTTGGAATCTCAACAATAGCCAGTACAAAACACACAATTCCGTATTCACTTTCTCCACCCCCGGTTGCTTTTACAATATCAATCAAAAAACAGCTTCCCGTATTATAGCAGATGGTCGTTAAAACACAAGACAGGAGAAATAATGTATATCCAGGATAATTTTTTAATAAATATCCAATACTATGGGCTTCCACTTTCTGTTTTTTATGATTTGCCTGCTCTACTACTTGAGCCGGTTGGATGGTTAAAATAATCATGAACAGCAGAAAAGAAATTCCCATTTGAACGAGAAGGAGTTTTGCTGCACCGTACTGATCAGCATATCTGCCTAGAAAGATACTGGACACTGCCCATGTAAAAGAACCACATCCTCTTGCCATTGTATAGCTGATATTCTTTCCTGAATTTATATATTGAATAGACATTGCATCAATAAAAGAAACAATAATATTGATCGTTGAACCAAAGATTAAAAACAACAAAACTGCTGCCATAAAATTTTCCGGACAGAAATAAAATACACCGGTCGCAAAAATTCCTATTATCAGACCTACACCGATAATGTACTTTAAAGGAATCTTATCTGCATGGCGGTCGGAAAAATCTGCAACCCACATCTGTACAAATATAGAAGAGATATGCTTTACCGCAAGCAAAATTCCAATTTCCATACTGGAAAATCCTTTTGCCTGCAGAATTGGTGTCATAAATCCGGACATGATCGCTGCAAGTATCCAATACGCCCCTTGCACGCAACAATAATGTACCTGTAATCGTTTATTAATCACTTTTTCCCTCTTCTTTATATGATTATGCAAAATACGGCTGATCCCATAATTTCAAACTTGTTCCATATCCTAATTCCACTGCCCGGTCATAACAGGTCTTTCCCCAGGCTACATCAAGGATTGGCATACCACCAACACTAACTAAAAACATTTCGTCTTCTGAAGTTCTTCCCGGAACAATACCACGTATGATATCTCCCAGATGTCTTACGTCTTTTGGTGATATTTCCCCATCCTCAATCATATTTACAAAATACATTCCCGGAATACCTGAGGATAATCTCTTTCCTGTTTTTTCATCAAATTCTTCAAACTCATCCACATATTCTTCGTACATTTTAATATTATCCACAACTTTCGTCATATGATCCCTGGCGAATGTTAAGTCTGTCAGTCCCATACTTCCAGAAGAAATAAATACCACGCCCGGTTTAAACCATTTTGGATCATATACCGGCCATTTTCTGATTGGTGTGGACACTCCCTCACTGATGATATCCGCATTTCTTACCGCTTCTTCCAGTGTTGCACATACCGTTACTTCCTTCACATCCGGATATTTCTCTTCAATAAATACCTTCAAGTCCATAGCCGTTTTGGATGTTGGGGTACTTCCTTTGATCTTTACCGTCTCTATTCCCGGAAATTTTGATAAATATGCCATAATACTTGTTTTATTTACCACACCTGCTCCAATCAGTGCAATGACTTTGGAATCTTTCCTTGCAAGATATTTTGCCACCAGCCCGGGCATTGCACCTGTTCTCACAGCACTTAAAAGATTGGCTGACATATAAGCAATGGGCTGCCCTGTCTCCAGGTCATTTAAAGTTACCATTAATATGGATCTTGGAAGCCCTTTTTTTGCATTTCTTCCGTTGGAACCATACCATTTTTCACCACATAAATGATATTTCCCTCCAAGATATGCAGGCATAGATACAAAACGTCGATCTCTGGAGTCATTTAAAGGGAAATTTTTAATGTTAGACTCATCCGGAAATGTTACATATAACCCATGGGAGTTATTTTCTTTTCCTCCCATACGGTAGTCACCTTCACTTAATAAGGTAACTACATCCTCCATAACATCCACACATCTTCCCGCATCCAGTACTCCGGATTTGATCATATCTTCTTCGTTTAAATATAAAAACTCAATTTTTGTATCACTCATATCCAAACCTCTTTTCTGTCTCATTACGTTGTCAATGTTCTAGTTATAAGCTAATTTATTTTTTCTTCCCTTCACAAACAAAATAATTCCATAAACCAATAGAGCAATCAGAAATGCTGCCAGGACTACAGTAGAAAGTGCGTTGATTTCCGGCTTAATTCCTTTTTTCAGCATAGAGTATACTCTCATTGGAAGTGTTACAGTGGTGGCATCTGCCAGGAAACTTGATACAATCAAATCATCCAGTACCAGTGTGAAAGACATAAATGCTCCAGACATTACTCCAGGCATTACAGCTGGCAGTATAACGTGCAAAAAGGTATAGGCTCTGTTTGCTCCCAAATCAAGGGATGCTTCTTCAATAGAAGGATCCATACCGACCAGTCTTGACTTAACTGTAATATATACATAAGGAAGTACCAATGTTGTATTTCCCAGAATCATAGCTGTAGGTCCCAATTGAAACCCGCCCATCTGCAATGCTATAAACGTTGCAATAGCAAGTACGATTTCCGGGACAACGATTGGCAGATACATGGAATTTGTAATCAATCCCTTACCATGGAATTTTGCCTTATGTAACCCTACAGCTCCCAAAGTTCCTATAATGATAGCAAGAACTGTAGAAACAATGGCAATCCATACCGTAGTTCCAAATACACCCCACAATTCTGTATCTTGAAACAGTTCTGTATACCATCTGGTTGTAAATCCACCCCAGGTGTTATTATTCTTTCCGTCATTAAAAGAGTAAATTACCATTACGATAACCGGAATATAAAAGAATGCAAGCATTAGCAGTGCATAAAAATGTCCAAATCCGGCAAATATTTTTTTCTTCAGCATTCTTGGATTTTTCATTTCCTACACCCCCAAATCATCCAGATCTCCGCCCATCTTACTGTAAATTGCTACCATAATCAGAATAATAACCGCCAGAATAATTGATAATGCTGATCCGAATGGCCAGTTTCTGGCTACTGTAAACTGATTATAAATAATATTACCAATCATAATATTGGTACCTCCTCCTAACATGTCAGTAATCATGTAATATCCAATAGAAGGTATAAATACAAGAATAACTGCAGCAAACATTCCAGGCGCTGTTAAAGGAAGAGTTACATTTAAAAATGTTTTAACAGGTCCTGCTCCAAGGTCTTTAGAAGCTTCCAGAAGGCTTTTATCCATTTTCTCAATGGAAGAATACATTGGAAGCACGGCAAATGGTAACAGTGAGTATACCATACCTACAACAATGGCAAACTTGTTATACAATAGATTTAGTGGTTGCTGAATTAGTCCAATATTTAAAAGAAATGTATTAATGATTCCTGTCTTATTAAATAATGTAACAAAGCTGTATAAAATAACCAGCTCGCTTGCCCAGAACGGAATCATCATCAACATAAGCATGGCATTAGATGCACCGGGTTTTTTTCCTGCCACATAGTATGCCAACGGATAGCCTGTAAATACTGTTGCAATGGTAGAAATTGCTGCAATCACCACAGAATCTTTTACAACCTTCCAGTATACCGGTTCTAAAATTGTCTTATAATTATCCAGTGTAAATTTATACTGGATTGTTCCAAGCGGTCCTTTAGTCATGAAACTCATAAACAGCAGTACAAGAAATGGAATAATAATAAAGATAACAGCATAAATACTAATTGGCCCTGCCTGGACAAATTCCGCAACTCTTGCTGCAACTGTTTTTTTACTTTTCTGCTTCATTCCAATCGCCTCCTAAATCTCTGACAGTATCTGTGTCAACGATGCTTCGGCTCTGATTTTCTACGGCTACACATTTATTCAGATGCCAGTATAGATAAACTTTATCTCCGATTTCTGCAAGATCTTCGGCATTGAAACGATTGATTTTAATCTCATCTCCATTATTTAACTGAACCATCATTTTAATAAGATTTCCTACATAAATCGTATCCTTTACGATTCCTCGTAATGAAAAGCCTTCCATTGGCTCTTTGGAAAACATCATATGTTCAGGACGTACGGAAATAGAAAATGTATCTCCGGATTTGTAGTTTTCTGTTTTAACCAGACCATTTCCTGCTTCTGAACCTACTTTCAGTACACCGTCTCCCATATCTTCCAGTGCTACAACATCAAGAATATTAGATTCTCCGATAAATCCTGCAACAAATTTTGTTTTTGGCTCTTCATAAATTTTTCTAGGTTCATCAATCTGCTCCAAAACACCCTGATTAATGATTGCAATTCGGTCACTCATAGTCAAGGCTTCTTCCTGATCATGCGTAACATATACAAAAGTGATATTTAATTTTTTCTGCAAACGTTTTAATTCAATCTGCATCTGCTTTCGAAGTTTCAAATCCAGCGCACCTAAAGGTTCATCTAAAAGTAATACTTTCGGACGATTGATCAACGCTCTTGCAATGGCAACACGTTGCTTTTGGCCACCTGACATCTGGTCTATTCGACGTTTTCCGAAGCCATCCAGTTCTACCAGCTTCAGCATTTCATCTACTCTTTCTTTAATTTCAGCTTTTGGCACTTTTTTGACTTTTAAACCATATGCCACATTGTCAAAAACATTCATATTAGGAAACAATGCATAGTTCTGAAATACGGTATTTACATCTCTCTGATAAGGCTCTTTCTTCTCAACACTTTCGCCCTCGACTTTAATAGAACCTGATGTCTGAGATTCAAATCCGGAAATCATTCTTAAAGTTGTTGTTTTCCCACATCCGGAAGGACCCAACAAAGTCAGGAATTCTCCTTCTGCAATTTCCATATTCATATTTTTTACAACGTGGTTATCGCCATACCATTTTTCCACATTTTCCAGTGAAACAATTATTTTATCCTTCATATCAATCTCCTCCTTGCATTAAATCAGCCATAAAAGGCAATGAGGCCAATCCCCTTAAGGACTGACCTCATTGCCAGAATTTGATATATTTTTAATTTAATGCAGCATCTCCACGTTCATTGGTTCGGATTCTTAAAGCATCACATACATCATAAACAAATACTTTTCCGTCACCAGTTTTTCCAGTTCCCATTGCACTTGTGATATCTGCCATAATATCAGTTAAAGCTGAATCTTCCACAACAGCAAACACCATGATCTTTGGAAGCAGATTAATATCATCTCCGGTGATATTCAGTTCTTCTATATATCCTTTCTGTCTTCCACATCCCATAACTGACATAACGGTCATTCCCTGACTGTTATGGACTGTAAGGACTTTCTTTAAATCATTTAATTTTTCAGGTCTTGTAATAATTTCAATTTTCTTCATAACGACTCTCCTTGCTGTTTATTATTTTTCACTCATGAATTTTGTGTAGTACTTATCCATAAGCTCAATCTGTTTATCATTTACCGGTGCCATCCACATAGCTTTCTTGAATTTAGATGGAAGATTAAATGCCGGATTATCCATATATCCATCTGGCAGATATTTTTCACAATCCATACATGGCATATCGCCCCATTCCTGTATACTGACTGCCTGAACTTCCGGCTCACTTAAATAGTTCATTAGCAAATGAGCTTCTTTTGTCTTTTCTGTTTCTTTTGGTATTGCCAGTGTTTCCATAAAAGATTCAGATCCGGTTTCAAGATCAGCAATAGCAAATTTATCCCAGTTTTTCTTATCCTGCATCAGCAATGTGTAGTCCCACAAGAATCCTACAGAACATTCTCCCTTTAACATCTGATTTTCACCTGAAGATCCAACAAATGTTTTTACATTTGGTTTAATCTTTGTCAGTATATCAGCTGCTTCTTTAATTTCTTTCTCATTATTTGTTCCTGCACTGTATCCCAATGACTGAAGCGCCATACCAAACAGGGAAATAGTTGAGTTAACCATACATATCTGATTTTTTAATTTTGGATTTGCAAGATCAGAGAATTTTGTAATCTTAATCGGACATGTTTCTTTGTTATAAATAATTGTTGTAAAACCTTTTCCAAAAGCAGGTATTGTATATTCGTTTTTCTCATCACCTACAACACCCAGACACTCTTTGTAAAAATTCTTATAATTTGGAATCTGATCTTTGTCCAGTTTCTGTACCAGATCATTTTTAACAAATGATTCAACATAGGCTGATTCAATATCAATCAGATCATAATCTGCTCCACCATTGAGCATTTTAGATAATAATTCATCTGTATTATTGATATAAGTTACGTTAACATGGATTCCATATTTTTTCTCAAAATCCTTAAATACCTGTTCAGAATACTGAGAATCCCAGGTAATAAAATTGATTTCTTTTGCATAACCATCTTTTGTTTTTTCTTCCTTTTTCCCGCATCCTGCCAGACCTCCAACAGCCATCGCCATGGTCATGGTAAGTGCAAGAATTTTCAACATCGCTTTTTTCATCTTATTCTCCTCCTTGCTGTCTGTTAACACTATGTCTCTCGCCTTGTCTTTGGAATTTAGAAGAACCAAGCGGAGCGATTTTTATTTCATAGTTATATTGCAAAACAATTTTTTAATGAAATAAAAAAGACGCCAGAGAAGACTTATGTCTCCTTTGACGTCTGTAAAATATCTATGCCTTATTTTATATTCTCTTTATCAACTTTTGTCAAGGTATTTTTTTATTTTTATTATACCAATCTATGACCAGCCATTAAAAACATTCATCATAAATATGAATTATATCTTCTTTTGTTAAAGGCACAATATAATCATCCAGTCCATCTCCCAGTGCCTTTTCTGCCATTACTTCAAAGTTCTCTTTTGTCTCAATACCGATAGATCGCAGTGTATCGCTTAATCCCATAGAATCAAAGACTTCTTTTGTTTTTTCAATGGCCTTATTGGCAATTTCCATTTTATCCAGTTCCCGATCAATACCAAACACATTGATTCCATAATTTACAAAGATATCCACAGTCTTATCGTTGAGAATGTGTTTCATCCACACAGGGATTAAAATTGCCAGTCCATGTCCATGAGTAACATCATAATATGCACTTAACTGATGCTCCATGGCATGTATCGGCCATGCTGCAGATTTTCCACATGCGATCATTCCATTGATTGCCCAGCTGGAGGTCCACATAAGATTTGCTCTGGCATCATAATCATCTGGTTTCTCACAGGCAATCGGTCCGTAATGTATACAGGTTTTTAATAATGCTTCCATAATTCTGTCCTGCATAAAAGTACCCTGGATTCCACAGAAATATACTTCAAAAATATGTGCCATTATATCTGCCGTTCCTGCTGCTGTCTGATATTTCGGCACAGAGTATGTATATTCAGGATCAAGAATAGAGTATTTTGGATAAACCAGAGGGCTTCCGATTCCTATCTTGTCTTTGGTTTCTTCATTGGATATAACCGCAAATAAATCCATTTCTGAACCTGTAGCTGCCAGTGTCAATACAGAAATAATCGGTAAAATTTCCGTTGCCTGGCTAAAATCACAGATAAGATCCCATGGATCACCGTCAAAATAATATGCCGCTGCAATTGCTTTAGCACAGTCAATTGTGCTTCCGCCACCAATAGGAAGAACAACCTGAATACCGTGCTCCCTGCACATGTCAGCCCCTTTTGCAACTGTTGTAATTCTCGGATTAGGTTCTACACCTGATAACTCTTCATGAGAAATATCATTTTCATCTAACAGATGAATCACTGTATCATACAATCCTGTTCGTTTGATACTTCCTCCTCCATATACGATCAATACTTTATTGCCAAATTCTTTTACAAATTTGGGAAGCTTCGCAATTTCACCTTTTCCAAAGGCAATTTTTGTTGGAATATCATAATAAAAATTCTGCATAGATCCTCCTAATAAATAAAAAAGTGAGCGCATACTATGCCCCCATTGACCTCTGATATCTATAAAGCTTTAACCAGCTTTTATTGAGATTGAGTATAACATACAAATTTTCCAAAGACAATAAGTAAATTGACTTTTTGCACATCTTCCGATACAATAAATGATAGCAAAACAATCATTCTGAAGCCAAGGTTTTTCCTGATGCCAAGTTTGATTTCCATACTGATACATGGACCTTTTCAGGTCTTTTTCCAGTATCATTATAGAAAGATTTCACATGGCATATCCTCTTGGGATATGCCTTTTGTTATTACACAGGAAATTCCCTTGAATTTCCTGTGTAACAACAAACGCTCCGTGAAAGATGCGACCAGGTGTCCGGGAAAAATAAAAATGGAGGATTTTACCATGAATGAACCAACACGTATTGCTCTGATCGGTATTATTATCGAACAGGCAGACGCTGTAGAACCAGTTAACAAGACATTGCATAAATACAGTGAATATATTGTAGGACGTATGGGCATCCCATATCGTGAGAGAGACATCAATATTATTTCTGTAGTATTGGATGCACCAGAAAAGACCATCAGCACCTTATCAGGACAGCTTGGCATGATTCATGGTGCCACTGTAAAATCAATGTTCACCAAAAAAAGATAGGAGAGGAAAATGTATAAACCAGAATCCGGCGTTGCTGAAGAATTTATTGATGATCAGGAAATCAAAGATACAATAGCATATGCTGACGCCAACAAAGATAACAAAGAGTTAATTTTATCTATTATTGAAAAAGCAAAAAAACTAAAAGGAATTTCTCACCGTGAAGCTTCCGTGCTTCTTGCCTGTGAAGATCCTGAATTAATACAAAAAGTTTATGACCTTGCCATTAAGATCAAAGAAGAATTTTACGGTAACCGTATTGTTATGTTTGCCCCACTTTATCTTGCAAACTACTGTGTTAACGGATGTACTTACTGTCCATATCATTACAAAAACAAAAATATCCGAAGAAAAAAACTGACCCAGGAAGAAATCAAAAAAGAAGTTATTGCTCTTCAGGATATGGGACATAAACGTCTGGCTCTTGAAACCGGTGAAGACCCTGTAAATATTCCTATTGAATATGTTTTGGAAAGCATTAAGACTATTTACAGTATTAAACACAAAAATGGTGCTATCCGACGTGTCAATGTGAATATTGCCGCAACAACAGAGGAAAACTACAAGAAACTAAAAGATGCTGGAATTGGTACATATATTCTGTTCCAGGAAACTTATCATAAGGATACCTATGAAGTCCTTCATCCTACAGGGCCAAAACATGATTATGCATATCACACAGAGGCTATGGACCGTGCCATGACTGCCGGTATTGATGATGTAGGTATTGGCGTATTATTCGGACTGGATATGTACCGCTATGATTTTGCAGGTCTTTTAATGCATGCAGAACATCTGGAAGCTAAATTTGGTGTTGGTCCTCATACTATCAGTGTTCCACGAATCCGTCCTGCAGAAGATATCAATCCTGATGATTTTGAAAATGCAATTAACGATGATATTTTCGAAAAAATCGTTGCTATTCTTCGTGTTGCCGTTCCATATACCGGAATCATCGTTTCCACCCGTGAAACCCAGGAATCCAGAGAAAGAGTTCTTCGTGTCGGTGTATCCCAGATTAGTGGTGCTTCTTCCACAAGTGTCGGAGGATATGCAGAAAAAGAAAAACCAGAAGATAACTCTGCACAGTTTGAAAGAAATGATGAACGTACATTGGATGAAATCATTGGATGGCTTATGGATCTTGGACACATACCTAGTTTCTGTACCGCATGCTACCGTGAAGGACGTACCGGGGATCGTTTCATGACCCTTGTAAAATCCGGTCAGATTGCCAATTGCTGTGCTCCAAATGCTTTAATGACTTTGAAAGAATATCTTGAAGATTATGCTTCAGATGAGGTAAAAGAAAAAGGAGAAAAATTAATCAGACAGGAACTGGCGAAGATTCCAAATCCGGTAGTAAAACAGAAAGCAACCGAATATATTGAAAATATCCATGAAGGTAAACGTGATTTTAGATTTTAGGAGATAGCTATGTTTGAACATTTAAATATGCATGTTCCAAAACGAATAGAAGAAGATCTTGAGAGGGTATCTGCAGTGCTCATACCTCTCATAAAAAAAGAAGACGGATATCATATTTTGTTCGAAGTCCGCTCCCATAAATTAAATCATCAGCCAGGAGAAGTCTGCTTCCCTGGCGGCCGTCTGGAAGAAGGAGAGACATCTCTGGAAGCAGCTATAAGAGAAACCAAAGAAGAGCTTCAGATTGATTCTTCCAATCTGAAGCTCTATGGTCCTCTGGATTATTTTATATCTCCTTCCAAGATACGAATTGAACCGTTTCTTGGTGAACTTATCCATTATCATGGACAGTTTAGCTCTGACGAGGTTGACTCTGTTTTTACTGTCCCTCTGCGATTTTTTCAGAAAACACAACCGGCTCTTTATTACACAGATATTCTCACTGTTCCAGAAAATAATTTCCCTTTTGAGGATATTCCTGGCGGAAAACATTACCCATGGGCAAAAGGAAAATACCAGGTTGCCTTCTATCACTATGAAAATCATATCATCTGGGGACTTACCGCCAAATTACTGCTGAATAACATTCAGTACATTAGGAATTAACTGTTTCTTTCTGGACATAACTCCAGGAAGAACTGCTACTTTTCCTTCAATCTCTGTCTCAAATGCCCGTTCAATAATTTCTTTACTGTCATCTCCTGTAACTGCAAGATATGTGGTTTCTTCCAGAATATTGGTGAGCATAAAGAATACCATATTTAATCCCTGCTCTTCTCTTACAGATTCCATATATGGCAGAATCTTCTCCTGAATTTCTTCTAATTCTGACTGATCAAGAGATGTAATCTGTCCAACTCCGAAAGTAATATCATCTGCTGTAAACTTCTTATAATCCTGATAAAAGATTTCATCTGCAGCTTTTCCTTTCAAATCACTTCCTGCACGGAACATGGATTTTGCATGCTCTTCCACATCAATTCCTGCAATTTGTGCAAGCTCTTTTGCTGTCTGTTCATCTACCGGTGTACATGTTGGTGAACGGAACATCAGTGTATCAGAAAGAATCGCTGAACAAAGCAGACCTGCAATTGGTTTTGTGATCTCAACTCCCTGCTCTCTATACATCTGGGTTACTATAGTTGCTGTACATCCAACCGGCTGGTTGCGGAAATAAACAGGTGATACAGTCTCAAGATTTCCAATTCTATGATGATCGATAATTTCAAGAATTTCACACTCTTCCAGTCCTTCAACTGCCTGAGATACTTCATTATGGTCAACCAGAATCATCTGTTTTTTATCGAATTCCAATAATCTACGACGAGATGCCATTCCCACAAATTCATGATCTGCATTCATTACAGGGAAATAACGGAATCTTTTCTTAGTCATTTCTTCCTTAACATCATCAACATAATCATTAATACAAAATGATACAATATTTTCAGATGCCATAACATAAGAAACCGGAATAGCCTGACAGATCAGACGGCTGGCAATAAATGTATCATATGGAGTTGCAATAACACGACATCCTTTTTCTTTTGCAAGATCAAGAACTTCTGTGTCAACTTCTGTACCCATACATACAACGATACACTGAACACCAACTTCAATTGCCGCTTTCTGAGCATCTGGACGGTTTGCCAAAATTACAATATCTTTTTCTTTTACAAACTCTTCCATTTTGTCAACACTTGCAGCAGAAACTGAAAGTTTTCCTTCTAAAATAACTCCTTCTTCATCTCCCACCAGCATTTTACCTTCCAGTGTGGACAAAAGATTTTTATATGGTGTTTTAGATTTAGCAAGAATTTCATTATCATAAACATCCATATCTGCATGTGCGATATCACTGATGGATACCAGTCCCTCCAGTTTTTTTCCATCTAAAACCGGCAGTGCCACGATCTTTTGTTTCTGCATCATATCCCTTGCAGTTTTAATGGAGTTATTGCTTTTCACTCCATCTACAATATGAAGATTGATATCTGTCATTTTAGGACGTACATCACTAACATAAACCGGAGCTTTTACACCAAACTGTTTTAAAACATATTTGGTTTCTCCGTTAACATTTCCCGCACGACGTGCTTCATATCCTCCGCCATTTACCTGATTCTTTAAATTGGCATATGCAAGTGCAGAACAGATAGAATCTGTATCTGGGTTGCGATGACCGATTACGTATACTTTTTTCATGTTTCCTCCTTTATTCTTGGTAGCCAGATGGAAAAAGTCGTATAACCATTCTGACTGTCAACCTTTATTGTTCCGTCATGAAGCTCCACGATCTCTTTTGCAATGGCAAGCCCAAGTCCTGCTCCTCCTGTTTCTGAAGATCTTGCTTCGTCCAGACGATAAAATTTTTCAAACAGTTTTTCTAATTGATGAGGCGGAATCGTCTTCCCCTGATTTCTTACAAGTATCCTTGCCCCTTCACCTTCCACAATTCCATGTACATTTATAGTACTGTTGGGATAGCAATAGGCTACTGCATTTTTTAAAAGATTCTCAAAAACCCTTGCAAGACGATCCGGATCTCCATTAATTAAAATCCTGTCATCTACATCAATTGTATATTGTAAACCTCTCTCCTTTAAAATAGGATTAAAGGAATCCAATACCTGCTCCAGTAAAACATAAAGATAAAATTCTTTTTTTTCCAGTGTGATATTCTGCAGATTGTATCTGGTAATTTCAAAAAATTCATTAATCATTTCTCCAAGTCTTTTTGCTTTTTGCAATGAAATCCCTGTATATTTTGCCCTCTGTTCCGTCGGCATATCCGGTGCCTCATTTAATAATGTCAGATATGCAATCACTGATGTAAGAGGTGTTTTCAGATCATGTGCCAGATACGCAATCAGATCATTCTTCCTTTGCTCATTTTCCTCTTCATTTCTCCTCTTCTCTTTCAGAGTTCTTTTAATTTCATTTAATTTGTTCTCCAGAGGTTGTAATGGTTCCGGAAGGAGAATCCTGTTACTGGATTCATCCAGAATCATCTGAATCCCGCTTTCAACCTGTCTTAAATACGTTGTAAACTTAGACATTCCAAGGTAAAAACTAAACAAAAGCAAAGTCATGAAAAAGCCGCCAACAATCAGGACTTTATTTTTCCAGAAAATCAAACGATATAAACGAATTGCCTCCACTTCATTCATGCCTATTCGCTGAAACATATAGACCACTGTTTTAGCAAATGGATCCTGAAGGACACCATCCACAAAAATATCAAGTATAAAATATCCTATCAGTGCTACAATGATACTGATTCCCAGAGTCTGCAACATTATTCGTATTTTCAGGCTTCGATATTTACTCCTCAACTTTATATCCAACTCCCCAAACGGTTTTGATCAGTTCTTTATGGCCCATAACTTCTCCCAGCTTTTCTCTTAAATGACGAATATGCACCATAACTGTATTATTATTATTTTTGAAATATTTTTCTTTCCATACCTGTTCAAACAGATTTTCTGAACTTATTACTTTGCCGCGGTTCTTTGTTAAAATCCATAAAATAGAAAACTCAAGAGGTGTCAAAGTAATTTCTGCTTCACCATAAAGACACTGATGGGTTGAACGGTTTAAAATCAAGCCTGCAATCTCCTGAGTATCTTCCTGATTCATCCCGGCCCCATCATTATACCTGATAAACCTGCGGAGCTGAGCCTTAACCCTTGCCATCAGTTCCAATGGTTCAAAAGGTTTTTCGATATAATCATCTGCTCCCAGTGTCAGTCCGTTGATTTTATCCATCGATGAAACTTTTGCTGTCAGCATAATAACAGGAAAATTATATTCCAGCCGAATCTGTTTTAAGATTTCAAATCCATCAACATCCGGCAGCATCACATCCAGAATTGCCAGATCAATGTTTTCCTGCTTGATGCACTCCAAAGCGTCTGTTCCATTGTAAAACTTATACACTTGATAATCTTCATTTTTAAGATATAATTCAATAAAATCAGCAATTTCTTTTTCATCATCTACTACTAATACTGTTGATTGCTTCATATCTTCCTCCTCAGCACTTTCCTCCATCTATGACTTGAAATATCCTATCATGTTTATCTTTTAATTCATTTCGTGAATAACCCTTTTGTCCATATACAGGTATACTGTAATAAATTCTTTCAACAAAATCACTAATTATCTGCTTTTTCTCTCTGGACTCTTCATCCAGCAGACTGATAACCTGAAGTACAATATCAGGATAGGCTGATCCATTCTGAACCATTAATACAATGGATTTCATAATTAACATTGCCTTATACCGGTCATCTTCTATTTCATCCAAAACAAAAGAAAAGAATTCTGGAATTCCATCCCAGCTGATGATTCCATTTCCCATTGCCAGATTAATATATTCATCTTTTGTATATTCCCTAAACTTAAGTTCAGGCCGCTGATTCCACTGATCAAATATCTCATTTCGATTGGTCACTTCACGGCTGGCAAAAAAAAGCCTCATATCTGTTTGATTCCTCAGCATCAGACCACTATTCCAGAAGATAATACGAATCATAAAAAATTCTTCCATCTGGTCATAGGTGATATCAAGATTCATGATTTTTTTAAATATCTGATAACAATAATAAATATCAAGTATTCCATAAGAAAACAACATTCCAAATATAACTTTTTCCCATTGTGTATACTTTTCAATATCAGACTTCATACGATGCCCTTTCATTGAAAAGAAAAAGATATCTTTCGCCTCCATGTTAACAAACAATGTTTCTTCATCCATGGATATAAATCCAAGATATCGAAGCTGCTGTAATTCTCTGAGATACGACTCCTTCATTATATTGGATTCTTCCATATCCCACAAATGAAACAGACATTCCACTGCCTCTTTCTGGAGCATGATTCCAAGCAGTTCCGGCTCATCCTGAAGCTTATTTGCAATCTTTTTTGCCATTTCATCTGCCTGACTTTCCTCATTAAATTCCAGAAACAGACGCTCACATATGACCATAAGATTTCTCAGCTGATTTGTTGCTAATTCTTCAATATATGTTTTTTCAGATGCCTGTATCTGTGTCATAGCTGCCTCCTTTATTTTATACAGGAATATACTTCCTTATATGATTATATCATAAGAATTGACAGCTTTAAAATAATTCCTTTATTTCTTTCATATGTTCTTTCGCCAAACGATACCCCATGTCATAAGTCTGTTTTAATACATCGATATCACTTTCCAGACTATCTAATGGATATTCAGGTCTTAACACAACTGCCTTTCCTTGTTTTTCCAGACGTTCACAAAATTTTACTGTATAATTGTAGCGTTTATAACGAGTCAGCAACTGTTGCGGCAGCTTCGGATATTTTTTATGAAATAAAAATGCTGTTACTTTATTACTTTTACTGAGTTTCTTTCGATATCCCTTTGGCTGTGTTAAAATAATCAGATTTTTTTCATTTCCATCCATAATGGATTTGCGAATCGGAATCGGATCCGCAATTCCTCCATCGAAATAAGGCATACCGTTCATTTTAATTGACGGAAAAATAAGCGGCAGTGCACAGCTTGCTCGAAGCATAGTACATTTTTTATCTATTTTTTTCCCATCTTTATATTCAATCTGTCCTGTAACTGCATTGGTTACTCCTACTAAAATTTTTCCCTTATATGCATAAAATGTATCCCAGTCAAAAGGATATAATTTATTAGGCATAATGTTATAAACAAAATCTAATCCTATCAGACTCTTTTCTTTTAACAGATTTCTTTTCCCCATATATCTTGGATCGTTCCTATGATTGAGCAATACATGAAGGTTCCTTTCCTTTTGTTTTGATATATAGGAAAAGCCATTGGAAATTCCAGCTGAAACACCAATAATGTAAGGGAACATTATGTCTTCATCCAGCAATGCGTCCATTACACCTGCACTGAAGATGGGACGAAATGTTCCTCCTTCTAATATTAAACCAGGCATATATTCTATCTCCTTTTGTTCCCTTTTCTCCAAACCTCCAAATCCTTCGGATTTCTCGGTCACGGGCTTCGCCTTCTCTGGCTCTCCTCGCCCTGTCTTCCCTCCAAATCCTTCGGATTTCTCGGTCACGGGCTTCGCCCTATAGTCTGATGTAGATTTAACATGAATACCTCTTTTGTAAACAAAAGGTATTCATGTTAAATCTACATCTTCCTGCATGGCTCGGCTCTTACGTGTACATTATAGCATGTTTTTGTGCTTGTATGATATAATAGATTACATTAATTTATTGTGAAGAAAGTGAGAATTATTGATGAAAAATGTGAAATTAATTGCCTTGGATCTTGATGGTACTACTTTTAACAGCCGCAAGGAAATTTCCTCTCGTACAAAACAGGTTATTGCTGATGCCATTTCTCATGGTGTTTGTGTTCTTCCTGCTACCGGTCGTCCTCGGTCTTTTTTGCCTGTTGAGTTACTGGATATTCCTGGTATTCGTTATGCTGCCGTTTCTAATGGTTCTTCTGTTGTTGACCTGACACAGGATAAACCTCTTTATGAAGATTTAATGTCTGCTTCTAAAATTCCTGATGTTTTAAAGAAACTTCGTGATCTTCCGGTGATTATTGAATTGTTTTTTAACGGAAGCTGTTATGCTGATAAAGGTCATTCTGAAAAGATGCAGAGCATTTTAGATGCTTTTCCTGATATTGCCCGTTTCCAGACTCCTAGAATCTTTAAAGAGAATCTCCTTGATCAGCTGATTTCGAATCCTTTTCCTTTAGAGAAAATCCATTTGCTTTTTGCTGACTTATCACTGCGCCAGGAGATTCTTGATTTTTATAAAGAAGAAGATTTTTGGGATGTTACATCTGCCTTTCGTGGAAATCTTGAGCTTACTTCTAAAACTGCAAAAAAGGGAAATGCTATTTTGAAACTTGCCCAGATACTGGACATCAAACCTGAAGAGACTATGGCTATTGGTGACAGTTTTAATGACCTTGATATGTTAAACGCTGTTGGCTTTTCTGTTGCTATGGGAAATGCTGAACCGGAAGTTAAAGAAATCGCTGATTTTATCACCAAATCCAACGATGAAGATGGCGTTGCATATGCCATCGAAAAGTTCGCTTTTTAGTTGATATCGTTCTTTTACAATGATACAATATTCTAGTAACTGAAATGGGAGCTTAAAAGACTTTTGTCTTAGCTGAGAGGAAGCATTGCTTCGACCATAAACCTGATGCGGATAATGCCGCCGTAGGGATTTGGATGCTATGATAATGGACAAATACTGAAAACATGATAATCGGTGTTTTTGTTTGTCTTTTTATTTAATGGATTTTTCAATTAAATAATATACAAAGAGTCTCCCAAAATATTTTTATCATTTTGGAGGTTAATATTATGACTTACACAACACAGATGAATGCAGCCAGACAGGGAATTATTACTGAACAGATGAAAGCAGTTGCTGCATATGAAGGACTTGATGTACAGGAGATTATGAAAGAAGTTGCTGCTGGAACAATTGTTATTCCGGCCAATAAAAATCACACCTGTTTAAAACCTTTTGGTATTGGGAATTCTTTAAAAACCAAGATTAATGTTAATCTTGGAACTTCCAGAGACTGTCTGAATCTCGATGTTGAAATGGAAAAGGTCAACAAGGCTGTTGCCATGGGAGCAGAAGCAATTATGGATCTTTCTTCTTTTGGAGATACTCATACTTTTCGTAAGAAACTGGTCAATGAATGCCCTGCCATTCTTGGTACCGTTCCAATTTATGATGCCATTGTCTACTATAACAAAGCTTTAAAAGATATTACATCCAGAGAATGGATTGATGTTTTTAAAATGCATGCAGAAGATGGTGTTGATTTTATGACTATCCATTGCGGTATCAATCGAAACACAGCGGATCGTTTTAAAGCTATGAAAAGAAAGATGAATATTGTTTCCCGTGGTGGTTCTTTAATTTTTGCATGGATGGAGGCAACTGGAAATGAAAATCCATTTTTTGAATATTATGATGAAATCCTGGATATATGTAATGAATATGATGTAACTTTAAGTCTTGGTGATGCATGCCGACCTGGATGCCTTCAGGATGCCAGTGATATTTCTCAGATTGAAGAACTGGTTACTTTAGGTGAATTAACTGCTCGCGCATGGAAAAAAGATGTTCAGGTTATGATTGAAGGACCTGGACATATGCCAATGGACCAGATTCAGGCAAATATGAAGATTCAGCAGACTATTTGTCATGGTGCTCCATTCTATGTTCTGGGACCTATTGTTACAGATATTGCCCCTGGATATGATCATATTACATCTGCCATCGGAGGTGCTATTGCCGCAGCATCCGGTGCAAGCTTTTTGTGTTATGTAACTCCTGCAGAACATCTTCGCCTTCCTAACGTTGATGACGTAAAAGAAGGTATTATGGCTTCTAAAATTGCTGCCCACGCAGCTGATATTGCAAAAGGTATCAAAGGAGCTATGGACTGGGATAACCAGATGGCTGCTGCGAGACAGAAACTTGACTGGGAAAGACAGTTTGAACTGGCTCTTGACCCTGAAAAAGCGAGAAGATATCGTGCAGAATCTACTCCTGAAAGAGAAGATACCTGCACCATGTGCGGAAAAATGTGTTCCGTACGCAACATGAACGCTGTTTTAGCCGGCGAAGATGTTGATGTTATATAAAAATATGTATGAAGGAAGGTAATATTTATGTCAAATGAAAGAAGCGGTTTCTCCAGCCGAATCGGCTTCGTCCTGGCAACTGCCGGATCAGCAGTAGGACTTGGTAACATATGGAGATTTCCGTATCTGGCAGCAAAGTATGGCGGTGGAAGTTTCTTATTAGTATATTTAATCCTTACTGTGACTTTTGGTTTTACATTGATGATCACAGAAGTTGCTTTAGGAAGAAAATCAGGAACCAGCGCTATTAATGCTTTTGGATATTTTAATAAAAAATATAGTTTTATCGGATATTTAACCAGTTTTATCCCATTTATCATTTTCCCTTATTATTGCGTTATTGGTGGATGGGTAACAAAATTCCTTTTGGTTTCCATAAAAGGTCAGACACATGCCGCAGCATCTGATACTTTCTTTACCGGATTTATCAGTCAGCCAGCAGAACCTATGATTTGTCTACTGGTTTTCCTTGCAATTACGACTGCCGTGGTAATTCTGGGTGTAAAAGGCGGAATTGAACGTGTCAGTACTTTTATGATGCCGATCCTGGTACTTCTTTTAGTTGGCATTTCCCTGTTCTGTATCACCAGACCAGGTGCAATGGAAGGTGTGGCTTACTATCTCAAACCGAGTATCAAACATCTTGGGCCAACAACATTTTTGGCAGCACTGGGACAGCTGTTTTATTCCATGTCACTTGCCATGGGTATCATGATTACTTTCGGTTCTTATATGCCTAAGAAATCTGACCTTGAAAAGTCTGTCAGTCAGGTGGAGATTTTTGATACCGGTATTGCATTTTTGGCTGGATTAATGATCGTTCCTTCTGTTTTTGTATTTTCCAATGGAGATTCTTCCATGCTGGCAAAAGGACCTTCTTTAATGTTTGTTATGCTTCCCAAAGTATTTGACAGTATGGCATTTGGAAATGTTCTTGCAGCCGTTTTCTTTATTCTGGTGTTCTTTGCAGCATTAACATCTGCGATCTCACTACTTGAGACTCTGGTTGCTGTAATTATGGATAAATTCCATGTAAAACGTATGACTGCATGTATTTTAATGTTTATCATTGCCTGTTTAATGGCTATTCCTTCTTCCTTTGGATTTGGAATCTGGAGCCACATTACGATTATGGGATTCAGTTTTCTGGATTTCTTCGATTTCCTGAGCAACAGTGTTCTGATGCCGATTGCTGCATTCCTGACCTGTATCTTCGTTGCATATATCATCAAACCTGATGTTATTATCAATGAAGTAGAAAGTTCCGGAGAATTCAAAAGAAAACCTTTATTCCTGGTAATGATCAAATATCTTGCACCAATTTGTATTATTGCAATCCTTGTATTTTCTATTATGGAAGGTTTAGGATTCATTACAGTATAGTGATTCAAGACTCGCTCGCGAGTCTTGAAAAAATGTAATTTAAAAAATAGCCATGTTTCCCGATTTACACTCTGATCAACAAATCAAAGTATTTGGGTCACATGGCTATTTTTCATGTCTGATCAATTCCTGATCTTTTCTTCTATAAACTTTTCAAATTCCTGGCTGGTTCCTTTTACAAATCCATCTTTCGCTGCGATTATGGACTGGCTTCTCCCAATCACCAATACATACAAATTTGGCAATTTATGCATTTTTATAATTTGTCCATATTCAAATTCCATATGGGTCTTTCCTTCATCCATTTCAATAGTATCACCAAATTTTATGATCGTTTCCGGAAGTACTTTGCCATGCAGATTCTTTGACTGTTTTTTCATCACTCCTATGATTAAATAATAATAGCTATAGATCAGCAGACCACCAAGAAAGCACAAAATGAACAACATACTTTCTGATACCGTAAATCCTGCAAAAAGACTTAACCCAAAAGCGCATAACGAAAGAATCATCAATATGATTCCCATGATCCGTGTTACCTTACAAAATACATGCTTTATATACTCTTTCATCACTGTATAATCTTCATAATATCTATTTTCAAATTTCATTGTTTTTTCCACAAGATTTCCTTTCTATAGACAGAAAGAATCCCGTCATAAAACGAGATTCTTTCTGCTTTTCATGTTTAACTTATTCTATTGGCACTAAATTCTTTAAAGAAATGTCAAGAATCGGTGCTGAGTGTGTCAATGCTCCACTGGAAACATAATCAACTCCTATTTCACGAATGGCTGCCAGACGTTCCTTGGTAACATTTCCGGAACACTCTGTTTCCGCACGTCCATCAATGATTTTAACAGCCTCTTTCATTGTTTCATCATCCATGTTATCCAGCATGATAATATCTGCACCAGCTTCCACTGCTTCTTTTACCATCTCAAGATTTTCTGTTTCCACTTCAATCTTACGAACAAATGGCGCATATTCTTTTGCCATGGCAACAGCCTTTTTAATACTTCCTGCTGCCCCAATATGATTATCTTTCAGCATAACACCGTCAGAAAGATTATATCTGTGGTTATATCCTCCTCCGACAGTTACCGCATATTTTTCAAAAGGTCTCATATTCGGAGTTGTTTTTCTGGTATCAAGAAGTTTTGTGGAACATCCTTCCAGCTCTTTTGCCAAAGAGTGGGTAAATGTTGCAATACCACTCATTCTCTGAAGATAATTCAAAGCAACCCTTTCTCCAGATAATAAAGCTCTGATATCCCCTTTGACAACTCCCATCAGATCTCCATATTTAACCTCATCGCCATCTTTCAGCTGTGTTTCAAAAACCACATCTGAATCCAGGAGTTTAAACACCCGTTCAAATACTTCCAGTCCACAGATGATTCCATCTTCTTTACAGATTAAATCTACTTTTCCCTGTCTGGCTTCTGGCATAACTGCATTGGTACTTACATCTTCTCCTGTAATATCTTCTTTTAAGGCATTCATTAAATATTCATCAATATTAATTGCCATCGTTACACCATTGATCATAAAAGCTCCTGTCCTTTCTCTTAATTTCATCTAATACCAGACGCTGATTTTCTTTCATCAGCTGTTCTTCCTGGCTGTACTTTTCATAATCCACATAAATATCCATATCCATATGTGCAGGATTCTTCTGTATATCTTTAGCAGCAGCTTTGGCAAATACTAACGCTTCCAATAAAGAATTACTTGCAAGACGGTTTTTTCCATGTACCCCGTTACAACTTGTCTCTCCAACAGCATATAAATGTTCCATAGTAGTCTTACTGTTTAGATCAACCTTTATTCCACCCATAAAATAGTGCTGTGCAGGAGTTACAGGTATCCAGTCTTTTGTCATATCATAACCTTCCTCCAGACACTGCCTGTATATATTCGGAAAACGCTGTTTTATTCTGTCTCCATCCAGATGAGTAACTGAAAGATACACATGATCCGTTCCATCTTTTTTCATCTGTTTCCGAATCTCACCTGTCACTACATCTCTCGGTTTCAATTCATCTGTGAATCTTTCTCCATCTTTATTCAGTAAATACGCACCCTCACCACGAACAGATTCAGAAATTAAAAATCTTCTTCCCGGTTTTTTTGAATAAAACGTAGTTGGATGAATCTGTATATAATTTATATTTTTTAACTCAATATTATGTCGAAGACAAATTGCCAGACTGTCTGCTGTTAAATGGCGGAAGTTTGTAGAATTTTTAAATAAACCACCCAGTCCACCTGTTGCAAGAACCGTATTAGGTGCAAACAAAGACGATACATTACCCTGTTCATCTTTATATATGACACCTTTACATTCTCCATCCTTTTCTATCACATCCAGCATAGTACAATGGGTCATAATCGTAATATTGGAACGTTTCTTAACTTCTTCGTAGAGATGACTGGTAATCTCTCTGCCTGTCATGTCCTCATGATGCAGAATACGGAAAGTAGAATGACCTCCTTCTCTGGTAAACTCAATCTCTCCGTCTTTCTTGTCAAACTGTACGCCAAAAGCAATCAGGTCATCTATAATTCCTGGAGACTCTTCGATCATTTTCTCCACTGCATCTTTATCATTTTCATAATGTCCGGCTTTCATTGTATCTTCAAAATAAGAATCAAAATCATCCTTATTCTTTAAGGCTGATATTCCACCCTGTGCCAGAAAAGAATCACTGTCTTCAACTTCTTTTTTTGTTATCATAATAACTTTGTAATCCTGAGGTAAAAATAGTGCGTGAAACAATCCCGCCGCGCCAGTTCCAACAACGATCACATCTGCTGATTTCATATCTCTTTAGTTCCTTTCTTAGAACCTCTGTCTCTTATTTTAATTATCCGGCAATTCGTAACATCTCATCCAAAGCTTTCTTTGCATTAAGACGCAGTTCTTCCGGAAGTTCTACCTGATTCTTCATTTCTTTTAATGTGTCTCTCACATTCTCCAGACTGATTCGTTTCATATTAGGGCAGAATTGACGATGTCCTACTGAATAGAATGTTTTTTCTGGATTCTTCTGTTTCAGTTCATATAACACACCCATCTCTGTACAGATAATAAATGTATCCTTATCAGATGCTGTTGCATAATCGATAATTCCAGAAGTACTTCCAATATAGTCTCCCAATGCAACAACATCAGGTGTACACTCCGGATGTACCAGAATCTCTGCTTCCGGATGTGCTTCTTTTGCTTTTTTAACATTATCTGCTGTGATGCTCTTATGTACATGACAGAATCCGTCATTGTAAATAAAGTTTTTCTCTGGAAGCTGTGATCCAATATATCTTCCCAGGTTCTCATCTGGAATAAAGAAGATATTCTTCTGAGGAAGTGCTTTCACAACTTTCAGGGCATTGGATGATGTCACGCAAACATCAGAATAAGATTTGATTTCTGCAGTTGAGTTAATGTAACATACAACAGCAAGATCATCATATTCTTCTCTCACCTTCTGAATCTTCTCAACATCCACCATATGTGCCATAGGACAATCTGCCAGCTGATCCGGCATAATAACAGTTCTTTCCGGATTCAGAATCTTAGCACTCTCACCCATGAATTTAACACCTGCAAAACAGATAACATCCTTTGACTCTTTCAGTGCAACTTTTGCCAGATAATAGGAATCTCCCACATAATCAGCAATTGCCTGCACCTCGTCATCTACATAATAATGTGCCAGTAAAACAGCATTTTTTTCTTTTTTTAATTGTTCGATTTCTTTCTTTAATTCTTGCATCCTTTTCTCCTTACTATTAATGTTTAATATACCACTTCAACCATTTTGAATCAAGTATTTATGGGGTTTTTTCTCCTCATACTAGACTCATGTTTTTTAATAATGTATACTATTTTTATATAATAGAAATTAACAGGAGGTTGAAAATAGAATGAAAAAACCAGCTTTAGTTATCCTTGCTGCCGGTATGGGCAGTCGTTATGGAGGCTTAAAACAAATGGATCCTATGGATCCACAAGGCCATGCTATCATTGACTATTCCATTTATGATGCCAGACGTGCCGGATTTGGAAAAGTTGTCTTTATAATCAAAAAAGCTATTGAACAGGATTTCAAGGAGACCATCGGAAAACGTGTCCCTGATGACATGGAAGTATGCTATGCTTTCCAGGAGGTGGATGCACTCCCTGAAGGTTATTCACTTCCTGAAGGCCGTGTCAAACCCTGGGGTACTGCTCACGCTGTTCTTTGTGCCAAACCTTATATTAATGAACCTTTTGCTGTCATCAATGCTGATGACTATTATGGAGTCCATGGTTTTCAGGTAATGGCAGACTTTCTTATGAAAGAATCTAACGAGGAAAAATCTCCTTTTGCCATGGTCGGTTACCACCTTGGCAATACAGTAACAGAAAACGGCTATGTATCCCGTGGAATCTGTGAAGTTGATGATAACCATCAGCTGATTTCCATCACAGAACGTACCCACATCGAGAAACGAGAAGATCATGCAGAATTTACTGAAGATGATGGCACAACATGGAATTCCCTTCCTTTTGATAAACTGGTGTCCATGAACTTTTTCGGATTCCAGCCAATGATCATGGATGAGCTGGAAAAGGGCTTCCCTCTGTTTCTTGATAAAGCATTAAAGGAAAATCCTTTAAAAGGTGAATATTTTATTCCTAGTGTTGCCAGCGATCTATTAACTCAGGGAAAAGCAACCATGGAGGTTCTTGTTTCAAAAGACCAGTGGTATGGAGTCACTTATCCTGAAGATAAGCAAAATGTAATGGATGCTTTACAGAATTTTAAAAATCAGGGAATCTATCCTGAAGAATTTTAATTAAATATAGTTAAAATAGAAAGGCTGTCTTCCTAAGAAAGAACTGAATTAAATCTTTCATTATTCTTAGGGCGACAGCCTTTTATAAATTCTTATTTTTTAATCTTGTATACTTTTACTCCGGTTTTCTTTCCGAATCTCTTTGTCTGACTGTGGGATTTGAAGTAAATATCAATATGCTTACCTTTTACTCCTCCTCCAACATCTTCAGCCACATATGTCTTTCCATTAATTCTTACTTTTGTTCCAAGTTTGATTTTTTTTCTGTCTACTGCAATAGTTCTTCCCTGTTTTGCCTTTTTACCAGATGCAGTACGGTTTCCCCATTTCCCACTGCATTTTTTACAACCACAATAAGCTGTTAATTTATATTTTCCTAAGTACTGTACTTCTTTTGCTTTTGCATTGGTTGAAGCAGATCCTGTAAATAAGAATCCTGATGCCACGACTAACATCATTACTACTAATAACACTTTCTTCTTCATTACTTTTAACATAATAACCTCTTTCTAATTGTTTCCCTTTTTTTAAATTTTGAAACATTTTTGTAACATCTTTGTGATGTATGTTACGATTTTATCTTGAAATATTCTTTTTGTCAACCTTTGTATTAAAAAAAGAACAGTTTATTTCCATATTTTTCCAATTATTTTTTACAGAAATGTTAACTAGCATTTTATGATTGTATACAAAAAAAGAGCAGAAATAACATAATTTCTACTCTTTCTATTCTTATTGCTATATTTTTCAGACTCTAAAGTCTATTAACTGACAAATTTAAACAAGCATGTCAATAATCCCATCAAGGTAAATATTTTCCACATCTTCAATCAATCCATTGTCACATGCTTCTGTTAATTTTGGATCGATTGGCAGTTTTCCAAGAACAGGAATGTTAAATTTATCAGAAATCTCTTCTATATGACTGTCTCCAAATACTTTAATTTCCTTTCCACAGTCCGGACATTGAATGCAACTCATATTTTCAACGAGACCTAATACCGGCACATTCATCATATTTGCCATATTTACCGCTTTCTCAACGATCATTCCTACCAGCTCCTGTGGTGTTGCCACAACAATAATTCCATCTAAAGGCACAGACTGGAATACTGTCAAAGGTACCTCTCCTGTTCCTGGAGGCATGTCTACAAACATTACATCAATATCTTTCCATAATGTTTTACCCCAGAACTGTTTTACCACATCTGCTACTACCGGCCCTCTCCAGATTACCGGCTGTGTTTCTTCTTCCAGCATCAGGTTCAATGATACAATTTCAATTCCAAAATTAGTCAACGCCGGCAGAATAATTCCTTCACTGTTTCCCAGAAGTCTTTCATGCAGACCAAATGTCTGTGGAATGGATGGTCCTGTAATATCTCCATCTAAAATTCCTGTGTGAAGACCTTTTCTGTTGGCTGCAACAGCTAAAAGAGATGTTGTCATAGATTTACCAACACCACCTTTTCCGCTGACAATTCCAATAACCTTTTTTACACTGCTTTCTCCATATAAAGGTTCCAGAAAATCTGTTTTACTGTTTGCTCTGCTATCACAGTTTGCGCTACAGCTTCCGCAATCATGATTGCACTCACTCATTTGTCTAATCCTCCATTAATTTTAATAATTCTTTCACATTGGCCGTAATATCGCCATTAAATACAGCAGATCCTGCTACGAAAACATTAGCTCCGCATTCTTTTATTGCCTGAATATTATCTGCTTTCACTCCACCATCAACCTGAATATCAACATTCAGCCCTTTTTCTGTTATGATCTTTCTTAAATCGCGAATTTTCTGATTCATTCCCTGAATATAGGACTGTCCTCCATATCCTGGGTTTACTGTCATAATCAGGACCATATCAATTTCCTCCAAAACATGATCCAAAGCACTTAACGGAGTTGCCGGATTTAAAGAAACTCCTACCTTGCATCCGTGAGCCTTCACCTGCTGAATTGCTCTGTGAAGATGTTTTGTTGATTCGGCATGAAGTGTGATTAAATCTGCTCCGGATTTTACAAATTCATCAACATATCTTCCTGGTTCTTCAATCATTAAATGTACATCAAAAACAATATCTGTCAAATCTCTGATGGATTTAATAACCGGAAATCCAAAAGAAATATTTGGCACAAATGTTCCATCCATAACATCAATATGAAGCCACTGAGCACCTGCATCTGCAGCTTCTTTAACATCTGCACCGAGTTTTGCAAAATCTGCGGATAAAATAGATGGGGATAAAATATATTCCATAATGCTTCTCCTTCTGTTTTCTTAATGAATCTTTCCTAAAACAAGGCAGAGACCTGGAAAAGTAACTTTCCCAGGTTCCCTATCTACCTTTGTATATTATTATATCATAGCTTGTTCAAAAAGTAAGTTCTAAAAATAAATATAAAACATTTTATGTAAATATCAGTTTCTCTCCTTGATTTTGCCTATCTGCTTTGCCACATTCCAGATATGATCTCCAATTCTTTCAAAATCCGTTAACATTTCAGAGAAAATAATACATGCTTCGTCATTGCATTCCCCTCTTTTAATTCTCTCCAAATGCTTCTGATAAAATTCTTCTGTTTTCTCATCCACATAGTTTTCTGAATCATGAATGGCTTCCAGCCATGTGGCATCATCCGTTGTTATTTCCTGTACCGCTCGGAACATACCTGCACATATCATTCTCATTTCTTCTATTTCTGCAAGAGATTCATCTGAAAATTTAATATTATTTTCTTCTATCAGTTTTGTATAGTCACAGATATTTACTGCATGGTCTCCTATTCGCTCAATATTTCCTGTGATATCAAAATATGATCCAATATTTTTAGAGTTTTTCTCATTGGTCTCATGAATCATCATTTTAGAAATTGCTCTGGAAATTTCTTTATTTAAATAATCAATGTATTCTTCTCTTTTTTCAACATCATCAATAGACTGGCTATTTCCCTGAAGACATGCCTGGAAACTCTTTTCAACATTAATTCTTGCCATTTCAAGCATTCTGGAAATTTCTTTTTTCATTCCTTCCATATATATAGCAGCTGTACCGATTGTTGCATCTACACTGGTGTCGACTTCTTTCATATACTTAAGATGCTTATGGTGCTCTTTCTCTTCTTCTTTTTCCGGAAGAATTTTTACAGCCAGTGCTGCCAGCTGATTTCCAAACGGAATCAGCAGAATACTTGTTGTAATATTAAATAATGTATGCATATTGGCAATCTGTCTTGTAATACTTGATCCGCTAAACGCAGCCACATAATCTGTTAACGGGAATACCAGGCAGACCACAGTGAATATCACCGTTCCGATAATATTAAACAGTAAGTGAATGATCGTTGTTCTCTTTGCATTTCTTTCTGTTCCAATGGAAGCCAGTACTGCTGTAATACAAGTACCGATATTTTGTCCAAACAATACAAAAGCTGCATTTCGCAAACTGATAACACCGCTTAACGCCAGTGCCTGCAAAATTCCTACAGATGCAGATGAGGACTGAATCAATGCTGTAAAGACCATTCCTGCCAGAATACCTACTGCCGGATTAGAAAATCTGGTCATTAAATTAATAAATGGCGGAAAATCCCTCAGCGGCACCATTGCATCACCCATCATATTCATTCCGATAAATAAGATTCCAAGTCCTGCAAATATCTGACCGATATACTGGATTTTGGGATTTTTCATGAATACAATCATTGCTACACCGATAAAAGCAATTAATGGTGCCATGGCTCCCACGTCCAGGGCAATCAGCTGTCCGGTAATTGTTGTTCCTATGTTTGCACCCATAATTATCCATACAGCCTGATTTAATGTCATCATCCCTGAGTTTACAAATCCAACAGCCATAACTGTTGTCGCAGAAGATGACTGAATAACTGCTGTAATAACAGCACCCACTAAAACACCTAGAAAACGATTGGAAGTCAATCGTTCCAGAATTTCCTTCATTTTATCTCCTGCCGCAGACTCTAATCCTGCACTCATCATCTGCATTCCATACAGGAACAATGCCAGGCCCCCTAACAGCCCTAATATTATTGTACTGTTCACTTTTTTCTCCTTTTGATTTTTAACTAAAATTTAACTACATTTTTACGACATCTATATTTTACACGATTTTATAGTACTGTAATGTTAAATTTAGGTAAAATGTTCGTTAACTATAAGAGGAAAGGGCAAAGCGGACAAATCTGCTATCAACTCCCTGCATCTCTCACTCATGAGTGACTTGCCATACAATGAAAAAAATCCCCAGTAGATTAAATTAATCTACTGGAGATTTTATATACTTTTCAAACTTCGTCTACGACTCGTTTTCGCTAAATGCTTAATGCCTATTTGTCAGACATTTCTTTTAATTTAGCATATTTTTCTTCAGCATTCTTCTTAGACTGTGCGAACAGTTCTTTTGCTCTTTCAGGGTTCTGACGAGCAAGAGCGTTGTAACGAACTTCACCCATGATGAACTCTTCATAATCTGTTGAAGGAGCTTTAGAATCTAAGTGGAATGGATTCTTTCCTTCTAATGCTAATGATGGGTTGAATCTGAACAGATTCCAGTATCCAGAAGTAACAGCTTTCTTTTCTTCTGTCTGAGCAATCTTCATACCACCTTTGATACCATGGTTGATACATGGAGCATAACCGATAACTAATGATGGTCCTGGATAAGCTTCAGCTTCTGCGATAGCTTTTACTGTCTGGTTGTAATCAGCACCCATAGAAATCTGAGCAACGTATACATATCCGTAGCTCATTGCAATTGCTGCAAGGTCTTTCTTCTTGGTTGGTTTACCAGCTGCCTGGAACTGAGCGATTGCACCTACATTAGTAGCTTTAGATGCCTGTCCACCTGTGTTAGAGTAAACTTCTGTATCAAATACGAAGATATTTACATCTTCTCCAGATGCTAATACATGGTCAACACCACCGAATCCGATGTCGTATGCCCATCCGTCACCACCAAAGATCCACTGAGATTTCTTAGATAAGTAATCTTTCTTAGCAAGGATTTCTTTAGCAGCGTCACATCCACAAGCTTCAAGAGCTGCAACTAATTTTTCTGTAGCTGCTCCGTTCTTGCTTCCGTCTGTATATGTGTCTAAGTATTCAGCTGCTGCTGCTTTAACATCAGCGTTTTCTGTTGTTTCAGCTAATGCAACAACTTTTTCTTTTGTCTGTTCTCTTAATGTGTTCTGTCCTGTGAACATACCTAAACCAAATTCAGCATTGTCTTCGAACAGTGAGTTAGCCCATGCAGGTCCCTGTCCTTTAGCGTTTGTTGTATATGGTGTAGCAGGTGCAGAACCACCCCAGATAGAAGAACATCCTGTTGCGTTAGCGATGTACATTCTATCACCGAATAACTGAGTAATCAGTTTAGCATATGGTGTTTCACCACAACCAGCACAAGCTCCTGAGAACTCAAGTAATGGCTGTCTGAACTGGCTTCCTTTAACAGAATCAGCTTTGAATTTAGCTAATACTTCTTCTTTTGCTGGTAAGCTCTGTCCATATGTGTAAACTTCCTGCTGATCTCTCTGGCTGTCTAATCCTTCCATAGTAAGAGCTTTTTCACCCTTCTTACCTGGACATACATTGACACAAGATCCGCATCCTAAACAGTCAAGAACTGTAACTGTCATAGCAAATTTATATCCTAGCATTCCTGTCATGTCAGCTGCTTTTGTAGCTGCTGGAGCTGCTGCTAATTCTTCTTCAGTCATTGCAACTGGACGAATTGTAGCATGTGGACATACATATGCACAGAAGTTACACTGGATACAGTTATCTGGATTCCAAGAAGGAACGTCTACTGCAACTCCACGTTTTTCAAATGCAGATGCACCGTGTGGCATATGTCCGTCAACGTATGGTAATAAATCACTAACTTTCAGTGAGTTACCAACCTGTCCGTTTACTGGATTCTGAATATTGTTGATGTAATCAACAAGTTCTTTTCTTCCTTCTTTTGCTTCAATGAATAAGCTTTCTTCTTCACAATCAGCCCATTCTGCTGGAACTGGAACTTCAACGATTGCTTTTGCACCAGCATCAATTGCATCATGGTTCATCTTAACGATGTGATCACCCTTCTTGCTGTAAGAAGCTGTTGCTGCATCTTTCATATATTTGATTGCATCTTCTTCAGGGATGATTCCTGATAATTTGAAGAATGCAGACTGAAGTACAGTATTGATACGTCCACCAAGTCCGATTTCTTTACCGATCTTAATACCATCGATAATGTAGAATTTGATGTTGTGCTGTGCAAGGTAAGCTTTTACCTGTCCTGGAAGATGATCTCCTACTTCTTCTGGAGCCCAGCTGCAGTTAAGAAGGAATGTTCCACCATCTTTTAAGTCCTGAACCATATTGTATTTTGTTAAATATGGTGCACAGTGACAAGCAACAAAGTCAGCTTTGTTGATCAGGTATGTAGATTTGATTGGGTCATCTCCGAAACGTAAGTGGGACATTGTAACACCACCGGATTTCTTAGAATCATAATCAAAGTATGCCTGAGCATATTTGTCTGTATGGTCACCAATGATCTTGATAGAGTTCTTGTTAGCACCAACAGTACCGTCTGCTCCAAGACCCCAGAATTTACAAGATACAATGCTGTCTGGAGCTGTTACAGGAATTTCTCCTCTTTCAAGAGATAAGTTTGTAACGTCATCCACGATAGCTAATGTAAATTCATTCTTGTCAACATTCTTGAATGTTGCAATGATATCAGCTGGTGTAGTATCTTTAGAACCTAATCCGTAACGTCCACCGTTGATTGTGCAGCTTTCGAATTTTGTTCCTCTTAATGCATTAACTACATCTAAGTATAATGGTTCTCTTGCACCAGGTTCTTTAGATCTGTCTAATACATTGATAACTTTAGCTGTATCAGGGATAGCTTCAACTAATTTTTCAGCAACAAATGGTCTGTAAAGACGAACTTTAACAACACCAACTTTTTCTCCCTGTTTCATTAAGTAATCGATTGTTTCATCGATTGTTTCACAAACAGATCCCATAGCGATGATAATGCTTTCAGCATCTTCAGCACCATAGTAGTTGAATAATTTGTAGTCTGTTCCAATCTTAGCATTTACCTGATTCATGTAATCTTCAACGATTGCAGGGAATGCGTTGTAAGCAGAGTTACAAGCTTCTCTTGCCTGGAAGAAGATATCTGGGTTCTGAGCTGAACCACGAAGAACTGGATGTTCTGGGTTTAATGCTTCTGCTCTGAATTTTTCGATTGCATCATAATCAACCATATCAGCAAGGTCGTCATTATCCCACATTTCAATCTTCTGAATTTCATGAGAAGTTCTAAATCCATCGAAGAAATGTAATACTGGAACTCTTCCTTTGATTGTTGCCAGATGAGCAACTGCTCCTAAGTCCATTACTTCCTGAACACTGGAGCTACAAAGCATTGCAAAACCTGTCTGACGACAAGCATATACATCAGAGTGATCTCCAAAAATATTCAATGCATGAGATGCAAGTGCACGAGCAGATACATCAAATACACAAGGCATCATTTCACCAGCAATCTTGTACATATTAGGGATCATAAGTAACAGACCCTGAGATGCTGTATAAGTAGTTGTTAATGCACCAGCAGCCAAAGAACCGTGAACAGTTCCTGCAGCACCTGCTTCAGACTGCATTTCAACTAATTTTACAGGGTGTCCAAAAATGTTTTTCTTACCCTGTGTTGCCCACTGGTCAGTTGATTCTGCCATTGGTGAGGATGGTGTAATAGGATAAATTGCAGCTGTTTCAGTAAACGCATAAGACACGTGTGCAGCGGCTGTGTTACCATCCATGGTTTTCATTTTTCTTGCCATGTTTCTCTTCCTCCTAAAATAATCTCGTATGATGGTTGTCATACATTTGTTGCATCCTACATATAGTGGTAGGAACTATTGTAACAACTATAAGTTGCTTAAAACATAAACAAAGCCGTATACATTATCTGCATACAGCTCTATTTTACAATATTTGCATAATTTTTTAAAGGAATTTCTTATATTTTCGGGTATTTTTTTTTGTACGTTAGAAAATTAACAATTCCTTTAAAATCCATTTTTTATTTTTGTTTTGCGGTTGTTGCAGCAGCTTTGTGTTCCTCAAATGTTTTTGTAAATATATGGGTTCCTTTTCCGGATCCATCTGTCCTGTAATATAAATACTCATGTTTCTTTGGATGCATCGCTGATTCCCACGCTGAACTTGCTCCGTTGCAAATCGGTCCAACCGGAAGTCCTTTATTTTTATAAGTATTATAAGGAGAATCAACTTTTAAATCTTTATTGTATACTCTCTTGGCATCATATAATCCATCTGTGGTTACATAGAGTACTGTAGGATCAATCTGAAGCCTCATATTACGGGCAAGTCTATTCTCGATTACACCTGCGATCACCGGTCGTTCCTTTGTGACGCTGGATTCCCTCTCAATCATGGAAGCTATAATTGCCAGCTCATACATTGTATGCTTGCCTTTATAGGTTTTTGACAATGTTTTATATTTCTGTTCAAAATTATCCAGCATTTTCTGAATCAGATCTTCCGGCTTAGATTTCTTGTATATTTCATAGGTATCCGGATACAAAAATCCTTCCAGCTGATATTTTGTACCTTTTACTTTCGGGATATCCTTTATCCATTTGTTCTCATACAAACTTGTATCTTTTACAGCTGCTACAAAATCCTTTGCCTTAAAAATTTTCTGATCTTCCAAACGTTTTGCCATCATATCAATAGAATAGCCTTCTGGAAACATAACCTTCACTACCCGGTTTTGTTCCGCAATCCGTCTTGCCTCTTCTTCCTTTTTCTTCTTATACTGCAGTCCCAGAACAACACCGGCAGTAATCAACGCCAAAAGTATAATTCCAATAATAATCGGTAATTTAGATTTTCGGTTTCTTCTGCCTCGTCTTCTATGATTTTTTTCATAATCCAAATATAAATCCATAAGAACCTCCATTTTCGACATAATCCGATATTGTCATTATACTTAATAATTTCACAAAGTACATCCCTTTTTTAAATTTTCTTAATATTTTTAACGAACTTGTAACTTTTTATAATATTTTTTATCATTTCTTTTACCTAACTAATTTCATTCTCTATTCTGTACTTTTTATAAACTTTCTATTATAATCAAATCATACCGCTTAACGGTAATATCTGAATTTATTATAAATTATAGAAAGGAAAATTGTTATGGCAAATCCAATTGTAACCATCACTATGGAAAATGGTGATGTAATGAAAGCAGAATTATATCCGGAGATTGCTCCAATTACTGTAGAAAATTTTGTAAATCTTATTAAAGACGGTTTTTATGATGGTCTGACTTTCCACCGTGTTATTGAAGGTTTTATGATCCAGGGCGGTTGTCCAAAAGGAGACGGAACAGGAGGACCAGGTCATACCATCAAAGGTGAATTCAGTGGAAATGGCGTAATCAATAATCTGAAACATACACCTGGTGTACTGTCTATGGCTCGTACCATGATGCCGGATTCTGCTGGTTCCCAGTTCTTTATCATGCACAAGACTTCTCCTCACTTAGACGGACAGTATGCTGCATTTGGTAAAATAATTGAAGGTATGGATGTTGTAAATAAAATTGCAGAAACTGCAACAGATTACTCTGACAGACCTTTAGAACCTCAGATTATGAAAACTGTAACTGTAGAAGAATAGATTTTTAAGAACAGAGGATAAAAATGAACGGTAAATTGATTTTTGTTGATGTGGATGATACTTTATTCAGCAATACCACATCCAGTGTTCCTGATTCTGCCGTTAAGGCAATTAAACAAGGGCAAAAAAACGGTCACAAATTCTTTATTAATACAGGCCGGCCATTTTCTTATTTTGAAGACGAGATCCTTGAAATTGGATTTGACGGTCTCTTATGTTCCAATGGAGCTGATTTGAGAATCGGAGGAGAAAGTGTTTTCCACAAAACACTTCCTGATAATGTCAGCCGTGAACTGGAACATCTTGCTATAAAATATGGTATTTCCGGTTGCCTTCAAGGTTCTGAATGCCTTTACTTCAAAGATCATGACAGAAATTTTCATCCTCACTACACTTATATGATTGATTCTTATGACCGGAATCCGCAGATGCCTCATCAATTTACCTGGGACAATCCTAAACCATATGAAAAAGGCAGTTTTTTCTCAAATAATTCGGACCCTTCCAGTGACATGGCTGCATTTGTTCATGCTGTAAATGATATGGAGTTTGGCTTTGACTGTGTACGCATTCGTGATGACCATTATGAAATGCTTCCAAAAGGATATCACAAAGGAACCGCCATTGAATTTACTGCAAAATACTTTGGGAAGACTGTGGAAGATTGTTATGCTTTTGGTGATAGCAACAATGATACAGAAATGCTCATAACAGCTGCTCACGGTATCGCCATGGGAAATGCATGTGATGAACTGAAAGAAGTTGCTGACTATATTACTACAAGTGTAGATGATGATGGATTATATCATGGATTAAAACATTTTCAGCTGATATAATCACAAGAAATGTATCTTATGTGCAACCCTATGCCTTTGGTAAGCTGAAAGAAAAAACATCCCTTCGGAAACCAGGATTCGATTCTCCGAATCTCAACATGTTTCCTCTGGGATGTTTCTTTATTTTACCTATATGTTATTTCTCAAATTTTTTCTTCCGAAGCATTAGTACAAGAAGCAATCCGCTGCTTGCCACAGATATTAGCGCTCCAAGCCTTAGTCCCGGTGTTATATAATCCAGCTGTATATGATGCTTACCGGAAGATAGTTCAATTCCCATAAACATTCTCTGTATTCTCTTTATTTTAACCGGTTTTCCGCAGTCAAATGCTTTCCATCCTTTTGAATAAGGAATAGGTATGCAAAGGATTTTTTTATCCTTTACTGTAATATCTCCTGAGAAATGGTTTCCTTTATCATACTTAATATTCTTTAATACCGGTTGATCTTTCCGCTCTTTTACAGTTGTTTTTAACTCTTTTTTATTTACTTCTATCAGAGAGATCCTATCAATTGAATATGTCCCTGGCACATGAAATCTAATGTTTATATTCCCTTCTTTTTCTCCATGTCTTCTTTCTAGCTTAATTATATAATTTCGTTTTCCAAAATAATATGAAGAACCTTTTTCCTGAAGAATAACAGAATATTTCCTTCCATTTGCCCAAATCCTCATTCTTATCTTATTTTCAGGGGATGACAGCTTCCATTTTTTGTTCTCATGATTTTGGGCTGTAACACCTATTCCTTCTATTCGAATATAGCTTTCTTTTTCAGGATTCAATGGTATATTTATTTTTTCCCACTGTGCCTTCCCCTTTTCAGAAACAAATCTGGAAGTATGTTTTCGTAATGTTTTTGTTTCTACTGAAATTTCAGGAGTTACAACCGGAAGGCTGCTACCTTTCTCTTCTACAACTGCATATTTCAGCAACGCCTCTTCTTTTTCCAGCGGATTCAGTTTTTCGTATTCTGATTCTGTTATACAACTATCATATGTATAACCAAACGGAAGAGCATTTTTATTTTCATACAATACACAACCATTCATTTCCTTTATTTTCTGATAGCTGCCTGAATCCGCAGGTGGATCGCTTTTCTTTCGTATCTGGTATTTTACAGAAAAGAGACTTAACAGACCTTCTCTTTCATCAAGTTTTCGAAAACGGAATAAATATCGGTAATCTGTGCTTTCTAAATCTCTTACTGCCTGAGATACATTTTTGTCTGTAATGCTAAAGTAGTTGGTTGTATTTGGAATACAATCAATCATGCCCCAATTATAATTCCTTGTAGATTTTGCTTCGGTACGATACAGTTCTTTAGTGCTGTGCTGGTCCAGCAATCCCACTTCCTTACCACATAGCACATTATATGCCTGTCCCCTCTGCAAATACTCTTTTAATACCATAGACTTCTTTGGTGAAAAATGGTAGATTCCTGCCACTCCTATAGAACCACATACTACAGACAATATAAGCCAATGTCTGACAGCACTTTTTTGAATATTTTTCATATAATTAACAAGTAAAACCATAATCAGTGTGCCCGTCAGAACAACTGCTGCCGCCTTTACTCCTTTTCCTGCTGCAGCCAGCAGATTTTCCCGTCTGGCTGCCAGAATAACAGCTAAAACATATCCTTCTGTTATCACAATTATTCCTGCCGCCTGAATCCTTGATAAAGATAGCAAATCCGTATACATTTCCGTTACAGTAATTGCCACCAGAAAAGTAACACTAAAGATCCACCGGTTCATTGGATAAGAAAAACCATGTAATACATAACTGCACATTGGAATACTTAAAAACAAAATTGCCAGTATAAATGCAATTTTATAATCTGTTCTTTTCTTTTTTTTCTGTAAAAATAATGTCGTCACTGCCAAAACCGATAATGGAACAAAGTTTAAATTCGTACCTCTTTCCACCTTATCAAATCCAATAAACTGGAACAGTCCCCTAAGGTAATATGACAATGAATAGCAAAAATACATACCGGAATTTCCTGAAGCTCCACTTCTGGCATTTCCTAAAAATCCAAGAATCACAGGAAGTAATATTATAGCCGAGATCCCTACTCCAAGAAGATACCATCCTGCAAATTTCCCAACAATTCTGATAAAATTTTCTTTTCGTTCATAGTGCCGGAACCGAATCAATGCATAAATAACCGCAAAAACAGTTAGCATATAAAAATAGTAAAAATTACTAACTGCACTTATAGTTACAGTAAAAATAAAACAATATGGTTTTTCTTTACGAAATATCTTTTCAATTCCTATAAACAAAATCGGAAGATAAATCATAGGATTTAGGAAAAACGGATGACGCATTGCTGATTGAAATAATACACCACTGAAAAGATAAATCAGACTTCCAATAAGAATCCCATTATTGTCTTTCTTCATATATCTTCCATAACAGATAAAACTGATCCCCACCAGATACATTCGAAGTATCAAGCCAAAATCATAAAAATATTCTGCGTTATATTTATTGGAAAATATATAAATCAGATTTAAAGGATCCCCGATGGCATAATAGTTTAAAGTTGTCAGAACATCTGCACCATACCCTATACTCATATCCCACATAGGCAATTTCATATGTCCTTCCAGCAGATTCCCAAAAAACTCTCTTATATATTGTCCCCAGTAAATTACTGCATTCAAATGCTGTGCCATACCATCTTGAGCACCAATCCCCCATACAAAAGATTTGCCGGAAATATAAAATGGATAAAACACAATCATACACAATATTACAAAAAGAAATGAATATGCCAAAAATAAATATTTCTTTTTCATATTAACATATCTCCTTTGCAATATAGATCGGGCGGTGTTTTGCTTCCAGATATGTTTTTGAAAGATAGAGCCCAAGCACTCCGATTCCCATTAACTGTATTCCACTTAAGAATGTAATCAGACAGACCAGTGACGGCCAACCGGCAACCGGATCTCCAAAAATAAGAGCTCTCATCAGAACAAAGATAAAAAAAGCAAATGCTGCAATGCAGACAACCACTCCAATTAAAGAAACAATGGTCAAAGGTACTGTTGAAAATGCAATAATTCCCTCCATAGCATATTTAAACAGCTTCCAGAAAGACCACTTTGTTTCTCCGGCAATTCTCTCAACATTCTCAAATTCTAACCATTCTGTTTTGAATCCAACCCATCCGAAAATTCCCTTGGTAAATCGGTTGTATTCCTTCATAGACAAAATCGCATCTACCATTTCCCGCTTCATCATACGAAAATCTCTGGCTCCATCTACAATATCAGCATCAGAAATTCTATTGATAATACGATAAAATTTCCTGGCAAAGAAAGATCGTATCCGTGGTTCTCCTTTTCTGTTCACCCTTCGAGTTGCAACACTGTCATATCCTTCTTCCTCAATCAGCCGGACCATTTCCGGAATCAGACATGGCGGATCCTGCAAGTCAACATCCATCGTAATAACATAGTCTCCCTGTGCATGTTCCAGACCTGCATAAAGAGCAGCTTCCTTGCCAAAATTTCTGGAAAAAGAGATATACCTGACTCTATGGTCTTTCTCTTTCAGTTTTTTTATCTGCTTCAGAGTATGATCCCTGCTTCCGTCGTCTACAAAGAGCAGCTCAAAGTCTATCCTGTTCTTTTCCTGTTCCATCACCTCGCACATTGCATCGTAATATAGTATCACTGCTTCCTCTTCATTAAAACAGGGGACAACACATGTACACCTTTTCTTCATCTTAAGTCCTTCCCTTTCCGTTCTCTTATTATCTATATGATCAAAAAACATTTTCATATCCGGTCATAACACATAAATGCTTTACCTATATAATATATACAAATGAAACAGCTCTTTTATCTCATTTTTTTTGAAAAACATAAAAAAACTGAAGGACTCTTTAAATTACTGCAAAAAGTATCTTTTACCCGTCTCTGTCTGCGCCAGTCCTGCCTGACTGGTTTCTTTCAATGCACATGGCATAAGATCTCCTACTTCTGCCATTGCATCAATTACTTCATCTAATGGTACTTTACTCTCTATTCCAGCCATTGCCATATCAGATGCTGTTATCGCATTGACTGATCCAATAACATTTCTCTTAATGCAAGGAACTTCTACCAGTCCACCTAAAGGATCACATACCAGTCCAAGAAGACTTTTTAATGCAAAAGCTCCCGCATCCATAATCTGCTGAACTTTTCCACCTCTTATATAAGTGATAGCCGCTGCTGCCATACAGGATGCAGATCCTATCTCTGCCTGACATCCTCCCTGAGCACCGGCTATACTGGCTCTGCTGGCTATAACCTGTCCGACACCTGCTGCCACATACATACCTTCCAGCATTTTTTCTTCCGGAATCCTATGAAACTCTTCATAAGTAAGCAAAACTGCCGGCAGCACCCCACAGGCACCTGCCGTTGGAGCTGCCACGATTCTTTTCATGCAGGCATTGGACTCTCCCATTTTCAATGCATTTGCCATTACTGTCCCAACAAATTCTCCTGTGAGATTCTGTTTTCTTCTGACTTCTTCCATCATTTTTTCTCCATCGCCCCCAGATAGACCGCTGGCAGATTTGAGATTTTTATCATAGCCTAAATTGGCTTCTTTCATAGCCAGATACATTTCACTCATTTTCCCTATGGATTCAAGTCTGGTCACCTGACGTTCCTGCATATCATCTTCTAAAATCACCTGCCAGAGACCCATATTTTTTTCCTGTGCAATGGACACCATTTCCTTCACAGATGTAAAACTCATAATCAGACCTCCTTATCTTTCTTTGGAAGATACGTTACTTTCTGAATTCCCTCTAAATGACTTAACCATTTGATAGACTCTTCAGGGATTTCCTGATCACATTCAATGATCATAACCGCATCTCCTCCCCGGTGGTCACGGTACAGCTGCATGGTTGCAATGTTTACTGATTTATGTGCAAGCATTGAAGTTACTTCTGTTACATGACCCGGCTGATCAATATTGTGTACGACCAATGTGGTATATTCTCCTGAGAAATTAGCATCCAGACCATCAATGGTACATATTTTAATTCGTCCTCCGCCAAGGGAACATGCCACAATTTCCAGTTCTCGCCCGCTTATCCCTGTTAAAAGTAGTTTTACACTGTTTGGATGGGCATGTTTTAATTGAATGGTACCAATATTAAAATCCATTCCATTTTCCTTTGCCAGCTGAAAACTATCTGGAATCCTTATATCATCCGGTTCCATATCCATAAGCCCTGCAACCAGTGCTTTATCTGTTCCATGTCCCTTCCCTGTTGCAGCAAAAGAACCATGGAGCAGAATCTCTGCTTTTTTTACTTCTTCTCCTAAAAGCTGTCTGGACACCTGCCCGATTCGCACCGCTCCAGCCGTATGGGAACTGGATGGTCCGACCATTACCGGCCCAATTATATCAAATAAATTCATATGCTCACCTTCTGTCTAATCTTAAAATGTCACTAAGTTCTGTACCTTCTCTCTGGAAACAATATCATAAGAAGTTTCCAGTTTTCCTTCCATATATCCAAAAGAAACCGTTTCTCCTTTTGTTGTTGCATCAGTTATCCACTCTTTACAGGAACTGTGCAACTGGATAATTCCCGTTTCTCTTCGAATCTTATCTGCATTTTCAGGATTTATGCCCGATCCTGCCATCAGTTCTATCTGTTTACCGTATTTTGTCTGCAATTCCTTTAACAACGAAATCCCTTCTTCGGCAGTTCTTTGTAACCCACTGGTCAAAACCCGGTCAATTCCTATCTCAATAAGTTTTTCCATGGTTTCATATGGATCTTTCACACAATCAAAAGCTCTGTGAAAAACAGCTTTCCCACCTTCATCATGAATCAGTTCTGTAAATTCCTTTACCTTTCGCTCATCCAGACTACGATCTTCCTGTAAAAATCCAAATGCAATTCCATCTGTCCCATAAGCCGCCAGTAGTTTTGCATCCTCAAGCATCTGTTCATACTGATAATCGCTATAACAAAATCCTGCACCTCTGGCACGTACCATAGAAATTACTTCCAAATCTGTATATTGTTTTACCATGATCAGACTTCCCAGGGAAGGAGTCAGTCCCCCAACGGAAAGGGCACTATTTAATTCAATGCGGTCTGCGCCGCCTTCATATGCAGCCATTGCATCTTCAAAGCTTCCACAGCATATTTCTATCATAAATAATTCCTCCTATATTTATTCAAAATCATCACACTGTTTTTGTATTATTATATTTCGTGAACTACCCACCACTTATAGAAGTGGGGGCTTCATGAGAACAGCGCATGGCAATTAAGCCATACGTATTCTCATAGGCGTTGCCACGACGCCTCTACTGTATAGTGCATCTAAGCACACAACATT
>NZ_JABRXE010000008.1 GCF_018982945.1 Anaerostipes faecalis | reverse complement strand
GATAGGGCAGAGGTGGAAGTGTAGCAATACATGGAGCTGACTGTTACTAATCGGTCGAGGCTTTAACCAGAGAAGGCAGAGTGAGGGATGACTTGTAAGAGATCTTGTATGATGTTTTGAAGGCACATTAAATAGGGGCATAGTTCAGTTGGTAGAATAACGGTCTCCAAAACCGCAGGTCGAGGGTTCGAGTCCTTCTGCCCCTGCTAAGAAGTCTAGGAAATAAATTATTTCTTAGGCTTTTTTCTTTTGTAGAAATTTGTGAAAGAAGATATTTTTCCAACGTTAAATGGAAAAAATATTATGAGAGGCTGCCTAAGCAGCCTCATACATACTATTACCAAGGCCAGATATCTCTGTCACGTCTATCTCTGTGCCTATCGAATCTATCATCTCTACGATGATCTTCATGTCTTTCTCTGCGATCGTCACGACAATCACGATCATGATGACATGGGGGACATGGCGGGCAATCACGCCTGCGGCGTTCATCAAAATTATCAGGCATGTAGAAACCTCCTTTTTGTTATAAATATGAATTATAAAACATATTGTGATAAAAAAGAAAAAATATTACATAAATGTTACAAAAACTCTTTACAATAATTATAAAATATGATATTGTTCAATAAAACGTAACAAAAATGTAATAAATTTAACAGAGGAAAAAGCATGGGAAAACAAATGAAAAAAGTTGTAATAATTATTCTGACTTTTTTACTTATATTTACAGTAACTGTTTCAACGTATCCTCAGCAGGAAGTTGCAGCAGCATCTGGTTATAGCGGAAAGATTTTTCGCCACTGGTGTAAATTAAGAACAAAAAAGTCAAAAAGTTCAAAGACAATAATGAAATTAAAAACTGGAACAAAAGTAACAGTTCTTTCAACAAGTGGTCAATGGAGAAAAATTAAAGTAAAAGGAAAAACAGGATATGCACTAAAGAAATATGTTTATATAAATACCAATGCACCACGATTAACTGGGAGTACCTATAACAAAGGGAAAACAGTTGCATCTTTTGCCAAACGTTTTGTAGGAAACCCATATCGCTGGGGTGGTACTAATTTGAACACAGGTGCGGATTGTTCTGGATTTGTAAAGAGTGTTTACAAGGCTTTTGGGTATAGCCTTCCAAGAACTTCTTCATCGCAAAGAAAAGCAGGAAGAAAAGTGTCTTATAAGAATATTCAACCAGGAGATATCATCTGTTATAGTGGACATGTAGCCATTTATATTGGAGGAGGGAAAATTGTTCATGCCAGTACAAAAAGTACTGGAATTAAAATTTCCTATAATGCAAAATATAGAAAAATTTTATCGGTAAGAAGAATTGTAAAATAAGAATCAGATTTTATCTGGTTCTTTTTTAATTGCTCAAATAACAGTAGTCAGATATAATATTAGCAAATCATATAAGGAAGTAGGAATGATATGAGATATGAAGGAATGATTTACAGACCTCCCAGTGAGGCGTACAGTTTGATTTTACAGGTGACAATCGGATGTAGTCAGAATCAATGTATGTTTTGTAATATGTATAAAGAAAAAATATTTCGAATTAGAAAGATAGAAGAAGTTTTAGAAGATCTTGCAGTAGCCCGGGTGACTTATCACCAGGTAAACAAAATTTTTCTGGCAGATGGAGATGCTCTGATCTGCAAAACAGATTATCTGAAAACTATTCTTGAATATATTCGAATGAATTTTCCAGAATGTTATCAGGTTACTTCTTATGCATCACCAAAGAGTGTACTTTTGAAGAATACAGAAGAATTAAAATTATTACGTCAAAGTGGACTTTCTATGGTATATTTAGGACTGGAATCAGGAAATACAGATGTATTAAAATTTATGAAAAAGGGTGTTTCATCAGAAGAAATGATAGAAGCATCTAAGAGGATTCATGATGCTTCTATTAGTCTTTCGGTTACTGCAATTTCAGGATTGGGCGGAAGATATTTATGGAGAGAGCATGCAGAGGATACAGGAAAAGTGCTCTCCATGATGAAACCGGAATATGTAGGACTTCTTACACTAATGATAGAGGAAGATATGCCATTATTTAATGAGATAGAAAAAGGAAAATTTCATTTAATGAGTCCATACGATATTTTAATAGAAACAAAAAAAATGTTGCAGAATATGGATTGCCCAGGATGTATTTTCAGATCCAATCATGCCTCTAATTATTTAAATTTGAGAGGAACATTGAATGATGACAAAAGAAGAATGATTTCTTTGCTGGATGAAGCAATAGAAGGTAATATTCCTCTCAAATCTGAATGGGGAAGAGGTCTCTAAAAAGAAAAAACATCCCTTATTTATGTGTCGAATTGCAGAATAAGGATAATAATAAGAACTAAAAATACACTGAAAGTTATAATTTCAAAAATTCCGGTTTCTGATTTCTAAAAATTGTGTAATAACGAACACCAAGAGAAGATAAATACTCTGGCAATCTGTGAAAATCAAAGGCAATATGTTCTGGACAATGTCCATCAGAACCGATGGTAAGAATTTCACCACCAAGTTCTAAATATCTTTGAAGTATTTCATAATGTGGATTAGGATTAGCCATTCCGTATTTCCATCCTCCGGTATTTACTTCGATTCCTTTTCCATCAGAAATAATCTGTTTTAATATTGCATCAAGAACATCATAATAATCAGCGAATCGAAAATGAAAATCCTGATCTTTAATGTATCTTGCAGCATAATCCAAATGCCCATAAACACAGTAATTTTTATAGTTCCTAACATTGTGTAAGATATCTTCAAAATAGTGTTCTAATCCTTTTTTTGAGGGATAAGTTTCAAAATAAACAGGTTCATATGGATCCATATTGTCAATAATATGGGAAGACCCAATAATAAAGTCAAAGGAATCCTTTAAAGAAAAATCAGCACATTTATCTAGAGTCTGTGGCATAAGACCTAATTCAATTCCATAATTAATCTCAATCTGGTCTTTATATTTTTCTTTTAAATTAAAAAGTCTATCCTTATAAGAAGAAAGATCTACCAAAAAATCAAAATTGTCAGGATTATCAGGATAATCTATATCATGGTGTTCTGTAAAACAAATGGTTTCAAGATTCAAAGAAATTGCCTGACGGATCATAGATTCCATGGGAGCCTCAGAATCAGAGGAAAAACTGGTGTGTAAATGGTAATCTGCTTTTATCATAAATAAACTCCTTTTTTATATTTATAATGATATTATGATACAAATGTAAAAATAAAGAAAGATATATGTAAAAAGTTCTTTAAATTTTTTCTGCGGTTTGATAAGATATAAAATGAACACAGGAGGATAGAAAAATGAATACACTAACACATGTCGGTAATTTATTTGCATTCATTGGCGGACTTGGAATGTTTCTTTATGGAATGGATATTATGGCATCCGGTCTTCAAAAAGCAGCCGGTAATAAGATGAGAGAACTATTAGGATATCTTACTAATAATCGTTTTCTCGGAGTATTGGTAGGTGCACTAGTAACAGCCATAATTCAGAGTTCATCTGCAACAACAGTCATGGTTGTAGGTTTTGTTAACGCAGGAATCATGAACTTGACGCAGGCAGCGGGAGTAATCATGGGTGCCAATGTTGGAACAACAATTACAGCATGGCTTGTATCAGCAAATGAATGGGCTGGAGCTCTAAAACCAGACTTTTTTGCACCGCTTATTTTAGGTATTGGAGCATTTATTATTACATTTTCCAGCAGACAGAAGTTAACGCAAAAGGCAGAAATAGCCGTTGGATTTGGTATTTTATTTATTGGACTTTCATCCATGTCAAGTTCCATTGGTATGTATCAGGACAGTCCGATTTTTTATAAAGCGTTTCAGGTACTTGGAAATAATCCATTTCTTGGGATTTTAGTCGGAGCATTGGTAACAGCCATAATTCAGAGTTCATCAGCGTCTGTAGGTATTTTACAAACGCTGGCTATGCGAGGAATCGTAAACTGGAGATCTGCTGTCTTTATTACACTTGGACAGAATATTGGTACATGTATTACAGCACTTTTATCCAGTGCAGGAGCAAATAAAACGGCAAAAAGAGCGGCAACTATTCATTTGCTGTTTAATGTAATGGGTGCGGTTATTTATGGAATTATTATGACTATTTTCTTTGGAATTTTTAATGATTTAGCATTACAGCATATTTCCGGTACACAGATTTCAATATTCCATTCAATATTTAATATATCAATTACGATTCTGCTTTTCCCATTTGCAAATGTTCTGGTCAAAATTTCCGGACTTATTATACATGAAGATGCGATAGAGGAAGATGATGATGAAGAAGTGGAAGAAAAAGTTCTTCGGCACCTGGATCCTCGTATTTTGGAAACACCATCATTTGCAGTAGAAAATGCAGTAAAAGAAGTTGTACGTATGGGTGGCATTGCTTTGGGTAATTTAAACAGAATTATGAAGGAAGCAATGAAAGATGAGCCAAGTCAGAAAAAAATTGATAAAGTTTTTCATAATGAACAGGTTATCAATCATTTGGAAACCATGATCACAGGTTATCTTGTTAAAATCAGTCAGCTTGCATTGACAGACAAACAGACTGTAGTTGTTAATAATCTCTTTGACACTATTACAGATATAGAACGTGCGGGAGATCATGTGGAGAATATTGCAGAGTATTTACAGGAAATGAAAGAAGGAAAATCTCATTTTACAAAACAGGCTCAGGAAGAGCTGAAAGAAATGACGGAATATGTGAAAAATGCACTAAATCATGCTATTTGCTCTATTGAAAATGACAGTATAGAGGAAGCTCGCATCGCCACTGAAAATGAAGAAAAAGTAGATAAATTGGAAAAGAAGCTTCGTAAAAGTCATATTCAAAGGCTGAAAACGGAATCATGCGTTCCAGAAGTGGGAGTTTTCTATTTGGATATTATATCAAGTCTTGAACGAATATCAGATCATGCGGATAATATTGCAGGTTATGTTTTAAATCAGAATGATAAATAAAAATGTCAGAATATATAAAGATAATACCTGTAAAAATTTGTTGAAATTGTACAAAAGAATTATATTGTATACATGATAAAATTCTTAAATTTCCCTTGAAATTTTTAGGTGTATTGTTTACAATAAAAAAGAAGTTTGTCAATAGATTAACATTTGGCAAATCCATCAAATTAATTAATCAAGACTTAGGAGGAATTGAGATGGCAGTAAAAGTAGCAATTAACGGATTCGGACGTATTGGACGTCTTGCATTTAGACAGATGTTTGGAGCAGAAGGATATGAAGTTGTAGCAATCAACGACTTAACAAATCCTAAAATGTTAGCTCACTTATTAAAGTATGATTCTGCACAGGGAAAATATGCTTTAGCTGATACAGTAGAAGCTAAAGAATCTTCTATCGTTGTAGACGGTAAAGAAATCGAAATCTATGCAGAAGCAGACGCAACAAAACTTCCATGGGGAGACCTTGATGTAGACGTAGTATTAGAATGTACAGGATTCTATACATCTAAAGAAAAAGCATCTGCTCATATTACAGCAGGAGCTAAGAAAGTTGTTATTTCTGCGCCAGCTGGAAATGATCTTCCAACAATCGTATACAATGTTAACCATGACACATTAACAACAGATGATACAGTTATTTCTGCAGCTTCTTGTACAACAAACTGCTTAGCTCCAATGGCTAAAGCATTAAATGATTTTGCAGCTATTCAGTCTGGAATCATGTTAACAGTACATGCTTATACAGGAGATCAGATGACTCTTGACGGACCACAGAGAAAAGGTGATTTAAGAAGAGCTCGTGCTGCTGCAGTTAACATCGTACCTAACTCTACAGGTGCTGCAAAAGCTATCGGATTAGTTATTCCAGAATTAAATGGTAAATTAATCGGATCTGCTCAGCGTGTACCAGTTCCTACAGGATCTACAACAATCTTAACAGCAGTTGTTAAAGGTGATAACGTTACTGTTGACGGAATCAACGCTGCAATGAAAGCTGCTGCTACAGAATCTTTCGGATACACAGAAGAAGAATTAGTATCTTCTGATATCGTAGGAATCACATATGGTTCTTTATTCGATGCAACTCAGACAATGGTTACTGAAATCGGTGATGGATTATATGAAGTTCAGGTTGTATCTTGGTATGACAATGAAAACTCTTACACAAGCCAGATGGTAAGAACAATCAAATACTTTGCTGAATTAGCTTAATTTGAACAATTTTTGAGGACATGCCTGTAGTAATACAGTGTGATAAGACTCAACGAGGGTCCGGTCTTTTTGGACCGGATCCTCTTTTTTTTAATCAGAATTGCAAATATTTATATTTATATAGGTTGCAATTCTGACCTAATCCAGGAAAATCTTAGGAGGAAACACGAAACATGTTAAATAAAAAATCTGTAGATGACATTAATGTAGCAGGAAAGAAAGTTTTAGTGCGTTGTGATTTTAACGTACCTTTAAAAGACGGAGTAATTACAGATGAAAACCGTCTGGTAGCAGCTCTTCCAACAATCAAAAAACTGATTGCTGATGGTGGAAAAGTAATTCTTTGCTCTCATTTAGGAAAACCAAAAGGAGAACCAAAACCAGAATTATCTCTTGCACCTGTTGCAGTACGTTTAAGTGAACTGTTAGGTCAGGAAGTAAAATTTGCAGCTGATGACAATGTTGTTGGTGAAAATGCAAAAGCAGCTGTTGCTGAAATGAAAGACGGAGAAGTAGTTCTTCTTCAGAATACTCGTTACAGAGCTGAAGAAACAAAGAACGGTGAAGAATTTAGCAAAGATTTGGCAAGTCTGTGTGACGTATTTGTAAATGACGCATTTGGTACAGCTCATAGAGCACACTGTTCTAACGTTGGTGTTACAGAATATGTTGATACTGCTGTAGTGGGATACTTAATGCAGAAAGAAATTGATTTCTTAGGAAATGCAGTTAATAATCCAGAAAGACCTATGGTTGCTATTTTAGGTGGAGCTAAAGTTGCAGACAAATTAAAAGTTATTGATAACCTTCTTGAAAAATGTGATACATTAATTATTGGTGGCGGAATGGCTTATACATTCTTAAAGGCTAAAGGATATGAAGTTGGAACTTCTCTGGTAGATGATGAAAAAATCGACTACTGTAAAGAAATGATGGATAAGGCAGAAAAATTAGGAAAGAACCTGTTCCTGCCTGTTGATACAACAATCGCAAAAGAATTCCCTAATCCAATTGATGCGGAAATCGAAGTATCTGTTGTACCATCTGATGAAATTCCAGCTGACATGATGGGACTTGACATTGGAACAGAAACAGCTGCTAAATTTGCTGAAGCAGTTAAAACAGCAAAAACAGTTGTATGGAATGGACCAATGGGTGTATTTGAAAACCCTATCCTTGCAAAAGGAACTATTGCTGTTGCAGAATCATTAGCAGAAACAGAAGCAACAACAATTATTGGTGGAGGAGACTCTGCAGCTGCTGTTAACCAGTTAGGATTTGGAGATAAGATGACACATATCTCAACAGGTGGTGGAGCATCTCTTGAATTCTTAGAAGGAAAAGACCTTCCAGGTGTAGTAGCAGCAAACGATAAATAGTCATTTAGCATTTAAGTATTTAATGAGAATAAATACAATTACCATATAAAAGTACAATATTAATATTTTAAGAAAGAAGGATAAGTCTCATGCGTAAAACAATCGTAGCAGGAAACTGGAAAATGAACAAAACTCCAAGTGAAGCAAAAGCTTTAATTGAAGAATTAAAACCATTAGTAGCAAGTGAAACTTCTGATGTAGTATTTTGTGTACCAGCTATTGACATTCCAGCAGCTATTGAAGCAGCAGAAGGAAGCAATATCTCTATCGGTGCAGAAAACATGTACTTTGAAGAAAGTGGAGCTTATACAGGAGAAATCGCTCCTAACATGTTAACAGATTTAGGTGTTAAATATGTTATTCTTGGACATTCTGAAAGAAGAGAATACTTTGCTGAAACAGATGAAACTGTAAACAAAAAAGTATTAAAAGCTTTTGAACATGGAATTACACCAATCGTTTGCTGTGGTGAAACTCTTGCTCAGAGAGAACAGGGAGTTACAATTGACTTTGTACGTCAGCAGATTAAGATTGCATTCCAGGGAGTTACAGCTGACCAGGCTAAAACTGCTATCATTGCATATGAACCAATTTGGGCTATTGGAACTGGAAAAGTTGCAACTACAGAACAGGCTCAGGAAGTTTGTGCAGCAATCCGTGCTTGTATTGGTGAAGTATATGATGAAGCTACAGCAGAAGCAATCCGCATTCAGTATGGTGGATCTGTATCTGCAGCTAGTGCTCCAGAATTATTTGCTCAGCCAGATATCGATGGAGGATTAGTTGGTGGTGCATCATTAAAACCAGACTTTGGAAAAATTGTAAATTATAAATAATTTTGATTAATTGATGATGGGTCCCGTAGATACGTTAATCCGCGTATTTACGGGATTTTCTTTTTATGACTCTATATCAGATGAGGGATGACTCCCGCCTCTGTAGGCGGTGAGCAACAATTATGTATCAGTGGCAGGTTTCAATCCCCCCATCTGATATACGCTCCGCGAGGATGCGCAGGAATTCGGATTGGAAGTATGTCTGCTATGCAGACCCGAATTCCGCGCCAAGACTCGCGAGCGAGTCTTGAATCTTAAGTAAAGGATGTATTTAATTTGAGGATATGATAAAATGAAATAAAAGGGGAAGCGTATTGATTTATAATCAAGGGAAATGAGGAGAAAAAGAAATGTCATTTTTTGATATGAATGGAGATGGAAAAAAAGATATATGGGATGATATGATAGAAAAAAAGGTCATAGAAGATATATATGAAACGGATGAAAAAATCATATCTGAAACAGTAAAACCCCAAAGGGACTCATTAGGTCTTAGAATATATAATAGTGCATTAATATGTTTTGTGATTGGATTGTGTGCAGTTGTTCCATTGATGCTCTTGCTTATTATATGGCTTAGCAGTCCAAGATACATGATTCTCATATATTTTGTGTGGATGTTATCAACAATAGGATATATATATTTTGGAGAAAAATCAGAAGGAAGGGATTATTTTACCATAGCACTGATTTTTGCTCTAGCATTTACATATGTCTTGATAAAAACTATAATAATTGAAGAGATAACATGGGAACTTTTACATATGTTATATGTTGTGCCCGCATGTTGCATTCCTGCATGGGGATATTTAGGCGTGAAATTATTAAAAATAAAAAAGCCTTATGTTTTGGAAGCCAGGAAGGAAAAAAAGGATGAAGAGAAGGAACCATGGTATTTCAGTTTTCCTGCAGCTATAATTTTCTTAATTATTATGTTTTGGATTACCATTAGAATGAATAATCCTCCCCAATGTGCAGAAGAGGGGTGTTATAGAGATGCGAAAATGGGAAGCGAGTACTGTTATTTGCATGAAGAATAAAAAAATATAGAAATGAAGGGAAATGATATCATGGAAAAAGAGAAAAAAGCATATGAGATTGTTATGGATCATATTAAACAGAAGATCATGAATGAGGAGCTTGTTCTTGGAGAAACTCTCCCACCAGAGAGAGAATTATCAGAACAGCTGGGTGTCAGTAGAAATTCTGTTCGTGAAGCATTAAAGATCCTTAGTGTTGTTGGTGTTATTTCCAGTAAACATGGTGCGGGAAATTATATCTCCTGTGATTTTGAATCCTATCTGGTAGATACAATGTCTATGATGTTCAGGTTAAATGAGCTGGATTATGAACAGGTTAATCAGCTTCGTATTGGTCTGGAGATGCAGGCCTATGCACTTGCCATAAAGAATGCAGAAGATGAAGAAATTATGAGGATGAAGGAATATGTTTTAAAACTGGACCAGAGTAAAGATGTTGATGAAAAAACAATGCTGGATAAAAAAATTCATTATGCAATTGCAAAGGCCTCAGGAAATATATTAATTTTGCATATTTTAAATGCGTTATCAAAGGTTATGGATGTGTTTATCAAAGATATGCGTCGTGAAATTTTAAGAACCGAAAGGCGTAAGGGTATGTTGCAGGAAGCACATAAAGAAATGGTGGAATGTCTTATGAAAAGAGATTTAGTTAATGGACAGAAGGCAATGATACGTCACTTTGATATGATTAATAAAATTATTAACAAAGAATTGTAAGGATATGTGAGTAAATCAACATATCCTTTGTTTAATTTTAACAAAATTATAAGAAGATACTAGACAAAAATAGTAATATTGACTATAATAAAACACAGAAATTGGTACTACCAATATAAAAATTAAAATCAGATGCGCGGAGACATCTTTATTTTTTACCATTAAAATTGGTACTACCAATATAGAGAAATGTGAAAAAGTGTTTAAACAGGAGGGAATATTATGGATATTTTAGTATGCATCAAGCAAGTACCGGCTTCCAACAAAGTAGAAGTAGACCCGGTAACGGGGGTGCTATTAAGAAACGGAGCAGATTCTAAAATGAATCCATATGATCTGTATGCATTGGAGACTGCATTACAGATTCGGGAGAAGACCGGAGGAACAATCAGTGTAATTAGTATGGGACCGCCACAGGCAATGGCAGTTATTCGTGAAGCTTTTGCTATGGGAGCAGATAAAGGGGCGTTGCTATCTGATCGTAGATTTGGCGGAGCTGATGTGCTGGCAACCAGTTATACTCTGGCACAGGGTATTCGGAAAATGGGAACATTTGATTTGATCCTATGTGGAAAGCAGACAACAGATGGAGATACGGCTCAGGTTGGATCCGAGGTTTCAGAATGGCTGAATATACCAAGTGTTTCAAATGTTAAAAAAATAAAAGACATCGATTCCAATGGAATTACCATTGAGATGGATCTTCCAAATGAGCTGGAAATTGCAAAAGTTTCTTATCCATGTCTATTGTCAGTGGATAAAGATATCTTCCAGCCAAGACTTCCATCTTATGTGAAAAAAACAGAGACAAAAGATAGGGAAATAGAAGTTTATTCTTTGGATGATATGGAAGACACAGATGAGACTCATTATGGTTTGAACGGTTCACCAACTCAGGTAAAACGCATTTTCCCACCAGAGACAAATGATCATAGAGAAGTATGGAATGAGAATAGCGACGTAATTGCAGATAAATTATTTCATATGATCTCAGAATTAAAATTTATTTAAAAAGGGGGAGAAAGCGATGGCAAAATTAATCATTCATCAGGAAAAAATAAAAGATCCTAAAGAGTTAACAACAATCTGTCCTTTCGGAGCTATGGAAGAAAAGGATGGGAAAGTCAGTATCAATGCTGCATGTAAAATGTGCAGACTGTGTGTAAAAAAAGGTCCGGCAGGTGCTGTAGAGTATGTAGAAGAAAAAGAAAAGAAAACCATTGATAAAAGTCAATGGAATGGAATTGCTGTATATGTGGATCATGTTGACGGAGAAATTCATCCAGTTACATATGAATTAATTGGAAAGGCAAGAGAATTGGCGGCGGTCATTAAACATCCGGTTTATGCTCTTTTTATGGGAAGTAAAATAAAAGAAAAAGCGGAAGAATTACTTCACTATGGAGTTGATAAAGTTTTTGTATATGATAATCCTCAACTGGATCGGTTTAAGATTGAACCATATACAGCGGTATTTGAGGATTTTATTGAAAAACAGAAACCATCTGCCATTTTAACAGGTGCAACAACGGTGGGAAGACAGCTTGCTCCAAGAGTTGCGGCAAGAATGAAGACAGGACTGACAGCAGATTGTACTATTCTTGAAATGGATAAAAATACAGATCTTTCTCAGATTCGTCCGGCTTTTGGCGGAAATATTATGGCACATATTCTGACACCAAATAACCGTCCACAAATGGCAACAGTGCGTTATAAAGTTATGAATGCACCAGAGCGTATGGAAGAGACAAGTGGAGAGATTATTTCATGTGAGATCGATGAAGAGAAACTGAAATCCAATGTGGAGGTACTTGATATTGTATTGAAAGAACAGGAGCAGTTTATTGAATCAGCAGATGTACTTGTTGTTGCCGGACGAGGAGTAAAAAAAGAAGAAGATCTTGCAATGATTCAGGAGCTGGCGGATCTTATGAAGGGTCAGCTGGCATGTACAAGACCATTGGTAGAAGCCGGATGGGTGGATGCAAAACGCCAGGTTGGATTAAGCGGAAGAACGGTTCGTCCTAAATTAATTATTACATGTGGTGTATCTGGTGCAATTCAGTTTGTTGCAGGAATGAATCATTCTGATTGTATCATTTCCATAGATTCTGATGAAAAAGCACCAATTTTCAAAACGGCACATTATTGTCTGGTAGGAGATCTTTACGAAATCATACCAAAGCTCATTGAAAAAGTGAAAGCAGCGAAAGGGGCATAGGATATGGATTATAAGAAATTTGATAAAGCGGATCTGGAAGCAATTCAAAATATTGTAAAGGATTCTGAGAGAATATTATTTGGGGAAAATATCAATGAAGAATATAGCCATGACGAACTAAGTGGTACCAAGAGTTATCCTGATGTAGTTGTAAAAGTATTATCTTCTCAGGAAATATCAGAAATTATGAAATATGCTTATGAAAACAATATTCCGGTAACGCCAAGAGGTGCAGGAACAGGTCTTGTTGGTTCTTCTGTTGCTATGGAACATGGTATTATGCTGGATTCCAGTCTGATGAACCATATTCTGGAGCTGGACGAGGAAAATCTGACGATCACGGTTGAACCGGGTGTTCTGCTTATGGAATTATCAGCCTTCGTTGAAGAACATGATTTATTTTATCCGCCAGATCCAGGGGAAAAATCTGCAACCATTGGTGGAAATATCAGCACCAACGCAGGAGGAATGCGTGCAGTAAAATATGGAGTCACCAGAGATTATGTACGTGGACTGGAAGTGGTACTTCCAAATGGAAATATTGTTGAATTTGGAGGTAAGGTCGTAAAAAACAGTTCTGGATATTCACTGAAAGATCTGATGATAGGTTCAGAAGGAACCCTTGGATTCATTACAAAAGCTATATTAAAATTGCTCCCTCTGCCGAAAAAGGCAATTAGTTTATTGATACCTTTTCCTACTCTTAAGCAGGCAATTGATACAGTGCCGCTAATAATTAAATCAAAAGCAATACCAACGGCCATTGAATTTATGCAAAGGGAAGTCATTATTGATGCAGAAGAGTATCTTGGGAAAAAATTTCCTGATTCCCAGTCGGATGCATATCTTCTGCTAAAGTTTGATGGAAATTCAACAGAAGAGATTGAGGCAGCATATGATAAAGTAGCAAAACTTTGTCTGGAACAGGGTGCACTGGATGTTCTGATTTCTGATACGGAAGAAAGAGAAGAATCCATCTGGAAGGCCAGAGGAGCATTTCTGGAAGCAATTAAAGGGTCAACTACCTATATGGATGAAGTAGACATGGTTGTTCCGAGAAACAAGGTGAATGAAATGGTAGATTATCTTCATAATCTGCATACAGAAGTAGATATCCGAATTAAAAGTTTTGGTCATGCAGGAGATGGAAACCTTCATTCTTATATTCTGAGAGATGATTTAAGCCAGGAGGAATTTGAAAAACGTATGGGAATTGCCATGGAGAAAATATATCGGAAGGCAAAAGAACTTGGAGGAAAGGTATCAGGAGAGCATGGAATTGGTTTTGCAAAGAAACCATATTTACAAGAGTCTCTGAATCCTGAAACAATTGAATTAATGAATGGAATTAAAAAGGCATTTGATCCAAAAAATATTTTGAATCCTCATAAAGTATTTCAGGCATAGTGTTGAACTTTAATAATTAAGTAATTGTTATAATAAAGTGGATATAGTATAATGGACAAACAGAGTAAAATTTGTAGAAAGCGAGGAGTCAAAATGAACATAATCAGTACAGATAAAGCACCAGGAGCCATTGGACCATATTCACAGGGATACGAAGTAAATGGAATTATTTTTGCTTCCGGACAGATTCCTGTAAATCCTGAAACTGGTGAGATTCCAGAAGGAATTGAAGCTCAGACAGAGCAGAGCTGTAAGAATGCAGGAGCTATCATTGAAGCAGCAGGAAGCGGTTATGATAAAGTGGTTAAGACCACATGTTTCTTGGCAGATATTGCTGATTTTACCGCATTCAATGAAGTATATGCAAAATATTTTGTATCTAAACCGGCAAGAAGCTGTGTTGCAGTAAAGGATTTACCAAAAGGCGTTCTTTGTGAGATTGAAGTTATCGCAGTAAAATAGTCTGGATTGGATAAAATTCTTAATTATCAAAAACCGCTTTTGACTGTAATGAGGGTGAAGCGACTCCTCAAAACAGATCAGAAGCGGTTTTTCATTGTAGTATTTACAGACAAATGCTTATTTATTAATGTCTACATAACTGTAAAGGGTGTATTTTGAGATTCCAAAATATTTTGCTACCTTGTCTCCAGATTTCGTAATGAGAAAAGCACCTGCATCATTTAGAAAATGGATTGCTTTGATTTTATCATTTTTTGTCATTAATGGGACTGGTATTCCAACCAATGCTACAGATTGTTCAATTAATTCATCAAGAAGTTCATTAACATTATGAGTATTTTTCGGAGCATAATTTTTTCTTCTTGAATCAGTATTGCACTCGGTAAGAGAATGGATACTTTTTTCTAAAGCAAGAAGATTGGTAATATCAAAATTAATAGAAAAAATGTAGCGTGGTTTTTCGGTATCATCTTTTATATAGATGGTACTGGATTTAAGTATTCTGCCAGTATCAGTCTTTGTTAAATAGGCTAAATGATCCGTTGGAAGATTATTCATATGACGTATATTATTTAAAACGATACCAGATGATTCGTCACCAATTTTCTTTCCGCTGACGTGTCCATTTTCAATGTGTACAATAGAACATTCTGAAGAGTTATGAGCAATATCCTGAATGATAACTTCGCAATTACTTCCAAATTGGGCGGCTAGACCGGCAGCTATTTGTTTTAATATATTTAATTGAAAATCAGCCATATCAATACCTCCTGATTTAGTTTCATTGTCTTTTTAAATTTATAATAGCAGAATAGTCTGGAAAATCAATAAAAAAAATTAGGTGGAAAAAATCTTTTTGAACAAAAAAGCACTATCATTTTTATATAAGATTATCCATAAAATCAATAATACCGGATTCAACATCGTCTTTGATGTCATTATAATTATGAATTTCATGACGGTATCCGGAATAAACTTTAGTTTTTACTGTGTGTCCTGTGCTGCAGAGCCAATTGGTAACCTGATAAATTCCCTCTGCATATTCGCCGACAGGATCCTGATCACCACCAATATTATAAATAGGAAGAGAGGTCGGGATTTTCTGAGCCCACTGGGTTCCCCTGATAGCTTCCATCATTTGGGTAAAATAAAGCATAGACTGGTTTGTGGTTGGCTTTGTAAAGGCATCAAAAGGATCTTGAGCATGGTCTTTCTGAACATAAGGATCTGCACAGATCCATTCATTTCCGATGGATATTTCACCACAACGCTCGCACATCCATCCCATTAAAGAAACTGTGTATTCAGGATTAGATTCCTTTCCTTTCCCTTCCGCAACTGCCTTTTCCAGTTCTTTGGAAGCTTCTGAAGCTCCGCGGAAAATTCCTGTGGTTCCACATATGGTAATACCAGTCAGGTCATGACCATATTTTGCCGCATAATCTCTGGTAATGAAAGATCCCATGCTGTGACCAAACAGGAAATAAGGAAGATCAGGATATTTTTGACACACAATTTCTTTTAAAGTATGCTCATCCTCCATCATGGTATGGAAACCTTTATCACCCCAGTCACCCCAGGTATCATTCATCATAGCGGTTTTACCATGTCCTACATGGTCATCAGCAGCTACGATATAGCCTGCATCCATGAATTTAACGATCATGTGAAGATATCTTCTGGAATGTTCACCGAAGCCATGGATGATCTGGACAATTCCCTTAGGGTTTGCAGCAGGTACATAAATCCATCCCTGTACCATATCACGTTCATTAAAGGACTGAAAACTTACTTCATGTAACATAAAAAGCACCTCCTAATTCTGTATGAAATTAAACCGAACATAATTATATATTTATTATAACGCAATGATATTGTAATATCTACAAAAGGAGAAGAGTTCTTTTAAATAATATATTGAATTCATTGAAAAAAATCGTTATAATATTAACGGACTATAAAAGGATAATTAATTAAGATAAAGGAGATAAAGATGAGTAAAAAACCAACCGTTCTTATGATTTTAGATGGATATGGATTAAATGACAAACAGGAAGCCAATGCAGTTGCAGAAGCAAAAACTCCTGTTATGGATAAATTAATGAAAGAATATCCGTTTGTTCCAGGAAATGCCTCAGGTATGGCTGTAGGACTTCCAGAAGGACAGATGGGTAACTCTGAAGTAGGTCACTTGAATATGGGTGCAGGACGTATCGTGTATCAGGAACTTACAAGAATCACAAAAGAAATTGAAGATGGAACATTCTTTGACAATGAAGCATTATTAGAAGCTATGGAAAACTGCAAGAAGAATGATTCTGCATTACATTGTTTCGGATTATTATCAGACGGTGGAGTACACAGTCACAATACACATCTGTATGGAGTTCTTGAAATGGCTAAGAGAAACGGACTGGACAAAGTATATGTTCATCTGTTCCTGGATGGTCGTGACACAGCACCTACATCTGGAAAAGGTTATGCTGAAGAATTAGTTGCTAAAATGAAAGAAATCGGTGTAGGTAAGATTGCATCTGTTTCCGGACGTTATTATGCAATGGACCGTGACAACCGCTGGGATCGTGTGCAGAAAGCATACAATGCCATTGTTATGGGACAGGGTAATACAGCAGAAGATGGTGTAGAAGCAATCGCAGCATCATATAAAGAAGATGTAACAGACGAATTTGTTGTACCAACTGTTATTATGGAAGATGGTGCTCCAGTGGCAACCTTAAAAGAAAATGATTCTGTAATATTCTATAACTTCAGACCAGACCGTGCGAGAGAAATCACCCGTTCAATCTGTGATGACAAGTTTGATAGCTTTGAACGTCCAAATGGATATTTTAAAACAACATTTGTATGCTTTACAGAATATGATGTAACAATTCCTAACAAATTAGTTGCATTCCATAAAGTGGAAATCAAGAATACATTTGGTGAGTTCCTTGCCAAGAACGGATTGAAACAGCTTCGTCTGGCAGAGACAGAAAAATATGCTCATGTAACATTCTTCTTCAATGGTGGTGTAGAAGAACCAAATGAAAACGAAGAAAGAATCCTGGTAAAATCACCTGCAGTAGCAACTTATGATCTTCAGCCTGAGATGAGTGCTCCTGAAGTTGGAGAAAAACTGGTAGAGGCAATCAAATCTGATAAATATGATGTTATCATTGTTAACTTTGCAAACAGTGATATGGTTGGACATACAGGAATTGAAGAAGCAGCAATTAAAGCTGTAGAAGCAGTTGATACATGTGTTGGAAACGCTGTAGAAGCAATTAAAGAAGTAGATGGACAGATGTTTATCTGTGCTGACCATGGAAATGCAGAGCAGCTGGTAGATTATGAAACAGGAGCTCCATTTACAGCACATACAACAAATCCAGTACCATTTATTCTTGTAAATTATGATGAAGGTGTGAAATTAAGAGAAGGTGGATGCCTTGCTGATATCGTACCTACATTAATTGAAATGATGGGAATGGAAAAACCAGAAGATATGACAGGAACATCTCTGTTAGTAAAATAATAAAATCATTTTGAAAGACAAAGGCGTCTGTGTGATAACACGGACGCTTTTGTTGCTTTGTATTATGAATACAAACATTTTAATAAAGGAGGTACCACTATGGATGTATATGAAATGTTAGAGGAACTGCAGGAAAAAGCGCTACATGATGAAAAGTTAAAAAGCGCTTTGCTAGCAACAAAGGATGACAAGGAACCCATAGTTGCTTTCTGTAAGATTTGCAGGGAAAATGGTTATGAGATTTATCCTATGGAACTGATCAATGCAGGAGAAGAATTTTATGCCACCATGAGGAGAAGTACTAATGGAGGAGGAGAAAATTCTCCAATGCTAGAAGGTGAAGATGATATGTATGAACTATGCCTTGCAGCATTGGAGAGAAATCAATCTATGGAGTTGTCCTGATATTGCCTGTCATATGAAATAGTATAAAAACTACTGCAGATAAAGAAAAATTATCTGCAGTAGTTTTTTTGTCTTGTAATATCTAAGAAAATACCGTAGATGTTCTTTTTTGTATAGCATCTCATATTCTTGGAAATAATAGCAGTATTATTGATGAAGGATGTGATTTTGTTGAAATATCGTTTGTGTATTGAAAATGTAATTGGCAGAGAAGTGCTGGATTCCAGAGGCAATCCAACGGTTGAAGTTGAGGTGGTACTGGAAGGGGGAGCCAGAGGAAGAGCCATTGTGCCATCTGGTGCATCTACAGGAAAATTTGAGGCACTGGAACTTCGCGACAGAGAAAAACGTTATGGAGGATTTGGAGTAGAAACGGCAGTGAATCATGTAAATCACAGGATTGCAGATCGTTTGATTGGAAAAAATGCTTTAAATCAGATTGAAATTGATGAAATCATGCTGGAAGCAGATGGTACACCCAATAAGGAAAGATTTGGTGCCAATGCTATTCTGGGGGCTTCACTGGCTACAGCCAAAGCAGCGGCCAGTGGACTTGGGATCCCATTTTATCAGTATCTGGGCGGAAGCTTTGCGTGTAAACTTCCTGTTCCTATGATGAATATTTTAAATGGAGGGAAACACGCGGACAATACCGTGGATTTTCAGGAATTTATGATTGCACCGGTAGGAGCGGATTCTTTTAAAGATGCTTTGATGATGGGAACAGAAATATATCATAATCTAAAAGGCATTTTAAAATCAAATAATTTAAGTACAGGTGTAGGAGATGAAGGAGGATTTGCTCCAAATCTGGAAAGCTCCGAGCAGGCTTTGGAATTGCTGGTAAACGCCATTGAGACAGCAGGTTATAAACCAAAAGAAGAGGTGGCCATTGCATTGGATTGTGCAGCATCTGAAATTTATGATGAAGATGAAGATGTGTATTTTTTTGCTGGTGAAAGTAAAATGGCAGGAAAAGAAATCAGGAGAAATTCAGAGGAAATGGTACAATACTATGAAAAACTGGTGGAACAATATCCTATTTTCTCCATTGAGGATGGCCTGAATGAAGAAGATATGCCTGGTTGGAAAGTATTGACATATCGGCTAGGTGAAAAGATTCTTCTGGTGGGGGATGATTTGTTTGTTACTAATGTAGGCAGGTTGAGAGATGGAATTCAGGAAGAAATTGCAAACAGTATTCTTATAAAACCAAATCAGATAGGAACACTGACAGAAACTCTGGATGCGGTGGAAGTGGCAAAAAATGCAGGGTACAGAACCATCATATCTCATCGGTCTGGAGAAACAGAAGATACTACCATTGCGGATATTGCAGTTGCGGTAAACAGCGGACTAATAAAAACCGGTGCACCATGTCGTTCAGACAGGACAGCAAAATATAATCAGCTTCTGAGGATAGAGGAACAGTTGGGAAGCAGCAGAAGATATGGACTATGTTAGATTTTTGTAAAACGGGAGTTTTTCTTGCATCTTATTTACTTCTATGTTAGAATAATTCACAGTGAATAGAAGATTATTAGGAGGCATATTGTGAAAACAGCATTAACCGTTATTTTTATCATAGCATCAATTTTATTAATTATATTAGTACTAATGCAAGAAGGGAAAGAAGCCGGGCTGGGTTCTTTAACAGGAGCAGCAGATTCCGGGACATACTGGAGCAAAAACAAAGGACGTTCTAAGGAAGGAACATTAATTAAATTAACAACATTTTTTACAGTTATTTTCTTTGTAACAGCAGCTATTTTATGTTCCAGATTTATTTAAGAAATTTGAGCACTTCTTAAACTTGTTTAAGAGGTGCTTTATTATTCTGTGGGAAATAACGTTAAATTTCCTGATATGGGAGAAATAAGATGACAGATAAGAGATTTGAAAGAAAAAAGAGAATAAAGGCATTAATCTACGATAAACATTATAAACCGATGAAACAAAAAGAAATCGGATATCTGATGCAGGTTGATCCGGATGACAGAGAAGAATTTGTCAGTATCCTGAAAGAACTGGTAGAAGAAGGAAGTATTGAGGTTACAAAACGAGGAAAATATAAACCGATTTCAAAGGAAATCCTGGAAGGGACTTTTACCTGTACACAGAATGGTTTTGGGTTTGTAACAGTGGAAGGCATGAAAGAAGATTTTTATATACATGAGAAGAATATGAATGGTGCTTTTCATGATGACAAGGTTCTGATGGAAGTGCTAAATGATCTGCCAAAGACCGGACGCAGAAAAGAAGGAAAAATCGTCAAGATTTTAGAACGGGGAATAACGACTATTGTTGGAACTCTTCAGAAAAATCAGAATTTTGGTTTTGTTATACCGGATAATCAGCGATTCGACAGTGATATTTTTATTTCCAAAGAAGAATGCAAAAATCTTACCAATGGATTTAAGGTTCTTGTGGAAATTACAGATTATGGAGATGAGAGACATAGTCCTGAGGGGAAAATTATTGAAGTGCTTGGGCATAAAAATGATCCAAGAGTTGATATTTTATCCATTGTGAAAGCATATGGTATTCCCACAGAATTTGATGAGGATGTGCAAAGGCAGGTGAAGCAGATTCCTGATGAGGTTCATGCAGCTGATTATAAAGATAGAATGGATATTCGTGGCTGGCCAACAGTTACTATAGATGGGGAAGATGCAAAAGATCTGGATGACGCTATTACATTGACAAAAAAAGGAGATCATTATCTTCTTGGAGTGCACATAGCCGATGTTTCTGAGTATGTTACAGAATATTCTCCGTTAGATAAAGAAGCGTTAAAACGGGGAACCAGTGTGTATCTTGTAGACAGAGTGATACCTATGCTGCCTTATCAGTTATCCAATGGAATCTGTTCATTAAATGCAGGATGTGACCGGCTGGCATTAAGCTGTATTATGGAGATTGATTCAAAGGGAAAAGTGATAGATCATCAGATTGCTGAGACATTGATCAATGTTGATGAAAGAATGACTTATACCAGCGTGGCTGCAATTTTAGATGGAGATGAGCAGGAGCGAAAACGTTATAAAGATTTTGTGGACATGTTTGAATTGATGAAAGAACTTTCTGATATTTTAAGAGAACGAAGACATGAAAGAGGAAGTATTGATTTTGACTTTCCTGAATCTAAAATCATCTTAAATGAAAATGGACGACCGATTGATATTTTTCCACAAGTACGTAATGCAGCAACAAAAATCATTGAAGATTTTATGCTGTGTGCTAATGAAACTGTAGCGGAAGATTTTTATTGGAGAGAGATTCCGTTTTTATATCGTACCCATGATATTCCTGATGGAGAAAAAATAGACAGATTGCAGGCATTTCTGCAAAATTTCGGAATATACCTTAAAATTAACCGTGAAGAGCTTCATCCAATGGAAGTACAGAAATTATTAACAAAGATTGAAGGAACTCCAGAGGAGCCGTTAATCAGCAGGCTGACCCTCAGATCCATGAAACAGGCAAAATATACCGTACAGTGTTCGTTGCACTTTGGACTTTCAACCAGATACTACTGCCATTTTACTTCTCCGATCCGTCGATATCCGGACCTTCAGATTCATCGTATTATAAAGGAAAATCTTCATGGCGATTTTACAGGCAAACGATATGCTCATTATGAAGGAATTTTACCTAAGGTGGCAGAACAGACATCCAAAACGGAACGTCGTGCAGATGAAGTAGAACGTGAAGTGGAGAAATTGAAAAAAGCAGAATATATGAAAAATCGCATCGGGGAAATACACAAAGGTGTTATTTCCGGAGTCACAGGATGGGGTATTTATGTGGAACTGCCTGATACGGTAGAAGGAATGGTTCATGTATCTACACTTCCTGGAGATTATTACTATTATAATGAAGCTACCTATTCTATGATTGGGGAAAGAACAGGAAAAGAATTTAAACTGGGTCAGCATGTAACAATTAAAGTCAAGGGAGTAGATATGCTCCTTAAAAATATTGATTTTGAATTAGTGGAGGATGAGGAAAATGGCCAAAACCAGTGGGACAAAACTAATTGCAAATAATAAAAAGGCAAGACATGATTATTTTGTGGAAGATGCTTTTGAAGCAGGAATTGTACTGCATGGAACAGAAGTGAAATCTTTACGTATGGGGCATTGCAGCATAAAGGAAGCTTTTATTGGTATTGAAAAAGGGGAAGCATACATCCACCAGATGCATATCAGTCCTTATGAAAAGGGAAATATTTTTAATAAGGATCCCCTTAGAGTGCGTAAGCTTCTTCTACACCATTCTGAAATATCCAAAATGGTAGGACAGATGAAACAAAAGGGATACACACTGATTCCATTGAAAGTATATTTTAAAGGAAGTCTGGTAAAAGTTGAAGTAGGTCTTTGTCGTGGAAAGAAATTATATGATAAGCGACAGGATATATCAAAAAGGGATCAGCTTCGTGAAGCACAAAGAGATTTTAAAGTACGTAATTTTGGTTAAACCGGCTGTTGCTTGACAGGAGTTTATTCAAGATATATAATAAGAATCCGAGACTGGATATAAAAATTCAGTCTCGGTAAAAGTTTCTTTATTTCTGGGCCAGTACTGGTTTCGACAGGGATCTAGAAGCTTGAGGAGCCATTGGGAGGGACCACCTTACGGTACAAACTTAAATATAAACGCAGATAATAAATTAGCGTACGCTGCCTAGTTTGCAGCAGTCAGCTCCGGATCACCTACAGTCTGTGAGTCCTGGCTTCAAATAATGTAGGACCCTCATTTGCCTAAGCTTTGCGGCAGATGAAGTATTTATGAAGCTACTAAAGCAGTGATCCTGTCTGTCGGAGCACTGTGGAGGGAATGTAAAAAGACAGACTGTAATGGGAGAGCCTCATGTGGAAAGGTTTTTGGACGCGGGTTCGATTCCCGCCTGGTCCATTATCAGACTCACGTTTTTACGTGGGTCTTTTATTTTTTGTGTTTTTCTTGTACTGCAACAAAAAAGAAAAATGTGTTATAATAACTCTAATGTAACATTAGAGTTATTATGGAGAAAGTGTAAAGAAAATTATATGAGTGATATGGGTGAAAAAAAGCTGAAATATATCGGGATTGGTGAAATGGCGAAGTTGAACCGTACAACAGTTCCAACGCTTAGACTATATGATTCAATGGGGCTGTTAAAGCCATGCTATGTAGATGAGAAGACTCATTACAGGTATTATGATATCAAACAGAATGCACGACTGGATATGATTCAGTACATGAAAGAACTGGGTATGGAACTGAAAGAGATTAAAGAAGTGCTGGATCAGAAAGATATTGATCAGATTGAAAAAATACTGCAATGGAAGAAAGTGCAGACAATACAGCAGCAGAAGGAGCTGCAGTATAAGATGGAAGCAATCAATCGTACCATGTCTAATATTAAAAGATATAAGAAATCTCCTAAAAGCGGAACAATCACGTTGGAATATATACCGGAACGGATTATTTATGCCATGGATGTGGATATGAATTTCTATGATTACATTCAAGACTCGCTCGCGAGTCTTGGCGCGGAATTCGGGTCTGCATAGCAGACATACTTCCAATCCGAATTCCTGCGCATCCTCGCGGAGCGTATATCAGATGGGGATTGAAACCCGCCACTGATACATAATTGTTGCTCACCGCCTACAGAGGCGGGAGTCATCCCTCATCTGATATAGACATGTATGAACTTATCCTAAAGCAACTGAAAAATAAACTGTTAGAATACAAAATTCCTCCCGTTTATTATTGCAACGCCGGACCGATCATGTCCAAGGAAAATTTTAAGAATATGAAATTTTTTTCTGATAAGATTTTTATTTTTGTGGATGATAATTTTCCGTTGCAAGACTGTACACAGAAGATAGAAAACGGCATGTATGCCTGTATTTATATAGAAGACTTTGATCAGGAATGTACATCTGCAACGGCGTTGCTGGATTATTGCAGAAAGAATGATTATGAGATATGCGGAGATTACATCTGTGAAGAAATTATGGAAATGCATATTTTTGACAGCGGAAAACGTTCTATGTATCTGCGCCTTCAGGTGCCTGTGAAAATGGATAAATAAAAATGAAAAACTTATTGACTCTCGTCTGACTTGAGACTGTACACTGAAGTTGGATAAAAAAATAACAAACAGTTTTCAGAAAAGGAGAGTGTGGTTATGAGTAAAATTAAGGTAGTTCAGTACGGCTGTGGAAAAATGAGCAAATATACACTCAGATATTTGTATGAGACAGGATGTCAGATAGTCGGTGCCATTGACAGCAATCCGGCAATCGTGGGAATGGATGTTGGTGATTATGCGGGACTTGGCATAAAAACAGGTATTCTGATCAGTGACAATGCGGATGAAGTGCTTGATAATTGTGACGCAGATATTGCAGTTGTTACGTTGTTCAGTCTCGTAAGTGACTGTTTTCCTCATTATATGAAATGCCTGAGCAGAGGAATCAGTGTCATCACAACATGTGAGGAAGCAACTTACTGTTGGACAACAGATGCGGTAAGAGCCAACATTCTTGATGTGACAGCAAAGAAAAATGGATGTACTTTTGTAGGAAGCGGAATGGAAGATATCTTTTGGGTAAATATGGTAGGAATGGTCGCAGGCGGTTGCCATAAGATCCAGAAGATTCAGGGGGCTGTAAGTTATAATGTAGAAGATTATGGACTAGCACTTGCAAAAGCACATGGTGTAGGACTTACAGCGGATGAATTTGAGAAGCAGATTGCACACCCAGAGGAGATAGAGCCTTCTTATGTATGGAATTCCAATGAAGCACTTGCATCTAAGATGGGATGGACGATTAAGAGTCAGACCCAGAAGTGTATACCGTACTTCCATGATACAGATCTTTTCTCATCTACAATGAATGCAACGATTCCAAAAGGAAACTGTATTGGTATGGCTGCTGTTGTGACAACAGAAACATTCCAGGGTTCTGTAATCGAGACAAGCTGTATTGGTAAAGTTTACGGACCAGAAGATGGGGATATGTGTGACTGGAAAATCACAGGTGAACCGGATACAGAGTTTCATGTTGTAAAACCTGCAACAGTTGAGCACACCTGTGCTACGATTGTAAATAGAATTCCATCCGTACTTCGTGCACCTGCAGGATTGGTTACGATGGATCAGCTGGATGAAATCGAGTATCCAACTTCTCCAATGGAATTTTATCTGTAAACAACAAGATAAAAGATAGAAAAACTATGTTTAACATTAAGACATAAACTTAGAAGAGTCTGTTCATATATAAATGAGCAGATTCTTTTTATTATTTTATAGAAAGACTTTATTCTTTCATTAGGAAAGAGCCGGACAGTAAATACTTGAAAAAAAGGTTTAAATGCGCTATCTTTAATCAAAGAATGAGTTTAAGCATTTTTTAATGATGAATAAAGACAATTCAAAGGTATTAATTTATTAGGAGATTTACATGGGACATTTGTATTTTGTACGACACGGTCAGACTGTGTGGAATGTGGAAAATAAGATCTGTGGAGCAACAGATATTGCTCTGACAGAGTTTGGTCATCAGCAGGCCATAGAGACAGGAAAGAAAATCTTAAAGGAGGGAATTACAGCGGATGAGATTTTGCATTCTCCTCTGGTTCGGGCAGCAGATACTGCAAAGCATATTTCTGAGATTACAGGAATACCGGCACATATGGAACCAAGGCTGATCGAGCAGAACTTTGGAAAATGGGAGTCTACCCCAAGAGATGGTGAAGATTTCAAAAAGGCCAAAGAGTTTTTTGCCTGCAGTCATGAAGGTGGTGAATCTACTTTGCGTCTGGCACAGAGAATATACAATCTGCTGGATGATATCAAGGCGGAATCTGACGAAAAAACTTATATTCTGGTGGCTCATAATGGTATTGCACGTGTAGTACAGTCTTATTTTACTGATATGACAAATGAAGAGTATGCAGCTTTTGGAGTAAAGAACTGTGCTATTGTAAGATATGATTTTTAGGAGAGTATGAAAAACAAGGATTTCATATTCAGATAGTTTCATAGATATAAGAAAGCAGGTGAGATCTATTAATAGAGAAAATAAGAGAAATACGACACTTGTTGCATGCTCCAACGGTTTATCAGTGGAAAAAACATTAGAAATACAATTATTAAGAGATACATTAAAAAAACTTGGTATTTGCACAAAAACCAGTAAGTATATTTTTGAAAAACAGCAGGGGATTAGTGGAACAGGAAAAGAAAAAGCGGAAAATCTGATGGAATTCTTTTGTGATAAAAAGATAGAAGATATTTTTGATATTTCTGGTGGAGATTTGGCAAATGAGCTTCTGCCGTATCTGGATTTTGAAAAAATTAAGGACAGCAAAGCAACTTTTTGGGGATATAGTGATCTGACAACAATTATTAATGCAATTTATACTAAAACTGGAAAAGAATCTGTTTTATATCAGATAAGAAATTTGATATATGATTATGGAAAGAAGCAAAAGGAAGAATTTTCACAAAGTTTTTTGTATAATAAATCGGATCTGTTTTCAGTGAGAGGGCAGTTTGTTCAAGGGGAAAAAATGCAGGGGATTTTAGTGGGTGGCAATATTCGCTGTTTTCTTAAATTAGCAGGAACGGAATTTTTTCCGGATATGAAAGATAAAGTATTGCTGCTGGAAGCAAGAAGCGGCAAGGTTCCGCAGATGATTACCTATCTTAGCCATCTGAAGATGCTAGGAGTATTTGAAAAAATAAGCGGACTGGTTCTCGGTACATTTACACAAATGGAACAGGAAAAATGTAAGCCTGATATGATAAAAATCGTTTTAGATTATGTAAAGGAAAGTACACCGGTTTTTAAAACAGATCAGATTGGTCATGGAACAGATTCCAAAGCGGTAGTCATTGGCCGGGAAGTATTGATTAGCAGAAACCTGTTTTTACAATAATATAACGAAAATCATAAAAGAACTATAAATTCATATGATATATTAAAGACAACAAAAGAGTACTAGAAAAGAGGGATATATATGAATCATAGTTTAGGTGACACAGAGTTTGATGAAGAATACTATGGAAATACAATTAAGGTGCTTTCTATAGTTACAATGTTTTTAGTTGTAATATTTTTTTCTATGATGTAGATGAAGCAGAATAATAAAAACTTCTTTCCAGAAAAATGTTTTTTCTGGAAAGAAGTTTTTTATTTCAACAGAAAAGGTTTTAATACACACCAGGATAACTTTTATAATTCTTTATGATTTATAATATGTGTACTGATTATGGCTGAGATGCACAAAACAGCAGCAGATACAAGGAAAAGAATCATAATTAAAGCAGGAAACATCAAGGAAGAAAATGAGTTGATGAATTGATTAAATGAAGCGTTTAATTCTTCTTTTGATGAAACAGATGAAATAACAAATGAAGAGGCAAAAACCAATCCGAAAAAAATCATCAATGCAACCCTGGCACGTTCATTTCCAAATTTTAAGTGTACAGGAATGAAAATGGATAATATCAAAAGTAGCAGAATGTATAAGATAATATGAGATAGCCAGAATTCTGTTATATTTAGCAAAGAGTTTCTTTGAAGTGATAAAGCAAAATATAAAGTTGTGAAAACCAGCCAGATCAGGAAGGAGAATCCTGCTCCCAATATATATTTTTCCTGGATATATATTTTTCTGCTGACAGGTAAAGTGAATAAAAATGAAAAACCATGGTCAAGGTCATCATAACTGATAGTAGAAAGCGCCAGGAATCCGCTGATAAAAGTGAAATATCCCACAGCAAAGGAAGGCCCTTCACCAGGTAAAAATGAAAATATTATAGCAATAATAGCTAAAATATATAAGAAACTTTTCTGATTCTTCAATAATTTTATATCTTTGATTAATAAGCCTTTCATAATTCTTCACCTCGTATCATAATCATCATTAATTCGTCAATGGTTCCATTCTCGATGATAATATCCGGATAATTGTCCAGATAATACTGTTTTTCGTTTGTCAGGCAGCAATAACCAAAAGCTTCTTTTTGTATTTTTAGTATATATTGCTGATCTATCTGATGCAGTTTTTCTTTAGAAACTTTTAAAACAGCATATTCACTTAACAATTTATCGGTGTCTTCATGAAAAATAATATTACCTTCATGAATCATATAGAGATCATCACAAAGTCCCTCCAGATCAGAGGATATATGAGAGCTGATAAGAATCCCGTTTTCTTCATTCTCTTCCATAAAGACACGAAGAAGATTCAGTATTTCATCACGGGCGATGACATCCAGCCCCGCCGTTGGTTCATCTAATATCAGTAAAGATGCATGATGGGACAAGGCTATGATGACTTTTAGTTTAGCTTTCATTCCAGTAGAAAAATCTTTGATTTTCTTTTTTAATGGAAGAGAAAAATGAGAGCACTCTGTTAGAAAGAAGTCTTTATCGAATCTGCTGTACAGGTTACTTAAAATAGGAATTAAATCATAAATTGATAAATAATTACTGAACCCGGAATCAGATAATACTACTCCCAGCTGCTCCCGGTCTTTTGCGGAAAAATCATCAATATTTTTCCCTAATATAGAAATAGATCCGCTATCAATGGGAATAAGTCCCAGGGAAGCTTTAAATGATGTTGTTTTTCCAGAACCATTTTGTCCGATTAATCCTGTAATATATCCAGGTTTAACCTGGAGTGTGCAATCTAGATGGAATTTTGAATAATTTTTATTTACATGATTCATTTTTAACATATCTTAATCCTCCAAAATGAGATAAAACAAATCTGTTAATTCTTCTTTTGTTAATCCGTATCGTTTTCCTTTTTGGATGGCCATTTCCAAATCATTTTCAATTTCTTTTCGTTGTTCCTCCAGCAATAATTCTTTGTTTGTAGCAGCCACATAGGTACCTTTTCCATGAACGGTTACAGTAAAACCTTCCTGTTCCAGATGGTCATAGGCCTTTTTGACAGTTAGAGCACTGATTTTTAATTCCTTTGACAAAGAACGAACGGAAGGAAGCGCATCATTTTCTATCAGTTCACCGTTTCGGATCATGGCTTTGATTTGATCCATGATCTGCTCGTAAATTGGAACCATGGAAGATCCGTTGATTATCAGTTTCATATTACTCCTCCTTGTATTAACAGTATATAACAGTGAATAACTGTTGTCAACTGTTATATACTGTTTGTGGAGAAAAAGTTGATTATGAGAAAATTCTAAGTTATAGTATTGAGAGAAGGTGGTGAAAAAATGGAGAAAAAATATTTCTTTTTTGATATTGATGGGACATTGGCAGTAGGAGAGCCTGGAAAGGGGTATATTCCTGAATCTGCCAAAATAGCGTTGAATCAGCTGAAAGAACAGGGACATTTTCTAGCATTGGCAACTGGGAGAAGCCAGGCTATGGCGGAAGGATATCTGAAAGAATTTGGTTTTGAAAATATGGTACATGATGGTGGAAATGGAATTACCATTAATCATAAAATCATAGATATTAAGCCGTTGGATTATGATAAGTGTATTCGTCTGATTGACGAATGTGAAGAAAAAGGATTTGTGTGGGCTTTTCAGCCGGATAATACAACCAGGAGACTGGCACCGGATGATAGATTTTATGAATTGACCAGAGATGTATATATGGATACGGTTGTAGAAAAAAATCTGAATCCAAGAGATTATGATAAAATTTTCAAGGTTTATGTTGTATGTAATGAAGGAGAAGAAGAAAAACTGGAAAATTTAAAAGGTTTGCCATGGTTTAGATTTCACAAAGAATATTTTTTTGTTGAACCTGGTAATAAGTCTGTTGGAATAAAAGCTGTGATGGACTATTTCGGTGCTGATTACAAAAATGTTGTAGTATTTGGAGATAATAGGAATGATTTGAGCATGTTCAGAGATGAATGGATCAGTATTGCCATGGGAAATGCGGTGGATGAACTAAAGGAAAAGGCTTCATACATTACCACCAATGCATGGGAAGATGGAATCTACAATGCATGCAGACATTTTGGATGGATTGAATAAAATGATTTTTTCAGAAAAACTTGAGTTTTATTCCTGCTTTTTATATTATGGAATGAGAATTGAAAATTAAGTGGAAGGAGACAGTACACAATGGAGGAATTTTTACAGGTTGGCGCTATTTCCAATACACATGGGATTGCCGGGGAAGTGAAAGTTTTCCCAATGACAGACGATATCAGACGTTTTAAAAAATTGAAGGAAGTGTATCTTGATACAGGAAAAGAGCGCATTCTGCTGCATGTGGTTTCCTGTAAGTTTATGAAAAATCAGCCGATTCTTAAATTTAAAGAGTTTGATAATATTAACCAGGTGGAAATGTATAAACGCTGTGGTTTATTTGTCACAAGGGATCAGGCGGTACCTTTGGGAAAAGATGAATATTTTATAGTTGATCTGATCGGTCTTACAGTGATTCGTGAAGATAACGGAGAGGTTCTTGGAGAATTGACAGATGTTCTTCAGACAGGAGCTAATGATGTCTATGTAGTTACTATGGAAGACGGAAAAGAAGTGCTTTTGCCGGTAATCCGAGAGTGTGTAAAAAAGGTTGATCTTGATAACGGACAGGTAACTGTCAATGTGATGAAAGGATTGCTGGATGAATAGATTTCATATTTTAACATTATTTCCTGATATGGTAAGAGATGGATTGAATACCAGTATTATTGGAAGAGCGATAGAGTCAGGATGTCTGGATATCCATGCAGTAAATATCAGAGATTATTCAACTAATAAACATATGAAAGTTGATGATTATCCTTATGGAGGAGGAGCAGGCCTTGTAATGCAGCCTGAGCCTATATACCGTGCATATGAAGATCTGGTAAAGCATATGGAAAAGAGACCGAGAGTTATCTATATGACGCCTCAGGGGACTGTTTTTAATCAAAATATGGCAAAGGAACTGGCAAAGGAAGAGGAACTTGTTTTTCTGTGCGGACATTATGAAGGCATCGATGAGAGAGTTTTGGAAGAAATTGTAACAGATTACGTTTCTATCGGAGATTATGTTCTTACAGGAGGAGAACTTCCTGCCATGGTAATGATAGATGCTATTTCCAGACTGGTACCAGGTGTTTTGAATAATGATGATTCTGCCGGTGAGGAATCCTTTGAAAATGGATTGCTGGAATATCCTCAGTATACAAGACCTCCTGTTTTTTTGGATAAGGAGGTTCCGGATGTATTATTGTCCGGTCATCATGAGAATATTCGAAAATGGCGTCTAGAACAGTCAATAAAGCGTACAAAAGAAAGAAGGCCTGATTTGTGGGAAGCATATCAGAAGGAAACAGGAGAAAAAATTGAAACATAGAATAAAGCTGGTTGCAGCAGATATGGATGGCACTTTATTAAATGGGGATCGTGTCATAACAAAACATACCAGAGAAGTGATAGAAGAAGTATTGGATCAGGGAGTACATTTTGTAGCAGCTACAGGAAGAGCCGTAAATGCTCTTCCAGAAGAATTATCATCAATGGGAAAAATTCGTTACGGAATTTTTAGTAATGGAGCCACAATTTATGATATTAGAGAAAAAAAGGTTCTTTATAAAAATCATTTTTCGTCGGAAAGGGTTTTGGAACTGATAAAATATCTTAGACAGTTTGATCTGATGATCAGTGTAAGTCAGAATGGACAATCCTATGGGGAAAGAAAAGCCATGGAGAATCTGGATTATTATCAATTAGATGATAATACAAGGGCTATTGTAAAGGGGTCCAGAAAAATAGTAGAAAATGTGGAAGATTTTATAGAAGAGCATAAAGATACCGTAGAGAAAATGACTTTGATTTTTCGAACAATGGAAGAGAGAGCAAAAGTTTGGGAGGATTTGAAAAGGTTTTCCGATATACAGTATTCAAGTTCATTGCCTAAGAATCTTGAAATTTCTCCAAAAGGATGTAATAAAGGAGATGGATTGAAGCATCTGGCACAGATACTGGGTATAAAGCAGCAGGAAACAATGGCTTTTGGTGATGCAGATAATGATATGGAAATGCTTGAAGAGGCTGGATTATCTGTGGTTATGGAAAATGGCCTGGATTCTGTAAAAAAAATAGCAGATTATATTACCGATACAAATAATCATGATGGTGTGGCAAAAGCCATGGAGAAGTTTATTCTTGAAAAAAATTCTGAGTAGTTTAAAAAAAATCTTGCCATAGACATAAAAATATGCTAAGATATTCGAGTTGTTATAAATAGGATGGTCCTCTGTTACAAAAGGTATTAAGAACATCTAAATCAGTTCAAGGAGGAACAACAATGAACGCACAGGATATTATTAAGAGCATTGAAGATGCACAGTTAAAAGAAGTAGCTGAATTCAGAACAGGAGATACTGTAAGAGTTCATGCAAAAGTAAAAGAAGGAAACCGTGAAAGAATTCAGGTATTTGAAGGAACTGTTATTAAAAGACAGAACGGTGGAGCTCGTGAAACATTCACAGTCAGAAAACAGGCTAGTGGTGTAGGAGTTGAAAAAACTTGGCCAGTTCACTCTCCAATCATCGAAAAGATTGAAGTTGTAAGACGTGGTAAAGTAAGACGTGCTAAATTATACTACTTACGTGACCGTGTAGGTAAAGCTGCAAAAGTTAAAGAAAGAGTATAATCAAAACAGATTACAGGGAAGAGGGATAGGCGTATAGCTTATCCCTGTTTTGTTTCATAGGAGTATGATGATATGAGGAATGGATATACCGTAACTTATCAGATGCGAAAACAGCAGCGTCAGAGAAGGGAAAAAATTATTCAGTATATACTGAAATTTGTAACAGCTGTATTTTTTGCTTTCATTATTGTTCGTTTTATATGTTTTAGTTACACGATTCAAGGGGATTCTATGGCACCGACTTTTGAGAAAGGTGAAAAGCATTTGGTAAATAGAATCATCTATCAAGTGAAAAAGCCAAGCCGATATGATATAATCGTATTTAGATTGGATGATGAGAAGAATAAGAGTTATTATGTGAAACGTGTTGTTGGATTGCCGGGAGAAACAGTGGAAGTAAAGGATGGAAGAATTTATATCAATGGAAAAAGGACTCAGGCATTTTCAAAAGAAAAAATTCTTTCACCAGGACTTGCTTCTGATAAAATCACATTAAAGAAAAATCAGTACTTTGTAATAGGTGATAATTATAATAATAGTGAAGATTCTCGCAGTGCAAGTATTGGAAATGTTAAAAGGGAAAATATTATTGGCAAAGTAAGCTTTAAATACTGGCCATGGGGATAAGTAAAAGGAGAAAGAAACATGGATTTTCAATGGTATCCTGGTCATATGACCAAAGCAAAGCGTATGATGCAGGAAAATATGAAATTAATCGATATTATGATTGAACTGGTAGATGCACGAATTCCTTTGAGCAGTCGAAATCCAGATATTGATCAGCTGGCGGCCAATAAGTTTCGCCTGATTTTGTTAAATAAATCAGATATGGCAGATGAAAAAGTTACAGCTATGTGGGAAGATTATTTCAAATCAAAAGGATTTTTTGTGGCAAAAACCAATTCCAAGGCTGGGAAAGGTGTGAAAGCTACACAATCTATTATAATGGATGCCTGCAAGGAAAAACTTGAAAGAGATCGAAAAAGAGGAATAAAAAACAGACCGATTCGTGCCATGATCGCAGGAATTCCTAATGTCGGGAAATCAACATTTATTAACAGCCTTGTTGGAAAAGCCTGTACAAAGACAGGAAATAAGCCAGGAGTAACCAAGGGAAAACAATGGATAAAGTTAAATAAGAATATTGAACTTCTTGACACCCCTGGAATATTATGGCCTAAATTTGAAGATCAGACAGTGGGTCTTCGTCTGGCATTGATTGGCTCCATACGTGATGAAATTCTGAATCAGGATGAAATGGCACTGGAGCTGATTGAATTTCTTACAATGAATTATGAGGGTATTCTGAATCAGCGCTATCAGGTTGATGAAACAATGGATAGAGTAAAGATTTTAGAAGCAATTGCTCTAAACCGTAACTGCAAGTTAAAAGGAGATGAGCTGGATTATACTAAGGCAGCCAATATTCTGCTGGAAGAGTTCAGAAATGGTAAGTTAGGAAAAATATCACTGGAGATCCCGGAAGAGGAGTAAGGTTTAATATGTCATTTCGCGTCAGAAGACGAAAAAACCGAGACAGAAGAGAGTTGTTTCTCTGGCTGGTTACATTTGCTATGGCGGCAATAGTTGCTGCAGGAGTCATTATTTTTGTCGGTGAGCGTACAAAAATAACAGGAAGCTCCATGGAGCCCGTGCTGTCAGATGGTGATCAGGTTATACTGGATAAACTGACCTATCGTTTCAAAGCTCCGGAAAGGTTTGATATTGTTGTATTTCCGGGACCGGGAGATCAGAAAAGATTATTTGTAAAACGTATTATCGGGTTACCAGGAGAGATAATCAGAATCGCTAACGGTGTTGTGTATATTAATGATAGAGAAATTTCATGGGATTATGCGAAAGATTACTATACTCATCAGGGTACTATGACTAAAACAGTGAAACTGGGAAAAGATGAGTATTTTGTTCTGGGAGATAATCGGGAAAACAGTCTGGACAGCCGTTATAAGGAAGTTGGATCGGTTCGCCGGGATGAAATAATCGGCAGAGTTATTTTCAGAATATATCCGTGGAAACAGGCAGGAAGGATTCAGAAGGAATAAAAATGACAAAAAAAGAAGAAAGAGAAGCAAGAAAAGCTGAAAAATTAAAGCAGGAAAAAGAAAGAATGTATCAAATGTTCTCTTATGAAAGAGAACATGGTGATTGTTCATATATATGTGGAATCGATGAGGTTGGAAGAGGACCTTTTGCCGGTCCGGTTGTGGCAGCAGCAGTGATTCTTCCAAAGGACTGTGATATTTTGTATTTAAATGATTCTAAAAAGCTTTCTGAGAAAAAAAGAGAAATGCTTTATGATGAAATAAATGAAAAGGCAGTTGCAGTTGGTATCGGCATGGCATCAGAAAAAGTGATTGATGATATAAACATTCTGCAGGCTACATATCAGGCAATGCGCTCTGCAATTTCAAGTTTGACTGTACAGCCTGATCTTTTGTTAAATGATGCGGTAACAATACCTGAAGTTGATATTCCTCAGATTCCGATTATCAAAGGTGATGCACAAAGTGCATCCATTGCTGCAGCCAGTATTGTTGCAAAAGTAACCAGGGATCGTATGATGAAAGAATATGACGATGTATATCCAGGCTATGATTTTGCAAAAAATAAAGGATATGGAACAAAGGCGCATATTCAGGGTATTAAAGAGCATGGAATCTGTGATATTCATCGAAAAACCTTTGTAAAGAAGTATATATAATGAATCAGAGGAAAAAGGGAATGGCAGCTGAAAAAGTTGCAGCAGAATTTTTGAAACTGCAGGGATATGTGATTCTGGAACAGAATTATGGAATTCGTACCGGAGAAATTGATATTATAGCAATGGATTCAGAGGTGCTGGTCTTTGTAGAAGTGAAATATCGGAAAGATTCCTGTTATGGATATCCCGGGGAGTCAGTTGACCAAAAGAAACAGGCTAAAATAAGAAAAACAGCTATGGTTTATATGAAGCAGCATTCTATTTCATTTGATAAAGCCATACGTTTTGATGTAGTTGAAATATTAGGAAAGAAAATAAGAGTGATAAAACATGCATTTTAAGAAGTCAAATCAAAATCATTCTACGGTGCTTCACCAGGGTGAAGTGCCATATATTACTTTTAAAAAATTAGATAAAGCGGGAGTTACACATGGATTTTCTACCAGAATTGGAGGAGTCAGTAAAGGTATTTTTTCATCTCTGAATTTAAGCTATACCAGAGGAGATGACAAAAATGCAGTAGATGAGAATTTCCGCAGAATTGGAAAAGCTATTGGGTTTGATTCCCAAAAACTGGTTTTTTCAAATCAGATCCATGAAACAAGCATTCATAAAGTTACAGAAGAAGATTGTGGTAAAGTAATGACACATATGGATGGACTGGTGACAAATATAAAAGGAATTCCAATGTATACCAGTTATGCAGATTGTGTTCCGTTATTTTTTTACGATCCGATCAAAGAAGTGGCAGCAATGGCACATTCCGGATGGCGGGGGACTGTCGGAAGGATCGGGGCTAAAATGGTAAGCGTCATGGAAAAAGATTATGGATGTGAGAGAAAAGATATTATTGCAGCAGTTGGACCGTCCATTTGTCAGGACTGTTATGAAATCAGTGAGGATGTTGCAATAGAATTTAAAAAGGAATTTAAGGAATGCCCATGGGAAGATTATCTGATAGATAAAGGAAATGGGAAATACCAGCTGGATTTATGGAAAGTAAATGAAATCATTTTACTTGAGGCAGGGATTTTAAAAGAACATCTGGATGTGACAGATATTTGTACCTGCTGTAATTCTGAATTATTATTTTCTCATAGAGCCAGTCATGGAAAAAGAGGTAATTTAGGAGCATTTATCGTATTGTAATTAAAAGGATATTATTTTATACTATACATGAATATCTGTTTTTTATGAATATTAAGAGAGGAATATAGATTATGAGTAAACCAATTGTAGCTATTGTGGGAAGACCAAACGTTGGTAAATCTACATTGTTTAATGCATTGGCGGGAGAAGATATTTCTATTGTTAAGGATACTCCTGGAGTAACAAGAGACAGAATTTATGCGGATATTTCCTGGCTGGATTATCAGTTTACAATGATTGATACAGGAGGAATTGAACCGGATACAGGAGATTTGCTGTTGTCTCGTATGAGGGATCAGGCGGAGATTGCCATTGAAACAGCAGATGTGATTATTTTTCTGACTGATGTGAGACAGGGTCTGGTGGATGCAGATTATCAGGTCGCAGATATGCTGCGTCGTTCACAGAAACCAGTGGTGCTTGCAGTAAACAAGGTTGATAACTATGAAAAATTTATCATGGATACCTATGAGTTTTATAACCTTGGTTTAGGAACACCGTTTCCGGTTTCTGCAAATTCCAAGATTGGTTTTGGAGATTTGTTAGATGAGGTTATCGCCAACTGTGATCCTGAGAGCCTTAAGGAAGAGGATGATGAACGTCCGAAAATAGCGATTATCGGAAAGCCAAATGCAGGAAAATCTTCTATGATCAATAAGATGCTGGGAGAAGAAAGACTGATTGTTTCTGATATTGCAGGGACTACCCGAGATGCTATCGACACGGTAATCCGCAGGGGAGATAAGGAATATGTGTTTATTGATACTGCAGGTCTGAGAAGAAAAAGCCGTATCAAGGAAGATCTTGAGCGATATAGTGTCATTCGTACGGTTGCAGCGGTAGAACGCTGTGATGTTGCGATTCTTGTAATTGATGCAGAAGAAGGAATTACAGAGCAGGATGCGAAGATTGCAGGAATAGCCCATGAACGAGGAAAAGGAATGATCATTGCGGTAAATAAATGGGATTTAATTGAAAAAGATGATAAAACAATATATAAATATACAAACAAAGTAAGAGAAGTGCTTGCATATATGTCTTATGCGGAGTTGGTATTTGTATCGGCAAAAACAGGACAAAGATTCAATAAGATTTTTGATTTGCTGGATGTTGTAATTGAAAATCATGCACTTCGTGTGCAGACCGGTGTATTAAATGAAATTCTTGCAGAGGCAATGGCAATGAAACAGCCTCCATCTGATAAAGGAAAACGTCTGAAACTTTATTATATGACGCAGGTTTCTGTAAAACCTCCGACATTTGTGGTATTTATCAATGATAGACAGCTGATGCATTTTTCATATACAAGATATCTGGAAAATCAGATTCGAAATACATTCGGTTTCCGTGGAACTCCAATCCATATTATTGCCAGGGAAAGGAAGGAAAGATAATGATAGTTTGTATGGCAGTATGTATGTTAATAGGATATTTGTTTGGATGTATCCAGACAGGATATATTGTTGGAAAAGTTAATAAAATAGATATTCGTGATTACGGAAGTGGAAATTCCGGAACAACAAACGCTTTAAGAACACTTGGCAAGAGAGCAGCAATCGTGACATTTTTAGGTGATGCGGCGAAGGGACTGGTTGCAGTGAATCTTGCCAGATACATAATCATTCCGGCATTTGGAGTTGACGGACAGGCGGCATTGTGGCTTTTGACTGGATTCGCGGTAGTGCTTGGTCATAACTTCCCATTTTATCTTGGATTTAAAGGAGGTAAGGGAATTGCAACTACCGGAGGTGTTATCTTTGCATTCCACTGGCAGTTAGGACTTTTATGTGCACTTGTTTTCCTTGTTGTGACGATTATTACCAAATATGTATCACTTGGATCCATATGTATGGTATTGATTATCCCGTTTATTCTGTATTTTAATAGCCCACATGATACAGCACTTGTAGTTGTGGGATGCATTTTTACTATTATGGCAATTTGGAGACATCGTGCGAATATTGACAGATTAATTCATGGAACTGAAAATAAATTAGGTCAAAAGGTTGATCGTTAGGAGGAATAAATGAAAAAAGTTAGTGTTATTGGTGCAGGAAGCTGGGGAACTGCCCTTGCTGTACTATTGGCAAACAACGGACATGAAGTAATGCTGTGGTCAGTAGATTCTCATGAGATTGAAATGCTGACAACAAAAAGAGAGCAAGAAGATAAGCTTCCAGGAGTCATACTGCCTGAAAATATTACAGTGGAAGCAGATCTTGAAACCAGTCTGAAAGATAAAGATATTGTCGTAATGGCAGTTCCATCACCGGTTGTTCGTACGATGGCAAAACAGATGGCACCTTTTATTGAAGACGGACAGGTTATTGTGAATGTGGCAAAAGGAATCGAAGATGTCACATATATGACATTATCTGAAATCATCGAAGAAGAAATTCCAAATGCCGAAGTCTGTGTGCTTTCGGGACCAAGTCATGCAGAAGAAGTTGGAAAAGGAATTCCGACAACAGTTGTAGTATCATCCAGAAAAAAAGAAATTGCAGAAATGCTTCAGGATACCTTTATGAGTGAAGTGTTCCGTGTGTATACCAATCCGGATATAATAGGAATTGAATTGGGAGGGGCATTAAAGAATGTTATCGCTCTGGCAGCCGGAACCACAGATGGTCTTGGATATGGTGATAATACGAAGGCAGCATTAATGACAAGAGGAATTGCTGAACTTTCACGCCTGGGAGTTGCTCTTGGAGGAAAACCTGAGACTTTCTCAGGACTGACAGGAGTAGGTGATCTGATCGTAACCTGTACCAGTGTCCACAGCCGTAACCGAAAAGCTGGATATTTGATCGGAAAAGGAATGACAGCTGATGAGGCAATGAAAGAGGTTAAAATGGTAGTTGAGGGTGTATATTCAGCAAAAGCTGCTCTTGGACTGGCTAAAAAATGCGGAGTATCTGTGCCGATTGTTGAAGCTGTGAATCGGGTATTGTTTGAAAATGCAGATCCAAAAGAAGAAGTAACCAACTTACTGGTTCGCGAACCTAAAAAGGAATATAATAGTTTGGAATGGGATAAGACAGAATAGATTATAGGAAGGAAGAAAAAGACAAATGGAATCATTTACGCAAAAAACAAAAGAAGAACTTCAGGTATTAAAAGAAGAAGTTGATAAGAAATATCAGGAATTTAAGGACATGAACCTTTCCTTGGATATGTCCAGAGGAAAACCTGCACCAAGTCAGGTTGATTGTTCCAATGGAATGTTAAAAGAAATGACAGATTTCCACACAGAAGCTGGGATGGACGTACGAAACTATGGTGTGCTGGATGGAATTCCTGAAATGAAAAGACTTTTCAGTGAATTACTTGATATTCCGGCAGATCAGCTGATTATTGGTGGAAATGCCAGCTTAAATCTGATGTTTGATGCAATGATGCGTCTTTTTGTATTTGGTACCATGGGTGAAAAACCTTGGGGACAGCTGGATAAAGTAAAATTCCTTTGTCCGGCACCAGGATATGACAGACATTTTACCATTTGTGAAACCCTCGGAATGGAAATGATTCCGGTTACTATGACAAATGATGGTCCTGATATGGATCAGGTAGAAAAACTTGTAGCAGAAGATGATTCTATTAAAGGAATCTGGTGTGTACCAAAATTCTCTAATCCACAGGGTATCTGTTACAGTGATGAAACAGTAGATCGTCTGGCTTCCATGAAGACAGCTGCAAAAGATTTTAAAATATTCTGGGACAATGCATATGGTGTGCATCCGATATTTGAAGATGTAAAAGTAAAGAATATTTTAGATGCGTGTGAAGAGGCAGGAACAAAGAACCGTCCTTATTATTTCTTCTCAACTTCCAAAATTTCTTTCCCTGGGGCAGGTGTTTCTCTGGTTGCAGCCAGTGATGAAAATATTGCTGAAATTAAAAAAATCATGGGCGCACAGACTATTGGATTTGATAAAATCAATCAGCTTCGCCATGTACAGTTCTTTAAAGATGCTCAGGGACTTCGCAATCATATGCAGATTCTTGCAGATTGTATGAAACCTAAATTTGAAACAGTGTTAAATACTTTGGAAAAAGAGCTGGCAGGAAGTGGTCTGATCACATGGGAAAATCCGAAAGGCGGATACTTTGTTTCTGTTGATGTTCTTCCAGGATGTGCAAAAGAAGTTGTACGTCTTGCCAAAGAAGCAGGTGTTGTTCTGACAGGAGCGGGGGCAACTTATCCATATAAAAACGATCCAATGGACAGTAATTTAAGAATTGCTCCAACCTATCCTACAGTTGAAGAACTCCAGCAGGCAATGGATTTATTCTGTGTCTGTGTAAAGAAGGCTGGAATTGAAAAACTGTTAGAAGCATAATATATACAAATTGCGAAAAAGAAAACTGCGTTTTCAGGTAATCTGAAAGCGCAGTTTTTTCTCTGTGGAATAAAATAGTGCTTGTTATGAATGAGAACAAGAATTGGTAGACTTTAATAATGCCCTTGTGATAGAATAATAAAAAAGTGAAAAAAGGAGTGATTACATGAAATTTACAAAAATGCACGGTTGTGGAAATGACTACGTATATGTAAACTGTTTTGAAGAAACCATAGATGACCCGAACAAGGTGGCAAAATTTGTTAGTGACCGTCATTTTGGAATTGGTTCTGACGGAATGATATGTATTTGTCCATCAGATAAAGCTGATTTTAGGATGGCCATGTATAACTCTGATGGATCAGAAGGTGCCATGTGTGGCAATGGAGTGCGCTGTATTGCCAAATATGTTTATGATTATGGATTGACAGATAAAACAACAATTACCATTGAAACCAAAGGTGGAATTAAAGAATTAGATCTTACGGTGGAAGATGGAAAGGTGACATGGGTTAAAGTTGATATGGAGGCACCTATTACAGACGCTGCTAAAATACCGGCAATTTATGATGATCTGGATGAAATCATTGATCAGCCTGTGATTGTAGATGGAAAAGAATACAATATTACCTGTGTTTCTATGGGAAATCCTCACGGAGTTGTATTCGTAGATTCTGTAGATAATCTAGATCTTGAAAAAATCGGGCCAAAGTTTGAAAATCATCCGATGTTCCCTGACAGAGTCAATACAGAGTTTATTGAAGTGGTGGATGAAAATACCATTAAAATGCGCGTGTGGGAACGTGGAGCAGGAGAGACTCTGGCATGTGGTACAGGAGCATGTGCCAGTGCATATGCATCTTATCTGAATCACAAGACAGGAAAGAAAGTTCTGGTGCATTTATTAGGTGGAGATCTTCAGATAGAATATGATGAAGATAAAAACACCATTTTTATGACAGGACCAGCAACTAAGGTATTTGACGGGGAGATTGAACTTTAATTTTGGAGGAAAAGATGAAATTAAAAGACTTATTAGAACGATCAGAATTTGAATGTATCCAGGGAGATGCAGAAATAGAAATATCTACACTGGTTTATGATTCCAGAAAAGTTGAAAAAGGAAGTGTGTTTGTATGTATTTCAGGAGCAGCTTTTGACGGACATAAATTTGTTGCACAGGTTGCTGAAAATGGTGCAGCAGCAGTGGTGGTAGAGAAAGATACAGAAATGCCGGAAGGGCTGACCGTTATTAAGGTGAAGGATACAAGACTGGCGCTGGCAGAGATGTCAGCAGCATATTTTGGATATCCTGCAGAAGAACTTACCACTATTGGAATTACAGGAACCAAAGGGAAAACAACTATTACTTATATGATTCGTTCCGTGCTGGAGCATGCAGGACAGAAAACAGGTTTGATCGGAACCATTGAGACGATTATTGGTGATGATAAGATTCCTTCTGTAAATACGACACCGGAGTCTTATGTGATTCAGGAATCATTTCGTAAGATGGCAGATGCAGGATGTAAAAATGTAGTTATGGAAGTATCTTCACAGGGACTTATGCTCCACAGAGTTGGTGGATTCACTTTTGATTATGGATTATTTACCAATCTGGCAGAAGACCATATCGGGGAAAACGAACATAAGGATATGGATGATTATATTCATTGCAAGAGCCTTCTGTTTCAGCAATGTAAACAGGGAATTGTCAATGGAGATGATGAGTATGTAGATCGTATCATCAAAGACCATACCTGTGATATTGAGACATTTGGCATGAAAGATACCAATGATGTGTATGCCCAGAATGTAAAGCGTATACAGGAACCTGGATATCTGGGAGTATCCTATGATCTGAAAGGAAAACAGGAATACAATGTTCATGTAGACATTCCGGGAGATTTTACAGTATATAATTCCCTTGCAGCGATTTCTCTTTGCCGCCATATGGGAATTGTAAAAGAGGATGTACTATCTGCATTGAATACCATTCAGGTAAAAGGAAGACTGGAGATTGTAAAAACTCCAGGAGAATATACATTAATGATTGATTATGCTCACAATGCCATGAGTCTGGAAAGTCTTTTGACAACCATTAGAAAATACAATCCAAAAAAGATTTACTGCTTATTTGGATGTGGTGGAAATCGTGCAAAAGCCAGACGTTATGAAATGGGAGAGGTTTCTTCAAATCTTGCAGATCTTACAGTGGTAACTTCCGATAATCCAAGAAATGAAGAACCAATGGATATTATCAATGACATTTTGATTGGTGTTCATAAAGGTCCGGGTGAATATGTAACTATTCCGGATCGTAAAGAAGCCATTCGATATTGTATGGAACATGCTGGAAGCGGGGACATCGTAATACTTGCAGGGAAGGGACATGAAGATTATCAGGAAATAAAAGGTGTAAAACACCATATGGATGAAAGAGATCTGATTCAGGAAATCATCGAAGGAAGATAGAATCATCTCTGCAAAGGAGAATCGTTTATGGAACACAAATATATGATGGCCCTGGATGCAGGGACAACCAGCTCCCGTTGTGTGCTGTTTAATGAAAAAGGTGAAATCTGCAGTATGGCACAACAGGAATTTACTCAGTATTTCCCAAAACCAGGATGGGTGGAACATGACCCTGTGGAACTCTGGGAAACACAAAAAAAGGTTATGATTTATGCTGTAGAAAAAATAGGGATTGAAGCAGAAGATGTGGTTGGAATTGGTATCACCAATCAGAGAGAAACAACTATTTTATGGGATAAGAATACCGGACAGCCCATTTATAATGCTATTGTATGGCAATGCAGGAGAACGTCAGGATATTGTGACCAGTTAAAAAATCAGGGATTGGAAGAAATGATTCAGAGAAAAACAGGACTTCCGATCGATGCGTATTTTTCAGGTACGAAGATTAAATGGATTCTTGATCATGTAGAAGGTGCAAGAGAGAAGGCTCAAAAGGGAGATATTCTGTTCGGAACCGTAGAAACATGGTTAATATGGAATTTAACTGGTGGAAAAGTTCATGTAACGGATTATACTAATGCGGCAAGAACTATGATTTTTAATATCAATGATCTGTGCTGGGATGAGGAAATTCTGAAGATTTTGGATATTCCCAAAGAAATTCTCCCTGAAGTTGTTTCGTGCAGTGAAATTTATGGATATCTGGATAAAGATATTATGAGTTGTGAAATTCCTATTGCCGGTGCAGCCGGAGATCAACAGGCCGCTTTGTTTGGTCAGACCTGCTTTGAACCAGGAGAAGCAAAGAATACATATGGGACAGGATGTTTTATGCTGATGAATACAGGGAAAATGCCTGTAAATTCCAAGAACGGGCTGATAACAACCATTGCCTGTGGAATGGATGGAAAAATTGATTATGCATTGGAAGGCTCAATATTTGTGGCAGGAGCAGCGATTCAGTGGCTGCGAGATGAATTAGGATTATTTGAGAAGGCATCTGAAAGTGAAGCCATGGCAGTATCTGTACCGGATACCAATGGATGTTATGTGGTTCCGGCTTTTACAGGACTTGGAGCTCCATATTGGGATCAGTATGCCAGAGGAAGCATTCAGGGATTGACCAGAGGAGTTAACAAAAAACATATCGTTAGAGCAACTTTGGAAGCTCTGGCATATCAGACGCTGGATGTATTGAAGGCTATGGAAGAAGACAGTGGAATCCATCTTGAATCATTAAAAGTTGATGGAGGAGCTTGTGCCAATAACTTTTTAATGCAGTTTCAGTCAGATATGATCAATGCTCCGGTACATCGACCTGAATGTGTGGAGACAACAGCAATGGGAGCTGCCTATCTGGCAGGTCTTGCAGTAGGATACTGGAAAGATAAAGATGAAATTAAAAAGAACTGGAAATTAGATCAGATCTTTCAACCGGATATGGAAGATACAATACGCAGCGAGAAACTTACTGGATGGCAGAAAGCTGTTAATAGAAGTTTAGGCTGGGAAAAAGAATAGGAGAATTAGCATAATGGAAGCGAGAATTACAGGAACAACAAAGTTATACGGATTAATCGGGTCGCCAGTAGGACATTCAGGATCACCGGCAATGCAAAATTATGGTTTTCAGGCATGTGATGTGGATGGAGCATACCTTGCATTTGATATTAAAGAAGATCAGGTGCCTGAATTTGTAAAAACCATGCGTTTATTAAATATACAGGGATGTAATGTAACAATGCCATGTAAAACAGCAGCAGCGCAGAATATGGATGAATTATCACCGGCATCTGAACTGATCGGAGCAGTTAACACTATTGTGAATCGTGATGGAAAACTGTATGGACATATTACAGATGGTGAAGGATTTGTTGCCAATTTAAAAGACCATGGTGTAGAAGTAAAAGATAAAAATATCGTGATCTTTGGTGCAGGTGGAGCAGCAACAGCCATTCAGGTACAATGTGCACTGGATGGAGCAGCATCAATTACAATTTTTAATCCTAGAGATCCGTTCTTCGAAAGAGCAGAAAAAATGGTTGAAAAGATTATGGCAAAAGTTCCGGAGTGTCAGGTAGAATTGTATGATCTGGATGCGAAAGATATTATGCGTGAGAAAATTGATGCAGCAGATATTCTGGTTAATGGAACTCTTCTTGGAATGAAACCGAAAGAAGATACAACAGTTATCACGGATACAAGTCTGTTTCATGAAGGACTGGTAGTAGCAGATGTTGTTTATAATCCGAAAGAAACAAGGCTGTTAAGAGAAGCTAAAGAACATGGATGTATCACAGTTCCAGGGAATGGAATGCTTTTATGGCAGGGAGTTGCATCTTTTAAACTGTTTACCGGAAAAGAAATGCCGGTGGAAGAAGTGAAGGCTAAATTTTTCAGTGAAGTATAAAGGATAAAGACAAAAGGGATTTGTTTCAGTGAAAATTGGAACAGGTCCTTTTTGCATAAAGGGAATATTTTCAAAAATCCTGCATATACTGTAACAGTCTATCCAAGGAGGATATTATGGATCAGTTTAATGTATATAAGGATATGAAAGCAAGAACCAATGGGGAAATGTATATTGGCGTTGTCGGACCTGTTCGAACGGGAAAAAGTACATTTATCAAACGGTTTATGAATCTGATGGTACTTCCGAATATGGAAAATGAAAATGAGAGAAATCGTGCAAATGATGAATTGCCACAGTCTTCCAGCGGTAAAACCATAATGACCACAGAACCTAAATTTGTGCCCAATGAAGCAGTTTCTATTAAAGTTGAGGATGAAATAGAATTAAGTGTTCGTCTGATTGATTGTGTTGGCTATATGGTGGATGGAGCTACAGGACATATGGAAGGGGAGGAAGAACGTTTGGTAAAGACTCCGTGGTTTGATTATGAAATTCCCTTTACCAAAGCAGCTGCCATAGGAACCAGAAAAGTTATTACGGAACATTCAACCATAGGTGTAGTAGTCACATGTGATGGATCTTTTGGGGATATACCGGCCAGGCAGTATGAGGAACCGGAAAAGGAAACTGTCTCTCAGCTTAAAAATCTAAAAAAACCCTTTGTAGTATTATTAAATACGGTACATCCATATTCAGAGGAAACTATTGCGCTGGCAAAGGAAAAAGAAGAAAAATATCAGGCGAAGGTAATTCCGTTAAATCTGGAACAGCTGAAAAAGGAAGATATATATTTGATTTTAAAAAGCATTCTAATGGAATTTCCAATTTCCTATATTGGATTTTATGTTCCAAAATGGACAGAAACTTTATCAAAAAGTCATCCTGTGAAAAGGGAATTGTTAGAGACTGCTGCAGAAATCATGAAAGAAAAATCCACTATGAAAGATGTTTATGAGAAAATGACTCCGGAAAATCAGTACATAAAGGCATGGAAACTGGATTCGGTTGCCATGGATACCGGAAAAGTAACAGTACAGGTGACAATAGACGATAAATATTATTACGACTTCCTAAGTGAAACCATCGGATTTCCAATTAAAAACGAGTATGAATTCATTAGGATTATGAGAGAGCTGGCGAGAAAGAAAAAGGAATATGAGGAAGTAGGGGAAGCATTAAATGCTGTAAAACAAAGGGGATATGGAGTTGTAACTCCTACAAAAGAAGATATTACATTAGAAGAACCTAAGATTGTGAAACATGGAAATAAATATGGAGTAAAGATTAAAGCCAGTGCACCTTCTATTCATATGATTCGTGCAAATATTTCCACCGAGCTTGCGCCTATTGTAGGAGAAGAATATCAGGCAAAAGATTTAATGGAATATATTGAAAAAGGATCAGGAGAGCCTGGAGAAAGTATGTGGGATGTGAATATTTTTGGTAAAACACTGGAGCAGCTGGTCGGAGACGGTATGCAGGCAAAAGCTTTGAAAATGACTGATGAAAGTCAGCAAAAGCTCCAGGAAACCATGGAAAAAATTATTAATGAAAGTAATGGCGGATTAGTTTGTATCATCATCTGAGATACATTGACAAATGGAGAAAAAAAGAATATACTTTGATAGACAAAGTAATTTAAAATCAAAAGAATAAATGGAGTTATTATGGCTGTTAAAATATTAGGAACAGGAAGTTTCCTTCCGGAGAGAAATGTAACCAATGATGATCTTGCGAAGGTGATGGATACCAGTGATGAATGGATTTCGTCAAGAACGGGTATTAGATCAAGACATATTTCTGTAGAGGATACAACATCTTCTATGGCAGTAAAAGCTGCCAGGATTGCATTAGAGGATGCAGGAATTTCTCCAGAAGAGCTGGATCATATTTTTGTAGCTACTTTATCTGGAGATCATGCTACACCAAGTACATCCTGTCAGGTTCAGAAGGGAATTGAAGCTGTAAATGCAGTTTGTATGGATATTAATGCAGCATGTTCAGGATTTATTTTCGGACTTCAGACAGCTATGGCATATGCCAAGGCAGGGATGGGTAAGAAAATGATGGTCATTGGTGTGGAAACACTTTCAAAACTTATGGACTGGAATGATCGGAGCACTTGTGTTCTGTTTGGTGATGGCGCCGGATGTGCTATTGTTGAAGCTGATCCTGAAAGAGAAATTTTTATTGAAGCAGGATCTAATGGCAGTATGGGAGATGTACTGACTTGTGGTGAAAGAAAGCTGAATAACCTTCTTGTGAAAGATGATAGTCCTTTAGAGCAGGTTTCCATGAATGGTCAGGAAGTGTTTAAATTTGCAGTGAAGAAAATTCCGGCAAGTATAAATAAAGTCTTGGAGACAGCGGGAATATCCAAAGACGAAATTAAATATTATGTTCTTCATCAGGCAAATCGCAGAATTATTGAATCTGCGTCAAAACGATTGAAAGAACCAATTGAGAAGTTCCCGATGAATCTGGATCACTGTGCAAATACTTCTTCAGCAACAGTGCCTATTCTTTTGGATGAGATGAATAGAAAAGGTATGCTGCAACCAGGAGACAAGATCGTGCTCTGTGGTTTCGGAGGAGGATTAACCTGGGGAGCAGTATATCTGGAGTGGTAACAAAAGATTAAACTCATAAGATGGGATAAGGAATAGTCAGCTTTATGTAATATCAACGAAAGTTGGCTATTTTTCTATGCAAAAATATGTTATAATAAAATGATAAACAGGAGGTTATACATGGAAATACAATTGTGGAGAGAAATGCTTAGCCCATACGAGTTGGCGGTAGATGAACTGGTTTTGAAATTTCACCATATCATTGCAGAATACCGGCAAGCGGGAAGGTATTCGCCTATTGAACAGGTGGATGGAAGAGTGAAGACCATATCAAGTATTCTGGATAAGATGCAGCGAAAAAAAATCAATGTTAACCACATAGAGACGGAGTTGGAAGATATTGCAGGAGTACGCCTTACTTGTCAGTTTGTGGAAGATATCGAGAAAGTTGTTGAGATTATCGAGAATCGTTCAGATATGGAGATTAAAAGCCATAAAGACTATATTTCCCATTCGAAAGATAGCGGATATAGAAGCTATCATCTGATTATTTATTATGAAGTTAATACCATTTATGGCAAAAAACGTCTGCAGGCAGAGATACAGATCAGAACTCTTGCCATGAATTTCTGGGCAACAGTGGAACATTCCCTGCAGTATAAATACAAAGGAAATATTCCCGATCATGTAACAGAAAAGCTGCTTCGTGCATCAAACGCAATTGTTATGCTGGATCGTGAAATGTCTTCTGTTCGTGATGAGATAATGGATGCGCAGAATTCATTTCGAAAGAAGGCCAATGTTGTATCTGAGATCCTTCATACGATGCAGAATCTGTACAAGGTTGCAAATAAGCATGAAGTAATTAAAATACAGGATGAATTTTATAAAATCTACGAGACAGGAGATATGGAAAGCCTGGAGCATTTTAACAAACAGCTGGATATTATAGCAGAGGGTTATCGTGCACAGAGTATTTCATAAAAGAAATATGGAATTACCAATTGAATTTGAAAAAAAAATGAAAGGTCTTTTAAAGGAAGACTTTGCGGAATATGAGAGACATTTAGATGATCCGGCATACTATGGAATCAGAGTAAACACTTTGAAAATTTCAGTGGAAGAATTCTTAAAGATTTGTCCGTTTCATGTTACAAAAGTTCCATGGACCGAAAACGGATTTTATGTTGACAGAGAAGAAAAACCTTCTAAGCATCCGTTTTATCATGCAGGACTTTATTACATCCAGGAACCTAGTGCCATGACACCGGCGGCTTATCTGCCGGTGAATCCAGGGGACAGGGTCCTGGATTTGTGTGCTGCACCGGGAGGCAAATCAACAGAACTGGGAGCGAAGCTTAAAGGAGAAGGTCTTCTTGTATCAAATGATGTGAGCATTTCAAGAACAAAAGCATTAATTCGAAATATTGAAATGTTTGGGATCCGAAATAGTATAGTTCTTTGTACAGAAGCAAAATATATGGTACCGTCACTGACAGGATTTTTTGATAAGATTCTGGTGGATGCTCCATGCTCTGGAGAGGGAATGTTTCGAAAGGGCAATAATGAAATCAAAAACTGGGAGCAAAAGGGAAGTGAACCTTATGCCAGATTACAAAGAGAAATTGTTGATGATGCCATAAAGCTTTTAAAGCCAGGCGGGATGATGTTATATTCCACCTGCACTTTTTCTCCGGAAGAAAACGAACAGGTAATAGAATATTTACTTGAAAAAAATGAGGATTTATCATTGGTTCCAATGAAAATGTGTGAAGGATTTGATCAGGGACATCCTGAATGGACGTTGACAGGAAGAGAGGATATTAAGAATTGTATCAGACTCTGGCCTCATAAGATTAAAGGAGAAGGTCATTTTCTGGCATTACTTATGAAAGCCCCAGGTCAGGAACCGGAATTCACATATGAACGTATTCGAAAACCTAAACTTACAGATGAAACAAAGAAATTTTTTAAACAATGTAAGATGGATATAGACTGGAATCATGTGAGAGAGCATCAGGGGAAACTTTTTTATCTGAAAGAAGATATTCCTGAACTTTCCAAGGTCCGTATTTTAAGAAAAGGATTATTTCTGGGAGAAATGAAGAAAGGCAGATTTGAGCCAAGTCAGTCATTTGCAGTTGCTCTTCGCCCGGAAGAATATCCGGCGTATATATCTTTTGAAGAAAATGATGAGCAGACAATAAAATATTTAAAATGTGAGACTCTGGATGTTGATACCAGCTCTGAAGGAATTCATCTGATTGGAACAGGACAGTTTCCTTTAGGTTGGGGTAAGATAAAAAAAGGAAGAATGAAAAATAAGTACGCATCCAGTTGGAGATGGTTATAATGGGAAAACAGGTACGTTTGGATAAATATCTGTGCAGCTGTCTGGATATTACCAGAAAAGAAGCTAAGGAATTCCTGAAAAAAGGGAAAGTACAGGTTAAGGATCAGATTATAAAAAAACCTGAATATAAAATACAGCCGGAGACAGAGCAGGTTTTACTTGATGGGAAGAAATTATCCTATGAAGAGTTTCATTATCTGATGCTTCATAAACCGGCAGGAGTGGTTTCTGCTACTAAAGACCGGCAGGATTCAACAGTTTTGGATCTGATTAGTGAATCTTATAAGAATAAACTGTTTCCTGTGGGAAGACTAGATAAAGATACAGAAGGATTGTTATTACTGACGGATGATGGAGAATTGGCTCATAATCTGCTTTCACCCAAAAAGCATGTGAAAAAAGTCTATTTTGCCAGAGTTTCCGGGTGTATAGATAAAAAAGCTGTGGAGCTGTTTTCAAATGGGATATCCATAGGAAATGGTGAAGTGGCAAAACCGGCGGAACTTAAGATAATTGAGGCAAATGAAAAGGAATCTCTGATTTTAATAACCATAACAGAAGGAAAGTATCATCAGGTAAAGAGAATGGTAAAATCTGCCGGAAGCGAGGTTTTATACCTGAAACGTTTGTCTATGGGAAAACTCGTATTGGATGAGAATCTATCATTGGGAGAATACAGAACATTAACATCGGAAGAAATCAGACAGTTAAAGGAGCATACATGTTAACAGATAAAAAAGCAGTAATATTTGATCTGGATGGAACGTTAGTTGATTCCATGTGGATCTGGAAAGAAATTGATATCCGTTTTCTCGGAAAATATGGAATGACTGTTCCGGAAGGATTAAATGATGCACTGGAAGGATTTAGTTTTCGTGAAACGGCAGTATATTTTAAAGAACACTTTCCATTACCACTTTCTATTGAAGAAATCATGGATACATGGAATCAAATGGCATCTCAGATGTATATACATGAAATTCCTTTAAAAGATGGAGCCCGTGAATTTATTTCCATGTTGAAACAACAGAAATATTCTTTGGGAATTGCAACCAGTAATTCAAGAGAACTGACAAAAGCATGTCTGAAAGCAAATGGTATTATGGATGCCTTTGATTATATCTGTACATCCAATGAGGTTCCCAAGGGAAAGCCGGAGCCCGATGTCTATCTCCATGCGGCAAGGAACCTTAATGTAGAACCAGAACAGGTGCTGGTGTTCGAAGATATTCCTTATGGGCTGATGGCGGGTAACCGGGCCAATATGACTACCTGTGCAGTAAAGGATCCTTATTCAGAACGGGTGATGGAACAAAAACTGCAGCTGGCAGATTATTACATAGAATCCTATTATGATGTTCTCAATGGGACATATCAGAAATTATGATTACAGGCAGATTTCAGTGATACGAGGAAAGTAAGATGAAAAAAATTGCAATTGTGACAGGTGCATCTTCCGGTATGGGCAGAGAATTTATTTTGCAGATTGTAAAAAAATATCCGGTACTTGAAGAAATATGGGTTATTGCACGAAGAGAAGATAGATTAATTGCTCTGAAAGAGCAGATAAAGGATGTTGAAATACGTCCTTTTGTTTTTGATTTAAGAAACAATGATAGTTTTGAAAAATTAAAAGTGATTCTACAAAAAGAAAAACCAAGGGTCGGTATATTGGCAAATAGTTCAGGAATAGGAATCTCAGGAAATTTTGAGACTTTGTCAGAAGAGGAAATAGTTAATATGATAGAGCTTAATTGTACTGCACTGTCCAGAATGACATATATGGTACTTCCCTATATGGAAAAAGGAGCACATATTTTTCAATTTGCTTCATCAGCAGCTTTCTGTCCTCAGCCGGGATTTTCAATATATGCGGCAACAAAAGCTTATGTATTAAGCTTTACCATGGCACTTCGCCAGGAAGTGGCTGCTAGAGGTATCAAAGTAACAGCTATTTGCCCGGGACCTGTAAAAACAGAATTTTTTGAAACGGCATATCAGCATCAGGAAATGAAATTTTACAAAAAATTTGTTATGGCAGATACAAAAAAAGTTGTAAAAAAAGCATTAGAGGATGGAAAGAGGAATAAAGCGGTTTCCGTTTATGGATTTACTATGAAAGTAATGAGAATCCTTTGTGCGATTCTGCCCGAAGAACTGATTATAAAATTTATTGGTTAGAAGGAACTATATGAGAGAAATACATGTGACATCAAAAGAGGAGGGACAGCGTCTGGATAAGATGCTGGGGAAATATTTAAACCAGGCTCCCAAAAGCTTTTTATATAAAATGCTTAGAAAAAAGAATATAAAATTAAATGGTAAAAAGGCTTCAGGCAACGAAAAGCTGGTCAATGGAGATCTGATACAGATTTATCTGGCTGAAGATACCATTATAAATTTTCAAAAGGAAGTTAAAGTTCAGAAGCAGACATTATCTCTGGATGTGCTTTATGAAGATCAGAATGTAATATTTATTAATAAACCATGGGGTGTTTTATCCCAGAAATCCAAAGCATCAGATGTTTCTATCAATGAACAGATTGCTCCCTATGCATTGGAGAAAGACCTGATCACAAAACAGGATTTACAGATGGTAACACCGTCAATCTGTAACCGGCTGGACCGAAATACCACGGGAATTATTATCGGCGGAATTTCTCTGGAGGGATTGCAGACAATGGCGCATATGTTAAAAGAACGAACGATTGATAAATATTATCTTTGTATCGTAAAAGGGAGAATCGATCAGTCCAGAAAAGTATCGGGATTTCTTGTAAAAAATCATAAAAATAATAAGGTTATGGTTTCAGGGAAAAAAGGAGCAGATGGCGTTGAAATTGAAACATTTTATGAACCGGTTTTAACAAAAGATGAGTGTACATTGCTTCGTGTTAAACTGATTACCGGAAAAACTCATCAGATCAGGGCACATCTTGCCAGTACTGGACATCCCCTTTTGGGAGATTTTAAATATGGTCATAAATCATGGAATCAGTGGGCAAAAGATAAATATGGAATTACAAGTCAGCTGTTGCACTGCAGTGAATTGAAATTTCCTGATCAGATGGATGGATGTAGAAATCTTCAGGGAAAAATAATTAAAGCTCCTCTGCCGGAAATGTTTTGTAAAATTAAAAAAGATTTATTTGGGAGATAATTATGGGAAGCTGGAATGTAAAAGGGTTGAGAGGTTCTGTTCTGGAAGAACTTATTAATTATACCAATGAAAAATACAGACAACAGAAACTGGCTCTGGTCCAGAAAATTCCAACATCTATTAAGCCGGTTCGTTTTGATAAGACAAAAAGGCAAATAACACTTGCATATTTTGATCAGAAGAGCACTGTGGATTATATAGGTGTAGTACAGGGAATTCCCATCTGTTTTGATGCTAAAGAATGTGCATCAGATGTTTTTCCGCTTCAAAATATTCACGAGCATCAGATTGATTTTATGAAACAATTTCAAGAGCAGGGCGGAATCAGTTTCCTTCTGATTTATTTTACCAATCGACATGCCTGTTATTTTCTTTCTTTTGAAGAGATGATGACCTATTGGAATCGTGGAAAAAAGGGAGGTCCCAAACATTTCAAGTATGAAGAACTGGATATAGGTTTTTTTGTTCCGCTGAAAAAAGGGATGATTCTTCATTATCTGGAATGTCTTCAAAAGGTATTGCAGACAAATGATTGACGAAAAGTCTATATTTGCGTATAATAAAATTCACTGACAAAATTTATAATCCGGAAACCCGGATAGATTACATATAGAAGAAGGATAGATGTATGATAAAGAGTATGACAGGGTTTGGATATGGAGAAATGTCCAATACCAGTAATCAAAAAGTCACAGTTGAAATGAAATCAGTAAATCATAGATATTGTGATCTGTCTTTAAAACTTCCAAAAAAATTCTCAATGTTTGAAGCAAAGATTCGAAACATTATGAAAGAATATGTCAGCAGAGGAAAGATTGATATCTATGTATCCTTTGAGGATTTATCTGAAACAGGAGTCGGACTTCACTATAACAAGGAAATGGCTCGTGAATATATGGAAGTTTTTCAGAAAATGAAAGAAGAATTTCAAATAGAAATGGATATTACCGCTTCCAGTCTGGCAAGATTTCCAGAAGTTGTTACAATTGAAGAGAAACAACAGGATGAGGAAGTGTGGTGGGCGCTGATTGAAGGTGCATTACGCCAGGCAGCAGAAAATTTTGTAGAGACAAGAACTGCAGAGGGATCTAATTTAAAAGCAGATCTTCTTGGAAAATTAAAACAGATGGAAGAGGACGTTTTGTTTATTGAAAAACGTTCACCGGACATTATCAGGGAATATCGTGTAAAACTGGAAGAAAAAGTGAAAGATTTTCTGGAGGATTCTGGTATAGAAGAAAGCAGAATTGCTGCGGAGGTAACATTATATGCTGATAAGATTGCAGTAGATGAAGAGATTGTCAGACTGCAGAGTCATATTCGCTCCATGAGAGATGTTCTGGATTCAGACGAAAGTATTGGACGAAAACTTGATTTCATGGCCCAGGAAATGAATCGTGAGGCAAATACAATCCTGTCAAAATCAAGTGATGTTGCATTATCTGAGCATGCAATCGAGTTAAAGACCAATGTGGAAAAAGTCAGAGAGCAGATTCAGAATATAGAATAAGAAGGGATATGAAGATGGGAAAAAGAGGTTCATTGCTGGTAATTTCCGGATTTTCAGGTGTTGGAAAGGGAACAGTAGCAAAAAAGCTGGTTGATAAGTATGGATACAGTCTGTCTATTTCTGCTACAACACGAAGCCCTCGCATTGGAGAAGAGAACGGAAGAGAATATTTCTTTAAGACAGAGGCAGAATTTAAGAATCTTATTGATTATAATGGATTTATAGAGTATGCTAGATATGTTGATAATTATTATGGGACACCTCGTAAATTTGTAGAAGAGGAACTTAAAGCGGGACATAATGTCATTCTTGAGATTGAGGTTCAGGGAGCATTTAATATAAAAAATCAGTATAAAGATGCACTTTTGATTTTTATTACAGCTCCAAGTGCAGCAGCCATTAAAGAACGGTTAGTTGGAAGAGGAACAGAATCTGAGGAAATCATACAGAAAAGACTGAATCGTGCAAAAGAAGAATCCGAAGATATGTCAAAATATGACTATATAGTCGTTAATGATGATTTAGAGGAATGTGTTGACCGGGTTCATGCAATCGTTCAGGCAAAGGAATGTCTGCTTGCAAATAATCTTGAGTTTATTGAAGAAACAAAAAAAGGATTAAATGAATTATAGGAGGAATGATTATGTTACATCCATCATATACAGAATTAATGAAAGTTATCAATGGGGACAGTGAAGATGAAAAGGTTATTTCCAGCCGTTATTCTGTTGTACTTGCAAGTGCAAAACGTGCTAGACAGATTATTGCAGGAGATATGCCACTGGTTGAAGATGCAGATGAAGAAAAACCATTATCGACAGCTGTAGAAGAATTAAGACAGGAAAAAGTCAAAATTCTTGGAGATGACGACGCAGAAGAATAGAACATAGGACAAAGGGTGGTTAGGTTTTCCTAAGCACCCTTGTTTCCACTTTGAAGATTATTACATCTAAGGGAGAAGAATATGGACATTTTATTATTAGTAAAAACAATCATACTTGGTATTGTGGAAGGAATTACAGAGTGGCTTCCAATCAGCAGTACCGGACACTTGATTCTTGCAGATGAATTTATCAAATTGAACATGTCTGCAGAGTTTATGGAGATGTTTAATGTGGTCATTCAGCTTGGGGCTATTATGGCTGTTGTGGTTTTGTATTTTCATAAATTGAATCCTTTTTCACCTAGCAAAAGTCGTACAGAAAAAGGAGAAACCATGATTTTATGGTCAAAGGTTATTTTGGCTGTCCTTCCTGCAGCAGTAATAGGTATTCCTTTGGATGACTGGCTGGATGAACATCTTTATAACCCTCCGGTTGTTGCAGCGATGCTGATTATTTATGGTATTTTGTTTATTGTGATTGAAAACAGAAATCGAAAGAACAGGCGCAGACCGATGAATGATCTTGGCAGACTTAGTTATCCAATGGCTCTGGCCATCGGAGTTTTTCAGGTATTATCACTGATTCCTGGAACATCAAGATCAGGTGCAACTATTCTTGGAGGAATATTGATTGGATGCTCCAGAACAGTTGCAGCGGAATTTTCATTTTTCCTGGGAATACCAGTTATGTTTGGTGCAAGTTTTATAAAAATACTGAAATTCGGATTGAATTTTACAAGTATGGAAGCGATTGTTTTAATAACAGGAATGGCAGTATCGTTCATTGTGTCTGTTATTGCAATTAAATTCTTACTTGGCTATATTAAAAATAATGATTTTAAAGCTTTCGGGGTATACAGAATTATTCTTGGTATTCTTGTGATTGCTTATTTTGCATTAGCATAAAGGGAGATAGTTCATGGATAAAAATGCATTTTTAAAAGGAATGGAAGAAATGTTGGCGGTTGCAAAAACCAATGGCAACCAGATTACAAAAGAGGAACTGATTACATATTTTAGTGATTATTCACTGGATGAAGAAGCGCAGAAACTTTTATTTGACAGTTATGTAGAGGCAGGCATTCGAGTGATTGGTTATGAAGGAACATCCGGGAATTCTGAGAATGAAGAAGCGGAGGAAGAAAGTGCCGCCATTCATTTTTATGAAGAGGAACTGAGAAATATGGATCTTCCAGGTGAAGAAGAACAGAAAGCAATGCTTCAGGCATGGTTTCAGGGAGAAGATAATGGAGATATGGTGATTTCCTGTCTGCTTCCTGCTGTAGTTGAAATTGCTAAAAACCATAGAGGGAAGGGAGTCTTATTTGCTGATTTGATTCAAGAGGGAAATATCGGGCTTCTTGAAGCTATGGCTGCTTATCGTGGTAATGATGAAGAAGGATTTCTCCGTCATGCCAGAAAGGCAATTGAGGATTCCATATTGGATGCTATTGCACTGCAAAGAGGTTCAGATAGTGTAAGCCAGCAGATGGCATTAAAAGCCAATCGGCTGGATGAAGCATCCACTCATTTGTCAAAAGAGTTAGGAAGAGAACCCAAGGCAGAGGAACTGGCTGATTATTTATCCATGACAGTGGAAGAGATTAAGGACATAATGAAAATATCATTAGATGCACTTTCTGTAATGGAAACAGATATTACACCAGATGTGAGATAATTCTCGATTTTAAGGATTCAAAATGCCAGGTGGTGTATGCTATATAGTCAGGAGGGTCCGTGTATGAATATCAGAGAAAAGCAGGAACAGTCTGAAAAAGATTTTTTAAGTGTCTATGCGACATTAAGTATAAATACAAAAGGAAGAAAAAGGCCTGAGGTGGAGTGTGAGATCCGGACATGTTTTCAGCGAGACCGGGATCGGATACTGCATTGTAAGGCTTTTCGCCGTTTAAAAGATAAAACACAGGTTTTTCTATCACCGAAAGGTGACCATTACAGGACAAGACTGACTCATACACTGGAAGTTTCACAGAATGCCAGAACTATTGCCTGTGCCCTTAACTTAAATGAAGTGCTGACAGAAGCTATTGCACTGGGGCATGATCTGGGACATACACCTTTTGGTCATGCAGGGGAACGTGTATTAAATGACATGCATCCAATGGGATTCAAACATAGTATGCAAAGTGTGCGGATAGCTCAGTATCTGGAAAAAAACGGGAAGGGGCTGAATCTTACATGGGAAGTGCTGGATGGTATGGAAAATCATTCAACCGCCAGCAATCCGTCTACTTTAGAAGGAAAAATTGTACGCCTTGCAGATAAGATAGCCTATATCAATCATGATGTGGATGATGCTATTAGAGCAAAAGTAATTACAGAAGAGGATCTCCCTATGGAATACACAGATATTCTGGGTCATACGGTCAGGGAACGAATGAATACTATGATTCTTGATATTGTCAATGAAAGTGAAGGCAGGAATGATATTATCATGTCAGAAAAAGTACATAATGCCATGTTTGGTCTGAGAAGATTTATGTTTGAAAACGTTTATCAGGATCCGGCAACAAAAAGGGAAGAACAAAAGGTTTCACATATTACCGAGCCATTATATGAATATTTTCTCTTTCACATTGAAAAACTTCCAGAATATAATCTTTTAAGAATTGAAAATGAGGGAGAGACAAAAGAACAGGCAGTATGTGATTATATAGCCGGAATGACGGATCATTTTGCAATAGAAACATACAAAGAGATTTTTATTCCAAAATTCTGGATAGGAAAATAGAAATTCATATTTTTATGTAAAATAAAAAGGAAACAGAGAAAATATGTAGAATAATATATATGGAGAGAACTTTTAAGGAGGGACAAATGTGATTTATGGAGAAGATATTATTGAAGAGGTGCGAAGCCGCAATGACATCGTAGATCTTATCTCTTCATATGTATCGTTAAAGAAAAAGGGCAGCTCTTATTTTGGCTTGTGTCCTTTTCACAATGAAAAGTCTCCTTCTTTTTCTGTGAGCAGGGACAAGCAGATGTATTACTGTTTTGGATGTGGAGCCGGAGGAAACATTTATACGTTTCTGATGGAATATGAAAATTTCTCATTTCCAGAGGCTGTCAGATTTCTGGCAGACCGTGCAGGTATGGAACTGCCAGAGGAAGAATTAGATGATGAAGCTAAAAAACAGATGGATGAAAAAGCAAGATTAAGGGAAATGAATAAGCTTGCAGCCAATTATTTCTATTATCTGCTTCATCAGAAGCGGGGAGAAAAGGGACTTGAATATTTGAAGAAACGTGGCATTACAGAAGAGACTATTCGACGATTTGGACTTGGGTATGCAGATATTTATAACGATGATCTGTATCGTTTCTTAAAAAGCAAGGGATATAGTGATGAGGAGTTAAAAGATTCTGCACTGGTAAATATTGATGAACAGCGGGGAGGAAGTGATAAATTCTGGAACCGGGTCATGTTTCCGATTGTGGATGTCAATAACCGTGTGATAGGCTTTGGAGGAAGAGTTATGGGCGATGGAACACCTAAGTACCTAAACTCCAAAGAAACAAAACTCTTTGATAAAAGCCGAAATCTTTATGGATTAAATTTCGCAAGAAGTTCCAGGAAGAATGAAATTATTCTTTGTGAAGGATATATGGATGTGATATCCATGCATCAGGCAGGGTTTACCAATGCGGTAGCAGCATTGGGAACAGCATTTACCAGTGGACATGGAACACTTCTTCGCAGATATACGGAAAATGTCATTTTATCTTTTGATAGTGATGAAGCCGGTCAGAGGGCAATTCTAAGGGCGATTCCTATTTTGAAAGATGCTGGACTGACAGTGAAGGTGTTGGATTTAACTCCATATAAGGATCCGGATGAATTTATTAAAGAGCTGGGCGCTGAGGCTCTGGAAGAGCGAATCAGGAAAGCTGTAAGCAGTTTTATGTTTCAGGTAAAAGTTCTTTCAAAAAAATATAATCAGGATGATCCGGAAGAGAAAACAAAGTTTCAGCATGAAGCAGCCAAGCTTCTGGCAGTAATTGAAGAACCGCTGGAGCGAAAGAATTATATTGATGCAGTTTCCCGTGAATACTATATGGCACAGAAAGAATTTTCTGATTTGGTCAATTATTATGGAACCAGTGGCTATGTACAAAGACAGGAAGTGCAAAAGAAAGAAAATGAAGAAAAAAGTATCCGAAGAGAGGATATCAGAGAGAGTAAAAAGAAACAACCGCAAAAGCTTTTGCTTACATGGCTGGTCAATGAACCAATTCTGTTTGAAAAGCTTCGGGGACTCATAGGTCCGGATGATTTTTATGATCCAATTTATCATGGTGCCGCACTGATGCTTTTTTCACAATATGAAGAAGAGAGGAAAGTAATTCCTGCGAAGATCATGAATCAGTATACGGATCCTGAGGATCAGAATAAAATAGCAGAGCTGTTTAATACTAAATTAAAAATGGAACCTTCGCCGGAAGATAATGATAAAGCACTGACAGATATCGTTCGACGGGTCAAAGAAGACAGCATCGAACAACAGATGAATTCAACCAGCGATATTTTGAAATGGCAGGAGCTGATTAAGGAAAAAGGCAGATTGTCAAAATTGCATATTTCATTATAGGTTGGTTAAAATAGGAGAGAGAAGAAAGGACGAATTATGGAAGGTACAATGGAACAATTCAGTGAAAAACTGGCTGGATTAGTAGAATTAGGAAAAAAGAATAAGAATTTTCTGGAGTATGCACAGATTGAGACATATTTTAAGGATATGAAGCTTACTTCTGATATGATGGAGGCTATTTATGATTATCTGGAGCAGAATGGAATCGATGTGCTGACTCTGGCAGCGGTAGAAGATACTGACGATGATCTGGAAGATAACTTAGATGATGAAACAGAAATCGCTGTGCCTGATGGAATCAGTATTGAAGATCCGGTACGTATGTATCTGAAAGAAATTGGAAAGGTACCTCTTTTAAGTGCAGATGAAGAAATTGAGCTTGCGAAACGTATGGAAGAAGGAGATGAAGCTGCTAAGAAAAAACTGGCAGAAGCAAACCTTCGACTGGTGGTCAGTATTGCAAAACGTTATGTAGGACGTGGTATGCTGTTTCTTGATCTGATTCAGGAAGGAAACCTGGGACTTATTAAAGCTGTTGAAAAATTTGATTATCGAAAAGGGTATAAATTCAGTACCTATGCAACATGGTGGATTCGTCAGGCAATCACAAGAGCGATTGCCGATCAGGCAAGAACCATTCGAATTCCTGTGCATATGGTGGAAACAATCAACAAATTAATTCGTGTATCCAGACAGCTGCTTCAGGAGCTGGGAAGAGAACCATCTCCAGAGGAAATTGCAGAAGAAATGGATATTCCGGTTGACAGGGTTCGGGAAATCCTGAAAATTTCTCAGGAACCGGTTTCTCTGGAAACTCCAATTGGAGAAGAGGAAGACAGTCATCTTGGAGATTTTATTCAGGATGAAAATGTACCAGTACCTGCAGACGCAGCTGCTTTTACTCTCTTAAAAGAACAGTTGGATGAAGTTTTGGGTACTCTTACTGAAAGAGAACAGAAAGTTCTTCGTCTTCGTTTTGGATTAGATGACAGCAGAGCACGTACTTTGGAAGAAGTCGGTAAAGAATTTAATGTAACAAGAGAGCGTATTCGTCAGATCGAGGCGAAGGCATTAAGAAAATTAAGACATCCAAGCCGTAGCAGAAAATTGAAAGATTATTTGGATTAAGGTGTAGAAATGGAATTATCAAACCGTTTAAAAACGATTGCTTCTTTTGTAACAGAAGGTTATTGTGCAGCAGATATTGGAACGGATCATGGATACATACCAATCTACCTGACTCAGACTGGCTGTTGTCCAAAAGCTTTTGCTATGGATATCAATGAAGAGCCGCTGAACCGTGCAAAACAACATATTACAGAAACAAATACAGCAGATAAAATTGTCTGTATTCTTTCTGACGGATTGAATCAACTTCCTCAAAAGGAGGTTGATTCTATTATAATAACAGGTATGGGTGGAGATCTCGTGGTTCGTATTCTGGAACAGGATTTAGATAAGCTTGATTCGGTGAAAGAGCTTATTCTTTCTCCTCAGTCTCATCTTGAAAAAGTAAGGCATTTTCTTCATGATCATAACTTTCGCATTTTAGAAGAAGAGATGCTTTGTGAAGATGGAAAATATTATATGATCATGAGAGCTGTTCATGGACATGAAGAGTATAAAAAAGAATGTTTTTATTTGTTTGGCCAGAATCTGATTCTAGACAAACATCCAGTACTTTTGGAATACCTGGATCTGGAATATCAGAAATATGAAAAAATATGTGCAACATTAACCGATGAATCAAAGGAACATATAAAAATCAGAAAAAAAGAAGTTAAAACCATGCTTTGTAATATAAGGGAGGCATTGGGATATTATGAAATGTAGAGATGTGGTAGAATTTCTGGAGAGGGAAGTGCCTTTAGATGGAGCAGAAAGCTGGGATAATCCGGGATTTCTTGTGGGAGATATGGAACAGGAAGTAAGGAAAATTCTTGTAGTCTTAGATATAACCAATGAAGTGGTGGAAATGGCTGTAAAAGAAAATGTTGATTTTATTCTTGCACACCATCCGGTAATATTTTCCAAAATTCAAAAATGTACCAGTGATGATTTCCTCCAGAAGAAATTGCTAACACTGATTCGCAATGATATTTGCTGTTATGGAATGCATACCAATTATGATGTTTACAGAATGTGTGATGCTGTAGGAAGACGACTTTGTCTTACTGCAGATGCACCAGTGGAAATTTCATCTAATCCTGCATTGGCATCAGATAATAAAGGAATTGGTTTTATTAGTACATTTAAAGAAAAAAAATCATTACAGGAATTTGCAAAAAAAGTGAAAAATGATTTTGGACTTGATTCAGTTATGATTTATGGAGATCCACAGCAGCAAATAGAGAAAGTTGCAGTTGTTCCAGGTTCTGGAAAAAGTCTAATGAAAGAGGCAATGGAAAAAGAGGCCGATGTACTTGTTACAGGAGATTTTGGACATCATGAAGGATTAGATGCTGTTGATATGGGATTGACAGTTATCGATGCGGGACATTATGGACTGGAACAGGTTTTTATTGATGATATGGAAGAGCTTTTAAAGAAAAAACTTCCGGAATGTGAAATAATTTCTTTGAAAGCAGGAAGTCCGTTTAAAGTTATAATATAAACACGCAAAAAGAAAGTCAAAGACATTCTAAAAAGGGGTGATGTTTATGATACATGTTACAGTCAATCAGACAGTCTATCAGGTAGAGCAGGGGACTACGCTGGCTCAATTGGCAAAGGTCGTTCAAAAACCAGAAGAGTCTGAAATTTTACTGGCCTATGCAGATGGAAAGTTAAAAGAGCTGTTTTATCCGCTGGTAAAAGATAGTTATGTCAGATTTGTAACATTGGAGGAACAGGCTGGATATATGACCTATAAGAGAACAGCAATGTTTATGTTTTTAAAAGCATGTGAAGATGTTCTTGGAAAGGGTGCAGCAGATGATATTGCCATTAATTATTCCATAGGGAACAGTACTTTTTGTGAGTTTTTAATGGATGGAGTGACGGTAGATAAAGAACTGGCAGATAAAATTCAAAGACGAATGCAGGAATTATATAAGGCAGATCTTTCTATTGAAAAGAAATCCGTTGACACATCTCAGGCAAGGAAGTATTTTGCCCAAGCCGGTTTAAGGGAAAAGCAGAGACTGTTTCGTTTTAGAAGAGAATCCAGGACCAATATTTATTCCTTAGATGGATATGATAACTATTTTTACGGATATATGGCACCTTCTACAGGCTATATCGGAACGTTTCTTGTGTCTTCATATCAGGATGGAATGGTACTTCAGACACCGAAGCGTCATCAAACAGAAGAAATTGCCCGTTTTTATCCTCAGCCTAAATTATTTCGTGTTATGCAGAGATCCCGTGAATGGTGTAAGACTTTAGGTGTTGATACGGTTGGTGCATTAAATGAAGTAATTACAGAAGGTAAGACCAGTCATTTGATTCTTCTTCAGGAAGGATTACAGGAAAAACTGCTATCAGATATTGCAGATAAAATTGTCCAGCAGAAAAAACGAATTGTATTAATTGCCGGTCCATCTTCTTCCGGCAAGACCACTTTTTCTCACAGACTATCGATTCAGCTGGAAATTGCAGGAAAACATCCCCACCCCATTGCTTTGGATGATTATTTTTATGATCGTGAAAAATCTCCAAAAGATGAAAAAGGAAATTATAATTTTGAAACTATAGCATCTCTGGATGTGGAATTGTTTTCAGAACATATAAATCGCTTGCTGAATGGAGAAAAAATATCCATGCCAACATATAACTTTATTACCGGAAAGCGTGAATACAGAGGAAATCAACTGCAGATCGGATCAGATGATATTCTGGTAATCGAAGGAATCCATGGATTAAATGGTATTCTTTCTGCCAATATTCCTGAAGAAAATAAATACAAAATTTATGTAAGTGCATTAAGCCAGATAAACCTGGATGAGCACAATCGTATTCCAAGTTCTGATGGAAGGCTTCTTCGGAGGATTGTAAGAGATGCCATGCGCCGTGGGAATGATGCAAGAGACACCATTGCCCGTTGGGATTCTGTTAGAAAAGGGGAAGAAGATAATATTTTTCCTTATCAGGAAGAAGCGGATATTATGTTTAATTCTGCACAGATTTATGAGCTTGCAGTGTTAAAACAATATGCAGAGCCTTTGTTATTTGCTGTGCCACAGGATTGTCCGGAGTATCAGGAAGCCAAGAGGCTGTTGAATTTTCTGGATTATTTTATGAATATTAAAAGCGAGGATATCCCAAAAAGCTCTCTTTTGCGGGAGTTTATTGGTGGAAGCTGTTTTGAAACTTAACTTGCACTAAATGACAAGGTATGTTATGATGACGTTTGTGTTTAGTCAGACAAATGGTCGCGCCATTTCAGACGAAAGGGAAATGGTGAGGAAAGTCCGGGCTTCACAGGGCAGGATGCCGGATAACGTCCGGTAGGGGTGACCCTCAAGCTAGTGCAACAGAAATAAACCGCCATTTTTATGGTAAGGGTGGAAAGGCAAGGTAAGAGCTTACCGCCTGTCTGGTAACAGACAGGGCACATGTAAACCTCATCCGAAGCAAGACCGAAATGAAAACTATAAATTGGCCCGATTTGTTTTCAGGTGGGTCGCTGGAGCTTGCTGGTAACAGTAAGTCGAGATAGATGACCATTCAACGACAGAACCCGGCTTATCGGCTGGCTAAACATATGAAGAAAGGACATCTGCTGAAATAATGGCAGATGTCTTTTTTATTTCTTTATTATATTGGTAAGGTATCAGATAAAAATATTGATAAATTATGCAAATATGCAAGAAACATCTTAGGTAATGGTATTACTTAAGAGGTTTTTTACAAATCGTAGTTTTATCGAAAGAAATTGCAGAAACCGAGAGAATGTTTTATAAAATTCAGCAAAAAATCAGGAGTAAAGTTTATAAAATTTAAAAAAAAGAAAGTACTTTCAGAATTGGCATAAACTATTGAAAATAAAATCAAATATAAATATAATGCAGATAAAGGAGGTAAGAGAGATGAATGATAAAGTAGAACGATTAAAAGGCAAGTTAATCGTTTCCTGCCAGGCTTTGCCGGAAGAACCGTTACATTCTTCTTTTATAATGGGAAGAATGGCATTAGCTGCAAAAGAAGGCGGTGCCGTTGGGATTCGTGCAAACACCAGGGAAGACATCAAAGAGATTCAATCTCAGGTAGATTTACCAGTGATAGGAATTGTAAAGCGAAATTACGAAGACTGTAAAGTGTATATTACACCAACTATGAAAGAAGTCGACGAATTAATGGAAGTGAAACCTGAAATTATTGCATTGGATGCAACTGGCTCAGTCAGACCGGATGGACAAACTATAGATGAGTTTTTTCATCAGATAAAAGAAAAATATCCGGATCAGCTTTTAATGGCAGATTGTTCTACGGTGGAAGAAGCAATCCATGCAGATGAGCTAGGTTTTGATTTTATTGGGACAACTTTAGTCGGATATACAGAACAAAGTAAACATCTGAAGATAGACGAAAATGATTTTGAAGTTTTAAGAAAGATTCTTGAAAATGTAAAACATCGTGTGATTGCCGAGGGGAATATCAATACTCCGCAAAAAGCAAAAAGGGTCATAGATCTCGGTGCCTTCAGTGTAGTGGTAGGTTCTATTATAACCAGACCACAGTTGATTACAAAATCCTTCGTAGAAGCTTTGTAATTTAAACAGGAGAGATGATATGGAATATTATGTGAAATCAGTTGTACCGGTTATTGAATCTAATTATGAAAATTTTACACCAATGGAAAAGGTGATTGCAGATTTTTTTATGAAAAATCAGGAACAAGTTGATTTCTCAGCCAGATCCATTTCGGAGAGGCTATTTGTGTCAGAAGCATCACTTTCCAGATTTTCACAAAAATGCGGATACCGGGGATATCGGGAATTTATTTACCAATATGAACAGACTTTTGTTGAAAAAAATGAGTCCATTGCAAATCATACCAGAATGGTATTAAATGCGTATCAGGAATTACTAAATAAAACATACAGCCTGATGGATGAAGAGCAGATTGTAAGAATTTGTGATAGCCTGAATAAGGCCAAAAGAGTTTTTGTATGTGGTAAAGGAAGTTCTGGAATTGCGGCCAAAGAAATGGAATTAAGATTCATGAGAATAGGAGTGGACATTAATTCCATACAGGATACAGATTTAATGAAAATGCAGGCAGTATTTCAAAAAGAAAGCAATCTTGTCATTGGCATCAGCATTAGCGGTGATACAGTAGGCGTATTGAATATGTTGCAGGAATCGCGCAGGCGAAAAGCAAAGACTATTTTGATTACTGGAAAAAACAAGGAAGACTATAGTGAATTTTGTGATGAAATGGTATTGATTCCGTCATTAAAATATTTAAATTATGGAAATATTATTTCACCGCAGTTTCCAATTTTAATTATGCTGGATTTGATTTATTCTTATTATGTAAAACAAGATAAAATAAAAAAAGCAGCATTACATGATAACACAGTAAAAGCATTAAAAGGAGAAAAAGATGAGAATTATTAAAGCAAAAGATTACAAGGAAATGAGCAGACAGGGAGCAAATATTATTTCTGCACAGGTTATCATGAAACCAGACTGTGTTTTAGGACTGGCAACAGGTTCCTCACCAGAAGGAATTTATGCTCAGCTGGTAGAATGGTATAACAAAGGGGATATAGACTTTTCAGAAGTAACTACAGTAAACCTGGATGAATACAAAGGTCTGAATAAAGAAAATGATCAGAGCTACTACTATTTCATGCATAAACATTTATTTGATAAAGTAAATATTAATCCGGATAACACATATCTTCCAAATGGTATTGCTGAAGATCCAGATGCAGAATGTGTTCGATATGAAAAGCTTATTCGATCTTTTGGCGGAGCAGACCTTCAGTTATTAGGTATTGGACGTAACGGTCATATTGGATTTAATGAGCCATCTGATTCATTTGATAAAGCAGTTCATTGTGTAGATTTATTGGAAAGCACTATTGATGCAAATAAGAGATTCTTTGCTTCTGCAGATGACGTTCCAAAACAGGCTTATTCTATGGGAATCGGAACAATTTTAAGTGCGAAGAAAATTCTGCTGGTAGCAAGTGGTGAAGAAAAAGCAGAAGCAGTGAGAGCATCTGTTTGCGGACCAATTACTCCAGAAGTACCAGGTTCTATTCTTCAGCTTCATCCAGATGTAACATTGGTTGCAGACGAAGCAGCGTTATCTAAAATGCCAAAATAAATGAAAGAACGCCTTTGGCGTTTTTTCTGCTATATGGAATAAAAAATGACTATGGGGATAGTGAAAATGATTATAAAAAATATAAAAGTATATACAGAAAAAAATAAATTTGAAGACGGAATCATAATCACAAAATCTGATAGAATTGAACAGGTAATGCAGGGGGTTGAACCTCAATGCATAAATAATGAAAATGAAGAAATTATTGATGGACAAGGATGTTATTGTATTCCTGGAATGATCGATCTGCATTTTCACGGATGTAAAGGCTATGATTTTTGCGATGGAACCCTGGAAGCAATAGACCAGATTGCCAGATATGAGGCTTCTATCGGCGTTACCTCCATTGCTCCGGCTACAATGACATTGCCGGTAGCAGAACTGGAACAGATTCTAAAGACAGGGGCAGATTACAGAAAGAAACAGCTGGAAGAGAATATGATTTCCAGAGCAGATCTGGTAGGAATCAATATGGAAGGTCCTTTTATAAGCAAAATCAAAAAGGGAGCTCAGGATGAAAGAAACATTGTTCCCTGTGATATAGATGTATACCGAAGATTTCAAAAAGCTGCAGATGGACTGGTAAAATTCATTGGAATTGCACCAGAAGAAAGTGATACAGATGAGTTTATCAAGACTGTAAAAGGAGAAGTATCAGTTTCTCTTGCTCATACCAATGCAGACTATGATAAGGCAAAAAAAGCATTTGACGCAGGGGCAAATCATGCAGTTCATCTGTATAATGCAATGCCTCCATTTACTCATCGGGAACCGGGTGTTGTTGGTGCAGTAGCTGACAGTAAACATGTAATGGCAGAAATTATCTGTGATGGTATTCATATTCATCCAGCAACTGTAAGAGCAACTTTTGAAATGCTAGGTAAAGAACGAATGGTCTTAATAAGTGATAGTATGAGAGCAGCAGGTATGCCGGACGGACAGTATACTTTAGGTGGGCTGGATGTAAAAGTAAAGGGAAAGCATGCAACTTTAGTATCAGATGGAGCGTTGGCAGGTTCAGTGACTACACTGCCTGATTGTGTCAGAACAGTTGTCAGGGAAATGCAGATTCCGCTGGAAACAGCAATAGCATGTGCAACTATTAATCCTGCCAAGAGTCTTGGAATTGATAAACTGTATGGTTCGATTCAACAAGGCAAAAAAGCAAATCTTGTTTTATGGGATAAAGAGTTGAATTTGAAAGCTGTAATAAAAGATGGAAAATTGTTAGAATAATTTATTTTTCTGTAAGAATATTTTTTTCAAAGATGCATACACTATATTAAAGGAGCGTATGTGATATTGAAGAAAAAAATAGAAATTGCAGCCATTGTATGTTCTATTGGGCTATGCAGTTTTGGACAGAATGTCTGTGCCAGTGAGTTTATGCGGCTGCCTAAGGAAAGTAATGAAAAAATGGAACATCTGGTACAGACGAGACTTTTAAAAGAACAGAGAGATTATTTGCTACATGCACAGCTGATAACAAAAATTAATCTGGAAAAGAAAATTTTGGAAAAACCTGTTTTTATTCCAGGTACCAGTCATCAGATAACTACCAGAGAACGAGCTGTTTTGGAACGAATTGTGGAAGCAGAAGCTACGGACAAAGATATAAAAAGTAAGATTTTAGTTGCTAATGTTATATTAAACAGAGTTCGTTCCAAGGAATTTCCTGATTCTATTGAAAAAGTTGTGTTTCAGAGAGAAAATGGAAAAGTTCAGTTTTCACCTACAGCAGATGGAAGATATGATGCTGTTCATGTAACAAAGAGTTCCAGAGAAAGTGTAAAACGAGCATTAGAAGGAGAAGATTACTCAGAAGGGGCATTATATTTTGTAGAAAAAACAATGGCAAATCCACGAAATGTATCTTGGTTTGAAAACAATCTGACCATGCTGTTTACTTATGAGGGACATTCTTTTTATAAATAATGTAAAAAATTTTCTTGACATCATTCTCCAAAAGTATTATGATTTTAAACAAATAGAAAAAAAACCGTTGAGAAAGAGTAGTAAGCAGGATTTGAAGGAATCTCAGAGAGCTGCAGGTGGTGGGATTGCAGCATGACTTCCCTGATGAATGGACTTTCGAGGGTGATTCTGAAGTAGCAGTAGGAGTCGCCGGGCACCCGACCCGTTATCACAGTGGGCATATATGATAGTATATGATGAGAGTGGACATGTTTTATGATGTCAATTTGAGTGGTACCGCGGATATTTCGCCTCAAGCAGATGATGCTTGGGGCTTTTTATTTTTCTATTTTTCAATTTGATTTAGTAAACTGGAATAAAAAGGAGAACAGAACAATGAGAAATATGAAAAAAATTTTAGCAGCAGGACTTGCAACCGTTATGGCAATGACAATGATGACAGGATGTGGAAGTAAAAAAGAGGAAAGTAAAGATAAGAATTACAAAATCGGAATTCTTCAGTTTGCAGAACATGGATCTCTGGATAACTGTAGAAAAGGATTTATACAAGGATTAGAAAATGAGGGAATTAAGGAAGGTGAGAATTTAACCATAACCTATAAAAATTCTCAGGCAGATACAGCAACAGATAATCAGATTGCATCCAGCTTTGCATCAAAGGAACTGGATATGATTTGTGCCATTGCAACACCAAGTGCACAAAGTGCATATAATGCAGTAAAAGATGGAGATACACCGGTTGTTTATACAGCGATTACTTCTCCAGAGGCAGCAGGATTTGTAGACAAAGATGGAAACAACGTTGGAAATATTACAGGAACATCTGACATGGTTCTGGCAGATAAACAGCTGAAATTAATTCGCCAGATGATGCCAAAAGCAAAGAATGTTGGAATTTTATATAGTACAAATGAGGCAAATTCTAAAGCGGGTATTGAAGCTTATGAAAAAGTAGCAGACAAATATGGATTCAAGATCATCACACAGGGAATTTCAGCATCTGCTGATATGCCAATGGCAGCAGACAGCCTGATCAAAAAGGTAGATTGTATAACAAACCTGACAGACAATCTTGTTGTCAGCAATATGCAGACATATCTGGAAAAAGCAAACAAAGCAAAGATTCCAGTATTTGGTTCTGAAGTAGAACAGGTAAAACTAGGATGTGTAGCTTGTGTCGGAATTGACTTCATTAAATTAGGGGAACAGACAGGAGAAATGGCTGCAAAAATCTTAAAAGGTGAAAAAGAAGCAAAAGAAATGAAGTATGAATCTTTTAAAGATGGAGATGTTATTATTAATACAGCGGCAGCTAAAAAAATCGGCATGACCATTGGAAAAGACGTACAGAAACAGGCAAAGCAGACTTTTAATAAAATTGAAGCTGCAAAATAATTAGGAGATGTTGAGCACTATGGAACAATTAATTATCGGCGTATTTGAGCAGGGATTTATCTATGCGATTATGGCGCTGGGAGTATATATTACATATAAAATACTGGATTTTCCTGATCTATCTGTCGACAGCACCTTCCCATTGGGAGCTGCGATTACGACAGTCATGGTATCATCTGGAAAAAGCCCATTTCTGGCATTGCTGGCTGCAACTGCAGCTGGTGCATTAGCTGGAATCGTTACAGGACTGATTCATGTAAAATGCAAGGTACGAGATCTTTTATCAGGTATTATTGTCATGACAGCACTTTATACACTAAACTTAAGGATTGTTGGCGGAAGTGCCAATGTGCCTCTATTTAATTACCAGTCCATTTTTGATAATGATGTTGTAAATGGATTATTTCCTGAAGTATTGATGCCTTATAAGACTGTGATTATTATTTTTATTGTAATGGTAATTGCGAAAGTGCTTTTAGATCTTTATTTAAAAACAAAATCAGGATATTTACTTCGGGCAGTAGGTGACAATCCGACAATTGTAACATCTTTAGCAAAAGATAGCGGATTTGTAAAAATTGTAGGTTTGGCAATTTCCAACGGACTTGTGTCTCTGGCAGGTAGTGTTATGTGTCAGCAGCAGAGGTTTTTTGAAATTTCCATGGGAACTGGAACCATCGTTATTGGCCTGGCTAGTGTTATTATTGGAACCAATGTATTTAAAGGAAATTTATTGAAAGCTACCACTGCGGTTGTGATTGGTTCTGTAATTTATAAAGCCTGTGTAGCAATTGCAATTGAAGTTGGTCTTCCGGCTTCAGATCTGAAAATGATTACAGCGGCATTGTTCCTGATTATTCTGGTTATCAGCATGGACCGCAAGAAGAAGGTGAAAGCATGATTGAATTACAGCATATTGATAAATATTATAATATTGGAACAGTAAATGAGGTTTGTCTATTTAAGGATTTTAATTTAACCATTCAGGATGGAGATTTTATTTCTGTTATTGGAAGTAATGGTTCTGGAAAAACTTCTATGCTGAATTTAATTTGTGGAAGTCTTGAGGCAGAGGCTGGAAACATTATGTTAAATGGAGAAGATATTACTCATCAGAAAGAATTTGTCCGTCAGCGGAAAATAGGGCGCGTATACCAGAATCCTGCTATGGGAACCTGTCCATCGATGACAATTCTTGAAAATATGTCTTTAGCAGATAATAAAGGAAAACCTTTCGGCCTTGGTTTTGGAACAAATAAAAAGCGTATCGATTATTATCGTGAGTTGTTGAGTCAGTTAGGTCTTGGTCTGGAAGATATGATGGGAAGCAAAGTTGGTGCATTATCCGGAGGACAAAGACAGGCGATGGCACTGCTTATGACAACTATGACACCTATCGAATTTCTGATTTTAGATGAACATACCGCTGCGCTGGACCCCAAAACGGCAGAGCTGATTATGGAACTTACTGGAAAGGTTGTAAAAGAAAAGGGATTAACAACCATTATGGTAACTCACAATCTTCGTTATGCAATAGAATACGGAAACCGTTTGATCATGATGCATCAAGGTCAGGCGATTCTTGACAAAGCAGGGAAAGATAAAGATAATCTGAATGTGGATGATCTTTTGGATCAGTTTAATCAGATTAGTATTGAAACAGGAAATTAAAGGAAAGATTTTCATATATGTAAGGAAAAGGCGACAGAGAATAACTCTTGTCGCCTTTTTAAGTGGTTTTTCATTTCATTAGAAAAGACCGTGTTATGCTAAATCATTTCCTGCTGTTTCTTTTTCATATCATCAATGATTGATTGTATTGTAACAGATTTCATACTGTTCTCCATTTCCTGCTGAATAAGTGCAAGGCGGTCATCCAATACAGCATGAATGATATGTCCGACTTTACATTCTGGATTAGGGTTTTCATGGAAATGGAAGAGTGATTCTTCAGAATCTTCCACTGCTTTAAAAATATCAAGCATAGTGATATCAGCCGGATCTCTGGTCAGTTTTGACCCGCCAACTCCTGCAGCAGTTGTTACAAGCTCTGCATTCTGTAATTTAAGAAGTACATTTCTAATGATAACAGGGTTTACACCAATACTTCCTGCGAGAAAATTGGAAGTAACCTTTTCTTCGTCTGAAAACTGATAAATACAAAGTAAAATATGAATCGCGATAGTAAGTCTTGATGGAAAGGCGAAGTGCCGTCCTTTTATGTTCAGCTTTGAAAAGGATGGTAAACTTTGGTTTAATACTGGTAATTTCAAGGAAGTTTATAAGGAATTGCAGGAAAATCCATATATTCAGATTAGTGTTTCTTCACCATAGTATCAGTGGATACGCCTTAGCGGGAAGGCAGAATTTGTAGATGATAAAGCAATCAAGGAAGCAGAACTTGAGAACCCGATCGTAAAGAGCAATTATCAGACGGCAGATAATCCGGCATTTGAAGTATTCTATCTTGAGGATGCTCATGGTGTAATTGCAGACTTCTCAGGCAATCCACCTTATGAATTCTAGTCATAGAAGCAGGAAAAATTGATGCATATAGATGCAGGTGAAAGCATGGCATTTTGGTAGATCAGATTTGAGAGGAGCAGTTATATGACATTTCAGGAGTTTTTATGTGGAGTACCCGCAGGAGATTATATTTTTCAGAAAACAGAATATGATGAACAGATTGCACAGGCTGCAAAAGTCATTGAAGAAGCAGACTATATCCTGATCGGTGCAGGGGCAGGTCTTACTTATAGTGGAAAAAGATTTACGGATAATTTTGCTGAGTTTATTGAAAAGTATGGAATGACAGATATGTACAGCGCGGGATTTTATCCATTTCAAAGTGAAGAGGCAAGATGGGGGTACTGGTCTAAGCATGTGTATGTAAACAGGATAGAGCCGCAGGCTTTGGAACTTTATCAGATTTTATATAAACTTGTAAAGGATAAGCCATATTTTGTACTTACCACCAATGCAGATTACCAGTTTTATAAAGCTGGTTTTGGAAAAGACCATATTTTTGCTGTTCAAGGCGATTACGGTTATATTCAGTGTCTTAAAGGATGTCATAAGAAAATCTATGATGATGAAAAGATGATGATCCAGATGCATCAGGCTAGAAAAAACTGCCTGGTACCTTCATACATGGTACCTAAATGTCCTGTGTGCGGGGAACCAATGACTATGAATTTAAGATGTGATCAGTATTTTGTTGAGGATGATACATGGCATCAGGCAGAGGAAAACTTTGAAAAATTCTTAGAGAAATGTGAAAATAAGAAAACCGTGCTGTTTGAACTTGGAATCGGTTTCAATACACCTGCAATTATAAGATTTCCATTTGAGTATCTTGCATCTAGAAAAGAAAATATGATTCTGATCCGATTGAACAGAGATGAGGCAGTCGTGCCGAAAAGTCTTGGAAAACAGGCAATTGGAATTAATAAGGATATGCAGAATAGTGTGAAAGATATTGCGATTAAAGTCGGAATGAAAAATAAAATTGACAAAAGAGTAAGATAAAACTCTAGCATATTTCAAACAGAAATCCATCGGACATATGATAAGTCTGATGGATTTTTGATTTTCTATAGAATACTTTTATGATAGTTATGTTAAAATATATTGACAGTAGAGGGAAATATATTACATATTATCTATATGACTAAAAAAGACAGTAAATGCAGAAAAATATTAAAAAAATATAGAAAAGAGGATATTATGGAAAATCAGGAAAAGAAACATAAACGTCGTGTTCGTTATAAAGGGACACATCCACGAAAGTTTAAAGAAAAATATAAAGAATTAAATCCTGAAAAATACCAGGATACAGTTGAGAAGGTGATTCGAAAAGGCGGTACACCGGCAGGAATGCATATTTCCATTTGTGTGAAAGAAATACTGGAGTTTTTTGATATTCAGCCAGGACAGGTAGGTTTAGATGCTACTTTAGGATATGGAGGGCATACAAGAAAGATGCTGGAATGCTTAAAAGGAAAAGGACATATTTATGCATTGGATGTTGATCCTATCGAATCGGTAAAAACTGAAAAACGATTAAAAGATGCAGGATTTGGGGAAGATATTTTAACTATTCGACGAACCAATTTTGCTAATATTGATCAGGTTGCCGAAGATGTTGGCCCATTTGATTTTATTTTGGCGGATCTAGGTGTTTCGTCCATGCAAATTGATAATCCGGAGAGAGGATTTTCCTATAAATATGAAGGACCATTGGATTTGAGGTTAAATCCCGAAAAAGGAATATCAGCGGCAGAACGTCTGGAAGATATTACAAAAGACGAATTAGAAGGAATGCTAATAGAAAATGCAGATGAACCATATGCAAAACAAATTGCAAAAAAAGTGGTTCAGGAGATCAGAAAAGGAAAGAAAATCAAAACAACAACACAGCTGCATGATGTTATTTGGCAGGCACTTTCCTTCATTCCTGAAAATGAGCGAAAACAGGCTGTTAGAAAATCCTGCCAGAGGACATTCCAGGCATTGCGAATAGATGTAAATAGTGAATTTGAAGTATTGGAAGAATTTTTGGAAAAACTTCCAGGTGCGTTAAAACCAGGTGGACGTGTTGCAGTTTTAACATTTCACTCTGGTGAGGACCGTTTGGTCAAATACGCATTTAAAGAAGGGAAAAAAGCGGGAATATATCAGGAAATTGCAAAGGATGTAATCCGTCCGTCGAAAGAAGAATGTATAAAAAACGGAAGAGCTCGTTCTACAAAAATGAGATGGGCTATCAGAAATTATGATTAGTAAATGGAGATATATGAAGTTTTTGTTGCATATTTTTTTGAAAATGAGTAAAATAATCTACTGGAACCTAAAATTTGTAAAAGGTGGATTTGATTATGTTAGAAACATTTGTGAAAAATATTATTGATATGATACAGGGGAATTTATGGATTGGACCTCTTTTTGCATTAATTGCAGGAATCTTTACATCGTTGACTCCTTGTGCAATGTCTAATATTCCGTTGGTAACCGGTTATGTGACGGCTGATGGAGATGAGATTAAAGATACCAAAAGAGCACTATTACTGTCATTGACTTTTGCTGCAGGCTCAGCATTCACTTTTATTTGCCTTGGATTTATTGCATCTATTGTAGGGCATGTGGTAGGTCATTCTGAAATTCTTCATATTCTGCTGGGAGTATTAATGATTTTGATGGCACTGCAGATGTGGGATGTGATTCATTTGATTCCTCATGTTCATGGACTTGCGGGAAATGGAAAACAAGGCTTGGTTGGAGCGTTCTTTATTGGAATGATTGGAGGAATTTTTTCTTCCCATTGCGCAGCACCGGTCATTCTTATGCTTTTGACAATTGCGACACAAAGTGGAAATTATTTTCTTGGTGCAGTTTTGCTGTTCTGTTATTCTGTAGGACATGGAATGATTATTGTTGCAGCAGGAACTTCTGTAGGTTTTGCCAATCGATTGGAAGATGGAAGTACAGATATTGCTTCAAAACTTTTCAAATTTGTTCTTGGATTGTTTATGCTTGCAATCGGAATATATATGCTGCTGGGAGATTAAGTTAAAAAGTAATTTTTTAATGACAAAAAATGAAAATAGAATTAAAAAAATCATCTTTTTTTTCAAAATGTTAAATTTGTTTAGAAATGGATAAAATGATTGACTTTGACTGAAATCATGTTATAATCAATTAAAACAGTAAAATTCACTCATAAATTTGAACAATAAATGACTGATTTTGATTGTAATTTGAAAAAAGAGGATTTTTATGAGAATTACTGAGTTACTGCAGGATGTAACTATTGACTTAGGTGTAAAAGTTAATAGTAAAGAAGAAGCTATTGATCACTTAGTTGATCTGATGATGAAAGGCGGGAATATTTCTGACAGAGAAGAATACAAAAAGGGAATTCTTGCCAGAGAAGCAGGTGGAACTACAGGTATCGGAGGAGGAATTGCAATTCCTCATGCCAAAAATGCAGCAGTTAAAACAGCAGGACTTGCTTCTATGACTGTTCCGGAAGGTGTTGATTATGAAGCAATGGATGGAGAACCATCTGATGTGTTTTTTATGATTGCAGCACCGGCAGAAGGAAGTGATGTTCATTTAGAGGCATTGTCAAGATTATCAACAATGCTGATGGATCCGTCTTTTAAAGATAGTCTGTTAAAGGCTTCATCAAAAGAAGAGTATTTGAAGTTAATTGATGAAAAGGAAAGCGAAAGATTTCCTGAAGAAGAGAAAGAAGAAGTAAAAGAAGAAAAAAAGGAAGATAAAAAAGAGGGATATCAGGTACTGGCTGTAACTGCATGTCCAACAGGAATTGCTCATACATTTATGGCAGCAGAATCACTGGAAAATAAAGCAAAAGAAATGGGAATTGCGCTGAAGGCTGAAACCAATGGTTCAGGAGGAGCAAAAAATATTCTTACAAAAGAAGAAATCGCAAATTGTGATGGAATTATTGTTGCAGCAGATAAAAATGTTGAAATGGCTCGTTTTGATGGAAAACAGGTACTTCAGACAAAAGTTGCAGACGGAATCAATAAGCCTGAAGAGCTGATTCAGACAATCTTAGATAAAAAAGCTCCTACATATCATCACGCAGGTGGGGCACAGGAAGAAGAAAATACAGAAGGTGAAAGTGTCGGACGTCAGATTTACAAACATTTGATGAACGGTGTATCACATATGCTCCCATTTGTTATCGGTGGTGGTATTCTGATTGCCCTTGCATTTTTATTTGATAATCAGGAAATCAACCCTGCAAACTTTGGAAAGAATACTCCGCTTGCGGCAACATTAAAGACCATTGGTGAACAGGCTTTTGGATTTATGCTTCCAATTCTTGCCGGTTTTATTTCAATGAGTATTGCAGATCGTCCGGGACTTGCCGTTGGATTTGTCGGTGGAGCTCTTGCTAATGGCGGATATACATTTGCTAATATTATGTCTTATGATTCTGCTACAGCAGTTTCATCTGGTTTTGTCGGTGCGCTGCTTGCAGGTTTCCTTGGTGGATATATTATGGTTGCATTAAGAAAAATCTTTGATAAGCTTCCAAGTGCATTAGAGGGATTAAAACCAATTTTATTGTATCCGGTTTGCGGTATTTTGATTATGGGCGTTGTTATGATTGCAATCAATCCTGTGATGGGTGCAATTAATACAGGACTTAATAATTTCCTGTCTTCCATGAGTGGAACAAGTTCTATTTTATTAGGTGCTGTCCTTGGTGGAATGATGTCTGTTGACATGGGCGGACCTTTCAATAAAGCTGCTTATGTTTTTGGTACAGCACAGTTAACAGTAGCAGATGCAGGACCAGAACAATACGCAATTATGGCAGCAGTAATGGCCGGTGGTATGGTTCCACCACTTGCAATTGCACTTTGTACAACTTTCTTTAAAAATCGCTTTACAGAAAGTGAAAGAAAATCAGGTGTTGTAAATTATGTTATGGGATTATCTTTTATTACAGAAGGAGCAATTCCGTTTGCAGCAGGAGATCCTATCCATATTCTTCCTCCATGTATTATTGGTTCAGCAATAGCAGGAGCATTATCTATGGCATTTGGATGCGGACTTCCAGCTCCTCATGGTGGAATCTTTGTAATTGGAGTTATCACAAATCCATTAATGTATATAGTAGCTGTTCTTGTAGGAGCAGTGGTTGGAATGCTGATTATGTCAGTGACTAAAAAATCGTTAAATAAATAAAAATTAAGTAGAGATTGCGATGAAAATCGCAATCTCTGTTTGCTATTTTGCTAAAAGGATGCTATACTTAGTAGGATTAGGTGAATAAGACAGTTCATTCGTACCATCCTGTCTATAAATAAAACTAGGACTTGAAAGAATTTGATTTTTCAGGATACAGGTGCGTTTATCTGTATCTTTTTTATTTTATTAGGAAAGACCTTGCTACACCAAAGTGTAAAAGTCTTTCCTAACGAAACAAAAACGCTCCGCGCGAATATACATTAGAAAAATAAAACAGAAAGGGAATTATATGTACCGATTAACAACACATGCGTCTTTTGACTCGGCTCATTTTCTCGCTGGTTATGATGGAAAATGCAGTAATCTCCATGGGCATCGATGGAAACTGGAAGTGACGGTGGAAAGTGAAAAGCTTGAGGAGAATGGGCAGATTCGAGGGATGATTGTAGATTTTGGCAAGTTAAAACAAGATGTAAAAATGCTGGCAGATGAGTTTGATCACTGTCTGATCGTTGAGAAAAATACATTAAAATCAAAAACCATGGAAGCTTTGCTGGAAGAGAAATTTAAAATTATCACGGTAGAGTTTCGTCCTACGGCTGAAAATTTTGCTAAATATTTCTTTGACAGGATGAAGGCACAAGGATATCAGGTATCATTTGTTAATGTATATGAAACACCAAATAATATGGCGGGATATGGAGAAGGGTAATGGAAGAATATCAGGTAGTAGAAACCTTTATAAGTATTAATGGAGAAGGGAAAAAAGCCGGTCGCCTTGCCATGTTCATACGATTGAAAGGATGTAATCTTGATTGCTCCTATTGTGATACAAAGTGGGCTAATGAAAGAAAAGCACCTTTTGAATGGATGACGTCAAAGCAGATTACAGATAGAATTGTAGAATCGGGTGTTCAACTGGTAACTTTGACTGGTGGAGAACCTTTGATGAATGACAATATTGGAGAATTGATTGGAAGTATATTAATGATTCCCCAGGTGGAACTGGAAATTGAAACCAATGGAAGCATGCCTATTCGTTTTTATAAAGAAAGGGATGCCCGACTTTCCATGACTATGGATTATAAACTTCCATCCAGTTTTATGGAAGAGTCTATGTGTCTGGAAAATATGGAATATTTAAAGCCATGGGATGTGGTAAAATTTGTAATAGGAAGCAGAGAAGATCTGGAGCGGGCAAAGGAGATAATTGAAAGATTTTCTCTTTGTGAAAAAGCAATTGTCTATTTTAGCCCGGTATTTGGGCAAATAGAACCAGTGGAAATAGTAGAATTTATGAAAGAAGAGCACTTAAATAAAGTTAGATTTCAAATCCAGATACATAAAGTAGTCTGGGATCCGGAAAAAACCGGAGTGTAGGAGGATGTTATGGCAATTGACAGAGAAGCAATCAAAGAGCATATCAAAGGAATTTTAATTGCTTTGGGAGATGATCCAGAGAGAGAAGGACTTGTGGAAACACCAGAACGTGTGGCAAAAATGTATGAAGAAGTGTTTGAAGGTATGAATTATTCTAATCATCAAGTGGCACAGATGTTTTCAAAAACCTTTGAAGATGATCTGACAGTAAAAGATCATCGTGATATGGTCATTGTAAAGGATATAGATATTTTCAGCTACTGTGAGCATCATATGGCATTGATGTATGATATGAAAGTGGCAGTGGCATATTTACCTAATCAAAAAGTTTTAGGATTAAGTAAAATTGCCAGAATTTGTGACATGGTTGGAAAGCGCCTGCAGCTTCAGGAAAGAATTGGAAGTGATATCGCTGAAATTATTATGGAAGTGGCAGAATGTGAAGATGTGGCAGTTTATATTGAAGGATGTCATAGCTGTATGAGTGCAAGAGGAATCAGAAAGAACAATGCGAAAACTGTTACGACTACGTTAAGAGGGGCATTTGAAAAAGATGATACATTGAAATGGCATTTTATGATGCAGGCAGGGAAATAAAATAGCTATAGGGAAGGTGGCAGTTTAATCTTCCTGATTGAGTTTTTTCAAAATTTTTGAGACTGGAGGAAAAGAATCATGAGTAAACCTACGAAAGCAGTGGTAGTCTTTAGCGGAGGACAAGACAGTACGACCTGTTTATTCTGGGCAAAAAAGAAATATGATGAAGTAATCGCTTTGTCATTTGATTATGGACAGAGACATTCTCTGGAGCTTGAATGTGCAAAAGATATATGTAATAAGTATGAAATTGAACATCATATTCTTAATATGGAACTATTAAATCAGCTGGCTCCAAATTCTTTGACAAGAATGGATATGGAGGTGGATCACGATGCACCGGAAAAAGGTACTCCAAATACATTTGTAGATGGAAGAAATATGCTATTTTTAACTTTTGCTGCAGTATTCGCAAAACAAAGAGATATTCACGTTCTGGTGACAGGGGTTTCACAAAGTGATTTCAGTGGATATCCAGATTGTCGTCATGTGTTTATTTCTTCTTTGGAGACGACTCTTACTCTGGCTATGGATTATGAGTTTGAGATTATAACTCCGATGATGTGGATCGATAAAAAGGAAACCTGGGAAATGGCTGATAAGCTTGGGGTTTTTGATATTATCAGAAATGAAACGCTTACCTGTTATAATGGTGTTATGGGAGATGGATGCGGTGAATGTCCATCCTGTAAACTGAGAAAAAAAGGTTTAGATGAATATTTGAAAATCAGAACAAAAAATGATTAGAAAAATATAAAATTTTTGTAAAAAATCACGAAGAATATTGATAATATTTTAACATAAATATATAATGAACCTGTAGCAATAAGAAGGATGAGTTATTATCCAATAAAAAAGGAGATGTTGTTATGGGAAGATTTACATTACCAAGAGATTTGTATTTTGGTGAAGGTTCACTGGAGACACTGAAAACATTAAAAGGTAAAAAGGCAGTTCTCTGTCTGGGCGGTGGATCCATGAAACGTTTTGGATTTGTTGATCAGGTTATTGATTATTTAAAAGAAGCTGGAATTGAAACAAAGCTTATTGAAGGCATAGAACCGGATCCGTCTGTGGAAACCGTAATGAAAGGTGCCGAAGTCATGAAAGAATTTGAGCCTGATCTGATTATTGCAATGGGTGGAGGTTCTCCAATTGATGCAGCAAAAGCAATGTGGGTATTTTATGAACATCCGGAAACAACCTTTGATGATATTAAGGATCCATTTACTATACCAGAATTAAGAAATAAGGCAAAATTTATTGCAATTCCATCAACATCAGGTACCGCAACTGAAGTTACAGCATTTTCTGTTATTACAGATTATAGTACAGGAATCAAATATCCATTAGCTGATTTTGAAATTACACCGGATATTGCAATTGTAGATCCGGCATTAGCTGAAACAATGCCACAGACATTGACAGCTCATACAGGAATGGATGCATTGACACATGCAATCGAAGCCTATGTGGCAGGATTACATTCTCCATTTTCAGATCCTCTGGCTATTCAGGCTATAGAAATGATTTTTGATAATCTGAAAGCTTCTTATGAGGGAGATATGGAAGCAAGAGGAAACATGCATATTGCACAGTGTCTTGCAGGTATGGCATTCTCCAATGCTCTGCTGGGAATCGTACATTCTCTTGCGCATAAAACAGGAGCTGTGTTTGATACAGGACATATTCCTCATGGATGTGCAAATGCCATTTATCTTCCATATGTTATCCAGTATAATGCAAAAGTGTGTTCAGACCGTTTTGCGATGATTGCAAAAAAATTAGGACTGCCGGGAATGACAGATAAAGCACTTACATTATCACTGATCAAGGCAGTGAAAGAATTAAGAGCAGATTTGAATATTGTTTCCAATCTGAAAGATTTTGGAGTTAAGGAAGATGAATTCCTTGAGAAGAAGCATATGATTGCGGAAAGAGCTGTGGGCGATGCATGTACAGGTTCAAACCCAAGAGAAACTTCTGTAGAAGATATGGAAAAGATCCTGGAATGTATTTACTATGGAAAAGATGTAACGTTTTAATAAAAAGCGGATAGATATATTTTAATTTAAAATTCGCTCATGAGTCTTGGTGCGGAATTTATTTCACATCTGATATAAATTCTCCTTAAGTAGATAAGGTATATAACCGAATTTACTTAAGGAGGATTTATTTTTTATTACATAGGAAATTACTTTGAATTTCCTATGTAACAAAAAACGCTCCGCGCGGATGTGCACGATGTACAAAGGAAAGCAGTTAAAACTGCTGCACATATCGGCACGCAAAGAGGAGCAAGTCCCTCATGATTGAGGGATACAGGGAGTTGATAGCGGACTTGTCCGCTTTCTTCTTACATATAAATGGGATAGCTTCTAAGTTCATGTAAGGCAAATGTGATTGCAAAGACTGCAGCAATGGCATCTGCAATCGGTGCAGAGAACATAATGCCGTCAATTCCCAAGAAAATCGGCAGAATAATTAAAAGTGGAAGAAGGAAGATTATCTGCCTGGTCAGAGAAATGAAAATACCTCGATTTGCTTTCCCGATTGCAGTGAAGAAATTGGAAGTAATCGGCTGAATTCCGTTAATGAAAGTACAAAACAGGAAAATACGGAAAAACTTTTCTGCAAATTGATAATAAGCTTCACTTTCTGAACCGAAAAACCCGATGATTTCTCTTGGAAACATCTGAAAACACAAAAAAGCGATTGTACTGATTGTTGTGGCGGAAACAATGGCTTTTAAATAAGCCTCTTTCACTCTATGATATTTCTTAGCACCATAGTTGAAGCTGATAATCGGCTGGAGTCCTTGGGAAATACCGATATTGACAGAAAAGAAGATCATATTCACTTTCATGATGATTCCGGCACATGCAAGAGGTATATCACTTCCATAAACAGAAGAAGCACCATATAAAATAAGAACATTGTTCATTACAATCTGGACGATCATCATTGCCAGCTGGTTAAAGCAGGGTGCCATTCCTAAAGTGATGATTTTTTTACAATTTTCAGGTTTTGGAATAAGGGTATCTTTTGTAAGGGAAACTGTATGAAACTGCCTTAGATAACCAAGAACCATAAGTCCTGAAATAACCTGTCCAATAACCGTTGCCCATGCGGCACCGGATATTCCCATATGAAAAACAAATATAAATAATGGATCTAAAACAGTATTAATAATAGCTCCTGTAATAGTGCAGATCATAGAAAATCTGGGACTGCCATCAGCTCTTACAAGATTTGTTCCACCTGTGGTCAATATTAAAAAAGGAAACCCAAAAGATGTAATACTGGTATATATTAAAGAATAATTTAAGACATCGGTTGTAGCGCCAAATAAAAGCATCATTGGTTTAAGAAATATTTTTGTGATTATGCATAAAAGAATGCCTAAAGTAAATAGCATAGTAATAGCATTTCTTGCGAATCCTGCAGCTTTATCTTTTTCTCCCCTTCCCATGGATAAATTAAAATTAGCCGCACCGCCAATTCCACACATCAAAGCAATAGCGGTACAGGTCATGACCAGAGGAAAAGCTACGTTTGTAGCAGCATTTCCAAGCATTCCTACGCTTCGTCCTATGAAGAACTGATCTACCATATTGTATAATGCACTGACCAGCATAGCGATAATACTAGGAATAGCAAATCTAAGCAATAAAGTACTGATTTTCTCAGTGCCCAAAGGATTGTTTTTCTTTTCTTGTAACATTTCAATTATATCCTCAACTTTCTATTAATAGGCTGTAAATAAGTATAATATAAAACAAGATTCGACACAACTAACAGAAAAAAATTTTGCAATAAAATGTCTTGTTCTTGAGAAAATAAGAGAAAATTCAAAACATTATCTGAAAACAATATTTATATAATTAAATAATCTAATAATCAGATAACTTAAGAAAATTTCCTCTTTACAAGAGAAGATTATTTATGTATTATAAAAAACAACATAAAGGAAAGAATTTGACGAAAGGATGAAGGAAGATGATGAATCAGGATAAACAGATGCCAGGATTATATGATCCAAGCTTCGAGCATGACAACTGTGGTATTGGTGCATGTGTAAACATCAAAGGTGTAAAAAATCATCAGACAGTTGATAATGCCCTGAAGATCGTTGAAACATTAGAACATAGAGCTGGTAAAGATGCAGCGGGAGAAACTGGAGATGGTGTAGGTATCATGCTTCAGATTTCACATAAATTTTTTACAAAAGCCTGTAAAGAAGCCCAGATTGACATTGGAGATGAGAGAGAATACGGAATTGGTATGTTCTTTTTTCCTAATGATGAATTAAGACTTCGTCAGGCTAAAAAGATGTTTGAAATCATAGTTGAGAAAGAAGGAATGACATTCCTGGGATGGAGAGAGGTTCCTACAGATCCAGGAGTTCTTGGTAAAAAGGCACTGGAATGTATGCCTAAGATTCTGCAGGGATTTGTAAAGAAACCTGCAGATGTGGAAAAAGGACTTGCTTTTGATCGTAAGTTATATATAGCACGAAAGGTATTTGAACAGAGTAATGAAGAATCATATGTTGTCTCTTTATCAAGCCGTACCATAGTATATAAAGGTATGTTTCTGGTTGGACAGCTTCGTACATTCTTTAAAGATTTACAGGATGTATCCTATGAATCTGCTATTGCACTTGTTCATTCCAGATTTAGTACAAATACAACACCAAGCTGGGAAAAAGCGCATCCATATCGTTTTATTGTTCATAATGGTGAAATTAATACCATCCGTGGAAATGCTGATAAGATGCTTGCCCGTGAAGAAAATATGGAATCTGAATATCTTAAAAATGAGATGCATAAACTGATTCCTGTAGTAAATCCAAACGGATCAGATTCAGCGAGACTGGACAATACATTGGAATTTCTGGTAATGAGTGGTATGGACCTTCCTCATGCAGTTATGATTACAATTCCAGAGCCATGGGAAAATAATAAAGTTATAACACAGGAAAAGAAAGACTTTTATCAGTATTATGCAACTATGATGGAACCGTGGGATGGACCTGCATCTATTTTGTTCACAGATGGGGATCAGGTTGGTGCCGTTCTGGATCGTAATGGATTACGTCCATCAAGATACTATATTACAGATGATGATCAGTTGATCCTTTCTTCTGAAATTGGTGTTTTAGATATTGATCCGACAAAAATTGTAGTAAAAGAAAGACTTCGTCCTGGAAAGATGCTTCTGGTAGATACTATCCAGGGAAAAGTAATTGCAGACGATGTAGTAAAAGAAAAATATGCAAAGAAAGAACCTTATGGTGAATGGCTGGACAGCAATCTGTTAGAATTAAAAGACTTAAAGATTCCAAATGAGCCAGTTCCTTCTTATGGAAAAGAAGAACGAGAAAAAATGATGAAAGCATTTGGATATACTTATGAAGAAATCAAAACAACTATTCAGCCAATGGCGTTAAATGGAACAGAAGCTATTGCTGCAATGGGTACAGATACACCATTGGCAGTATTATCTAAAAAACATCAGCCGTTGTTTAATTATTTTAAACAGTTGTTTGCACAGGTTACAAATCCGCCTATTGATGCAATTCGTGAGGAACTTGTAACATCCACCACGATTTATGTTGGTAAAGAAGGAAACATTCTTGATGAAAAACCGGAAAACTGTCGAGTATTAAAAGTTCATAATCCAATCCTTACAGATACAGATTTGTTAAAAATCAAGAACATGAAAAAAGAAGGATTTAAGGTTGTAGAACTTCCTATTATATATTATAAAAATACATCACTTGAAAAAGCACTGGATCGTCTTTTTGTAGAAGTGGACAGAGCTTATCGTGATGGTGCCAATATTATTATTTTATCTGACCGTGGTGTGGATGAAAACCATGTGGCAATTCCATCATTACTGGCTGTTTCAGCAATGCATCAGCATCTGATCAGAACGAAAAAACGTACTTCTGTTGCATTGATTCTGGAAAGTGGTGAACCAAGAGAAGTACATCATTTTGCTACACTTCTTGGATATGGTGCATGTGCCGTGAATCCATATCTTGCACTGCAGAGTATTCAGAAGCTGATTGATGATGAATTGCTTCACAAAGATTATTATGCAGCAGTAAATGATTATACAAATGCCATACTTCATGGAATTGTTAAGATTGCATCTAAGATGGGTATTTCAACAATTCAGTCTTATCAGGGATCTCAGATTTTTGAAGCTATTGGTATTAACTCTGATGTGGTAAATAAATATTTTACAAATACTGTCAGTCGTGTGGAAGGAATTTCATTAAAAGATCTTGAAGAAGATGTGGATGCACGACATGCATCGGCATTTGATCCTCTTGGACTGGAAAATGATATGACTCTTGAAAGTGCAGGAAGTCATAAATATAGAAGTGGAAAAGAACAGCATCTGTATAATCCAAGAACAATTCATACATTACAAACTGCAACAAGAACTGGAAATTATGAGTTGTTTAAAGAATATACACATATGATCGATCAGGAATTAGAACCTGGAAATTTAAGAGGATTAATGGAATTTAATTATCCTAAAAAAGGAATTCCGATTGAAAAAGTTGAAAGTGTTGATTCCATTGTAAAACGTTTTAAAACGGGAGCTATGTCTTATGGATCTATTTCCGGAGAAGCTCATGAAACCCTTGCCATTGCTATGAATAAACTGGGTGGTAAATCTAATAGTGGTGAAGGTGGAGAAAGACCGGAACGTTTAACAATTGGAAGAGATGGTTTGAATCGCTGTTCTGCAATCAAACAGATTGCATCTGGACGATTTGGTGTAACCAGTGAATATCTGGTAAGTGCAAAAGAAATTCAGATTAAAATGGCTCAGGGAGCTAAACCTGGAGAAGGTGGTCATCTTCCAGGAAAGAAAGTTTACCCTTGGATTGCAAAAACACGTCATTCAACAGCTGGTGTAGGATTGATTTCACCACCACCTCATCATGACATTTATTCAATCGAGGATTTGGCACAATTGATCTATGACTGTAAGAATGCAAATAAAGATGCAAGAATTTCTGTCAAACTGGTATCTGAAGCAGGAGTTGGTACTGTTGCTTCTGGTGTTGCAAAAGCAGGAGCACAGGTTATCCTGATTTCCGGATATGATGGTGGTACTGGAGCAGCACCTAGAAATTCTATCTATAATGCAGGGCTTCCTTGGGAACTTGGTTTGGCAGAGGCACATCAGAATCTTATGATGAATGATTTACGTAACAAAGTTATCGTAGAAACAGATGGAAAACTGATGAGCGGACGTGATGTTGCCATTGCAGCAATGCTTGGTGCAGAAGAATTTGGATTTGCAACAGCGCCACTTGTAACACTTGGTTGTGTTATGATGCGTGTTTGTAATCTGGATACATGTCCTGTTGGTGTTGCGACACAGAATCCGGAATTAAGAAAACGTTTTAAAGGTAAACCGGAATATGTAATGAATTTCATGAGATTTATTGCTCAGGAATTAAGAGAATATATGGCAAAATTAGGTGTTGCCACAGTGGATGAACTGGTAGGGCGTACAGATTTGTTAAGACCAAATCATGTAGCCGAGGAAAAACATGTGGATTTATCACGTATCTTAGATCCAACTTTTGTAAATGCAGAAAAGATGGATTACAATCATAAGAAAGTTTATGACTTTAAACTGGAACAGACAGCAGATGAAAAAGTTCTGATGAAACAGTTAAAGACTGCACTGGATAAAAAGCAGAAGAAGAGTATTGAAATTGATGTAACAAACATTGATCGTACATTTGGAACAATGTTTGGAGCTGAGATTACAAGAAAATGGGGAGAACAGACACTGGAAGACGATACATATACAGTAAAATGTAATGGTGCCGGCGGACAGAGTTTTGGAGCATTTATCCCGAAAGGACTGACTTTACAGCTGGTGGGAGACAGTAACGACTATTTTGGAAAAGGTTTATCCGGTGGTAAATTAGTGCTTTGTCCACCAAAAGGAGTGAAATTTAAAGCCGAAGAAAATATTATCGTAGGTAACGTTGCATTATATGGAGCAACAAGTGGTAAAGCATATATTAACGGTATTGCAGGTGAACGTTTCTGTGTACGTAACTCTGGAGCAACAGCTGTTGTAGAAGGTGTTGGTGATCATGGATGTGAATATATGACTGGAGGACGTGTGCTGGTTCTCGGACCAACCGGTAAAAACTTTGCTGCAGGTATGAGTGGTGGAGTTGCATATGTTCTGGATGAAGAAAGCAAGTTATATATGAATCTGAATAAAGAAATGGTTTCAATTGAACCGGTTACCTCTAAATATGATGTTATGGAAGTAAAAGAAATGCTGAAAGAACATGTGGCATATACAAATTCTGAAAAAGGTAAGGAAATTCTCAAGAATCTTGGAAAATATTTGCCAAAATTCAAAAAGATTATGCCAAATGATTACAAGAAGATGCAGAATCTGATCGTGCAGATGGAAGAACGTGGATTAAGTAGTGAACAGGCACAGATTGAAGCGTTTTACATGAATGCCAATGGACAGAATTAGGAGGAGGAAATTATGGGAAAACCAACTGGATTTTTAGATTATGTGAGAGAAGATGCCCAGGCTGAATCTCCAAAAGAAAGAATCAAACATTATAATGAATTTCATGTTCCTCTTCCAAAAGAGGAACAGCAGAAACAGGGAGCTAGATGTATGGACTGTGGAGTGCCATTCTGCCAGTCCGGACAGGTGTTAAACGGAATGGCTTCAGGATGTCCGTTAAACAATCTTGTTCCGGAATGGAACGACCTGATTTGTACAGGAAACTGGAAGCAGGCCTATCGCAGATTGAAAAAGACTAATCCATTTCCTGAATTTACAGGACGTGTTTGTCCGGCTCTTTGTGAAAATGCATGTACCTGTGGACTGGATGGAGATCCGGTCTGCTCAAAACAAAATGAGTTAAGTATTGTTGAATATGGATATGCCAATGGTCTTGCAAAAGCAATGCCTCCAAAATTCCGTACAGGAAAGAAAGTTGCAGTGATAGGTTCTGGACCGGCAGGTTTATCAGCAGCAAATTCTTTAAATAAACGCGGGCATGAAGTGACTGTATATGAACGTTCTGATCGCTTTGGCGGATTGTTAATGTATGGTATTCCAAATATGAAACTGGAAAAACATATTGTAGAACGTAAATTGAAAATCATGGAAGAAGAAGGAATTCATTTCGTTGCCAATACAAATGTTGGAAAAGACATCAAACCAGAACAGTTAAAGAAAGAGTATGATGCGATTGTACTTGCCTGTGGTTCTTCTAATCCAAGAAATATTGAAGTACCTGGACGTGAAGCAAAGGGAATTTATTTTGCAGTAGATTTCTTAAAGGCAACTACAAAAAGTCTTCTTGATTCTGAACTGAAAGATAATAAATATATTTCTGCAAAAGGAAAAAATGTTATTGTTATCGGTGGTGGAGATACTGGAAATGACTGTGTGGGAACATCCATCCGTCATGGTGCTAAAAGTGTTACACAGCTGGAAATGATGCCAAAACTTCCGGATCAGCGTACAGAAGACAATCCATGGCCAGAATGGCCTAGAATCTGTAAGACAGATTATGGTCAGGAAGAAGCTATAGCAGTTTTTGGACATGACCCAAGAATTTATCAGACAACAGTAAAAGAATTTAAGATGAATAAAAAAGGCGAAGTATGTAAAGCTGTACTTGTTTCATTGGAAAGTAAAAAGGACGAAAAAACAGGAAGAATGGCAATGGTTCCTGTAGAAGGTTCAGAAAAAGAGATACCTGCAGATTTAGTATTAATTGCAGCAGGATTCTTAGGAAGTGAAAAGTATGTTACAGATGCCTTTGGAGTAAAGGTAAATGCAAGAACCAATGTGGAAACAGAGCAGAATAGTTTTGCCACAAGTGTAAAAAATGTATTTGTAGCAGGTGATATGCATCGTGGACAGTCTCTGGTTGTATGGGCAATTCGTGAAGGAAGAGATGTTGCCAGAGAAGTAGATTATCAGCTGATGGGTTATACAAATTTATAATCTTTGCCGGGCTTGAATTACCAATCATAATAGTGAACAGCATCTTCAAATGGGAATGTTTGGAGATGCTGTTTTAAAAAATGTACTTTTCTTTAATCGGGGTTTTTGCTATAGTAATATGGAAGAAATTTGTATTTGCAGTAGGAGTTGGATGTTATGAATATTCTTGGACATTTTAAAACGATTACACGGCATAAAATACTTGTGGCAAAGGGATGCTTCCGGCTGGGATTATATCGGCAGGGATTGATGCATGATATGTCAAAGTATTCTCCGGCTGAATTTATTCCTGGAATTCTTTATTATAAAGGAACGCAGAGCCCTAACAATGGTGAGCGTCTGAAAAATGGTGTATCTATGGCATGGCTTCATCACAAAGGAAGAAATAAACATCATTTTGAGTATTGGATTGATTATAGTCTTGATGTACATCATCAAGGACTTGTGGGAATGAAGATTCCCAAAAAATACATGGCAGAAATGTTTGTAGACAGAGTAAGTGCCGGGAAGATATACAATGGAAATAAATTTACAAAAGAAAGTCCGTTGGAATATTTTAATCATGGAATAGGAGCAACGATTATGAATGATGCATCCAGGGATTATCTGACTATGCTTCTGACTATGTATGCCAAGAAAGGTGAAGATGAAACCTTTCAATATTTAAAAAGAGATTTGAGAGATGATATTAGTGGTTATGACAGGATATCACCATTTCAGAAAACAAGTACAATTCATATTGGATAGAATTTCATGTATGGGTGTCTTGCAAAATAAACATACTTAAAGTATAATTAATGTAAAGTTAAAAGCCTGGGGTGTGCGATAACTTGCTATTTTGAACCTACATTTACTTGTCACGGGACATCGTATAATGAACTGGATGTCATGCCCTCTTTTTGTAAGGGACGGCAGAAGGTTTGTTGAGATGACCCACCTAGCTTAGCTAGGCGTCAAAATTGCGAGACCGGCATTCCCGGGTATTACAAAAGATAAAATAATAATATGCATAAGATAACAGAGGAGACAGGATACTGTCTCCTTTGATGTTTTCTATCTTTTACAAAAGGAGAATTTAAAAGATGAAATTTTTTAAAGAAAATGATAAAACCCCTTTTCTTGTGGTGGCATTTGGTATCGTTTTATATTTGGGGTTGAGTAATATACAGCTAATGATTAAGGGGATATCTTATGTATCTTCTGTTGCGTTTCCTTTTATTCTAGGAAGCTGTCTGGCATTTATTATAAATGTTCCTATGAGTTTTTTTGAAAGAAAAGTTTTTTCAAAAGTGAAGAAAGGGAAAAGAGCATTAAGTATCGTCAGCGCCATTGCATGTATTATAGGGGTAATTTTGCTCGTTCTTGGACTGATCATTCCGGAACTTGTGGATACTTTATATAAACTATCAAACAGTATTCCGGGATTTGCCAGACAGATACAGGATGTGCTTAATCAAATGACAAAGAATAATCCTGCCATACATAAATATATTGAACAGATGGAAATTGATTGGAATAAGGTTAGTGGAGAGCTGATGAATTATCTGCAGACCTGGGCAACCGGTCTTCTTAATTCTACAGTTAGCGTTATTTCCGGTGCAGTACAGGCGGTGATAAGTTTTGCTTTAGGTCTGGTATTTGCTTTGAATGCACTGCTTAAGAAAGAAATTCTGGCAAATCAGATAAAAAAACTGCTATTTGCGATTCTTCCAGTGAGAATTGTAGAAAACATGATTAAAGTTGGAAGATTATCAGTTCAGACGTTTTCCAATTTCCTGTCAGGACAATGCATGGAGGCTGTTATTTTAGGAATGCTGATATTTATCAGTATGCAGCTTTTTGGAATACCGTATGCAATTTTGATTGCAGTGTTTATTGGAGTTACATCTTTGATACCAATTGTTGGAGGTTTTATAGGCTGCTGGGTAGGTGTATTTCTGATTCTAATGGTAGACTGGAAACAGGCAATTATTTTTATTGTGGTATTTGTGGTTATACAGGAGATTGAAGGTAATCTGATCTATCCTCATGTGGTTGGCAATTCTGTGGGATTACCGGCAATCTGGGTACTGGTTGCAGTTACAGTTGGAGGAAATATTTCTGGAGTTGTTGGAATGATTTTCAGTATTCCAATCTGTTCAGTGCTTTATCAGCTGCTTGCTCAGTTTGTAAATAAACAGATTCGAAAGAGAGGATTGGAAAATATCATAAAAAATGTATAGAAAATCACAAAAAGCCTATAATAGCTTATGAAGTCCTGTAATAGGGCTCTAAATTATAGTTATTAGGAGGTATTGATTATGGACAGAGAACAGATGATTTGTCCTTGTCTGGATGTAACAGCAGGGCAGATTATGGATGCTTATGAAGAAGGTGCAACAACAGTTGATGCAATTAAAGATATAACAGGTGCAGGAAGTGTATGTGGCGCCTGTATAGATCAGATTGAAGATCTGTTAATTGAATTAAAAGGATAATAAGTTTGCAGGGCATATAAATGTATGACCCTGCTGTTTCTTTTTATACACTTTGTGTATCTTTTCGGAATGTTTTTGAGGAAATGGTAATCAAAGGTAATCACTCTTTTAAGAAAGAAAAAAGTGAAATATCCATATAGAATGGACATTTCACCATAACTGACAAATGCCGATGGTGGGACTCGAACCCACACGCCCACAGGAGCAACAGATTTTGAGTCTGTCTCGTCTGCCAGTTCCGACACATCGGCTTATGTAATTTTTGACCTCAATTATAATATCATTAATGGGTGAACCTGTCAATAACTTTTTGGTTTTTCTTGATTTTTTTATCATTACATTTATAATAGAAGAAAAAATATCAGGATAAGGAGAACAGCTATGGAATTACATAAGGGAAGACCTGAAAATACAGATGGTAGACTGGAACGGGAAGTGAAAGTCTATGATCTGCTGGATGAACTGAATATAAAATTTGAGAGAACCGATCATGAAGAAGCCAATACAATGGAAGCTTGCAATGAAATTGATAAGATTTTAGATACTATTATTTGTAAAAATTTATTTCTTTGTAATCGTCAGAAAACAAAATTTTATCTTTTGATGATGCCTGGAGAAAAACCTTTTAAAACCAAAGAGTTATCCAAACAGATTGATAGTGCCAGATTATCCTTTGCAGATTCGGAGCATATGGAAGAATTTCTTCATATCAAACCTGGAGCAGTATCTATAATGGGACTGATGAATGATAAAAATAATCAGGTGCAGCTTCTGATAGATCAGACAGTACTTGATAGCGAATATATAGGATGTCATCCGTGTGTAAGTACATCAAGTTTAAAAATAAAGACAAGGGATATTTTAGAAAAATTTCTTCCAGCAGTACATCATGAACCAATAGTTGTAGATTTACCTATGCCGGTGAAGTAAAGAACAAAGCGGATAAGTCTGCTACAAACTCCCTATATACCAAAATCATGAGAGATTCGCTCCGCTTTGCGTGCCGATGTGCCATAGCTTTCACTGTTTTCCATTGCACATCATGTACATACGCGCGGAGCGTTTTTTGTTTTAAATGTTTAAAAATTCAAAAGGATGTTCCGGATTGCTATGTAAAAAGTGAAGTAAAAGATAATATGCTTTAACAGATAGGTTTTCTTCTTTTAAAATTCTTTTCGCTTCTTTTTTATCAACGAGATGAACGGATAAGTCTTCGTTTGGTTCTAAATGATCAAGATTAGGTTTTCCGGATGCATATCCGTAAACAGTACAGTTTGTTTCGTCTGTCATTCCGGCAGAAGAAAAATGAGGTCGATTTAAAAAGTTTTTACATTCAACTGGAGTAAAGGAAAGACCAGTCTCTTCCATCATCTCACGTATGGCGGTTTCTCTGGCAGATTCACCTGGATCGATCAGACCGGCAGGAAATTCATAAACATAAGAATTCAGAGGGAAACGGAACTGACGTATCATAATGACTTTGTCATGGTTCTCACCAAAAACACTGTAAATAATACATCCGTCGGGATCTGCTTTTTTAGTGGCAGCCATCATATGTTGGGAATCTTTACGGCTTGCCACATAATATGGATGAGTTTTTCCAAATTTGTTCTCAGCCTCTAATTCATATAAATTCAAATATTTTACATTGGTAAGTGGTGTGATTTTATTAACTTTACTCATAGTGATAACCTCCTGTAGGTTCTATTTTAAATGATTTGAAGATAATTGACAATAGATGGAAAAACAAGTAAAATATCAGAGAGGAAATGTAGGAAAAAGGAGTTGTGTTATGAAAAAAGCAAAATGGCAGATACCAACATGGCTGATTACAGTAGCGGCTCTTGTGGTTAGTATCGTTCTTGCAGCAAATTTTATCAAAGCTAACAAAGACACCATTGAGCAGACTAAAAATTCAGACTCTGATGAAAAAATACTAATCGTTGTAAAAACAAATTTTAAGGAGATTGAAAGTGCACTCAAACAGTACCCGGATGATCTAAGTGCAAAAGAGGCTCTGGATAGTGGTTTTATTGTTGTAGAAAACCGGCAGATGAAAGGGGAAAGTGCGAAACTATGGAAGTCTTTCTGCAATAAGATTAAAAAGAAAAAAGAAGGTGCAGTTCTTATCAGTCAATTTACTGTTGAAGGAGATCCTATTTTAAATTATATTGCATACAAAGATGGAAAGTATTATTACGTCGAGGATACCTCAAGAGACCAATTTGGAGATCAGAGATATAGTCATCATGTATATAATACGATGAAACGTTTTGAGGAAAATGATAGTTATGTGGCAGTTCTGACAACGGAAAATAAACTGTCATATAAGGATGTTCAACAATCAGATGATGATAGCAAAATAGTAGAAATACTTGAAGTAAATGCCGAAGAATTAAAATAGACAGGGAGTGAAATTATGAAGATATCCACAAAAGGAAGATATGCTGTTCGATTAATGTATGATTTGGCCATTCACCATACTGGTGATTGGATTGCTTTAAAAGACGTGTCAAAAAGGCAGAATATTTCAGTGAAATATCTGGAACAGATAGTGCGTCAACTGGGAATTTGTGGATATTTGAAGAGCCTTCGCGGACCTTATGGAGGATATCAGCTGGCAAGAAAACCAGAAGATTACACAATATATGAGATTCTCAAGATTACTGAAGGAAGTCTTCAGCCAGTTGCCTGCTTAGATGATCCTGTGAACCAGTGTGAACGTTACCGTGATTGTCCAACTATTGAAATCTGGGAAGGACTTGGTAAAGTGGTATATGAATATTTAAATAATATTACTTTACAGGAACTTGTGGATCATGCAAAATTGAAGGGTGAAAATGATTTTGTGATTTAATGTAAAAATACAGTTTGTTTTTGGAATCCTATATGTTATGGAATGAAATCCCGTGCATATAGGATTTCTTTGTGTTACAATGTTTCAGAAGAATCGAAAAGGAGATCTCCGGTATGGAAAATAAATTATTATTAATTGACGGAAACAGTATTTTAAACAGAGCATTTTATGGACTTCCTGAAATGACAAACAGCCAGGGACTTCATACCAATGCAATTTTAGGTTTTTTAAATATCATGTTCAAATTTTTAGAAGAAGAACATCCTACACATCTGGCTGTTGCATTTGATTTAAAGGCACCCACTTTTCGTCATAAAATGTTTGATGACTATAAAGGAACAAGAAAAGGAATGCCTGATGAACTTGCTGAGCAGGTTCCGGTTATAAAAGAAGTACTAAAGGCAATGGATATTCCAATGATGATGAAAGAAGGTTTTGAGGCGGATGATCTGCTGGGGACCATGTCTGTTTTGGGGGAAGAACAGGGATTTGATGTACGGATTATTTCAGGAGACAGAGACTTGCTTCAGCTTGCTACAGAAAAAGTTCAGATAAGAATTCCTAAAACAAACCGTTCAGGAACCATCGTGGAAGATTATTTTGCAAAAGATGTGCTGGATAAATATGAAGTGACACCAAAAGAATTTATTGATCTAAAAGCTTTGATGGGGGATGCTTCAGACAATATTCCTGGAATTCCTGGAATTGGTGAAAAAACAGCCACAAAACTCATAAAAGAGTTTAAAAGCATCGAAAATGCTTATGAGCATATAGAAGAAGTGAAACCAAACCGTGCGAAAAATAATCTTCAGGAATATTATGAACAGGGAGTTTTAAGCAAGGAACTTGCTACGATTAAACTGGATAGTCCTGTAGATATAACTATAGAAGAAACAGAAATTCAGGATATTTATACAAAAGAAGCATATCAGCTGTTAAAACAGCTGGAGTTCAAATCTATTCTTAAGCGATTTGACGGGGAAAGTCAGGAAGAATTCAAACTGGAAACAGAAATCATAACGGATCTTGCAGAAACAGAAGAATTATTTGAGCTGACAGTAAAACAAAAGAATATTGGAATTGCAATATACGCAGAAGAAGAAAATATGTGGGTGTCCATTTGCTATGATAAAGGGAAAATAGCATTGATTCCGGCAGAAGGTTTTATAACAAAAGATTTTCTTTTCGACAAAATCAGCATGCTCTATGAAAATGTAGAAAAAGTGGCAATGATGGAAGTGAAGAAGTATTTGTCATTTTTAAAAATCCATGAGAAAACAGAAAGTATTTTTGACGTGTCATTGGCCGCTTACCTTTTAAATCCTTTAAAAAGCACTTATGAATATGATGATATTTCCAGAGATTATCTGGGATTGATGCTGCCTTCAAGGAAAGAGCTTTTGGATAAAAAAACACCGATGGTAAAAAATGGGGAGCTTACCCAGGAAGGCATAAAGATTTTAGGATATGAAGCTTATGTATCAGGAGAAGCTGTTGAAATTCTCATAAATCAGCTGAAAGACAAAGATATGGCCGATTTATATTCTCAGATTGAAATTCCTACTATTTTTGCATTGCATGATATGGAAGTCAGAGGAATACATGTGAACCGGACAGCTTTGAAAGAGTATGGTGATCAGCTGGTTGGCAGAATTGATCAGCTGCAGACATCTATATATAAGGAAGCAGGAGAAGAATTTAATATCAATTCACCAAAACAGCTGGGAGTTGTTTTGTTTGAACATATGAAGCTGGAGGGTGGTAAAAAAACAAAAACAGGTTATTCCACCAGTGTGGATGTTTTAGAAAAAATAGAACATCTTTATCCGATTGTTCCTATGATTCTGGAGTATCGTCAGCTGACTAAGTTAAAATCAACCTATGCAGATGGACTCGCTAATTATATTGGAGAAGATGAAAGAATTCATGGTAAATTTAATCAGACTATTACGGCTACAGGTCGTATCAGCAGTACAGAACCGAATCTTCAGAATATACCGGTCCGCATGGATCTTGGAAGAAAAATACGAAAAGTTTTTCTTCCGGAAGAAGGATATATTTTCCTTGATGCGGATTATTCTCAGATTGAACTGCGTGTACTGGCTCATTTATCAAAGGATGAAAATCTGATTCATGCATATGAAGAAAATCAGGATATCCATGCAAAAACGGCATCAGAGGTTTTTGGTGTTCCAATGGATCAGGTTTCCGGAGGACAGCGAAGAGATGCAAAGGCAGTAAACTTTGGAATTATATATGGGTTAAGTGCTTTCGGATTAAGTCAGGATTTAAAAATTACCAGAAAACAGGCACAGGAATATATAGATAAATATTTTGAGACATATCCGAAAGTAAAAGAATTTCTAGATGGTGAAGTGGAAAAAGGAAAGAACGATGGATATGTGACAACTATGTTCCATCGGATACGTCCGATTCCAGAGCTTAAGTCCAGTAATTTTATGCAGAGGAATTTTGGAGAACGTGTTGCAATGAATTCTCCAATCCAGGGAACGGCAGCAGATATCATAAAGATAGCAATGATTCGTGTGAATATGAAATTAAAGGAGAAGCAGATGAAATCCAGACTGATTTTGCAGATTCACGATGAATTACTGATAGAAGCACATTTAGATGAATTGGATGAAGTGAAACAGATTTTAACAGAAGAAATGGTAAATGCAGCCAGTCTTAAAGTACCTTTAGTTGTGGATATGAATACTGGAGAAAACTGGTATGATGCGAAATAGGAGTTGAAGAAAATGATTATTGGAATTACCGGAGGAGTAGGATCTGGGAAAAGTGAAGTACTTAATATCCTAAAAGAAGATTACAAGGCGGATATTATCATTGCAGATCAGGTAGCACATGAACTGATGGAACCAGGTGCTGTAAGCTATAATGGAATCGTAGAGTATTTTGGAAAAACAATTTTAAAAGAAGATAAAACCATTGACAGAGGAATTCTTGGAGAAATTGTTTTTCAGAATCCGGAAAAACTGCAAAAACTTAATCAGATTACCCATAAAAATGTAGATAAGGAAATTCTTAAACGTATAGAAGATATCCAGAAGAAAAATCCGGAAGGATTTATTGTGTGTGAAGCAGCATTGCTGGTGGGGGCAGAATACGAAAGTCTTTTTCAGCAGCTGTGGTATATTTTTACAAGAGAGAATATACGCTTTGAAAGATTGAAGAAATCCAGAGGATATTCAGATGAAAAGATACGTCAGATGATCAGCAGTCAGAAAAGTGAAGAAGAATTCAAGAGACAGGCAACCCATTTAATTGATAATTCTGGGAAGATAGAAGATACCAGAAGACAAATTATGGAAATTTTAGGGGAACCCATGGGATTTAAGTGTCTCTTAACACATCTGATGTACGAAAAATAAAAATAGTAGATTCTCATATACCCTTATGATATACTGTAGATTAAGACAAATTTGTTAAAGAAACATTGAGGTAGATTTAATGAAGTTAACAAGTATTGCAAGCAGTAGTGAAGGTAACTCTATATTTGTAGGGACTGATAAAACAAAACTGCTGGTAGATTGTGGAATCAGTGCTAAAAGAATAGAGAGTGCACTGAAGGAACTGGATTTGACGGTTCCCGATTTTGATGGCATTTTGATTACTCATGAACATTCTGATCATATCAAAGGACTGGGAGTAATATCTCGAAGATATGGTATTCCTGTGTTTGCGACCAGTAAAACCATTGATGCAATCTTTGAATATAAGAATCTCGGGAAGGTTGAAAAAGATTTGTTTCATTCCATTGATGCAGACAGGCCGTTTTTGATTGGCGATATAACAGTGGAAGCATCCAGGGTCTGGCATGATGCGGCAGATCCGGTGTGTTATTCGTTCTGTTCCGATGGGGTGAAAGCAAGTATTGCAACAGACCTCGGAGATTATGATGAATATCTGGTAGAGAAAATATATGGTTCAGATATATTGTTTGTGGAAGCTAATCATGATGTCAATATGCTTCAGGTTGGACGGTATCCTTACTATTTAAAAAGGAGAATTCTGGGAAGACACGGGCATTTATCAAATGAACGGTGTGCTCAGCTGATTGAAGATACAGCTACATCAGATACCCGGAAAGTTTATCTGGGGCATTTAAGTAAAGAAAATAACTATGAAAAACTGGCTTATGAAACTGTAAAAGTATCATTACATAATATGGAAGGACTTCCTTTGGAAGTTGCCAAACGTGATGCAGTTTCAACAGTAACCAGTGTGTAAACAACATTTTAGGAGGAAAATATGGAAAAAACAGTTATTACAGTAGTAGGAAAAGACGGAGTTGGTATTATTGCAAAAGTATGTAATTATCTTGCAAATAATAATGTAAATATCCTGGATATTTCACAGACAATTACAGGAGGATTCTTTAATATGATGATGGTTGTTGATCCTCAGAATTCATCTAAGGAAACAGCTTTGATGTCTGAAGAATTGAAACAGATCGGCGAAGAAATCGGTGTTGTTATCCAGACACAGAACGAAAAAATCTTTGACATTATGCATAGAATTTAGTGAGGTGGCAACATGATTAATCTTAATGAAGTATTTGAAACAAATAAGATGATCCATGAGATGAATCTGGATGTTCGTACAATTACAATTGGTATCAGTCTTTTGGATTGCGTTGCAAATACATTGGATGAAGTAAAAGAAAATGTATATAACAAAATAACAACCGTTGCCAGGGATCTGGTTCAGACAGGAAAAGATATAGAAAAAGAATTTGGAATTCCTATTGTTAATAAGAGAATTTCTATTACACCAATCTCTTTGATCGGTGGAAACGTATGTGAAACACCGGATGATTTTGTGGAACTGGCTAAAACACTGGATAAGGCTGCAAAGAAAGTTGGGGTAAACTTCCTTGGAGGTTATTCTGCTCTTGTAAGTAAAGGTATGACAAAAGCTGATGAATTACTGATTCGTTCCATTCCAAAAGCACTGGCTGAAACAGATTTTGTTTGTTCTTCTGTCAATGTAGGTTCTACAAAGACTGGGATTAACATGGATGCGGTAAAACTGATTGGAGAGATGATCAAAGAAACAGCAGAACTGACAAAAGACAATCAGTGTCTTGGATGTGCAAAATTTGTAGTATTTTGTAATGCACCGGATGATAATCCATTTATGGCAGGTGCATTTCATGGAGTAACAGAGGCAGATGCAATTATTAATGTAGGTGTCAGTGGTCCTGGAGTTGTAAAACGTGCTATCGAAAAAGTCAGAGGAGAGAATTTTGAAGTTCTTTGTGAGACAATTAAGAAAACAGCATTTAAAGTAACTCGTGTTGGACAGCTGGTTGCTAAAGAAGCGTCCAGAAGACTTGGAATTCCTTTTGGAATTATCGACCTGTCCCTGGCTCCAACACCAGCAGCCGGTGACAGTGTTGGTGAAATCCTGGAAGAAATCGGTCTGGAATATGCTGGTGCCCCAGGAACAACAGCAGCTCTTGCCATGTTAAATGACCAGGTGAAGAAAGGTGGAGTTATGGCTTCATCTTATGTTGGCGGATTAAGCGGGGCGTTTATTCCTGTCAGTGAAGACCAGAGAATGATTGATGCTGTTAATGCAGGAGCTTTAACTCTGGAAAAATTAGAAGCAATGACCTGTGTATGTTCTGTAGGTCTTGATATGATTGCTATTCCTGGAAAAACAAAAGCAACTACCATTGCAGGTCTGATTGCAGATGAAATGGCACTGGGAATGATTAATCAGAAAACAACAGCAGTTCGTGTTATTCCGGCAATTGGTAAAGATGTCGGAGATCAGGTGGAATTTGGAGGATTATTAGGATATGCTCCAATTATGCCAGTAAATGAATTTTCCTGTGATGCATTTGTAAACAGAGGAGGAAGAATTCCGGCTCCTATTCATAGCTTTAAAAATTAATTATAGAGGTTTTCTATTAAAAAATATTGAAGAATTTCCATAAAATGTGTATTCTTATATAAGTGACATGGATAAGAAATGAAGGAGTTTAATAGTAAGATGAGTAGAAATGTATATGATATTTTACAGGAACGTGGCTTTATTGCCCAGACAACGCACGAGGAATTAAGAGACCTTCTAGGAAAAGAAAAAGTTACTTTTTATATTGGATTTGATGCAACAGCAGACAGTCTGACAGCGGGACATTTTCTGACGATTATGGCAATGATGCATATGCAGAAAGCAGGGCATCGTCCAATTGCACTGCTTGGTGGCGGGACAACTATGATCGGAGATCCATCAGGAAAATCTGATATGAGAAATATGCTGACCATTGATACAATCAATCATAATGCAGCTCGTTTTAAAGAGCAGTTATCAAGGTTTATTGACTTTGATGATGATAAAGCGATTATTGCCAATAATGCAGACTGGCTTTTGAATTTAAAATATGTAGATTTTTTAAGAGAAATTGCAGTACATTTTTCTGTAAATAAAATGCTGACAGCAGAATGCTATAAACAGCGTATGGAAAGAGGACTGACATTATTTGAATTCAATTACATGCTGATGCAGGCATATGATTTCCTTGTACTAAATAGAAAATATGGATGTAAGCTGGAAATGGGTGGAAATGACCAGTGGTCTAATATTCTTGCGGGTGCCGACCTGATCAGAAGAAAAGAACAGGAAGATGCCTATGGACTTACATTAACTCTGTTAACAAGAAGTGATGGAGTGAAAATGGGAAAAACCATGGCTGGTGCTGTATGGCTTGATCCTGAAAAAACATCTCCATATGATTTCTATCAGTATTGGAGAAATATTGAAGATGTAAAAGTTGAAGAGTGCCTTGGTTTATTGACATTCCTTCCTATGGAAGAAGTTCGCAGATTAGGTGCGTTAGAAGGAGCAGAAATTAATAAAGCCAAAGAAGTACTGGCATATGAAGTGACTAAGATTGTTCATGGAGAAGAAGAAGCCAAGAAAGCACAGACAGCAGCCAAAGCAATGTTTGTCAGTGGTGGAGCCAATGATGATGCACCAACATTTGAATATGAAACAGCACAGTTGGAAGAAGGAATCGATATTTTGACACTTCTTGTTGATTCCAAATTGTGTACGACACGTTCCGATGCAAGAAGAATGGTTCAGCAAGGAGGAGTATCTGTAAACGGAGAAAAGGTTACAGATATAAAAGCAGTCTTTGGAAAAGCTGATTTTGATGATAAAAACAGAATCCTTCTGAAAAAAGGCAAGAAAAAATTCTGCCAGATCATAGAAAAATAAATTTTATGATTAAAAAAATGACAAAAGACCCTGGTTTTCAAAAATCAGGGTCTTTGCTATAATATATAGAAGAAAAGGAGATGATTGTTTGAGGAAAATGTGTATAAGAATTATAATTTATATAATTGGATTGATTACTCTGGCTTTGGGAATTGTCTTAAATACTAAGACATTACTGGGAGTTTCCCCGATTATTTCAGTGCCATATTGTATCAGTCAGATTGGACAGTGGAACTTAGGAATGGTAACATTCTTTTTTTATTGCGTTTGTGTAGCGGTGGAAGCTTTTTTTAAGGGCAGAGAATTTCACTTTTATGAACTTTTGCAGATTCCAATGAGTCTGGTAACCAGTATATTTATCAATATTTTTAATGATTTTCTTGTGATACAGCCGGAAAATACACTGGAAAAAGTGGTTGTGTTAATTGCAGGGATTCTTGTGACGGGAGTTGGAGTGGCAACAATGGTGAATATGAAACTGGTGCCAAATCCGGCAGATGCACTGGCAGCAGTGATTGGAGAAAAATTAGGAAAAGACATGGGACTTGGTAAAAATGTGTTTGATTTTACCAGTTTCTGTATTTCATGTATCATTGGAATTGTAATTACACATCAAATCATCGGAATCGGTGCTGGAACGATTGTTGTGGTAATTTTTACTGGTCGTGTCATTGCTGTTTATAATAAATTCTGTAAAGAAAAAATGCAGAAAGTGGCAGGTTTGGCATAAAGATAAATTTTTTTAAGGACAAGGCTTGTCAAATAATATGGAATGAGTATAAAATAGCAGATACCAGACTGATTTGAAATCGGAAAGCGAAAGGAGAATTTAGGAATGAAAATAGGTATTTTAGGATATGGAAACCTTGGTAGAGGAATCGAATGTGGTATCCGTCAGAACGATGACATGGAATTGGCAGCAGTGTTTACGAGAAGAAATCCAGCGGATGTGACGATTTTAACCGAAGGAGTTCCAGTCTATTCTGTTGACGAAATCGAAAACATGAAAGATCAGATTGATGTTTTGGTACTTTGTGGAGGAAGTGCAACAGATCTTCCAAAGCAAACACCGGAATACGCAAAATATTTTAACGTAATTGATAGTTTTGATACACATGCAAGAATTCCGGAACATTTTGCAAATGTAGATGCAGCAGCGAAAGAAAGCGGACATACTGCATTGATTTCCTGTGGATGGGATCCGGGAATGTTTTCATTAAACCGCTTATATGCAAATGCAATTCTTCCGGAAGGTAATGATTATACTTTCTGGGGAAAGGGAGTTAGTCAGGGACATTCTGATGCTATCCGCCGGGTAGAAGGTGTAAAAGACGGAAAACAGTATACAATACCTGTAGAAGAAGCTTTAGAGGTAGTCCGCAGCGGAAGCAATCCACAACTAACAACAAGACAGAAACATACAAGAGAGTGTTTTGTGGTGCCTGAAGAAGGTGCAGATCTTCAGAAGATTGAAGAAACCATTAAGAATATGCCAAATTATTTCTCTGATTATGATACAACGGTTCATTTTATCAGTGAAGAGGAACTGAAAAGAGATCATAGCGGGATCCCTCATGGGGGATTTGTTTTCAGAACCGGCGTAACAGGATGGGAAAAAGAGCATAAGCATGTCATTGAATACAGTTTGAAATTAGATTCTAATCCGGAATTTACATCATCTGTTTTGCTTGCTTATGCAAGAGCCGTTTATCGTTTACAGACAGAAGGGCAAACAGGATGCAAGACAGTGTTCGATATTGCACCTGCATATTTAAGTCCAAAATCAGGAGAAGAATTAAGAAAGCATTTATTATAAAAATATGAATATTGAAAGGGATGCACAAAATTTGTGTATCCCTTATTTGTTTGGAAAAGAAATAGAAGATTTTAATTTATCTAATGCTTTTTGTGTATAGGGATCTCTTTGATTGATCTGTTTTAATACATGTTGTACTTTTTTGGTTTCTGAGGAATCAAAAGCTTTTAAAGAAGTCACAATAAAGAACAGCAGCAAAAGAGAAAATCCGATTCTGAGTTTTAAAAAAGACCAGTAAGAAGGTTGTTCATTTTCTTCTTGTATGTAATTTTTGCCGGAATTTATTTGCTGGTATTTATTTTGTAATTTTAATCTCTCCAATTCCAAATTTGCATTTTGATTCATTGTATTCCTCCTTCGTTTTATTCTATGAAGAAAGTCAATAAAAATTGCACAAAAAATCAAAAGATTTTGTGGAAATATTTTATATGTCTAAAAATTTAGTTGTAATGATAAAAAAGCAATGATATAATAAAAGGATAAAATATATAGGAGGAAGTAAAAATAGAAAAATTAACGGATGTAGAACAGCTAATTATGCGGTGTATTTGGGAATACGAAGGTGAAATGCCGTTTTTGGAGCTGGGAAAGAAATTAAAAGAAAATTTTCATAAGGATTATAAAAGAACAAGTATTCGAACATATTTATTTCGATTAGAGGAAAAAGGATATATTAATGTCGAAAAGAGAGGAAGGCAGTCTTATATTCAAACTTTGATTCCGGTGGAAACTTATAAAAAAGAGCAGGCAGCGGAAATTCTGGATATATGGTTTGATGGTTCGGCAAAGCAGTTTCTCAGTGCGTTAGGAGGAAGGCTGTCAGAAGATGAAAGTCAGGAACTGAAAGGATTATTAGATGATATGGACTTTGATTAAGATAGTAATAGAAATATTTAGTGCAATTTTTTTATGTGCAGTACAGGGAACGATTTTATATTTATTATGGAAAACTGTTGGAAAGTATATGGAAAGAAAAGATTATGTAGAAGTCAGTTATTGGATGTGGAAAGCTGTACTACTTGTTTTCTTTTTTCCAATTACATGGATTTATATGCTGAATATGGAAACAAAACGATGGCTGTTTTGGCCGACAAAAACATTAGGTATTGTTTTTGGGATTTTAGGAATTCTATGGCTGCTGGGTTGTTTTACAGCGGTGATACAGCTATTCAAACAATACCGGAGAATTCAAAAAGATGTAAGAGAAAGTCTGCCGTGTCTGCCACAGACGGAAGAAGTTTTGGCAGAAGTGAAACGAAAATTGGGAATCCGAACACATATTTCTGCAGTTATACAACAAAAAGCCGGAAGTCCTATGCTATATGGAATTTTTCAGCCGAAAGTCATTCTTCCGAAGGAGTATAAAAAAGAAGAATTGGAGGTTATTTTTTATCATGAATTGATGCATGTAAAACATCATGATCTGATATGGAAACAATGGACGAATGTTACCTGTTGCATCTACTGGTTTCAACCGATGGTAAAAAATTTGTTTGAACAAATGGATCAGTGGGGAGAGACCTATTGTGATATGGCGGTTAGCGAAAGAATCCGGGATATTAAATATTATTTTACCGTGATTATAGATATTTCTATGGAAGTACCGGTATATGGAGTTTATACAACTGCCGGACTGTATGAAAATAAAGAATTGCTAAAATTGCGAATGAAGCGAATGCAGTCTTACCGAAAGCAAAAGGTACATAAAAAAGGAGTGGCAGCACTTTTACTGTTCGTGGTTCTGGGAATCAGTGCAGGAACCGTGACGGTATCGGGGGCGGCATTTGTAGAGGGATATAATATTGTATATGAAAAGACGGATATTGATTTAGAAGAAGCCGGGTTTGTAGAAGTAAAAGACACACCGAGAATCCGGGGCGGGAAAGAACGGAATCATCCGAATCCGGGAATTCGAAAAGTGACGACGCGGAAAGAAAAACCAAGACCGGAAAAGGCAGAATCAGTAGTTTGGGATGTGGTACCGGGAGAAAGAATACAGACGGAACCGGGATATTTGAAAAAAGGAATGGAAGTAGAAATTGCTGTATCGACCGGTTTTGAGGAAGAGAACCCTGAGACGCAGGTATCTATCGGAATTATTGATTCTCAAGGAAAGGAAACTTATGCAGAAAAAGGATTTGACTTTTGTAGAATATTTACAATAAAAAAAGACGGTTATTATAGAGTTTTTATGGAAAATTGGGGAAAACAAATGGGAGATTTTGGAGGATATTATTGCGTCAATGTGAAACAGAAATAAAAAAGGAGATAGGTATGAGGTGGAAAAAAGGATTATGTATTATGATGTCAGTATTATGTTTCTTTGGAATAGGGAATAAGGTAAGTGCAGCGGAGAATTCTAATGCGGATTTGGAGTATTCTTCGGTGATTCTGGAAGATGGATTTACGGAAGAATGGACAGAAGATACAGGGATTTCTCCGTTTGCCGTAAAGACAGGAGTGAATTGGACGGTAAAGCCAAAAACTTTGAAAAAGAGCGGGGGATTTAAGAAAAAGGCAGGAAGCACAATTGAAATTAAAATTAGTGTGAAGCCGGAGAAAAAGGTTTTGATTGGTATTATAAGAGGAAATACACAAAAAATTTATCAATCTACGACAATGGGAGTTTATAAAACATTTAAAATTAAGGAAACGGATACATATCATGTGTTTGTTCAAAATTGCTCATCTGGCAGTATTCAGGCGATTGGATATTATAGGAAATAATGATATAGTACTGTTCAAAATACAACAAGTAAAGTGACTAAAATTTTAGTTGTGTTAACTGGAGGATAATGTTATAATAAAGAAAATAAATGAAATTTAGGAAAGAATGAAGAATATTACGAATAAAATATTTAACTCCTGTGCATTTCAGGGTACCAGTATCATAGATGGAGATGCATTGAAAACCTATGTGAATATAATGAGAATGGTGGAGAATATGAAAGGATTATTAAGAATCAAAAACTGTAAAGGTATTTTTTGTGGTAACGTTTTTATTTATCTGTGGAACTAAAATTGGATTTTTTTGTGATATTTTGATGGAAATTGGGTGCATATGGATTGCCTGAGTGGCATTTTGTTTAGAAGAAGAAAGGAATGGTGATGCATATGATTGATAGAAAATCCATGTAATACAAAGGGTGCCAGCCTATTTTGTATCAAATAGATACAAACAACGTATCACATGGATACTCATATTGTAACAGAAAGTTTGAAAAATACAAATGTAAAAAAGATACTTTTTGACTGTATGATAGGAGAAAGATTATGAATAAGAAAAAATAATATCTTTTATAATAGCTGTATTTGTAAGTTTTACATCTGTGCCAGTTGCAGCAAATGTGGAACAGGAAAACGAGACAATAGTTCAAACAACTCATTCAATAAATACAATTTCTGCTTCTGCGGATTTAGTCTATCAATTAAACAAAGCATCGATTATGTTAGGAAATGGAACTATTAGCGAGGAAGAATATGCAGCCATACTTATTGATATCTATAATTTGGATAATAATATTATTAACAAAGAGAATGTGCTAAAAAGAGCTAGTAGTTCATACTATCCAGAAGTTCAATGTGGATACATTAATTATTCGGGTGTGAAATACTTATATAAAACAGGATTAAAAAAAGCTAAGACTGCTTCAGGTGCTATTTCCTTGTTGATTAGTGCAATACCTGGATGTGGATGGGGACTTTCAGCTGTTGCTGTAGCTTCTTCATATGGGGGCTACTCATCCTTGGAGAAAGCAGTTCATAAAGCTTATAGTAAAAAAAGGGAATAAAAGTATACTATAAAATTCATAAAGCAGTTACAAGTATGAATAAGGTTAGATATGTTGTTGGATAAGATAGGGAGATGGTTATTATGAAAAATGTATTTAAGTTTAAAACATTTCGAAAAAATAGTATTTTTTTATGTTGTTTTCTAGTTGTGATTTCCTTATTGGACTATTTTGACAAAACAATTCCATCTACTATCGATGAAATCATAACAAAAGACATATTACTTTTTATTCTGTATTTTTTACTATGTTTTATGATTGATGTGGTAAAAGAGAAAAGGAATAAGAAAAATAAAAAAAGTAAAGAATAGAAAATGAAGAAATTAGCTGCCACAGTCCTTGGTTTTAAGGACTGTGGCAGCTTGTTGTATTCTAAAGTTTTATGTCTGAACGCAAATATCATTTTATGCTTCAGAATAGATTAGAAAAATTTCAAAAAAATGTTTAGAAAAGGTTGACAATAAAAAACAAAAGTGATACCTTAAACATAGATGTTAGCACTCAGTGTTATTGAGTGCTAATAACAGGGAGGGAAAGATATGGAATTGAATGATCGTAAAAAGTTAATATTAAAAGCGATTATTGCCAATTATCTCGAAACTGGTGAGCCGGTAGGATCAAGAACCATTTCCAAACATCCGGATCTGAAGCTTAGCTCAGCTACCATTCGTAATGAGATGGCGGATCTGGAGGATATGGGATTTATTCTGCAGCCTCACACGTCAGCAGGTAGGATTCCTTCCGATGCAGGATATCGTTTTTATGTAGATCAGCTGATGATGGAGAGAGAAACTGATCATGAAGAAAAACAGGCATTAATTCAAAAAGTAGATAAGATGGAAGTCTTATTGAAACAGGTGGCTAATGTACTGGCAAGCAATACGAATTATGCAACAATGGTTTCTTCGCCTCATTATCAGAATGTAACATTAAAATTCGTACAGCTGTCTCAGGTAGATCACAGACATTTGCTGGCAGTTATAGTGACACAAGGGAACATTGTGAAGAATAAAATGATTTCTGTAGAGGAACCATTGTCTAATGAAGATGTTTTGAAGCTGAATGTATTGTTGAATACATTTCTGCAGGGACTTTCTTTACGAGATATTAATCTGGAACTGATTCAGACGATGCGTGATCAGGCTGGAATCCGACAGGATGTTTTGGAGCGGATTTTAGAAGAAGTTGCCAAAACGATTCATGAAGCAGACCGAATGGAAATATACACAGGAGGTGCTTCCAATATCCTGAGATATCCTGAACTTGGTAATCCGGATCGGGCAACAGAGATTCTGGACACATTAGTGGAGAAAAAGGCATTAACGAAGCTGGTGGATACTACATTAGGTCAGGATGACAATCATCATGGAATACAGGTATACATCGGAGAAGAATCACCGGTACAGAATATGAAAGACTGCAGCATTGTAACTGCAACCTATGAGCTTGCAGAGGGCGGCACAGGAACGGTGGGAATCATCGGACCAAAACGTATGGATTACCGAAAGGTTGTAAAGACTTTGAAGGATCTTACAGAAGAACTTGACGATATTTTTAGAGAAAAAACCTGAGAAAGGAAGTGAAGGAATGAAAGAACAAGAAAAGAATATTCAGGAAGAAGAAAAAGACGTAGAAGAAACTGCGAAAAATATAGAAGAACCAGAAACAGTAAAAGAAGATTCCAAGGAGGAAACTCCAAAGGAAGAAACTGAGGAAGATCAGACAGCAAAACTGGAAGCAGAAATTGCTGACTGGAAAGACAAATATCAGAGACTGATGGCAGAATTTGAAAATGCTAGAAAGCGTACAGCAAAGGAAGCAACACAGCGCTATGATATGGGCGCTATGGGAGTCCTGGAAAAACTTCTTCCAGTAATCGACAATTTTGAGCGAGGGCTGGATGCAGTTTCTGAAGAAGAAAAAGATACAGCATTTGTTCAGGGAATACAGCAGATTTACAAACAGTTAATGTCTGTATTTGATGATCTTGGAGTTTCTGCCATGGATGCAGAAGGAAAAGAATTTGATGCAAATCTCCACAATGCAGTGATGCATATAGAAGATGAAGCATATGGCGAGAATGTTGTAGCAGAAGAATTGCAAAAAGGATACATGTACAAAGAAAACGTACTTCGCCACAGTATGGTAAAAGTAGCAAATTAAAGCCGTCAGGCGATATATTGTTTTATAAATTTTAGATAGATTTTAGGAGGAAATAGATCATGGGTAAAATTATTGGTATTGACTTAGGAACAACAAACAGTTGTGTAGCAGTTATGGAAGGTGGAAAACCTACCGTTATTACAAATGCAGAAGGAATGAGAACAACACCATCTGTTGTAGCATTTACAAAAACAGGAGAACGTGCAATTGGTGAACCTGCAAAACGTCAGGCAGTTACAAATGCAGAAAAGACAATCTCATCCATTAAAAGACATATGGGAACAGATTATAAAGTAACAATTGATGACAAAGCATATTCTCCACAGGAAATCTCTGCAATGATTCTTCAGAAATTAAAATCTGATGCAGAAAACTATCTGGGAGAAAAAGTTACAGAAGCTGTAATTACAGTTCCTGCATACTTCAATGATGCACAGCGTCAGGCAACAAAAGATGCTGGTAAGATTGCAGGACTTGATGTAAAACGTATTATTAATGAACCAACAGCAGCGGCTTTATCTTATGGACTTGATAATGAAGATGAACAGAAAATCATGGTATATGACTTAGGTGGTGGTACATTTGATGTATCTATCATTGAAATCGGTGATGGAGTTATTGAAGTATTATCTACAGCCGGAGATAATAAATTAGGTGGAGATGACTTTGATAATGTAATTACACAGTATATGTTAGATGAGTTCAAGAAACAGGAAGGTGTAGACTTATCTGGAGATAAGATGGCTATGCAGAGATTAAAAGAAGCTGCTGAAAAAGCTAAAAAAGAATTATCTTCTTCTACAACAACAAACATTAACCTTCCATTCATCACTGCAACAGCTGAAGGACCAAAACACTTTGATATGAACCTGACAAGAGCTAAATTTGATGAACTGACAGCAAGCCTTGTTGAAAGAACAGCAGGTCCTGTAAATGCTGCTTTAAATGATGCTGGAATGACAGCTTCTGAATTAAGCAAAGTATTATTAGTTGGTGGTTCTACACGTATCCCTGCAGTACAGGATAAAGTACAGCAGTTAACAGGAAAAGAACCTTTCAAAGGAATCAACCCAGACGAATGTGTAGCAATCGGTGCATCTATCCAGGGTGGTAAATTAGCAGGAGACGCAGGTGCGGGAGACATTCTGTTACTGGATGTAACACCATTATCACTTTCTATCGAAACAATGGGTGGTGTGGCAACAAGACTGATTGAACGTAATACAACAATCCCTACTAAGAAGAGTCAGATTTTCTCAACAGCAGAAGATAATCAGAGTGCAGTAGATATTAACGTTGTTCAGGGTGAAAGACAGTTTGCAAAAGATAATAAATCTTTAGGAAGATTCAGACTGGATGGTATCGCACCTGCAAGACGTGGAGTGCCTCAGATTGAAGTTACATTTGATATTGATGCAAATGGTATCGTAAATGTATCTGCAAAAGATTTAGGAACAGGAAAAGAACAGCACATTACAATTACAGCCGGATCTAACATGTCTGATGAAGATATCGATAAAGCTGTAAAAGAAGCTGCTGAATTTGAAGCACAGGATAAAAAACGTAAAGAAGCAATTGATGCAAGAAATGAAGCTGATTCTATGGTATTCCAGACAGAAAAAGCTCTGGAAGAAGCAGGAGACAAAGTAGATCCAACAGAAAAAGCAGCAGTTGAAGAAGACCTGAAGGCATTAAAAGACCTGGTAGAACAGACAAAAGATCAGGAAATGACAGATGCACAGGTTGAAGATATGAAAGCTAAAAAGGAAAAATTAATGACAAGTGCACAGAATCTGTTCGCTAAAATGTATGAAGCAGCTGCTCAGGCTCAGCAGGGAGCACCAGAAGGTGCAGCAGATGCAGGGCAGACAGCAGGTGGAGCAGATGATAATGTAGTCGATGGTGATTACAAAGAGGTTTAAGATAAAGAGAAGGTAGACGAATATGGCAGATAAAAGAGATTATTATGAAGTACTTGGTGTAGACCGGAATGCTTCACAGTCAGACATTAAAAAAGCCTACCGAAAACTTGCAAAGAAATATCATCCTGATACTAATCCAGGAGACAAAGAAGCAGAAGCAAAATTTAAAGAAGCTTCTGAAGCATATGAAGTGTTAAGTGATTCTGAGAAAAAAGCGCAGTATGACCAGTTTGGTCATGCTGCCTTTGAACAGGGAGCCGGCGGATTTAACGGTGGCGGATTCGGCGGATTTGATTTCGGCGGAGACATGGGTGATATTTTTGGTGATATTTTCGGAAGTATGTTTGGCGGCGGTCAGAGAGGCGGTGCCAGACAGCAGAATCGTCCTGCACAGGGTGCACATGTCCGTGCAAGAATTCATGTTACTTTTGAAGAAGCCGTTTTTGGTACATCAAAGAAAATTGAAATCACATTAAAGGATGAATGTAGTTCCTGTCATGGAACAGGAGCGAAAGCCGGAACAAGTCCGGAAACCTGTCCGAAATGTGGAGGCCGAGGTCAGATAGTTTATACTCAGCAGTCAATGTTTGGAACTGTTCAGAATGTACAGACCTGTCCGGAATGTCATGGAACAGGAAAAGTCATAAAAGAAAAATGTCCGGAATGTCATGGAACAGGATATACCAGCAGTCGTAAGACCATAGAGGTTACTGTGCCGGCAGGTATCGATAATGGGCAGAGTATCAGAATTCGTGGAAAAGGAGAGCCTGGAGTAAATGGAGGACCAAGAGGAGACCTTCTGGTAGAAGTTATTGTAGAACGTCATCCTAAATTCCAGCGTCAGGATACAACCATTTATTCTACAGAGCCAATTTCCTTTACGCAGGCTGCACTGGGAGCTACAATAAAAATTCCTACAGTGGATGGCCCATATGAATATACCATCAAACCTGGAACTCAGACGGACACAAGAATCCGATTAAAAGGTAAAGGTGTGCCAGCGGTTCGAAATAAAAATGTTCGAGGAGATCACTATGTTACATTAGTTGTTCAGGTACCAGAACATTTAAGTGGAGAGCAGAGAGCAGCACTTCAGAAATTCCAGGAAGCTATGGGAGAAGTTCCTAAAAAGGAAGAGCATAAAGGATTTTTTGGAAAACATAAAAAATAAACCAAAAGATGATGACTCCTCACAGATATTAATCTGTGAGGAGTTTTATATTTTCATATTATATGATGACATGTATAAATTTCCTTTATATGGAAATAATCTGATGTAAATCATAATTTCTTAAGAAAAATTTTAAAAAGAGATAATCTTTATGACACAAATTGTATACAATAATAGGTTATAATGCCAATAATCCAAAATGAAAGGAGATTATAACGATGTTGCATATAAAAGGAAATTATTATATACAGATTAAGAAGGAAACATATATATTATTAGTCAAAACATATGATGCTGAACTTCATCGAAATATTTATGAAATCATTGGAAAGTATTCATCTATGAAAGCTGCATTTGATGCAGTAATCAAGGAAATGGTTAAGAAAGAAGTCAGGCAGCAGGATCCTGTATCTCTCCATGAAATTGTTCATATTATGAGAAGAAAATATAAAGAACTATATGGTCAGATAGGGCGTTGTAGAATGAACTACATTTAAGGAAAAGAAATTAATTTATTGTTTAAAAATGGTGTGATAATTAAATATCATGCCATTTTTATGTTATAGTTAACATAAGTTGACTTAAGAGCAGACTAGATAAAATGGAGCAAATCTCTTGTTTCCAATTCTCTTTTATGTTACACTTTTAAATTGATATATTATGATTTCGAGAAACTTTAAAGGAGTAATATCTCATGGGATGGAATAAGATTACGATTGATACGCTGACATCAGCAGAAGATATGATTAGTTATGAACTGACTGAATTAGGAGCAACAGGAGTAGAAGTTGAAGATCATGTATCATTGACAGAAGAAGAAATGAAAGTAATGTATGTAGATCTTCTGCCAGATGATATTGCACCTGATGACGGAACAGCTAAAATCAGCTGTTATTTTGATGAGGAAGAGAATCTGGAAGCAATCACTATGGAGATTCGTCAGATGCTGGAACGTCTGAAAGAATTTATGGATATTGGGCCGGGAACTATCTCTTTTGATAAGACCAAAGAAGAAGACTGGGTCAATAACTGGAAAAAGTTTTTTAAACCAATCCAGCTGGATGACCAGATTGTGATAAAACCGACCTGGGAAACTTTGGAAAATGTGAAAGATAACCAGATTGTTGTAGAAATTGATCCTGGAACAGCTTTTGGAACAGGTTCTCATGAAACAACAAAGCTTTGTATCGAAGGAATGAAACCTTATATTAAGGAAGATACAAAGATTTTAGATGTTGGATGCGGAAGTGGTATTTTATCTATTATCGGAATGAAACTGGGAGCCAGTCATGCAGTATTGACAGACATAGATCCTCATGCTATCACTGCCACAATGGAAAACTTTGAAGTGAACCATTTATCAAAAGACTGTTATGATGTATATCAGGGAAATATTCTGGAAGATGATGATTTTGCAAAATCACTGGGAAGTAAATGTTATCCTGTAGTTGTTGCTAATATTTTAGCAGATGTCATTTCTCCATTGATTGAGATTGTAGATCAGTTTATGACAGAAGATGGAGTTTTTGTAATTTCCGGAATAATAGATTCAAAAGAACAGGAAATAGCCGATAAACTGAATACTTTTGGCTTTGAAATCGTGGAAACAAGAAGAATGAAAGACTGGGTTTCCATGACTGCCAAGAAGAGGTAAATGTATGTACCGTTTTTTTATCAAGAAAGATCAGATACAGGATGGATATGTATTGATTCTCGGGGAAGATGTGAATCATATAAAAAATGTTCTTCGAATGAAAGAAGGAGATAAGGTATTTTTAAGCTGTGAAACAGATTTAGAATATGAATGCAGTCTGGAAGAATTTGCATCTGATAAAATCAAGGCGAGAATTCTGGATATTCACGGGATGGAAACAGAATTAGGAACTGAGATAATTTTATATCAGGGTCTGCCTAAAGGAGATAAGATGGAATTCATTATTCAAAAGGCAGTTGAACTAGGAGTGACAAAGATTGTTCCGGTACGGATGAAACGATGTGTTGTAAAGCTGGATGAGAAGAAAGCAAAAAAGAAGACAGAACGTTGGAATGGGATTGCACTAAGTGCAGCAAAGCAGTCAAAAAGAGGAATTATTCCAGAAGTATCTCAGGTAAAATCATATAAAGAAGCCTTGGAGGAGGCAAAAGAACTGGATATGTTATTAGTTCCATATGAAGAAGTAAAAGGAATAACATATTCAAAAGAACTTCTTTTACAGGCAAAAAAGAAGAAATCCATTGGAATCATCATTGGCCCGGAAGGCGGTTTTGAAGAAGAAGAAATTGCTGCAGCAAGAGAGACAGGAGGGAAAACTATGACCCTTGGGAAAAGAATTCTTCGAACAGAAACTGCTGGAATGGCTATGTTATCGATTCTGATGTTTACACTGGAAGAAGATAAATCTTCCATAGGTTTGGAGGAATCAAGATGAGCATTTATTTTGACAATGCGGCAACAACAAAAGTATTTCCAGAGGTAATGACTGCCATGGAGCAGGCAATGGAAGTCACATACGGAAATCCATCTGCAAAGCATTTAAAAGGAATTGAAGCAGAAAATATTATAAAAGGGGCCCAGGATATTATAGCAAAATCATTAAAAGCTAAGCCTAAGGAAATCCTTTTTACATCAGGCGGGACAGAATCTAACAATACGGCCATTATAGGTACAGCAATGGCAAATCATAGAAAAGGAAAGCATATTATCACGACTAGGATTGAACATGCTTCTGTATATGAGCCAATGTTTCATCTGGAAGAACAGGGATTTGAAGTTACCTATCTGGATGTGGATGAAAAAGGAATCGTAAAAATTGATCAATTGAAAGAAGCCATTCGGCCAGATACAATTCTGGTTTCCTGTATGATGGTAAATAATGAAATCGGTGCTGTAGAGCCGATTGAGGAAATAGGGAAAATCATAAAATCCGTAAATCCGGGAACGATTTTCCATGTGGATGCCATTCAGGCATATGGGAAAATACCGGTTATTCCTAAGAATATGAATATTGATCTATTGTCCATGAGTGGACATAAGATTCATGGTCCAAAAGGTATCGGGTTCTTATATATAAAAGAAGGGACTAAGATACAGCCTATTATTTTTGGCGGAGGCCAGCAAAAGGGAATGCGTTCAGGAACAGAAAATGTACCTGGAATTGCAGGACTAGGATGTGCATGCGAGAAAATGATAGCTAATCATTATGAAAATGCTGATAAAATCCGTCAGGTCAAAGAGTATTTTCAGGAAAAAGTTAAAGAGATTGATGATATCAAAGACAATTCAGGTGAGGCTCCTCATGTGGCAAGTATCAGTTTCAAAGGACTTCGAAGTGAAGTTCTTTTACATGCTCTGGAGGATAGAGGTGTCTATGTTTCGTCAGGTTCTGCCTGTTCTTCCAATAAAAAGCAGGCAGTCAGCGGTACTTTAAATGCTATAGGAATTTCTGATGATTTTAAAGATGGAACGTTGAGATTTAGTTTTTCTGTAGAAAATACAAAAGAAGAAGTAGATGAAACCATAGAAGCGTTAAAGGAACTGGTTCCAATGCTTCGAAGATTTGTGAGAAGATAGAAAGGAAGAAAAAATGCAGGTAACAGCCTTTTTGATTAAATATGGCGAGATTGGTATCAAGGGGAAAAACAGATACATGTTTGAAGATGCCTTGATGAAACAGATTCGTTATGCCATGAAACCGGTAGGAGAATTTGAAGTTCGAAAAGAATCCGGCCGTATGTTTGTGGAAGGACGAAGTGAATTTGACTATGATGAAGCTGTAGAAGCTTTACAGAAAGTGTTTGGTATCGTTGGAATCTGTCCGATGGTCGTAGAAGAAACCAAAGATATTGAGAATCTTAGAAAAACTGTACTTACATTTATCGATGAACAATATCCGGTAAAGAATTTTACATTTAAAGTTCATGCAAGAAGAGGGGACAAACAGTTTCCGATGAATTCCATGGCAATTAATATGGATATTGGAGAAAAAATGCTGGAAGCCTTTGATGGTGTTAAAGTTGATGTTCATAATCCAGATGTAATGGTAAATATTGAAGTGCGCAAATATATTTATATTTATTCTCAGGAGATTAAAGGTCCGGGTGGAATGCCGGTTGGAACAAACGGGAAAGCAATGCTTCTGTTATCAGGAGGAATTGACAGTCCGGTGGCTGGATATATGATTGCGAAACGTGGAGTCAGAATTGATGCAACATATTTCCACGCACCACCATATACAAGCGAAAGAGCTAAGCAAAAAGTTGTTGATCTTGCAAAGATTGTTGCAAAATATGCAGGGCCAATCAATCTTCATGTTGTTAATTTTACAGATATCCAGCTTGCAATATATGAAAAATGTCCACATGATGAATTAACAATTATCATGCGACGTTATATGATGAAGATCGCAGAGCATTTTGCAAATGAAAATGATGGTCTGGCGCTGATTACAGGAGAAAGTATCGGACAGGTTGCAAGTCAGACAATTCATAACCTTGCAATTACAAATGAAGTGTGTCATATGCCGGTATTTCGTCCTTGTATTGGAATGGACAAACAGGAAATTGTTGATATTTCTGAAAAAATCGGTACATTTGAAACATCAATTCAGCCGTTTGAAGATTGCTGTACCATTTTTGTTGCAAAACATCCTGTGACAAAAGGAAATATAAAGAGAATCAGAAAATCAGAAGAGCATCTGAAAGATGTTATAGATGATTTGATGAAAAAAGCCATTGAAACGACAGAAGTTATTCATGTAAAATAAAAGGCTGAATAGCACGAAGAATATCATCGGCGTGTTCAGAATCCAGAGTAAGTTTTAATGGATTGGAAAGATTCATACTAAGGATATTCAAAAGTGATTTTGCATTTATCACATGATGACCGTCTATGATCTCATAATCGCCAGGAAATTGATTGATGATATCGATAAATGAATATACATCGTTCATGGAATTAAATTTTATAAGTGCGTAACACATAACAAAACTCCTTAAAAAGAAATGCATCAGCAGATATCTTGAATAAGGACAGTGTACTCGTATTTTAAAGAAAAGTCAATAGAAAGGGAACTTATGAATTTACAGGGAAAAAAGGCAGCAATTGTTACTTTAGGCTGTAAAGTGAATCAGTATGAAACGGATGCCATGTGGGGAATGCTTCTAGAAGCAGGAGTGGTTATGGTATCTCCAAAAGAAGCTGCAGATATTTATATCGTAAATACTTGTTCTGTAACAAATATGGCTGAGCGAAAATCCAGACAAATGCTGCATCGGGCTAAAAAGATGAATCCTGATGTTGTAGTAGTTGCAGTTGGTTGTTACGCGCAGGTTGGAAAAGACGAGCTATCAAAAGATACAAATATTGATCTTATTATTGGAAATAATAAGAAAAAGGAGCTTGTGCATATTTTAGAAAGTTATGCTCCGGAAAGGATCCAGAGTCCGGAAGTTCTTGATATTGCAAAGGACAGAGAATATGAGTCATTGCATATTGATCATTTGAATGATCATACAAGAGCGTATATTAAAGTACAGGATGGATGTAATCAGTTCTGTTCTTACTGTATTATTCCTTATGCCAGAGGGAGAGTCCGAAGCAGGAGTCAGGAAGAGATTCTGGAAGAAATCAGTCAGTTATGTGAAAACGGGTGTCAGGAATTCGTGATTACAGGAATTCATGTTACCTCATACGGTGTGGATATCGGGAATACATCTTTAATTGATCTGCTGGAAGCTATTTCAGAGATTTCTCAGGTGAAAAGAATCCGTCTTGGTTCACTTGAACCTGGATTTATTACGCCTGAAGTTGTAAAACGATTAAGCAAAATTCAAAGTTTTTGTCCTCATTTCCATTTATCTTTACAAAGTGGATGCGATGCAACATTAAAAAGAATGAACAGAAAATAT
>NZ_JABRXE010000007.1 GCF_018982945.1 Anaerostipes faecalis | reverse complement strand
TTATAATCATGCATATCAATTGGTTTTTGAATATCTGGAAGCATTTTACAATACAAAACGTATTCACAGTCATTGTGACTATATGTCTCCAAATGAGTATGAAAAGTTGTATCGTAAAATCCAGAAAGACGAATTGCAGATGACAAGTTAGGATGAGGAAAAACTCATTTTAACTTGTACTAAATCTTGACATAGGACCAACAGGATTAATAATTGGTAAGAAATTTGGAACAAAATTTTCAAATAGAGCAACCATATTTGGAGGTGTGATATTAATAGTAATAGGTCTGGAAATATTTATAACGGGTGTTTTATAGAAAATTATAATATTGACTGCGTAAGAGATGACATATATTTTAGACACATTTATGTGAAAAATTCACCTATCTGTTTCAGTGGAATTTTATTATAATAAGAACATAAAAAGATGGTCTATTATAATAGAAGAAATGAAATGGAGGAGTAAGAGATTATGAAAAAAGGCGGAAATATTTTACTGGGTGTTATTTTGATTATTATTGGATGCATTTTAGCACTGAATATCTTTGGTATTACAAATATTGAACTGTTCTTTGATGGCTGGTGGACTTTCTTTATTATCATACCTTGTGTGATCGGATTGTTTAATGAACATGAAAAAACAGGAAATATTATTGGCATTTGTATCGGGGTATTTTTGCTTCTATGCTGTCAGGATGTTTTGGATTTTGATCTGATGTGGAAGCTGCTGTTCCCTGTTGTTATTATTATCGTAGGTCTCAAACTGATTTTTGGCGGGATGTTTGATAAAAGAAGAACGGAAGCAATGAACAAAGTAAATAGAGATAAAATGAAAACCGGAGCAGCTGTATTTTCAAGTGCAAATTTAAATTATGATAATGAGATTTTTCATGGGGCAGAGATAAATGCTGTTTTTGGCGGTGCAAAATGTGATCTTAGAGGGGCTGTGATTCAAGAAGATGTAGTGATTCAGGCATCTGCGATTTTTGGCGGAATTGATATTTATGTACCTGAAAATGTCAATGTGAAGGTTACTTCAAATTCTCTTTTTGGAGGTGTCTCCAATAAACACATGAATATTAGAACAGAAGGAACTGTAACAATTTATATAAATGCTACCTGCATGTTCGGAGGAGTTGATATCAAATGACAAGTATTCAAAAAATTATAAAATATTGTGCCATCGCCTTTGCTGTCTTTTTAACAGTAAGCATTATTGGTGGAATCGTTGGAGCAATTTCATCTGTATCGTTTTTTGTTGGTGATGATATTTCTGGTGATATGCAGAAATATTCAATCAGTGGAAATATAAAGAACCTTGATCTTGATATTAATGCTTCATCCTTGAAAATTGTGTGTGGAGATAGATTTGGTGTGGAAAGCAATCATAAAGATCTGTTGGTGAGAGAAAAAGAAGGAAAACTTTCTATTTCTGAAGAGAAAATGGGATTAAGAAACTATGCAAAAGCTAAACTGATTGTGACAATACCGGAAAATTCTATATTTGAAGATGTGGCTATTTCCACAGGAGCAGGTAAAGTATCTGTGGATACACTATGTGCGAATACGATATATCTTAATTTTGGTGCAGGTGAAGTTGATATAAAACATCTAAGTGCTTTATCCAGAGCAAAAATTGATGGAGGAGCAGGAGAACTTACAATAAGAGGCGGTGAGCTTCACAATTTAAATATGGATATGGGTATCGGTGAACTTAATCTTGAAAGCAGACTCACGGGAAAATCCAAACTTGATTATGGAATAGGTGAAACGAAGCTTTCTCTCATTGGAAAAAAAGAGGATTATCAGATAGAACTTGATAAAGGAATTGGCAGTGCAAACCTTGATGGGAAAGCAATGTCAGATGATAGTATATATGGAGACGGTGAAAATAGAATCTCTATTGACGGAGGTATCGGTTCTATAAAAATCCTATTTAAGAACTAAGGTGATAACTTATGCTGGGAGGAAGTTTATGATTCGAATGGAAATTGCCTGCTTTTTAATATTAGGATTTATTGCATTTATCTATTTTCTGGCAGGGCAAAAGCATACATCATTACATAAGACCTTTTCAATGATTCTGATTGTAGCATTAGTACATCTGGTATCAGATGCATCTACTGTTTATACAGTGAATCATTTGGATTGTGTACCAGTATGGCTCAATGATATTCTGCACCGTTTTTTTATAGGAACTATGGTTGTGGTTGTATATCTCTTTTACCGGTATATATCTTTTTTAATTGAAGAAGAGACGGGTAAAAAAATGCGATTGATCTGGCTGGCAAATATTGTTCTTTTTCTGGCCGAGGTTGGAGCAATGGTTTTACCGGTACATTATGCAGTAACCTCCCAGGGAAACTATTCCGATGGGATTCATGTATCCGTGATTTATATAAGTGTGACCTTCTATCTTACTCTGTGTTTAGGCATACTTGTTTTTTACTGGAAGCAGATCAATAAAAAGAAGAAATGGACGATTATGGCGGCTCTGATTGTTGAATTATGTGTATCGGTTGTTCAGGCTATGTTTCCAACAAGCTTAATTAGTGGAATGGGTATTACGCTGATGATCTTGTCTTTTTATCTGACTCTGGAAAATCCGGATATTCTTCGGGGAGAGCTGACAGAACAGAAGTTATCCATGCTGTATCTGAAAAGTCAGATTAATCCGCATTTTTTATACAATACACTGGACACCATACGTATTCAGGCAGAGCTAAATCATGACAAGGAAACAGCGGAACAATTAATGCATCTGGTGGATTTTTTCAGATTGAGTGTAAAGGTCGACAGACAAATGGTATCGTTGGAAGAGGAGCTGGAACTTTTGGATGCTTATCTGGAACTGATGTGCTATCGTTATCCAGAACTTAAAGTAAGTTATGATATTGCACCTCAAACTGGAGAGGTGATGGTGCCAAACTTTATTTTACAGCCACTGGTGGAGAATAGTCTTCTCCACGGCCTTAAAAATAAAGGATATCATGGTGAATTAAAGATTATTGCAAAAGAGCATCAGGGAGAGTTTCCTGCTATAGAAATACAGATTGCAGATTCGGGGAGTGGATTTGATAAAGCAACAAAAGAAAAAATACAAGATATGTTGATACATTACAGGGAAAAGGAACAGAAACTGGAAGGAAACAGCATCGGTGTTCTCAATGTACAGAAGAGAATAAAACTTCTTTGCGGAAAAGAATACGGTCTTTGGTATACAGAAAATGAAAACGGTGGAGCAACAGCTCATATGCTGCTCCCTATGAATGGAAGGTGAAGCTGTGAAGAAGTTGAATGTATTATTAGTGGATGATGAAATCAAAATCAGAGAAGGATTTAAGAAGCTGTTTGACTGGGAAAAACATGGATGTGAAGTTGTAGGAGAAGCAGCAGATGGAATGGAAGCAATCAATCAGATTGAACTTTTAAAACCGGATATTGTGATTATGGATATCAATATTCCAATCATGAATGGGCTTAAAGTAATAGAGCTGAGCCGAATGAAATATCCATCTATGGCATTTGTTATTGTATCCGGTTATGATGATTTCGCTTATTGTCAGCAGGCATTACGTCTGCAGATAACGGATTACATCTTAAAACCAGTCAATTTTGAAGAATTCGGGACATGTATTGACCGATTAAAAATGGCATTCTATAAGTCTAAGATTCATGTGGAAAAGGAGAACCATGGACAGGATATGAGAATGATTGTTCATATTACAAAACATTTGCAGGAACATCTGGATGAGGAAATCAGCCTTACATATTTGGCGGAACAGTTTCATTTGAGTGCACAGTATATCAGTCAGTTGTTTAAGAATGAAATCGGAGTGAATTTTCTCGCATATCTTACGAACCTTCGTATGGAGAAGGCAAGAAAACTTCTAGCGACCACTGCTATGCCTATTGCAGAAGTTGCGGGTTCCGTAGGGTATAATGATTATAGAGCTTTTACCAAAGTCTTTAAGAAAAACGAGGGCATGACTCCATTACAGTATCGTAGAGAATTTTATGAAGGAACAATATTCTGATAAGGAAAATCGGCAATTAAATCATATTTTTCTGTAAAAAAACGAAAATACCTGTTGACTCTCCCTTTAGAGGAGGCCACAAAATAGGGTTTGTAACGAGGAGGTGAATGTTAGATGATGAAAATCGGTGAATTTTCAAAACTATCCCATCTTACAGTGAAAGCACTCAGATTTTATGAGAAAGAAGGCCTTCTGATACCGGCATCGATTGATTCGTGGAACGGATATCGGTTTTATGAAACTAGTCAGCTGAAGAGTGCTGCAAAGATCAAGTCATATAGACAACTTGGTTTTTCCATTAATGAGATACGGGATATATTAAATGGCAAAGATACGAGAAGTATCTTTACAGAAAAAGCAAAAGCATTGCAGACACAAAAAGATGACATTGAAATTCGCCTCTCCATAATCAATCATATTTTGGAGGAAGAAGAGATGAAGTATCAGGTTACAGAAAAAATAATTCCAGCAGCAATCGTTTATTACGCAGAAACAGTTCTGAATAGGTATTCCGACAGCATACAGTGGATTCCTACAGTTGGAGAAGAATGCAGAAAACTGAATCCGAATTTAAAATGTACAGAACCACCGTATGAGTTTTGTGAGTATCCAGATGGTGAACATAAGGAAACAGATATCCAGATTAGACACAGTGAAGCCGTTGTAAGTCGTGGCGTAGAAAGTGAAAACATTAAGTTTCGTGAAATTCCGGAAACAAAGGTCATTAGTATTTTCCATAAGGGTGCATATGACCAGATTGGTGAAGCTTATGCGTATATTATGAAATATGCAGAAGAGAATGGATACGAAGTGTCTGGTCTTGCCCGCGAGTGTTACATCGACGGAATTTGGAATAAGGAGTCAGTAGAAGACTGGCTGACAGAGATTCAGCTTCCAGTGAAATAACGAGATAGATCATGTTAAAATAATTCACATACGAATTCAATTTATGTTAAAAGTACTGGTGGAAACTAGTACTTTTTTTCATTACAATAAACATGAAAGATATGAAAAATATGATTTATAAAAAAGAAAAGAGGTATTTTTATGATAGCAGAAAATATCCAGTTATTAAGAAAACGAGCAGGATTGACCCAGGAAGAGGTGGCAGATATTGCTGGAACGAGCAGACAGACATTTTCAAAATGGGAAACGGGTGAAAGCGTACCAGATGTGCTTGCCTGCGACAAGATGGCAAATGCATTTGGGGTAACACTGGATGATTTGCTTCATTATGATGAAAAGGCAAATCTTTTACCATTTCCGCCAAAAGGAAAGCGCTTGTTTGGAACTGTTACAGTGGGAACCAGAGGGCAGATTGTTCTACCAAAAAAAGCACGAGAGATTTTTCATATTGAAGCAGGTGATTCCATTGTTGTGTTAGGAGATGAACCACAGGGAATTGCTTTACTAAAAGCAGAAGAAATGATGGAATTTATTCAAAAGGCCTTAAAAAAGGGAAATGAGGAGATGTGATTTTATGAGAAAACTATATTTAGATAATATTCGCTGGATTACGATTCTTCTGGTTGTGATTTTCCATAGTTTTTACTACTACAATAATATTGGAATCAAGGCTATGTTTGCAGGTGCTCCTGCTTATAATGATGGCATGACTTTTGCAGGCATATTTCAATATTTTGTTTATCCATGGTTTATGTTATTGCTTTTTGTTGTGGCTGGAATGAGTGCAAAATATGCTCTGGAGAAAAAAACAGTCGGACAGTTTATAAAGGCAAGGACAGATAAATTATTAGTGCCGTCAACATTGGGAGTTCTTGCATTTGGATGGATTGGAGGATTTGTGATTTATCTAACTAACGCCAGTATTAATATGCCAAAAGAAGTACCTGGATTTGTCAGATTAGTCATTGTATTATTTTCTGGGATTGGTGCACTTTGGTTTTGCCATGTGCTATTTACTGCATCACTTTTGTTAGCAGTGATTAGAAAAATAGTAGCTAAATATCATGGGAATGATACAAAGACATGTCAGTGGTTTGCCAGAAAAGCGGATAAATTCTTTCCATTTTGTGTATTATTGATTTTTGTTTATCTGATTCTATGGGGAGGAGCCCATGTTCTGAATATGCCTTTGATTACAGCATATCGAAATGGAATTTATATTCCGGCGTTTCTTTTTGGATACTACATATTTTCAAATGAAGAAATTATTGAGAAACTGAAAAAGGCTGTATTTCTTTTTTTTATTTTGTCAGTCCTGACAGGGGGTTACTATATTTCAAGGTGCTACGGACTTGCCTATTCAGATATTTATGTGCTTTCCAGATGGGATCTGAATTTATATGCATTCTTCATGATACTATTTGTACTTGGAGCAGGAGCAAGATTTTTAGATTTCCGTAATGCCTTCACAGATTATATGAACCAAAGCTGCTTTGGGATCTATGTGCTTCATATTCCGGTTATGCTTGTGATAAATTATCTGTTAATAGGAAAACAACTTCCAATTATAATGGTGTATAGCATTGAGTTCATCGGATCTCTGATTTTTTCAATCTTGCTTTATGAAGTGATTCATAGAATACCTGTATTACGCTATTGGATTTTCGGTGTAAGAAAGAACAGACCAGATAAGAAAACGAATAATAGTTTAATCATGACAAGGAGGAAAAACCTATGAAAATCGTAATTATCAATGGACAGAATCATAAGGGCAGCACTCGTATGGTTGCTCGTGAACTGGCAGAAAAAGTTGGAGGAGAGATTAAAGAGTTTTTCCTGCCGAGGGATTTTGATGAGCCATGTCTCGGATGCTGGACTTGTTTCAAAAAAGACATGAACCACTGCCCGCACTATGAGAAATTGCGACCTATTACAAAGTCTATGGAAGAAGCAGATCTGATTATTCTGGCAAGTCCCGTCTATGTGTTTCATGCTACCGGTCAGATGATGTCGTTTCTTGATCACTATGGCACTCGCTGGATGGTACACCGGCCAAACGAAAAGATGTTTTACAAGCAGGGTGTCTGCATTTCAACTGCAGCAGGCGGAGGAATGAAGAGCACAAATAAGGATATGGGTGACAGTCTTGTATTTTGGGGACTGTCTCATGTGTACCGTTTGGGTATTGGAGTACAGGCAACAAAGCCTGCTGAAATTCCACAAAGAATTCAATCAAAAATTCATAAGAAGACCGATCAATTGGCAAAGAAAATACGAAAAAATAAAGGAAAATCTGGTGTGACACTGAAAGGTCGCTTTTGGTTTTATCTGGTTCGGCTGATGCACAAAGCATCTTCTGACCATATGAACCCGGACTATTCCTACTGGGAAGAACGTGGGTGGCATGGAAATAGGCGACCTTGGAAATAGATTCTACAGGAAGAAAAATACCTGGAATGTTTTCCATTTAATTTATTGTTCTATTATGCTATAATGAGAACTAAAAAATGAACTTGAAAGGACATCGGATAATTTTGAATAAGAATAATACAAAATATAAAATCAGTGATGACGTTGTTTCCTTAGATGAATTGAAAAGAAAATTAAAAAAGGAAAGAAGGCATTACTATATTTTTATAATTCTAGTGATTTTTTCTCTTGTCTATTTCTTTAATGCAGCAGTAGATTTTAATGTTTTATATTTATTCATGGCAATTCTATTATCTGGATTGGCTATTTTGGTGCATCAAAGTTACAAAAAGCGAAATCAGAAAACAGGGCATTGTTCTGCTGATTCTATTTCTTACCTGAAAAGTTATATGACCAATATAGCAAGAGAACAATCAATAGCATTTTTCTTGGCTTAACAATATTTATCTATTTTGCTGTCTTTATTATCGGATTAAAACAAAATTCTAAAACATCTGAAATATTAGAGTTTGTTTATACGAATCTATTTTATGTGGAAATTATTTTTCTGATTTTCGGAAAAAACCTTCTGTTAACCAGGTGGCTTGGCAATATGATTCAAGATGCCAAAGTAAAAAAATTCTATCAGCACCTTAAAAGAATTATTGTCTTATCCGTTTTTTATTGGATGATTTTTTTGCTTCTTATTATCGTATTTCAGAACGCGTACTATGCTAATGTTTTTCTTATTGCCGCTGTTCTCTATGCCATAGGAATACTGGTTTATAATTTAATATATTGTAAGAAGATTGTTTATCACAATCTTGTAATCAATAAAAAAAGAGCAATTATTTATTTCGTAATTATCTTTATTTTTAGTGGATATCAATTTATGCAAAGAGATTTTTGGCTAACACAACCATATATTAATTCTGTTCCCAATATATATGATAAGGCAAATAAAATCGAATATAATGAGGAAACGGGAGTCTATACAATAACCAACGATAATAAAGATGATTTTAAAATATTGCAATTAACGGATATTCATTTAGGGGGTAGTGTTTTCTCGTACAGGAAGGATATGAAAGCACTAAAAGCTGTATATGAACTGATTGACCATACAGATCCTGATTTTGTAATAGTAACTGGAGATCTAACTTTTCCAATGGGAATCATGATACAGAATCTATTGCCACTTATTCGGAACAAGATTTAAATTCTCTATATGAAGCTTTATCTTATAAGACTTCTAAAAATTTGTTATATCCTTACAGACAGCCTCACGTTACGGGTAGAAATAATCAATTAATTGAATTTAGAAATGTGGATGGTTCTTTCAATCAGGCAATTTTCTTAATAGATTCCAATGCTTATACAGAGGGACCAATCAATAGCTATGATTATATTCATGATGATCAGGTAGATTGGTATCAGGAAAATATAAAAAGATTAGAAAAGCAAGAAAGAAAAGCTATTTCTTCTATGTTATTTTTCCATATCCCGCTGCAGCAATATCGTACAGCTTATGAATTGTATGAAAAGGGCAGTAAGGAAGTAACTTACTATTTTGGGTCAAATGATGAGAAAATGATAAATAAAGTATGTGCTTCTAATTATCCGAGTAAGATTTTTGACACAGCTTTAAAACTGGGAAGTACGAAGGCATTTTTCTGTGGACATGATCACTATAATAATATGTCTTTAGAATATAAAGGAATCAGATTAACTTATGGCATGAGTATTGATTACCTTGCTATGCCGGGAATTGAGAATGATACAAAGCAAAGAGGCGGAACATTAATCACGGTTCATAAGGATAGCAGTTATGACATTGAACAAATTCCTCTTACTTCGATTGAAAAACAATAAGATGAACCCTAATTTCCTAATATGTCAAAAAATGATACGGATTGCAGATTTATGGCTATGCCAGCCTATATTGGCGGAAAATTTGATATGGCGGGTATGAAGTGGTATGGGGGAAAACAAGAAAGTAAGGTTCTGATATGGAAAGCAGACTTGCAATTTATAAATTATTTTTTTGATTTTAATGTTACTAAAACAATAAATTTAATCATGACTATGTTATAATAGACATGTAAAAATAGTAATTATTTATGGATGATATTGGAAGAGGGGACTAAAGAGAATGAAAAAGAAAAGATCTCCACTGTATAAGAGTTTTGGATATGCATTTGAAGGGATTGGAAGAACTATCCATGAAGAACGAAATATAAAGATTCACCTTACTGTGGTGGTACTGGTTATTCTGTTTGGAATTCTTCTTTCAATTTCGGAAATAGAGTGGCTGATTTGTTTTTTACTTTTCGGGCTGGTCATTAGCCTTGAACTTGTAAATACAGCAGTTGAAGCAGTGGTTGATCTGGTCACCGAAGAAAGAAAGCCTCTTGCAAAAAAGGCAAAGGATGCAGCAGCGGGGGCAGTTCTTTTTTCTGCAATGATTGCAGCAGGTATTGGATTTAAAATTTTTATACCAAAGCTGTTGGAAATATTACGTTTTTAAGGAGGTCATGATTATGTCAAAGATTAATTTGGGTGAAGAAGTAAAGAAATTATTGCTTGCAGGTATTGGCGCAGCAGCTACGACTGTGGAAAAATCAGAAGAAATTCTAGATGATCTAATACGCAAGGGAGAGCTGACCGTGGAACAGGGAAAAATCCTAAATCAGGAATTGAAACGTACTGTCCGTGAAACATCACAGAAAAAAGATAAAGAGGATGTGCAGGATAAGGAAGTTGATTTCGAAGAGTTTGTCAAGAGTCTGTCACCGGAAGAATTCTCAAAATTAAAGGAGCAGATGAGCCGTGCTGAAAACAAATGATTCAGTCAGAAATGAATCTGGAAGCCGCTTGTCTGAGATGACTGCCATTTTACGGAAATACAAGATTATGCAGGGGATAAATCCGGAAAAGCTGCGACAGATACTGGAGGAGCTTGGACCTACTTATATCAAACTTGGACAGATTATGGCACTGCACTCAGACATTCTTCCGAAAAGTTACTGTGAAGAACTTATGAAGCTGAATTCCAATGTACCTCCCATGCCTTTTCATATGGTAGAGGAAGTGCTGGAAGAAGCATATGGCTGCAAATCCCAGGAAATCTTCTCTTTTATTGAAGAAAAGCCGCTCGGTTCAGCATCAATCGCCCAGGTTCACCGGGCAAAGCTGAAGACTGGTGAGAATGTGATTATAAAAGTTCAGAGAAAAGGGATCCATGATACCATGTCCCGTGATATTGGTCTTTTAAAACATGCAGCCAGACTGATTATGCCAGTGGCAGGAGTTGCAACGGGATTAAAGGATCTTGTGGATCCGCAGATGGTTCTGGATGAACTCTGGCAGACGGCACAGGAGGAAATGGACTTCCTTACAGAAGCTTCCAATATGGAGGAATTTTGCAGAAATAATGCAGGAGTGGCATATGCTGGATGTCCAAAACTGTTTAAAGAGTATACTACAAGCCATGTGCTTGTTATGGAATACATCGACGGTTTATCAATCGATGATGTTGATGGCCTGAAAGAAAATGGTTATGATCTAGATGAGGTAGGGCGGAAATTTATCAATCATTTTATTAAGCAAGTGATGGATGATGGATTTTTTCATGCGGATCCACATCCTGGAAATGTGAAAATTCATGACGGGAAAATTATCTGGATTGATATGGGCATGATGGGACGGCTGAGTGAAAAAGACCGAAAGATTATGGGAGAAGGCGTACGAAGTGTGGCCAGACATGATGTTCAGGGGATTGTGAATGCAGTTCTTGGATTCGGATCCTATAGAGGGACACCAGACCGGGAGCGGCTATATCATGATGTTAGACAGTTTCTTGATGATTATGGTACAGTTTCCATGGGTGGAGTCAATCTTCCAGAGATTCTGGGAGAACTGATGGAAATCATGAAGAAAAATCATATCAGTATGCCTCATGGAATGACGATGCTTGCCAGAGGGCTTGCACATATGGAAGGAGTTTTATCTGTAATCAGTCCAGAGCTGAACATGGTTGACATTGCCATATCACGTTTTATGGAAGATTATCTACAGCAGATAGATTGGAAAAAAGAACTGGAAAAGAATGGAAAGAAATTGTATCGGGCTGTTTCAAAAGGAGCTGATATCCCTTCTCTAACTGCAGATGTCCTGAATGATTTCGTAAAAGGAAGGACAGAAGTAAATCTGAATTTAAAAGCGTCCTTGGAGTTTAGAATGCTGATTGACCGGGCTGTGCGCAATACTGTAATCGGGCTGTGTGTAGCTGCACTGCTGATCAGTTCCAGTGTAATCTGCATGACAGACATGAATCCGAAAATTTTACACATTCCTGTCCTTGGATTTGTTGGATATGTTGTGGCTCTTCTTATTGCTGTATTCTTTACGTTACGGTATTTTGCCAGAAAACTAAAATATAAAAAACTATAAGAAAAGGAATATAAAAACAGATTGGAAAAAGTAAGTATTTTTCTTTCTCTACAGGACTGTGAACTATCTGATTTATAATCGGCTGGTGCACAGCTTCTTTTATTTCTGCTTTGAAAAGTAAATTCTTCTTGATGTTAGTATAAATTAGTGGACACGAAAAGTTCCATACAGTAAAATTTATCTTAGAAAAGATGTCTTAACAATAAGATTCTAATCAATCTAAAATGCTGCACAGACATCACCTATATTCATACATGACGGCTGAATTAATAGTTAAAGCTGTTTAAAATGCTTGTCTGAATGTATCTGGCCCATCAGGGATTATCCTGCATAGCAATCTAGGACTCAGTATACAAGAGGACAATTTCAATAAATACGAACGTGATTTTTCTACTTATTATGGTGGGAGAAGTAGTTCAAAATATGCTATTATCATGGATAGCGAACGATGGATGATAAAGTTTCCTAAGAATGACATATATCAGGATGCACTGGGTACTGGAGTTTCTTTTTTTACAGATGAAAATGATAAGAACATTCATCCTTTTCAGTATATTGAGAGCATGCAGAATCCGGATTGTACAAAAGCACTACTTCGTTTTGCGGAACATATTGACATGAAGAAGATAGAACAGTTTATTGAAGAGATTCCCGAAAATATTGATGAAATCTTTGTAATAACAGATGCTCAAAAAAATATTATAAAGCAGTTTTTCATATGATGCTGGAAAAAGGTTTGTAGATATATAGGAAGACGAATTTGAAGTTTCTTCTTGGTTTTGAGTAGAGAAACCAGAGGTAAACTGAAGGTCGATAATACTAAACTGCCAGTCGGTTGAGTAAATTTAGGAGGATATGATGCAATCATTAAAAACAGGAGGAAAAGAGCAAATGAAAAAACAAACACTTGGTATGATGATTTCATCATTGAGAAAAGAAAAAGGAATGACTCAGCTACAGTTAGCAGAAGTAATGGGAGTGACCGATAAAGCAGTTTCTAAATGGGAATGAGATTTATCTGCGCCAGATGTGAACTCGATTCCAAAATTAGCGGAGACTTTTGGAATTACCGTGGATGAACTTATGCAAGTAAAGACAGAAACAAAAGAAAATATAAACCATGATAAAATAGACGAAATAATTGATACTGCGTTAAAAGGGATTGGTGTTGCAATGGGAATTGCAGTTACGGTTCTTGCTATTCTAGATGAATTACCTGTGAATAAAGCACTTATTTTTCTTGGTATTGGTTTGGCAAGTATATCTATTTCAATGCTTAAGGATAAGTAGAAAGACAGGTAAATCTTTCAGGGTGTCGAGTTGAGCAAGTAACAGAAACTCTGAATTTACCGAAGTGATTATAATGAAGAAGACAAATAAAAATAGAAATATGGGAATGGCATTAGGAATGTGTTTTGGCGTTTCTATTGGAACTGCTTTAGGTTCAACTAAAGAAGATGAATAAATAGTTATAGGAAATTGAAACTTCCAGTTAGGTTAAAAGATTATAACAGAGCGGAAGCTTTGAAATTGAAGGTGAGATGACGATGAAATGGATTAACATTTTCGGTGTGATATTTATAGTGATAATTATGATACCGAATATTTTATATACGATAAAAATCAAGGATGGTTGTGAAAACAAATGGAATAACAAGTTGGTTGAGATTATAGAGCAAATAGGAAGATTTGGATGTTTTGGTTTTATGATAATTAATATTCCAGGAACATGGCTTGGTTGGTGGTCAGATGAAGCATTTGCGATATATCTTATTGTAAACATCATATTAATTACACTGTACTGTGCGATATGGTGCTTTTGTTTTAGTAAAAAAACCTTTTTAAAGCAGTGTCGTTGTCTGTTATTCCATCAGTAATTTTCTTATTTAGTGGAATTATGAGCAGGTCTATATTATTGATTAGTGCATCGCTTCTATTTGCACCTGCACATATATTGATTTCATATAAAAATGCAAAAGAATAGACAACTTTCAGTTTGTATGGAACGTGAAGTTGAAGTTTAGATTAATGTATAATAAATATTTTCCATTTTAGAATAAATTTAGTGATGAAGAAAAAACGCAGATGATTAGTGGAGCAAGAACAGTCAACTTAGACAAGGGGACTCAAATGATGCGTTGTGAGTCTGGTTGAGATGGAATTCTAATTGTGAAATCTGGCCAACTGAGAACATATATTTTTTCAGAAGAATCGACTTAGAAAAACTACATAATTATTTGTAGAGTAAGAAGGAGTAGGTAACTACTTCCTTTCTATGTTTGGGAATATGGTCTACCAGACCTATTTAATGGTAGCAGGTGCAAAAGACCTAAAGGAACTAGTACGATTAATGTGGTCTATAAATGTTCCATGGGACTGGGCTTATACAGCAGGAACAACTGCTGATTGGATAGCAAAATTCAGCTTTGGATTTTATGGATTGATGCTTACGTCAACAATTATCGGACTTGTAGTCATGGTTTTATATAAACCTTGTACATGGTGTTCCTTTTTTTTGGCTTATGTCTTCTCTATCATACTGTGTGAAGGCATATAATGATTTAGAAATCCAGAAATCCAAAGTTGAAAATAGAGATCCGTTCTTGCTGCCACAAATATCTTCTCATATTCTACGGCATACCGGATGTACGCGGATGGCAGAGACAGGGATTGATATCAAGGTCCTACAGAGCATCATGGGGCATGAGAGTATTAGTGTGTTAATGCAAATATACAATCATGTCGATACCAAACGAACAAAAAAAGAGCTGGAAAAACTTGATCGACTGACGATGTTTGCTTTATGAGTCTCATTTTTTTATTTACTACACCATTACTACACCATTTTTACACCATTTTGATGGTTACTACACCATTTTTTCTAATTTTTATGTAACGGTATGTAACGATATGTAAAATACATAATAAATCTTAATTTTTAGAATCGTACATGAAAGGTGAAAATGTAACGATATGTAACGGTATGTAACCATATGTAACTATATAAATATTTTTCTTTCAGCAGGTTGTGTTATTTTTAACAATGTGCTAAAATAAAATTGTTATTTTTAATACTGAAAGGAGTTTCAACATGATTTATTCACATGAAGTAGAACAAATGTGTACAGTAGCTCAGGGTGTAAACCATGGAGCTGCACCAATTCCTGAAGAAGCAAAATGGGTGAAAGCAAAAGATGTAACTGACATCTCAGGATTGACACATGGTATTGGTTGGTGTGCACCTCAGCAGGGAGGATGTAAATTAACTCTTAACGTTAAAGAAGGTATCATTCAGGAAGCATTAGTAGAAACGATCGGATGTTCAGGAATGACACATTCAGCTGCTATGGCATCTGAAATCTTACCAGGAAGAACAATCTTAGAAGCATTAAATACAGACTTAGTTTGTGATGCTATCAATACAGCAATGAGAGAATTATTCTTACAGATCGTATACGGAAGAACTCAGAGTGCATTCTCTGAAGAAGGACTTCCAATTGGTGCTGGACTTGAAGACTTAGGTAAAGGATTAAGATCTCAGGTTGGTACAATGTACGGAACACTCAAAAAAGGTCCTCGTTACCTTGAAATGGCTGAAGGATACGTTACAGGTATTGCTCTTGATGCTGACGATGAAATTATTGGATACCAGTTTATTAACTTTGGTAGAATGATGGACTTCATCAAAGCTGGAGACGATGCTCAGACAGCAATGGACAAGGCCAAAGGTCAGTATGGACGCGTTGATGACGCTGTTAAGATTATTGATCCAAGAAAGGAATAGGAGGTAGCGAATAATGGCTTTATTTGAATCATATGAAAGAAGAGAAAAACAGATTCTTGCTGTTTTAAAAGAGTATGGAATCAATTCTATCGAAGAAGCTGCTGAAATTACAAAAGCTGCTGGATTAGATGTTTATGCTCAGGTTGAAGGAATTCAGCCAATCTGTTTCGAAAATGCAAAATGGGCTTACACAGTAGGTGCTGCTATCGCAATCAAAAAAGATTGTAGAAGAGCTGCAGATGCTGCTGCTGCTATCGGTGAAGGTCTTCAGGCTTTCTGTATTCCTGGATCTGTAGCTGACCAGCGTAAAGTAGGTCTTGGACATGGTAACTTAGGAAAGATGCTTCTTGAAGAAGAAACAGAATGTTTTGCATTCTTAGCAGGACATGAATCTTTCGCAGCTGCTGAAGGAGCTATCGGAATCGCTGAAAAAGCTAACAAAGTTCGTCAGAAACCTTTAAGAGTTATCTTAAACGGATTAGGAAAAGATGCTGCTCAGATCATTTCCAGAATTAACGGATTTACATATGTTGAAACTGAAATGGACTACTACACAGGAGAAGTTAAAGAAGTATTCAGAAAATCTTATTCTGAAGGATTAAGAGCTAAGGTTAACTGCTATGGTGCTAATGATGTAACAGAAGGTGTTGCAATCATGCACAAAGAAGGTGTAGACGTATCTATCACAGGTAACTCTACAAACCCAACTCGTTTCCAGCACCCAGTTGCAGGTACATACAAAAAAGAATGTATCGAACAGGGTAAAAAATACTTCTCTGTAGCTTCTGGTGGTGGTACAGGACGTACACTTCATCCAGATAACATGGCTGCAGGACCAGCTTCTTACGGAATGACAGATACTATGGGACGTATGCATAGTGATGCTCAGTTCGCAGGATCTTCTTCAGTACCAGCCCATGTAGAAATGATGGGATTAATCGGTATGGGTAACAACCCAATGGTTGGTGCTACAGTAGCTGTTGCAGTATCCATTGAAGAAGCTGCTAAAGCAGGTAAATTCTAGAAAACCACGTATTTAAGCGGTTTTTTGAGGGTGTTAGAAGTGGTAAAAAGTAGTGAAATGTAGACAATCTCTATATTATCTCTACACTATCTCTATACCATATCTCTACACTCAGAATGTGAATAAAAAAAGAGAGCCAAATTAATTTTGACTCTCTTTTTTTCTTCGTTTTATTTTATTTTCATGATCTCGGCCATTAGCCACTCTGGTTTTCGTTTTGTGTAAGTAGCTTCTGTGATATCGTTGATCTTGTGACCCATCATATATTTTAATGCATATTCATCTACTTTATCTCTTTTTGACATCGTGGAAAACTGAATCCTTGGATCATGAGCTCTGTGATCTGGATTGAGCTCTAATTTCTTAACAATCTTTTCGAATCGATGTCTATATTTATCATACGTCATTTTCAGGTTAGATCTATGAGTTTTTGTATCAGTACAATTGATTAAATATTTACTTCCAAGTGCTTCGGCTTCCTGGTAACGATGTTTGACCAGATCGCGAATCTTTGGATGAATCGGAACTAACCGATCTTTACCTGCATCAGTCTTCATCCCACCGACAAAGAACCAATTTTTCAGATCTACATTCTTTAATTCAATCAAACCTAATTCTTGAGGTCTCCATCCAGAATAACATTGTATTAAGATAATATCCACATAATCAGTATCATACAAATGATCCCATAATTTTTTTATTTCTTCATCCGTAAAATCAATATGATCCTTTTTCTCTTCCTCGACATCTTTGATGATATCATCTGCCAATTTAAATGTTCTGGCATAATTTTTATCAACAAGTTCATGCTCTTCTGCATAGTCTAGCATTAAATTGAATAATGATTTTATTTTGGTTTTCGTAGTAGGAGATGGATGTTTTTCTTTTCCATTGACTATATACGTTCCATCTTCCATGCATCCCTTAATATGTCTTGCCCGTAGATCTTTGGCACGCATTCCATAAATAGAAGAGCAGTAGTTCCAAGCTGACTTGATGGTTCGTTCGCTAGATGAGCTGCTCAAAGCTTTAAAATATTCTTCGCTCCATTTTTCATAGAGCTGCTCAACAGTCAGATCGGAGTCAAGATCATAAGGATTTTTATGATATTCCATTAGTGCAGCATAAGCATCGTTATAGGTTTCAAAAGAAGATTGAGGTTTTAAGGATTTATAAATCGGTCTGCCATAGAAGTTTTTACCAACACAAACTTGAGCACGGAAAGGTCTTCGGAGATTTTTGTTTTTTAATTTGGAGATTGTACCGAAACCATTAGGAAGTCTTTTTCTTTTTGTAGATTTGTTGTATTGCCGTTTCACTGCCTTAGAATCAAGAGGGTATCCGCAGTGAGGACAGGAGATTGCTTTGTCAGATACTTGCAGATTACATTCTGGACATTTGATTAACATAACCATCATTCCTTTCTTAAAAATTTGTATAAAAATAACGCATTGCCAGACGTTAGAAAGAAATGGTATAATCTATTTGTTTAGGATAGGTATACCGTTTCGATCTAACGATCGACATGGTAATCTATGAAAGCAGTCTCAGAAATGAGGCTGTTTTTATTTTGCATAATATTGAATGTTATATAATAAAATGTTATAGTTTTAGCAAATGGTTATTTTACTAGCTCACGGATAGCACTAACAATTGATGAAGTATTCCAAGCAACAATTTTATCAGCATGCTGAGTAACATATGAAGGTAAATTCTGTTGTCCCCAAGGTCTGACAGCGAGAATAGGTTTTCCTATTCGAACAGATTCATCAATTTCATATTTCATCCAGTCACTGTAAGCAGCATACATACCAGAAAGTACAATAGTAATTTGGCTAGGTCGAATTTTAGCAGATATTAATTCGCGAATTTGACTATTTGTTACAGGAGTACCAGATGGGAATAAAGGTTTCTCCATAGGGGCAGAATAATTGTAGTAGCTGAAATATAGGGCGTTATCTAATAGATCAACTAGTCTCTTATAATCATCACCGTATTTCCAAGCGTGACTAATAAATAATCTGTAATCGTATAATTTTGGCATAAAATCAATCCTTTCTAATTTAAAAATGAGGTGGTTAATATGAGTTATAAAAATATTAAGAAGTTCAGAAAAAAACCTGTTGTTGTTGAAGCGTATAAGACAGAGAAAAGAGAAGTTATCCATACGCTAGAAGGTGATATGATCGCTTCTCCTGGAGATTGGATCATAACAGGTGTCAATGGAGAGAAATATCCATGCAAGCCGGATATTTTCGAAAAAACATATGAAAAAATAGATTAATACTATTTATTCTTTTTAATCTTTTCTGCATTAGTAATTTTCCATTGATTGTTTTCTGAAGAAATTATATTTTCAACGTTCTTAATAAATATGTTTTCGACACTTTCTTCTTCAGTATTGTAGGGAGAAGATTTTGTCATGTACAAATATTTTTGATATTTTAATAGTTCGCAAGTAGATCTATATTGAATCCAATTTTCATGAAATTTATATAATTTTGTGACGGATTCAATAATTGCAATAAGTGCACCAAATATACCGATTATAACAGGAAGCCAAAAACTATATTTTGAATATCCAGTTAAAAGCGGAATAGCAGAAGCTAAGATAATTTCAATTATCTGTGTTACTTTATACCATCTTTGAGCCTTCATTGATTTTTTGTCATACCAATCAATTTGAGGATCTAGTCGCTCACGTATGTATTCTTTTATATCCATGGTTGACCTCTTATAAAATATAATGTTTGTAAGTTATTAAAATTCAGTTGAAAAATCTAAGAACTTTGATTATAATATACTTAACAAGGAAGTCGGCACGATGGAGCAAACCCATCCGCTCCGGCGAATGCTTAACGAAAAATAGTCGTTCTACACTTACCAGGGGCAGGACGGCTATTTTTTATGTGTATAGTTCAGAATGGCAATAATTAATAGTGCAACATTTATGATGATCATAAATTCCTCATATGTACTCATAAGTGCCTCCTTTCCGCAATGCTCGGAGCGGTGTTGGAGACTTGCCGCCTGACGACTTCCTGGGTAAGTATACTATATTTTCAAAGTTCCGTTGTTGCGATGTCGCAATGTTTCGTCCAGTTGGTAACTGGGCGGTTTTCTTTTATTATTGGATTTTAGTTATTTTTCCAGTTTTTATATTGACGTGATACTCATTTAAAAGCATTCCGCCCAATGCCTTATTGGCATCGTGTTCTTCACCTTTTGTGTATTCATGAATTGATACATCAAGTGTATCGCCCATGTCAGAAATCTTGGTTGTTGTCATTCTGGTAAAGTTCACAATAAAATGGATCTCATCATCAGCTTTAAAGTAATTGAGATAATAGGATAAAGCATATTTTTCAATATCAAAGCTGTCAGAAGTTATGGCAATTCTCCATTTTCCAGTGGAGTCATTTCTATAATCACTCGAAAAATCAATATCTTTGTCAGTGATGTCCTTAGATTTTGGCTTTACTTGAGTTGCTTTCTCTGTTGTAGCTTCAGTTGTGACCTCTGTGGTTGTTGGTTCTTCCGTAGCAGACACTGATGCTTCTGTTTCGTTCGGTTTTTCGGTTGCAGTCACGATTGCAGAAGTATTAACAGATATTGAATTTGCAATATTATCAAAAAGTTTTTCGTAATCTTTATTTGTTGGGTATATAAAGTCTAATATACAATACCCATTTCCGCAATTAAAAACTATGCCTTTCATAAAATAAGCATCACCATTAATATCTAGTTCGTATGAAAAAAATTTAACCTTTACTCCATTTATTGTAGACGATTCAGAATGAAATTTGCCGTTGTAATTTTCGCCATCTTTTATATTGCTAACGAGAGAACGAAAATTCTCTTTCTGTATAATGTCACCATCAAATTCATAGTAATAGACACCTATTAAACCATGCGTTATTGTGTCATCGTCTTTGCTGAACGTAAGATCAGTAGATGTGCTTGTATCTGTTTTATTCCAGTCGTTTGGAATTTTATATTTTAATCCGAATGATGTATTATACTGTTTATAGTTTTTGTACGTGTCTTCTTTAGCTGTTTGAGTTTTCTCTGAACTTTTGCATGAAGTTGAAGATATAGCCATCAACACCGCAAGTCCAACAGTTAATAATTTTTTTCTCATACTTTTATCCTTATTTCAATCTTAACTTTATCAGTTCCTCATTATATCCAAGTGCACGCGCGATTTGATCTGTAGTAAATTCTTGAAACTCAAGAAAAATTTCATCATTAATTAGAAGCTCAGTTGCAAACTTATCTGCTTCGATTTCCATTTTACTTACAAGAAGTCCAGTTCGTTTTCTTAAAAATGGAGTATTAGCATCAGGATGCATAATTGCATGACCTAATTCATGTGCACATGTAAATAGCTGATCGTGATCAGAAAGATCATGATTTATATGTATTTGCTTCATACGAAGCTGTTTATTGTAGTATCCACTAATGGATCCCAATGGTTCAAATATAACCTTTATCCCTAAATACTTAGCAATGTCAAAAGGATTATTCGTACCATATCTTTTCTTTAGTGAGTTTGTTTTTTTACGAATATCCAATGAATCACTTCCTTTATTTTCTGTATTTCTTTGGTGTGAATTTTTGCTTAGCATTTATTTTTGCGATGGTTATACTATTCTGGAGACTAGCTTTTAATAATTCTCTTGTTTCATCATCTAAAGGTTCTCCAGAGAACATCAGTCCATCTTGATCGGATTCTAACTGATCAAGGGTTTGTTCTAATCGTTTTGCGATATCTTTTTCATCTATCTTAGTTAGCTCAATGGCTTGATCGGATTTTTCTTCTATTAAATCAGATTTTCCAATTCCAAAATAATCAGCGAGAGCTTGTACGCTTCCCATTCTAGGAATGGATTGTCCCGTACACCAAGTATTAAATGTTTGTGGAATAACTCCAATAGCTTTAGCCACCTCTTTTTGGCTTTTTCCTGATTTCTCTAAATAGAAAGATAGGTTTTTAGAGAATATTTTCTTTTGCTTTTCATCTGACATTAAATCACCTCACTTCGTTATTAATATAGTACAATAAAAATTGATTTTTTGCAACTAAAAGTCAAAAATAAATTGATTTTAGTATTGACATCCATTTAAAATGGATTTATAATGAATACAGAAATTAAAGAAAGGCGGTGATGACGTGACAAAGATGAATGAAGGTAAAGCAGTACCATTTCAAATTTCTTTAGCTTCAGCACGAGTTAATGCAGAAATGACACAAGAAGAGGTCGCAAAACATATGCATGTTGGAAAACAGACTATCGTTAGCTGGGAAAAAGGGACTTCTGAACCGAAAATGTCACAAGGAAGAGAACTTAGTAAATTATATGGTATTCCAATTGACTATATTTTTTTACCTAAGAAATCCAATTAAAATGGATTACTAAATAACCAGGAGGTGAGAAAGACGAAATGAATGCGGTTTCTAAAGCAAATAGTATTGTTGCGGTCCGTTTAAAAAAAGTGATTAAAGACAAAGGAATAAAACAGGCAGTTATTGCGGAGAAGGCAGAGATGACTGCACAAGAGTTAAGTGATATGCTGAACGGCCGTCGTATTATTAAAGTAATTGATATTCAAAAACTACTTGAAGTATTAGGAGAATTTAATGTGGATGCAAATTATCTTTTTGGTATTGAGGAAGTGGGTAAAAAATGAAAATTTCTGAGAACGAATATTCAGAGATACGGGTTGTTGGTTCTGATGATGAGCTGATTGTCAGTATCACTGATATAGACATCATTGTATTAGATGGATACAAAGTGGTATGCGTGCCGGATAATGATTAACCTAGGTTGTTATTTCTTGTTCTATCTGGATTGGAAACAGGTGTATCTACACCATTGATGTTTCGCACATGATAATTTGGATAATTTCCCTGTTTGATTTGGTTTACAAACTGATTACGGGTCATATTTGTGTCAGAAAAGTTATCGTGGAAGCGTTCATTTCTTCCAGTGCTTGATTCCTTCGTTACAGTTATACGTTTTGGCATATTAAGCCCCCTTTCTGATAGGACACGCATATCTCTTTGCTGAAATAGAATACCACTAAAATATCAATAGGTCAATAAAAAAATACAAGATAATGTATATAAACACATGTTTGACACAATATGTAGTGTAGTGTACAACCTTACTATTATACAATCATTGTATAATTTTATCAATTGAAAATAAATACAGATGGCTTTATTCTCCGCCTGATTAAGTAACTATTAACCATTTATGTCTCGTATACCAAATATAGTGTTTATTTTTTAGCAATTATCATGTGAAGCGATGTAGGCACGCATACATCGGCAGGCGGAGAGTTAAGCCATCTGGAGAAAGGAAGGTGAAACACATGAGCAGAAGGCAAGAATTAAGAATCTTGGCAGCATATGTTAATGCACCAGATCAGTTTCCTGAAGGAAGCGTTCCGGTACAGTATGTTGCAGAAAAGATGCAAAAAGATGCTTGCTTTGTAAGAGCAGGAATCGAAAATGGATGGTTGCCAATAGGATATTGTTTTAAGCAACCAGGAAAGAAAAGAGGTAATTATTACATTAGTCCTAAACTTCTGTGGGAAGTGACTGGGATTTTGTATCAACCTGAGAAAGGAGCATGAAATGAATAAAAACTTAGGACGAGCATTGATCATTACCGGTATTTTATTGCAGACGTTTGTTGAAACACCGTTTTGGCTGACGATGTGCCTTGTGATAGGTGGCTTTGCATGGATGTCAGAGAAAGATTTTGAGGAGGATGATGATTGAAAAAGAAAATAAAAAAATGCCACGGAAGTGGAAACTTCCAATGGCAAAGTAACATTATAACACACAGACATTATAACACAAGATGGAAGGTAAAACAATGATATGTTACGAATATGAAGGAGAATACATAAAAAAAGAAGATGCGTGGAAGGACATAAAAAACAGATGTTTCGCAAGTTTGAGCGAACGCCAGGCACTAGAGGAAATCATAGAAGATGAAATTTCATGTGACGATGATTTGAGAAAGAGGATTATAGAATCTTTTTACGGATGCCCTGCACACGACGTAGATTTTGAAGATGTTCATCTAGGCAATAGGATAGACAACGACTTTGACATGAGGAGGTGCGAAAATGAAATTTAGAGATCTAAGAGCCGATGAAGTAGAGTGCAGAGTGTCAACATGTAAATCAACCGGATGCAGCTTATTGCTGTACAAGGACGCTCGGTGTGATATGAACATACTTGATGAGACAGTCGGTATTATGGGATGGAAAAGGCATCATGAATTAATAAATGGAAATCTCTTCTGCACTGTGGAATTGTATGATCCAGAGAAAAGGGAGTGGATTTCCAAACAGGACGTTGGGACGGAGTCTTATACAGAACGAGAGAAAGGACAAGCAAGCGACTCTTTTAAGCGTGCCTGTTTTAATCTAGGAATCGGAAGAGAACTTTACACTACTCCATTTATATGGATTCCGAATGGTGCGGTAAAAATGATAAAGCAGGGAGACCGTTACACAACATATGATAAATTTAAGGTCTCAGAAATGACAGTAATTGATAAAAAGATTGTATCTCTTGCAATCAATGCGGAAAAGAGTAACGAAATTGTTTTTAAATGGAGCGAAAAACAAAACGAGACATCATCACAGAAGATCACGGATGTAAAACAGAGAGCACTGCTAGATTTTTGTGACGAAAACGGTCTTGATATCAACAAGATTTTGGAATCATACCACTTAAAAGAAATTTGCGACATCACGGAACGACAACACCTTGCCATTATTAAATACGGAAATCAATACAAAGATAAATGGGGTGTTTCATAATGGAATGCATAGGCAGGCTCAAGGGTCTTGGCATCGACTTGATGTCCAGACACCAGAAGTTGGAGATCGAGGTAGACAGCGATATCCGGAAAGAATACGAAAATCTAAAGGATAAAGATAAACTGCGGATCCGTATTGTGCAGTACAGAAAAAAGCGTTCCCTGGATGCCAATGCATATTATTGGACACTGCTTACTAAGTTTGCGGATGTTATATGCTTGAGTAACCAGGAAGCGCACAACATGATGCTTCGTGGATACGGACAATCGGAAATCTTTGACGGAAAAGCGGTCTATGTGACGATACCGGACACCGAAGAGGCAGAGAAGAAGGTAAATAATGCGACAGATTATCATCTTGCCCCTACATCACAGGTAAGAATCGGTAATGATGGAGTGATGTACCGGACATACCGCCTGTTAAGAGGTTCCAGGACCTATGACACAAAGGAGATGTCAAGGCTGATCGACGGATTGATCACCTGCTGCAAGGAAGCAGGGATCCCGGAAACAGAGATCGTGACACCAAACGAAAAAGAAATACTGAAAGAAAGGTATGGGATAAATGTCTAAAAGATTATGGAGTGCATTTACAGACAACCTGGACTGCTGTATCTATACCGGTTCCCACAAAGTGGAGCGGCATCATATTTTTGGAGGAGCCAATCGCTCCCGGAGTGAGAAGTACGGCTTTGTCGTACCACTCCGGCCGGACTACCACCCGAACGGCGTACATTTTAATCCAAATAACGGAGATATTGATACGGATCTGAAACAGGCAGCACAGCGGTATTTTGAAGAATATATCGGCACCAGAGAAGATTTTAGGAAGGAGTTTGGAAAATCATGGCTGTGATACATAAGATCATCATACACGGGAAATTAGACGGACTGAATGATTATACTGCTGCGAACAGGACAAAGTCCTACAAAGGAGCCAAGATGAAGCACAGGAATGAAAAACTGATAGCTGCACAGGTTCCATACCAGATGCGGGATCAGGAGATGAAGTATCCGGTCACGCTCACATTTCACTGGTATGAAAAGGACCGGCGGAGGGACCCAGATAATATCTGCTTTGCCAAAAAGTTTATCCTGGATGCCCTGGTCGCAAAACAGGTATTTCCGAATGACAGCCAGAAATATATCCGAGGATTTCATGATTTTTTTCACGTTGATAAAGAACACCCAAGGATAGAAATAATGATAGAAGAAGGTGATTAATTGTCTGGATGGATGAAGGTTTACAGGAGCCTGACAGACCACTGGCTTTGGGAAGATAAACCATTTTCAAAAGGGCAGGCATGGATTGACCTATTATTACTTGTAAACCATACATCCAAAAAAACTTTAATTGATGGATCGTTGCAAGAAATAGAGAGAGGTCAGACGGTTACATCCATTCGAAAATTGTGCGATAGGTGGGGATGGAGCAACACCAAAGTAAGGCGGTTTTTGAAAATGCTCGAAGATGACGGAATGGTTAACATAAAAAGCGACAGTAAAAAGACGCTTATAAACGTAGTAAATTACAGTGTTTATCAGGATTCTGAAACCGAAAAAACGACACTAAAACGACAGCAAGACGACACTGAAACGTCACAGAAACACACAAACAAGAATGAAAAGAATGAAAAGAATGAAAAGAAGTGTAGTAGGGCACGATTCGTGCCGCCCTCATACGAGCAAGTCTCCAGTTATTGCCAGGAGAGAGGGAACGATGTGGACGCACAGAGATTCCTGGACTTTTATCAGTCAAAAGGCTGGATGGTCGGCAAAAACAAGATGAAGGACTGGAAGGCAGCAGTACGGAACTGGGAACGGAGAGAAGGCGGGAAGAAGAAAGAGACGGAGAAACTGCACAACTTTACACAGAGAGATTATGATTTTGACGAGCTTGAAAGACAGCTTATGAAAAAGCAGTTAGGTAGGTGATTGAATGGAACGATTAAATACGTTTGACTGTGAGACAGCATACAGAAGCAGAAAAATAACTAAGAAAACGCAGCGTTATGCAAACAGCACAGTCAAGAAAGAGACGAAAAAACAGACGATTTTAGGTGTATTACAATACGGGCCGGCAACGGTTAGGGAAATAATTGCCGTACTCTATAAGCAAGGAAAGATAAAAACAAGAGACAGGAATGAAGTGGCTCCTAGAATTACAGAGTTGGCAGAAGATGGTATCGTAGAAGCATTTGAGCAAAAGAAAGATTCTGTTACCGGCAAACCGGTTGCAGTATACAGACTTGTGGAGGGAAAAGATGGACAAGAAAGATGCGATTAAAAGATACATAGCAGGAGAAAAATTGAAAGATATTGCAAGAGATTTTGGCGTCGCTGAATCAACAATAAAATCCTGGGCAAATAAGCATGGATACTACAGGAAAAAGAGAGCAATAGATTTTACGAAAGAGGAAAGAACATCTGTATGCAAAGATTATCAAAGCGGTATGACATTATCTGAAATTGCAAAAAAATACGGTATATCTACAACTACCGTAAGAGACTGGGCGAAGCAGAGAGGTCTATACATCGACAAGCGAATCAAACACCAGATATCCGTTTTTATACATGAAGAAACTAAACCAAAAATGAAAAATCTTGAATTTATAAGGACAGGACCAGGAGCAGGATACTGGGGATACAAGCATTGCTAGGAGGATGAAGATGAAAAAATACGAATTAACAACAAATTTTAAAATTAATATTTGTGGGAAAAAATTGTTTCAGATTAAATCTTTAATTGATTTTAAATATGCGAAAGCTGGAGAGCTTGGGGGTTATATCGAGAGCGAAAAAAATCTATCACAAGAGGGTGACGCTTGGGTATGCGGTAACGCTTGGGTATACGGTGACGCTTGGGTATGCGGTGACGCTTGGGTATGCGGTGACGCTTGGGTATGCGGTAACGCTAAGGTATACGGTAACGCTGAGGTATACGGTGACGCTAAGGTATGCGGTGACGCTTGGGTATACGGTGACGCTTGGGTATGCGGTGACGCTTGGGTATACGGTGACGCTTGGGTATGCGGTGACGCTTGGGTATACGGTAACGCTGAGGTATACGGTGACGCTAAGGTATACGGTAACGCTAAGGTATACGGTAACGCTGAGGTATACGGTGACGCTAAGGTATGCGGTGACGCTTGGGTATGCGGTAACGCTAAGGTATACGGTAACGCTGAGGTATACGGTGACGCTTGGGTATGCGGTGACGCTTGGGTATACGGTAACGCTGAGGTATACGGTGACGCTAAGGTATACGGTAACGATGATTACGCAACTATTAAAGGATTCGGAACAGAATTTAGGAATACCACATTTTTTAGATGCAAAGATGGTGAGGTTAGAGTATCTTGCGGTTGCTTTTTTGGGACAATCGAAGAGTTTAGAGAACAAGTAAAAGTAACAAGAGAAGGTAAAATCGCACAGGAATATTTAAAAATAGCAGATTTGATGGAATATCATTTTTCTGGGGAATAGGCACTAACCGATAGCTGTAGGTCGGTTTATTATATACCACATATGTAACTATAGCATAAGAAACAATGTATAAGCCATGATTCCGCTCCTTAAACAGGAGCGGAGGAAAGGAGAAAGACGTGGGGAAAATTGACGCAACAACGCAAGCCAGGATGGATGGCATGGCATATGCTTTAAGGATAGCACAAAAAGAAGGTGTAGAAGGACTAGAAAAAGAGCTTAAGCGAAGAGGAATCATTGGAATCAATCTCCCGGTATCGCACAAAGAAATAGACAAGGAGCTGGAGAAGATTAAGATGCAGGTATTAGATACAGTGCTTGCAATGTCTTGCATGGTGCTAAGAGATGATTTCGGGTTCGGAACAAAGAGACTCAACAGATTTAAAGAACAATTCAATTTTAAAACAGAATGCCTTCAGGACGATCATATGACTTGGGCGGATATTCTGGAAATTATAAAAGATGAAGTTGGAATAGAACTGGCGATTCGTGAAAATAAATGAGGAGGTAGCTAAATGTTAAACAGAATGAAAGGTTATATCTGCGAAACGACGAATAAACCACAGGACAAGATGCTTTTATGTCCGTGCAAGGACGTTCCTCTTTTGAAAAGATTGTCGTGCGACAAAGATTGCATCTATTGCAGAAAGGAAAAGAAAAAATGATAATAATCGCATTTTTGGCAGGAACATTTTTTGGAGCAGTAGCAGTTATATGTTGGGCATTGTGTGTAGCACAGAAAGATGAGGAAGAGTAATGGAGAGATTAACAAAATTTATAACACCAGTTGGTTTATGCATGACAAATCTAAACAGCATGGAACATCATATGCCTTGTATTGTATGCAGGCATAACGCACAGGTAAAGACAGACGAAAAAGGGAAACAGTATACAGAAAAATTCGGATTTTGTGATACTTGCGAAGTGAAAATGCTGTTTAATAGATTGAAAGAATACGAGGATTTAGAAGAACAGGGATTGCTTCTTAGATTGCCTTGCAAGGTTGGAGATAAACTATACCATGTGATAGAAGATGAGTGTCATAATCCGACTGTTTACATAAGCGAACATATAATCACAGACGTATCAGCGAAATCCGTTTATGCAGCAGATGATTGGTGGACGTTTGAAGAAATGCCTGGAATTAATGCATTTCTCAGCAAAGAAGAAGCGGAAGCGAAGCTAAAAGAGTTAAGCGAGGGAAATTAGGATTAAATTAAAGAAAGGAGGCGGAAGCTCCCGGGAAAAGCTATAGCAGCTTCCTTTTATAACATGTGGAAAGATATACCAGGTTACAACGGAAGATACCAGGAAAGTCAGGATGGGCAGATTTCCAGGCTGTATAAAAATGGTAAGAGAAAAATATTTGCACAGTATGTTAAGAAACGACAGCGCGGAAGTAAAAGGTATTATGTTAAGTTAACAAATCCGGATACGGGAAAATCAACAGATGTCGCAGTACATAAAATCATATTAATAACATATGTCGGTCCGTGTCCGGATGGCTACATACCGGTACATAAAAACGGCATTTGCGAGGACAACTTTATCAGTAATTTATGTTACATGGATAAAAGTAAAGTAGGACAAGCAACCGGAGCAAAATCAAAAAGAAAACCGGTTGTAAAGATAAATCAGAATGGAGAGATTGAAGAATTTTATTCATCTGCAAGAGAAGCTGGAAGAAAGAATTACATGAGCTACCAGACGATTATCGACCGATGTAACGGCAAAGTAAAAAGCGTATTTGCCCCTGATGGATATGCTTATTCATGGGATGATGAAAGAAGATTGCAGAAAGTTATCAGAAAAATAGAACTGGAAAACGGATACATGCCAAAGAAGCCGGAATATGAAGATATGTGGTAATTGTTAATACAGAGGTGATATAGGTGTTTGAAGACAATATATGTCCGATGCTAAAATCAGATGCAGTTAAAAAGTACAATCTTACAGACGATTTTATAAAGAAGTTCTGCAACAAAGGATGTTCTGTCAAATGTGGGGAATTTTTGGAAGAAGAACTGGACAAGATTGGATTGCTACAAGTTGAAGGTCAGATGGAATTTAATTTTGTTAAGAAATGTTAAGGAGAACAATCATGAAGAACAGAGAAAAATACAGAGAAGAAATTTTGAATTATAAAAGAAAAGGATTTTGTGATAATTTTATAGAACCAAATATTTTAAAACCATTAGGAATTAACTGCAGTGAAATTTCTTGCGTACAGTGCAAGTTAATCTCCGATATGTGGCTGGAAGAAGAATACAAGGAACCGGAAGTTGACTGGGGTAAAGTTGCTGTGGATACACCGATATTGGTTAGAGAATCCGGAAGCGATAGATGGGTCAAGAGATATTTTGCAAAATATGAGAACGGAAAGGTTTATGCTTGGAGTGGTGGTCAAACATCATGGTCAGGGTCAGATTACGATGGATGCATGTACGATTGGGATTATGCAAAACTAGCAGATATTAAGGAGGAATTACATGAGTAAAATAAGACAAAGATTAGGTAAAGCCTACATCCATACAAAAGAAATAGGTATCCAGAGTATCATCATTGATGCTCTGGCGAATCACGGTTACGATGTGGACGTTGAAGTAACAGATAATGGAACAGGAAACGAAGTAGTATCATGCTATATTTACGATGTTGGGGGCAGTAAGAACAATGGTTAATTTTTTAGCAGGAATATTTTTAGGAACTGTATGTGGAGTCGTAGTAATGGCATTGTGTCATGTAACGAAAGAGATGGATGATTTAATGAAAAGAAATTGATTGGAATTATAAGTAATTAAATCAGGATTTTAAACAGAAAATGGACAAAAAAGGAGAGCGAAAATGGCTGGCTTAGATCATAATATGTCGGTGAGTGGATTCCTGTTTCAGAACGGTTACCAAATGAAGAAGGATTTATTAATGCGTACTTAAGAAATAAATATGCAGCGGAATTTATCGTAATGATTAAATGGGCGAATAAGCCTACAACATTATATTTTACAAGGAATGGTAAATGGGTTGACGAAGAATGGAACGCATATGACGTTATCGCATGGCAACCGCTTCCTGAACCATATAGCCAGGAGAAATGATAGAAAGGAGAAAACAGATGGAAAGATTAACAGAGTATCATGCAGGAGTTGCTGTAATTAAAGACCGTAGCCTGCTGCCGCAGGCAATGAAAAAACTTGCAGAAATCGAAGATGAAGAAGAAAAAAATGAAGTACCGGATTGGAAGCGAAATTTCATGAAGCGTTTTGAAAGGAGACAGTAGTATGGCAGGAACGGGACCTTGTTTTAATTGCAAAGACAGACATCCAGCATGTCATGGTGGGTGTAGTACATATAAAAGCTGGATAGCGGACTTAAAGGCCAAGCATAAAAAGAAAAAGCAAAATGTAAATCCATATTCATACACGAAGCAAAGGAGCATCGCAAAGAAAGCGATGCGAAACCGATGAAGAACCCATGTAAAGCCTGTGCAGAACCAGTCTGCATGGGCTTGTGCCGGGAAAGAGCAGAGTATCTGGAATGGTACAGCAACTATCGCGATAAAGTAAGGAAACAAATCAGAGAAGTAAGCAGGAGGGGAGAGCGTGACAGAAAAGGAACTGAGTGAAATTCATTACATAAACCTTGAAATAAAGCACATTCAGACGGAATTAAACAGATTAGAATATAAAAGCCTTGTAAAAGGACAGGAGATTACCGGTCTTCCTGGCGCTAGTGGCGCATCGGACAAGGTAGCAGATTATGCTACTGAAAAGGCAGAACTGGAGCTGATGCTGGATATGGAATTGAAGAAATTATACCTTGCCAGAAATCGAGTAGAGAGGTTTTTGCAGGAAATAGATGATAGTGAGATTCGTTTAATTATTCGACTAAGAGCGATTAATTGCATGAGCTGGTATCAGATTGGTGAAGAAGTTGGAAAAGACAGGAGGACTGTACAGAAAAAATATAAGAAATTTTTGAAAATGTACTGAAATGTACCACAACAATTTGATATAGTTATGATAGAACAAGTGAAGGGTGATTGGTTAATCTTTTCTTCATAAGCTACTCCTTATAAAATATATTTTTCAGAATGAACTCGGGTGACCTTCGGGACCCGGGTCTTTTTGTATCTAAATTTAAGGACCATTAGCTCAGTTGGTCAGAGCAGTCGGCTCATAACCGATCGGTCCCAGGTTCAAGTCCTGGATGGTCCATTTAAAAGAAAGGAGTGAGTCTGAATGACGGAAAAACAAAAAAGATTTTGTGACGAATATCTGATTGATTGTAATGCCACTCGGGCTTACAAGGCAGTTTATAAAAATATAAAAAATGATGGAGTAGCAAGAAGGAATGGAAGTAGATTGCTGACAAATGCTGACATCAAAAAATATATAGATGCCCGAATGGAAGAACTTCACAATGAGAAGACGGCAGATGCTCAGGAAGTAATCGAGTATCTGTCTGCTGTCCTTCGCGGAGAGAGTACCGCACAGGAAATTGTAGTTGTGGGAACTGGTGACGGCTGTAGTAAAGCAAAGACTGTAGAGAAAGCGCCATCAGAAAAAGAACGATTAAAGGCTGCGGAGCTTCTTGGTAAGCGGTATGCGCTATTCACCGACAGGGTTGACATGGATACCGATATGGATCTGAATATCACAATTGATTATGGAGATAATGACAATGAAGAAAGTTAATATTTTAGGAACGTTATATACGATATATTTTGATGCGCCAGATGAAAAACTTCCAGAGGGTTGTGATGGATGTATGGATCAGAGTATTCATCAGATTAGGATCGCGAAGTTAGAATCCAGTAGAAACTCTTTAAGGAATTTGAAAGAGTACAAGAAGAAGGTACTCAGGCATGAAATTATTCACGCGTTTCTGTACGAGTCTGGATTATGGAATAACAGTGGCGGTGCCGAAAGCTGGGGACGGAACGAGGAGATTACAGACTGGATTGCTATTCAGTCACCGAAACTTTTCAAAGCCTTTAAAGAAGCTGATTGCCTGTGAAAATAAATGTTCAAGCTAATCCATGCTTTAAAGAGGTTGACCGCAGTAAAAAACGATACATCGTGATGAAAGGCTCTGCCGGATCCGGAAAGAGTATGGATACAGCACAGCATTATATCCTAAGGCTCATGAGTGATCCTGGCCGAAATCTTTTATGTGTCCGAAAAGCGGATGTAACAAATAGAGATAGCACTTTTGCAGAATTGCAGGGTGCTATTTTTCGTATGTTCGGAGAACAGTATAAACGATACTGGTACATCAATGCATCAAATATGATTATAGAATGCAAGAGTAATCATAATCAGATTATATTCAGAGGTGTGAATGATGAAAGGCAGAGAGAAAAGCTGAAATCAATCACATTCAAGCGAGGAAAACTTACCGATGTTTGGATAGAAGAAGCAACAGAGATTACACAGTCAGATTTTGAAATTATCGATGACCGACTAAGAGGCGAATTGCCAGAAGGACAGTTCTATCAGATTAGAATGACATTTAACCCTGTATCAGCACACCACTGGATCAAGAAAGTGTTCTTTGATCGTACTGATCCTGATGTACTCACACACCAGTCAACTTACGAAAAGAACCGATTCATCGATGAAGCATATCACAGACGAATGCTAAGACGTAAAGAGGTAGACCCAGAAGGATACAGAGTTTATGGCCTTGGAGAGTGGGGAGAAGTTGCAGGTTTGATCCTTAAAAATTATGTCATAGAAGAATTTGATCGTACACCAGAACGCTTTGATTACATGGTAAATGCACAGGACTTTGGATTTAACCATGCAAACTGTATTGGGGAGGTTGGGTTCAAAGATGGCGATCTGTACTTATGCCAGGAACTCTATGTCTACGAAATGGACACAGAAGAAATTATCAAAAAGGCAGCAGGGAGATTCAACAAGAAACTTCGTATGTGGTGTGACTCTGCGGAACCAGATCGTATTAAGATGTGGAAGAAAGCAGGATATAGGGCAAAAGGAGTAAAGAAAGAGCTAAACAGTGTCAGTGCACAGATTGACTATTTGAAACAGCACAGAATACACATCTATCCAAGCTGTGTAAACACAATTAAAGAAATACAACAATGGAAGTGGAAGAAAGATGAGAGAACAAATACTTATCTGGATGAACCAGTTCCATTTTTTGATGATGCAATGGCTATGCTGCGTTATTCGATTGAAGAAGAACGAAAGCAGAAACCAAGACTAAACACAAAAGTGAAAGGAGGAATATGATGCGTAAAGAAATTTATAGGATATCGCCAGACGAAGAACTAACAGATGCGAAGTTGAGTCGGTTTATCGCAAGGCATGCTGCAGAAAGCACGTTTCGGTATAAACAATTACAGGATGCATACGAAACAGATTTCCCAATCTTTCACGAAAAACCAAAACCAGAGTGGAAACCCGATAATCGTATTGCTGTAAACTTTGCAAAATACATTGTAGACACAATGAACGGGTATTTCATTGGAAATCCAATCAAAATCACAGTAGATGATGGAGAGGAAACGATTGAAAAATACATAGAATTTCTTGATCAGTACAATGATCAGGATGACAACAATGCAGAATTGTCTAAGATTTGCTCTATTTATGGAAAAGGGTACGAAATGTATTATAACGATGAAGAAGGAAACGTCGGAATTATATATTTAAATCCAACAGAAGCGTTTATGATCTATGATGATTCGGTACTTAAACGTGAACGCTATTTTGTTCGGCTATATAGGGATGAGGATAATGTCTTGCATGGAAGTGTATCGGACCAAGAAAAAGTTCGATGGTTTACTATAAAAGGGAAGATTGTTTGGAATGAACAAGAACAATTACATTACTTTAATGGAGTGCCAGCAACAGAGTACCGGGAAAATAAAGAATGCCAGGGAATCTTTGAACCAGTGATGTCTATGATCAATGCATATAATAAAGCAATCAGTGAAAAAGCGAATGATGTAGATTATTTTGCGGATGCATATTTGAAAATTATAGGGACTTTATTGGATGAGGATGAATTGAAACATATTAGATCAGATCGCGTGATCAACTTCGATGGAGATGCAGAGAATCTGATGATTGATTTTTTACAGAAGCCGGATGGAGATGTAACACAGGAACATTTGATTGATCGCTTGGAAAAATTGATATTTCAGATTGCTATGGTGGCAAACATCAGTGATGAGAACTTTGGTACAAGCTCCGGTATTGCGATGAGTTATAAATTGCAGGCAATGAATAATCTTAGAAAAACCAAAGAGCGTAAATTTACATCTGGGATGAATCGAAGATACAAACTGATCTTTAGTAATCCTGGAAACGCTATGAAAAAAGATGATTGGGTGAAGTTGCATTATAAATTCACACCAAATGTTCCAGCAAACCTATTAGAAGAAAGTCAGATCGCACAAAATCTTTCTGGTGTTGTGTCACAAGAAACACAGCTCGGAGTCTTAAGTGTTGTGGATAATCCGAAGACAGAGATTGAGCGTATAGACAAAGAAGAGGAGAAGCCAAGAGATGTAGTGATGCAGCAGATGTTTGGAGACAAGACAGATGAGCAGTAAAAATTACTGGAGAGAGCGAGAAGAACGTCAGAGAAAATTGAATATCAAAAATGAAGCTGAGTATCAAAAGAAATTAGATGATATTTATGCGGATATGCTTGAAAATATAGAAAAGGAGATCAACGGATTCTATGTGAAGTATGCTAAAGCAGAGGGAATCACGATGGCAGAAGCCAAGAAGCGGATCGCCAAGATTGATATTGAAGCATATGCCAAGAAAGCAAAACGTTATGTTAAGAATAAGGACCTCTCGAAGAAAGCCAATGATGAGATGCGATATTATAATGCAGCAATGAAGATCAATCGATTAGAATTGTTAAAAGCCAACATAGGAATGCATTTGGTAGGCGGCTATGATGAGATAGAGAAGATGTTTGGAGATGTGTTCACACAGCGAACTGAGGAAGAAATGCGGAAACAAGCAGGTATACTAGGAAAGACGATTAATGATAATGCGAAAAAGGCAAGAGTGATCGTTGACGCATCTTATAAAAACGCAACGTGGTCCGAACGTATCTGGGCGCACCAGTCAATGCTGAAATCAGAAATCGACAAGCTTCTTCAGGAAGGGTTGATCCAAGGGAAACACCCAAGCGTACTTGCGAGACATTTAGAAAAACTATTTGGAGTCAGCAAGAGTAACGCAATGAGACTGATGGTTACAGAACTTGCAAGAGTTCAGACAGAAGCCCAGAAGCAGTCGTACATAGAGAATGGTTTTGATCATTATCAGTATATAGCGTGTCAGAAGTTAGATGCCTGCAGTGAATGTAAGAGACTGGATGAGAAAGTGTTCAAAGTAATTGATATGATGCCAGGAGAAAATGCTCCTCCGATGCATCCGTATTGTCATTGTAGTACAGCGGCTCATATGGATGATAATGATTATGAGAAATGGCTAGATACGTATTCGGAGCATGGACTTGATTTTGAATCGTGGCAGCAGTTGAAAGCACAAAGCAGAAATGATAAAATTCAATTAGATGAAGATGAATTGAGCGCTTTAATGAAATATAAAAGTTTTGAGTCTTATACAATCAATGATCTGCTGAGAAGATGTGAAGACCCACAGAAACTTCCAGAAAAAGATCAACAATTTGTCAGTCATTTAGACTCGGCATTAACGAAAGTTCCACAATACGAAGGGGATTTAGTTAGAGCGGTTGATTTTTCTAGTTATGCAGATTGTGAAGAAAGAATAATAAAATGCGTGGAAGAATTTGTTGAAAAGAAAGAAATCATTATAGATCAATACTGGAGTACATCGAAAGAGGAAGGATATAATGAAGAAGCTAAAATTGTGATTTATATTCAAAATTCAAAGAAAGGAAGGGACATTAGTCAGCTCGGACTAGATGAAAAAGAAGTTTTATATGAACGAAAATCAGGGTTTAAAGTTTTAAGTAAAAAGAAAGTAGATGGAGTTTGGTATATTCTTTTACGAGAGGTATAGATATGGCGTATGAAGATATTTATAAAGGATTAACAGAAGAAGAAAAACAAAGAATGATAAAGGATGACATTCCAAAATTTCGAGTTATAGGAGACGCTAATTTATCGGAAGAAGAGTTGGTACAAGCCGAACAAGATTTAAACAAAATAATTAAAAGACTTCGAAAGAGAGCTAAAAACAAAAAATGATAGAAATAAAAGTGCGTGATCATGAAATCACAGTAGTAGGCCATGCAAATTATGCAGAGTATGGCAGAGACATTATATGTGCATCGGTGTCGATGTTATTGCAGAACCTAGTAAAGTCAATTCATGATCTAACCGACGACAAAATAGAATACGATTTAAAAGCTGGACAGGCTTTTATCAGATACAGGGATTTATCAGAGAAATCAAAAACTTTGATAGATTCCTTTTTTATTGGCATTTGTAGCGTTGCAGATGCTTATCCGGATTATGTCCGGATCGTGTAACTGTTGTGACCGAAATGTCGTTAAACTAAGTTTTTATTAGCAATGATCTGGAAAGAGACGGATCAGGGCGAAAGGAGCAAATATGGAGAAATACAAGTTATTTTTACAGCTGTTCACAGAAGGAGATGACGGTGGGACCGGTGACGGGAATGGCGATGGATCCGGAGCAGAAGGTGGAAATAATGAACCAATGTCGTTTGATGACTTCTTAGGCCTAGAAGGAAATCAGGCAGAATTTGACCGCAGACTGAACAAAGCGGTAAAAACAGCAGTGACCAATGCAGAAGAAAAATGGAAGGCACTGACTGACGACAAGCTGACAGAAGCAGAAAAGCTCGCCAAAATGACCAAAGAAGAAAAAGCGGAATATCGTGCAAAGAAAGCAGAAAAAGAACTGGCAGATCTGAAAAAGATGAATGCCAGAACCGAACTGGCTAAAACAGCACGAAAGATGTTAGCGGATGAATGCATCAATATTCCAGATGAACTTCTTAGCAATTTGGTAACAGACGATGCAGATGGAACTAATACCGCGGTTAAATCGTTTGCAAAAATGTATAAGGAAGCAGTGCAGGCAGCAGTCAAAGAAGCAATCAAAGGAAAACCACCAAAAGCAGGAACAGGCGGTGGAAATACGATCACAAAAGAACAGATCATGGACATCAAAGACCCGATCGAACGTCAGAAGATGATCCGAGAAAATATCAATCTGTTCCAGTAAAGAAAGGAGAAGAAATGGGAAAATATAAATTAGACCTGCAGTTATTTGCAGCACCAGATGGAATGACTGGACATGGAAACTTAGAAGTAAAGGCAAGGGAAATTGACTTTGTAACATCTTTCGGAAAGAATATTCAGGCATTATTAGATGTACTTGGTATCGCAAGGATGATCAGAAAAGAGAATGGAAGTGCCTTAAAAACAAAAGAAGTAGCAGGAGAACTGAAATCAGGAGATATTGGAGAGGGAGAAGAAATCCCATATTCTCAGTACAAAGTAACAGAAAAGGTATTCGATACGATTAAGATTGAAAAGTATCGAAAAGGCGTATCCTTGGAAGCAATTGCAGAAAAAGGATATGATGTTGCTGTCAATGATACAGACGAAGAATTTAAATCAGATCTTCAAAATAAGGTTAGTGATAAATTCTACAAGCAGTTAAAAGCTGGATCACTCACAGGAGCAGAAACAACATGGCAGATGGCAGTTGCAATGTCCATCGGAAGAGTGAAAGACAAATTTAAGAAGATGAAAAGAACCGCAACAGGTGTAGCCGTATGGGTTAACACACTCGATGTATACAAATATGTAGGTGCAGCAGATATCACACTGCAGACAGCATTCGGATTTGAGTACATGAAGAATTTCTTAGGCGCTGATGTTGTATTCATCAGTTCCGAGATCCCAGAAGGTGTTGTAATTGCTACTCCGTTGAACAACATTGTAGCTTACTATGTTGATCCAGGGGACAGTGAGTTTGTAAAAGCTGGATTATCCTACACAACAGACCCAACAACAGGATTTATCGGATTCCATGCACAGGGAACTTATGAAAGAGCGATCTCTGACTTATTTGCGATCATGGGGTTACGTCTTTTCTGTGAATATCTCGATGCGATCGCCTATACAAGTGTTGGAAGCAAAGATACGCAGACTCTTGGAGAATTACATCTTACAGCAACAGAAGGTACAAATGATGGCGATACAGTGATCATGGTAGATGAACAGCTTATGTCTATGAAAAATATGTTCAAATATAAGGTAAACGCATCTGCAGCAACAGCCGTAACTTATGGCATGGATGTAAAGAACTGGTCTAAATGGGATGGAGTATCAGAGATCACAGCAGCAAAAGGCAATCATGTGACAATCGTTGAGTGTGATCGTAACTACAAAGCAGTAAGATCAGGGGATGTAGTATCCGCTGCAAAAGAGTAGTGAGGTGTTGATATGACTTATGAAGTAGTAAAAGCATTTCATGATTTGCAGGATTATAAAGATGTCAAAGGCGGTAAAGTATATCATCACTATGATGTCGGGGATACCTATCCAAGACAGGGATTAAGTCCAACACCAAACAAAACAAGAATCGAGGAACTTCTTAGCAGCGGAAACGCTCAGGGAGTTCCTTTAATTGCAGAAGTAAAGGAGAAAGCGAATGCTGGAAAAGCTTAAGACAATGCTTGGTTTTGAGGATTCCACGCAGGATGAAAAACTGATGTTGATCTTAGATTCTGTAGAATCAAGGCTTCGATTACTGCTTGGCGGCACAGATCCACCAGATGAGATGGAACACATCATTATCGAAGTAGCGATCATTCGTTTTAATCGTATCGGATCCGAAGGATTGGCAAGTCACAATGTGGAAGGAGAAACACAGTCGTATGCATCTGCAAATGATTTTGCTCCGTTTATGGATGAAATCGAAGCATATTTGCAGATGCAAAAGGATGCAAAGCGAGGAAAGCTGAGGTTTCTATGAGATATGATACAATGATTTACTTTCAAAAGTTGACACAAGGAGAATATGATCAGGAAACAGGGGATTATAAAGAAGATTCTGTAAGCGAAGATCAAAAACAAGCATCGGTTATGGATACAACAACACAGATGATGCAGGTTGTTTATGGAATGATCAAACAAGGAAGCTTGACAATTCAGTTACAGAATCACTATGATCAGCCATTTGATCAGATCAGAACTGGAAACAAGATCTATAAAGTTGATTATTCAAGGAAACTTCGAACAAAACAGACTTTTATTGTATCGGAGGTGCAGTGATGAGTGGTCTTAAGGTAAATGGATTAGATCAACTTAATGCAAAATTAAGGAAAAACATGGATCCTAATGTAGTAAAGACAGTGGTTAAAAAGAATGGGGCAGATCTTCAGAAAAAGGCACAGAGATATGCGCCAGTAGATACTGGAACGTTAAAGAGAAGCATTGATCTTAATATTAAAGATGGTGGTTTAACTGCGGTTGTAGCACCAACGACAGATTATGCAGAATATGTTGAGTATGGAACACGTTTCATGGAATCACAGCCATATATGCGCCCAGCACTGGGTGAGCAGAAGCAGATTTTTAAAAGAGACTTAGAAAAGATAATGAGGTGATTATGGACCCACAGCAGGAGTTATTTACTGAGCTGCTGTTAGAATTAAAGGAAAAATATCAGGATACGGGAATTGGTGTGTACGATACGTTCTTGCCACCGGATAAAACCCCGTATCCTTTTGTTTACCTTGCAGACAGCACACAGGATGATCAAGCAAATAAAACAACAGTCTTTGGAGCAGTCAGCCAGGTAATCCATGTCTGGCATAACAATCCAAGACAGAGAGGAACACTATCGAAGATATTGTTAGAAATCAAAGATATGTGCTACAAGATCGGAGAAACAAAAAACTTTGGTTGGAGTCTTGTAAGAGTGAACCAAAGAATCCTCTCGGATACAACAACAAAAGAACCCCTTATGCATGGGGTTTTAGAATTAGAATTTACATTTAATTAGGAGGTAGCAATGTTAAATTTACAGCTTTTTGGAAACGAAGCGGTACAAGGTAAGAAGATTGTTTATCTGTATCGAATTTTATCTGAATCAGCAACACAAGCGGGTGCGACACTTGCGTTTACAACAGAAAACGGCCGTACAAAGTCAAAGGATGCAGATTCTACAGCAACAAAGGATGGTTCTATCAGAACACCAGGTGCAGCAGAAGTAGAAATTACTGCAACTTCAATTCTGAAGAAAGACGATGAATTAGTGGATAAGCTTGAAAAGGCTTTAGATGATGATGAACTGATTGAGATTTGGGAAGCTAATTTAGCGGAACCAGTTGGATCAGGAAGTAATAAATTTAAAGGAAAATATTTTCAGGGGTATCTGACAGAAATTGAACGAACAGCGAATGCAGATGAGTTTGTAGAGATTTCTTTAACATTCGGTATTAACGGAACAGGTGTAGACGGAGATGTAACTGTGACAGCACAGCAGCAGGAACAGGCATATGCATTTGTGGATACACCAAAAACAGGAGCTTAGGAGGTAACACATGTACGAATTACAGATTAATGGAACAACATACGAATTTAACTTTGGAATGGGATTTATGAGAGAAATCAATAAAACAATCGCTGTTCCAGTAGAAAATATTAAAGGGAAAACAAAAGATATTGGACTTCAGTATAAAGTTGCAGAAATGTTGGATGGAGATCTTGATGCATTAGAAGATGTCTTACTGGTAGCGAACAAAGGATTTTTACCACGGCTTGAACGAACAGAACTGGATAAGCACATCGAAGATGAAAACACAGATATCGATGAATTATTTGATACGGTACTGGGTTTCTTAGAGAGTGCAAATGCTACGAAGAAAACGACACGAGAACTCAAGGAAGAAGTGGAGAAGCAGAAAAAGAAACAACAGGAAGAATAAAAAATTTTGAAGAAATATACCGGGAACTAGCGATTGACTGTTTCCGGTATTTTGGTTTTACGTCGTTTGATCAAGTAGATCAATTGACGATTGCGCAATATGAGATCATGGCCGAAGCAGCAAGGTTAAAAGAAGTAGACAAAGATTATCGAAATCATTTGCAAGCATTCCTTAATTTTGCGGTACGTGCAAAGAAGAAAGCTGGAAAGAATAAGCAGAAACCAGTTTATCCAACATTTAAGAGGTTTTATGACTATGAAGATGCGATCGAACAGGTAAAACAAAAGAACAAGCCAGATCGCTTTGAAAAGATGAAGAGATTGTTAAGAAGGAGGGAGAGCTGATGGCAGAATCATATAGTGTTGAAGCAATATTAACAGCAAGAGATGCTGGATTTGAAGCCGGAATGAAAGCAGCTCAAAAATCCACACTATCTTTAGGAAAAGTTCTTAAAAGCGGAATCGGTTTCGGGGCAATGGCAGCAGTAGGAAGTAAGGCCGTATCTGTAGTTACTTCTGGTCTTTCAGAAGTTGTAGGTGGTTTAAATGAATCGAGTGCTGCATGGAAAACTTTCGAAGGCAATATGAGCATGAATGGCCATTCAAAAAAAGAAATAGCAAGTACCAAAAAGGAACTTCAAAAATTTGCAGAGCAAACAATTTATAGCTCTTCTGATATGGCATCTACATATGCACAGTTAGATGCAGTTGGAACCAAAAGCACAACAAAACTTGTGAAAGGTTTTGGAGGTTTAGCGGCAGCAGCAGAAAATCCACAGCAAGCAATGAAGACCTTGTCTCAGCAGGCTACACAGATGGCTGCGAAACCTAAAATACAGTGGGAAGATTTCAAATTGATGGTTGAACAGACACCTGCAGGTATTGCGGCTGTTGCAAAAACGATGGGAAGATCTACACAGCAGTTAATTAAGGATGTTCAGGATGGCAAAGTAAAAACCGAAGACTTCTTTGCAGCGATCGCTAAGACAGGAACCAATAAACAATTTACAAAACTTGCAACAGAATATAAAACTGTTGGCCAGGCGATGGATGGTTTAACAGAGACAGCAGCAAATAAACTGCAGCCTGTGTTTGACAAAGTATCCAGCATTGCGATTAAAGGAGTAAGCGATGTAACAAATCTTTTAGATAATGTCGATGGAAATAAGATAGCAAACAAGATCGGTGGATTTGCAACAAAGGCAGGGAAATATTTTTCAGTTTTTAAGGCAGATGCAAAAGAAGTAGGACAAGCATTTGGTTCGGCAGTAGATGCTGTTGGCAAAAGCTTTGGGAAATTAAATGGTTCATTTGGTTCTGCAAAATCTATATCTGGATTTAAAAGTATATTTGGTGGAATTACCGGAGGATTAAAAAGTTTTGCTGGATTTTGTGAAGATCATTCAGATGCAATTGCATCACTGATAACGCAATTACCAAAATTATTAGTAGCTTACAAAGGTTTTAAAATTGTAAAAACTCTTGCACCTGGGATAGGAAGCTTTACGAAATCAATTTTATCGTTAGCTGGAAAAGGAATTACAGGACTTGCAGCAAAGCTTTTTGGGGTAGCTGCAGGTGAGGTGGCTACAGGAAATTCGGCTAAAGTAAGCAATAAGTCAGTTTTAGCGATGGCAAAAAGTACAATGATGTTAGGCGTAGGAGTTTTAATGGTTGCAACTGGATTTGGGATTATGGCACAAGCAAGTATTGCACTAGCTAATTCCGGCGGATTGGCAATAGGGATAATGCTTGGGATGACTGGTGCATTGGCTGCACTTGTAATTGGCGGAATGGCTGCAATGAAGATATTTTCTCAAACACCAGCAAGAGCACAAGCTGGAGCAGTAGCTTTACTCGCTTTAGGAGCAGGAATATTAATGGTTGCAGCAGGTCTAGCAATCATGGCAGCAGCAAGTATCGCACTTGCTAATGCAGGAACACCAGCGATTGCTTGCATGGCAGGAATGGTTGTAGCAGTTGGAGCATTAATGGCAATCGCAGGAGCGGTTGGACCAGCGATGACAGCAGGGGCAGTTGGATTTATAGCTTTTGGAGCAGCAATTGTCCTTGTTGGAGCAGGAGCATTATTAGCAGCTGCATCGTTAGCGGTTGTTGCAGGAGTTCTTCCAACAGTGGTGCAATATGGAACTGCAGGAGCCGTGGCTATAGCATCACTTGGAGCAAGTATGATAGTATTCGGAGCAGGAGCGGCAGTCGCAGGAGCTGGCTGTATTGTACTTGGAGCTGGATTACTAGCAGTTGGAGTTGGTGCAACAGCTGCGGGAGGCGGACTTTTAATACTTGGAACCGTATTGCTTGTAACAAGTAAAGGATTCACAACATTTGCACAAGTGATCAAAACAGTTGTAGATGCAATCAGTGGTGGTCTAAGGACAGTATTAGACGGAATTGCAAATGTGATCAAATCCGTTGGAGACTCCGCTAAGAATGCAGGAATTGGTTTTAAAAGCGTAGCTGAAGGAATCAAGATGATCTCTGGATTATCAATCGGATCAATAGCAAAAAGCCTCGGAGCGGTAGCAATTGGAATTGGGAAGATTTCAAGAAAAGGCTCTGATATCCAACAGACCGCAAATGGCATGAAAACTTTATCCGCAGCGTCTGTTTCTGTAAATTCAAGTTTTGGATCCATGGGAGCGAAAGCAACATCAGCGCTATCTGGAATCAAAAAATCAATGTCCAGTACGGCCAATGCTGCAAAATCATCTGGAAAGAAGATGGGAAGCGGGTTCACCTCTTCCATGCAAAGTGGATTAAGCAAAGGACCAGGTATTGCCTCAAAAGCTGTATCTAGCACAAATTCAAGATTACGTTCAGGACGATCTGGAGCATACAGTGCAGGTGCTTATATCAGTCAAGGGTTTGCACAAGGAATGAGTTCATGTCTGGGACAGATCGAAGCCGCAGCATCCAGAATGGTATCAGCAGCAGAAAAAGCGATCAGGGCAAAAGCTCAGATCCATTCGCCATCCAGAATGACGAAAAAAGATGGTCGTTACATAGCGGCAGGTCTTGCAATTGGTATCAGAAATGGTATCAGCAGCGTGAAATCTGCAAGTAAAACTTTAGCAAAAACAGCGATAAACACAATGAAGAAAGCAACAAAATCTCGTAAATACGAAGATGCAGCAAGTAATGCGATCGACAAATACAAGACATCAATGAACAATAAGGTGTCCAGCATTACAAAATCTTTAAACAATAAGATCAATGCAGGTATCAAGAAGCTTAAGAAACAACATCCGAAATTGAAAAAAGCTTATACGAAGGTTGGAAAAATTCTGAAATCCGATATGAGCAAAACGATCAAAAAACAAGGTCAGAAAGCGATCAACGCAGTAGATAAGGCATTAACAGCTCTTGGAAAGAAGTACCAAGAAAAATACGATGCAATTGCGGAGGATAGAGATAATTATAAGAGCAAATTAGCAGACTATGGCGATCTGTTCAGTTCCGATAATTATGGATATATCTCTTTGGTAGACTTTAAAGCTCAGAAGAAACAGGCTGACCAGCTTGCGAAGAACATGGAGAAACTAAAAAATGTACTTCCATATGATCTTATGAGAGATATTCAGGATCTCGACACAGCGCAGGGACTGAAATATACAAATGAGCTTTTAAAGAAAAGTGACTCTTGGCTGAAGCAGTATGGAAAAGACTACAGCTCATTCATGAGTAGTGCAAATAAAAACGCAAAAGCATACTATAAGCCATACATTGATTCTTTAGACAAGGATTATAATAGCGAAGTTACAAAAGTACTGAAAAAACTTAAGAAGCAGATGAATACGATCGCACAGGATGCCACAAAAGGATTTGTCAAAGGGCTAACATCTAAGTCGAACAAGAAAGCTTTAAATAAGGCGGCGAAAGACTTGGCAAACATCCTTACCAAAGCCGTAAAAGGGAAATTAAAAATCCATTCGCCATCCCGTGTTATGAAAGCCTTAGGAGTATTCGTTGTAAAGGGATTTGTCAATGGAATCTCTTCTATGGCAAATACATTAGATAAAACGATGGATAGTATAATTACAATTCCAAACTTTAACAACCTTGCGATCGCAGGAGATGTTGGAGGAAGTCTTAACAGTGATTATGACTATTACACACAGGCAGAATACACGATTATTGTCCCAGTTGATCTTGATGGGAAAGAGGTTGCAAGAGTAACAGCACCATACACAGAAGCAGAGCTAAACAAACGACAGACAAGGCAGAACAGAAAACTTGGAAGAAAGTAAGGAGGGATAGGAAATGTATAATTTTATTGACACAAACGAATATATGAGTGAAGCAGTCCTGCCCTCCGAAGCCTTAAAAATAAATGGAGAGTATATCGAGGATCTGATTAAAGGATATAGGACACTTTATGTATCCGGAAGAGAAGGACTGGCTCAGGAGCTTAGCACATATGAAGTTGGAAACAGAAATGGATCCGGAGTGAATTACAGGAGATACCCGATACGAACGATTGTTGTCGGGTACCAGCTTGTATCAGACTCTCCTGGTGCGTTTCGGTCTGCTTACAATAAGCTTGCAAGTATCTTAGATACAGAGGACGCAGAGCTTATATTTAACGACGAACCGGATAAATTCTTTACTGGTACGCCGTCTGGATTGGGCGAAGTTGAACCAGGAAAAAATGCAATCACGAGTGAAATTGAATTTACATGCGTGGACCCGTTTAAATATTCCGTCGAAGAATACGAGGTAACTCCTACAATAGACAGTGGCGGTACGTTCGCTGTTGACTACAACGGAACATACAAGGCGTTTCCGACGTTTGAAGCCGATTTTTATCAGGATGAAAGTGGAGAAGAACATGACAATGGACGTTGTGGGTATGTTGCATTTTTCAATGACAATGAAAAGATTCTGCAATTTGGAAATCCAGAAGAATTGTCAGAAGAGGCAATCGAGGTCGTAAATACAGAAACAAATACTTATTTAGTACCAACAACGAAAGTGTTGCAAAATCACGTATTTACAAAATCGAGCAACTGGAACTCTGTAAAGTCAAAATATACATTAAACAATGGAGTTGTTTATAAAAATCACACCAAAACCGGTACGATAGGAGAAAAACACTCATATAACACGACACAGGAAGGCACATATTATCTTGCGGCTACAGGATACGGTTCCGGAAAGTCATGGCATGGACCGACGGCAACATATGCACTAAGCGAGTCAGCAACAGATTTTGAATTTACATACAGCCAGAAACTTGCAGTCGGAAGTGCAAAAGCAGATAAAAAACAGTGCGGTGCATTTCAGATGATTCTATCGGATTCCAGTGGGGCAATTATTGCCGGTGTTGATATATTCAAAGGAGCAGACGGAACCAAAGGAACCTGCAGGATGATTGTGAATGGAAAAGTGATGAAAGAAGCATCACTTGACTTGTCATATCATAATAAATGTTTCGGAAACAACAGGTCTGCAGATAAAAAGAAGAAGATAACAGCAATTAATACAGTAAAGGCATCGAGCATTACAAAAAAAGGAAGTACGATTACTTTTAATATTGGTGGAATCAAAAAAACTTTTACCGTTAGTGCAGTAAAAAGTAAATCAGTAACAAAAGTTACAGTCGCATTTCTTGCAAAAGGAAGCTCAAAAACATTAAGTTTTAACGGTCTTTATCGCATGAAAATGGTTAAAGATTACAAAAAGACTGTGAATGAAACGATAGAAACGATAACAACAGAGTATCACGATGTGCAGAATAAGTTTAATGTGAATGACGTTTTGCTTGTTAATTGCAGCGATGGTAGTGTTACACTTAATGACCTTGACCGTCCTGATCTCGGAGCACTCGGAAATGACTGGGAGGAATTTTGCTTGATTCCAGGGACGAATCAAATCGGGACAAGCTATTCAGACTGGGTAGATTCGTCCTATGCCCCGTCCTTTAAGATGCGGTATCGGGAGGTATTTATATGATTCTTTATTTTGCAAACAGAAAAATGGAAATACTGGGAAGTGCTGCTACAAATCTGCCGAATGGTATTAAGATTCTGGAAGACGTCAAAACTGAAGAAACCGAAACAGGAGTTGCGACATTTAGTTGCAAAATACCGTTTACGAAAAAGACAAGAAAAAAAGCAGAAGAATATACAGAGGTTGGCAATTATCTTTTGCGAAGCAATGGAGACGAAAACGAATTTTATACCATCATCGATGCAGAAATCGATACAGAAACTCGTGATATCTATGTTTACGCAGAAGATGCAGGTCTTGAACTGTTAAATGATATTGCATTAAAGGTTTCTTATGACTCTGCGCATAACCAGACATGGTATGTTTCAGAGACAATAAAAGACACAGGATTTGAAATTGGCATTGATGAGTCGGATGATGCTGAAAAGCAGTTATCCTTTGATGAAGAAACAATTACAAAAAGACTTAATTCCATCACAGAAGAATTTAGCTATGAACTTTCTTTTAGCTTTTCTGTTGAAAACTTATCTATCACGCACAAATACGTGAATATATATAAAAAACGAGGAAAAGATACTGGTATACAGTTAAGGCTAAACAGGGACATCAATAAGATAATTACTAAAAAATCTGTAGCAGATTTGGCAACAGCACTTTTAGTAACAGGTGCTACACCGGACGGAACGGATATTCCGGTAACTTTAGACGGTTATCAATACGATGATGGAGATTTCTATGTTGATGGTCATTACCTAAAATCAAGAAATGCATTTGACCGCTGGGGAAGAGTTGTATGGAAAAACGATTCTGGGAAAATGACAGAAAGTGAACGGCATATCGTAAAGACATTTACATATGACACAGTAAATCAGGAAGAATTGTGCAAGCAGTCCATTGCGGAATTAAAAAAAGTGTGTGATATTTCTGCAAATTACGAGGTAGATATTGCAAAATTGCCTGACGATGTAAAAATCGGCGATACTGTTAATATCGTTGATGACGAAGGTGAACTTTATCTATCTGCAAGGGTTTTGAAGCTAGAAAAAAGTGTTGCAGATAAGTCAAATGTGGCAACTCTCGGAGACTATCTGATAAAAGAAAACGGAATCAGTCAAAAAGTCGAGGAGCTTGCGGCACAATTTTCTGAGATTGCAAAAAACAGGACACTTTATACGTGGATTGCATATGCGGATGACAAATATGGTTCAGGAATTACACTTGATCCGGACAATAAACCATATATAGGTATCACAACAAATAAATTAAAAAAAGAAGTAGATATTTCTGACCCTTCGATTTTTGCGTGGTCTAAAATTGAGGGTGGACAGGGAGAACCTGGAAGAAGTCAGGAAAAAGTAGAGGACCAGTATTATCTTTCTACGTCGAATACAGAAGCAATCGGCGGAGAATGGTCTTTTAAAATGCCGGAATGGGAAAGTGGAAAATATATCTGGAAGCGGTATGCTGTGACGTGGTCAGATGGAGCTGTGACTTATACAAGCCCTGTCCTTGACAGCGCAATTAATCATGCAAACGAAGCATCTGATTACGCTATACAGCAGGCAGGCGTTGCGAAAGATTCGGCAGATAATGCCAAAAACGCAGCAATTTCGGCTGAAAATAATGCAAAAACAGCTTCCGACGCATCAATAAAGGCGCAAAATACAGCGAATGAAGCTAATGCTATTGCATCTACAGCACAAAGTGTTGCAAATGCCGCTCAGAAAGCTGCAGACGAAGCAAATGCAGATGTTGCAGTCATTAGCAAAGAAGTATCAAACATCAGAGAAGATGTTGCTATAGTAAGAGATGACCTTCAAGACAAGGTAACAACTGTAAAAGAAACGATGGAGGCGTTTTATGCGAAGAAAACAGATGTATCTGATACAGAGGCAACAATAAGGGCGGAAATTAGCAAGAGTGTCGCAGAAATCCAGACGACAATGGAATCTGATTACGCAAAGAAAACCGAACTTACAGAAGTCCAGTCAAATTTACAGACTCAAGTAACCCAAAATGCCACAAACATAACTTCCACAGCATCAGCGGTAGAAGAAGTAAGAATTGACGCATCGAATGCTCAAAATAAAGCAGCAGAGGCTACAGTGACAGCAGGTAATGCACAGAGTGCTGCAGACGAAGCAATACAAAAAGCTAATGATGCACAGGTGTCCGCAACGCAGTCTGTACAAGCCGCACAGGCGGCACAGGAAAAAGCTAATGATGCACAGACATCTGCTGATACAGCACAAAAAGCCGCTGAAAATGCTAACGTAATAGCTCAAGCTGCACAGAAAGATTTAGATACTGCAAAAGAAAATCTTGAAACAGTAAAAAATAGAGTAGGTGCTACAGAAGAAGATATTGCAGCAGCACAGGCTGCCGTTGATACAGCGCAAAAAGCTGCGGACTCTGCGAAAGCAGATGCTACAAATGCAAGTTCTGCAGCTGCGGCTGCGCAGAAAGTAGCAGATAAAGCAAAGTCAGATGCCGCAACAGCCCAAAGTGCAGCCGATATCGCACAGAAAAATGCACAAAATGCTAAAACTGCAGCGGATAATGCTCAAAAGTCTGCCGATGAAGCCAATGCCGCTATTGGTAATCTTGCAAATACTGTTACCACAATGAGTACAAAAGTAGACCAAAACGCAGAGGCAATTACTCTTGCTGCGACAAAAAAAGAAGTGGAAAACAAGCTATCTGGATATTCAACTACTTCTGAGATGAACAGTGCAATAAATATGAGGGCAGACAGCATTCTTTCTACAGTAGAGGAAACATATACGACAAAAACCGACACGGAAGAACAGGTTAATTCTATAAAAGCATCTTTGGAATTGAAAGTTAACAAAGATACATTAATCTCCGAGATTAATGCAAGTGCCGATGTGGTTACTTTGAAAGGAAACAGGTTTGTTGTTGATTCGGATAATTTTAAACTGACAGAAGATGGAACCGTAACTGCCAATAATGTTAATTTGACTGGAACTTTTACAGCAAACTCAAGTATGATAGATGATGTAACTGGAGAAACTGTGGAGTTTAATACAAACGTTGGTTCTAGGGGAATAGTATTAGAAAGAAAATCAGATAAAACTAAATATACCAGTATAGATAATAGTTCCATAATTATTGATGGTGGAAATGTTGACCAATCAATAGCAAATATGTGTTTTTCCCCAAGAATACAATTAAGATATACATTGGGCGGGGCAGCGTATTCAACAAATATTGGATATAACAGCATAAATTTGAGTGAAAACGGTAATGACAATATATTCGCACAATCAAACGGCACGCTCGGAGCAATTAAATATACATTTTCAAATAATGCCTATTCAATTAATTACATTACGTGTAAATCTTATAATAATCTATATAACAACTATTATTCCGTAGAAGGATACCATGCATTTTATTGTAATGGGGTTGGTATAGCATATATCAATAGCGAAGGCATATCAATGGGTGGTTATGATATAAAATTCAATTTAGGAAACGGTATTAAATACGGTTCAAGTGAATGGATATTAAGACCATACACTTCTGGTGATTATAATGTTACAGCACTAGGTAACGGAAATAGAAGAACTGTACTGTATGGAAGTCAGGTTAGGTTATCATCCGCAACAGGAACTGTAGTATCATCAGACAGGCGATTGAAGAAAGATTTTGCTGATTTTGATGAACGGTATGATAAGTTTTATATGAATTTAAAACCACAAATGTATAGGATGGCTTACACGAAAAATTCAGAAGAATATAAAATCACAAATGGATTTATCGCTCAGGACGTTGAAGACGCACTATGCAATGCAGACATTAATCCTGCGGAACTTGATTTAATATCTTGCGAAACAGCAGACAAAGATTTCTTGAATGAAATGTTTGAAGGCAATCCACCTGATATAGAAAAACAATATTCGCTAAATTACAGTGGATTCATCGCATTAAATACTTACATGATTCAGAAAACAAGAAAAGATTTAATGTATCAGGCTGGTCGAATCGACCTGCACGAGACAATTATTCAGGATTTACAAAATCGTGTTTATCAATTACAAAAACAATTAAAAGAACTGAAACAGGCAGCAGCGTAAAAACTGTTGTCTGTTTTTAATTATTCACACGAAAGGAGCAAAATTATGCTGGAAACAAAAAAATCAACAACGTTAACGGGAACTGTAAAAATCGGGGATAAACAAGTGGTTTATTTAAATGCCTCCATATCTTCTGACGGCAGCTCTGATAACATTAATCAGACGATTCAGGACAAAACCTTATATGCAGACAATAAGGCAGAAGTAAGAAAAGACATCGCAGCGTTTACGGAAGAGTTCTACGCATTACAAGATGCAGAAGCAACAGAGGAATAAGAAAGAGAGGTAACAAGTTATGAAGATGAAACTTGGAGAAATCAGAGGAAGATTGGAAGGATTGCTGAAAGTTGCAGAGAAAACATTCCCAGCAAAAGTTAATTACGCAGTTGCAAAGAATTTGAAAATGTTAGAAAGCGAATTTAAGGAACTGGAAGAACAGCGGATTAAGATTTGTGAATCCTACGCAGACAAGGACAAGGATGGCAAAGCAAAGACCAAGACTGTAAAAACGAACAACGGAGAGACTGGGATGTATGTATTTTCTGGGGACGCGCAGGAACAGTGTAATAAAGAGTATGCGGACCTCTTAGGAGAAGAAATTGACTTGGATATTCATACCGTGGATGTGGCGGAATTGGATAAATGTGATGAGAGCGAGAGATTCAATGTTCCGACCGCAACAGACTATATGGCAATGGAGTTTATGTTTAAGTAGAGGTGAGTAGATGACAATATTAGAAGTAGTAAAAAATGTACGGACAGCTATTTTTGGAAAAGATGTTCGAGAATCAATCGCGTCTGGCTTCGAAACGATTAATTCTTTTGTAACAGAATCAGTTACACAGATGGAAATGTCTGTAAATGATACGAAACAGAGACAGGAAGATTTGAATACCAGATTTGATGAGTATATTAAAAACATGTCTTCTGAAAATCCTTCAGTTGCGGAAGTTGTAGATGCTAGAACCGATGCAGATGGAAACGTATCCGATACTCTTAAAACACGTTTGGATGGAATGGATGCATTAATAAAAACTGTAAAAGAGGGATTGCTGGATGTAACATATCCGGTAGGCTCTCTTTTTCTTGCAACATCTGAAATTCCTCCAGAGAATTTGCTAGGTGGAAAATGGGAAGTGTATGGACAAGGCAGAACAATTGTGGGCGTAAATCCAGAAGTTGAAAAATATAATACTCCTGGAAAAACAGGAGGTACAGAGACAGTTACATTGACAACTGATCAGATTCCTTCCCATGGACATAATGTAAAAGTAAACAGCAGTGGAAGTTGCTCCATTTCTAAGTCAGGAGGACATACACATAAGTTTAAGGTCCTAAAGAACCAAACCAAGACCGAAGGTGCAAGGGATATAATTCATGTAGACGGAACGGGGTCAAGTTGGAGTGGTGTTATTACAGATAATGGGGCACATACACACACTGTCCCGAATCATGCACATACACTTAGTCAAAGCAACGTTGGCGGCGGACAAGAACATAATAACATGCAGCCATATATCACTGTATATATGTGGGTGCGGGTATCATAGAAAGGAAAGTGAGGAAATGAAAAAAATGGATAAATTATTCAATTGGATTAGCGTTGCAGTTGGAATCACCGGAGGATTCTTTTCTTATTGGATGGGGGGATGGGACATACTACTAAAGACGATTGTATTTCTTGCAGTAGTCGACTACATAACCGGAATCATGAAAGCTGTATACTTAAAACAGCTGTCATCTGAAATTGGGTTTAAGGGTTTATTAAAAAAAATTATGATGTTTATTGTGATTGCTGTTGCTTTTGTGATTCAGCAGCTGATTGGCGGTACGGTACCACTAAGAGAAGTTGTAATAATGTTCTATATTTCGAATGAAGCGCTTAGTTTACTTGAAAATGCAGCGATATTTGTAAAAATTCCGGAAAAGATGCGTGATGTATTGTTGCAGTTGAGAGATAAGGATTCAGAGGACGAGTAATCGTCCTATTTTTATTTTAGGAGGTAAATAAAATGGCAAGTTATAATGTACATGGTGGACACAATCCATCTGGGAAAATTGCGTGTGGAGCGTCAGACTTATTGGACGAATCCAAAGAAGATAGAAAGATTGCAAAAGCAATTATTAAGTATCTAAAAAAGGAAGGAGCAACAGCATATAATTGCACAGTTAGCAATGGAACAAGCCAGATGGATGTGCTTAAAAAGATTTGTGAAAAATGCAATAAGCATAATGTAAGACTCGATGCATCCATTCATCTTAACAGCGGTCGTAATGATCACAAAGGAGATAAAAAGATTGGTGGGTTTGAAGTGTGGGCTACAGCATACACAGGATTGAAGAAAGAAGTGGCTAAGAGAGCAGTAGCTAATATGAAGAAATTAGGATTCACATCCCATGGAGATCCATATAAAACTAAATCTAATTTATATTATCTGAACCACACAAAGGCTAAAGCATTGTTGTTCGAAATCTGTTTTGTCGATGATAAAGATGATTATCTTCTGTACAAAACAGTTGGTGCGGATGCGATTGGAAAAGCTATTGCAGAAGCAATCGTAGGGCATGCAATCAAAACAAGTGCAACTGCTAAGGTAGCAGCAGTATTTAAAACAGGTGTATCTGTTAAAATTGTCGGAAATGCGAAGTATGGAGGATCTGCTAATGGAAAAGATGTCCCATCTGCATATATCGGAAAGAAATACACAGTAACAAAAGTCCAGACAAACAACGGACAGCAGGAAGCACTTATTAAACAGCTTAACAGCTGGGTACCAACAAAATATTTACAGATTGTGTAAGATTACGGCCGGGAGAAATCCCGGTCTTTTTTTTATGCAAAAATTTATTTATTTTTTTCGGAATAAGAAATACATGCAAGTCTCTATATTCTAATAGGAAGCAATAAATAATAATGTTTTGCCAGAGAGAAATCTCTGTCTTCTTTGTTTGCAATTCTTGTGTATTTAGATTAAAACACAATCCAAAACCACAATATCTTGTAAAATTCAAAATGAAAAATCTATATATGATGTATCCAAAATATCACAAAACGTGTATAATAAATAACAGATAGAAGCACATAGAAGTGTATAAAAGAGTATAATAGTAGATAGATGCAAATAGAATCAGTTAACAGTTACTATAAGTTGCTACTTATTTGAAGTAGCAGCTTTTTGATATTTTGGGAGGTGAAAAATTATGTATAGTGCAGTAGATATAGCAGATTATATTGTGGACAGATGTGCAGGATTGGGCCGACCAGTATCTAACTTACAGTTACAAAAAATATTATATTATGTACAATTGAATTTTCTAAGAAAATTTGATGAATGCGCTTTCTGGGATGATATTCAAGCATGGAGACATGGACCAGTAGTAAAAGAAGTGTATTATAAGTATAATATTTTCGGAAGACATGCGATTGTGCCAAGAATTATGCAGAGTACAGAAAGTATGTTTTCGGTAAGAGATAAGAATTTAATAGATAATGTAACAGATGCTTGTATTGAATTAGATCCGTGGGAGCTAGTAGAGAGATCGCATAAAGTCGGTGGACCATGGCATCAAAGTTTTAATGGAAATTTTGATAAGGTAATACCGAAGGAAGTGATGAGAAATTATGTACAAAACTAATAATGATAAGATATTTCTTGATGAAGATGTCCATACAAATAGTAGCAAAGTAAGAAATGAAGAAAGCGATGCCGATAATGTGTCTGCAGAAATAGCGCAGATGGTTATAGAAATAGCACAAGATAAAAATACTAGTAGTGAACGCTTGTTAGAAATATATTATAGATTGTATGAGTTATACTCAAATGGAAATAGACATTCATATTCTGTAATTTCTGCATCTATTCAACAAAATATGAAAAAAGAAACCACTTTTATAATTAGATTGCAAGATAATATGGAGGCATTCTTGCAATTAGTGCAGAGAAATCTTAAGAATGATGAAGATAATAAGAATGTAGAAGCATCCTTTAATAAATTGTATGATCATGTAATGTTAGAATGTAATAGGATGTGCTATATAGCCAAGATTAGCAAGGATCTTAAAATGCAGCAAGATATTGTAAAGGATCAAGTTAATTCTGCAGTTATGGATATTAAAAAATTATATGCGGATTTAATAGGAATCGTATCTATATTTGTTGCGATATTTGCCTTGATTACAGTAAATGCTAATATTGCTTTTAAGCTGACAACAACTAATATGAACAAAATATTTCTTGGAATTATAGTTATGAATGTATTTGTTGTTGCATGTATAATAGCATTACTTTATGCAGTAAGAAAACTAATTATAGATAAATTAACAGAAATAAGGTAACTCAAAAATCAAAAATAAAAGCTGTAGGAATCAAATTATTTCTACATTATTATTATAAACACGTCAAAGAAACCGCATAAAACCATGATTTTAAGCTTTCATTGAAGAAGCTGCTAAAGCAGGTAAATTCTAAGAAACCGCTAAAATTCGTGGTTTTTTTGGAACGATAAAAGTAGTAAAAAGTAAGGAAAAGTAGGTCGTTCCTACAATATTCCTACAAGTGAATAAAAAAAGAGTTAAGAATGTATATCATATCTTAGCTCTTTTTTTCGTATAAATTTATGTGATTTTCATGATTTCTGCCATTAAGCATTCTGGCTTCCTTTTAGTGAAGGTGCAAAAAATACACCCTATCCATTTGTAATTTGTGTAGGATGTATGATATAATTCTAGTTGCGAAGTAGGACTATATCAACATCCTTGGTTGATAGGTTCCGCCGCCCAGCTATGCTGGGTGGTTTTTTATTTTGATTTATTAACTTTTGCAGAAAAACAAGTTAATAACAAACCTTACATGCTCGCTTTTTAGGGCATTTAGATTTTGAACCGCTATAAATTGTACGAGAACGACTCAATGTAGGACAATTTTTAGTACAATGATACACGGATCCGTTTGGTACCCAATAAACAGTTCCACCCTTGTTAGATTTCTTAGCTGAAGAAGACTTCTTTTTTGCAGATACTTTAATTGTGCATGTTGCTTTTTTGCCAGATTTCATCGTAACTGTAATTTTTGCAGTCCCCTTCTTTTTGGCCTTAATTTTTCCTGATTTATATACAGTAACAACTTTTTTATTGCTAGATTTCCATTTCTTTGCAGAATCACCTTTGGCATATTTTAATTTTAATTTATAAGTTTTTCCTGCTTTTATCTTTACGGTCTTTTTAGTAAATTTAACAAAAGGTTTTAATTTTTGGATTGTAGCTGTTTGTGTTGTGTAGCAATACCAGCATTCGCGTTCTTTCAATCCTGTTTTGTAGATGGTGGCACTTTTTACAACATACCAATCGTCCCAGTCATGATTTCCTTTGGCGGGAATGTCTCTGGTTTGAGTTTCATAGCAATTATAGCAGTAACGGGATTCTTCTCCTGTATCTCCGCATGTTGCTTCATAATCTGTGGACCAGTTGCTCCAATTATGTTCACAGGTGTCGTCTGCCTGAACTGGCATTACAGGTAATAGTAATGCAAATGTTAGTAGGATACATAGTAGTTTCTTTTTTATACTTTTTCCTCCATTGTAATTGTAAAAAATATAATTAATTGGTATAATATAATTTGTTTATAGATGGAGGATTATTCTCTGCTATTTTTGCCGCCTGGTTGCCGCCGGGCGGTTTTCTATTTCATTTAAGTAAATCTTTTAATCCGAATGTAGTCTTGTTATAAACTTTATTATATGCAGACTTTTTTGGATCTTTTATCCAGCCAGTTCCTTTTTTCCCATATCCAGGAATAACAGCCCTTTTAATTGCGCGTTTGGCTTTAGCTGTAGTTCTTGCCTTAATGGATTTTTTTAAACTTGGCTTCCTCATTCCAAATTTCATAATTGCACAACCCCTTTCATGGTCAAAATTATCAATATTGAATTTAGCTTAAATTTTTAATATTATGTCGGTAATATTCTAAAATATCTACATTTTGAATATCATCGTAATCACCGCGTTCGATATGCTCTATTTCATGTTGTGTAGATATACGCTTCTGTTCAAAGCTTAGGCAAGAATTTAAAACGATTGGATAATTTTCTAATCCATCTGGCATATCTTTGTAAATTACGTTGGCTGTCCAAAAGTACGGACATCTAGTCATCACCCTTCATTCTCTTTACCATTTCAATTACAAATTTTAAATCTTCCGGAGAAGCGTTCTTTGATGCATCAAATAAAATTCGTAAATCTGGATTTTCGTATATTTCTTGAGCAATTTGTTTTGTTTCGTTGTTTAGATAATAAGTTGATGCATTTTCGTCCTTTTCTTCTATTAAATCAGAACGATTAATTTCAAAATACTTAGCTAGAGCATCAACTTTATCCATTCGCGGTAATCTTGTTCCATTGCACCAAGCCGATACAGAAGATTTGTTAAATCCTAAATCATTAATTAAATCCATTTGATCTTTTTCATTGAGTTCCATGTACTTTGTTAAGTTTTTTGAAAAAATATCTTTATAATAATCGTTCCCCATATGTTCACCTCTTTCTTTGAGATAAATAACTTATTTAAAGCATACTACTTTAAGTAGAAAAGGACAATATAAATTGTAAAAATAATCTACAAAATGTATTGATATCTACTTTTTATATAATTACAATATCTACAAAAAGTTGAGAAAAGTGGTAAACATTTGAAAGCAATACAGGTTAGTTTAGCTACAGCAATAGTAAATGCTGAACTAATACAGGAAAAAGTAGCTGAAAAAAAGGAAGTTACGAGGGCCGCGATTATATCTTGGGAAAAAGGAAAAATTGTTCCATGGATTCCAGAAATGGAGATGTTAAGTAGAATCTATAGGATTCTGCAAGACAATATTTTTTACCATGCTACTCTACAAAGAGTAGAGTTAAGGCAAATCAGAGATAAATAAAAAAATCAAAGGAAGGAGGGATGTAGATGTGAAAGTACTAAAAAGTATTTTAGAAGAGTTGGTGTTGAAAAACTTTTGCTAAAGCTGTTCAGAAAGCCATTTATGACATAGTTCAAGCAAACGAGTAGACATTAGATAATTCTGAACGCCGATTTTATTTCCAAAACCTTCAATAGAGATTCAATTAAGAGGATTGGTTGAATAACCAGGAAGTGAGAAAGACGAAATATATAGATGACAAAATTAGTAATAGTCGGGGTTCTTATTCTGGAAATAATTGTACTTATTAAAGCATGGAAGAGCATAAAAGAAGATCCCTTAAGAGAAATAAAAAGAGATCTTCTGATTCAAGAAGTACTGATATATGGTCCCAGGTTCGAGTCCTGGATGGTCCATTTTTTAGATATTAAAAAGAAAAAACCCGATAGAGACTGGTTGCGACAGGCACTGACGGACTTAATCATCGGGATAATCTTATTGATTATCCATAAGCTATTACATTAGCTAAGGAGAGCGAAAGCTCTTCTTGTAAAAATAGTATAACACAAAAAACTTATCTGTGTAAATTATGTTATATAAGTTATGCATATTTTTTGTTGCGATTGTCATTCTAATTGTATGAACATAGAAATAAATGTGAGTCGCCTAAATGAGCCGTCTTCTATAGAACAGACATTTTTTTCAATCTGTTCCATGCCTGGTAAAGCATATCTTCTGTAATCGGATAAGGATAATGGTTGACATCAGACATGAAAGGAATCCGTGTAATCGTTTCTCTAAATTCATCCGGTGTGATATCAATCTCAGAAAGTTTTGTCGGGAGACCAAGTTGTTTATTGAGCTTATATATTTTGAGAAATTCTTCCTCTTGTTCATCACAGAGTAGCGCAAATAATACTCCAAATCCAACGACTTCACCATGGAGATGCTTTTCCTCTATGACAGGGTACTTGGTCAAAGCATAGAAAATCGCATGGGCAAGACCACTGTTATAATCAGGTGTAAAGTCACGGGTCAAGAAAATGGAAGCAATTCCGGTTGTGACAACGATTGCCAGAACTACTTGCTCAAGAGCATAACTGCAGATTTGTTTGCGATGATCTTCAAGTGCCTGGGGTCTCGCAATTGCAGCTGTAACTGCAATGTTATATAAATATAAAGACCGTTCGGATGGTTTTTTGTTTATTGTAGGAACCGTTTTAGGAGGTGCATATGAATATTTCTGCAGTGTCTTTACCGAGATGATATTTGGTACTGTGTTCTGGGATTACAGCAAGATTCCTTTTAATCTTGGAGGCAGGATTAATCTACTATACTGCTTTTTTTGGGGAATTGCAGCTGTGGTCTGGATCAAACATCTTTATCCGTTCTTTTCTAAAATAATAGAGAAGCTTCCTTTATTATGGGGAAAAATCTTCACATGGATATTGATTCTATTTATGAGTTGTAATATTGTAGTTTCATGTATGGCTTTAACACGATCTGCTCAAAGAAAGGATGGAATTCAGGCAAGTGACAGCTGGCAGATGTGGGTGGATGAACATTATAATGATGAGCGTCTGGAAAGAATTTATTCAAATGCTAAATCTGTAAAATAAAATACTAAAGATGGTATAAATCAAAAGAAGGGATATTCTTTTTACTTCATAAAATTAGAATTGTAATCTGTAAATCCACATGCTATAATCCAGATAACTTATATTTTAAACTACATAATAGAGACCAAACATACAGTTATTTATATAAGTATTGTTATTGTATTTGGTTTTGACCATGAATAGTTGTGATATAAAAACTAATGAAGGACAATAAAAGGAGACAGAATATGAATATAATCAAATTAGTTTTAAGAACATTATGTGCTCTGGTTATCATATTTATAATTGGAATGACAACTGGAATAATAACAAATGAAATGATCATACCGATTATTACCGGAGCAGGAATCGGATTAGGTTTTTATATTATTTATAATAATAAAAAATAATTTAAAACTCAGAGTTGTCTGTCAGATTTTTGGCATAATGAATGATATCAAGATTATGCTCTGTTAGAAAAAGATTAAGTTTTGTAATATTCCATTGTTTCTGGTTAATATGAAGCATAATGGCAGCATCTCTTGGAACTTTTGAATATAATTCACCTAATTGTGCAATTCTTAACGCATGTTGCGTTGTATTTAAATCCATATTCGCACCAAGACAAAGGGCAAGGAGATAATCCCTGGAGGGATGAGGCTTCTTGCCATTTAATATTTCATGGGCATAACTTTGAGATATGCCGCTATTTCTAATAATCTCTGCAGGTGTTATATTATTTTGAGAAATATAGCAGGAAAAAAATTCCTGTAAATCTGGAGCAGCAGATAATTCTTTTAGATAAGATGGAAAGGAAGCTAAAGTTGCAGATTTTAATCTGTGATTCAGTTGTTCTGTTGATGGATTTGACATGATGATTACCTCGCATTTTTCTTTTATCTTTTGTTATGATACAATAGGTGAAGTAATTATACAAGAGTGATAGGGGATTGTTTTATGACAATAGAAGAGGAATACCAATTATCATGTTATGATGAACTAACACCATTGGATGAATCAGGGAAAGTGTATTTGGTAAAACAAAAAGATACAGGAGAAATTTTTGTAAAGAAAACAACAAGCTGGTATTCAAAAGAAGTTTATCAGCAGATAATGGGCAATCATATAAAAGGAATTCCAGAAGTTTATCATATTTATTGTGATCAAGCCAATGCCATTATTATTGAGGAATATATTCATGGACGGAATCTAGAACAATTTTTGAAAAACGAAGGTCCCTTAGATGAAGATACGGCAGCAAAACTGATGTTAGATCTTTGCAAAATCCTAGATCAGATTCATCATTTAGAAGTTTCGGTGATTCATAGAGATATAAAGCCTCTAAATATTATGATAAGTAATGAAGGAACTTTATATTTAATTGATTTTAATGCTGCCAGAAACTATGAACCAGGGCAAAGCAGAGATACAGAATTACTAGGAACAGAAGAGTATGCAGCTCCTGAGCAGTATGGTTTTGGACAGTCTGATGCACGTTCAGATATATATGCGGCTGGAATTACATTTCACAGGATGATGACTGGTAAATTTCCGCATGAAAAAGCACCATCTGGTAAATATAGGAAGATTATAGAAAAATGTATAAAACTTGATGTAAATTCAAGATACCAGGATGTGAGGGAATTGCAGAAAGATATTCAAATATCCATGGGGATTATGAAGAAAAAAAGAAATATTTTGAATTTTCCAGGTTTTAGATCAGGTCATCCAGTAAAAATGATTTCTGCTGTTTTCGGATACTTTTTTCTTGGATGGTTCTGTTTTACCATAGAACTTACAGATGTAGCAGGTAATATATTGACAGGAAAAACATTGTGGTTACAACGAAGTACCCTTTTCTTGTGTTTTTTTATTTCCATTCTCTTTTGTTCGGATTATATGGATATAAAAACAATAATCCTTGGGAAATGGAAAGATAAAAAACCATGGAGCTGGCTGCTGCAGATACTGATTGTATTCCTGATTGTATTTATTTTTGCAGGTATAATGTCTATAATGGAATAATACATCATAAATATGGAGCAAGTTTATCAACAGGAAAAAATATTTACATAAAAGTACAAAAACCAGGAAGGAATAGGTGATACATTATGGATTATAAGATCACAGGTTATGAACCGGAAAAATTATTTCATTTTTTTGAAGAAATCAGTGCAATTCCACGTGGATCTGAAAACGAAAAGGAAATCAGTGATTATCTTGTCAAATTTGCCCAGGAGAGAGGATTATGGTATCATCAGGATTCATTTTATAATGTGATTATCAAAAAAGAAGGAAGTAAAGGAAAAGAAAATCTTCCGGCAGTTATGCTTCAGGGGCATATTGATATGGTATGTGAAAAAAATTCTGATGTAGACCATGATTTCCTTAAGGACGGATTAGATTTAATGATAAAAGATGGAAATCTGATGGCAAAAGGAACAACTCTTGGTGCCGATAACGGTGTTGCCGTTGCATTGATGTTAATGGTTATGGATGATGATAATATCGTACACCCGCCATTAGAGTGCGTATTTACAACACAGGAAGAAATTGGTCTTAATGGAGCAGCATTTCTGGACAAATCTTTGATCCATGCCAGAACAATGATTAATATGGATTCTGAGGAAGAAGGAATTGCAACAGTTAGCTGTGCCGGAGGATTACGTATCAATTGTTCAAAGAATGTAGAGACAGAATCCTTAGAAGGAATATTGCTACAGATATCTATAGATCACCTGACGGGTGGACATTCGGGTTCAGATATTGGTAAAGGACGGGAGAATGCTAATCTTTTAATGGCTAGAATATTATATAGATTACTAAAAGATACGGATGGGAATATTGTCAGTATTAATGGCGGTAATAAGGATAATGCTATTCCAAGAAAATGTGATGCAGTTCTAATCTATACAGATTATCAGGAAGCTGAAAAAGCCGAAAAACTGGCATTGGATATGGCAGAAATAATAACAAAAGAAGTTATTGCCAGCGAACCGGATTTTTCCTGCAAAATATCATTAAAAAAAGGGAAGGCAGCAGCTCTTTCTAAAAAAGATGGAACAGATGTGGTCAATGCCATGTATCTGGCTCCGAATGGAGTTCAAAAAAGAAATATGACAATGGATGGATTTATTGAAACTTCTTCCAATATGGGGATTGTAGCAACTTCAAAAAATTCTGTTACAATAGTTTTTTCTCCAAGATCTTCTGTAGCTTCTTTAATGGACAATATGAAGCAGAAGATTATATTACTGGCAGATATATTCGGATTTCAATGTGATTTCATGGGGGAATATCCTGGATGGAGTTATGTTGATAAATCTACGATTCGAGAAATTTTTAAAGAAAGTTATAAAGAATTATTTCATGAAGAATTGAAAATAGAAGCGATTCATGCAGGACTGGAGTGTGGTCTGTTTTCGGATGCCCTTCCAGGATTGGATGCCATAGCAGTCGGTCCGGCCATCTACGAATGTCATACTCCAAAAGAATGCCTTCCGCTGGACTCCTTTGAACGTTTTTATAAATTGTTAAAAGAAGTATTAAAACGATTGACAGAATGCTTATAATAGCTGAAAAAGTAAGGGTTAGAAGATGAGACTTAATTTAAAAATACCTCCTGTGGGACAGAGAATCGTACGTTCTGTATGTGCTGTAATATTATGTTTTGCTGTCTATTTTTGTATGGGCAAGACAGGAATTCCTTTTTATTCGGCATTAGCCGTGCTGCAATGTATTCAGCCCTACCATGGTAGCAGTATGAAGATGGCAAGAAAAAGAACCATAGGAACTTTTATAGGAGCTTTTTGGGGACTGATTGTAATCATAATAGAAGTATATGGGCTTCAACTCTGGAGTTTTGGAAGTTTTTTCTACTATTTAATGATTTCATTTTTTACAGGAGTTGTTTTATATACTACAGTTTTATTAGAATGTAAAAATGCATCATATTTTTCCTGTGTGGTTTTTCTGAGCATTACAGTTATGCATATTTTTGATAAAAATCCTTTTTTATTCGTGCTTGACAGAGTATGGGACACCTTGCTTGGTGTGGTAATTGCCATATTAGTTAACTCTTTCCATCTTCCGCGGGAAAAGAGGAGAGATGTGCTGTTTGTTTCAGGGGTGGATGACACAATACTGACGAAGAATGATGAATTAACACCATTTAGTAAAGTGGAATTAAACCGAATGATTGAACAAGGTGCTATGTTTACAGTGTCAACTATTCGTACTCCAGCGTCTGTAAGAGAATCGTTAGACGGGGTGAATTTAAAACTTCCAATCATTGCAATGAATGGAGCAGTTCTATATGATATAGAAAATAATTCATACCTTATGTCTTATCATATGACATATGAACAAGCTAAAAGAATTATAGATATTATGAAAGAAGAGCATGTAGCATATTTTACAAATGTAGTAATCGATGATTCTCTGATTATTTATTATGAAGAACTAAACAATGAAGCAGTATTGAAAATTTATCAGCAAATGAAAAAATCACCTTTTCGTAATTATATTAAACATTCTTTACCTAAAGGTGAAAATGTAGTTTATTTTACGATCATAGATGAAAGAGGCAAGATTGAAAAGCTGCATCAGAGACTTTTGGAGCAGCAATGGATAAACGAGTATAGAATTGTAATGTATGATTCTGTGGATTATCCAGGATATACTTATATTAAGCTGTATCATCGTGATGCAACACGAGAGCATATGCTGGAGAGACTTTTAGAAATACTGGATATACATAAGGTAGTCACTTTTGGAAGTCTGAAAGAGAAATATGATGTATATGTGGAAGATTCAGATCGGAATATTATGGTGAAAAAGCTAAAAAGAAACTTTGAACCTATAAAAAGAGTTTTCAATAAACCAGAAGTAAAATATTAAAAATTAATATTATTTCAATTAGGCCTTTCTAAAGCAATATCCTTTTTTTCTTTCCATTGTTGTAACAGCCGTTATATTTTTTTACGCTGTCAGCGGAACAGGAAGAAAATCATATTTGATATGATTATCAGGAATAAATACACAGGAGGAGATATATGAAAAAGGAGAAAACAGGCACAAAACTATGCAGACATTGTAAAAGCGAGATACCGGCGGGAGCCAAAGTTTGTCCTAACTGCAGGAAAAAGCAAGGAGGAAAACTTAAATGGATTTTGCTGACACTGATCGTAATCATTGTTGCTTTAAGTTTTATAGGAGGAGAAGAAGAAAAGCCTAAGAAAACTTCATATAAAATAGGGGAAACAGCAACACAGAATGATATTCAGATTACATTAAAAAGTGTGAAGACTTCACGAGGGGAAGAATATAACAAGCCAGATAAAAATAAGATATTTATGGTATGTGAATTCCAGATTGATAATAAATCTGATCATGATATTGCCATAAGTTCAGAATTAAACTTTGAGGCATATATAGATGATTATTCATTAAATCAGGATTTTATGGCCCTTTCTTTAGATGAATTTCAAGAGAAAAATCAGCTAGATGGAGATCTTAGTGCAGGTAAAAAAATGAATGGTATTATTGCTTACCAGGTACCTAAAGATTGGAAACAGTTAGAAATAAAAGTACAGCCTGATTTCTGGGATGAAAAGATCAAATTTGTAAAAAAAAGATAGTAGTATAAAAGATAGTAGTATAGTAGTAAAAAAGCAGATATCAAGCTTCTAAAGTCTGATAATCTGCTTTTTTGCAAATGAATTATTCTTCACATTTTAATACATTATTGTAAAAACTATTCATTTCCCTTTTTGTTGCAAAAGTTGCCACATACATCTGGTTTCCCATGGCTCCTGAAAAAACATCAGGAATGCGGTCTACCATTTTCATATGCTCTCCGTATTTATTCATAATATCTTCGTGGGTCATTACAAATTTCTTACCATCTCTTAATCCTGCAAATGCACAATAAGAGTGGTTTCCGACAGGAAGAGTGGATTTATTGAAAGCAATCATATCTGCCCAGATTTTGTATACATTTGTGCTGTGAGCAAAATTGATCATGTCTGGAGTGAATCCTCCACATGGACGCATGTTAACTTCCAAAGCCACAATATCACCTTTTTTCCCCATTCCTTCATGATCTTCCAAAAGACGGAAAAATTCAAAGTGTATAAAACGGCTTTTTACACCAAAACTTTTCACTGTTGCGCGTCCTGCTTTTCTTGTGTCAGCAGGAAGCTTATTTACGATATAATAAATGGAATTGTCAGCATTATTTACAATATCCATAACAGACATTGGAGTTACATTTCCTGTTTCAAACATAGGATTACCATCAGCGTCAATAATGGCATCGTAAGAATTTATTTCAGCATTAATAAATTCTTCCATAATATATTGAACATTTTCCTGTTTTATTTCAAAAAATGAAGCTAATTCACTGTCATTACTGATTTTATATGTATCAGCAGCACCAACACCATTGTCTGGTTTTGTAATAACTGGGTATCCCACTTTTTTAATAAATTTCTTGCAGTTCTCAATGGTATCAACCAAATGATAACGAGCTACAGGAATTCCTGCTTTTATGTAGAATTCCTTCATTTTGGATTTGAATTTGATGCGAGGAATATCTTCTTCCTGGAACCCGCTTGTGATATGATATGCAGTACGAAGTTTTGCATCCCGCTCCAGCCAGTATTCATTATTGGATTCTAACCAGTCGATTGGTCCATATTTATGAATAAAGAATGCAACAGCACGATATACTTCATCATAATTTTCAAGACTATCTACTTTGTAATACTCATTCAGGCTTTCCTTTAAGTCATTGCTTAAATCATCATAAGGCTGATCTCCAATTCCAAGTACATTTAATCCATTGTTTTTTAGTTCTTTACAAAACTGCCAGTAGTTTGTAGGAAAATTTGGAGAGATAAAAATAAAGTTTTTCATATATACCTTCTTTCTAAAAATCATTGAAATTTAATCATTAAGTAAATAAGGGACAAAATATGTTACCTGTTTATACCACCAGTCCCAATCATGGTTTACATCAAATCCCCAGAAATCTACCCATGTATGGATTCCTTTATCTGCAAAAATAGAAGCAAGCTGTCGGGTTGTTTCAGGTTCTTCCCATGCACCCTGACCGACGCAAATGATGGATTTCCCGGAATTATATTTTTCAATATAAGGATGATCTGGTGACATATTTCCAAGATAGTGAACAGGGGAGTTGTTGTAAACCATTTCATCCATATATCCATCCCATCCATAATCAGCTGTGTAAATACCGCTTAAAGCAAGAAGTCCATCAAAAATATCAGGAAAGCGATAGTAAAGATTTACAGCATGTGTTGCACCAAGGCTGCAGCCAAATGCAATAATACCAGGATAGCCGTCCCATCCGTTTCGCTGGTTAACAGTTGCACGCATGAAAGGAACCATTTCATCAACAATGTATTTGATCCACTGCTCATAACGATCAATCCTCCAGTGAGGATCTCCGCTTTTGTTTGACCAGGTTTCTTCATCAATAGTGTCAATGGAAAATACCATGACCTGTCCAGATTCAATCCATGGTGACCAGACATCGGTCATTTTAAAATTTTCAAAATCATAAAAATGCCCATCCTGACAAGGAATAAATAAGACTGGACGTCCTCCATGTCCATATACTTTACATTCCATATCTCGATTCAGTGCAGGGCTGTACTGTTTAAAATAATGAATTTCCATAAAAACCTCCAATTTTTCTTGTTAGTATAATAATGTATGCATAAAAAACGGAATTTGCTGTTCCCAGCTGGCTTCGCAATGATCACCACCAGGAACGATCCGGCTGTTTAACAAAACACCACAGTGTAAAAGATTTCTCGCTATTTTTTCATAAATCAGCAACATATTATCATGTTGATTCAGTTCATTGGAACCATAATCCATATAAAGAACAGTATCCGGCTGGATCATGGAATTTTTTATAAGCGAAATAATCTTTTTTGGTGCTGTCCATAAAGAAGGGGACAGTGCTGCTGCTTTGGAAAAAACATTGTTGTATTCCATTAAAGCGTATAAACTCATAAGTCCGCCCATAGAACTTCCGGCAATATATGTATGCTCTCTGTCAGGAATTGTTCGGAAACGGGAATCAATATCTTTTTTAAAATCATTAATCAGCCACTCCATTGTCAGTTTTCCAAGACCGGTTATTTTACCAAAATTAGAATCCTTGAATGTGAAGGGCGAGTATTCCCGCAGACGCCCGTTATCCGGACTATGATTGCATTCTACAGCTGCAACGATTAACTGGGTGCTGGTCTGATCCATGTATTCTTTCATTCCCCAGCATTTGCCGTAAGTTGCATCAGAATCAAAAAAAACATTGTGTCCGTCAAACATGTAGAGTACAGGATAGTGCCTTTCTGGATTATCGTTATAAGATTCTGGAAGGTATATGTATGCACTGCGCGGTTCTGCTCCAGTTAGTTCCGGAATAGTAATATCCCATTTGTAAATCATAATTTTCTCCAATTCTATGTATATTTACCAATACACATCTTATTAATTTCTATTGGTAAATATAGCATAGAAGCCCCTGAATATCAAGTTTTTGGGAATTTATGGATAATTAATTTTCACTTTTTTGATTCTTATGAATACGAAAAAAATATAGTAGATATTTAAACGAATACAGGTATAATAAAAGTAAGCATCTGATTTTATGGAATATTAATTACGAAAAGATATAAAAGCAGATTTTTTAAAGAGAGGTATATAAAATGTTTATTAGACAAAATAATCGTGAACTTGGAATAGACTGGAAAACTTTTTATGGAAATGTATTTGCCCTGGTAGTTCCTATGGCATTGCAGAATTTAATCAATGTGGGAGTGACCGCTGCGGATGTTATGATGCTTGGAAAAGTTGGAGAAAAAGTACTGTCAGGTTCTTCGCTTGCAGGGCAGGTTCAATATATTATGGTACTGTTTCTTTTTGGACTGACTTCAGGAGCGACGGTCCTAACTGCCCAGTATTGGGGAAAAGGGGATAAAAAGACCATTGAGAAAATTTTAGGAATGGGAATCCGTGCAGCTGTTACTATTACCCTGATTTTTACAATTGCAGCATTGACCATTCCAGGGTTACTTATGAAAATTTTCACAAGTGATCCTCTGGTAATTACAGAAGGAATCAAGTATTTAAAAATCGTTGCTTTTTCTTATGTTATGATGGGCATTACACAGGTTTATCTGTATATTATGCGCAGTGTTGAAAGAGTAGTTGTTGCAACGGTAGTATATCTGATATCTTTAATATGTAATGTAATTCTTAATGGGATTTTTATTTTCGGATTGTTTGGATGTCCGGCGATGGGTATCCGTGGCGCAGCTTTAGCAACACTGATTTCCAGAATCTTGGAACTTTTTCTGGTATTTATTTATGCAAAAAAATTTAACCGGGATATTTTATTTCGGTTCAGATATTTTCTTCATCTGGATTCTGTGCTGTTAAAAGACTTTCTGAAATATGCACTTCCTGTAGTTTTAAATGAAGTTATGTGGGGAATGGGAACTGCAGCCAATACCGCCATTCTTGGACATATGGGAAGTGCAGCCGTAGCAGCAAATTCTGTTGCACAGGTTGCAAGGCAGCTGGCAACAGTTGTTGCATTTGGACTGGCAAGTGCAACAGCAATTTATCTTGGAAAAACCATTGGAGAGCAGAAACCTGAACATGCCAAAGCCTATGCACAGCGATTCTTGGTTTTAAGTGTTCTAATGGGACTTATAGGTGGAGGAATGATTCTGATAGCAGCTCCTGTTGCCACATCTCTCCTTGCATTGACACCAATGGCAAAAGAATATTTAAGATTCATGTTTTTTGTTATGTCTTATTTTGTTGTGGCACAGGCTTTTAATACAACAATGATTGTTGGAACTTTTCGTTCAGGAGGAGATACTCGTTTTGGACTTATTCTAGATATGTCAACAATGTGGGGATGCTCTATTTTATTTGGCGCACTGGCAGCTTTTGTATTTCATGCAAGTGTACCTGTGGTATATGTGATTTTAATGAGTGATGAATTAATCAAAGTGCCAGTTACATGGATAAGATTCAAAAGCTACAAGTGGCTGAGAAATGTAACAAGAGACATGGCAGAAGGAGTGTAGATATGGAAACAGAAGTAAAATTAACAAAACTGGCCCAGTGTGCAGGATGTGGCGCAAAAGTAGGAGCAGGAACTCTTGCCAGATTGCTTCAGGATATTCCCACCAGATATGATGAACGACTGATTGTGGGATATGACAAAAGTGATGATGCTTCTGTATATGTGATCAATGACGAGACGGCCCTGGTACAGACCATCGATTTTTTCCCTCCTATTGTAGATGATCCGGAATTGTTTGGTGAGATTGCTGCTGCCAATTCCATTAGCGATATTTATGCTATGGGAGGTGACCCCAAATTGGCATTAAACGTCATGTGTGTCACAAAAGAAATGGACCAGAAGTCTATTCAGAGCATATTGCGAGGTGGATACAAAAAAGCCTATGAAGCAGGTGTTATTATTACAGGAGGACATACCATTCAGGATCAGGAGCCGAAATATGGGCTATCTGTATCTGGTTTTGTACATCCAGAGAAAGTGCTTACTAATGCAGGGGCAAAACCTGGAGATGTTTTAATTTTAACCAAGCCTTTAGGTGTGGGAATTCTGACTACAGCTGCAAAAGCTGAATTTATTGATATGAAAATCATGGATAAAATTTATAAACAAATGGCAACATTAAATAAGAAGGCCCGAGATATTATGGTGAAATTCCATCCTCACAGCTGTACAGATGTTACTGGATTTGGCCTTCTGGGACATGGATATGAAATGGCTCAGGGAAGTGGTGTAACGATTCACTTTATGGCAGATCAGATACCATATCACTCAGAAGCTTTTGAAATGGCGCTGATGGGCATGATACCTGAAGGTGCTTATAGAAATCGTAAATATGCCCAGAGTGGAGTGACATTTTCCCCAAATATTTCAGAAGCTATGCAGGATATTCTTTATGATCCGCAGACCTCAGGAGGGTTGATGATAGCAGTACCAGAAGATGAGGCTAAAGACATGCTGAGACAGCTGCAAAGTGAAATACCTTGTGCCAGGATTATTGGTTATGTAACCCCGGAAGAAGGAAATAGTATTAAAGTTGAGTAGAAAAAATATCTCTATAAATCGCTTAAAGAAATTTCTATGTTATAATAAAGTCAGTTTCATATAAAAAATGCCCTGTGAAAGGGTTATTTTTTAAAAGTCGTTACTCTCACTTAAGAATAACCATTCAGGAGGTATTATGAAAGATCAGTTTCAAAGAGAAATCGATTATATTAGGATTTCGATTACAGATCGATGTAATCTTTGCTGCAGATACTGCAGGCCGGATCATATAGATCATTTATCCCACAATGATATTTTAACATATGAAGAGATTCTTACCTTATGTAGAATTTTTGTAAAACTTGGTATTCATAAATTTAAAATTACCGGTGGAGAACCTTTAGTAAGAAAAGATTGCATTTCTTTTATCAGGCAGTTGAAAAAACTTCCTGGAGTATCTTCTGTAACCTTAACTACCAATGGTATAAAGTTGAAAGATTCTATAAAAGAATTAGCAGAGTCAGAAATTGATGGTGTGAATGTAAGCCTGGATTCACTGAATTCACAAACCTATAAAAAGATTACCGGAACAGATGTGGTTGAAATTGTAAAAGATGCTATCATTGCTGCATCAGAAGCAGGACTTTCGGTGAAGATTAATACGGTACTGGAATCAGAAACTTCTATGGAGGATATATGGGCTTTTATAGATTTTGTAAAAAACCACAGAGTTCCTGTTCGATTTATTGAACGTATGCCAATGGGATTTGAATATGAAGATTTTTCAATTCTGGATAAAGAAGCGATTTTAACAAAAATTATTAAAAAAGGTATACGGATTGAAAAAATTTCAGATACTTCCTCTATTGGAAATGGTCCTGCAACGTATTATAAATTAGATGGGTACGATGGATTGATTGGATTCATAGAAGCACTTCATGGTAAGTTTTGTCATATGTGCAACCGGATCAGGCTTACTTCTGCCGGTCAGTTAAAACCGTGTCTGTATTATCCGGAAACTTTGAATTTGCGGGATATGATCCGAAATAAATACGATGAAGATGAAATGATGCAGGAAATTAAAAAGGCAATTTATGAAAAACCAAAATCACATGATTTTGAAAAGGAACCTTCTGAAGTTAATATGTCTTCCATTGGAGGATAATGAAAGGATAGATTATGGGCGAATTAACACACTTTGATCAACAGGGAAATGCAATAATGGTTGATGTTACAAATAAAAACGAAACTGTGAGAACTGCGGTTGCTGTAGGGAAAATTCAGGTTAGCCAGGAAGTTTTTACGAAAATTAAAGAAGGAAAAATTGGAAAGGGAGATGTTCTTGGAACTGCAAGGATAGCAGGAATTATGGCGGCAAAAAAGACATTTGAATTGATTCCCCTGTGTCATATTCTAATGCTGACAAAATGTACCGTTGACTTTGAAATGATGGAGAAAGACCTGGAAATTCAGGCAAAATGCACAGTAAAAACCACAGGAAAAACAGGAGTTGAAATGGAAGCATTAACAGGAGTTCAAATAGCTTTACTTACAATTTACGATATGTGCAAAGCTGTGGATAAATCAATGATGATAAATGAAATTCATTTATTGAAAAAAACAGGAGGAAAGAGTGGTGATTTTCAATGGAAGGAATCGTAAGAGCTGTGTGCATCAGTGACAAGCGAGGAACAGCAAAAAGAAATGTTCAGACAGTAAAGCTGATAAAAGATTATGGAATTGATAAAGATGCTCATGCAGGACATTGGCATCGGCAGGTTAGTCTGCTAAGTTATGATAAAGTAGAAGAATTTAATAACAAAGGGGGAAATGCAGCAGAGGGTGCCTTTGGTGAAAATATTCTAGTGGAAGGTATTGATTTTAAACATCTTCCTGTGGGAACGATTTTGAAATGTAAAGATGTGATTCTTCGGATGACACAAATTGGAAAAGAATGTCATAATCATTGCGAAATATATAAAAGAGTAGGAGATTGTATTATGCCAAGAGAAGGGGTGTTTGCGGAAGTTTTGTCTGGTGGAAGTATTTCCACAGGAGATCATATGTATGTGGAACTGCCTGCTGCGGATACACCTTTAACCGCAGCAGTAATTACCCTTAGTGACAAGGGTGCTGCAGGATTAAGGAAAGATACCAGCGGTCCTAAGGCAGCTGAAATTTTAACACTGGAAGGTTATCATGTGGTGGAGCAGATTCTCCTTCCTGACCAAAAAGAATTGATTGAAAAACAGCTGATTCGATTGTGTGACAGTCGTCAGGTAAATCTTATTCTTACAACAGGAGGAACAGGATTTTCTGAAAGAGATTGCACACCGGAAGCAACTATGGCAGTGGCAGAGCGAAATGTTCCTGGAATTGCAGAGGCTATCCGTGCAGGGTCCATGAGCATAACTAAAAGAGCTATGCTATCCAGAGGAGTATCTGTTATTCGAAAACAGACATTGATTATTAATCTTCCCGGAAGCGAAAAAGCAGTGGAAGAAAGCTTGTCTTTTATCATTAGTGAATTGGAACATGGACTTAATATTTTAAGGGGAACAGTATCTGAATGCGGAAATCATTCTAAAGGAGTTTAAAAATGGATACATCACCAATCTGGATATCTATGAAAACATCTATAGTGACAATCTTTATTACATTTTTTCTGGGAATTTTGGCTGCAAGATGGGTTTTATGTCGAAAAAGTGAAAAGACTAAAGTAATATTGGATGGGATTTTAACCATGCCACTGGTATTGCCTCCAACAGTAGCCGGATTTTTTCTTTTATATATTTTTGGCTCTTATGGACCTGTTGGGAAATTTTTTTACCACAATTTACATATTAAGATTGCATTCTCCTGGGGTGCGACAGTCCTGGCAGCAGTTGTTATTTCTTTTCCATTGATGTATCGTTCTGCCAGAGGAGCATTGGAGCAGATTGATAAAGATTTAATTTATGCAGCGCGAACACTTGGAATGGGCGAATGGACAATTTTCTGGAAAATCATGATTCCCAATGGCTTGCCCGGTATTATTTCCGGAGGTGTTCTGGCATTTGCCAGAGGGCTGGGAGAATTTGGGGCTACAGCTATGATTGCAGGAAACATTCCAGGAAGAACACGAACATTGCCATTGGCAGTTTATGCAGAGGTTGCTGCAGGAAATATGGATCTTGCATATCAGTATGTGCTGGTGATTATAATTATTAGTTTTGTTATGGTAATGGCAATGAATATTTATTTATTTTTAGAAAAGAAAAAACAGGAAAAATGAGAGGAAAATCTATGGGGCTTGTAGTCAGCATTGAAAAAATTTTAAAAGAATTTACTCTAAAAGCCCAATTAAAAGCTGATGCAGAGTGTTTAGGGCTGATGGGACCATCTGGTAGTGGAAAAAGCATGACTTTAAAATGCATTGCCGGAATTGAAACACCAGACAAAGGGAAAATAATCTTAGATGGAAAAGTATTATTTGATTCGGATAAGAACATTAATTTGACACCACAGGAAAGAAAAATAGGATACCTTTTTCAGGGATATGCATTATTTCCCAATATGACTGTGGAGGAAAATATACATACAGGATTGAAAGCGAGAAAAATGTCAAAGCAGGAAATAGAGAACAGGACAATGGAGATGTTAAAACGCTTTCATATTGAAGAATTACAGAATCGTTACCCAAGGCAGCTATCCGGGGGACAAAAGCAAAGAGCAGCTCTTGCCAGATTAATGGCATATGAACCGGAAGTTATATTGCTAGATGAGCCATTTTCAGCATTAGATGAAGATTTACGGGAAGAACTGCAGCATGAAATCCGAAATATGCTTGCAGATTTTCATAGACCTTCCATATTGGTAAGTCATAACAGCAAAGAAATTAATAATCTTTGTAATAAGAAATATCAAATCATAAGGGGTCAGATACAATAAATCAATATCATTTGAAAGTGAGGTAAAAAAGATGAAAGGTAAAAAGTTATTTGCAGGATTACTGGCAGCCGTTATGGCTTGTAGTGTTGGAGGATGCGGTTCAAAAGAAACAGCGAAGAAAAAGGAGACAGTTACATTATCTCTTGCAGTAGCGGCAAGTCTTGAAAAATGTTATACGGAAAAGCTAATCCCCATGTTTGAAAAAGAAAATGAAGGTATTAAGGTTGAAGGAAGTTATGACAGCTCAGGAAAACTGCAGACTCAGATTGAACAGGGAATGGAGGCAGATGTTTTCATGTCAGCAGCCACCGAACAAATGGATCAGCTGGTAAAAGAAGATTACATAGCAAAAAATGATGTTGTAAATCTGCTGGAAAACAAACTGGTATTAATCGTACCAAAAGAAGGGAATGTAAAAATCACATCTTATGAAGATATAACAAAAGCAGAAACCATTGCCATCGGTGATCCTAAAAGTGTTTCTGCCGGACAATATGCTCAGGAGGTTTTTAAAAATCTTAAAAACTGGGATCAGGTTCAGAAAAAGGCAAGCCTCGGTACCAACGTAACAGAGGTATTAAACTGGGTAGCAAAAGGAAGTGCTGACTGTGGAGTTGTATATGCAACAGATGCAGCAAGTACAAAGGATGTAAAAGTCATAGCAGAAGCTTCAGACAAGATGTTAAAAACACCTGTTATTTATCCTGTTGCTTCATTGAAAAACAGCAAACATAAGGATGCGGCAGACAAATTTGTAGAATTTTTGCAATCCAAAGAAGCATTAGAAGTATTTGAGGATTATGGCTTTACCATTCAAAAATAGGAGGGATATTTTTTGAAATTAATTGACACAAAAAATGCAGAGGGTGCTGTTCTTTGTCATGATATGACGCAGATTATCAAAGGAGTTACAAAAGATGCAAGATTTCGAAAAGGACATGTGGTAACCAAAGAAGATATTCCAGTACTTTTATCTCTGGGAAAAGATCATTTATATGTATGGGAACCAGGAGAAAATATGCTACATGAAAATGATGCCGCCAGAATTCTTTGTGATATCTGTAAAAATGATGGTATGATAGAATCTGAGGTTAAAGAAGGAAAAATTGAACTGTCTGCTGCATATGACGGTCTTTTCAAAATCAGGAAAGAAAAGCTTCTACAGATAAATTCCTATGGGCAGATGATGATAGCTGCCCGTCATGGGAATACACCAGTAAAAAAAGGAGACAAACTGGCAGGTACCCGCATTATTCCACTTGTGATTGAGAAAGAAAAAATGGATGATGTAAAAAAACTGGCAGGTAATCAGCCGATTCTATCATTGTTGCCATATAAACCTAAAAAAGCAGCTGTCATTACTACAGGAAATGAGGTGTTTTATGGAAGAATCGAAGATACGTTTACTCCTGTCGTCATACAAAAAATAGAAGAGTATGGTGCAAAAGTATTCCATCATGTAAAACTTCCAGATAATCATGAAAAGGTGACAGAAGCTATTTTAAAGGCAATAGAAGATGGTGCAGAGATGGTATTATGTACCGGCGGAATGAGTGTAGACCCTGATGACAGAACACCTCTTGCCATTAAAAATACAGGTGCTCAGGTGGTTTCTTATGGATCACCTGTATTGCCGGGAGCTATGTTTATGCTGGCATATACAAAAGAGAATATACCAATCATAGGACTTCCTGGATGCGTAATGTATGCAAAACGAACAATCTTTGATCTGGTCCTTCCTAGAATTATGGCAGATGATCCGGTAACGTCCAGTGAACTGGCAGCTCTTGGAGAAGGTGGTCTATGTCTTAACTGTAACATATGCACTTATCCTAATTGTGGATTCGGAAAAGGATGGTAAAAAATGAAACAATATCTGCCTCAACAGTTTGATGTTAAATTAAGGGTATTTAAGGAAGAACCTGATTTTGGAAAAGGTGTTACTCAGCTTTTAGCACTGATAGAGCAAAAAGGTTCTCTTTCTGCTGCCTATAATGAGATGGGAATGGCTGCCAGTAAAGCATGGAAAATTTTAAATCGGGCAGAACATGATCTGGGTGTACGTTTGGTAGAACGAAAAGCTGGAGGAAAAAAGGGCGGCTATTCAACTTTGACACCGGAGGGAAAGGATATGATGGAAAGATATATGGCTTTTCAAAAAGAAGTTGAGAAAGCAGCACAAGAAGCCTTTCATAAGTATTTTCGTGAAGATAGGATAGAAATATGAGAGAGAAAACAAAAAAGCTGGTGGTAACTTTTGAAACTACCACAGGCGCCATAAAAATGGAAACTCTTTGTAAAGAACATAATATTTCAGGCAGACTGATACCTGTGCCAAAACAAATCACGGCAGGATGTGGAATGGCATGGTGTACAGAACCTGAGAAAGAAAAAAATCTGAAAGAATTTATGTTAAAACAAAAGATTATTTGGGAAGGAATTTATACTGTATTGATTTAAAAGGAGAAAAATAGCATGAAAAAAGTAGATGCAAGAGGACTGGTATGTCCGTTACCAGTAGTTAATACAAAAAAGGCATTAGATGAGATAAATGGTGAAACTCAGATAGAGATTTTAGTCGATAATGAAATCGCAGTGCAAAATGTAACCAAATTTGCAAATGGCAAAAATTTAAATGTATTCAGTGAAAAGACAGGGGAAAAGGAATATCGAATTTTAATTACCTTGTCGGAAGATACTTATGATCATGGACCTGAAAAGCAAAATAATGAAGAGATTTCCTGTTATCCTGATGGACGTAGAGAAAATCTTGTGGTCATACTATCTTCAAATAAGATGGGAGAAGGAGAAGATGAACTGGGAAAAACACTGATGAAAGCATTTATTTTCGCTTTGACAAAGCAGGATATACTCCCTAAAACAATTCTTTTATACAATTCAGGGGCTTTTCTATCCTGTGAAGGATCTGACTCTCTGGAAGATTTGAAAAGTCTTGAAGCAGAAGGTGTTGAAATATTCACCTGTGGAACGTGCCTGAATTATTATGAACTGACCAAAAAGCTTTCTGTTGGTTCTGTCAGCAATATGTATGATATTGTAGAAATGATGGAAAGTGCAGATAAAATTATTAAACCATAGGAGATAGAAAAATGAAAAATCTGGTTGTTGTAAGAGGTGGCGGAGATATTGCAACCGGTACCATTTACAAGCTGGTAAAAAGTGGATTTCGAGTATTGGTACTGGAGATTGATTCTCCATCAGCAATCCGAAGGAATGTAGCTTTTTCAGAAGCTGTATATGAGGGAAAATGGCGGGTTGAGGACATGACCTGTTATCGGGCAGAAAATCTGAAAGAAGCATATAGGATCATGGATTGTGGAAATCCCGCATTACTGGTGGATCCCCATGGAAAATGTATCGAAGAAATAAAACCAATGGCTGTTATCGATGGAATTCTTGCAAAAAGAAATCTTGGAACCATCAGGGAAATGGCACCTGTTACCATTGGTCTGGGGCCTGGGTTTACAGCAGGAAAAGATGTGGATGCAGTCATTGAAACCATGAGAGGCCATAAACTTGGACGAGTGATATATAAAGGATCTGCAATTCCCAATACGGGAATTCCCGGAAATATTGCAGGAGTCAGTAAAGAGCGTGTAATACATTCGCCGGCAGAAGGAATTCTTCGAAGTATCCATCATATAACAGATATGGTGGAAAAAGGAGAATCCATCGCATGGATTGAAACAAAAAACGGAAATGTACAGGTGACTGCAACCATTGATGGATTATTAAGAGGTTTAATCCGTGATGGATACCCGGTTACAAAGGGATTTAAAATTGCTGATATTGATCCAAGAGCAGAAGAATACGATAATTGTTTTACTATTTCTGATAAGGCACGTTGCATAGCTGGAGGAGTTTTAGAGGCTTTGTTATCTCTTCAGATGGAAAAATGTACTCATTTGGATCAATCTTCACAGGTTTATGCTGATTGTGCAGCAACCAGTATCCATAAACCCCTACAGGTAAAGGAAGCCATGGAGCGTGCCATGGAGTATGGAAACGCAGGACGTGGAGTTCATGAATCTGCTTTGAAATCTGCAAGAAGTATTTATAAAGCAAGAGAGATTCTCTGTGATTTTTTTGATGCAGATTCTCCTGAGCAGGTTGTCTTTACCAGCGGAGTTACAGAAAGTCTTAATATAGCGATAAAAGGGTTGATTAATCCAGAGGATCAGGTAATTACCACATGGATGGAACATAATAGTGTGCTAAGACCTTTATATGAAATGGAACAAAAAGGCACAGAAATAACGATTACAAATCCGGTGCTTGAGGATATTAAGAAAGCTGTTGGGAAAAAAACAAAAGCTTTGGTCATGACACATGGATCCAATGTAACGGGAGAAGTTTTTGATATTGAAAATATTGGAAAATTCTGCCGGGAAAAAGGTATTTTGTTTATCGTAGACTGTGCCCAGACTGCTGGTATATTCCCTGTATCTATGAAAAAAGATTTTATAGATGTATTATGCTTTACAGGACATAAAGGTCTGCTGGGACCACAGGGAATCGGTGGCATGTGTGTAAGAACCGGTCTGAACATACGACCGCTCATAACTGGCGGAAGTGGAGTACAATCTTTTTCAAAAACTCATCCTGTACAAATGCCGACAGCACTGGAAGCTGGAACATTAAATGGACCTGGAATTGCAGGAATAACAGCTGGAATTGAGTATATCTATGAAAACGGTATGGATAATATTCGCCAGAAAGAACAGAAAAATATAAGACTGTTTTATGAGATGATAAAAGATGAAGAAAAAATTCAAATTTATGGAACAGATAATTTAACAGATTTTAAAAAACGGACAGCTACTCTTTCATGTAATATTAAAGGGATTGATTCTTCTGCAGTCAGCGATGAACTGATGCAGAGATTTAAAATTGAAACGAGATCTGGTGCACATTGTGCTCCATTAGTGCATAAATATTTCCATACAGAGGAACAAGGTATGGTCAGGTTTAGTTTTGGACATGATACAACATCCAATCAAATTAGATATGCTGCAGATATGCTAAAATTGCTGGCACGGGAATAAGGAGGACAATATGATAATTGCAGTAGTAGGATCTGGAGGGAAAACAACCAGAATTCATAATCTTGCAGAGGAATATATAAAACAGGAGAAAACAGTATTTGTAACAACTACAACCCATATGTTAAAAGAAGAGGATACCCTGATTACAGATTCATTAGATGTAATCCAAAGAGAACTGGAGACAAAAGGGTATTGTATGGCAGGTACCTGTACTTCCAACGGAAAAATAGGACCTTTACCTGAGAAATTATTGAAAGAGGTTAATCAGATTGCAGATGTTGTTCTTATAGAAGCAGACGGGTCAAAAGGACTTCCAATAAAATTCCCTGGAGAAAATGAACCTGTTATTCCAGAAGAAATTGATGAGATCCATGTAGTTACAGGTCTTTCAGCACTGGATAAGATGTTTGGAAAAGTGAGTCACAGGTTGTCTCTGGTAAAAGAATGTCTTAAGATTTCAGAAGAAACTTTGGTTGAACCTAAACATTTACAACAGCTGGCAATGGAAGGATATGTGAAACCTTTAAGAAAAAAATATCCAGAAGTAAAAGTAAAAATCTGTCCCGGTCAGGTAAATACTCTTTATGAGAAAATTGTGGCTGAATTCTTACGGGAGGAAAAGGATGTGTCAGTTATTCAGAAAGAATGGTTTCAGCTGCAGCCACAGCTTATTATTTTTGGAGGAGGTCATGTATCCGGTAAACTTTTAAAACTGGCAAAGTTTCTTGGTTTTTATACGGTGGTTATCGATGACAGAGAGGAATTTGCAAATATTTTAAATCTTCCGGAAGCGGATGAAATATACTGTTGTGAATTTGATCAGGTTGAGAATGTATTGCCATATGGAGACTGGAATTATTATGTAGTAGTAACCCGTGGACATGCGGCAGATCGAATCTGCGTAGAAAAAGTTTTAAATCGCTCTTATGAATATCTGGGAATGATTGGAAGTAAGAAAAAAGTAACAACAACTTTTGAGGCGTTAAAAAAGGATGGATTTTCTCAGGAACAGATAAAAACCATTCATGCACCTATTGGACTGAAAATTGGTGCAAGGACACCGGAAGAAATTGCTGTCAGTATTGCCGCTGAGCTGATTCAATGTAAAAATCTTGGAACAATCAGTACTATGACAAAAGAACTTTTAGAGACAGATCAAAATGGACTTCTGTGTGTTATCACAAATAAATCAGGTTCTTCACCAAGGGGAGTCGGAAGTATGATGTTAGTTACTTCCGATGGAATTATTGGAAGTATAGGAGGAGGTATTCTGGAAAAAACAGTAATAGAAGAGGCAAAAAGCAAAAAAACTATTTGCAAAGAAACATATGATCTATCCAATTCGGAAAGTGCTAAATTAGGTATGATTTGTGGAGGGAAAAACGAAATATTGTTTATTCCGATTCATGAATAAGGGGGCGTTGCAAAATAGATGAGTAATGGGATAATAAAGCTGATAACGAAGTATGCCTTATCTTATGGAGATGATCCGCATGATACAAGTATGATACGATATGGAAATTCTTTGTATCATCGAACAGGTAGTTCTTTGTATAAAAAAAGTAAAAAATATATTAAATTTGGTACAATGTTGGTTTCTGCTAGAAAGGAGAATTAATTCGAAAAGTTAATTCTCCTAAGGGCAAATACACTGCTAATATATATAATGGAACAGGAGGGGCGACTGTTGATGATTCCGTAATTGTAGAAGTAGAAGAAAAATTAACAAAAAAGAAAATGAATATACACAGAGATGTTTATGATTATAGGCATGAATAATGTTTTATTCAATTTATATGTATTCTTCATATTCAATATTAAAGGTTCATTAAGAGCATTGTGTTAAAATGCGGGTATAAATACGGCAAAAATCCGGCGAAAGAACCGCTGCGCGGTTTCTTAGCCGGATTTTTTAATAAAAAGCATAGCTCCTTGCTTTCTATTACTTTCTTAATTGTTTTTTGGAACAAGAATGACTTCTTCACCGGCTTTCTTTCTCTGATACCATTCTGCAGTTGCTGTCATAACAACGTCAGAAGAAGAGTTCAGAGCAGTTTCTACAGAGTCCTGAATAACTCCGATAATAAATCCAACACCGACGGTCTGCATTGCAACATCATTTGGAATTCCAAATAAAGAACATGCCAATGGAATCAGAAGCAGAGAACCACCGGCAACTCCAGATGCACCACAGGCAGAGATAGCAGATAAGACACTCAAGATAAATGCTGTTGGTAAATCTACAGAAATTCCCAAAGTATGTGCGGTTGCGAGAGTCATAACTGTAATGGTAATTGCCGCTCCATCCATGTTAATGGTTGATCCCAGAGGGATAGAAACAGAATAATTATCTTTATTTAATCCAAGACGCTCGCACAAAGCCATATTCATTGGAATATTGGCAGCAGAACTTCGTGTAAAGAATGCAGTCAGACCACTTTCTTTTAAACATTTGAATACCAATGGATATGGATTTTTACGAAGTAATACAAATACCAGTGCTGGATTTGTAACAAATACAGTAAACAGCATACATCCAACAAGTAAAGCTAAAAGAGTTCCATAGTTTTTGAAAATACCCAGTCCGTTGGTAGATACGGTATTGAATACCAAACCTAAAATACCAAACGGAGCACAGGAAATAATCCAGTGAACTGCCTTTGTAACTGCCTCGGCAGCATCTTGTAAAAACTGTTTTGTTCCAGTGGAAGCATGCTTAAATGCCATTCCTAAAATAACAGCCCAGAACAAAATACCAATATAATTTGCGTTTACCAGAGAATCAACAGGGTTTGATACGATGTTTAATAACAGATTTTTTAATACTTCTCCGATGCCGCTTGGTGGTGCAACTTCAGTTGCAGCAGCCTTGGTTAAGATAATTGTCTGTGGAAAGACAAAACTTCCAATAACAGCAACCAGTGCTCCAATTAAAGTTGTTGTCATGTAAAGTATCATAACGGTTCTCATATTCTTTGCAGCACCTTTTTTTGCGTTTGCCAAAGAGGACATAACCAGGAAGAACACCAGGATTGGAGCCACTGCACGAAGTGCACCTACAAATAAATCTCCCAGAATTGTAAGTACCGTTGCCTTTGGTGCAACAATTCCAAGAATGGCACCAATAATCAGACCAATTACTATTCGGGTAATCAGCCCTAAGCTATTCCATTTTGCTATTATGCTTTTCATTATTTTTCTCCTTCATTTTATTTTGTTATTTTTTATATAGCTATAACCAACATGTTACCCATTATAGTTTTTTAAGTCATTAACGTCAATAAAAAAATGTCTTTTTAACAAAGAAATCTGTATTTGAATGACGGACAAGAAATTGTATATAGAGTAATAGCTATATTTTCCACTTGCTTTCCATTTGAAACAGTAATATAATATCGGTATATCGAACAGATGTTCTAGTTTTAAAAAGGAGGCGTAAGGATTGAAGCAGCATCTGTATTTATGTATTGATCTGAAAAGTTTTTATGCATCTGTAGAATGTGTAGAACGCAGGATGGATGCCATGACGACAAATCTTGTTGTTGCTGACCCCAAACGCGGGAATGGAACCATATGTCTGGCAGTGTCACCTTCTATGAAAGCATTAGGAGTACGGAATCGCTGCAGAGTGTTCGAAATTCCAAAGAATATCAATTATATTACGGCACCACCCCAGATGCAGAAATACATTGATTATTCTGCAGGAATCTATGGTATTTATTTAAAGTACATTGCCAAAGAAGATATTCATGTTTATTCCATAGATGAAGCTTTTCTTGATGTGACCGATTATCTGGACTTCTATCATGTTTCAGCAAAGGAGCTTGCTGTTATGATCATGGATGATATTAAAGATTCTTTCGGGATTACAGCATCATGCGGAATAGGAACCAATTTATATCTGTGCAAGATTGCATTGGACATTACGGCGAAACATGTAAAAGACAACATTGGATTTCTCAATGAAAAGATTTATCGTGAAACTTTATGGAATCACAGACCTATTACAGATTTCTGGAGAGTTGGTCCGGGAACAGCACAGAGACTTGCGAATATGGGAATTGAAACCATGGGGGATATTACCAGGGCCGATGAGCGCAGTTTGTATAAGATTTTTGGAGTTGATGCAGAATTGCTGATTGATCACGCCTGGGGAAGGGAACCTACAACTATTTCTGATATTAAAGCTTACAAACCAAAGGAGAATTCATTATCCAGCGGACAGGTACTGATGGAAGATTATAAATATGAAGATGGGCTGCTGATTGTTAAAGAGATGGTAGATAGTCTGTGCCTTGAATTGGTGGATAGATGTCTGGTAACAGATACCATCGGGCTTCATGTAGGATATTCAAAAAAATATGCAATGAAGTCTGTCCAGTGTTCCAGCAAAATCCCTGTTATAACCAGTTCTGTAAGAATCCTGATGAAGTATTTTGTAAAGTTATATCAACAGCATGTGAATCCCTGCATACCTGTTCGAAGAATTACCATTGCATTTCAAAATGTGCGCAATGATATTTATGAACAATACAGTTTTTTCATGAACCCGGCATTGGAGGAAAAAGATCAGCAGATACAAAAGACAGTTTTGCAGATACAGAAAAAATATGGAAAGGATGCACTTTTCAAAGGTATGAATCTTCAGGAGAAAAGTACAGCCTTTATTAGAAATCATCAAATCGGAGGGCATAACAGTGGGCTATAAAAGATACGCAGACCGTGCGAAACAATTCGCTTCTTTTGATGCACTGAAAGGATTCAGAGAAGCACTAAAAAAAGAGGAACAGTTAATGGAGCAAAAGTCAGAAACAACTGTCCAGCGAATTAAAATAGAAGATAGTTATAAAAACAGACAGAATAACCAATAAATTTAGATAAAAAAGATAATATTGTTATAAAATCAGTAGGCTACATCTACAAGAAAAAGACCTTGAGGAGGTGCTGTGATTCCTGCATCTTTTCTGTTTTTACTGTCAAATACTTTTAGAATATCTTCCGGTTCCATAGTTCCAGCCCCGATTTCTACTAAAGTTCCGGTAAGAATACGGACCATGTTGTGGAGAAAGCCATTTCCCTTATAGGTAATCTGGATTTCACGTTCTGTCTGTTTGATCATAATGGAATATATTTCACGAATGGTAGATTTTTTTGTCTTCTTCAATGAGGAAAATCCTTTAAAATCATGACTTCCAATAAGAAGAGAGGAAGCTTTTTTCATTCGTTGGATATTTAGAGAATCCGGAAAATTCCAGAGATATTTTCGATCAAATACATGAGGAATGCCAGGAAGTGCTATACGATACAGATAAGTTTTAGATTTAGCATTTAACCGGCTGTGAAAACGTTGGGAAACATTAGATACTTCTAGAATACCAATATCTTTTGGAAGATAGGAATCCAGATAATTCTTAATATCCTGACAGGGTAAGGTGCATTCTGTATGAAAATTTGCAACCTGTCCATATGCATGAACACCAGCATCTGTTCGTCCGGATCCTGTGATCTGTATTTCTTCTCCTGTCATTTTGCTTAGAACTGTTTCCAGTTTTCCCTGTATGGTATTGGCATTGGAATCACCTCCGAGACGCTGCCAGCCTTGGTAGCGTGAACCGTCATATTCTATGGTTAATCTGATATTTCGTGTCATAATATTCTTCCTTCTTATTGATTTTTTTATGATGTCATCTTATCATAATATATGTTATTGGTAAAGCAAGTACAGTGGCATCCGGAGTTTATTTATAAACAAAAGAAAGATATACAAAGATTATTTTAGATTTTTGTGGAGTCATGTATTGAAAATTAGAGATATAGAGATTAGGGGATGAAATCATTGAAAGTAGCAGTTTTTAGTTGTCGACCGGATGAGAAAGAATTTTTTAATGAGTATGCAAGGAAATTTCATGTAGAATTATCCATAACATCGGAACCACCAACCTTAGAGAATCTTCAAGTCGTTGAAAATTGTCAGGCAGCCAGTGTCATTACCACACCAATTGGCAAAGAATTATTAGATGCATGGAAAATGCGTGGAATTCGTACGATTTCTACCAGAACCGTGGGATATGATCATATTGATCTGGATTATGCAAGAAAGCTGGGAATTACAATATCCAATGTCAGTTATACACCACATACGGTGGCAGAATATACGGTTATGACTATTTTAATGACGATTCGAAAAATGAAAACAATTCTGACCAGATATCAGGTTCAGGATTATTCCTTATTGGAAGTCCGTGGAAGAGTGTTAAGAAATATGACCGTTGGAGTTGTAGGAATCGGTAAAATCGGTGAAATGGTAATTCAGAATCTTAGTGGTTTTGGATGTAAAATTTTAGCTTATGATCCTTATGAAAAAGAATCTGTTAAACATTATGCGGATTATGTGGATTTAGATGGGATATGGAAAAGTTCAGATATCATCACTTTCCATACTCCAGCGGTGGAAAGTACATATCATATGGTAAATCAGGAATCACTGAAAAAAATGAAAAAAGGAGTCATGCTGATTAACATGGCACGAGGTTCCCTGATTGATACAGATGCTTTGGTAGAGGCGTTAGAATCAGGGAAAGTTGCAGCAGCGGCTTTGGATGTTATTGAAAATGAAGGAAAAATTTATTATAAAGATTATAAGTATACGGTAACTGCCAATCATGATATGGCAATTTTAAGTACAATGCCCAATGTTCTAATGACACCACATACGGCATTTTTTACCGATGAAGCAGTTAGTGATATGATTGAATATTCTCTGGAAAGCTGTAAGGCAGAAATTATGGGAGCAAATAATCCAAGAAGGATTATATAGTCCAGAAAGTGAACTACCCATCCCCTAAAGGGAATGGGCTTCTGTTAAATAGTTTGATGTGATATGGTCACAAAAGCAAACAGACTGTCTATGGGATTAGCAAAAGACCATCATATAGATGCTTGTGTAATAGCAATAGGATTAAATCCAATCCATATCAAAGCAAACCGGCTGTATGTAAAGAAATGTATATCGAAAGGTGACTATCAGCAAACAAAAGGGATTCGCTCAGAACAAACGATTACTACGGGTAAGATATGTGGATTTCGAAAATTTGACAAGGTGAAGTATTTTGGGAAAGAATATTTTATAAAAACAAATAATAAAATAAAGTCATAATAAAAACAAGCGATGTAACATAAAGTCATGAAGCATCGCTTGTTTTTATATTATAGGATTTTATCAAGTAAATAGACTTTGTTGAATGGGAAGGAGAAGTAATATCCATCGACAAAATCTTCTGTATAAGAAATGACTTCTTTGGCAATAGATATTCCGACAGATTCTCCTTCTTCTCTGGTACCGTTTTCCGGATAACGGTTTACAATTTCATCGGTAACAGCAATTCCGGCAATTTCATTTTTCATAAATAATGCATTTCGTCGTCTGATCAATGGCATAATACCGCACAGGATTCTTGCTCCGGTTTCTTTTTTGATCGTACGGATGCGGTCAGCTTCGGCTTTGGAGAATACCGGCTGTGTAAAGAAGAATTCTGCGCCTGCATCTATTTTTCGTCTGACTCGTTTGATTTCTACTTCCAGATTTGGCCGTCCCTGATTGATAGCACCTCCATAGACAATCGAATGATTTGTAAAAATTTCCTCATTCATATCTTTGATAATGTTCATAAGTCCGACGGCATCAAAGTTAAAAACACCTTTGACTGTTTGTCTTATGACCACCGGAATAGGGTCACCGGTAATAACCAGCATATTGTCTATATCGTTAATTTGTGCCCCCATTAAAAGAGAACGTATGGCAATAGCATTTTTATCCCGGCAGCAGATATGAGGCATAACATTTAAATTGGTTTCCCGTTTGACTTTTTCTGCCATAAGGACAGAATCAATACGGGTACGTCCAGAAGGTGAATCTGGGAAGGTAACAACATCTACACCGGATTTTTTCAAAATATGAGCAGCATCCATTATTTTTTCATCATCGACATTAGCTGGAGGAGCCAGCTCTACAGCAATTAGTTTTTTCTTTTTCAACGAGCCATCCGGATTACAGAAGAAACCATGTTTTATCATTTGTTTTTCCGGCGATTTGTTTTGTGCTGTGGAAGTTTTTTTGGGGTTTTGGGCAATATCTAGAATTGCAGATAATTTTTGAATATAGTCTGGATTGGTACCACAGCATCCTCCAACAATATCCATTCCTTTTTCTGCCATCTCCTGGACTTTTAAGACAAAATAATGTTGATTATCTGTAAATTGCATATGATTCCGAATCAGTTTTGGATATCCGGCATTAGGCAGAGCAATTGCAAATTTCCCATGATCTAAATTTATTTTATCTAAAATCTGTGCCATGTGTCCGGGACCCACACCGCAATTTAATCCTACGGCATCTATTTCATCAACGCAGGAAGCTTCCTGAATTAATCTTCGGGCACTTAAACCGGAATTGCTGTAACCAAACTGATTGACACTAAACTGTACCATGATAAATAAATCTTTATGTTTTATCTTTTGAATCACAGGAAGAATTTGTTCCATATCAGCAAAGGTTTCAAATGATAAGATATCAACGCCTTCTTCCAGAAACGTTTTTGCAATTTCCAGATATTGCTCCTGGGCATATTGATAATTTGGAATTGGACCAATATCACCTGCAATGTAAACAGTATGTTCTGATTCCTGAATTGCATCATTTGCAATTTTTACAGCAGCACGGATATTTTCTTTGACTTTTTGCAAGTCCGTCTGCAGTAATAAAGTATTTGCGGCAAATGTATTGGTACGAATGAGCCTGGCTCCAGCATTTATGTAAGATCTATGGATGTCCAGAACTCTGTCCGGATGTGTGATATTTGCAGTTTCCGGGATTTCCTGAGTAGAGTACTTATTTGAATAATAGGTTCCAAAAGCACCATCGGTAATCAGTTTATGATGCTTTAAATATTCCTGAATCGTCATTTGTAAGATTTTCCTTTCATGTTTATCATCCAAAATATTTTAGCACAAAGAAAGTTGAAAATTAAGTAAATCATGCTAGAATAATTTTATAATAAAGATGATAAGAATCATATAAGGGAGATATTTATGTCTAATATTATAGAAATAACTGATTTTACCGCAAAAGAACTTGACATTTATGCAAGATTTACCGAAGCACAGCTTTTAAATCGTCATGAACCGGAAAAGGGGATATTTATCGCAGAAAGTCCCAAAGTCATTGAAACTGCATTGGATGCCGGATGTGTTCCTATTTCGTTTTTATGTGAACGGAAACATTTAGAAACCCAGGCAAAGACTTTGATTGAACGATGCGGTGACATCCCTGTTTATACAGCAGAATTTGATATATTGACCAGACTTACCGGTTTCAAATTAACCCGCGGCATGTTATGTGCCATGTATCGTCCTAAATTACCAACGGTAGAACAGGTATGCAAAAATGCAAGGCGTATCGTTGTTTTAGAAAATGTCATGAATCCTACCAATGTAGGAGCGATTTTCCGTTCTGCTGCTGCATTGAATATGGATGGAATTTTACTGACAAAAGGCTGCAGTAATCCGTTATATCGACGATCAATCAGAGTCAGCATGGGAACGGTATTCCAGATTCCCTGGACTTTTTTTGACGAACAATCTATATGGCCGGAAGATGGGATTCACCTGCTGAATAATATGAATTTTAAAACTGCAGCCATGGCGCTGAGTGATCATTCGGTTCCAATTAATGATCCAGAAGTTATGTCTGAAGAAAAGCTGGCGATTATTCTTGGAACAGAAGGAGATGGACTGGTCTCCGATACCATTGCTAATTGTGATTATACCATTCGGATACCAATGTCTCATGGTGTAGATTCGCTGAATGTAGCAGCAGCAAGTGCAGTTGCGTTCTGGCAGCTAGGTTTTGTAAAATAGTAAACCAGAATAATAAAAAGGACATTGAATATTAAATAATTCATGCTAGAATAGTTTTATGAGCATAAAAAATATCATTAATAAGCAAAGACAATTTTATAACAAAGGAAAAACAAATTCCTACGAATTTCGAATCAGGGCCTTAAATCGTTTGGAATATGGGATTCATAAGTATGAGAAGCAGTTCTATAAAGCACTAAGACAAGATCTGAATAAATCCCCTTATGAATCTTATATGACAGAGATTGCTATGGTGCTCAATGAAATTCGTTATGTAAAGAAACATCTAAAATCATGGATGAAACCAAAATCAGTTAAAACACCGTTGGCTCAATTCCCGGCAAAAAGCTTTATTATATCCGAGCCGTACGGAGTTGTCTTGATTATGTCTCCATGGAATTATCCGTTACTTTTGACACTGGAACCATTGATAGGAGCTATCGGGGCGGGAAACTGCTGTATTTTAAAGCCATCAGAGTATTCTCAAAATACATCCAAGGTAATAGAGAATATGATAGAGGACATATTTCCAGAGAGTTTTGTAACAGTGGTCACTGGTGGACAGAAGGAAAGTCAGGAGTTGCTGAATCAGAAGTTTGATTATATTTTCTTTACTGGAAGTGTAGCCGTTGGAAAATTAGTCATGGAGAAATCTTCTGTAAATCTGACACCAGTTACTTTAGAATTGGGCGGTAAGAGTCCCTGTATTGTGGATGAAACAGCAAATCTAAAATTGGCTGCTAAGCGGATTGTATTTGGGAAATATCTGAATGCAGGGCAGACATGTGTCGCTCCGGATTATATCCTGGTGAATCAAAAAGTGGAAAAAGAGCTTATTGTCTATTTAAGATATTGGATTCATAAAATGTATGGCGCCAACCCGTTGACGAATTCTGATTATCCAAGAATTATAAATTCCAGACATTATCAACGAATTATCAGACTTATGAAAAGCGGCTTTATAGTGGAAGGTGGTTATGGAGATGGTTTGACCAGAAAAATTGCACCTACAATACTTACCCGGATAGAGAAGGACTCTGCTATCATGAAGGAGGAAATTTTTGGTCCAGTACTTCCTATTCTTTCATACAATAAAATTCAGGAAGTAAAAAAATACTTGAGATCACAGCCAAAACCTCTGGCATTATATCTTTTTACTAAAAACAAAAAAATGGAAAAAGATATTATGGAGCATATTCCATTTGGTGGCGGATGTATCAATGATACAATCATTCATCTGGCATCTTCTGAATTAGGATTTGGTGGTGTTGGAGAAAGTGGTATGGGTGCTTACCATGGTAAATCTAGCTTTGATACATTCAGTCACAAAAAGAGCATCGTCAGGAAATCACAAAAATTTGATGTGTCGGTAAGATATCAGCCTTACGGAAAAATCAAAGAATGGACCATGCGCCATTTGATAAAATATTAAAAATTACAAAGGAGAAAATAAAATGATTGATTTTAAAAGTGTATTGCCAGGAGTAAAAATTGTAAAAGAGGATGAAACAGGGAAAGAAGAAGAACTGTTTATTTCTCAGAATGATAAAATTATAGTAGAAACATTAAACGGAAGAAAAATCAAAGGAGATTTTATGCAGATTGAGTATGCACGCTATACAGAAGAAGATGATATTGTATTTGTGCATAAAGATGAAAATGGAGAAAATGAAGGGATTCCATTTGATACAATAGCTGATATCTGTAAACTGTAATTATATAGTAGTATTTAATATCAATTGATTTTTGTTAAAAAGAGGGCGCTTTTGCCCTCTTTTTTGTTTTTAAATCCTATATGTTTTATAAATTTTTCCATCTAAATTTTTCCATAAGATTTCTTCATCATTGAAAAGAATATATCCATTTGGAGTATCTTCTTTTGGAATGGAGACAGAGCCTGGATTGATATAGAGAAAATCATCATATTCTTTGCAGCAGGATACATGGGTATGTCCGTTTAAAAGAATATCTCCCGAATGAAGTTTTGGTGGATGCTGTGGATTATAAATATGTCCGTGAGTAGCAAATATCATATGATGTTCGTGAAATAAAATGCAGGAATCACTCATAATAGGAAATTCAAGAACCATCTGATCAACTTCCGCTTCACAATTCCCTCTGACACAGATAATTTGCTGACAATGTGTATTTAGCATGGAAATTACTTCCTTAGGCTGATAATCTCTGGGAAGATCGTTTCTCGGGCCATGATATAAAAGATCTCCTAAAAGCAAAAGCTTATCAGGTGTTTCTTTTTCAAAAGCAGCCATTAGTTTTTGGCAATAATAGGCAGAACCATGAATATCCGATGCAATCATAAGTCTCATAAATTTCACCTCTTCTGTAGATTATTTTTATAATTTCTATTATTATAATAAAGATTATAAAAAAATACCAGTTTAGGAAGGGAAATAACAATGAAACGACTTGTTTTAGCTGAAAAACCATCTGTTGCAAGGGATATTGCAAGGGTACTGGGATGTAATAACCAATCACATAGTTATATTGAAGGGAAGAACTACATTGTCACATGGGCACTGGGACATCTCGTATCTCTGGCTGATCCTGAACAGTATGGTAATGAATACAAAACCTGGAATTTGGAAACTTTGCCTATGATGCCAAAGCATTGGAAGCTTACAGTATTACGTCAGACATCAAAACAGTTTCAGGCAGTGAAAAAGCTGATATTAAGAAATGACATTTCTGATATCGTTATTGCGACAGATGCCGGAAGAGAGGGTGAACTGGTGGCAAGATGGATTTTGCAGATGTCTGGTAATAAGAAACCAATTTATCGTTTATGGATATCTTCTGTAACAGACAAGGCAATCAAGGATGGGTTTGCCCATTTAAAAAACGGAAAAGATTATGATGCGCTTTTTCGTGCAGCACGATCACGTGCAGAGGCAGACTGGCTTGTTGGAATCAATGCAACCAGAGCTTTAACCTGCAAATATAATGCACAGCTATCCTGTGGTCGTGTCCAAACTCCAACATTGGCAATGATTGAAGAACGTGAAAAGGAAATCCGGACTTTTAAACCAGAGATATATTATGGATGGAAAGTGACAGCCTCTGGTATGAGCTTTATATGGGAAAATTCCAATGGAAATCAAAGAATATTTGATAAAAAGAAATCAGAAGAGATTGGCAAAGTATTAAAAAGCGGTAATCTAACTGTAAAAGAAGTCAGTCGGAAAGAGAAGAAATCCTATGGACCAGAGCTGTATGATCTGACTACCTTGCAAAAAGAGGCAAGCAGAAAATACGGATTTTCACCAAAACAGACTTTAAATCTTATGCAGTCTCTTTATGAACATCATAAAGTCCTGACTTATCCAAGAACAGATTCCAGGTATCTGACCAGTGACATGACAGATACCTTAAAAGAAAGAATAAAAGCATGTGGTGTTGGTCCATACAAAAAAGCAGCAGCAAAATTAATGAGAAAAGATATAAAATCTAATAAACGTTTTATAAATAATGCAAAGGTATCTGATCATCATGCAATCATTCCTACTGAACAATATGTGCAGTTATCTTCCATGTCGGCAGATGAAAGGAAAATATATGATATGGTAGTAAAAAGATTTATGGCTGTTCTTATGGAACCTTCAATTTCTGAGCAGATTCAGATTTATGGAGAAATCCAGGGACAACGTCTTCGGTCAAAAGTAATATTAATGAAAAATCCTGGATGGAAGGAACTTTATCAGGAAGAAGAAAAAGATGGAAATATCATTACCGAAATTCCGGAACTTCCAGCCAAAGGAAAACAGTATATAGTAGGTTCAATTTTAATGACAGAGGGTAAAACAAATGCACCTGCCAGGTATACAGAAGGAACATTAATTGATCAGATGGATAAAAAAGGACTGGGAACTGTTGCCACCAGAGCGGATATCATTGATAAATTATTTCGAAGTTATTTATTAGAAAAGAAGGGTAACGATATTATTATTACTTCTAAAGGGAAGCAGCTTCTTGAGCTGGTGCCAGATGATTTGAAAAAAGCTGATCTGACGGCAGATTGGGAACAGAAGCTTACAGCAATTTCCAAAGGAAAAGAAAATGATCAGAAATTTATGAAAGAAATCAGGAATTATACAGAAGCATTGATCCAGGACATTAAATCATCTGATGGAAAATTCCGCCATGATAATGTAACCCGTCATAAGTGTCCGGAATGCGGGAAATTCCTTCTCTCAGTTCAAGGAAAACATGGAAAACTTCTGGTTTGTCAGGATCGAAACTGCGGATATAAAAAAACCGTGTCTAAAACAACTAATGCTCGCTGTCCTGTTTGTCATAAGAAGATGGAACTGGTAGGAGAAGGAGATAATAAGAAATTTGTTTGTATATGTGGACACAAAGAAAAATTATCTGCATTCCAGGAACGAAAGAAAAAAGAAGGAGCTGGAATGAGCAGGAAAGAAGTAAATCGCTATCTGAAAAAACAGCAAAAAGAGTCAGAAGCACCAATTAATAATGCATTTGCGGAAGCTCTTTCAAAAATAAAATTTTAAAAAATTTATTCAAATCCCCTTTTGGTTTTGCGAAAGGGGATTTTTTTGTGTCATGATTCAAAAATGTCACCATTTCATGTCACTATTTTATACAGACAAAATTGCTATATCAATTAGTTGTGCAGATGCGAACATATATATATAATTATACATGAAAGGGGTGGAAATAATTGAAAAAAAAATCCGGATTAACCCAGAGACAAAAAATGATCATTGAAATGCTGGCTCAGTTTACAGCAGATAATCCCGTAACAGTTCAAGCTATTTCGGAGAAGTTAAAACTCAGCTCACGTACAATTCTAAGAGAGATGAATCAAATCGATGCATGGTTTGAAGAAAATGATTTTCATCTTGTAAAAAAACCTAGAGTAGGTCTTTATGTAGACGAGGATAAGGAAACGAGACAATTCCTTCAGGAACTTCTTCAGATGGATCAGAATCAGTCTGGTTATACGAAAAGTCAACGCCAGGATAGGATTTTACTGGAAATTTTGTCAGAAAACCAACCATTAAAATATTTTTATTTTACATCCCTTTTTCATATTTCAGATGGAACACTTACTAATGATTTGGATGAGATAGAACAATGGATAAATCATTATAATCTGAGACTGTATAGAAAAGCAGGAATCGGAATCTATTGGGAAGGCAAAGAAGAAGATTTCCGCCAGACGGTTATCATTCTTTTAAGAAAAATGCTGACAAATAAACATTTAAAAAGCTTGCTGGACAATGATGAAATTCCAGAAGAAAAATTATTTCATGGATTAAGTGAACAGATTTTACAGGAAGTACAGCTGATTATCAGAGAGACTCAAAATGTTTTGGATATTCAGTATACTGAACGATCAGAAATTCATTTATCCTTATATTTTATTCTTACGATTTGCCGGATCAGCAGAGGATGGGAAATCAGGGAAGACGGAAAAGATTTATTGTCCATGATGCACCTTCCAGAATGTCAGGTTGCTAATTGGATTGGCAGTAAAATCGGAATGCTGACAGGAAATCAGGTTTCTGATGGAGAAGTTTATAATATTACACTTCAGCTTTTATGTGCAAAAATATGGAAAAATAAGAATGACAGTAAATATGACGAAGAAAACTTTCATGTCAGACAAATTGTAATAAAAATTGTTCTGAACATGGAGAAGTTGCTGGAAACAGATTTTTTAGATAATCCTGTGCTGATTGATGGTTTATGTAACCATATGAGACCGGCATTAAATCGAATAAAGATGAATCTGTTTACAGAAAATGGACATCTTGAAATACTGAAAGAAAAATATAAAGAAATCTATGAAGCAACTATTACAGCTTGTGAATTTCTTAAAAATGAACTGGAAGTTGATCAAATTTCAGAAGGTGAATTAGGATTTATCGCACTATATTTTTCTGTTGCTATGGAAAAGAAGTATGCAGAAGAAGAAAAAGTATCAGTTTGTATAGCATGTCCTCATGGAGTAGGAACATCACATATGCTTTCTGTGCATCTTCAAAAAGAATTTCCTGAAATTATGGTACGACAGATTATTTCAACAGCAGATATTGATCCATTCAAACTTGAAGAGCAGAATATTGACCTTATTATTTCAACAGCAGAGTTAGAGACTTCATTTCCCAATGTATTTGTAAATTCAGTGCTTCCGGAACCAGATAAGCTTCTGATTCGAAAAGCATTAAAGGGAGTGAAGAAATCAAAACCTTTAAAGAAGCAAAAACAGGCAAAAAGCAGACATAAAATAAGAAGAGCTGACATTGATTATATGGTGCTTCTTGGACAGGAAATATTACAGGTATTGGATAATATCAAAATATCTTCAGAAGAATCCGTAAAAAGTAAAGAAAATTTGATTATGTGTGCTGGAAATTTATTTGCAAGGAGTGAGGAACTTGCAGATATGATCAAAAGGGATTTGAAGAAGAGAGAGGATATTTCCACAACCTATATTCCAACTGTAAATATACTGTTTTTGCATTGTGAAACAAAAGGTGTGAAGCACTGTAGATTTGGATATATTTCATTGAAACAGGATTTCAGTGAGGGAGGACAGACAATCTGTGGAGCAATTATTATGTTGATCCCATCTGTAAATAATCATGCAGTATACAGGGAGATTATGAGTGAAATCAGCGGTGCCCTGGCTGAAAAAGATCAGATTATTACATATTTGATGAATAAAAATCGTAATGCTGTTGAGGCACAGCTGGAAATATGCCTTGGAAACTACTATGAAAAGATCATGAGAAAAAAGGGAAAAGAAGGAGGAACACAAACATGAAGAACAAAGTACAAAAGTTTGGTAAATTTTTGAGTGCCATGGTTATGCCAAACATTGGTGCATTTATCGCATGGGGTCTTATCACAGCTTTATTTATTGCTGATGGATGGCTTCCTAATGAAAAACTTGCATCTATTCAGCCTTATATGCTGTATTTCCTTTTACCAGCATTAATTGCTTATACTGGTGGTAAAATGGTAGGTGGAGATCGTGGCGGTGTTATGGGTGCCATTGCCGTTATGGGTTGTATTGCAGGTGTTGGTGGTTTAAAAGGACAGCCGATGCTGATGGGTGCCATGGTTATGGGACCTTTCGCTGGATGGGTGATCAAAAAATTTGATAAATTTATGGAAACTCGTATGCCAGCTGGATTTGAGATGTTAATCAATAACTTCTCTGTTGGTATCCTTGGTATGCTTGTAGCAATTATCGGATATTACTTAATCGGACCATTTATGAGTGCTATTTTAGCAATCTTAACAGCAGGTGTAAATGTATTGATTAAAGCGAAAATGCTTCCATTGGCAGCAATCTTTATCGAACCTGCAAAAGTATTGTTCCTGAACAATGCAATTAACCACGGTATTTTTACACCAATCGCAATCGAACAGGCAGCACAGGCTGGTAAATCTATCATGTACATGTTAGAGCCTAATCCAGGTCCAGGTCTTGGTGTATTAGTTGCATACTGGTTATTCTGTAAAGATAAAACAACAAAAGATTCAGCTCCTGGAGCAATTATCATCCATTTATTTGGTGGTATTCATGAAATTTACTTCCCATATGTATTGATGAATCCACTGGTAATTATTGCACCAATCGCTGGTAATGTTTGTGCAATTGCATGGTTTACAATTACAGGATGTGGTCTTGTAGGACCTGCTTCTCCAGGTTCCATTATCACTTATCTGTCAATGTCACCTAAGAGTCAGATTTTATTTACACTGATTGGTGTTTTAATCGCAGCTGGAGTATCTTTCCTTGTTGCTTCACCAATTATTAAGATGTCAAACGGTAAGAGCTTAGAAGAAGCACAAAATGATATGGCTGCTGCAAAAGCAGAATCAAAAGGAATGACTGTTCCTGCATCAAATGGTGAACCTAAAAAAGCTGGTGAAATCAAGAAGATTATCTTTGCATGTGATGCCGGTATGGGATCATCTGCAATGGGTGCAACAAAATTCCGTAATCGTATCAAAGGACAACGTCCTGATATCACAGTTACAAACACATCTGTAGATAATATCCCTGCTGATTGTGATATTGCAGTTGTACAGGAAATATTAGTTGATCGTGCAGTAAAAGCAGCACCACAGGCTCAGATGGTTACCATCGGAAACTTCCTTGCTGACCCTAAATTAGATCAGTTATATGCTCAGGTAACATCAGTTGAATCAGAGGCTCCAGCAGTAGAAGAAACAGCTTCTGCAGCAGAAGAAACAATAACAGCCAACAGCAAGATTTTAGTAGAAGAAGGTATTAAAACCGGATTAAAAACAGTTCCTATGAATGATGCAATCACAGCTGCTGGTAAGTTGTTAAATGAATTAGGATATGTAGATGAAGAATACATTCCGGCAATGATAAAACGTAACGAAGAAGCTTCTGTATACATGGGAATGGGAATTGCAATTCCTCATGGTACAATAGATGCAAAAAACAAAGTTAAAAAGAGCGGTATCGTTATTCTTCAGTATCCAGATGGCGTTGATTTTGGCGGAGAAAAAGCACAGTTAGTCATCGGTATCGCTGGTGTTGGAGATGAACATTTATCAATCTTAGGAAGAATTACAGAAGTTCTTGATGATGCAGAATGTCTGGAAATGATGAAGACAACAAAGAATGTTGATGAAATCATGGAAATTTTCAAGTAGGAAAAACTTCCGTATTTATTTAAAAGTGCATCACTTTATATAGATGCACTTTTAATATACTCAAAATTGATCAAAATTGAACGGAAATAACCGAAAATGATTGAATTTAAGTTGAAATCAGAATTTTTTTTCAAAAAGGAGGAGCAAAATGAAGAAAGCAATACAGTTCGGAGCAGGAAACATTGGACGTGGATTTATCGGAGGTTTACTTTCCGGAGCCGGATATCATGTGGTATTTGCAGATGTTAATGATATAATCATTGATAAAATCAATGAAGATGGAAAATATACAATATTTGTAAAAGATGTGGAAAGTAAAGAACAGGTAATTACAGATATTAGCGGTGTAAATTCTACAAAACCAGAATTGATTGATGAAATCAAAGAAGCTGAAATCATTACAACAGCTGTAGGATTAAGAATTCTTCCAATTATTGCACCATCTGTTGCAAAAGGAATTATTGCAAGAAAAGAAGCTGGTTCCGAAGCATATTTAAACATTATCGCATGTGAAAATGCAATTAAAGGAAGTTCTCAGTTAAAAGAAGCTGTTTATGAGCATTTAAATGATGATGAAAAATCATATGCAGATAAATATGTGGGATTCCCTGATTGTTCTGTAGACCGTATTGTACCTCCGGTACGCCTGGATAATCCAATCGATGTGGTTGTTGAAAACTACTACGAATGGAATGTAGAAGAGGCTTCTTTCAAAGGAGAAGTTCCAAAAATTGAAGGAATGAATCTTGCTGATAATTTAATGGCATACATCGAAAGAAAATTATTTACATTAAATACAGGTCATTGTATTACAGCATACCTTGGAAATTATAAAGGTTACAAAACAATTGATGAAAGTATTGCAGATGAAGAAATCTACACAATTGTAAAGAAAGCCATGGAACAGAGTGGAATGGCTCTTGTAAACAAATATGGATTTGATAAAGAGGCACATTTCAAATATATTGAAAAGATTATCAGCCGTTTTAAAAATCCATATTTAGTTGATGATACTGCACGTGTAGGAAGAGAACCATTAAGAAAATTAAGTGCAACAGATAGATTGGCAAAACCTACAATGACAGCATTGGAATATAATCTTCCAGTAGATGCATTACTTACAGGAATTGCAGCAGCATTAAAATATAATAATGCCGATGATCCTCAGAGTGTAGAACTTCAGGATAAGATCAAAACTCTTGGAGTAAAAGACGCATTGAAAGAGATTTCAGGAATTAATAATGAAACAGTATTAGAACAGGTAGTAGATATTTATAACACATTATAAATTATAAAATGAATCCAAGAAGGAGCTGGAAATTTCCAGCTCCCTTTCTTTATGTTTAATATAATGAATAAAAGAAAATTATTCCTTTTTAATGAATAATCTTTTATTATTCATTAAAAAGGTGTAAAATATTAAAAGGAGGATAGACATGTTTTTCTTTTTTTATTTTGAGCCATATATTGCAATTATAGGGATAGCAGAAAAAAAAGGCTGTCATAAGGAAATCAGCCAAAGTCTGGAAAGGTATAATAAAAAGTATTCAAAAGATTTTGTAAAACCCATGAAGATGATTCATGAAGATGAATTTCATGGTCTTCTTAATTGTGGAAGTCATTTGATGGAAATATTAATGGGATTGGAAGAAGAAATATATCCATTAAAAATCATTTGGGGAATCGGGATAGGAAAATCATCGCATACTTTGTCTCAAACGGCTTTATGGGAAGCTGATAATAAAGCTTTCAAAAATGCATGGACAGCAATTGAATACTTAAAAGAAAAAAATATGAAAAGTGCAACTGCAAGAAGTAATTACCATATTATCTGTGATGGAGATAATGAAGCAGTAACCAGTGTACTGAATATGTCTTTTATGCTGCTGACTTCCATGAAACAAAGGTGGAGTAGAAGACAACATGAGATTATAAAAGATTATATGGAATTTCATGACGGACAGACAGCCTGTGCAAAAAGACTTGGAATTACGCAATCAAGTGTACAAAAAGGACTTGCCAACGCAGATTTTTATACTTATGATGAAGTTATCAAACACTTTTCAGAAGCATTTGAGCAGATTCATTAGAAATGAGGAACGATATGAAATATAGAGTACCAGATTATTATAAAGATTTTTCGTGTATTGGATCAAAATGTAAAAATAATTGTTGTATAGGATGGGAAATTGACATCGATGATAAAACACTGAAAGATTACTATCAGGTAGAAGGAGAATTTGGCAAAAGACTATGTGATAATATCATTCATGAAGATTCAGCATACTTTAAAATGGATAAAAAAGGGCGCTGCGCTTTCCTTAATAAAAATAATTTGTGTGATATTTTTACTAAACTGGGAGAAAATCATCTGTGTCAGATATGTACAGATCATCCAAGATTTTATAATGAATTTGCAGATATAAAGGAAATAGGCATTGGATTGTCTTGTGAAGTAGCTGCAGATCTTATATTAAATCAAAAAGAACCTGTTTCTTTTTTAGAAACTGGAAATAATTTGGGAAATCTTGAAGAAATGTTTATTTTTTATGTCAGGAATAAAATATTTGAGATTCTGCAAAATAGGAAACTAGATATGAGCCAAAGAATTAACCTTATGCTGGAATTTACACAAAAAATGCAAAATTATGTAAATCAGGGAAAACATTCTTTAGATCTGATTGAAATAAATATACAGGACAACACACAAAAGCATTGGAAGAAAGCTTCGTCTGCAGAGTCCTGGGAACAATGGAAAACAATCTTATTAAATCTGGAAATCCTGGATGATACATGGAAGAAGCTTTTAATGAATACTGATTCACAAAAGAATATACAAATCAATGACATCTTTTATGAACAGCTTCTTGTTTATTTTATTTATCGACATTTTATGCATGCTATAAATGATAAAAACATGATTGATAAAGTAAAATTTGCAGTTATTAGTTGTCATATAATTGCTCGTATTATTCAGGAAAATGATTTAAATAATATGGGGTTAATAAAAGAAGATATCCCACGGCTTTATTCCAAAGAAGTCGAATATTCAGATGAAAATCAGGAAATTATATTTGACGAAATATTATTTGAATCTTTTTAAGAACTTAACATAAATATAAAAAAACTGGTAATAATATGAAGATTTTTTCACTGGCTTATTTACAATTAGTACATATAACTTTATAATGATAGTGCATAAGTGTAAAAATTGAAAATGAGAGAGAAGATTATTAATGAAACTAAGAAAAAGAAAACCTGTAGGTAAAAAGACAGTTAGATACATAGAACAATTATATGTTTCATATTCAAAGAGATTATTTTACGTTGCAAAACAATATGTGAAGAATGCGGATTTGGCAGAGGATATTGTGCAGACAGTATTTGAAAAGGCATTGTTATATCCCAATAGTATTTTAAATGTTCCAGAGAATGAAGTACAATACTTTCTAAAAGCAATGGTCAAAAATACTGCATACTCTCTTATCGAATCAGAAAAGAAAAATGCACATGAGAGTCTGGTTTATGATGACGGTGATGAAGGTGATTATGTGGAAGATCCAGTCAATGGTTATCTTCAGATGATTGATCTGCATCTGTTGAAAGAAAAATTTGCAAAATTGCCTGAACATCATAGGGACATATTAATCTTTCGATACGTATACGGATTTAAGTGCAAAGAAATTGCAGATTTATTTCAAATGTCAGAACGTACTGTAAAGAGCAGGTGTCATGATGCCAGAAAGAATTTAAAAAAGCTTCTGATTGAAGATGGAGAATATATAGAATAAACAAAAGGCCAATGGTTTAATGATACCATTGACCTTTATTTTTGTTACATAGGAAATTTCTTTGAATTTTCTATGTAATAAAAAACACTCCGCTTTTTTTACTTACTGTTTTGTAACCAATCTGATTAAATCTGAACCTGTTTTCTCATAATCTGTTGGGAAAAATACTTTCACCGTTTCTTTTCCGGTTTTGATTTTTTGAAGTTTCAGATGAAAGATTTTACTGTGCATATTAGATGAAATCTCTGCATTATGAAATCCTGTTATAATATTTGATACTAACTGTTTCTTTGCATCTGAGAGTTTTTCAATATGCTGTGGCTTTAATTGGTTGATAGTTTCTATTTTAGCTTCTTTGAAGATTTTAAGGTAATCAATATAGTGGCTTGATACTCTTACAGTTGCTTCTTTTTTTCCCTCTTTCAGAATAGAGATCTTATAATCCAACTGACTGAATTTATCCTTAATAGCATCCAGAATATCATTAGCCTGATCTTTAGTAATGGCAACACCTGCTGCAGAGAATTCTTTTTGAAAAGTTGAAATCATTGCAGACTGATATTCCTCTACAGTAGCCTTTGATTCTTTTGCATCAATTCCAAGATCAGTCATAGCATTACAGTCCTGATAAATCATCATCTGATAAAATGCATCCATAGTCTTATCAGGATCTTTGATGTTTCTGGCCCCACATCCGTTAAGAGAAAATAAAAGCAGAGAGCTTAAAATAACACATGCTAAAGCTTTTTTTAAAATCATACTTTTCATTTTGCTTTTTCCTTTCTTTTATTCCTTTGTAATTATAAAATTTTTGAGGTATAATGTCAACTTGAGTCGATTATAATCATCGGTTTGTCAATCTAAAATTTCTATGATAAACTATTGAAAATTACTTTTTTAGTAGTGAGGAGGAGAGTTATCTAAAATGGTAAAGAATACATACGATGCCAACAGTATTTCTGTTCTGGAAGGATTGGAAGCTGTAAGGAAGCGTCCCGGTATGTATATAGGGAGTGTTTCTACAAAAGGTCTGAATCATTTAATATATGAAATAGTTGATAATGCAGTTGATGAATTTCTTGCAGGATATTGTGATGATATTACCGTGTCACTGGAAGATGATGGCACAGCTGTAATATCAGATAATGGACGTGGAATTCCTGTTGGAATAAATGAGAAAACCGGAATGCCTGCAGTAGAGATGGTATTTACTATGCTTCATGCCGGCGGAAAGTTTGGTGATGGCGGATATAAGATTTCCGGAGGGCTCCATGGAGTGGGAGCATCTGTTGTAAATGCTCTGTCTACATGGCTTACAGTTACCATAAAACAAGATGGAAAAGTGTTTCAGCAAAAATATGCACAAGGTAAAATAATAAGTCCGCTTAAAGTCATAGGATCATGCCGGAAATCAGATACAGGAACTAAAGTACAATTTCTGCCGGATCCGGAAATTTTTGATAAAACCTACTTTAAAGCTGCAATGGTACGAAATCGTCTTCATGAGACAGCATACTTGAATCCAATGCTAACAATTCATTATATTAATCGAAGAAAAGGTGAAGAAACTACTGTTGATTATCATGAACCAGAAGGAATCTGTGCTTATGTAAAGAAAATGAATGAAGGAAAGAATGTCCTTCATAAACCTATTTATTTTAAGAGAACAGTTGATGGAATCGAGGCAGAAATAGCTTTTCAATATACAGAAGAATTTGGAGAAAATATTTTAGGATTTTGTAATAATATTTACACCATTGAAGGTGGTACTCATATAACAGGTTTTAAAGCTAAGTTTACAGCTGTAATGAATCAATATGCAAGAGAAATCGGAATACTGAAGGACAAGGATGCCAATTTTACGGGAACAGACGTTAGAAATGGAATGACAGCTATTATATCTGTAAAACATCCAGACCCAAGATTTGAAGGTCAGACAAAGACCAAACTTGATAATCCTGATGCAGGAAAAGCTGTAGGGGAAATAACCGGAGAAGAAGCTGTCCTGTTTTTTGATAAAAATCTGGATACCTTAAAAAAAGTACTTGCATGTGCAGAAAAATCTGCCAAAATCCGTAAAGCAGAAGAAAAAGCCAAAACAAATATGCTTGTAAAACAGAAACTATCTATCGATAGTAACGGAAAGCTTTCCAATTGTGAAAGCCGTAAACCACAGGAATGTGAGATTTTTATTGTGGAAGGAGATTCCGCAGGCGGATCAGCCAAAACAGCCAGAAATAGGAAAACTCAAGCCATTCTTCCAATCAGAGGTAAGATATTAAATGTTGAAAAAGCAACTATGGATAAAGTACTGGCAAATGCAGAAATTAAAACAATGATCAATTCATTTGGGTGTGGATTTTCAGAAGGTTATGGGAACGATTTTGATATCAGTAAATTACGTTATCATAAGATTATTATCATGACGGATGCTGATGTAGATGGTGCGCATATTGCAACCCTCCTATTAACATTCTTTTATCGATTTATGCCAGAACTGATTTCTCATGGACATATTTATCTGGCAACACCTCCTCTTTATAAAGCAATCCCTAAAAAAGGACAGGAAATGTATTTGTATGATGATGCAGCACTGGCAAAATATCGTGCCAGACAGAAAGGGTCCTTTACATTACAGAGATATAAGGGCCTTGGAGAAATGGATGCCCAGCAGCTATGGGAAACAACATTAAATCCTGAAACAAGAACATTAAAACAGATTGAGATAGAAGATGCACGAATGGCATCCGATGTTACTTCCATGCTTATGGGAAGTGATGTTCCGCCAAGAAGACAGTTTATTTATGAAAATGCAAATGATGCAACTTTAGATATCTAGTCTTTTTGTAATATGATCAGAAAGGAATTGTTATGTCAGAACAGATTATAAAAGCAGAATTTTCTGAAGTGATGCAAAAATCTTATATTGATTATGCCATGAGCGTTATCTGCTCCAGAGCACTTCCAGATGCAAGAGACGGTTTGAAACCCGTACAACGACGTGTATTGTATGCAATGAATGAGCTTGGGCTTCGATACGACAGACCTCATAGAAAATCTGCAAGAATTGTTGGAGATACTATGGGTAAATATCACCCCCATGGAGACAGCTCTATTTATGAATCACTTGTTGTAATGTCCCAGGATTTTAAAAAGGGGCTTCCACTGGTTGATGGTCACGGAAATTTTGGTTCTATAGAGGGTGACGGAGCAGCTGCTATGCGTTATACAGAAGCAAGACTTCAAAAAATTACGCAGGAAGCTTATCTGGCAGATTTAGATAAAAATGTTGTGGATTTTGTCTCTAATTTTGATGAAACAGAAAAAGAACCAGAAGTGCTTCCAGTTAAAATACCGAATCTCCTCATAAATGGAGCTGATGGAATTGCTGTAGGAATGACGACCAGCATTCCACCTCATAATCTTGGAGAAGTGGTAGATGCTGTAAAAGCTTATATGAAAAAAGAAAGTATTACCAATGAAGAACTTATGGAATATCTTCCCGGTCCGGATTTTCCAACAGGAGGTCTTGTAGTAAATAAAAAAGAATTACTTGATATTTATTCCTCAGGTACTGGTAAACTGAAATTAAGAGGAAAAATTGTTTTTGAACCTGGGAAAAAAAGAGGAGAAAAAGATAAACTGGTTATCACTGAGATACCATATACTATGATTGGAAATAATATTTCAAAATTTTTGTCAGATGTAGTAGGTCTGATTGAAACAAAGAAGACCACAGATATTATTGATATTTCCAATGAATCATCAAAGGATGGTATTCGGATTGTTCTGGAACTAAAAAAAGGTACAGATATTGAACGCCTGAAAAATCTCCTGTATAAAAAAACAAAGCTGGAAGACACATTTGGAGTTAATATGCTGGCAATCGTAGATGGTAAACCTGAAACTTTAAGCCTTAGAGATATTATTGTTCATCATACAGAATTTCATTATGAGGTTAATAGAAGAAAATATCTTACATTACTGAACAAATTATATGAGCAACGTGAAATTAAAGAAGGTTTAATCAAAGCATGTGATATGATTGATCTTATTATTGAGATTATCCGCGGAAGCCAGAATCAGAAAGAAGTAAAGGCATGTCTGACAAAAGGAGACACTGGAAACATCCGATTTAAATCTTCAGATTCTATGATAGAAGCTACAAAACTTAAATTTACAGATAAACAGGCAACAGCAATCCTTGACTTGAAATTATATCGATTGATTGGTCTGGAAATTCTTGCTCTCCAGGAAGAATATAAAGAAATTCTTGCTAAAATAGAAGAATATGAGGATATTCTTGAGAATCCAGCTTCCATGAAGAAGGTAATCAGAAAAGAGCTTGATGCAATAAAAAAAGAATTTTCCCGTCCAAGAAAGACCCTTATTGAAAATGGAAAAGAAGCTGTGTATGTGGAAGCACCATTAAAAGAGGAGCAGATTTACTTTGTAATGGATCGGTTTGGGTATTCCAAGACTTTTGATAAAGCGACTTATGAAAGAAATAAAGAAAATGTGGTGAAAGATTATAAATACATTGTGCCATGTATGAATACAGATAAAATTTGTTTTTTTACAAATCAGGGAACTATGCATCAGATAAAAGCTTTGGATATTCCAGCTGGAAAATATAGAGATAAGGGTACACCTATTGATAATCTTGGAAATTATGACAGTTCGAAAGAATCTATTGTCACCGTAATAGCTGCAGAAAATATTATTCATGAGAAACTGTTGTTTGCAACGGCAAAAAGTATGCTTAAAATTGTAGACGGAAGTGAATTTAAGGTTACAAAAAGAACCGTTACTGCAACAAAATTATCAGAAGATGAACTTATTGCAGTTGTGCCGGTAGCTGCAGCAGATCCTGAAGAAAAAATCGTCCTTCAAACAAAAGAAGGCATTTTTCTGAAATTCTTGCTCAATGAAATTCCTACAAAGAAAAAAGGTGCTTTAGGTGTGCGTGGAATGAAATTGTTACAAGATGATGAAATAACAAATATTTATGTCATGGGAATCGAAAATATTAATTCTATCATATATAAAAAGAAAAAATTAGAGTTTAACAAATTAAAGCTTGCTAAACGAGATACAAAAGGTTCTAAAATCCGACGATAAGAAAGGATGACAAATGTATGAAAGTTGATCTGATTATTCCAACTTATAAACCAGGAGAGAAATTTAAAGAATCTCTTCGAAGATTGTCTGTACAAACTCGTAGACCTGATCGAATTATTATCATTAATACGGAAAAAGAGTATTTCCATGAGCAATGGATTGAGGAATATGATAATGTAGAAGTTCACCATATTGAAAAAAAAGATTTTGATCATGGAAAAACCAGAGATTATGGAGCATCCTTATCCAATGCAGATATTCTTATGTTTATGACAGACGATGCTATTCCAAAAGATAAACACGTGGTAGAAAACCTGGTAAAAGCTTTTGAAAACTCTCAGGTTGGCGCAGCATATGGGCGACAACTTGCAGATGCCAGAAAAAACTATATTGAGTACTATACCAGAATTTTCAATTATCCATCTGAAAGCAGATTAAAGACTATAGATGATTTAGATACTTTGGGAATTAAAACATTTTTTTGCTCTAATGTATGTAGTGCCTATAGAAAAAGTGATTATGATGCTATGGGTGGTTTTATTCACAAAACAATATTCAATGAAGATATGATCATGGCATCTAAAATGATCGAAGCTGGAAAAGCAATTGCCTATGTCGCTGATGCAGCAGTTTGGCATTGGCATGACTACAAAGCAATGGAACAGCTGCATAGAAATTTTGATCTGGCAGTATCTCAGGTGGATTATGGAGGACTGTTTTTAAAAGTCAAATCCGAATCTGAAGGTATTAAAATGGTAATTTCAACGTTAAAACATTTGTTGTCAAAAGGTAAAGCATATCTCATTCCAAAATATATTATCCATACAGGATGTAAGTATATAGGATTCAAGCTTGGAAGAAATTATCATGAACTTCCGCAATGGCTGATATTAAAATTAACAATGAATCCTACCTATTGGGAATCATAAGGACACACGTTCTTCATGAAAACTTAATAAAATCATCTATTGATTTCCCGGTTTATATGGTATAATAATTAACTATTAGTAGATAGTTTTAGGAGGACACAAATGAGGATCAAACAATTTAAGATAATTTTAAGTATATTTCTAATTATTGGAATCGCTGCCGGAGGCATTTTGGGATACTATGATGCTCGTCTGGAAGCATCTGTAAACCAGGAAAAGAAACTGACTGTTGAAAATGAAGGTGATCTGCTTTCAGATGCAGATGTTATCAATGTTTTACTTGTTGGTTCAGACCATGGAGCAATCAAAGGTGATCATGGACGTTCTGATAGTATTATGATTGGAACAGCAAATCTAAAAACAAAAGAATTAAAATTAACATCTCTGATGCGTGATATGTATGTAGAAATCCCAGGACATGGTCATGATAAACTGAATGCAGCCTACGCATATGGAGGAGTAAATCTTTTATATCAGACTATTGCAAAGAATTTTGGAATAAAGATTGATCATTATTGTGTTGTTGACTTTTCAACATTTGAAAAAGTTATCAATAAAGTTGGTGGTGTGGAAATTACATTAGAGGAAAAAGAGGCTGAATATCTTAACTCAACCAACTATATTTCCAAGAAAAAATATCGCAATGTTAAAGCCGGAAAACAGACCCTCAATGGAAATCAGGCTCTGGGATATGCCCGTATACGTTACGTTGTTTCTAAAAAATATGGTGATGGAGACTTTGGACGTACGGGAAGACAGAGAGCTGTTTTGCAGGCAGCACTTAATAAGGTACTGGAGCAAAATCCTGTTACGATAGCTAATATTGCTTTAGATGCACTGAACGATGTCTCCACAGACATGTCAGCAAAATATTTAAAAAGTCTGGTGCTTAAGGTAGCCCAAATGGGAACCACAGAGATTGATCAGCTAAGAGTTCCACTGGAAAGCACTTATAAAATGGGACGTGCACAGAATAATATGTTTGTTTTCTTCATTAATTTTGATGCCAATAAAGCTGCATTAGAATATTTCCTGTTTAACAAAGGAACAGAAGAAGACTGGGCAAAAGAATATGGAGGAGTTTCAGGAGTTGAAACCTTTGGATATTCAGGTTATTCTTCTTCATCAGGAGGTTCCTCTAACAGTGATTCAACATCATATAATACTTCCCAGACAAGAAGTACCAGCAGTACACAGAGTACTCGAAGTGAATCCACAAGCACCTCAAAATCAACCACAACCTCAAGACCGAAAGCTACAACAGCTGCTCCAACCACGGAAGCACCTACAACAGCTGCCCCAGCTACAGAAGCACCTGCAACAGAAGCTGAATAAGGAAAAGGAAGTATAAAATATGTTTTCAAAGAAATTTACTATTATATTTAGTATTTTCCTGGTAATTGCATTGACATTGGGTGGTGGACTTGGCTATTACGATGCAAAACTTGAGGCAGCGATTGAACCTGGAAAAAAATTGGATACTTCAGAAAATAAGGAAAACCTGAATTTTGATAAAGACGTTGTTAATATTCTTCTGATTGGTTCTGATCATGGTGCACAAGGTGCTGAAGAGGGTGACCATGGACGTTCTGATAGTATGATGGTTGCTACAGTGAATTTTAAAACCAAGGAATTGAAAATCACCTCTTTTTTAAGAGATATGTATGTTGAGATTCCAGATCATGGGAAAAATAAACTAAATGCAGCGTATGCTTTTGGTGGAGAACAGTTGCTTTATGATACTCTTGCCCAAAACTTTAATATAAAAATTGATAAATTCTGTGTAGTAGATTTATCAGCTTTCGAAAAGGTTATCAACCGATTAGGCGGCATTGAAATGACACTAGAGGAAAAAGAGGCAGAATATCTAAATTCAACCAATTATATTTCCAAGAAAAAATATCGTAATGTTAAAGCCGGAAAACAGACTCTCAATGGAAACCAGGCTCTGGGATATGCCCGTGTGCGCTATGTCACTTCTGAAAAATACGGGGTAGGAGAATTTGGACGTACCGGAAGACAAAGAGCTGTCATGCAGGCAACTTTTAATAAAATGCTTCAGCAGAATCCTCTGAATGTTTTAGATATTGCAATAGATGCATTAGGTGATGTTTCCACAGATATAGATGCCACTTATCTAAAAAAACTTATCTATAATGTTGCAAAAATGGGAACAACAGAGATAGATCAGCTGAGAATTCCTATTGAGAATACATATAAACCTGGCAATGCACAAAGTGGAATGTTTGTGTTTTTTGTAAACTTTAAAGCAAATCAGGAAGCTTTGAAATATTTTATGTTTAACCAGGGAAAACAGCAGGACTTTGCTAAAAATTATGGTGGAACAGATGCTATTGAGACTTTTGGATATGATTCTCATTATGACAGTAACCGTGCGGAAGAAGATGCAGGAAGCATTTTTGAAGAATCTAGTACCACTGAAAAACAAAAATAGTATAATAAAGTGAATGAAAATACACAAAAAAATATTAAAATGAATTTTTTATGTAGAATCTTGTAGCGCAGGATTATTTCTTGACACATATAGGTAGAATTGGTAGAATAAAAAAAGTTATAGATACCCTGTATACATGCAATACAGAGGTATACAGAAAGGAATGTGCAGTATGAAACAGATAGTTCTTTCTATATTAGTAGAGAACACTCCCGGTGTATTAAGCCGTGTTTCCGGTTTATTTACACGAAGAGGTTATAACATCGACAGTATTACAGCATGTACAACGCAGGATGAGAAGTTTACCAGAATGACTATTGCTGTCAGTGGAGATGATATGATTTTGATGCAGATCAAAAATCAGATTTCAAAACTGGAAGATGTAGTGAAGATTTATGAATTAAAAAGTAATGAATCTGTTTGCAGAGAACTAATCTTAGCAAAAGTCAGAGCTTCAAAAGCTGAAAAACAGGAAATCATTACAATTGCTGATATTTTCAGAGCAAAAGTTGTTGATGTTGCCAAAGACAGCTTAATAATTGAATTAACAGGTAATGTTAACAAAATTGAAGCATTTATTAATCTGATTGAAGATTTTGAGATTATTGAAATTGTTCGAACAGGTATGACTGGTTTAACAAGAGGTGAAGATAATCCTGCAACAATGTAATGATTAATTATGACAGTACAGGGATAATTTGCCCTTACTATAAAGCCAAAAAATGGAGGTAGCAAAAAAATGGCAAAGATTTATTATCAAGAAGACTGTAACTTATCACTTTTAGATGGAAAAACCATCGCTATCATCGGTTATGGAAGTCAGGGACACGCACATGCCCTTAACTTAAAAGAATCTGGATGTAACGTAATCATTGGTCTGTATGAAGGAAGCAGATCCTGGGAAAAAGCTGAAAAACAGGGATTTGAAGTTTATACTTCTGCAGAGGCTGCTAAAAAAGCTGATATTATCATGATCCTGATTAATGATGAAAAACAGGCAAAATTATACAAAGAATCCATCGAACCAAATCTGGAAGCTGGAAACATGTTAATGTTTGCTCACGGTTTCAACATTCACTTTGGATGTATCACACCTCCAAAAGATGTTGACGTAACTATGATCGCTCCTAAAGGACCTGGACATACTGTAAGAAGTGAATACCAGGTTGGTAAAGGTGTTCCTTGTTTAGTAGCTGTTGAACAGGATGCTACAGGTAAAGCTCTGGATCTGGCACTTGCTTATGCACTTGGAATCGGTGGAGCAAGAGCTGGTGTTCTTGAAACAACTTTCAGAACAGAAACAGAAACAGACCTTTTCGGAGAACAGGCAGTACTTTGTGGTGGAGTTTGTGCATTAATGCAGGCAGGTTTCGAAACATTAGTAGAAGCTGGATATGATCCAAGAAATGCATACTTTGAATGTATCCATGAAATGAAACTGATCGTTGATCTGATCTACCAGTCAGGATTTGCAGGAATGAGATACTCTATTTCCAACACAGCAGAATATGGTGACTACATTACAGGATCAAAGATCATTACAGAAGATACTAAGAAAGCAATGAAACAGATTCTTACTGATATTCAGGATGGAACATTTGCAAAAGACTTCTTATTAGATATGTCAGATGCCGGATCACAGGTACACTTTAAAGCTATGAGAAAATTAGCTGCAGAACATCCATCAGAAGTAGTTGGAGAAGAAGTACGTAAATTATACAGCTGGAGTAATGAAGATAAATTAATCAACAACTAATTTTGGTATACGATACATAAAAGCCCGAATTTTAATTCGGGCTTTTATAATATATATTTATTATTTACATCATTAATCAATTTCTTTATGTGATTGAACTCCTTTCTTCTATATGATACGATAAATAGGAAACGAAGGAGGAAAGAAGATTGAAATTACAGCAAGTTTTAAGCCGTGTCAGAAAAGCAGTTGATGATTATGGAATGATTCAGGAAGGAGATAAAATCGCTGTCGGGATTTCTGGTGGAAAGGACAGTTTAACTTTGTTATATGCATTAGCACATTTAAGAATATTTTATCCAAATAAGTTCGATATTCATGCAATTACCGTAGATCTTGGATTTGGAAATTTTGATTTGGATAAAATCAAAGATTTGTGCAGAAAATTAAATGTAGAATATACTGTAGTTTCTACAGAAATAGCAGATATTGTATTTAAACGTAGAAAAGAAACGAATCCTTGTTCTCTTTGTGCAAAAATGCGTAAAGGCGCATTAAATGAAAAGATTAAAGAATTAGGATGCAATAAGGTTGCTTATGGGCACCATAAAAATGATATGGTAGAGACTGTTTTAATGTCCATGATTTTCGAAAGCAGAATTCATTGTTTTTCTCCCGTGACCTATCTGGATCGTATGGACTTAACGGTTATACGTCCATTAATGTATATGGACGAGGAAGATATTATTGGATTTCAGCATAAAATGGAACTGCCGGTTGCAAAAAGTCCTTGTCCAATGGATGGATATACCAAGAGAGAATATGCAAAAGATCTTGTTAAGCAGCTTGATAGAGATCATCCTGGTGCAAAAGCTCATATGTTTAAAGCCATTATTGATGGAAATTTACAAGGATGGCCTGAAAAAAATCCCCCAAGAATTCGAACAAAAAGCAAAAGAGAGGAATAATAGATTATATGAAACTAGTAATACAAAGAGTAACTGAAGCTTCTGTTACAGTAGATAAAAAAGTTATCGGTCAAATCGAAAAGGGGTTTCTGGTTTTTATAGGAATAGGACAGAATGATACGAAGGATACTGCTGATAAATATATTAAAAAAATGCTGGGGCTTCGCATTTTTGAGGATGAAAATGGGAAAACAAATCTTTCTCTTAAAGATGTAGATGGACAGCTTTTGCTGGTTTCTCAGTTTACACTATATGCCAACTGTAAGAAAGGTAATCGTCCAAGTTTTATTGAAGCAGGAGATCCTGAACATGCAGAAGATTTATATGAATATATGATTGCTGAATGCAAACAGAAACTTTCTGTTGTAGAAACAGGAAGTTTTGGTGCAGATATGAAAGTTTCCCTGGTAAACGATGGTCCTTTCACTATTCTTCTGGAGAATCTGTAATAGAGGCTGAATATTTTAAATACCAGGACACCAAAAAATAATCTTTTATTCCTTGTATCTCATTTCATTACGTTGTATAGTAAAAGAAATAACATAAAAAAATGGAGGTAAGGCCATGGATATGGAAAAAGTTTATTTGACGATGAAAAGATCAGGCGCAGGAAATATTGCTTTAGGAGTACTGTCAATTACTTTTGGGATCGTTTCAGGAATCATTTTAATTGTAACCGGAGCTAATTTATTAAGAAAGAAGAATCGAATTAGTTTCTAAACATCATCAGTAAATGTATTTAAAAAGAATTAAAGTAAGAAACATTTTCCAATACTGGGATAAGTAAAGGAAAATGTTTCTTTTGTTAATCTATAGAGACTTTTTAGGAAGATAAAAGAGGAGAAGTATGTGGCAATGGAACAAAAGCCAATTTTAGAATTTATATGGAATCTAATCAGCAGGAATACAAAAGAAATCAGCAAAGTAGATTATTTTCCTCAAAAACCTGTATATCCGCAATTTTCACAAAATGAAGCTTTTCCAAGGGCAACTCCTTATTCACAAGGAATTTCACCAAAAAGCATAATAGATTTATTGGATCAGTTATCAGAGAGCAGTCATACACATATGCATCAGCTAATGATCATAAAAAACGGAAAGATTATCACAGAATGTGGTTTTGCACCATATACAAGAAACCTATGGCATGCTTCCTATTCGTTATGCAAAAGTATTACAGGAATCGCTATAGGTATGCTGATAGATGAAGGAAAGCTTCATGTTGATGACAGACTGGTGGATATCTTTAAACGTCAGAAGAATTTTATGACAATTTTTCGTCAAAGAGACATTACCGTAAAACATCTTCTTACCATGACCAGTGGAGTGTCTTTTAATGAAGCTGGAGCAGTAACAGGAAATGATTGGGTTAAAGGATTCTTAGAATCATCTGTAAAGTTCACACCCGGAAGTCAATTTGAATACAACAGTATGAATAGCTATATGCTATCAGCCATTGTATCAGAAATTACAGGGGAAACCATGATGGAATATCTAAGAAAAAGATTGTGGGCACCATTGGGAATAACCAATGTCTTTTGGGAAACATGTCCCAAAGGAATTACAAAAGGCGGATGGGGATTATTTATATGTCCGGAAGATGCTGGAAAAATAGGACAGCTTTTTCTGCAAAAAGGAAAGTGGGATAATACTCAGATTATTTCTAAGGAATGGATAGAAGAAGCCACAAGTCCTAAAACCCAGGTTCCTTCTGAAATGGGTTTTGGTGGTTATGGTTATCAGATATGGATGGGAAAACGATCAGGCAGCTATGTTTTTAATGGTATGCTTGGTCAAAATGTTCTCATATATCCTGATATTCAAATGATAATTGTAACCAACGCAGGAAACAGTGTATTGTTTCAAAAATGCGAAATGTTAGACATTATCCATAATATATTTGCAAAAGATGAAATAACAAAGAATCATAGTATGATGTATTATAAATATACTTATCATAAACTTCAGAAAAAAATAGAAAAACTGGAGGAGAGAGAGCAGAAGCCTAAAATCTATAAAGATGGATGGTCTTGTTGGAAAAAATGGAATAATAAGAAAAAAAATACAGAAGCTCTCATACGAAAACTATATGGAAGATCTTATAAATTAAATGATACCAGCGTAAGTTTGTTTCCTTTAATGCTTCAGGTAGTTCATAATAATTTTGAAGAAGGAATTTCCATGATTCATTTTATGAAAACAGAAGACAAATTTTGTATACAGTTAAAAGATGGAGAATTTACTCACACAATTTATGCTGGAATTCTATGCTGGAAAGAAACAGAATTGAACCTTAAAGGCGAAATTTATCGTGTAGCTGCTATGGTACAGGCAACGAAAGACGAAGACGATCGGACAGTATTAAAGTTGAACATTGCATTTTTGGAAGAGGCTTCCAACAGGATCATAAAGTTTTTCTGGAATGATTCAGATATGAAGCAGCTGGAAATCCAATGGATGGAATCTCCTGGAGCTGAATTGATTTTAGAGGGTCTGGAATCTGTTGCCGGATCCATTACTGAACATCCGATTTTATCAGGCATTCATGGAAAAAATCTGGCATCTATATTTACAAAAATTATTAAACAAACAATTGAACCAGTAACCACCGGAATGCCTGTAGAAGAAACAGAATAGATATTTATAAAAAGAAAGATGGGAGCAAACTTTATTATAAAAATATAATATAAGGTTTGTTCCCATACAAGATAAAATACAGTGTAAGAAGAGATCTATAAATAGATAAATCAATCTATACGCAAAATACCGATTTAAATTATAGATTGAGGAAAATTACATATTTACTATAACTTTCCATAAGATTCAATTACACTTTCCAGGTTTCCACCTTGTTCTATATGTTCTAACATCACTTTTGCCGGATTTGTATGATTTTGAATTTTTTCATATAGTGGATTCAGAAATACTTCTTCATGAAATCCTCGCTGTTTCAATCCTTTTTTGGATAAATCTACAATTTTTTCTGCCAAAGTATATAATTGATCTTGGCATACAAAATCAGGAAGTTCCCGTTTAACTAACATTTTCCGCAGTTCTGTTGCTGTATAACCTTTGTAATAAAGAACATGATCGTTTTGTAAAATTGAATTCAGCTCTTCTACATGGTTTTTAAGCCCCAGATGAAACGCTGATACTGTCATGCAATCCTGAATTGGCTGACAACATACACTTCTAAATTCCACAGTTCCCCGAAAAGTTAAATCTTCAAATTTAAAGGTTCTTAAATAGTTGATATCTTCTATCCTAGGTATAATCTGAATTTCTCGATACTGATTTCCATCAAAATATTCGCCTGTCACCTCTGATTGTTTAAAATATTCCATAATGCGAATCGGTGAAAAATTAATATATTTTCCATCTCTTTCCAAACAATAAATACTCGTTGATTCAATATAAGCCAATAAATCATCTATGGATTCCAGACTGCAGTCATACATTCCAATATTATGCGGATTTATGCCATGTGTACTTTGTTCCCAAAACATATCCCGGCAGCAAAGTAAATCACTAAATGGTGAATCTAGCAAAACGGAGTTGGAAAAAAGTAAAGCTTTTATTGGCTCTAATTTTGAAAAGGCTTCTAAAGTTTCCAATAGTTTATCGTAAGAAATATCCAATTGTACTTGAGATGCACTTGAAAATGTTCCAAATTCCGGATAATCATGAAAATACATTGGAAGCTGATATTTTTTATAAGAACCAAGATGATGAAATAACATACGATAACGACCATTTGGAATTGGTACGTTATGGTTATAGATGCGATAAGGATTTACACCCATTCCAGTTAATCTATGCTGGTTCTGGTTAAATTTTTTTTGAAGGAACCGATAATATTTCTGTATAGTTTAGGATCGGCACAAATGAATTCCAGTATCCAATTTCACTGCATCGAAACGATGCATACTCCCCTTTAAGATCTTTTCCTATACTCTCATCATTTATGAGGGATCCATCAGCTACAGGACTGGCAGATGTTAAATATACTAATAACCATGCATATTGAGTTATTTTTTTTGCAAGATTAAGGTATAATTGGTTTTTGTATTCAAAAAAAGATTCATAAGCACTTGATTTAAATTGGGATTCTAGAAAAGTCGATTCAAAAGAAAAATTAAAATGAATGCCAGAAAACAGCATTTTTCTTTTCCCATATTTTTTTGCAAGATATTTACGATATTCTTCTTTTGTCTTCCAATGATTACTATAGGTTGCAATATGAATATCATCTTCATTTCTAATATAAGGTGGATTTGAAAATGGCCATAAAAATTCAGGCCCTGTATTTAAATTAGCTAATTCCTTTAATATAAATTGCTGGATACTTAAAAGCTGCTGGTAAACTTCTGGTATACTGTAGAAAACATCAGTTATAATCTCTATTTGATTTTCACAAAAATTCCGTTCGATGTTTGGATGATTAGGAAAAGGATGTTTTGTCTTTGGGAGAAATCCATAAGCATCTACTCGAAGGGACTCCTTTTCCAATCCCAATTCTCCTTTAAAGAAATTTTCATCCATTTTTATCTCCTCCCTTTTTTGTAAATTCCATATATTTCCCACATGTAAAATATGATATATGATATTATATTTCTACGGATAGTTTATGTCAATAATGAAAAAAATCCAAAGATTATACTTTTTTCTTAGAATTTGGTATAAAAAAAAGATATAACCAGGATTTTATATTACAAAAAACCTGGTTATATTCATATATGATAAATTTCCTGATAAACGAAAATTTTATAAAATTATATTACCAATCTGATAGATTAAAAATGTTAAAATCCATGCAGTTGCTAACTGGAAGCACGCTGCAAATACCATCCATCTGGTACTTCCTGCCTCTTTTCTTATTGTTGCAAGTGTTGCTGCACATGGTATGTATAAAAGACAAAATACCATCAGACAAAATGCATTTAATGATTCAAATCCCAGATTTCCCAGAACGTCTGCGAACTGTAGCATACCTTCTCCTGAATTAATATTTGGAATTCCAAATAATACAGCGCAACTTGATACAACTACTTCTTTTGCAGATATTCCGGCAATCAATGCTACTGCAATCTGCCATATACCTAACCCGATTGGTGCGAAAAATGGGACAAGAATTTTTCCGATGGAGGCACCGAAACTTGTTGCCATATTCGTAGTGTAGCCATTTGCACCGAAGTTTAATATAAACCACATAATAATGGAAGCGATAAAAATGGTAGTTCCGGCTTTTGTTAAATAATCTTTAACTTTTTCCCATACATAGATTGCAATGGTTCTTGCACTTGGTGCTTTATATTCAGGCAATTCAATCAGTAAATAATTTGGACTGCTTTTTCGATCAATCAAGTGTATAATTGCAGCAATAATAATTGCCACCACTAATCCAATTAAATACATAGAATATGATACAATCATCGCATGCTCCGGGAAAAATACTCCTGCAAATAAAATATAGATTGGAAGTCTTGCACTACAGCTCATAAATGGAGTGATAAGCATGACTTTATATCGATCTCTTGGATTTTCCAAAGCTCTTGATGCCATAATTGCAGGAACAGTACATCCAAATCCTAAAATCATAGGAATAAATGCCCTTCCGGATAAACCTAATTTCCCCATAATTCCATCCATTACATAAGCAACTCTTGACATATATCCGCTGTCTTCAAGAAATGCAAGGGCAAGGAATAAAATAAAAATATTAGGGAGAAACGTCAATATCCCTCCTACTCCGGAAATAATCCCATCTACAATCAATGATTGAAGCATGGCACTGACTTTTATTGATGTTAACGCCTGAGAAACGGTTGCTGAAAAATATTCCAGACCAGCTTCAAAATATCCTTTTAACCAGTCACCAATGGTAAAGGTTAAAAAGAATACCAATGCCATAATACCAAGGAAAATTGGAATACTCCAGATACGATGAGTAAGTAATCGGTCTACTTTGTCTGTAAATGCTTCCTGACGATTTTTATTAAATAATACTTCATCTATTATTTCCTGAATAAAGTCATATTTTTCATTAATAATTTCTGACTCATAATTCTTATCTAAAACGTCTGGCATATCAACTGGATATTTTTCCATAACTTCTTTATCCATTTCCAGTTGTTTGATTGACAGCCAGCGATAATTATCCAGTCCAGGATAATGTTCTTCCATGTAATTCATGATCAGATCGATTTTATCTTCAATTTTATCTGAATAAACCATGGCATACTCAGAATGATGATCATGGGCATGATGTGAAACTGTTTTATGATCATGAACCAGATTGTCAGTTGCTTTCCCTCTTCCCTGATGATGTGCCGCGGCATGAAGTAATGTATCCAGTCCTGTACGTTTTCTGGCAGAAACCGGGATAACCGGAATACCAAGCATTTCCGGTAAACGATGTGTATCAATCTCCATACCTCTTTTTTGTACAATATCCATCATATTCAGTGCAAGCACAACCGGTTTTCCAAGTTCAAGTAACTGTAATGTAAGATAGAGATTTCGCTCCAAAGATGAAGCATCTGCCACATCTACGATTACATCTACTTCATCACTTAAAATAAACTGTCTGGAAACCTGTTCTTCCATTGTATAGGAAGTAAGACTATATGTACCCGGAAGATCCACAAGCCGAATACTTAAGTCATGATCACGAATAGCTCCCTCCATTCGCTCAACAGTAACTCCCGGCCAGTTTGCGACTTTTAAATTAGCACCTGTATAAGCATTAAATAACGTTGTTTTCCCGCAATTGGGATTTCCAATAAATCCGATGGTTAAATCCTGTTTCATTGTTCACTCCTTACCTGGATGTTCCTTGTAATATTCCGTCCTAAAGCAAAACGTGTTCCACGGACTTTAACAATTAAGACTCCATGACTTTTGCTGTTTAAAATAGAGATACATGTTCCATGAGTCATACCAAGAGCTTCAAGGCGTTTTTCTATATTCATAGGCAGATCCATATGTTCAATTATGTACTGACCTCCGATTTTTCCATGACTCAATTCAAGCTGATCATTCAATTATTTGTCCTCCTATCCGATTAGTTCTATCTAACCGTATCCTATTATAGCAGAATATGACAGGTTTTTGATAATTTTTTTCAAAAAAACATAAAATTCTATTGACATCCGTTCAGCGCGTTTTTATTTTATGGAATAACTTTTACGCTTTAGCGTAACAAAATCGTTTCTAATGAAAAAAATCGCAGGATAATCTTCCCTGCGATTTTTTATAAATATAAATGAATCTTAAAGTCCAATATAATACAGTTTCTTTCATCATATTTATCTTTGCTGAATAACAATTGTACCTCGATTACTCTTACTGATTTGAATTTTATCTTTTATAACTGAAACATTGGATGTACCTGCAATTAGCGTTGCTGTCAATGCGAAAGTTAAACTTTTTTTCATAAGTTCATCAATTGTTAGATTGTTGTGTTTCTCCATGTAGGTATCACTCCTTTCTGATAGTTCTATCTTATCAGAAACATGTGATTTACATATGTTTTGTTTATAAAAAAAATATGATTATTTGTTAATACTTTATTAAGTTAATGAACAAAGTATTTTTTTCATTTTATAAACACTGTCTTAATATTCCTGCAATCTCATCTTTATCAAGTACCTTATATCCGCCGGTTAAAATCAAAGTCGCTTCTGTGATTCCATCAATCATTTCCACATTTACCCCAAGTTCTGAAATGTTCATAGAAAGCCCAAGTTCCTTCATCCATTTCTCCATCGCATTAAGTCCTTCCTCTGCAATCTGAGTATCTGTTTTGCCTTCTCCATCCACCTTCCAAACTTCTTCTGCAAATCTTACAAATTTAGCAATTCCGTATGGCATAATAAATCGATAGTACGGTAAAGATACTGCTGAAAGTGTCATTCCATGTGTAGCATTTGTATATGCTCCTACAGCCTGTCCCATCATATGTACCATCCAGTCCGTGCTCTTTCCTTTGGAAACCAAAGTATTTAGTGCCCAGGTTGCTGTCCACATAATATTGGAACGAGCCTCATAATCCTCAGGATTTTCTACAGCCATACGTGATGATTTGATGAGTCCTCTCATTAATCCTTCACTGATGTAATCACTGGTATTGTCATCGTTTCCGGAGAAGTACTGCTCACAGATATGATTGAAAATATCATAGATACCTGCAACCATCTGTTTCTTTGGCAAAGAATAAGTGAATTTAGGATTTAAGACTGCAAATTTGGGCATGATCTTCGGATCAGCAAACACATGACCAATTTTAAGATTCTGTTTATGATTTGTAATAACCGCACCAGCATTCATTTCAGAACCTGTTCCAACCATTGTAAGCACACATCCAACCGGAAGTATCTCACAGTCAGGCTCATCAAATTTGATATAATATTTCTCCCAAGGGTCCTCGCTGCAGTTTACAGATACTGATACCGCCTTTGCATAATCACAGCAGGAACCACCACCAACTGCAAGAAGTAAATCCACTTTGTTATCTCTTGCAATCTTTATTCCTTCGTACAGCTTTTCGACTGTAGGATTCGGCATAACACCACCATCCTCATATATCTCCTTGCCATTAGCTTTAAGGATTGATACAACCTGATCATAAATACCATTTTTCTTAATGGACCCTCCACCATAAATAAGCTGAACATTCTTTCCGTATTTTTCAAGCTCTGATCCTAAATTTTTAAGTGCATCCTCTCCAAAATATAATTTCGTTGGATTTTCATAAATAAAATCACCTAACATACGTTCTTTTTCTCCTTTACTTATTTTTATCCATTATCTTCTTTATAATACTTCCTGAACCCATCTCTTAAGATCATCTGCTGAATTTCTTCCATTCAAGAGTTTTCCTTTCAAAATGACTGTATCTGTAGCAACAGACTTTTTTAATCCATCAATGGTTTCCCCAAATCCACTTCCACCGGATGTAGCAAACAGGATAATCTTTTTCCCGGAGAAATCATAACTTTCAAGAAATGTATTGATAATTGTTGGTGCCACATACCACCAAATCGGAAATCCTAAAAAGATTGTATCATAATCTGCGATATTTGCGTTTTTATCAGCAATATCCGGTCTGAAATTCTTATCATTCATCTCAATACTGCTGCGAGACTCTTTGTCCATCCAGTTAAGATCCGCTTTTGTATATGGAACTTCTGGTCTGATTTCATAAATATCAGCACCAGCTGCCTCAGCTAGATTCCTGGCTACGTTACCCGTTGTACCACTTGCACTGAAATATGCTACTAATATTTTGCTCATTTTTACACCCGCTTTCAAAATTATCAATTACAGTTTTCCATACTGCCCATCTACTGGTTCAAGAAGAAGTCCTACATCCACAAGCCCTCTTTCCATTCGATTTTTAACCTGGTCTGCTGTCGCAGTATATATCTCAAATTGTACTCTGGGATATTTCTTTTGAAAGTTACCAATTAGTTCTGATACAACCTGCATGGATGCAAGTTCTCCTGCACCAATCGTAATCTTACCTTCTATCTGATCATCCTGTAGCAAAAGTTCCTCAGTTGTCTTATCCACCAAATCAAGGATTTCCTCTGCCCTTCGTCTAAGTAAAAGCCCCTCATTCGTTAAGGTAATTTTTCTTGAACCTCTATAAAACAGTGTCACACCAATTTCTTCTTCTAATGCTGACAACTGACGACTTAATGTAGGTTGTGTAATGTGTAGTACATCCGCCGCCTTTGTTATGCTTTCTTCTCGAACTACTGTTAAAAAGTACCGTAATACTCTAATCTCCATGAAATCACCTCATAGACATTATAATAGACCGATGCTTTTGGGGCAATAATTCTTTCGATTCATTTGTTCCAGTGTTTACTTAGTCTTCACTGATTTCAAAAATATTTAGTTTTTACTATCGTCATTCGTGTCTATTTTCTCTACCAGATCTTCTATCGACCGATTGATCTCATCAGGGACATCCGTATTGGAATTGTGTCCTGCATTTTTAATCCATTCCATTGTATATTCTTCCTCTGATGTATTTTCATCTATTACCTGATTTACAATTCTGAATCCGCAATACTGATAAAACATTACTGCCCTTGCATTTTTCTTATAGACATTTAAACTCAAAATATCTCTTGTCTCCATAACAGCTTGAAGCAGCTCCGTTCCGATACCTTGGGATTGCTCCGTATTCTTCACAAATATTCCTGCGATATAAGTATCGATCAAACCAATAAATCCTCTGATCTTACCATCTGCTTCTGCCACAAATACTTCGGCTTTTGGTATCATCTCTTTGACAAATTCATAATTACTTCTCCAATAATCTGATTCTATAAAAGAATGTGCTTCCGTGTTGGCATGGAACCATATGGACATTACTTCATCCAAATCATTATGTTCAAATCTTCTTATCATTTCCGCATTCCATCAATCAAATTATAACTCATATCAAGGAAGTCCAAAATCTTTGATTCATCTACTGTTCCATCAAGCAAAATCGTGATCCAATGCTGCTTATTCATATGATATCCCGGCAGAAAACCATAGGTCTGGATAATCACGCCTACCATTTCCGGATCGCACTTTACATTCAGGATCTCTACGATATCATTTCCATCCAACCCAAGCTTTGATTTCTCAACACTCATAACAGCTGCATACCATTTTCCATTTTTGTGACGTAGCACAGCACTATCTGGAGAACTGCGCCATAAGTACTCCGGCAATGTTCCGTACTGCTCCTTCACATATTCAAAGATTTTTTCTCTATCCACTATCTACTCACCCCTGAATGTTCTTGTATCTTGACAATAATCATACCACATTTTTACATCCTACACTACCTGTTAAGTTTCTTAAATGCTTTTGTATTTATTATCTCAACTTTCAATGCTTTTTTCTGTTCTTTTCATTTGAGATTATCTGTACGAATCCCTTTTTTTCCCAAACAACAAAATCCCAGAAGATTTGACTCCTCTGGGATTAATTGCATTGCTCCAAATAAAGATATTAGTTTCCTTATCATTTTATTATTATTTTCTTTTTTAAATTATCCATTAATACCATCGAACCATCGGTAGTTCGTTATTTATTCCCTTCGAAAATAAAATCTGGTGTACATCTATAATACCGTTATGAAAAGTTGCCGCACACGCCGATAAATACAAATCCCACATTCGTACAAAACGTTCATCAAACATCTTGCGCACCTCATTAATGTGATCTTTGAAATTTTTTTCCCAACATAGCAAGGTACGATTATAGTGCAAGCGCAGATTTTCCACATCTATCGTATGAAAGTTATCCTCAGCGGCACAATATAGCATTTCCCGCAAGCTTGGTATCACTCCCCCTGGGAAAATATATTTTTTAATCCATGCATCTCCAGGGTATTCTTTTAAGGCACTGATATAGTGAAGAAGATACAGCCCTCCATCTTTTAATACCTTGTTTATGCAATCATTAAAAAGCTGGTAATTCTCCCTGCCTACGTGTTCTACCATACCGATGCTGACTACGCGGTCGAATTGTTTTCCCATCTTTGGAAGATCTCGGTAATCCGCCAACTCTACCGTAAGGTAATTTTCCAGACTTTCCTCCTGTATTTTCTGTTTAAAAGCTTTATATTGTTCTCTGCTTAATGTAATTCCTGTCCCGCGAATTTTGTATTCTTTTGCAGCCTCTATTAACAGGAACCCCCATCCGCAGCCAATATCCAAAAGTGTCATGCCTTCCTCCAAATATAACTTTTGCAAAATATGCTCAACTTTATTCTTCTGCGCTTCATATAGGGAGTCACTTGAGCTCTTGAAATATGCACAGGAGTAACTCATTGTCTCATCCAGCCAAAGCCTGTAGAAATCATTTCCAATATCATAATGGGTAACAACTTCTTTTTTCTGATTCTTTTTTGAAGTTGTCAATTTTCGGTTGGAATCTCATTCATTGAGATTCCGAGAAGTTATTCAAGTGTATCACTGTCAAGAATTACTCTCTTGACTATTTGAGCATTTTCCCGGTCATATTATGTATTTGTAAACTTCAAGTTTTCTAAGCTGCATCTCCATACGACTTAATACCTTTCATCCATAAAATCTTCTCTGGCTGGATACAAATCTCTTCGCAACAAATCTGTACTCCATCCTAATCCCACACTAACTGCAACTATCACAACATTCTACATACTTTTTCATCTTTATAAATGATTATTTCAATTCGTATGTATTGTCTCCACTAATTTTTCTATCAATTGATTTATTTCCTCAGGAGCATCCGTGTTAGAATTATGTCCTGCATTTTTAATCCACTGAATCGGAATTCCCGTTTTCTTATTCCATGCTTTATTATATCTAATGCAGGAGCCCGCATGATCTTTTTCCCCGCATATCAAAAGGGCAGGGCATTTTATCTTATAAGGCAAATCTGCTTCCATGGCATCCGCCAGCATATGAAAACCATGTCCTGACAGTTTTGCATATCGTTCCTGATCTCCGTCGTATACCATCATGATGTCATACATCAGTTTTCGTCCATATTCAGTAGTTGCAACTCCCTTTGTTCCGGAGTTCAAGAGGGATTTCCATGGATAATGCCGATATACCGGTTCCATTCTTTTCAACAGCCAAATTTCAGCGGCAGTAACATACTCCCGCTGTAACGGTGCAGAGTCTATCGAAATAAATCCTTTTAGTTTATCCGGGTATTTCTCAGAATATGCCTGTCCTACATAACCGCCCATAGATTGTCCGATGATAACAGGTTTGTCAACGTTCTCCAAATCCAAAATTTCATTCAACCATACGGCCTTATCCATTAACGAAAAATCCAGTTCAAACGGCCATGATGCAGCATGTCCCGGAGCATCCCAGACAAATACATTATACTTATTTTCAAATTCTTTAATCTGTTTATCAAATAATCTGTGGTCTGCCGTTAATCCCGGCAAAAAAACAAGTGTAACCAACTCTTTTTTCACTTCATTTGAAATCCAGTAATGAATGATTCCTTTACTTGTTTGATATGTCTTTTCTATCATTATTAAAAACCTCTATTCATTATTTATTATACTTTTATCTCTCTGCAAGACAGCTCTTGATCCTGCGTACCCCTCTGTCAAAAAATTTTTAATTCACCTGATATATGATACCATCATTTTTTTAGATATAAAATAACAGGTAACATAAACAGTAAAACTGCAGTTATACTCAATGCACTTATTGCTCTTTTTGGAATGCATTCGGACATTGTCATTTCCTCCAAATTCAATTTTCTATTTCTTCCCCATCTGTAAATTAATCCTTATCTTTATCATCAGATTCTTTTTTGACATGTCTGCTCTCCTATACTCCTCATGGTCATAAGAAGTAATTATTTCTGATCATCCTATATGTACACTTATAAGTTATTATAAAATGTAATCTTCACCAAATCAACTTCTTTATCCCCAAATTGGAATCATTATACATACATCTTCTTAATGGTATTTTTCTAGGAAAATTCTCTGGTTACACAGTACTGTATCACAGATTCCATCTGAGGTGAAACCCATTTATCCCTGTGATATAATAATTGTTTCCATACTTCAATTTCAAAATCATCTACATTTAAATATACCATCTTTCCATCAGCAATACTTTTTGCTGTGACATAATCTGGTAAAAATGAAATTCCTGCACCTTGTTCAATGAGAGAACATATCAGGCTTGTACTTCCAATTTCTAATACCGGCTGTATTTCCAAAGATATTTCAGCTAGCTTTTCATCCATTAATCTTCGATAACTCATACCTTTTTCTGTTAAAATAAATGGATATCGAATCAATTCCGGAATGGAAATTGATTTTGACTGAGCTAATGAAGAGTTCGCACCTGCTACAAAATGTACTCCCACTTTTTCCTCTTTTACAATTTTATATTCCGTATTGTAAATATGATTATCCAAAGTCAGAATTGCATCCACTTCATTGTGGTTGATAAGTCGAAACATTTCTTCTGTACCAGCAGGAATGATTTTAAGAGAAATTCCAGGATGCTGTTTTCTAAAATCCAGAAAATTATCACTAAATAAAGAATTACATAAAGAATCTGCCATGGCAAGTCGAACATTACCTTTAATTTCCTGTTCGGTCTGCATGGTTTCTTTTATTTCCTGGGTTAACTTTTTCATTTGATGGGCATAGTTTAGTACTTCTTTTCCTTTTTCTGTTAAAGCAATGGTATGATTGATTCGCTCAAACAATTGTACATTTAATTCGGATTCCAATTGTTTAATTTGAAATGATATCGTTGATTGGGAATAGCCAAGTACTTCTGCTGCTTTTGTAAAGCTATTTAATTCCGCTACATGAATAAAGGTATTTAAATTTTTAAAATCCATTCTGTCCTCTTCTTAATTTATCTAATATTTCGATGCTTTATATTATAATTATCAATTTTACAGATGTTTGTTTCTACTATATACTAATTTATGGAGAAAAACAATCGTATTGAGGAGAAAAGAAACATGGAAATGATAAAAAAAATATATGAATTATTATGGGGAGATTTGATTAAACTTCCATTACCAGGCGGCAGTTCCATCGGCTTATCTCTTTTAGTCCTTATTCTGATACCGTCAGGAATTTATTTTACAATCAGGACAAAATTTCTTCCATTTCGTTTATTTCCAGATATGCTGCGAATTGCAACAGAAAAACGAAATGCATCTCATAAAGATTCCATTTCCGGATTACAGGCGTTAATTATTTCAACTGCCACAAGAGTTGGGATGGGAAATCTGGTAGGTGTAGTAGCTGCAATTTCAGCAGGCGGTGCAGGGGCAGTATTCTGGATGTGGATTACTGCATTATTAGGTTCTTCTACAGCATTTATTGAAGGAACACTGGCACAGCTTTACAAAGAAAAAGATCCATTATATGGAGGATACAGAGGCGGACCGGCTTATTATATTCATAGTCTTTTCATAAAAAAAGAATCCAGGAGGAAACATTCTCTCATTGCAGTACTATTTGCTATTTCTGGATTAATCTGCTGGTGCGGGATCAGTCAGGTCATCGGAAATTCTGTTTCATCTGCTTTTAACAATGCATTTCAAATTCCGCCTATATATACAACTACGGCTCTCGTCCTTGTTGCCGCAGTTATTGTTCTTCGAAAGAATGCAACGGTAAAAGTACTGGATGTGGTCGTTCCAGTAATGGCAGGATGCTACTTTTTTATTACTATATTTATTATTGTAAAAAATGTTCAGTATCTGCCTGGTGTATTCCAACGGATTTTTTCAGAAGCGTTCGGGTTTCGGCAGGTAGCTGCGGGAGGTTTTGGAGCTGTTCTTATGAATGGAGCCAAGCGAGGTTTATTTTCCAATGAAGCCGGTTCTGGTTCAGCACCTTGTGCAGCAGCTGCTGCAGATATCAGTCATCCTGCAAAAGAAGGACTTCTGCAGGCACTGGGAGTGTTTATTGACACGATTTTAATCTGCAGCTGTTCAGCTATGATTATGCTATTAACTCCAGAAAAACTAACAAAAGGTCTTGCAGGAATGGATTTATTACAGACTGCCATGAGATATCACCTAGGCGAAACAGGTGTCATTTTCATTGCGGTTATTTTATGGATGTTCAGTTTTTCTACATTTATAGGAATTCTTTTTTATGCACGATCAAATATTGCATATCTTTTTGGGGATCACTGGATTGCACAGACCTTATATAAAGTTGTTGCACTTATTATGCTGTTTATTGGTGGCCTTGCCGCATACACATTTGTATGGGATCTGGGTGATATCGGGGTAGGTCTGATGACAATTTTTAATATGATTGCATTGATTCCATTATCCAGACATGCATTAAGCAGTTTAAAAGACTATGAGAAAAAAATGAACGATAAATCATAATCTCCACTGAAAAGTGGAGAAATCTATCGTTCAATATCTATTTCATAAACTGCAATTACATTCATTTTTAATATATTTTAAAATCAAAACTCCCTTCAATATAAACAACAAAAACGCTACGGTAATTGCATACGGCTGTCTCGCCATACCTAAAAACAGCACAATCAAAATGCTTAGTATAAACGAGCATGCTGTGTATCAAAGAACATAGAAAATTGTAAGAAACGCACTGTCACATACATGACACACTTCGTAACAACCGCATAAATAATGGCATCAAAGGGTGCAAAATAATCAGCAGACTTCTTTTCCTTTCCTTACAACTTTACGTTTCTGTCTGGCAAAATTTTTCCTTTGGAAGATTCTTCAGTTCTTTTTTCAGATCCTTTCGGATACTCCAATGCCATAGAAATTCACCCAGAAATAACACTTTATGAACCCGATCTTCAAAAAACAATGCCTTTATCAATCTTCGGAGCGAATAAATTTTTCCGCTTGCATATATATGTTCAAGCTGCAGTTCATAGGGTGACATATTTCTAGGCCAATGCACAGTGTTTCCGTTATATTTACTCCAGTTCTTATGCAACAGCCTGTCTTTGTTTCTTTCATAAGCTGGGGTTCCCGGAATAAAATACATACATTGAATCAACACACCCTGGATGTGATTTCTTATTACAAAATCAGCCAGTTCTTTTCCGCAGCCCTTCTTTTGATTATCTGATCCAAGAATAAACAACCCTCTGACACTTAAACCATGTTTCTGCATATTCCGAATGGACTCCTCAATCTCTGCAACCGTACTTTTTTTATGATATGTGGAAAACGATTGATCATCTACAAATTCAATTCCCATATCAAGCTCAAAAAAGCCTGCCTGTTTCAGTAAATCAAGCATTTCATCATCAAATCCCACTTCATAACGAGCCTGTACATTGAATCGATACTTTATTCCACTGTCAATTATTGCATGGAGAACATCCATTGCCCACTGCCGATCTGCAAAAAAATTGTCATCTGTAATCCAAAGATCCTTTATCAGTCTGAATTTATTTTTGTGAAAAAAATCTATGGAATACTTAATATCTTCCACAACATTCTCCGGAGACCTGGCTCGCACATTTCTTCCAAAATGCCTTACCAGTGCACAATAATCACATTGATATGGACATCCTCTTGATGCATGTACCTGTGGCCATATAGTAAGGTGCCCTGTCATCTTCTTATAATTATGAATCAGGCTTCTATCTGCTACGATATCCAGATTAACAGGCGGAATCGGCATACCTGTTGTCTTTTGCTCGCCCCTCTCCAGCCATGATATTCCAGGAAAATCCGGTTTTCTCCCTTCACAAATAGTATGAATCAAAGGAAGGATTGTTTCGTCCCCCTCTCCAAGCATCACATAATCGCAATAGTTTACTGCTTCTTCAGCATTCATGGAAGGGTGCAGCCCTCCAAGAACGATTGTTGCATTTGTGTGATTCTTAAAATATTTTGCCAATTCATATCCTCTTATCGCCGCATATGTGAAAAAACCGATAAATATAATATTGGCATCAAGAACATCTTTCATATTGATTTTTGAAATAGCTTCACTATACATATAGGTATCCGGATATTCTCTTTTTACAATAGTCGCCAGCGTATTCAATCCTACCGATGGTGTCCTGATATATCTGTCATATACAAAATAATTTAAAATTGTCCTGCGGTAAGGTCTGTTACCAGGCTCAATAAAACGTATCTTCATCTTCTATCCTTTCATAAGAAATAATATATCGGATTTCACCTGCAATCCAGTCAAAATATTTTTTGTAGATTCAGTTTGAGATGTATAAATAATAATTATGATAATATTTCCTTTGTTATCTATTAAGAAAATTTAAATTCGTCTATCAGTTAAGCACACCGACTTACTGAAATTTAGCGTTCAAAATCTAGCATAACGAGCTTCTTTCCGTTTGGCAACGGGTACTCGTCCGTTTTTAACGGCCTGAATCCGATTTCGTTCATTGCCTTGATAAGAGCTTTTTCCTCCATCTGGTGATGTACTACATCCAGACCATCAAAGGCATGAAGATATGGTGAGTCAGAAACCCAAGTTTCTTCGTCTGTATTTATCTGAATAATACAGGACACATATTTAGCTCCGGATTTCAAAACACCTTTCTTAAACGCCTCGTATCCGACATATTCAATGAACAGATTTGCGATAACCAGTTCCGCCTCCGGCAGTTTGTCTGATTCGCCAATAATATCAATCCTGCGGCATTCGAGAATGTCCCCCACATCAGAATATCGTTCTTTTACCGTAGCAAGATACTCTTCGTTAATATCAATCCCGTAAATTTTCTTATACTTTCCTTGATTCACATGTTCCAGACCGTTTCCACCTGCAATTCCAAATACCATAGCAGTTGTTACCGGATAAGCCGCAAACTGTTTCTTCATCATTTCATTCATCGCCTGAAGCTATTTTACAGAGTCAAGGCTCATGTGATTTTCATAATCAGACAGGCTGATTTCTTCCCATGGATTCATAATTAAATCACCCCCTACAAATTCTTATTTGTCAATTTCTTCTTACAGGAAATCAAAATAATTGTAACACAATTTCACCTTTCCTTCCAATTTTAACTTTTCCATCTTTTTAATAGTATCATCATAACTGTTTAAAACAGCAGCCATCATTTTTTCAAACTTTTCTTCTCTATCACCCATCTTTTCTTTTCGCCAGATCATAGTTTTCACCAATCATCCGCCTGATATCCTTTTTGGGAACAGCTCCATCTAAAATGTAAAATGATTGAATTCCAATGTGCCTTATTCATATGGTACGCAGGGACTACGGATGAGAAAGCATTGCGTCAGAATTTTCTCCACTCCGGATCACACTTCACATTAATCCATACAAACTCATCTTTATCATAAATGAATGCGAATGTCTTTTTATTTTTTTTATGGCGCATGACACACCAATTATCATCATAAAAGGATAATCTTCATAAACATCTTTAAATGAATGGCAATAATCTTTGGTTTAGCAATGCATCTGTCTGGCTGAAAATTATTCCATATAGATCCATAGCCATCTCCAAAGGAATGACCATTCATACTCATATAACCGAGATTTTTTCTTTCATTTCCATAAGTTAGATTTCCCTGAGAATCTGCATCAATAAGAAGGACTTGATTCCTTTTTACTCTGTTTTACATCGCCGAACTCAGGTAACAACAAGAGCGAACCTCAATGTTAGCAGGAAGTTCATTTTTATTGGTTTTTAAAACACTATTTTTGATTAGCTGTCAGCTAACAGAAATCACTTCAAATTAGCTGGAAATTCGTTCCCAACCTGCTTTTTTCTTATTTGATGAAAACAAAAAAGCGGTTCATGACATAGCATTTTCTGCTAATCACTACCGCTTTGTTTGCAACCGTCCCCTGCTGGAATCGAACCCACAGCTAGCGATTAGGAGAGCTCTGTAATTGCTAAATATCTACGTTGAATTCTTTTATCAGCCATCATCTTGTCAAACAATGGCTGAAAAACTGGTGACTTCGAAAAAGCAACAAGCCCTGTTGTTTCTCGATCTAACCTGTGTAAAGGATGTACAACAATTTCTATCCCTTGCTGTGCGTAATATGAATCTAGCATTTCTTGTAAATTCGTATTTGCATCTCCATCATTATGCACTAGTAACCCAGGTGGCTTGTTTGCAATCACGATAAAAGGATCTTCATAAACAATTTCAATCTCTAATTTACAGGTTTCGTTTAGTCTAGTATCTATGCTAGATGGGTAAATTTTTATTTCTAGATTCTCACCAACTAACGATTCATTTCTATGAATACTTCTCCCATCAATTTTTATCCATTGATTCTGAAATAATAAATATCGAATTTTTTTGGAAGGAATATAATAATCTAAAAAAGCATCAATTGTATTGAATTGTAGCGACGATATTTTTATTATCATAATGTCATTTTTTAATTCGTACACCAATGTTTTCTTGACTCCTCTATACTCAACGAATTTTATGATTATTGTTTTATAGCTATCGCTTTATTATACTTCCATCAAAAATCTTATAGGCATTTTTACTTATTTATCGGATAAACGCTTTTTGCGTTTTGTTGTAGACGACTTTGTAATTTGTCCAGATGTTGATGTTTTTCTTAAAAAAGTTCTATTTTGCTTTTTTAAACCTTTATTTACTTTCTCTAACCTTCTATAAGCATTGTTGACGAGACGTTTTTTTTCTTCAGTTAATCCAATCTGTGAATACGTAAAGATTTTCATCCATTGTTCAGAATTGATTTTTGTATACGAATCTACCGGATTAATTCTATTATCTTTACATAAACGTCTTATCTGTGCATTTGAAAATAAAACACCAAGTCGATCTTGTACCCTATCGCCTTTGCCTTGATAATATATATATGCTACTAAATCTTTATAATTCTTATAATCTGACTGATTCAGAGTATTGCTTTTCCGTTTAAAATGTAATAACACAGTATCAACATTAGGTGCAGGTGAGAAATCTCTTCTATTAAAGGTATGAATGATTTCTACCTGATACTGTGCTTTTACTACAGCAGCTCGTAATCCTTCATATTTTTGAAATGGCATACCACAATATTTTTTAGCTGCTTCTTTTTGCACAATAAGAAAAATATCTTCAGCAGGATTATTATCATCTGTGATTTTTTTTATTATATCTGCCGTTATTTGAAATGGAATATTTGAAAAAACTTTATATTTTTGGTTCCTTGGCAAATGATATTTCAAAAAATCATCATAAACATATTCAATATTATCAAACTGGTTTTGTGATACTAACGCTTTATATAAATTTTCATCATATTCGATAGCGATAACATTTCCAACCTGTTCAGCAAGAAGATTTGTAATTATACCTTTTCCGGGGCCGATTTCCACCACAATATCATTTTTATTAAGTTGCGATTTTTGTATCAAATTTCGAACTAGATTTTTATCTACTAAGAAATTTTGAGAATTTTTTAGATTCTGCATATTTTTCTCCTCATCACACTGAAATAAAAAATCACCGATATAAGTAGACTTAATTTCATCTATAACCAATGGCAGTAAGAATCTTTTTATTATCTAAAATCAACCAGCAAAAGTGGGTGTATCAGTAATGCTATTCAGTTGATATTTTACTATTTAACAATTATCATTTAACAGCCACTGTTATTCTGTACTTTATTAATAAAATTGATAATTATTTCTGCTTATCGCCAAAGCAAGCAATAATATACCAAATAAGTATGTACGAATATACCAAATAAGTATGTACGAATAACTTGCCATTCTCCATCACATATGTTAGAATCGACAAGGCATAGATTGAACTATTATATTTCGGTTTCTGACACTTTCCCAATTATGAAAAATCCAATTTATGCCATTCCCTTGTTTTTACCGAAACAGTTCTTCATGTATCGATGCTAATCCATCTCTATAGTATCAAATTCTTTACATTCCCTTCTTAAGAAATGTTATCTAAATCCTCATCTTTTAAAATCCTAAATACACTATATTATACATGATAACAGGTTAAATGGTCCTATGTCAAGATTTAGTACAAGTTAAAATGAGTTTTTCCTCATCCTAACTTGTCATCTGCAATTCGTTTTTCTGGATTTTACGATACAACTTTTCATACTCATTTGGAGACATATAGTCACAATGACTGTGAATACGTTTTGTATTGTAAAATGCTTCCAGATATTCAAAAACCAATTGATATGCATGATTATAA
>NZ_JABRXE010000006.1 GCF_018982945.1 Anaerostipes faecalis | reverse complement strand
GGTTGATAGGGCAGAGGTGGAAGTGTAGCAATACATGGAGCTGACTGTTACTAATCGGTCGAGGCTTTAACCAGAGAAGGCAGAGTGAGGGATGACTTGTAAGAGATCTTGTATGATGTTTTGAAGGTACATTGAAATTTTATACCAGAGACTAAGAGATATGAAGCAAAATGGTTGACATCTTTAGTTTTTGATTATATAATTCTATTATGGCCCGGTGGCTCAGCCGGTTAGAGCGCCGCCCTGTCACGGCGGAGGTCGTGGGTTCGATTCCCATCCGGGTCGTTTTTATGCTGTGGGATCATAGCTCAGCTGGGAGAGCACCTGCCTTACAAGCAGGGGGTCACAGGTTCGAGCCCTGTTGGTCCCATTTTTATTGAATAATTTTATATGCCGTTGTGGCTCAATTGGCAGAGCAGCTGATTTGTAATCAGCAGGTTACCGGTTCAAGTCCGGTCAACGGCTTCACACCTGATTATCAGATTTCTGATAATTGAGGTGTTTTAAATATATATGGTGGGATTCCCGAGTGGCCAAAGGGGGCAGACTGTAAATCTGTTGGCAACGCCTTCGAAGGTTCGAATCCTTCTCCCACCATTTAACTAATATCGCGGGATGGAGCAGTCTGGTAGCTCGTCGGGCTCATAACCCGAAGGTCGTTGGTTCAAATCCGGCTCCCGCAATTTCCGCGTTGTGTTGGAGTACACACGGATATATAATAAAATCGTGTTTCATATATAATTTGCCCAGATAGCTCAGTCGGTAGAGCAGAGGACTGAAAATCCTCGTGTCGCTGGTTCGATTCCGGCTCTGGGCATCTTTTTTTATTTTATGGAAAGACATTTGCAGATAAAGTGTATTATCGTTTCATCGATAGTACACTTTTTTTCTTTTGACAGATATGATAAAATATGAAAAAAATAAAGGAATTATAATAGAAATGTCAATTTATGAAGAATTAAAAAGATTGAATATAGAAGGAAAATATCCTTTTCATATGCCAGGTCACAAAAGAAATTTTAAGGATATATTCCAGGGCGATAATATATTTCAATTAGATATTACTGAAATAACCGGATATGATGATTTGCATCAGCCTGAAGGTATGATTAGAAAATCCATGGATTATATAAAGCAGGTTTATGGGACGAAAGAAAGTTATTATCTTATAAATAGCAGTACTGCTGGAAATCTCGCAGCAATATCAGCATTATGTAATATAGGAGATAAAATTCTTGTTTCAAGAAATTGTCATAAATCAGTGTACAATGGTGTCGAGCTTTTGGGCCTCAATCCGGTATATGTATATCCCAAAATAGATTCAAAAGGAATATGTGAGGGAATTACGGTAAATCAGATTCAAAAGATTATTGAAGAAGAAAAAGATATAAAAATGGTAATGATTGTATCCCCAACATATGAGGGAAGAACATCAGAAATATCTTTAATTTCAGATTATTTACATGAAAAGAAAATACCTTTGGTAGTAGATGAAGCTCATGGAGCACACTTCATTTATAATGAAGCTTTTCCAGACAGTGCAGTATCACTAGGTGCGGATATTGTTATACAAAGTCTTCATAAAACATTACCTTCTCTAACTCAAACAGGATTACTTCATTTATGTAGTAATTGTGTTTCAAAAGAAAAAATGCAGAAAGAATTGTCTATATTTCAAAGTAGCAGTCCATCATATATCTTAATGTCCTCTATTGACCATTGTGTCCACAAGTGCTGTGAAGATAAAAAAAGTTTTCAACAATATGTTCAAAATATAAACATTTTAAGAAGAAAACTGGAATCATTAAAGCATTTATCAATAGTAAAAACAGATGACATAGGTAAAATAGTAATTTCAACAATAAATACCAATATAACAGGTCAGCAATTATTTCAAAAGCTAAGAGAAGAATATAATCTGGAACTGGAAATGGCAGAATTATATTATGTTATAGCAATGACAAGTGTTTGCGATTCTAAAGAAGGATTGGAGAGACTGTATGATGCATTAATTGAAATTGACTCAGATCTACAGATAAAAGATAATAGAATAATACGGTTTTCAAATATTCCTAATAGAAAAGTAATGATTCCAAAAGAAGCAGGAGCAAAGGAAAGAAAAGCGGTAAATTTTCAGGAAGCTGAGGGAAAGATAAGTGCTGATTTTATTTATCTATATCCACCGGGGATTCCTCTGGTCGTTCCAGGAGAAAAAATTTCTGCAGGTGTAATAGAAAAGATAAAAGAATATAAAACTAATCATATGAAGATTGTTGGATGCAATAAAAATCAAATAAATATTATTTATGAGAGGATATAAATATGGGATTATTTATAACAATGGAAGGACCAGATGGTTCAGGAAAATCTACGCAAATTGAATTATTAAGAGACTATTTATCTCATAAAGGTTATGATATAATAGTATGCAGAGAACCAGGAGGGACGCCTATAAGCGAAGCTGTAAGACAGGTAATTCTCAATAAAGATTTTACTGAAATGGGGAACATGACAGAATTACTATTATATGCATCTGCAAGAGCTCAGCTTGTCGAGGAGGTTATCCGTCCGGCAATAAATGCAGGAAAAGTTGTAATTTGTGATCGGTTTGTGGAATCTTCCGTAGTGTATCAAGGAATTGCAAGAGGAATGGGTATAGATCTGGTATATGATGTTAACAGGTTTGCCATTGGCGATACAATGCCAGATATAACATTTTTTATTGATGTTGATGCCCAGACAGGCATTGCAAGAAAGAAGAAGCAGGCAGAATTAGATCGTATGGAAAGAGAAGCCTTAGATTTCCATATTAAAGTAGTTGAGGGATATAGAACACTTGCTGCCATGAATTCAGACAGGATTCATAGAATAGATGGCAATTTATCTATCGAAGAAATACATAGACAAATTATAACAGAGGCAGATAAAATAATTTCATGATGAAGGTGACGTATATGAAGAGTTTTGAATCAGTAATAGGACATAAAAAAATAATTTCTCATTTTGAAGAAGCAATAAAGATGGGAAAAGTTTCCCATGCTTATTTATTAAGTGGTGAGGACGGAAGCGGCAAGATGACTCTTGCTAAGGCATTTGCCAAAGCTCTTTTGTGTGAAAAACAGGAAGGTTGTGGAGAGTGTATTTCATGTAAGCAGATAGATTCTGATAATCATCCTGATTTGATTTATATTACTCATGAAAAGTATGAAATCAGAGTTGATGAGATTCGAAAAGGAATCAATGAAACAATTGATATTAAGCCATACAGCAGCAATTACAAAATATATATTATTGATGATGCAGACAGAATGAATCAAGGTGCGCAGAATGCTCTGTTAAAGACACTGGAAGAGCCTCCTGCATATGCCATAATATTATTGCTGACCAATAATAAAGATCGTTTATTGGATACAATTTTATCCAGATGTGTAACATTGACACTGGGCTCTGTAAGGGAAGAAGAAATTGTAAAATATCTAGAGGAAAAGACAGAGGCAAAGGATCAGGATATTCGTTTTGCAGCATCTTTTGCACTGGGAAATATTGGAAAAGCATTACATGTGGTAAATACTGAAGAATTTAAAGAAATGTTTCAGGAATCCATGAATATTCTGGTTCATATTCAAAGCATGGAAGTTAATGAAGTTATTTCATATTTAAAAACTCTGACTACATATAAGAATGAAATATTTGATTTTCTGGATATATTAATGGTATGGTATAGGGACATGCTTATGCTGAAAACAACAGGTTCTTTAAATCATTTAATTTATAAAGATAAGTATCGGCAGATAAAAGAACAGGAAATATATATTTCTTTCGAAGGAATCAGTCATATATTAGATGAGATACAAAAAGCTAGAAGAAGACTGGTTGCAAATGTTAATTTTGAAGTAGCAATGGAAATGCTGCTTTTGACGATAAAGGAGAATGGTAAAGTATGGTAGAAGTAATAGGAGTACGTTTTCGTACTGCCGGTAAAATATATTTCTTTGATCCCAGAGATTTTCAGGTTAAAATGGGAGAACATGTAATAGTAGAAACATCCAGAGGAATTGAATATGGAAAGGTTGTTTCAGAACGCAGAATGGTAAAAGAAAAATGCGTTAGAGAAGAATTGAAACCGGTTTTAAGAATTGCTACTCCGGAAGACGATCAGAAAGCAATAGAAAATCGAGAAAAAGAAAAGGAAGCATATAAGATTTGTCAGGAAAAAATCAAAGAGCATAATCTTGAAATGAAATTGGTTTCAACAGAATATACTTTTGATAATAATAAAGTATTATTTTATTTTACAGCAGATGGAAGAGTAGACTTTAGGGAACTTGTAAAAGATCTTGCTTCGGTATTTAGGACACGAATTGAACTTCGTCAGATAGGAGTTAGAGATGAAGCAAAAATGCTTGGAGGAATAGGTATTTGCGGAAGAAAACTTTGTTGCAATACATTTCTTTCTGAGTTTGCACCGGTTTCAATTAAAATGGCAAAAGAGCAGAATCTTTCTCTGAATCCTACCAAGATTTCAGGTGTATGCGGAAGATTGATGTGCTGCTTGAAAAATGAGCAGGAAACCTATGAATATCTTAATAGTAAACTTCCTAAAATTGGGGAGATAGTCAAAGCGAAAGATGGAATTACAGGAGAAGTACAACGAGTTGATGTTCTTCGTCAGAAGGTTAAATTAATCGTTGAAGATGAAAATGGAGATAAAGATATTCAAGAATATAAAATAGATGATTTATTAATGAAGAGAAAGAAACAGGGATGCCCGGGTTGTAAAGGAAATGGTAAAAGAAAGAATTGATGATCTTGGAATAAGAGGATATAAAATTATTCAAAAGGAAGATGGATTTTGTTTTGGAATGGATGCTGTTCTGTTGTCAGATTTTGCATCTGTAAAAAGAGGAGGAAAAGTCCTGGATTTGGGAACAGGTACAGGAATTCTTCCCATTTTAATGGAAGCCAAGACAGAGGGGTCTTATTTTGCCGGACTGGAAATACAACCTGATATGGTTGAAATGGCAAAACGAAGTGTAAAACTAAATCAGCTTGAGGAGAAAATTGAAATCGTGGAAGGGGATATAAAAGAAGCTTCTACGATTTTTTCTCATGACAGTTTTGATGTGATAACATCAAATCCACCATATATGATTGGAAATCATGGATTAAAGAATCCAAAGGAAGCAAAGGCCATAGCAAGACATGAAGTATTATGTACTTTTGCGGATATTTCTCAGGCTGCCAGAAAATTATTGAAAAACAGGGGCACATTGTTTCTTGTTCATAGAAGTTTCCGGTTAGCTGAAATATTAAATCAGTTGTCAATGGATGGACTTGAACCAAAAAGAATCCGATTTGTTCATCCCTATAAAGAAAAAGAATCTAATATCTTTTTGTTGGAGGCAGTAAAAGGTGGTAAACCAAGGATGATTGTTGAACCGCCATTGATCGTATATGAGCAGCAAAACAAATATACAAAAGAAATATATAAAATCTATGGGATGGATTCGGAGGAGAAATAATGGCAGGAATTTTATATTTATGTGCGACACCTATAGGAAATCTTGAAGATATTACATTTCGTGTGGTCAGAACATTAAAAGAAGTTGACTTAATAGCAGCTGAGGATACCAGACATAGTATAAAACTGTTAAATCATTTTGAAATAAGGACTAAAATGACAAGTTATCATGAGTATAACAGAGTTGAGAAAGCAAAAGTTCTTGTGGAAAAATTAAAAGAAGGAAAAAATATTGCATTAATTACAGATGCAGGAACTCCGGGGATATCAGATCCGGGAGAAGAATTGGTAAAACAATGCCACGAAGCAGGAATTCGGGTAACAGCACTTCCAGGAGCCTGTGCACTTGTCAATGCACTGATCATTTCAGGACAGCCAACAAGAAGGTTTTGTTTTGAAGCATTTCTTCCTACAGATAAAAAAGAAAGAAAAGATATATTAGAACAATTGAAGAATGAGACCAGGACAATTATTATTTATGAAGCGCCTCATCGTTTAGTACGAACATTGGAAGAACTCTTAGAACTGCTTGGAAACAGGAAAATGACATTATGCAGAGAACTGACAAAAAAGCATGAATCTGTTTTTTTATCTGATATAGAAAGTATTCTAGAATATCATAAAGAAAATCCTCCCAAAGGAGAATGTGTTTTGATTATTCAGGGAAAATCTTTTCAGGAAATTAAAGAAGAAAACCAAAAATCATTTTTGGAAATGTCATTAAGTGATCATATGAATATCTATATGGATCAGGGTTATTCAAAAAAAGAAGCAATGAAAATGGTTGCCAAAGATAGGGGTGTTGGAAAAAGGGATATATACCAACAACTTCTGGAAGAAGAATAAAAAAAGTTCCTCTTGATTGAGGAACTTTTTATTTTTATATAATAATTATAATGTACTATTCTGAAATTTTAAGTCCAGCAATTCGAGCAAGTTCTTTGATGGAATTCTTAGAAACTTTTTTTCCTTTATACTCTACTAAATCATCCATTTCACCAGTGAAAATATCTGTAGGATTATATTTTTTCAAAATAATTTTATCGTCATCTACAAATATTTCAAGAGGATCACGTTCATTTACATCAAAACTACGACGTAATTCAATAGGTAACGTAATTCTACCAAGCTCATCAAGCTTTCTGACAATGCCTGTACTTTTCATGTGTACCTCCTTGTTTATTTAATCAACCATTATACAGATTAACCATAGCATACCAAATAATGGTTGTCAAATAATTTAGTTATTTTACCCATAATGAAAGTAAAAAATTATATTAGCATATCTCAGCACCAGCCGGCATGTCTTTTTCAGGGGTTACAAGTGCAAGTTCACCTTTCTCGTTTTCAGCACATAAAAGCATACCTTCAGAAAGTACACCTGCCAGTTTTGCAGGTTTTAGATTCACAAGTACCATAACTTTTTTTCCGACCATTTCTTCTGGAGTATAATGAGCCTTGATACCTGATACAATCTGCTTAACCTGGCTTCCGATTTTAACCTGTGAACACAACAGTTTTTTTGATTTTTTAACAGGTTCACAGGCAATAATTTCACCAACCTGGAACTGCATTTTCATAAAATCATCAAAAGTAATCTCATCTTTAGGTTCAATGTCAATCACTGGTTCCCCAGCGGCAGCCTGAGCCTGAGCATCCATTAATTCTTTTGCTTTTTCAAGGACTTCGGCTTCATCTAGTCTTGCAAAAAGAATTTCAGGTTTTTCTGTTACTTTTGTTCCACTTATATAGTTTCCAAAAGTATCCATCTTGTCAAATGGTACAGTTGTTGTATTTAACTGATCCATAATTTTCTGAGAAGTTTCTGGCATATATGGTTCAAGCAAGCTTGCTCCGATTACAATTCCTTCTACAAGGTTGTACAGGACTGTAGCAAGACGGTCTTTTTGAGCTTCATCTTTCGCAAGGATCCAAGGCATGGTTTCATCAATATAGCGATTACATCTGCGGAACAGATTGAAAATTTCTGTTATAGAATCTGCAACACGAAGATTAGCCATTTTATCAGCAACTTTTTGTTTTGTTCCTGTTACTACAGCTTTCAGATCATCATCAAAATCTCCCTGAACATTTTTATTTTCAACAATTCCTCCAAAATATTTATTGGACATGGAAATGGTACGGTTTACAAGGTTACCTAAAATATTAGCAAGATCGGAATTCATTCGTTCAACCATTAGTTCCCAGGTAATAACACCATCACGTTCAAATGGCATTTCATGAAGAACAAAGTAGCGGACTGCATCTACACCAAAGAAGTCTACAAGATCATCAGCATATAAAACATTACCTTTAGACTTACTCATCTTACCGTCTCCCTGAAGAAGCCAAGGGTGTCCAAATACCTGTTTTGGAAGTGGAAGATCTAAAGCCATTAAAATAATAGGCCAGTAAATAGTATGGAAGCGGATGATATCCTTACCGATCAGGTGAAGATCAGCAGGCCAGAACTTATTAAACTGGTCTGTGCTGTTACCATCACAGTCATATCCGATACCAGTGATATAGTTTGTTAATGCATCTAACCATACATAAACAATATGACCTTCATCAAAATCCACAGGAATTCCCCATTTGAAAGATGTTCTGGATACACATAAATCCTGCAGACCTGGAAGAAGGAAGTTGTTCATCATTTCATTCTTACGGGATTCTGGCTGAATAAATTCAGGATGAGTATTGATATGTTCAATTAAACGGTCTGCATATTTACTTAATTTAAGAAAATATGCTTCTTCTTTTGCAGGCTGAACTTCACGTCCACAGTCAGGACATTTTCCATCAACTAACTGGCTTTCTGTAAAGAAAGACTCACAAGGGGTACAATAAAGTCCTTCATAATGACCTTTATAGATGTCTCCCTGTTCATATAATTTTTTGAAAATCTTCTGAACCTGCTTTTCATGATCTTCATCAGTTGTTCGAATAAACTTGTCATAGGATGTATTCATTAAGTCCCAGATGCGTTTAATTTCACCAGCAACGTCATCAACAAATTCTTTTGGAGTTACGCCTTTTTCTTCTGCTTTTAATTCAACTTTCTGACCATGTTCATCAGTTCCAGTCTGGAAAAATACATCATATCCTTCCATTCTTTTATATCTTGCAATACTATCTGCCAGAATAATTTCATAAGTGTTTCCAATATGAGGTTTTCCAGAAGTATAAGTAATTGCTGTTGTAATATAATATGGTTTTTTACTCATAGTTTTCCTCCGATTTTGTTTCTATTATTTGTTAATTATAGTACATCTTTGAAAGATAGTCTATTTTTTTTCTTTAAAAAATAGTATAATAGTAGTCTGGATATTTGATTTATTCAAAGGAAAGGAACAATATATGAAAAGCCAAATACCGAGAAGGTTATTTGCTATTTGTTTTATCCTTCTAATCGTACTTTCAGGATGCTTGATGAATAATAATATTTCTCAGAAGCCAGCATCAGAAAAAACAAAAACTGCTTCCCAGCAGGAAGAATTTGAAAATTATCTGATGAAAGTTTTCAGGGAAACAGTTACAGAAGATGGAATTAATCTTCATTATACTTTGAAAGAACCAGAAAAATACCAAATCAAAAACCAGAAAAGTACTCTTGGTATGATCAAAAAAGAGCAGATCATTAACGAAGAGAAAAATATGCAAAAAGAACTTAATATTATAAAAAAGTTTGAATACAAAAAACTTTCAAAGCAACAGCAGCATACATATGATGTTTTATCAGAATATTTTATAAATCAAAAAAATCTGTCAAAGTATTCTTATTATCAGGAAATATTAAGTCCTGTTTCAGGTGTACAGGTTCAGATTCCGGTAACTTTTGGTGAATACCGTTTGGAATCTGAAGAGGACATAGAATCGTATTTAAGGCTAATATCCCAGATTAGAGAATATTTCCGATCTGTTCTTTCTTATGAAAAAGAAAGAATTAAAAAGGGGCTTTTTATGTCAGATGAATCAGTGGATTTGATTGTCGGACAGATAGAAGAATTTACAAAAAGAAAAGAGAATAATATTTTAATTGAATCATTTCAAAGCAGACTGGATAATATTGAAGAATTAACAGAAAACCAGAAGAAAAAATATAAAAAAAGTAATAGAAATATTGTCATAAAGCAGATAATTCCAGCATATGAGATGCTTGCTGAGCAATTAAAGATATGGAAAAATAATGGGAAAAACAAAGGTGGTATGGCCTTTTTTCAATCAGGAAAGAATTATTATAGATTACTGGTAAAGAAAAAAACCGGATCATCAAAGTCAATTCCAGAAATGATATCATTGACAGAAAAAAATATAGAAGAATGTATTTTACAAACATCAGATCTTTGTAGAAAGTTTCCCGAAATCTATGAAGAATATAATAATTTAAATATTAAGCCATATACAGGATCCAATCCTGAAAATATCATAAATCAGCTGAAAAAAAAGACAAAGAAATATTATCCCAAAGCACCAAAGGTTAACTGTAAGATTAAGTATGTTCATTCATCTATGGAGGAAAGTGCAAGTCCGGCATTTTATATGATACCTGCGATAGATTCATATAAAGAAAATGTCATTTACATTAACCGGTCACAGGTAAAGGAGTATGTGCAGTTGTATTCCACACTTGCCCATGAAGGATACCCGGGACATATGTATCAGAATATTTATTATGCTTCAAAAAAAGATGATCCTGTCAGATATATTCTGGATTATCCAGGTTATACAGAAGGATGGGCCACTTATGTTGAAGGATGGAGTTATGGTACAATAGAGGCAGGGAAAAATAGTATTCCTCTTTCCAGGCTCAATGTAGCAGGAATGGAATTTAATCTTGCCTTATGTTCACGTATAGATATTGGGATTCATTATGAAGGATGGAGCCGACAGGAGACATTAAAATATCTTCAGACGTATGGAATCAGTAAAAACGCAGGAAATCATATATTTGCAATGATTGTATGCGAACCAGCAAATTATCTTTCTTACTATATTGGTTATAAAGAGTTTATGGAACTCAGGAGCTACTATAAAAAAAGAGCAGGTAAAAAATATAACTTAAAAACTTTTCACAAAATTATTTTAGATGCCGGACCATGCAGTTTTAACATTTTGAAGAAGCGCATCGACGAAAACCTATGAATGGAGGAGCAACTTTATGTCAACAAAAGCGTACTACACACATGATGAAATTGGAAAAGGGAAACCAGGTTTTTCAAAAACAAGATCAATTATTGAAGCTGCCTTTTATGGTAATAATGTAATTGAGGTAAAAGATTTAAAACAGGCTTATGAATTAGCCAAGAATTCTCCTGGAACAATCGTAACAGATATGCCTGTTTATAAACCAGAAGAAATCGGTTTGGAAGAAGGAACAAAAGTTTTATTATTTAATGATGGATCTGTTACAGGACGTTGTGCAGCAGCAAGAAGAATTTCCAGTGAGCCTGGTGTTGATACCAATGATCTGGATTTAAAAGTAATGGATGCAGTATATGATACAAGATGGTCAACAATGTATCATGCACAGGTATTCATCGGGCTGGATCCTGAATTTATGGTAAAAGCTCATCTGTTGATTCCGGAAGGTGAAGAAAATATTTTATATTCATGGATGCTGAATTTCCAGTATCAGTCTGAGGAATATATTAAAATGTATAAAGAATCAAAGCCTATTGGCAATGAAACAGATATTTATATTTTCTCTGATCCTCAGTGGAGCCATGAAGAGCATCCATTAGGACTGACATACTTTAATACAGATACAAACTGTGCTGCTTTGCTTGGAATGAAATATTTTGGAGAGCATAAAAAAGGTACTTTGACAATCGCATGGGCAATTGCAAATCGTAATGGATATGCATCCTGTCATGGAGGACAGAAAGAATTCCGTTTAAAAGACCGTCATTATGTTGCTTCTTTCTTTGGATTATCAGGATCAGGAAAATCCACATTAACACATGCAAAACATAATAATAAGTATCCGGAAGTAGTGGTACTTCATGATGATGCATTTATTATTAATACAGAAACAGGTTCTTCTATTGCTCTGGAACCAACATATTTTGATAAAACTGCAGATTATCCAACAGGTTGTCCAGATAATAAGTATCTTCTGACAGCTCAGAACTGTTCTGCAACAATGGATGAAGAAGGAAAAATCGTACTTGTAACAGAAGATATAAGAAATGGAAATGGCCGTGCGATTAAATCCAAATTATGGTCACCAAACCGTGTAGATAAAATCAAATCACCGGTAAATGCTATTTTCTGGATTATGAAAGATCCAACAATTCCACCTGTTGTTAAGGTAAATGGAGCATCCCTGGCATCTGTTATGGGAGCAACACTTGCAACAAAACGAAGCAGTGCAGAACGTCTGGCACCAGGAGTTGATCCGGATCGTCTGGTTGTAGAACCATATGCAAATCCATTCCGTACATATCCTCTGGTAAATGATTATAAAAAATTCCGTGATCTGGTAAAAGAAAGAAATGTAGATTGTTATATCTTAAATACCGGAGATTTTATGGGAAAGGATATCGAGCCAAATGTAACTCTTTCAGGAATTGAACAGATTGTTGAAGGAACAGCGGAATTTAAACCTTGGGGTCCTTTCAGTAACATGGAAATATTAGAAGTAGAAGGATATATTCCGGATTTTGAAGATGAGGATTATGTAAATAAACTGAAAGCAAGAATGACAGATCGTCTGAACTATGTATTTGAAAAAGATACAGAAGATGGAGGATACAATGCTCTTCCTACACAGGCTAAAGAGGCATTGGCAAAAGTTATCAGTGAAGCTCATAATCATGTAAAATAAAAAATATTAAAAAATAAGAGGCAAAGGAGGTGTCTTATGGATAAGGATCTTTTAAATGATATGGTAGTTGACTTATTTCATGGTATTTCATATGAAGAAGAAAAAGCTGTAATTACAGAAGAATTTAAAGATATTTCCAATAAAGATCTGCATATTATTGATGTAATTGGAATAAAGCAGCCAAAAAACATGTCTTCCATAGCAAAAGATTTAAATATTACTGTAGGAACACTGACTATTGCTATTAATAATCTTTTGAAAAAGGGTTATGTTAAAAGAAAGCGTGGAGAAAAGGATCGGAGAGTTGTATATATTTCCCTTTCAGAAAAAGGAAGAAGGGCCTATAAACATCATCAGGATTTTCATCGGGAAATGATAAGAGGCCTGCTGGAACCTTTAAATGAAGAGGAAGAAAAGATGCTGATACGGGTCATGCAGTATTTTCATGATTATTACAAGAAAAAAAAATAAGCAAAGAAGGTTTTTGAATTTTTCAAAAACCTTCTTTTATTTAGAAGAAATAAAAAGGGAGCATAAAAAAATAGAAACAGCAATTCCGGTGAATGTTGTAAAAAGAGCTCCTTTTAGTGTATAACGGATTTTACTGATTTTTATGGAGCTGTAATAAACAGATAAAACATAAAAACAGGTTTCTGTGGAGCTTAGAATAACGGAAGCCATAAAACCAGGTAAGGAATCGGGACCGCTGGTTTTAAATATATCCAGAAGAAAACCTGTGGCAGCAGAGGCTGAAAACAGTTTGGCAAATATAACAGGAAAAACTTCTTTTGGTATATTCAAAAGATTTCCCAGAGGACTTAGAAGACTGGTGAGGAGGTCTAAAGCACCTGAAGAGCGAAAAATCTGAATAGAAAAAAATAAAGCAATTAATGTTGGTGCTACATCAAGTACAATCTTAAAACCATCTTGAACTCCTTTTAAAAAAGAATCATACATGTTTTTTTTAGTAAATAATCCATATAAGATAATAGAAAAAATCAAAAAGGGAATCATTAAGTTTGCAATTGCTGAAATCATTGTTTTCTATCCTTCCATTTAATATAGATGATTGCAGATAAAGTTGAACAGCAGGTGGCAATAATACCGGGTACGATAACATCAGACGGATGAACAGCTCCATATTGACTTCGGTAAGCAATGATATTAATTGGGATCAGCTGCAGAGAAGAAATATTTAGAATAAGAAAAGAACACATTTCATTGGTAGCTGTATCTTTTATTGGATTATCCTTTTGAAGTTCTTCCATTGCTTTTAAGCCAGAAGGAGTTGAGGCCCATCCCAGGCCTAAAATATTGGCAGCAATATTAGTGCTAATATATTCTTTTGCTTTAGCATTTTTTAGATTTGGAAAAAGAAAGTTCAGAAAGGGTGTCAAAATCTGTTGTAGTTTATCTGTAAGGCCTAGGGATACAGCAACATTCATAATACCTGACCAGAGACCAACAATACCAAACATTAAAATGCATAATTCAATAGCCTCCTTTGAAGAAGATAGAATACTGTCAGACATTGTTAAGATTTTTCCATTAAAGCTTCCTACCATAAAACCAAGGATAATCAAAAAACTCCAAATATAATTGATCATAGAAGAATCCCACTTCTTTTTGTATAGTTTATTCTTAGATAAGAGAATTATGACTTTATTAGCAGAAATGAGATAAAAAAGAAAATTAAAAAAATTTAAAAAAACTATTGACATTTATTAAAAGTAATAGTAGAATATCAATTGTTGTCGGGTAAGACAAATAAATATGCGGGTGTAGTTCAATGGTAGAACTCCAGCCTTCCAAGCTGATTACGTGGGTTCGATTCCCATCACCCGCTTTGGATATGAAAGGGTATATTCTTAGAGAATATATCCTTTTTTCTTTTTATGAAAAAACTCTTTGTTCTAATATAATTCCTACTTCGCATGAAACGCTATTTTTGATATAATATGCCAAAGAGCAGAGTAAAAATAAGGAAGGAAAGAGCGAATTATGATTTTTGAGACACATGCTCATTATGACGATAAAAAATTCGATAAAGATAGAGAAAGTTTAATAGCTTCTATGAAAGAAAATGGAGTAGGAACTATTGTAAATGTTGGATCTGATATGGAAACTTCAGAATGGACGGCGAAGGCAGTAAAAAAATATCCTATGATGTATGGGGCTGTAGGTGTTCATCCAAGTGAAACAAAAGGAATGACAGATGATGATATACAAAAACTTAAAGAGTACAGCAGTCAGGAAAAGATCGTAGCTATTGGTGAAATCGGATTGGATTATTATTGGGATGAACCGGAAAGAGATATTCAGAAACAATGGTTTGAAGCACAGATGGATCTTGCCGGACAGGTAAATCTCCCGATGATCATTCACAGCAGAGATGCAGCAAAGGATACATTTGATATGATGAAAGCTGCTCATGCAGAAAATATAGGTGGAGTAATTCATTGTTATTCCTATTCCAGAGAAATGGCAAAGAATTTTTTAAATATGGGATTTTATATTGGAGTTGGCGGTGTAGTTACATTCAAGAATGCAAAGAATCTAAAAGAGACTGTTGTTTATGCACCTTTGGATCGTATTGTTTTAGAGACTGATTGCCCGTATCTGGCACCGGAGCCAAACAGAGGAAAGAGAAATTCTTCGTTGAACTTAATTTATGTGGCAGAAACCATTGCACAGTTAAAAGGTATTTCTGCACAAAAGGTAATTGATATTACCGAAGAGAATGCAAGAAGATTATATAAAATGAAAGAGGTTTAAATGGAAAAGTTAAGCAATCCGCAAAAAACAATAGAAGTCATTCAGAAATATAATTTTGATTTTCAGAAGAAATTTGGACAGAATTTTTTAATTGATAGTCGTGTATTAGATAAGATTATTGAAGCAGCCAATATTACAAAAGAAGATTTTGTATTGGAAATCGGACCTGGAATTGGAACAATGACACAGTATCTTGCAGAAAGTGCCAGAGAAGTTATGGCAGTAGAAATTGATAAGAACCTTATACCAATTCTTTCCGATACGTTATCTGCCTATGATAATATCAGTATTTTGAATGAAGATATTTTAAAGGTGGATATTGGGAAAATTGCAGAAGAAAAAAATCATGGAAAGCCTATTAAGGTTGTAGCGAATCTCCCATACTATATTACTACTCCGATTATTATGGGACTATTTGAGAGTCATGTGCCAATTGACAGTATTACTGTTATGGTACAGAAGGAAGTAGCAGACCGTATGCAGGCAGGACCTGGAACGAAAGATTATGGAGCTTTGTCATTGGCTGTTCAGTATTATGCAGAACCATATATTGTAGCAAATGTACCGCCAAATTGTTTTATGCCAAGACCAAAAGTCGGATCAGCAGTAATTCGTTTAACAAAATATAAAGAACCTCCGATGGACGTAACAAATGAAAAACTGTTATTTCAATTAATTCGGGCTTCTTTTAATCAGAGAAGAAAAACTCTTCAGAACGGAATTAAAAATTTCAGCGAGTTAAACTTCTCCAAAGAGCAGGTGATAGAAGCTCTGGAGAAAATGGGAGTTTCACCGACTATTCGTGGAGAAGCATTAACTCTGCAGCAATTTGCACAATTAAGTAATTTATTAGACGGGTAAAATAAAATAACCGAAATTACCGGTTTTATGTTTTTTTGGTGGAACAGTAATAAAATTCTGAAATCCAAATAACTTTGAAATAAAAGATTTCTCATTATCGAAAATACCAGGAACGCCTAAGTAGCGCCGTTTATGTTCGGAATTCCAAGCCAGACATAAGTGGCCGAAATTACCATAATTAAGCAGTAGAAAACCATTGGTTTTAATATCTTTTGGCAGATCAGGAATTTTTGGCAGATCCTCTATCTGGATTTTGATGCTAGGAGAAAGGCAATAAATATCAGGAAGAGGCAGGGTGGGATACTCCTTCCAGTCAAAGTCAGGATTTTCATAAGAAGTTTCCTGTTCTTTGGCTTCTTTTTCAAGTTGAAGTGCCTCGATATATTCCACCAGTTTTGAAGTGGCATTATTAGGCACAGTTTGTTTTATTTCAGGATTTTTGGTTTCTGGAATGATGGTTTCATTTTTTTGTGTATCAGGATTTTTTATTTCAGGTTCTTCTGTGGCAGAATTTGTTTCTGGAGGATTCGTTTCCACAGGAGTTGTTTCTGCAGGTACTGCTTTTTCAGTTTTTATTTCTTCAGGTTCTGGGGTGGAAACAGATTCTTCAGGCGATGATTGTTTCAGTGGAAGAAAATTTCGAATGATAATAGGACGATCTTTCCATTCAGAACCAAAAAAGTGTTCATTGGAATGATAAATAAGAAATCCATCTATTTTATCAAGATCTACCACTAAAGGATATGTGTTTTTAAATTCCACAATGGTATCGTTACGTTTTATGGTATCCAAAAGGATTCCTTCCATCGTTCCCTGATGGAAACGGTAAAAATAGATGTTATATTCCAGTGCTTTGTCATTTGTTTTTACATGGAAATATAATTTTAGCTGTTTCTGTCGCTTCTCAATTTTTGCAAAGCCGACATTTGAGCCTTTGATTCCATGATGATATTCATACAAATAAGATACGATACGTTGATAATCAGACAATGAAGTACTCTCTTTTTTTGATTCATTTTATGAGTGTAATAATTGGAATATGACATGAGTATAGAATATATTATATCAGATGAGGGATGACTCCCGCCTCTGTAGGCAGTGAGCAACAATTATGTATCAGTGGCGGGTTTCAATCCCCCATCTGATATACGCTCCGCGAGGATGCGCAGGAATTCGGATTGGAAGTATGTCTGCTATGCAGACCCGAATTCCGCGCCAAGACTCGCGAGCGAGTCTTGAATAGAGGAGGACAGGATGACTCAGCAGGAAAAATATATGAAAGAAGCAATCAAGCAGGCGAAAAAGGCAGCAGCAATCGGAGATGTTCCTATCGGGTGTGTGATCGTAGCAGATGATAAGATTATTGCAAGGGCCTATAATCAGAGAAATAAAAAGAAAACAACTTTGGCACATGCAGAACTTCTGGCAATTCAGAAAGCAAGTAAAAAAACAGGAGACTGGAGACTGGAGCAGTGTACTATGTATATAACATTGGAACCTTGTCAGATGTGTGCAGGGGCAATCGTACAGGCAAGAATTCCTAAAGTAGTTATTGGTGCAATGAATCCAAAAGCAGGATGTGCGGGATCGGTTTTAAATATTCTTCAGGTGGATGCTTTTAATCACCAGGTTGAAATTGAAAAAGGAATATTGGAAGAGGAATGCAGCAACATGATGACAGATTTTTTCAGGAATTTAAGGAAGAAAAAAAGGAGTGAATGAAAATGTATAAAAAAGTTTCTGTTATGTTGATAAATTTTATTCTTATATTATCTTTTCATGCAATCAATGTATTTGCAGATGAAAATGGGGCAGGGTACTTTCCTATAGATGTAGAAATAGAGTCTCCCCAATTGTCAAAACAACAGCAAAAGGATATGAAAAATAGCAGAGCTTCAGCTTCATATTATAATTCAATGGACAAGGGAATTGTGACACCCATTAGAAATCAGGGAGATACAGGTTTATGTTGGGCATTTTCATTAAGTGCATTAGGGGAAACTTCTATGCTCCAAAATCATAAAACTCAAAAAAATAATACTTCCCTGGATTTGTCCGAAAAGCATTTGGCATTTTTTATATATAATAGAACAAATGATACGTTAAATAATACAAAGGGAGATATGACAAAATTAAAATCTGGTGATTGGAATTGGAAACAGGTTGGTGGAAACGGAATATTAGGCTTATTATCATTATCCGGATGGCAGGGATTAGCCAGTGAGAGTATTTTTCCATTTGATAATGAATCATGGTTTTTACCTTCTTCTTTGATACAGAAAGATGAGGCAATTTTAAAAGACAGTAACTTTTTGGGGAATACGCCAAGTGTAATGCTGGTTAAATCCCAAATAGAAAAATATGGAGCTGTAGGAGTATCATATTACGCACCTTACGCACCTGAATCTTTAACTGATCAGGATATATTTTATAACGATAAAACAGGAGCATATTATTGTAATGATATTTATGATGAGAGTAACAAAAAGGCAAGGACAGCTAACCATGCGGTTACGATTGTTGGATGGGATGATAATTACGATATTTCCAATTTCAATGAAAAGGCAAGACCAAATAACAAAGGAGCCTGGATCGTAAAAAATAGCTGGGGACAGCAAGAAGGAGACAATGGTTATCTTTATATTTCATACGAAGATAAATCATTAGAAGAATATATTTCAGCTGATTTTACCAATACATCAGAATATCATTATAATTATTTTTATGATGGATCGACTTGTCCTGGTTCATTAGATTTGGATTCAGGAGAAAAAGTTGCAAATATTTTTACGGCAAAAAAAGGAAGTGGAAGTCGCAAAGAAATCGTAAAAGCAGTTAATTTAACCACATTTTCTAATAACGTTGCATATCGGATCCAGATTTTTAGGAATCCTTCCGGCAATAAGCCAGATAGTGGGCAAGAAGTATCAAGAAAAGATGGTAAGATTTCCTATCAGGGAACTCATACCATAGATGTACCTAAGGTTGAAATGATAAGAGGAGATCGGTTTTCTGTTGTAATAACTTTAAAAACATATAGTCGAATTGGAGTTGATATAAACTATGATGATAGCAATAGTATAATAAAATTTGTAAATAAAACTGCCAGGGGACAGAGCTTCTGTAAGGTTAATGATCATTGGTTAGATCTGCATGAAGATTATGACACAAATAGCAGATTTTCCGTAAGGATCAAAGCATATACAGTAAGCGAACCTGCATCACAGGTGCATTTAAGATATTGCAGGACTTCTTCTGTTAAGAGAATTTATACAGGAAAAACACAGAAGCCAAATATCAAATTGTACTACAATGGGAAAGCTTTAAAGAAAAACAAAGACTATACAGTTTCTGTAAAGAAGCGTAAAAGTATGGGACGATCTTATGTCATTTTTAAAGGAAAAGGAAAATATAGAGGAACCAGAAAAGTTTACTATTATATTGTTCCTAAAAAAGAAAGCATTACATCCGCAAAAAGCAGAAGTAAAAAAACAATTACTGTAAGCTTCAAAAGAATCAGTGGTGTCAGCGGATACCAGATTTCCTACAAGAAAAAAGGAACATCAAAATATAAGAATTTGTATACAAAGTCAACAACAAAAACAATTAAAAAATTGTCAAGTAAGAAAAAATATTATATTAAGGTAAGAGCATATAAAACATCTGATGGAAAAAGATATTACGGATCTTACAGCAAAACAAAAACTGTAAAAGTAAAATAAATCCATCTATTGACCAAAAGGAATCTATCTAGTATAATGGAGTCTGCATCTGAAATGATGCACCAGATTATGTCATAAAGCTTCCGTGCAACCGGGGAGGTAGCGGCACCCTATTTCTGCAATCCGCTATAGCAGAGGTGATGGTTTGTTTCGGGCTTCTTTCTGTAGAGCTGCCCTTTATAAGTGGCGTTGATATCTGGGTCTTACGCAATAGGAATCTGTGAACCGTGTCAGGTCGGGAACGAAGCAGCACTAAGCAGAACCTCCTATGTGCCGTAAGGGTGCCTGGGTTGAGTTAACTGTAGAGGTAACGTCTGTGGAATTAGGCACAACGCAAACCGCACGGATTTTTTTATTTCATGGAAATTCTTAAAAATTTGTGTATAAAATTGAATACATCCTCACAGAGTGATAAAATAATAACATCAGGATGAAATACCTTGTGTATTATTTTTAAAAATAACGGTGAGGAGTGATCATAATGAGAGAATTGGAATTACCTGATGTAAAGGATGTATTGATAGAATATAAGCAGATGCAGCTTTTATATCGTTCGGCATTGAAAGAAATTGGTACAAAACTGGAAATTTTAAATGATGAATTTAAGTTTGTACATAAATATAATCCGATTGAACATATTGAGTCAAGACTAAAAAGTGAAGAAAGCATTATGCGAAAGCTTTTACGAAAGGGAGTCGATGTAACTGTAGAGAATATACAGAAATATATCGATGATATTGCTGGAATCAGGGTTATTTGTTCGTTTACACCAGATATTTATCGTATTGTTGATATGATTTCCAATCAGGATGATATTGAGGTGTTAAAGACAAAGGATTATATGGTTAATCCAAAACCAAATGGATATCGAAGCTATCATTTGATAGTTAAAGTACCGATTTTTTTGTCAGATAGAGTTGTACCAACAAAGGTAGAAATACAGATTCGCACAGTAGCTATGGATTTCTGGGCATCATTGGAGCATAAGATTTATTATAAATACGAAGGAAATGCCCCGGATTATATCCGCACAGAGTTAAAAGAATGTGCAGACATGATTGCATTTCTGGATAGCAAGATGCTGGCAATTAATGAAGAAGTAAGAAGTATTAAAAAAGAAGACTTATGATTTTGAAAAAGAATCTTCCATGAGGAGGATTCTTTTTTCTTTCATGAGGAAAGAATTTGTTATAGAAAATAAAATTCACCTTTTTATTATTAAGGCATAGGATATTATCAATAGAGGAAAAGGAGTCTCACAATGATTCCAATAGAAGGATTAGGAGATTTACCTAGATTTGATATGGATGAAATGCCAGGAAAAATGGAAATTCTTCAGGAGGAACAGGATGAAAAGGATTATCAGTATATTACAAAAATGTACTCTGCACTTTCCAGGGAAATCCTGGAATTTATTGAAGATGCCTGTGACCAGCTGGAGTATGAAGGCAGTATGATGTTTGATCAATATATGGATAGAGTTGGTGTAATGGCAATGGCGGATAAGATTTATGATAAAATAAAATATCATGAAAAAGAAGACGGTCCTAAAAGAGATCGCATGCTATATCAGATGATATTGGCTCTTCTTGGAGGAGAGATGTGTCATAGGCGTTGCAGATACAGAATGAAAAAAAGAATGTTTTCGTAGGGGATGTGCCGTTTGAATTCAGACGGCACATCTTAAAGATTCCTTAAAATGGTTGTATAAACAGCAGAAAACGGATAAAATGAACCATAGAAGGTGTACAAAAAGGAGAAACAAATGAGGCATACAAAAGCAATACAAATAATAATTTTTGGTTTCATATTTATCATATCATTGATTCTGTGGAATTATATGCTTGTTGGGCGTTATAATCATGGCGTTCGGGAGACAACGCAGGCAACTTTACCGCTGCTGGTTCTGATTTCAGATGAGCAGGAAATCAATCAGCTGCATGGATATCAGGGAGATGTAGATGCTTCCATGCTTCGTGACAGTACAACCCCTCTGGATAAAAATTCTCTGAAAGTTTCTATAAGCGGCAATAAAGAAGGAATTGAAGCAGTAACATACAAAATTTATGATTCTGACAATAAAACTATTTTGGATCGAGGAGATGCGGCATTTCAGAAAGAAGGAGACCAGAGTCTGGCAGATATTAATATATCAAAGAGACTGGAATCTGGAAGAACGTATCTGATGGAATTGTCTGTTACAAAAGATAATAAAGATGTTAAATACTATACCAGAGTTGTTTATGGAACAGGATTTCATTTAAAAGAGTGTATGGAATTTGCCATGAAGTTTCATGATTCAACTTTGAAGGAAGGTAATACAGAGTTTATCAGTCAATATCTGGAGACAGAAGAAGGTACAATATCCAATAATTTGTCATATGTAGATTTAAAATCAAGTCAGGAGGCTATTTGTTATGCAAATCTTTCACCACAGGTTGAAAGAATGTATCCGGCAACCATTAAAGAAATTTCTCAGAATGTTACCTCTATGGAATTTCGGTATATTTTATCTGCAGAAAATAGTGAAGGCGTAAAACAATACTATCAGGCAAATGAATACTTCAGGGTTCGTTATTCAAAAGATAGAATGTATCTTTTGAATTATGAAAGAAAATTAGAAAGTTATATGCGCTATGATACCATTGATCGTGTGAATAATCGTATTCTTATCGGAATTGGCGGAAGTGATAAACAGCTGATCAGTAAGGATAACGGAAAGAAAGCTGCTTTTGTGGTTCAGAATGAATTATGGTACTATGATTATCAGAATTCGGACATGTATAAGGTATTTTCATTTATGGGGGAAGATTACAGAGAAAGCAGAAATAATTATCCAAAACATGGAATCCAGATTATGCAGATGAAGTCCAATGGTGATATTTCTTTCCTGGTGTATGGATATATGAACCGAGGAAAGCATGAAGGTAAAAATGGAATATCAGTATATCGCTTCTATGCTGAAGAACAGAAGATTGAAGAACTGGCATTTATTCCAGTAAAAGTCCAGTATGACACAATGAAAAATGATCTGGAAAAAGGAGCATTTTTAAGTAAGAATAATCAGTTCTATTTTTATCTGGACAGTTCTATTTATCATGTGGATCTTGATAAAGAACAGAGCAGTATCCTTGCGCAAAATATAACAGATGATTTGGCAGTAGTATCAGAAAATGGAATGCTGGCACTGAATCAGTCTAAAAACAAAATTAAAGTGGTAAATCTATCATCTGGTAAAGAATGGATCATTTCAGGTGAAAAAGGACAGCTTTTAAAACCAATTGGATTTATTCAGAAGGATTTTGTTTATGGAACATGTGACGAAGATCAGATTGTCCGCCAAAAAGATGGAACTTATATGTATCCTCTTAATAACGTTTTTATTAGAAGTGATAATAAAAATGTAAATGAATATGGAAAAACTGGATTATATATTACGGATGCCAAAATAGACGGGACAACGGTTGTTCTTACCTATTCCAAAAAGAATGGAAACAGTTATAAAAAGACAGATAGCAGCTATATCAGATTCAAAAATAAGACAGAGGATAAAGTTGTCTTTGAATATGGATATACAGGCACAAGATTTAACCAATTGTATCTTTCATTCCCGGAAAATATATATATACAGACACGACCAAGTTATTTGTCTACGAATGTTGAAGAAAAAGGTGATGAACTGAAGATTGATTTTGCAAATAATGTATACAAGTATAAAGATGCATATGTTTATACGGGAGGAAAACTTTCAGGAACATACAGCAGTATGAAAGATGCAATTAAAGAAGCAAAACAGGGAGGTGGAGTTGTAGTAAATTATGGTCAGTTATATCTGTGGGAAAAAGGAATTGCGAAGAGTTATGGAAAGGTTGCAAATATTTCCATAACAAAGGCTAAAAACAAGAGTGAGACAGATGTGGCATGCATTAAGATGATGGCAGATTCTGAAGGCAAGGATTTGTCATATGACAAGATTAAGAAACTGAAAGGAAATACTTTTGATAAATTGTTTAATGCATTTGATAAACAGGGAGTCAATTATTCGGATTGTAACCTTGAGGATGTATTGTATTCTATCAGTAAAGGCAGATCTGTAATGGCAAGAAGAAAGAATGGCACATATGTATTACTCATCAGTTATAACCAGACAAAACTTCGATATTTCGATTCTTTAACAGGAGAATCTGTCCAGGCAGAAAGAAGTGCAATGGAAAAAGAGTTTAAGGCAGCTGGAAATATTTTTTACAGTTATGCTAAGTAAAACGAACTATGTCGAAGTAAAAATTTGGGCAAGCTTATATTTTATGATATAATAGGCACAAAGTGTAATTTTTATGATTGCATTTGAGATATGTAAAGAAAAGCAAACGAAAGGTGAAAGGAATATGGCTGAAGAAACAAAGGAAACAAAAAAGGTTATTCCCGGCAAAGAGAAAAAAGTTAAAAAGAAGAAGAAAAAAAGAAAAATTCTTTTGAAAATTTCTATTGTCTTTTTGTTTTTAGTAGTAATAGGCTGGTTTACTTTTGGAATGAAAGTTTTAAAGCTTCGTAGTGAAGCTAAACAACTTGTTGCAGATGCCACCGAAGAAACTTTCAAGGCTTCGCAGACAAGTATTGTTTACGATACCAATGGAAAACAGTTAACAAAATTTCGGGGAGAGAAGGATGCATATTATCTGAAGTATAAAGATCTTCCGGTATATGCAGTTGCTTCTATGATTTCAGTTGAGGACAGAAATTTTTATAAGCATAACGGAGTAGATTATAAGGGTATTTTAAGAGCTGCAGTATCATTCGTTGCAAAGAAAGGAACTGTAACTCAGGGAGGAAGTACCATTACTCAGCAGCTTGCCAGAACAGTATTTCTAAATCGTGAGATTTCCTGGCAGCGAAAAGTTAAAGAAATGTTTGTGGCAGTGGAATTGGAAAAAAAATATACGAAAGATCAGATTATAGAGTTTTATCTTAACAACGTATATTTTGCCAATGGGTATTATGGAATTCAGGCAGCAAGTAAAGGATATTTTAATAAAGATGCCAAAGATCTGACTATGTCTGAGGCTGCATTCCTGTGTGCGATTCCTAATGCACCAACTATGTATGATCCTTTGCTCCATAAAGAAAAGACCATGACCAGACGAAATAAGATTCTGAAAGATATGTATGGACAGAAGCTCATCCGAAAGGATCAGTATGATGAGGCCATGGCAGAAGAAGTTGTTATAAAACAAGCCAAAAAAACCGAGAAAAAGAATTATATTGAAACATATGTCATTCATTGTGCAACCAAAGAGATTATGAAACAAAAAGGGTTTGAGTTTAAAAGTACTTTTGATTCAGATTCTGAAAAGGATAAGTACCAGGATGATTATGAAAAGATGTATGCTGAATGTAAGCGTACACTTTATAGCGCAGGTTACCATATTTATACTTCTATTGATCCGGATGTGCAAGATCAGCTTCAAAAAAGCGTGGACAATGCTTTAAGCGGATATACAGAAAAAGATAAAAATGGAATCTATAAAGCTCAGGCTTCAGGAACATGTATTGATAATGATACAGGTAAAGTTGTGGCTATTGTTGGTGGAAGACACCAGAAAAATATCGGATATACTTTGAACAGAGCATACCAGAGTCCAAGACAGCCAGGAAGTTCCATTAAACCGCTGCTTGTATTTGCACCGGCACTGGAAAGAGGATGGACACCGGGATCCATTGTTAATGATAATCCGATGAAGACTACAGACGAGCACAGAGTCAGAAACTCAGGAGGTTCTTATTCTGGACAGATTACATTAAGAAGAGCTGTTCAGAAATCAAGTAACGTAGTTTCCATGAGATTGTATGAACAGATTGGACCAAAAACAGCATTGCGTTATCTGGAAAAAATGAATTTTAAATATCTGACAGAGGAAGATTATAAATACTATACAACTTGTATTGGTGGTTTTACAAAAGGAACGACTTCTGAAGAAATGGCTGCAGGTTATGCAACATTACAAAATGATGGAGTATATCGTGAGCCAACATGTATTACTAAAATTACTACGTCTGACGGAGAAGAAGTTATGTCTTCATCTGGAAAGAAAAAGACGGTATATTCAAGTACAGCTGCAAGTTATATGACAGATGTATTGCAGAGTGTTGTAAAATCAGGTACTGGTGTAGGTGCTAAAGTGCCAAATGTTGATACTGCAGGTAAAACAGGTACAACAACAAGCAATCGTGATGGATGGTTTTGTGGTTACACACCATATTATACGACTGCTATTTGGGTAGGTCGTGATGATAATAAGATTATGCCAGCTTTAAGTGGAGGTTCTTATCCAAAATCTATCTGGAGTAATTTTATGAATGCTATTCATTCTGAGTTCTCAACAGAGAAACGTCTGGAAGGATATAATTCTGTGGATGAACAGCCGGCATCAACAGCTAAAACAAATGGAACAACAGCTGCTTCCACGGCCAGAAGTGAAACAACTACGCAGGCAACTCAGGAACAGTCAACAGAAGCGCCAACAACAGCTGCTTCCACAGCGGCATCAACAACAGCTGCTCAGTCAACGGAGCAGCAGGAATAAAGACTGTAATATAAAAAAACAGGCTCATTAAAATGAGTCTGTTTTTTATTTCATTAGAAAAAACTTGTCCGCTTGATTCTATTATTAAAAGAATCAAGCGGACAAAATATAATTAATGTTTAAATAAATATTCTTTGATACGTTCTGTTGGATCAAGAAGACCACTAATAGATGCTCCATGATTTAATGTATCAATTAAAAGAGCAACATACTTGCTTACATCAGCAGATGCATACCAGTCTCTGCTTAATAATTCAGGGGTCTGATAAGTTAAGTTTGTTGTAATAACTTTTTCGATAATACCGTCTTCAATTGCCTGATCAAAAACAGAAAGTCCATTTGTAAAGAGACCAAAAGTTGATAAACAGAAAACACGTCTTGCATGTCTGCGTTTCAGTTCTTTGGCTACATCAATCATGCTTTCTCCAGAAGAAATCATGTCGTCAATAACGACAGCATCTTTTCCGTCTAAAGAATCACCTAAAAATTCATGCGCTACAATAGGATTACGTCCATTTACAATTGTTGAATAGTCACGGCGTTTGTAGAACATCCCTACATCAACACCGATAACGTTTGCCAGATAAATTGCTCTCTGCATAGCTCCCTCATCAGGGCTGATAATCATCAGCTGATCTTTATCGAAGCATACATCATCACATTGCTCTGCCAGAGATTTTACAAACTGGTAAGTTGGTTTTACATTATCAAAGCCTGAAATAGGAATTGCATTCTGTACACGTGGATCATGAGCGTCAAATGTAATGATATTATCAACTCCTAAAGCAACCAGTTCCTGAAGCATATATGCACAGTCGAGAGATTCTCTGGTACTTCTTTTGTGCTGACGACCTTCATATAAGAAAGGCATAATAACATTGACACTTTTAGCTTTTGCAGCAGCAGCACTGATAATACGTTTTAAATCAGAATAATGATCATCTGGAGACATATGGTTTGTATGTCCGCTTAATGAATATGTGATACTGTAATTTAATACGTCTACAATAATGTAGAGATCCATGCCTCGAACAGATTCGTGAATCAGTCCTTTAGCTTCCCCGGATCCAAATCTTGGACATGATGTTTCCAGAAGGTAGGTGTCTCTTAAATAACCATCACAGGCAACAGAATCTTTAAAAGTATCGTTTGTTTCTGTACGCCATTTGATGATGTAGTTGTCTATTGCTTTTCCAAGGGCTTCACATCCTTCAAGAGCAATAATTCCTAATTTTCCATCAGGAATCTTAGTAAAGTTGCGATCAGATCTTCTCATGATAAATCTCCTTCGTATAATAGTTCTATAAATTGTTTATATCATTACAGACGGGTTACGTCAAGTTTGATTTCCGAAAACGAATGTCATCTCCATATATTTTGTGCCAGGAATAATGTTCGATTATTCTTGAAAAAATACGTTCAGAGTAGGCATTACGAAATTCTTCCAGTGAAAGATTGGTAGAAATAATAGTTGATTTCTCTTGAATCAGTCGTTCATTTAAACATTGAAATAACTGCGAAACAACAAACTTGTTGATCATTTCAGTACCCAGGTCATCGATGATCAGAAGGTCACATTGAAAGATCAAATCAAGGGATAATTTTGTGCTTTGATTGCTGCCCTTTTGAAATGTCTGCCCGGCCAGAAAATCAAAAAGCCCGAAAGAAGTAATGTACATACAGGTATATCCTTTGTCCATAATCTCTTTAGCAATACAGTGACTCAGAAAGGTTTTTCCGACACCTGTTGAGCCCTGAAACAGGATATTTTCATGATTAGGAAATCGTGAAATAAATCTATGGCAGTGCTGCAGGACTTTTCGAATATTCGCTCTTGGGCTTGGAAGTCCTTTTGGTGTCATCTGATCAGAATAATAATCCTCACGAAAAGTATTGAAATTTTCTCTTTCAAGGATTTTCTCCATGTTGGAATTTGAATATAGTAACTGAATCAGAGCCTGCTGAAAACAGTGACAGCGTTCCTGTCCGATATAACCGGTATCTTTACAATGTTTACAATGGTAAACTGGTTCAAGGTAATCTGCAGGATACCCATTCTCTGAAAGAAGTTTCTGTTTCTCGGCTAAAAGGATAGCATTTCTGTTTTTGTATTCTTCACGAACAGATGGCTGATCCGTAATAATCAATTTTTTACCTAGAGAAATAGAGTTATGGGCAATTTCCTGTTCCAGTTCACGGACTCTTGGAATCTTGTTATATATTTCTTTTTTTCGTTGTTCATGAATATGAAAATTGGAAAGGCGGCGATCTTCATAGAGCCGGTTGATTTCCTGATATTCATTTTTGGATAGTGGCATGTATTATCTCTCCCTGACTTCATCTGAAAATTGCTTTTGGAGAAGCTGTTCTTCTAATGCATTAAAATCATAATCTCTCTGTTGAAAATTATGTACCGGCTGATTGTTACTTACAAAAGTTTTAGGTGTTTTCTGATGTTGATAAAAGTTTTTTGCCTGTTCCAGACTTGTTATATTATTATCTTTCCAATGTTTTAAAATAGTATCCGCATATGGAAAACTTGGTTTATTAATGGCATTGATAGTCCGATTGCAGGCTTCGAGAATCAGAGACAAATCAAAGCCTTCTGTTTCCAACCATCGTTTCATATACTGTTCCTGGATAGGAGCAGGATTCTGGTTCAGTCCGAAAGCCCGCATGATAGAATAATATTCTTTTTTAAAATTCTTGCTGTGAGCTTTTGCTTCATCAACTGTAGTAATATTCTCTTCATACCAGTTAATTGCAACAGACTGCATATACCGGAAGCTTTTCTTTCCGTTAGAAACACAGTGTTCAACAAGATATTCAATTAATTCACATGACATGGATAAATCTTCATATAAATATAATAGTGTATTCATATCATTACAGGTAAGAGGTTTTCCTAAAAACATTTCGCTAACATATAAAAGGTAAGAAAAGCGTTCATCTTCACTTTTTCTTTTTAATTCTGCAGGAGATAGAGTCTTCATGGCAGGAATAGCGGCAGTTCCCTGTGATTCCAAACTTGAGGCAGATTCTTTTTTAGGAGAAGCAGCCTGTGAGTCGGCAGGGAGTTTTGTTTTGCCTGATACAGGAAGAAGTTCAATATAACTGATTTCACCCTGCTCAAGTTCCATACGAAGAAGAGATTCTTTCTCCCAGTATTTTAATGCACGGGTCACATCGCGTTCTGTCAGTTCCAAAACATCAGCCAGACAAGGAATGCTGAAATTGGCTCCATCAGAAACCATACGAAGCAGATAAATGTATACTTTGATATACTCTCCGTTGGCACGAATCATATAGTTATCAACAAAAGCATTTGGAAGAAGTGTTCCTCCCGTCGGATATGTAGTTGTGACTTTTATGTAATTCATCGCATTGTTCCCCTTTAATTTTCTGATATAAACTGACTATAACTCAGAACGAAAAAAAAGTAAATAGGACGAGAATCCACATTAATTTTGTGGAAAAACCTGTGGATAATGTGGATAATGTGGATAATAAAATACAAAACACGGAAGTAAGCCATTTACATCGATTTTATTAATGTGGAAAACAAAAAAAGAAATCCACAGAATTATTTTCACACAAATGTGTATAATCCTGTGGATAATGTGGATAACTATTTATTGATGAGAGAATCCCCGATAGAATCGACGTTTCCGGCCCCCATAGTTATCAACAGATCATTTTTTTTACAATTTTTTAAAATAAATTTTTCAATATCTTCAAAGTCTTTTATATAGTGAACATCAACATCATATGCAGCCATTTTATCAACAATGTCTTTAGAACTTACAAGACCTGTGTCTTTTTCCCGGGCTGCATATATATCAGTGATGATAACATGATCGCTTAAGCTGAGTGCCTCGGCAAACTCGTCCAGAAATGCATGGGTCCTGGTATAAGTATGCGGCTGGAAAATACACCATAGTTCTTCGTGAGGATAATTTTTACAAGCATTAAGTGTTGCCTTGATTTCTGTTGGGTGATGTGCATAATCATCTACGATGGTAAAATCATTGCAGGTACCTTTCAGTTCAAAACGACGTTTGGCACCGGAGAAGCTCAGGAGACCTTTTTTAACAGCATCCATGGAGAGATTCAGACGGTCTGCAACAGCGATGGCAGCAAGAGCATTTCGTACATTGTGTTCTCCGTTTACATTTAACTGGATGTGATCGATATACTGGCCTTTTTTATAATAGTCAAAGCCGGCATGTCCGAAAGCATCATAGGTGATATTTTTGGCAGTAAATGTGTCAGTGTCATTATCAATTCCGAAAGTTGCATATTCTGCAGAAAGACCTTCTACAATGTAAGGAATGTTGTCAATCTGTCCGTTTAGTACCAGATATCCGTAATCAGGCAGCTTATGAGCAAACTCACGGAAAGAATGACGTATATCGTCAATGTCTTTGAAGAAATCCATATGATCTTCTTCTATATTAAGTATAATACTGATTTTTGGAAAGAATTCTAAAAAGCTGTTTGTATATTCACAGGCTTCTGTGATAAACATATCGGAATGTCCTACACGGATATTACCTCCAATTGCATCAAGTATTCCTCCTACACTAATTGTTGGATCTGTATCACCTGCCAGCAGGATGTGGGAAAGCATAGATGTAGTGGTTGTTTTTCCGTGAGTTCCGGAAACTGCAATAGCATTTTGATAATTATGCATCAGCTGTCCTAGCAGTGTTGCACGTTTCATAACAGGTATTCCTTTGGAAATTGCAGCTTTGTATTCTTCGTTGGTTTCAAAATTTATGGCAGCAGTATATACAACCAGATCAATATCGGAAGTAATATTATCAGCAGTCTGCTGAAAGAAAATCTTAGCACCTTTTGCTTCCAGACGATCGGTAATAGGTGAAGAGTGAATATCGGATCCGGAAATGGTAAATCCTTCTTTGAGAAGAATTTCTGCAAGTCCACTCATACTGATGCCTCCGATTCCCATAAAATGAATATGAATTGGTTGATTAAAATCTATTTGATACATGTTTAATGGGTCCTTTCTAAAAATATAATAAAAAAAGTTTTTTTGTTTTCCTTATTATAAGGCAGGTTATGTAATCTTGCAAGAGCAGCAGATAGAATATGACATGAGTATTTTTAAAATAAGAATATTTAAAAAATATAGTAAAAATTAATAATAAAAAAGAAAATAATTCTAATAATTTGTTCACATCTACCCATGAAAATGATATAATGATAATTAGCATTTAGCGACCATTGTCAAGGAAGAAGTCATAAATGATGGTCCGGAGAGCGAATTTCAGCTATATTTTATATGAAACTAGGAGGAAGACAACATGCAAATTACAGATGTACGTATTAGAAAAGTAGCCAAAGAAGGTAAGATGAAGGCTGTAGTGTCCATTACCATTGATAATGAATTTGTTGTTCATGATATTAAGGTTATCGAAGGTGAGAAAGGATTATTTATCGCAATGCCAAGTCGTAAGGCTGCAGATGGGGAATATCGTGATATTGCTCATCCGATTAATTCCGATACAAGAAATATGATTCAGACACTGATCTTAGAACAGTATGAAGCAATGAAACTTGGGGATATTGACGCCACAGCACCGGAAATATAATTTAAAAAGAGACTTCTTCTTAAAAACAACAGTAAAAAAAATCGGGATTTTTCCCGATTTTTTTTACTTCCGGCAGATTTATAAGATAAAAAATATTATGAGACGTAGACGAACGAAAGCTGTTTTGATATGATGAAGGCAAAGTAAAGGAGGTTTAGGAATGGAATTTCATGTTGGAGATGTTATTAAATTAAAAAAAGCGCATCCATGTGGAAGTAACCAATGGGAAATACTCCGGGTTGGGATGGATTTTCGACTTCGATGTCAGGGATGTGACAGACAGGTCATGGTGCCAAGAAAGCTGGTAGAGAAAAATTTCAGAGGATTTATAAAAAATGCTTGCGAATAGGCGGATTTTATGATATCATATTTTCTCGTGGTATATAAAAATATCCTTGCTCTTTTCAGTGTAGTTAAGAGCCAATAGACCAAAAGGAGGTGCAAAAGCAATGATGAAATACGAATTAGCATTAGTTTTAAGTGCAAAGATCGAAGACGAAGAACGTGCAGCTTTAGTTGAAAAAGCTCAGGCAATGATTACTACAGCAGGTGCTACGATCACTAACGTCGATGAATGGGGTAAGAAACAGTTAGCTTACGAAATTCAGAAGATGAGAGAAGCATACTACTATTTCATCCAATTCGAAGGAGAAACAACAGTTCCAGCTGAACTGGAAGAAAAGCTTCGTATTGAGGAATCTGTATTACGTTTCTTATGCGTTAAACAGGATGCATAATTGACAGGAGGGATCCGAATATGAATAAAGTAGTATTAATGGGAAGACTGACAAGGGATCCTGATGTGAGATATACACAGGGAGACAGACCTTTGGCAGTTGCCAGATATACACTAGCAGTAAATCGTAGATTTAAGAGAGACAATGAACCAGATGCAGATTTTATTAACTGCGTGGCATTCGGACGAGCAGGTGAGTTTGCAGAAAAGTATCTGAAACAGGGTACAAAGATTGTTGTTTCTGGAAGAATTCAGACTGGCAGCTATACTAATAAAGACGGAATGAAAGTATATACAACAGATGTTGTAATAGAAGAACAGGATTTTGCAGAAAGCAAAGCCGCTGCAGCACAGAATATGGCAGCAAGTGCTCCACAGCCAAGTATGCCTCAGCCAAGTGCAGCATCCAGCGATGGATTTATGAATATTCCGGACGGTTTAGAGGAAGAACTGCCGTTTAGTTAAATAGGAGGTAGAAATCATGGCTTATACAAAAGGCGATTCTCCAATGAGAAGAAGAGGCGGACGTAGAAGAAGAAAAGTATGTGCTTTCTGTACAGAAGCTGACGCTGTAATTGATTATAAAGATGTTGCAACATTAAAGAAATATGTTTCTGAAAGAGGTAAAATCTTACCTAGACGTATCACAGGAACATGTGCAAAACATCAGAGAGCTGTTACAGGTGCTATTAAGAGAGCTAGACATTTAGCTTTAATGCCATATACAGCTGAATAATTCAGTTAACTGGATAGAGGAAAGAAGGGTCATCGTATGATGGCCCGTTTTTTTATTACATAGGAAATTCAAAGAAATTTCCTATGTAATAAAAAATGCTCCGAGAGGATGTGCAAAGGAAAGCTCTTTTACACTGTAAATTGAGAAAGTTTATCTGACAAAATACTGGCTAATTGCTGTACAAAAAGTGTTAGGGGAGTTATAATGAAAGATAATTGCATAATATCATTGGGATGAAATTGGATAAAATAAGTCTTTTAAAGTTAGGCAGGAGAAGGGCATGGACATTATTAAAAAAACAAGAATTGACCAGTATCTGCAGGGACCCATTAAACTGACGCTGTTGCTGATACCGGTGGATATTCTGTTCATTCTTTTAGATTTTAGATGTGGATTGATACTGGGTGCATTTATACTGGTGTGCCTGGCAATACATTCATTAGGCTATAGCCATAATAAGAATGAGATCGTTAAGGAATGTATGGAGTTTGTGTTTGAACAGGGACAGATTCAGAATCATTTGATTCATGATCTGCCGATACCATACGCATTACTTGATGGAAAAGGTAATATTATGTGGTCAAATATGGCATTTAACAAAATTTGTGGAGATCGCAAGGGAGAGTGTCTGTCACATGTATTTCCAAATCTGAATAAGAAGCTGCTTCCGTCAGATGTTAATCATATGATCTCATATATTGATTATGTGAAAAAAGAAGATGAAAAAGAAGAGACGTATTTCTATAAAGTGGAGATGAATAGAATTCGAATTGATGATTTTTCAGAAGAGAATGAGGTAAATTATTCTAAACAGATGCTTCGTGAGAATTCTCTTATAGCAGTATATTTCTTTGATCAGACAATGTTAAAAAAATACAGAGAACAAAGTGAAAACCAGAGAATGGTAATTGGTTTAATCAACATAGATAATTATGATGAGCTTATGGATGATATAGATGAAGTGAAACGTTCTATGCTGATTGCCGTTGCAGATAGAAAAATCAGTAAATTTATCCAGAATGTATCCGGTATTATCAGACGTACCGAAAAAGATAAATATTTTGTTGTGTTTGAGCAGAAATATCTGGAAAAGATCAAGAAAAATAAGTTTTCGATTTTAGATGAAATTAAGACGATTAATCTTGGAAATTCCATGCATATGACTTTGAGTATCAGTTTTGGAATTAATGGAAATACCTATCAGGAAAGTTATGAATATGCCTGTGCAGGCATGGATCTGGCTCTGGGCCGAGGTGGAGATCAAGCAGTTATTAAAGATGGAGAAGACATTTCTTATTATGGCGGCAATAGCGAGATTGTAGAACGAAATACCCGCGTGAAAGCAAGAGTGAAGGCTCATGCATTAAAAGAACTTTTGGAATCTAAGGAAAATGTTGTCATTATGGCTCACAAAATTCCGGATCCGGATGCCATGGGAGCAGCCATAGGATTGTATCGTCTCGGATTATCTTTAGGAAGAAAAGCGCATATTGTAATGAATGAAGTCACCATATCCGTTCGTCCGGTTATAGAGGCACTTCAGAATAGTGGCCAGTATGATGATGATATGTTTATAGATAATGATACTGCCATTGAGATTACAGATGAAAATACACTTTTAATTGTAGTAGATGTAAATCATTCCAATTATACAGAATGTGAACAGCTATTGCATCAGACAAAAACCGTAGTTATTCTTGATCATCATCGAAAGAATAAGGATATCATAAAAAATCCGGTGTTATCTTACATTGAACCGTATGCATCATCTACTTGTGAAATGGTTGCAGAAATACTTCAATATGTTGATACCAAACCAAAACTGGAGCCTATGGAGGCTAATGCAATGTATTTTGGTATACTTGTAGATACGGATAATTTTGTAAACAAGACAGGAGTCAGAACTTTCGAGGCAGCAGCATATCTGAAACGAAGTGGTGCGGATCTTACTTTGGTAAGAAAGATGTCCAGAGAAAGTATGGAGACTTATCGGATTCGTTCCAAGGCAATACGAAATGCAGATATATTATATGGAGAATTTGCTATTACGACTCTGGTGGGAATCGGAGTGGACAGTCCTACAGTTATTGGTGCTCAGGTTGCCAATGAACTTCTGGATATTGATGGAATTCAGGCATCTTTTGTACTGACAGGAATTGAAGAAAGAGTTTATGTCAGCGCAAGATCTATTGATGAAATTAATGTCCAGAGAATCATGGAACAATTTGGAGGTGGCGGGCATCTGACGGTTGCCGGTGCCCAGCTGGTAGATGTATCTCTGGAAGATGCAAAAGAAATTATAACGGAAACATTAAAATACATGAAACAAAAAGGAGATATATAAGTTATGAAGGTTATTCTTTTAGAAGACGTAAAATCTGTTGGAAAAAAAGATGAGATAGTAGAAGTGAATAATGGTTATGCAAGAAATGTGCTGTTTAGAAAAGGTCTTGCAATCGAAGCAACAAAAAAAGCTTTGAATGATTTAAAATTAAAAAAAGCCAATGATGATAAACTGGCAGCAGAAGCACTGGAAGCAGCAAAGGTGCTGGCAAAAGAAATAGAAGGAAAACAGCTGGTGCTGAAAATGAAAGTTGGACAGGGCGGAAGAACATTTGGATCCGTTTCCACAAAAGAAATTGCAGCAGAAGCCAAAAAACAGCTGGGATTTGATCTGGATAAAAAGAAAATGCATTGTGAACCAATTAAGAATCTTGGATTCCATGATGTAGTTATAAAAGTACATCCAAAAGTATCAGCAACTTTGAGAGTAAAAGTAGAAGAAGCATAAAAAGGAGTCCTTATGGATGAGGCGTTTGTAAAAAAAATACAGCCCCATAGTGTAGAGGCAGAACAGTCTGTTATTGGTGCAATGATCATGGATCGAGATGCCATAGCAGATGTGATTGATATTGTAGATCAGGAAGATTTTTATCAGAAACAAAACGGAATTCTTTTTGAGGCAATGGTAGAATTATATAAAGAAGGAAAGCCGGTAGATCTGGTTACCTTACAAAATAAGTTGAAGGGAAAAGATGTACCGGAATCAATGAAGAGCATGGAATTTATCAGGGATCTCCTGGAGACAGTTCCTACTTCTGCCAATGCAAAACAGTATGCAAGAATCGTAAAAGAAAAATCAACTCTTCGGAAATTGATTAAAGTCAGTGAAGAAATCACAACAGAATGTTATCTTGGAAAAGAAGATGTGTCGGTTATTCTTGACAATACAGAGAAAAATGTATTTGGACTGCTGCAGCAGGCCAGTGGAAGAGAAGACTTTGTCCCGATTGATAAAGTAGTATTAAATACATTGGATGCCATTGAAGAAGCGGCCAGTTCAGAAGGACGAGTTACCGGAATAGCAACAGGATTTACGGATCTGGATTATAAGCTGTCTGGTCTGCATCCATCAGAATTAATCATTGTAGCCGCCCGTCCTGCCATGGGGAAAACAGCATTTGTTTTAAATATTGCACAAAGAGCAGCTGTCAGAGATCATATTCCAACGGCAATATTCAGCCTGGAAATGTCAAAGGAACAGCTAGTTACCCGTATGATGGCTATGGAAGCTATGGTAGACTCGCAATCTATTCGTACCGGTGATCTTCAGGAGACTGATTGGGAAAAAATTATGGAGAGTGCCGGAACTATCGGACGCTCACCGCTGATCATCGATGATACACCGGGTATTACAATTTCTGAGCTGCGTTCAAAATGCAGAAGATATAAACAGACACATGGTCTGGAACTGATCATTATCGATTATCTGCAGTTGATGTCCGGCGGAAAACGTTCAGAGTCCAGACAGCAGGAAATTTCGGAAATTTCCCGTTCGTTAAAAGCATTGGCAAGAGAGATGAATGCACCGGTTATTGCACTTTCTCAGCTTAGTCGTCGTGTAGAAGAGAGAAAACCTGCAAAACCAATGTTATCTGATTTAAGAGAATCCGGTTCCATTGAACAGGATGCCGATGTTGTAATGTTTATATATCGAGATGAATATTACAATGAAGACTCTGAAAAGAAAGGGATTGCAGAGATTATCGTTGATAAACAGCGTAATGGTTCTACCGGAAGTGTGGAACTGGTATGGCTGGGACAATATACTAAATTTGGAAACAAAGAAAGAGCACCTCATTAATCAGTTTAGTGAGGTGTTTTCTGTTTCGTAGGAAAGATTCTGTTCTGAAGGAGGCATGTCTATGTTATCATTTCTGTTCCCGCCTGTATGTCCTTTGTGTGGTAAGACTATTTTAGAAAAAGGACAGAGGGTATGTGATTTATGCAGCAAAGAGAAAATATTTATTACGGGACCGGTTTGTTATTCCTGCGGAAAACCGTTAAAGGGACCTGAAAGTGAATATTGTGATGACTGTAAAAAATATCCGAAAAATTTTAATGGATCTATTGGTCTGTGTATTTATAAAGACCCTGTCAGGAAATCCCTGGCAGCTATAAAATATAAAAACAAAAGAATATTTGCACGATATTATTTAGAAGAGATAAGAAAGAGAAAGATAAGAGAATTAAAAGCTTTGCATGCAGATGTGGTGGTACCAGTTCCTCTTTACTATAGAAAGAAGAGACAAAGAGGTTTTAATCAGGCGGAAATTTTTGCAGAAGGAATTGGGAAAATGCTGGGATGTCCGGTAGAAAAAAATATAGTAAAAAGAAGAATCAATACGAAACCTCAAAAGATTCTTGATCCTGAAAGCAGAAAGAAAAATCTTATGGAAGCTTTTACAGGGAACAGAGAGGCGTATAGAAAGGCAGGGTGTCCTAAAAAAATCCTGGTGGTAGATGATATTTATACAACAGGTGCTACAGCTCAAGGTGTAACTGCAGCATTAAAGACACTGGGGGTAAAAGAAGTATATATTTTCTGTATTGCTATCGGGGAGGGAAACTCGTAAAGACAGAAGGAAAATCTTTCATTATGGTATTTAGGCAAATCATCTGCTATAATGGCTTAAAATAAAAGTCATTAAGAAAGGACCTGAAATGGAAAAGCGATATGATTTAAGCGAAGCATTATTAAATTGGTATGATTATAATAAACGACTGCTTCCGTGGAGAGAGAATAAAGATCCCTATAGAATATGGATTTCTGAGATTATGCTTCAGCAGACAAGAGTTGAAGCGGTAAAACCATATTTCGATCGTTTTATGGAGGAAATCCCAACGGTAGAAGACCTGGCAAAAATAGATGATGATCGACTGATGAAATTATGGGAAGGGCTTGGATACTATAATCGTGCCAGAAATTTAAAAAAGGCTGCTCAGACAATAGTGGAAGAATATGATGGAAAACTGCCGGCAGATTTTGAAAAACTGTTATCTTTAAAAGGGATTGGTTTGTATACTGCAGGTGCTATAGGTTCCATTGCATTTGATCTTCAGGTGCCTGCGGTGGATGGAAATGTTCTTAGAGTTCTTGCAAGATTGTGGGGAGATGACTCTGATATTTTAAAGGAAAAGACCAAAAAGGAAATGGGAAAAAGAATCCTTGAATATATACCAGAAGATAGACCGGGTGATTTCAATCAGGCGTTAATTGAACTGGGAGCAACGGTCTGTATACCTAACGGAGAACCTGATTGCCAGAATTGTCCGTGGGATACGGTATGTAAAGCATATAAGGAAGATATGATTGATTGTCTTCCGGTGAGAAAGCCTAAAAAAGCAAGAAAGATAGAATATAAAACAGTGTTTCTATTGGAAACAGAGGATCAGATTGCCTTAAATAAACGAGAAGAAAAAGGGCTGTTAGCCGGATTATGGGAATTTCCTAATCTTCCAGGAAGAATGGATGAGGAAGATCTTCGAAAACAAATGGAAAGCTGGCATATAACACATGGAAAGATTTCTATGGCAGGTAAAGGAAAACATATCTTTAGTCATATAGAATGGCATATGGAAGGAGTCCGGATAACTTTAAAACAGCCTGTTTCTGTAGAAAAATTCTGCTGGGTACCCAAAAAAGAACTAAAAACTGTCTATGCACTGCCTTCAGCATTTGAAATCTTTCGAAAACTATTGTAAAATATTGAGTATATGTATAAACTGTTAATAAAGTTAAAACAGACGAAAGAAGGAGAGAGTATGAAGTTAAAAAAAGTTTTAGCAGTCGTTCTTTCTGCAGCAGTATGTCTGGGCGCCCTGACCGGATGTGGCGGAAAAGACGAAAGTAAAGAAGACTCAAAAAAAATAGTTATCGGAGCAAGTCCTTCTCCTCATGCAGATATCTTAAAAGTAGCTGCTAAGGAATTGAAAAAAGATGGATATGAACTGGAAATTAAAGAATATTCAGACTATGTACAGCCTAATACGGCACTGGATTCTGGAGATCTTGATGCAAACTATTTCCAGCATAAACCTTATATGGATAATTTCAATGAGGAAAAAGGAACAAAGCTGGTTGCAGCAGCTACCATTCATTATGAGCCATTTGGAATTTTCCCTGGCAAGACAAAGAGCTTAAAAGATCTGAAGAATGGTGCGACAGTGGTTGTGCCAAATGATACAACAAATGAAGCAAGAGCATTGTTGCTTCTGGAATCAGAAGGCTTTATTAAATTAAAGAAAGATGCAGGATTGACAGCGACAAAGAAAGATATTGTTGAAAATTCGAAAAATCTTGACATTAAGGAAATTGAAGCAGCTCAGATTCCACGTTCTTTAAAGGACGTTGATATTGCCGTTGTAAATGGAAACTATGCTATTGAAGCAGGCTTAAAAGTTGATAAAGATGCACTGGCAGTAGAAGATGCAGATTCCATTGGGGCAAAAACATATGGAAATGTCATTGCAGTCCGCAAAGGAGACGAGGAAAAAGATTCTATTAAGGCATTGATCAAAGCATTAAAGAGCGATGCAGTAAAAGAATATATTAATGAACATTTTGATGGTGCAGTTGTACCGTTGTTCTAATTAAATTGTACTATAATAAATTACACAATAAAAAAGGAGATTATCATTATGAAAAAGATTTTAACAGTTGCATTAGCAGGTGTTCTGGCAGCTTCTATGATGTTTACAGGATGCTCAAAGAAAGAAGAGGCAAAATCAGAAGGGGAAATTCCTAAGACAATCGTTGTAGGAACAAATGCAGAATTCCCTCCTTTTGAATATGTAAATGACGATAAAGAAATTGACGGTTTTGATATGGCAGTTATGAAAGAAATCGGAAAGAGACTTGACTGCAAAGTAAAAATCAAAAACATGGAATTCAAATCGCTGATCGGTGCTATGGAATCTAAGAATCTGGATGTTATCGCAGCAGGTATGACAGTAACAGATGAAAGAAAAGAAGCAGTAGATTTTACAGATTCTTACTATACATCTAATCAGTACATTATTGTAAAAGAAGATAGCAAAGTAAAGAAAATTTCTGATCTGGATGGAAAAACTATTGCTGTTCAGGAAGGAACTACAGGAGATTTAGTAGCTTCTGGAGATTATGATTCTGTAAAAGATGCTAAAGTAAAACGTTTCAAAAAAGGTGTTGACGCTGTTATGGACCTGAAAAAAGGTGGAAGTGATGCAGTTATCATCGATGCAAATCCTGCACAGGAATTTGTAAAAGCAAACGAAGGACTTCGTCTGATCAAAGATCAGTCTTCTAAAGAATATTATGCATTTGCAATTCAGAAGGGAAACAAGAAATTACAGAAAGCAATCAACAAAGAATTAGAAGCAATGAAAAAAGATGGTACTTTTGATAAATTAATCAAAAAATACATTTAGATTTGCCTTAGAAAGTAGAAAGGGCGTTTAGCAGTATGGACCAATTTGCAGCAGATTTTTATAAAGTATTCATAAAGGCAAACCGTTACGAGATGTTCCTGGATGGTTTAAAAGTAACTATTGGTGTTTCGATTGCTGCGGTTATTCTGGGAGTTCTTCTTGGAATGATTCTGGCAATTATGAAAATGACAGAAGTGAGAAAAGGAAGAAAAACTTTGTTTTCTGTTATTGCTAATATTTACATCGACATCATTCGTGGAACACCAACTGTTGTGCAGTTGCTGATTATTTATTTCCTTGTGTTCCAGACACAGATGGGAATTGTAGCAGGTATCGTGACATTTGGTATTAACAGTTCTGCTTATGTGGCAGAGATTATTCGTGCTGGGATTATGGCCGTTGATAATGGACAGATGGAAGCAGGTCGCTCTTTGGGATTGTCCTATGGGCAGACCATGAGAGATATCATTCTTCCACAGGCTATTAAAAATATTATTCCTGCACTGGGTAATGAATTTATCGTACTTATAAAGGAAACCGCAATCTTAGGATATGTTTCCATTCAGGATTTAACAAAAGCATCTGATTTTGTTATGTCAAGAACATATACATTGTTTATGCCACTGATTGGCTGTGCGGTTATCTATTATGTTTTAGTCAAACTTTTGACATTTGGATTAAATGCAGTAGAAAGGAGGCTGAGACAAAGTGATATCCGTTAAAGATTTGCATAAGAGTTTTGGAGAACTGGAAGTATTAAAAGGTATTGACTGTCATATTGAAAAAGGAGAATGTGTCTGTGTTATTGGACCATCTGGCTCAGGAAAAAGTACATTTCTCAGATGTTTGAATCTGTTGGAGCAGCCTACAAAAGGTGAAATTGTCATTGGAGAAACAAATCTGATGGATCAGAATCTTAATGTGGATCAGCTGAGAAAAGGTGTGGGAATGGTATTCCAGCATTTTAATCTGTTTCCGCACATGACGATTCTTGATAATGTTACACTTGCACCGATTCGTCATAAGATGATGAGTGAAGAAGAAGCAAAAGTAAAGGCTATGGAATTGCTGGAGCGAGTAGGTATTGCAGACAAAGCAGACAATTATCCGGTACAATTATCAGGAGGACAGAAACAGCGAGTAGCAATTGCAAGATCTCTTGCATTATCACCAGAAGTTATGCTGTTTGATGAGCCGACTTCTGCACTGGATCCTGAGATGGTAGGAGAAGTTCTGGAAGTAATGAAACAACTGGCTCAGGAAGGAATGACCATGGTAGTTGTAACCCATGAAATGGGATTTGCCAGAGAAGTGGCTGACCGTGTATTTTTCATGGATGAAGGAATCATTATGGAAGAGGGAACTCCAGAAGATATCTTTGACCATGCAAAAGAAGAAAGAACAAAAACATTTTTAAGTAAAGTGTTATAAAAGATTAAAAAAAGAGGCTTTGTCCAAAACGGCTTCCGCGCTGCGCTTGTGCAGATTGTTTTTGGACGAAGGCTCTTTTTTGGTATAAAGATGTAGTTACATGGATTAAAAAAATAGGGATATAAATAATTTATTTCTTTTTGAGATATTTCTCTTTTTTCAATTGTATTTTTAGTAGATAAGATTTCATGAAAGAATAAACAGGGGAATACTTGCAGGTATGATGAAAGTTAAAGAATATACGGAAGATGAGATTAGCCGTATCGTAGAAGTCTATACCCCAACTCTAATTCGTCTGGCATTTACTTATACGAAAAGTGTGCCAGATGCAGAAGATGTGGTACAGGAGGTTATGATTCGGCTGATTACAAAAAAGCCATGGTTTGAGAATGAAAACCATGAAAAGGCGTGGCTGATCCGGGTAACGATCAATACGTCCATTAATTATATAAAGGCAGTGAAAAGGAGAAAAACAGAACCTTTATCATATGATATTCCGGATTTTACAAAAGAAGAAGGAGATCTTCTGGAGAAAATAGAGGAATTGCCTGAAAAATACAGGGCAGTGTTGTTTTTGTATTATTATGAAGGATATGCCATTAAAGAAATCAGTACTATTCTTAAGAAACCGGTTTCTACAGTAACGACCTGGTTATCCAGGGCAAGGAAGAAACTGAAGTTGCAGCTGGAAAAGGAGGGAGATAAATGAAACAGTTAAAAAATGAATATTGTAACATATTATCTCGCATTCAGCCGGAAAAAGATTTCCAGCAAAAACTAGTAGAAAATTTGACAAATATTCAGAAAGAAGAGAAAAGACCTGAGACAGAAGTACATCGCAAAATCGTAAAACAACAGATAATGCGTGCGGCTGTTTTTGCAATGTTGTTTTTTAGTATTATTTTCATAGGAGTCAAGACACCGGTTTCTGCAGCAATTTACAGCGTATATCAAAGATTTTTTATGACTGTTCCAGAAAAATATGAGATAAATGCTTCCAGGTATGATATTTCAATTGAGCAGGAAGCAGTAACAAAAAGCGGGGGAAAGATTTGGATTGAAGATGCAGTTTTAACTGATAAAGGCATAAATCTGCGTTATATAGTAAAATCAAAAGGAACAGCCACAGAGATATATCCGGGAGATGTACTGTTAAAAACAAAAAAAGGTACAGAAATTTCATTACGACAGGCAGCATATATGCCGGTTTCTTCTGAAAAGCAGGCAGAGGAATATTACATATCCTATGAAACAGAGAATACCGGTCAGTTGAAGAAATTGCTAAAAGAAGATGTCATATGTAACCTGGAACTTTTAGAAGAAAAAGGTCAGAAGAGGGTGACAGAAGACAGTATAAGTGTTACATTTAAACCAGATAGAATTTACCAGCAGAAAACATTGAATTTGAATTACAAGTGGATACAGGGTCCCGAGAAAGAGGAATATTGTATTTCTAAAATAACGCTGGATGTCTGGTATATGAAAGTAGATTATAGGTGGAAAGCAGAAGATCCTAAGGAGTTTATGACTTTTGAATTATCAGATGAAAATGGAAGAGAGTATGTCACTCTGGATGCCCAGCTTCAGGAAGAAAATCAGGGAAAATTTAAGGGAACGGTTTATTATGAGCTGACAGATTCGGATACGGATCAAATGGTATTTAGTCCTGTAAAAATACAGGAACAGTCAGATGGAAGTCAAAAGGAAACAAAGGTATCTGGTGACAGTATTAAAGTGGAGAAGGGAGAGATTATAGGTGAAAACAAAAAGGATAATTAGCCTGGTTTTAACAGCTGTTTTAGTGATTTGTCTCTCTGTTACTACATTGGCAGATACCGGGTATGATGATACTGCTCCGGTGTTAAAAAGTTTTCGAATTTTGAATCCTGATGAGGTGAATGCAAAAAGAGGAGAAGGATTTGATATTGAATTAAACCTGGTAGAGGAGGGAACTGGTGTAACAGAGGTTCAGATATTTTTTGAAAATGAAGCAGGACAGGGATTTACAGCCGAGTATGGATTTGGAAGAGAACCTATATTCACTGGAACAAGAAAAGTACATGTTGTAGTTACCGAAAATAATGAGAAAATAAAACCGGGAACCTACAAAGTAAGAGGCATTTTATTAGCTGATGGAAATGAGAATTTCTTGTCTATAGATTCCTCGTTGGATCCGTCAGCTTATCCAGAGGTATGGAAAAACAGTACAAAAACGGTAAAAGTTACCAAGACAAATTATGACCCAGACAGAGATATTACACCTCCTGAATTACATAAATTCTCCATAAGGAATCCGGAGAATATAGATATCCGTAAAGGGATGTATATGGATTTTGAAATTACCGAAAAGGGCAGTGGTCTGGCAAGTATCGGAATATGTTATGAATCAGAAGATGGTGGTCCAAATACGGCAGAATATTATTCTGTAAAAAATGGTGAAACAAAAAATATTAAATTTAATTTAAAATCTTTGAACAATGGAAGAAATCATTTAACAGCAATTGTTTTAGCAGATCATAATGAAAATGAAAGATTTTATTTTACATCAGAGGAACCGTGGAATCAGTATTGTTCCTCTTTTACTGTCACAAATGCACCATCTGCTCCTACATTGGAGGAAATACATATTAACTCATCAAAGATCTTGACTCCAGGTGTGTTATCTTTGGATATAAAAATAGGTGGAGATCCTAATGGTGCCAGTGTTCAGGTAACACTGGAAAATGAAAAAGGACAGCAGAAAACTCTTTCATGGAATCATGAGCAGATACTGAAACCTGGAATGAACAGAATCAAGCTGCCAATCAGTCCGTTTTTTGGTGTTGGGAAATGGCATGTGGAGAGTGTACTGCTGGTTGGAAAATCCGGTAAAATGACCGCATATTATAAAGACAATTCATATGGCGGAGCCAATCGGCTATTGAATGATGTATCAGGTTTTGAAGATAAAGAAATTGAAATTTCCAGTTCCTATCAGATTACCTATTACGGAAGTGTAGGAAACCCTAAAACAGCAGTAGAAAAAATGAAGGCTATGAAAGAGGGACAGACTGCAGTTTTGGACTGCAGGTATAGTAAGTGGGCAAAAAAGGCGCTTTTTGAGGCTATTGCAGGTCAGAATAAAACTCTGGTTTTTGAGGATGAGGATGTTCAATGGGTTTTCAATGGAAAGAACATTAAAAAGTCTGCATGTAAAGATATTGATCTGACATCTGAGATTAAAAAAGTTTCAGGGGCTAAATATGGATTTGCGGATGATTCTTATATTTTATATATGTGTTATGCCGACAATGGGAAGCTGCCGGGAAAAGTTGAAATGAGGGTAAATTATGAGTATTTATTCGAAAAATATGGTGAAAGTGGTCAAAAACTGCTTTTAAGCTACTATGACGACGGAGAAATAGAAAATATGGGAAGTAATGCGAAAGTGGCAAAGGATTATTACGCAGAATATAATATTACCCATAATTCCACATATTTACTATCAGAACATAAACCTCGACTGGCTGCACCATCAAAATTCCAGGCAAAATCCTACAAGGATAAACAAATTTATCTAAAATGGAACAGAGTTGGAGGAGCAACAGGATATCGTGTCTACAAAAGCAGTTCAAGAAATGGAACCTATCGGTATATCGGAAAAACAAGTAGTAATAGTAAAACAACCTATATTGATCGTAATACAAGAGCAGGGAAAACATATTACTATCGGGTAAAAGCCAGTGAAACATCTAAAAAAATACCGGCAGCTTATAGTCAGAAAGTATCCTGTAAAGCTGTTCCGGGAAAAGTATATAAAGTTAAAACAAAAAAGTATTATAAGAGCATTAAAATAACATGGCAAAAAGTCTCTCTTACCAGCGGCTATCAGGTTTATATGTCTGTGAATAGATCAAATAGTTTTAAGAAAAAGAAAACAACTTCTGGTACAGCTTATACAACGGGAAAATTAAAAACCGGAAATACATATTATTTTAAAGTCAGAAGTTATAAAAAAATTGGCGGCCGAAGATATTATGGACCATATAGTACTGTCATGAAGAAAACAATTTAAAAAAATCAGCAAAGAGGCGGTGAAATCCTAAAGATTTGACTGCCTCTTTTTTTGTGTATTGTATACGGTAAAAAATCATAAAATAAGTACAAAGAATAACGGAAAGACTGGTAAAGAATAAGGAAGAGGGATACAATAAAGACTATAGAAAAATTGTCAGAAAGGAGGCTTTGTTATGAGTGTTATTGCTAAACAACTGGCTGACATTGAAATGACGGCTCGTGCTATTGTTGAGAATGCGGAGGATAATAAACATGAGCTGGAGCATGAAATGCAGGAAAAGAGAGATCAGTTTGATCATGATCTTGAAGAGGAAACAAAGAAGAAGCTGGAGGCAATTCGATCGGAATTACAACAAAATATAGATAATCTTTTGGAGAAGCAAAGAAAACAAAATGAGAGGGAAATAGAATTTCTGAAAAAGGATTTTGAAAAGAATCATCAGAAGTATGCAAAGGAGATTTTATTAAAAATTATTGAGGTATCATTATGATAGGAAGTGTTATGGCATATAGTGGAATCGTAACCAAAATTCATGCCATGCGTGCCAGATTGCTTAAACCTGATGATTATGAAACCATTGCATCAATGCAAACGGTAACAGATATTATTCATTATCTGCAGCATACCAAATCCTATGGCCCGTTAATTGATCAGATGGATGAATCTCTTTATCATCGGGGGAATATTGAAAAAATTCTGATTCAGTCATTGTACAACGATTATACAAGTCTGTACCGGTTTTCTAATATGAAACAGAAAGAATTTTTAAAGATATTTATGAAGAGGTATGAAGCAGATCTGATAAGATATTGTTTTCGCATTGTGTTTAATCATTACGATGTACCATTTGATCTGGATTATAAAAAACCGTTTTTTAATAAATATTCAGATATCAGTATTGATAGATTGATTACTTCAAAAGATATCAGTGGTTTGGTGGATAATCTAAGAGGAACGGAATATTATGAGCCATTGGCAAAGATCCGGGACACTGGGGCAGAAACATTATTTGATTATGATCTTGCTTTGGATTTATATTATTTTTCAAATATGTGGAAAACCAGAAAGCATGCATGGAGCAAAAGTGATGAAGCGATACTGAAAAAAGATCTTGGTATTAAAATAGATTTACTGAATCTGCAATGGATTTACAGAGCAAAAAAATATTATCATATGACACCGCCGGATATTTATACATTAATGATTCCCATACAATATAGGCTGCCGGAGGAGCAGTTTAAGGCATTGGTAGAGGCTCCTTCAGTTGGTGAGTTTTTCCGGATATTAAATCAGACATTTTATGGAAGAAACTATCAGTTTAATGAAGAATATAATGTTGAGAAGGTTGTTGATCAATGTCTAAAGCATATTTTTGTAACGGCTTTCCGGAATCATCCATATTCGCTGGCAAGTCTGCAAGGATATTTATTTTTGAAAGAAGAAGAAATTAACAAGATAACAACGGCTCTGGAATGTATTCGATATGGGCTGTCAGAAAGAGAGACTCTTAAATATATTTCAGATCCGGACACCCTAGATTCCAGACAGCAGGGAGGTAGTACGGAATGATTGTAAAAATGAAATTCCTAAGCATTTCCGGCCCAAGGACAGATATTGACCGGGTGAGTAATGAATATTTATCGAAATATGAAATACAGCTGGAAAATGCAATCACTGAATTAAAAACAACGGATAATCTGATGCCTTTTATGGAACTGAATCCTTACAAAGAACCATTATCAAAGGCAGAACAATATGCCGGAAAGCTGAAAAATAAGGATATACCAGCGGACACATCGCTTTCTTCGGAAGAGATGATTACACTGATAAGGAATTTAAATCATGATTATCTGGAGTTAAAAGAACAGGAAGAGAGGTTAAAGAAAGAAAAAGATGGTATTCTTGAAAAACTGCATATTTTTGAGCCGTTTAAGGCGTTAGAACTGAATGTTGCAGAAGTCTTGAATTACCATTACCTGAAAGTTCGATTTGGACGAATCGGTCTGGATCATTATTACAAAATGGAGAAATATCTGTTTGATGACCTTAATGCCGTTTTTATAGAAAGCAGTAGAGATGAGAATTATGTTTATGGATGTTATTTTGCAGCTCATCTGGAAATGGGAAAGGTTGACTCTGTTTTTAAATCGCTGCATTTTCAATTAATAAATATACCGGATGACAATGAGGGTATACCATCAGTAATTTGCCGGAATATGGAAGAGCAGATAGAACTTCTGGATCAGCAGATTTATGCTGTTCAGAAAAAAATCGGAGAATATCTTTCCAGTCATGCAGCCAGAATTCTGGGTGCAAAAGAGAAATTAGCGGAGTTGTCCACTAATTTTGATGTGCGGAAAATGGCAGCACGAATGGAAAATGAACAGGAAGATTATTATATCTTATGCGGATGGATGAGCGAGGAGGATGTAGAGTCATTTGTTGAGGAGACAAAAAACGATGACCGGATTACCATTGTGGTAGAAGAAGGACGAGAAAAATATTTTGGAGATCCGCCTACAAAGCTTAAAAATCCAAAGTTTTTCAAACCTTTTGAAATGTTCATACGCATGTATGGACTTCCGGCACATGATGAAATGGATCCAACCATATTTGTAGCTTTGACTTATACATTTATTTTTGGAGCAATGTTTGGAGATGTAGGCCAGGGGTTATGTCTGTTTTGTGGAGGAGGACTTTTGTATCTGACGAAAAAAATTAATCTGGCGGGAATTATTTCTGTTGCAGGTATTTTTTCAATCTTTTTTGGTTTTATGTACGGAAGTTTCTTTGGATTTGAAGGTACCATAATAAAGCCTCTGTGGTTGTCTCCAATGAAAGCCATGACAAATCTTCCTTTTGTAGGTCAGTTAAATACGGTCTTTATTGTGGCGGTTGCTTTTGGCATGGGATTAATTTTAATGGCGATGGTCTTTCAGATTATCAATGCGAAAAAGCAGGGAGATACAGAAAATCTGCTGTTTAGTCCTAATGGACTGGCGGGACTTGTATTTTATGGATTTCTTGTGCTGACCATTGTTTTATATATGACAGGACACAGAACTCCTGGAAATATTATGATGATAATTTTCCTTGGAATACCAGTACTTTTATTTTTATTGAAGGAGCCTCTTGGGCAGAAGATAAAAGGAAAAAAAGTTAAGATTGAAAGTGGAATGGGAATGTTTCTGGTACAGGGATTTTTTGAGTTATTTGAAACTATGCTGAGTTTCTTTTCCAACACTATTTCTTTTGTTCGTATTGGAGCATTTGCTGTTAGCCATGCGGCAATGATGGAAGTTGTTTTGATGCTTGGAGGAATAACGGAAGGAGCAGAAAATCCCAACTGGATCGTTATTGTTTTAGGAAATATTCTGGTCAGCGGACTGGAGGGACTGGTTGTTGGAATCCAGGTACTGCGTCTGGAATATTATGAAATGTTCAGTCGTTTTTATAAGGGCTCAGGAAGAGAATTTAAGCCATTTAACGAAAAAACAAAAGAAAGAATCAAATAGGAGGGTGTTTATATGACATTGGCAGTTAAATTATTATTGATTACAGCTTTAATTTTAAGTATTGTACTCCCTTTTGGATATTTTTTAATGGGAGAGAAAACAAAGAAACGTTATAAGAGAACCATAGGAACCAATACATTTTTCTTTTTTAGTATTTTGCTGGTTGCAGGGATTATGCTGTTTATTACAGACCCTGTACAGGCTGCATCCGGCGGAAACGGGGATGCAATGTCAACGGGACTTGGATATCTGGCAGCAGCTTTATCTACAGGATTATCCTGTGTAGGTGGAGGTATTGCAGTGGCAAGTGCGGCAAGTGCAGCTCTTGGAGCCATTAGCGAGGATTCCAGTGCCCTTGGTAAGTCTTTGATTTTTGTAGGTCTTGCGGAAGGTGTCTGCCTGTATGGATTGATTATTTCTTTCATGATTATCGGTAGACTGGGATAATAAGGACGTGATTTTCTATGAAAATGTATTTAATCAGTGATAATGTAGATACTCTGACAGGTATGCGTCTGGCCGGGGTGGATGGAGTAGTTGTTCATGAAAAAGAGGAACTTAAAAAAGCACTGGAAAAGGCAATGAGTGATACATCGATAGGAATTGTTCTGCTCACAGAAAAATTTGGCCGTGAATTTCCAGAACTGATTGATGAGATTAAGCTGGAACGACAGATGCCACTATTAATAGAGATTCCTGATCGTCATGGAACCGGACGTAAAAAAGATTTTATCACTTCTTACGTAAATGAGGCAATTGGTCTGAAATTATAAGACTGGTCAAAGAAAGAAGGTGACCAAGGTGACAATCGAAGAAAAAATTTCACATTTGCAAGGTGCTGCCATGGAAGAGGCCAGAAGCCAGGGAAATGGAATTATTGCACAGCATAAAAAAGCATTAGAAAATATATTTGAAACACATAAACAGGAAGCAATCCGACAGGCTGATACCAGGATTAAGGCTGAGACCACATCTGCAAGACAGCAGTTAAATACTGCCGCATCTAAAGACCAGCTAAAGTTACGGCGGGAATTTAGCCAGATACAGTATGTGTTAAAAAATCAGCTGTTTCAGGAAGTTTCAGATTTGATGCATCAGTATATGAAGACGAAAGAATATGAGGAGCTTCTGATTTCTTATATAACCAAGGCAGCAAGGTTTGCCCAGGGACAGCCGCTGACCCTTTATATTTCAGCGGCAGATAAAGATAAAAAAGAAAAACTGGAAAAACGTACCGGAATGACGATTCTGATCAGTGAAGATGATTTTATTGGAGGAATCCGGGCAGTAATTCCAGGTAGGAATATATTGATTGATAATTCTTTTAAAGGTGCGTTAGAAAAAGAATATCAGGAGTTTACCTTTAAAGGAGGTGAAGGACGTTGAGCAGGACTGGAACAATTTATGGCATAAACGGACCTGTCATCTATTTAAAAGGAAATACCGGATTTAAAATGTCTGAGATGGTATATGTAGGAGAAGAGAGACTGGTTGGAGAAGTGATATCTCTTGATAAGGATCGAACTACCATTCAGGTGTATGAAGAAACATCAGGACTTCGTCCGGGAGAGATTGTAGAAGCTACAGGAGAAGCAGTTTCTGTCACATTGGCACCGGGTATCCTTGATAATATATTTGATGGAATAGAGCGTCCGCTGGAGAGAATTGCAGATTCAGGAAGTGCATTTATTACACGAGGAATCAGTGTGGATTTTCTGGATCTGAATAAATTATGGGATACGCATATGACAGTTTCTGCCGGGGATATTCTCCATGGAGGGGATATTATTGCGGAAGTGCCGGAAACAAGGGCAATTGTCCACAAATGTATGGTGCCGCCAGATATTGCAGGACAGGTGATTTCTGTTGTTCAGGACGGGAAATATACAATTAAAGATACTCTTGTTTCACTAAAGATGGAAGATGGAACAATAAAGGAATTGTCTATGATGCAAAGATGGCCTATTCGAGATCCAAGACCGGTTCATAATCGTATTCCTGCCTGTGAACCATTGATAACCGGACAGAGAATCCTTGATACCATGTTTCCTATTGCAAAAGGGGGAACAGCAGCAATTCCCGGAGGGTTTGGAACAGGAAAAACCATGACTCAGCATCAGATTGCAAAGTGGGCCAATGCGGACATTATTATTTACATTGGATGCGGAGAACGTGGAAATGAAATGACACAGGTTCTGGAGGAATTTTCAGAGCTGACAGATCCTAGAACAGGAAATCCTCTGATGGATCGTACTACATTAATTGCCAACACATCCAATATGCCGGTTGCCGCCCGGGAGGCATCTATTTATACCGGTCTTACTCTGGCAGAATATTACCGGGACATGGGATATGATGTGGCAATTATGGCAGATTCAACATCACGCTGGGCGGAAGCTTTAAGGGAACTATCAGGACGATTAGAGGAAATGCCGGCGGAAGAGGGATTTCCGGCTTATCTGGCATCCAGATTATCGGCATTTTATGAAAGAGCAGGAATGATGCATAATTTAAATGGAACTGATGGTTCGGTATCCATTATCGGTGCAGTATCACCTCAGGGTGGAGATTTTTCAGAACCGGTAACTCAGAATACCAAGCGATTTGTCCGCTGTTTCTGGGGACTGGATAAATCACTGGCATATGCAAGACATTTTCCGGCTATTCACTGGCTTACCAGTTATAGTGAATATCTGATAGATTTAAGCGGATGGTATAATGAAAATGTATCACCTAGATTTGTAGATTACCGAAACCGATTAATGGCACTTTTAAATCAGGAAAGCAGTCTGATGGAAATTGTAAAACTGATCGGAAGTGATGTATTGCCTGATGATCAGAAACTGGTGCTGGAGATTGCAAGAGTGATTCGCCTTGGATTTTTACAGCAAAATGCATTTCACAAGGATGATACCTGTGTTTCTATGGAAAAACAGTTTAAAATGATGGACATTATTTTATATTTATACCAGAAATGCAGAGAGCTGGTTGCCAAAGGAATGCCTATGAGTGTTCTCAAACAGGATCGTATTTTTGAAAAGGTTATCGCGATTAAATATGATGTGCCAAATGATAATCTGCAGATGCTGGATTTTTATAAACAGGATATTGATGATTTTTATAAAGCAGTCATAGAACGAAATGCATAGGAGGGAACCAAATGTCAATAGAATATCTTGGACTAAGCAGTATCAATGGCCCTCTGGTTGTATTAGAGGGCGTGCAGGATGCTTTCTTTGATGAAATTGTTGAGTTTAAAGTTGATAAAAATACAAAAAAATTAGGAAGAATTATTGAATTATATGAAGATAAAGCGGTAATTCAGGTATTCGAAGGTACAGAGAATATGTCTTTGACCAATACCCATACCAGATTAACAGGACATCCAATGGAAATTACCCTTGCGCCGGATATGCTGGGACGTACATTTAATGGAATAGGAAAGCCGGTGGATGGTCTTGGAACATTGGTATCAGATATAAAAAGAGACGTAAACGGCCTTCCTCTCAATCCGGTGAAACGAAAATATCCAAGAAATTATATTCGTACGGGTATTTCAGCCATAGATGGTCTGACAACATTGATTAGAGGTCAGAAACTGCCTATTTTTTCTGGAAATGGTCTGCCTCATGATCAGCTTGCTGCACAGATTGTAAAACAGGCATCTCTCGGTGATGGTTCTGATGAACCTTTTGCCATTGTTTTCGGGGCTATGGGAGTAAAACATGACGTGGCAGATTTTTTTCGAAAAACATTTGAGGAAAGTGGAGTTGCTGATCATGTATGTATGTTCCTGAATATGGCAAATGATCCGGTTGTGGAACGACTGATTACGCCTAAAGTTGCTTTAACGGCAGCAGAATATCTGGCATTTGAATGTAATATGCACATTCTGGTTATTTTAACAGATATGACTTCTTTTGCAGAGGCCATGCGAGAAGTATCTTCTTCCAAAGGAGAAATTCCATCCAGAAAAGGATATCCAGGATATCTGTACAGCGAACTGGCCACTTTGTATGAACGGGCAGGGATTATAGATGGGGTAGAAGGTTCTGTGACCCAGCTTCCTATTTTGACTATGCCTAATGATGATATTACTCATCCGATTCCGGATCTGACCGGATATATAACAGAAGGACAGATTGTTTTGGATCGAAATCTTCACGGTCAGTCTGTTTATCCGCCAATCAGCGTTCTGCCGTCACTTTCTCGTCTCATGAAAGATGGCATTGGAGAAGGGTATACCAGAGTTGATCATCAGGATCTGGCTAATCAGCTGTTTTCGGCATATGCAAAGGTGGGAGAGGCACGAAATCTTGCATCTGTCATTGGAGAGGATGAATTATCACCAATAGATAAAAAATACCTGGAATTTGGAAAAGAGTTTGAAGAAAGATATATCGGTCAGGGACCGGAGGAAAACCGAACCATGGAAGAAACATTGAACCTTGGATGGGAATTGTTAAAAATCCTTCCAAGGGAAGAACTGGATCGTATTGATACCAGATTAATTGACCGGTTCCTTCCACGAGAAGAGTAAAGGGGGAATTTTATGGATCCAAGAGAGTTTCCCACAAAAGGAAATCTGATACTTGCAAAAAATTCCCTGGCTCTTGCCAGACAGGGCTATGAGCTGATGGATAAAAAGCGAAATATTCTCATTCGTGAGCTGATGGATCTGATTGATGAGGCAAAGGATATTCAGGAGCAGATTGATACAACTTTTACCAGAGCATATGCATGTCTGCAGCATGCAAACATTGAGCATGGTATCAGTATGGTAGAGCAGCTTGCATATACAGTACCCATTGAAGATTCCATTAGAATCCAGACCCGTAGCATCATGGGAACAGAGATACCTTATGTAAAGTATGATGCACATGAAAATAATCTAACATATGCGTTGGGGAATACTTATGAGTCTATCGATATTGCCAGAGAAGCATTTCGCCAGGTAAAAGATCTGACGATTAAGCTGTCTATGGTTGAAAATTCTGCTTATCGGCTGGCAGCAAGTATTAAAAAAACACAAAAGAGAGCCAATGCATTGAAAAATATCACTATACCTGCTTATACAGCACTGGTACAAAATATTTCCAATGCGCTGGAAGAAAAAGAAAGAGAAGAGTTTACCAGATTGAAAGTTATCAAGAAAATGAAAAATAATTAGTATAACTTAGATTTATGATGAAATAAAACAACCGCCAGAAAACAATCTGCAGGGCATAAGCCCGAAGTCGTTTCTGGCGGTTGTTTATTTTAAGAAAATTTCTTTGTTTTATGCGGATTATACGATACCCTGTGCTGTCATTGCATCTACAACTTTTTCAAATCCTGCAATGTTTGCACCTGCTACGTAGTTTCCTTCCATTCCGTAACGTTTTGCAGCGTCATCTAAATTGTGGAAAATATTAACCATGATATCTTTTAATCTTCCATCAACTTCTTCGAATGTCCAGCTTAATCTTTCGCTGTTCTGAGACATTTCAAGAGCAGATGTTGCAACACCACCGGCGTTGGCAGCTTTACCAGGAGCAAATAAGATTCCGTTTTCCTGTAAATATTCTGTAGCTTCTAATGTAGTAGGCATGTTAGCACCTTCAGCTACTGCATAGCATCCGTTAGCTACCAGTGTTTTAGCATCTTCTAAGTCTAATTCATTCTGAGTAGCACATGGAAGAGCAACGTCAACTGGAATTGTCCATACACCTTTACCTTCATGGTATTCAGCACTTGGACGAGCAGCAGCATATTCTGTTAAACGAGCACGTTTTACTTCTTTTACTTCTTTCAGAAGTTCAACATCGATACCGTCTTTGTCGTAAATCCATCCTGTGGAATCAGAACATGTTACAACTTTAGCACCTAACTGCTGAGCTTTCTGTGTAGCATAAATAGCTACGTTACCAGCTCCGGATACTGCAACAGTAGCACCTTCTAAGCTCTTTCCGTTGCATTTTAACATTTCGTCTGTTAAATAAAGAAGTCCATATCCGGTAGCTTCTGTACGAGCAAGAGATCCACCGTAAGATAATCCTTTACCGGTTAAAACACCTTCGTAAAGTCCGCGGATTCTCTTATACTGTCCAAACATATAACCAATTTCTCTTGCACCTGTTCCGATGTCACCGGCAGGTACGTCAGTATCAGCTCCGATATATTTGCAAAGTTCTGTCATAAAACTCTGGCAGAAAGCCATGATCTCACGATCAGATTTTCCTTTAGGATCGAAGTCAGATCCACCTTTACCACCACCAATTGGAAGACCTGTTAAAGAGTTTTTGAAAATCTGTTCAAATCCTAAGAATTTAATGATTCCAAGATTTACAGAAGGGTGAAGTCTTAAACCGCCTTTGTATGGTCCGATTGCGCTGTTAAACTGTACACGATATCCTGTATTAACATGTACCTGTCCTTTATCATCTACCCAAGGTACACGGAATTTGAACTGACGTTCAGGGTTTACGAGACGTTCTAAGAGTGCATCCTTCTTGAACTTTTCTTCGTTGGCTTCAACAACGACTCTTAATGATTCCAGAACTTCTTTTACTGCCTGATGGAATTCAGGTTCAGCAGGGTTCTGAGCAATCACTTCTTCGATTACTTGATCTACATATGACATTTTGGTTCCTCCTTAAAGTATAAAATATGTCTGATAGCAGGGGGACATTACTTCCCTGCAAGAAAAAACGAAAAAAGGGCGTATTCACGCCCTTACGACGCCTTTGTCTTAGTAATATTATATAAGATATGTTATAATATGACAATAGTTTAATTTAATACTTTAAAGTGATGGCTTGCATCCGATAAAGAAAGGAAGTATAAAATGATATCAATAGCGATGGCTTTTTACAATGGGAAAAAATATATAAAGGATCAGATATATTCTATTTTGGAGAATATGCAGAAAAAAGATGAATTAATAATATCTGTGGATGACGATAGTGATGGTTCAAGAGAAATTTTAACAGAATTATCACAAAAGGATGATAGAATTCATATCATAAAAGGACCAGGAAAAGGGGTTGTAAGTAATTTTCAGAATGCAATTAATCACTGTAGAGGAGATATTATCTTTCTTGCGGATCAGGATGATGTGTGGGAGCTGGACAAAACCCAGCAGGTATTAATGGCATTTGAAGATCCAAAAGTTGTGGCGGTGGTACACAATGCACAGATTGTAGATGAGTCATTGTTACCATTGGGGGAAACAACATTTCAGTGGAGGAACAGCGGAGCCGGTTTCTGGAAGAATATGAAGAAGAATTCCTATATTGGATGCTGTATGGCATTTCGAAGAAAGATTGTTCCAAGGATTCTTCCTATTCCGGAAAATGTATGGATTCATGATCAATGGATTGGACTTTTGTCAGAACAGCTTGGAAAAGTTGTTTTCCTGGAGAAACCTTTGTTATTATATCGAAGACATGGAGGAAATGTTACAGAATTGACCCATGGTTCGATGATTTCCATGGTAAAAAAACGTTATCATATGCTTATGGAAATTAATCACAGAGTTGGGGAGTGGAAGCAATATGACAAACAAAATAGGGAAGGTATTAAAAAAGAATAGATATTTAACGGGAGCATTTTTAATCCCGTTTTTTCTAATGGAAATAATTGCAGTTATGATGAAAGTGGAACCTTTTGGAAACCAATCATTTCTTATTGTGGATGCTCTTCATCAGTATCTGCCGTTTTTTGCAGATTATCAGGAGAAACTTAAGACAGCAGATTCTTTGTTTTATTCATTCCATGGAGGCCTGGGCTATAATTTTTTAGGATTGTGGGCATATTACCTTTCAAGTCCGATGAATCTGATTATTATTTTATTTCCCAAGACTATGCTGAATATGGTATTAAGTCACCTGCTTGTGATAAAAATAGCTCTGTGCTGTTTTACAGGAGCATTTTATTTTCGGAAAAAGCGTGGAAAAGATGAATTATCTATCATAGCTTTTGGAATGGCATATGGATTCAGCAGTTATATTGTGGGCTACAGCTGGAATATTATGTGGCTGGAGGTTATGATACTGCTTCCGCTGATTCTTTATGGATTAGAAAAACTGATTAAGACTGGAGATGGAAGAGTATATTGTATTGCTCTGTTTCTGTCTTTATGGTGCAATTTTTACATGTCCTTTATGACGTGTCTTTTTCTTGTTTTATGGTACATGCTGTATGAGCATAAAAGCATAAAAGAATTTTTAAAAAAGGCACTTGCATTTGCCGGTTATTCTCTGTTGTCCGGAGCAATGGCAGCGGTGGTTCTGATTCCCGCATATCTGGGAATCATGCAGACATCTTCTGCAAAGTGGGATTTTCCCAAAGAACTATGGTATGGAACTTTTGGCGATATTTTTATAAGGCATTTTCTCGGAACCAAACCTCTTACTATGTCTGTAGATGATGGTAAAATAAATCTGTTTTGTGGGATTCTAACGTTAATGATGGTGATTTTTTATCTGATTTCCGGGGAAATCAGGAAATCCATAAGAATTCGCAGACTGCTTTTAACAGCAGTTATGTTTTTTAGCTTTAATATGCCGTTTTTGGGATATATATGGCATGGATTTCATAATCAGTATGGAATACCTAACAGATTTGCATATTTATATATATTTCTTCTGTTATCTATGGCTTATGATGGATATTGTATCCTGGCAAAAAAAGAAAGAACACAGGCAAGAAAAATATTTATTTCCCTTGGGGTTATGTGTCTTTTGACAGCAGCAACATTACATACTGTAAAAGAAACACCAAAGATGGATGTGATTTATCTTACCATGGCAGTGGCGGTAGCCTATACGGTACTTTTTGTTGTTTATGAAAAAAAGATTATAAGCAGGAAAATATTTTTGACACTGCTGAGTGTTTCACTTATGGTCGAAATGGCATCTATGGCTTTTCTTGGTTTTTCAGAAAATGGAACCATAGATGTGGATGAGTATTTTCAGGATACAAAATCTATTACAAAGATAAAAGAGGAGTATAAAGGAAGTATTAGTGAAAGGATGGATCTGGTTAGCGGAAGAATGCTGGATGAAAGTATCTGGCACACGTTAAACTGTGTTACCCTGTTTGGATCCACTGCCCAGGGAAAAGTTGTGGATATTATGGATCAGCTTGGATTTTATACGGGGGTCAATGAATATCTGTATGAAGGAGCAACCCCTTTTACGAATCAGCTGTTAGGGGTAAAATATCAGATTTACCGGCCGCGGGATACCAGACAGACTACATTTTGTTCTGTAGATACAGTTGGAAATGTAACAGTATACAAAAATCTATTTCAGACATCTGTTGGATATGGAATGGGTGATCTGTCCACATGGAATTATCAGAGTCTGAATCCTTTTGAAGTACAAAATGATCTGGCCGAAAAAGCATATGGTATTTCAGGACTGTTCCAGATGGAGGATACCACGAAGCCGGAAATCAATGGCTGCACAATTAAAGAGGGGAATGTACAGGGAGAATATGTATTTGATAATATTCTTTCCAGACCCGACAATATGATTTTCACTTTAAAAGTAAAAGAAGACAAAGAACTTTATTTTCATTTTGATGGAGGTCAGGTGGAAAATACAATTATTGAAAAAAATGGGGAGCAGATTCTCACAGGACGTTTAAATTCCCAGATTTTATATTTGGGAAGTTTAAAGAAAGGGGATGAAATCCGCATAAAAATGCAGTTGAAACAGGACGGAGAAAAGTCAGGAGTTGTAAGGGTGACAGCGGCATCTTTACAGGAAAATGTGCAGGCTGAGATTCAGGGAATAATGGAAAGCCAGATGTTTCAGCTGACAAAGAGAGAAAGTTCTTACATGGAAGGAACGATTTCCATGAAGAAAAAGGGAATTGTGTTTTTCTCCATTCCTTATGATAAAGGCTGGACAGCATATGTTGATGGTAAGGAAGTAAAAACAGAACCAGCGGGAGAGGCTTTTCTTACAGTGAAGGTTCCTGCGGGAAAACATAAAATACAGATGAATTATATTCCATCAGGTTTCTATCAGGGAATCGGTCTTAGTATTGGAGGATTTCTTATCTTCTTTGGAATATGTTACTATTTTCGTAAGAAAAAAATAAGTAAATCATGAAACTTTTTATTTCTTAAAATGATATAATAGGCACAAAGAATGTATGATATCTGTATCAGAAAAGGAGGAAAAAGGGTATGAAGAAGTTTTTAACAAAAGCGATAGCACTTGGTTTGTGCTTTCTGATGGCAGTACCATGTATCAATATTAAAGCAGACAGTACCCAGAAATATCTGGCTTTGGGAGACAGTCTTACATCTTCTGAACAGAAGAAGGTGCTGGATTTACTGGGTGTAGATGATCTCAATGATTATCAGGTGATTAAAGTAACCAATAAAGAGGAGCATGAATATCTGGATGGATACTTATCAAGCAGTGTGATTGGAACAAGAGCACTATCGTCTGTTACTGTGGAGCAGACAGAAGATGGCAGTGGGGTTGATGTATCTACAAAGAATATTACATACTGTACATCCGGGATGTATCGAAATGCACTGGTAACAGCAGGAATTAAAAATGCAGATGTAAAAGTTGCAGGACCATTTAATATTTCAGGAACAGCAGCTCTTGTGGGAGTTATGAAGGCATATGAAGAAATGACAGGAAAAGAGATTCCTGAGAAAAGCAAGGATGCAGCTACAGATGAATTGATAACTACAGGAGAAGTTGCAGAAAATATTGGATCCGAAGATGCGGAAAAACTTATTGCAGATGTAAAACAGAAGGTAGCAGAAGAAAATCTCAGCTCACCATCAGAGATTAAGCAGGCTATTGAAGAATCTGCTAAAGATCTTAATATTAGCTTATCAGATGAAGATCGTCAGAAAATACAAGATCTTATGGATAAGATTTCTGATTTAAATTTAAATGTAGATCAGCTGAAAGAACAGGCAAAAGCAATATATGATAAGCTTGGCGGGGCTGATGGTATTTTAGATAAGATTTTAAACTGGTTACAAAGTGTAGCTGACTGGTTTTCTAATCTTTTTAAGTAAACAGTGTAAAGAAGCATATCCCTCTTTATGTAACATATGATTACATAAGGAGGGATTTTTTTATGGAACAAAATCAAATGTTATTCTATGTTACGGCTATTGGATGTGTAATCTGTATCATGTTTGGAATTTATAAAAAGCCGTCATATCTTATATTACTGGCGGCAAGAGGAGCATTCTGTGCGGCTGTTGTTTATGGAATACATGTACTTTGTGCACGAAATGGAATATGCTCACCTGTAGATCTGAATTTTCTATCCATAGGAACAGGGGCTCTTCTTGGGTTGCCGGGTATTATGGTGTTGTACATTACGGGAGTAATGATTCTGTAAGATTTAACTTGTGTATACTATATTATTTTAGAAAATATACAAAATAGTATAGACAAATAAATGGAAATATTGTAAAATAATGGAACAAAGAAAGGAGGGATGTAACCATATATGGTAATATGGATGTTAGTATTTTTGTCAGCAGCGGTCTTTTATGACTGGAAGGAATTTCGGATTCCCAACTGGCTGACCGGCATAGGTGCCGTGATTACAACAGGTATATGCCTGTGGAAAGGAGTGGAGATAGCAGATATTGCAGCAGGTGTGCTGTTGCCCTTTTTCATATGCATCGGTTTATTTTATCTGGGATGCCTTGGAGGTGGAGATATTAAACTGCTGATGGTGTGTGGTATTCCTCTTGGGACCTATGTTTTCCGGTTTTTAGTTGTATCATTTTTATGGAATGGTGTTTATGCCATTATATTTCTTTGGAGGCATGGAAGCTTCCGTCTAAGACTATCTTATTTTATTCATTACATTTCAGAGTGTCTGGAGTCCAGACGATTGATTCCTTATCAGAACAGATTACAGAAGTCTGAAGAAGATCAGATTCATTTTTCTACAGGTGTTTTGTTAGCGTATCTTACTTTATTTGTTTTTTAGAAAAAGATACCAGAGAAAAATGAATATGGTATAAACGACTTCTGAAAATACAAAAGAAGGTGTTATATGAGAGAAATTCATACAGGGATTTATCATAGGGATCGAAAGTATGGGAAGCGGCTGATGGAGTATCTGAATCATCAGAAGAAATATCCCATGACAGTATGGTATACATCCGATGAAAAGAAATTTTTTGAAAAGGAAAAAGAAGGCTGCTTTCAGTGCCTGGTATTGGAAGAGGAAACCAGTTATGGAGGGGATCTACCTGTTTTCCGTCTGGAATCAGGAGGGTGTCAAAGCGGTATGGAAATTGCCAGAAATATTTATGGGTGTCTTCACATTGGTACTGCTGAAGAATGCAGGATAATTGGAATTTTTTCTCCTTTTGGACAGGCATTTACCACAGAGATTTCTATGGAAATAGCAAGACAGTGGAAATTATTTTATTTTGGAATGCAGGCATATCATAGTTTTTCTGCAGGAGAAGAACCTATGGATGAATTATTATTCTGTATCAGAGAACGAAAAGAGGAGGCGCTGGATTTTTTCCTGACAAAATATCAGAATATCAACGGTATTCATGGTTATGCCGGAGCCAGCTGTTATCTAGATTATCATGAACCATCGATAGAAGATTATCATGTTTTTTTTAATCAGATCAAAAGGAGTGGCATTTCTATCATTGCGGACATGGAAACGGCCTGTATTCCCGATCTTTCATTTTTTCAGCTGTTTGACAAAATTTATATTCCTCTGAAAAAGGAGGAATCTTTATCAGACAGATATAGAAATTTTAAAGAACAGCTGGGAAGATATGGAACCTGGAACAGCAGTATTTTTGAAGAAATCATCTTGATGAAAGGGGAATCCTCAATGGAAGTGGTGAGACGGTTATGAAAGAATATATGAAACAGAGAGTTATGGAACGTCTGGATTTTTCTAAAGAAATTACAGATTCGCATCTTAAGGAAATCATCCATGAAGAAATAATGAAGGTTTCCAAGGAAAACCCTATGTTGCTTTCAGATAAGGTAAAACTGAAAAAAGAAGTATTTTATTCTCTTAGGAAACTGGATGTTTTACAGGATCTTCTGGATGACGATTCTATTACAGAGATTATGATTAACGGATGCAGCCATATTTTCATTGAGCAGAATGGAAAGCTTTATAAATATCCAGGAAAGTTCTCCGGAGAAGAAAAGCTGTATCAGGTTATTCAGCAGGTGGCAGCAGGAGCCAATCGTATGGTAAATGAGATGCATCCGATTCTGGATGCCCGTCTTGAGGATGGTTCCAGGGTAAATGTTATCTTACCGCCTATATCTCTTGATGGTGCTATTATGACTATTCGAAAGTTTGCCAGAGAACCGATGACCATGGAGTGGCTGTATGAAAGAAATGCTTTTTCAAAAGAGGTAGAGATATTTCTTAAGATTCTTGTTCAGGCCAGATATAACATTTTCATTTCAGGAGGAACCGGAAGCGGGAAAACAACCCTTTTAAATGGTTTGTCCAATTGTATTCCAAAAGATGAACGAATTATTACCATTGAGGATTCTGCAGAATTGAAGTTAAACGGAGTAGACAATCTGGTACGTCTGGAGATGCGTAATGCCAATGCGGCAGGAGAACATAAAATCGATATGAAGGAACTGATTCGGGCAGCGCTTAGATCAAGACCAGACCGGATTATTGTGGGGGAAGTAAGAGGAGAAGAAGCATTATCTATGCTGAATGCCATGAACACAGGTCATGATGGAAGTATTTCCACAGGTCATGCAAATAGCTCAGAAGATATGCTGAAAAGAATTGAAACTATGGTTCTTATGGGTGTGGATATGCCGGTAAATGCAATCCGGGGTCAGATGGCATCTGCTATAGATATAATTATTCATTTGGGAAGGTTACCGGATGGAAGCAGACGTCTGATGGAAATTGTAGAAATACAAGGAATGGAACAAGGTGAAGTTAAAGTTCATTCATTGTTTCAGATTAGAGAAAACGGACAATTGGAAATGACAGGAGTACTGCATCATCAAAAGAAATTAAAGGAGTACGGTCATTATGAAGAATATCAGAAGCTTATGGAACAGCTGCAAAAAAGAACTGACCTGCTGGAAGAGTGAAAAAAGAAATTTTCTAAAAGGAATATGCATAAGTGTTTTTATATGCTGGCTCTTTTTCAATTCAGCAAAGATGCTGATTTTTATGATTCCACTGGCATTTCCATGGATGAAATATCAGAGAGGAAAGGAGAGAAAAAAGCAGAAAGAAGTTCTCCAGAGACAATTAAAAGAGATGATGCTGTCTGTGAGCAACAGTCTTTCAGTAGGATATTCTTTAGAACATGCATTGGAAATAGCTTTGGAAGATTTAAAAATCCTGGATGAGGGGAAAGGAGGTGTGTTGGAAAAAGAACTGGAATTGTTGATAATTTCTATGAAAGTCAATGAACCTGTGGAAAAACTTCTGATAAAAATGGCAGAAAATATAAATTTGGAAGAATTAACACAATTTGCACAGATTGTAGTGATTGTCAGGAAAAATGGTGGAAATTTAATGGAGATTATTGGTAAAACAGTAAATCATCTAAATGAGTCTATGCAGCTGAAAGAAGAAATCAGAACTATGACAGCGGCAAAACAAATGGAAAAAAACATTATGACGGTAATGCCATTTTTTGTGCTGTTTTATGTGAGAATGACGAATCCGGGATATTTTTCGGTGTTATATGAAACGGTTTTGGGAAAAGGGATTTCCATGGCGGCTGTATTGTTTCTGATGGGAGCCAGTATCTGGGCGGAGAGGGTGGTTACGATTGAAATATAAACAGATGAGAAAAATTGTAAAAAAATTGCCGCAGCAGGTATGGAAAGACCGGCGAGATACAATAAAAGGCTATTGTTCATGCAGTAAAGAGGAACTGGAGCAGAAGGTAGAAGAGTCTTTGTGCAGGCAGTTAAAAATTCTGATGACAGCAACTATTTTATTTTTAGTCATATTGATAGCAATGGCCATTTACTGGTTTGGACAGAATCGGCAGATTGTCATAACGCGAAATGAAAAAGGGGGACAGACTAAAGAAGAAATTTTAAAAATTAAAACAGGTTCAAAAACAGAGACTTATCATTTGTCTGTGCAGCCCGAAGGGTATAAAAAACAGGATATTTCTCAGGTATTGGAGAACGGAGAAAAATATTTACAGAAGAATTTAAAAAAGAAAAATATATCTTTGAATCAGGTAACAGGGGAATTATATATGCCGGAAAAAATACCGGGAGAAAATATTGAAATTTTATGGGAGAGCAGTGATCTGACAGTGATTGATCAGGATGGAAATGTATTTTCTAAAAATGTAAAAAAGCCGGTTATTGTATGGCTGCATGCACACCTTATATGTCAGGGAGAAAAGAAAGTTGTTGGATTTCCGGTTTGTGTGCTGCCGGGAAATGAAGGGAAAAAGAAGTCAAAAATCCAGATGGTAAAAGAACAGTTAAAAAAAGAAGAAGCCAGTGATCCGTCCCGTCGTACTTTTACTATTCCTGAAACAGTGCTGGGAGCAACCATTTCAAAAGGGGAAAAAGAAAATCAGTTTCCGCTGGCAGTAGTTTTTGGGGTTATGGGAATCGCTTTTTTGTGGTATCGGGAAGATCAGAAATATAAGCAGAAATACCGGCAGGCAGAAGATGAGTCACGAAGAGAATATCCGGAAATTATCAGCAGATTTGTTTTGTATTTAGAAACGGGGCTTAGTGTACCGGCTGTTATGGAACACATTTTTCGAGAGTATGAGATGAAAAAAATGAAGACAGGGAAAGAAATATTTGTGTATGAACAAATTGGAAAAGCCTTAAGGCAGATGGAATTTGGTCTGTCACAGACAGAGGTTTTTAAAAATCTGGGAAAAAGTATAAATATATCTGTTTACCGGAAATTTTCTTTGCTTTTGACGCAGAGTATCACCAAAGGCTCCAGTGATTTGTTTTATCGTTTAAGAGAGGAGGAAGAAGCGGCATTTAAAGAAAGAAAAGAACAGGCAAAAAGATCAGGAGAGGAAGCAAGTACCAGATTGCTGGCACCTATGATGATTATGCTGATAATTATTCTGGTTTTACTAATGTTTCCCGCACTGGCATCATTTTCGTAAGGAGGAAAATCTATGATAAAAGAATTTGTAAAAGATGAATCAGGGATGGGTGTTGTAGAAGTAATCTTAATTATTGTGGGAATATTCACCCCCTATTATGGAGTGGGTATAAGGTGTATGGCGTAAGAATATGTGGATAAATAGTACGATAAATACAGGGAAAGGTGGAAAGTGTGCATGGCGTATATGGAAAAAGGGTGTAGTAGAGAGGTTCTCCTAGTCGGGTACTATAACGTCTTATTCTACTTAATGTTTAGAGTTGGATTAGACGAATACAAGAAAAATATTCTTATTGAGCGGATAAATAGTGGAGAAAAAATGATGATGAAAGATATTTATGGATGGTGTAAAAGTCATCAAGTGCCATTTTGGACAAAGTTTATTTATCGCAGAGACTTTTCGGTCAAAGCTAATATATGGAATTTATATTCGTATTGTAGATTTAAATGGGAGATGGCGAGATAAGAAATAGTTTCTAGTAGTATTGCTTGTGGCGGTATTTGTAAATATATGGTAAAATATAATATCATATTTTGTCGATGTTGGGAGGCGAAAGAATGCCGTCATTAAGTCAGTCAATTATTATGAATATTGGAGCAGACTATATAGAAACATATCTGAAAAAGAAAGGATTTTCCCGGACAGATGAAGAAAAGGGACAGGAATTAAAATATTGGGTAGATAATTTATTAAAAGAGAAAAAAATAGATATTGAAGAATTTGAAGAATTTCTATTTAGTGAATTATTTTGGGGCAAGAGAAAAACAATTCAAATATTTAAGCTTGATAAGACAAAAGATTATAAATATCCTCGTGATTGGGAACTCCCACTAGAGGAGAAGTACAATATTGACTCTTTAAATTTTTTTAATATTTTAGGGTCAATTCCCAATGGTGAAGAACCAAGAAAAATTGCATCTGTATGTTCAGAAGAAAATCTGAAAGGCGAATTGGTAAAAATACGATTATTGTTTGCATGTTATATACAGGTAAACGGGGATAGGGGATATAAAGATTCAGTAGCTTATATACCGGTTGAGGTTGACTTTAGCAGAAAAATTATGCTGATTAAAGCATGGACAAGGCAGCAAATTGCACATGAGGAACATAAAGCGTACAGTCTTATGGATCATATAAAGAGATTGATGGGAATTGAGTTTAAGGTTGCGACAAGAAATTATATGTCAGAACATAAAAAAATTCTCTTTCTTATGAGTAAAAGCCTTATATATGAAGCATATTCTCATGTCCCGACTTATAATGAAATTGAGAGCATAGATGGAGTAATAAAAAATTTTATTGAGGAAACTTTGAGTGGATTATCTCTAAGAAATGTAGAGGTTAATGAACAAGGAAAACTTGTCTTAGCAGAGGGTGTAATGGACTTTGAGGCTGAGGTAAGAAATGTACTTGAGGGTTTGGCAATTAGCGATTATTTCTTTGATAGAGATTTTGACGAAATTTGGAAAATGGGATTAGAAGCAGTTGTAGCAAGGGTAAAGTTTAATGATGAAGAAAGAGTGCTTACTTCATTAAGTGGAGAGAATACTTCAGCACCTATTTTTTGCACTAAGACATTTATGTCACTGAAGAATAGAATGGAAGAAGCTGAGAGAATAGAGACTTTGTGGATTACAATGGATCGAAAGAAAGGAAATTTAAATCTGAAATTCGATGCCTCAAATATGGAATACTTGGAAATATTAATAAAATATGGTATTCGGTTTAACGAGACAGATATGAATTCAGCTTTAGAAATATATGAAAAGTATGAGACAAAACTTAATCAAAAGATTGCAGAACAAAGTAAAATCGCAATCGGTCAATAGTCTTAAAAATATATATCCAGATAAGATTGTTGAGTGGTTGGAAATACCTGAGAGAGAAGTCTATGACTTGATAAAGTATTTGCATGATCAAAGAGTCATTGTGTTTAAGTATAGATTAAAATGTAGTTGTGGAGAAATATGTACAGTGTATGAAAACAAATTAATTCACGACAAGCAAATTAATTGTGAGATATGCGGTAAGGAGTTTACTATAAGTGATATAGAGGAAAAATCGGATATTATTTATGAGATAGACAAAGAAGAATTGCTAGAGTTAGAAAATGGAAATGTTGATTTTAAGATATTACCGGATATTAAAGGAAAAGTTGTTTCAATCACAAAAAAACAGGAAGAAAGGCAGGAGCAAAAAGTTATGGAAATCTTTATGGGGAGCTCGTCAGAGGCAAAGGATTATATGGAGGAAATTGGAGCAAAGATAGAAGAACTTGAGGCAAAGCCGCTATTATGGAATGCAACAGGGAAAGGAATATTTATTCCCGGAACTAATACAATAGATTCCTTGATAGCAATATCAAAGAGAGTACAGGCTGCTGTGTTTATTTTTAATGCGGATGATAAAATATGGAATGATAAATCTGCACTGGAATCTTCAGATACGGTAAGAGATAATGTATTGTTTGAATATGGGTTGTTTATGGGAGCATTGAGTAAAGAGAATGTGTGTTTTGTTTGTAAAGGAAAACCGAAATTGGCCTCTGATTTGAAAGGGATTACATATATTGATGGAGACTTAGGTGATATCCAAGTAAAACTAAAATTAAAGGATTGGATTAATGAAATGAAAAAGTAAAAAGAGTTATGAGAAACTGTTCAAAGATGGACGATTTCGCAACAAAAGGTGGCAAAACGACACTATGAAGTAGATGAAAATGTGTCAATTTATAAAAGATAAAAAGCCGATTTCTTAAAAACGCAGAGATGTGGACTGGCATCTACTGCGTTTTTTGCATATAAGATGAAGTATAGGTTAAATTAAAGAAGATTTCAAAGTTATTAAATATCAGAATGGTTGGTAACGATATTGAAAATCCTATGAGGAATACTACATGGCAATTAGTGGACGGTGTTTGGATGCTATGATTGTTTCTCTGTTGTCATGCCGGACAATAAAAACTTGGACGGAATGAGGCGAATGCTGTGGCGAGGAGCGGTAAAAAATTGTAGGTGGCTTGCACAATTTGCTGTAAGGGTTCTTGTCACATTCTGTGAATAGCTTTTTTTGAGAAAATGTTATAGTGTAATGTTTGGTAGAACACAAAAGGACAAACTGTGAAAGGATATGGTAGAGACCAAAATATGAAAGCATATGGGAAGAAACTATGGTGGATTGAAAACCAGCACTATGGAGATGAACTACATACAGGGATTCCTCTGCCTTCGTCTGGAAAAAAGCGTGGGCAGCGTAGAAAGAGATATGAAAGAATCTTTAAGAAGATGGAAAGACAGCACAGTAAAAATGAAATCAGAAAAATAATAAAATCGATTGATAACGCAGAGGTGTAATGAAAACAGTGCCTACTGCGTTTTATTTATTTTAGGGAAGGATGATAGGAGAATGAGAAAAGAGGCAATTAAAATCAAATGTCCCGATCGGATTCAATTCGGAGATCCCATGTATTTTGAGGATTATAGAAATGATCCAGAGAAACTTCAGAAGCTGGTGGTTGATTACAGACCACAGCCGGGATTTAAGGCAGGCGTGTCGCTGGTGGAAACAGAGCATCCGGAATATCCGGGATTTATAGCCAGGACAATGACGATCTATTTTGCTCCGGAGCAGTATCTTTCCATATACATGGATGGAAAAATGTATGCGTCACAAAAGATAGATCGAAAAGAAATTGGCGTTGATACGGCATGCTATTTGATTGAGGTTGACGGACGATATGAGGATATTAAGACAGGCGGGGACGGTTATTGGGGAGATTACCAGGAACTGTACCGTGAAATAAATGGGAAAAAATATATAGATGCCGTGGTTATTTCGATAGCCATGCCTGATGAACAGTCCTTTGAGGGGATGAAGCATCTGGCAGAGTATTTTTTTGAGGATATGAGCCAGGAGATGGTGACGAAAAAAGCAGGCAGGAAAAAAGAGCAGGAAAGATCGTGATGTTTATCCACAAGTATGACGAGGGAGGCTTGATATGGGCAGTAAAATAATGGAAATAAAGAAAGAAACTTTTTGGCAGCTCATTGAAGAAACGAAAAATCAATGCGGACAGGATATGGACGCATCTATTTCCTGGATTAAAAAAGAACTGTTAAGTATGCCGCCGGAACAATCCCTGCAATTTCATACGATTATGTACGAATACCGGGATGCAGCCGATAAATATGGGCTTTGGACGGTAGCCACCCTTATAAAAGAGTATGGCTGTTCGGATGACGGATTTATGGATTTCAGGGCATGGCTGATCGCACAGGGAAAAGACATCTATATGGCAGCACTGGAGAATCCGGATTCTTTAGCAAAGGTAGAAAAGTATGGAGATTGTGCATTTGAATCACTTAATTATGTTGGGGATGAAGCCTATCATGAACTGACCGGGCGGAGTGCTTATGAAGATTGCACACCGGAAATGGAAGAAAGGGTGCTGGAGAAAATATCCGGGGAGATCAAATACCATCCCCTGATTGAGTATCCATTGCAGCCGCCGGATGTGGTTACGGTATATCCTGAAATAGGTGACATGATTATGAAAACGCATGGCATCCGCTTTTTCAGCAAAGATTCTTCCATTTGGAATACTTCACTGCCGGAGTTGAAAGCAATGGTAGAAAAAGGGGCAGCTGAGGTACGGAAACTTAAAAAGGCGAAACAAAAAAATAGGGATAAGCCCCGAAAGCGAAATGAGCCGTCCAGAATCTGATGATAGGTAGTTTGCACGATCTGAGGAAGAAAATCTTGTTGCATTCTGTGAATAGCTTTCTCAGCCGAAAATGGTATAGTGTAATGCTTGATAGAACACAATGAATAAGAAGGGAGCGGACAGAATGCATGTACAATTAGAAGAACTGTGGATGGATGCCATAGAAATGAAAGTGGGCGAGCAGATCGTAAATTATCTGAGAAAAGAACACGCGGAATACCAGGATATAGAAAAACGGCAGAAGAAACTGATCAAAGATTATCCAATGCTGCTGAAAGCGGTGGATGGAGATGGTACAGTTACTTTAAACGAAAAAGAACACTATGCTTTAAAAGAATACCTGTCTAATCAGGATGACATGGAGCGTCTGGAAAAGGAATACCACTATTATTATGGACAGTCCCATGTATTCTCCTACGGGCGGATGTTAAGAAGCATCCAGAAGGAGATCAATCCGGATGGAGATGTGGCAAGAAAGAAAAAACTGGCGGATATGCTGATAGAGGCAAGGACCAGCGATGCAGAGATGGAATTCCTGAAGAAAGATGAAGAATATCAGAAAAGGCGGGAAAAATCGCTACAGCAGGATAAAATCCTAAAATCTATGAATCCACCCAAGGATATCATGGATCAGGTTGACCTGCTTACCTGCTCCATCAATGATTGCTGGAGCCGATACGCTGATCTGATTTACCAGTATGCGCTGGAAGATATCCTGGCATTTCTGATAGAAAGGCAGGGGCTGTGATGGGAAAAGAATGCAGTGATGAGAAACCATAAAAATCCAGTCCAGCATAATCCAGTCCCGCACCATGATACGGAAAGTTTTAAATGATGGCAGGCAGGCTTTTTCAAAAAGTCCTGTCTGCCGCTTTTTTTGAAAACCCTAACCAGCTGGGAAAAAAATCCCCGCCGCCGGCAGGTACTCCCTTTCCCGGCAGGTTTTCCACAGCGGATGTTCAAAGATCCCCCACAGTTTCAAAAATTAATATAGAAGGGATGTGATCCTATGATTATAGGAATCGACCATGGCTATTATGCCATGAAAACCCCGCATATCTGTTTCCCAACAGGACTGTCCCGGTATGACTATGAGCCATACACGATGCAGAACGTGCTGCAGTATGCGGGGAATTATTATGTCTGCGGTACCGGACGCCAGACGCTTATGAAAGATAAGACCGCCAATGATAATTATTATCTGCTGACTATGGCAGCATTGGCACAGGAGATCGAATACCGCCGGGCAGAGAGAAAAGGAAAGATCATCCTTGCAGCCGGATTGCCGCTTGCAGGTTTCGGAAGGGAAAAGACGGCTTTCCGGCAGTATCTGTTCCGGAAGGAGCAGCCGCTTTGTTTCCGATACGAAAATGAAGCATATGAACTGACGGTTGAGGATGTGAAACTGTTTCCCCAGGGCTATTCTGCGCTTGCTCTCCATCCGGAATATGTCCGGGATGAGCCGTCTGTTCTTTTGGTGGACATTGGCGGCTGGACTGTGGACCTGATGCGGCTGGATAATGCTGTTCCTAATGCGGCTACCTGCCGCAGCCTTGAGCTTGGCGTTATCCGCTGTATTGATGAAACGATGGAACAGGTGCGCAGGAGTACCGGGCTGTCTGTGACAGATATCCAGATCGAGCGTGTCCTGAATGGAAACAGCTGCAGCCTGGATCCGAAAGCCAAAGAGATCATCCAGAAGAATGGGCGCAGTTATACAGAGAGGATCCTGTCTGCCATTATGGAGGCAGGCTTTGACCTGCGGGCAATCCCCTCCGTTTTTATGGGCGGCGGATCCACCATCGTAAGACGCCACGTGACACCGCAGGACGGGCTTTGCAGGGCTTTTTACTTAACAGACGTAAAAGCCAACGCTGCCGGATATGAACGGATTGTGGGGCAGATGTGCGCGAGGTGAGCCGCCCTGTTTTTTCGTTCCGCCCGACACTGGATGATCCGGAGCATAAACGGGCATGGGAAATCCTGCAGAGTGTTCCTAATGGACAAAAAAATGCTTTTCTGGTTCAGGCAATCCTACAGTCTGAGGATAGTAAAAAAATGGTGGGGATGATCCGCCAGGTGATCCGGGAAGAACTCCAGAATACGCATTTTGTGTCTGAGGATCTGGTGCAGGCAGAAGCGGATGAAATTCCGGCGCAGATGCTGGATTTCCTTTCTGCAATGGAGGATGGGATGTAAAGGAGCTTCTTGTATAATTCAAATATAAGGAATTCCGAGAAAGAAGGTTGAGAAAAAAATACCTCAGAGTAAAATAAGATTACTGACTTTGCACGGTTAGTAAAAAATCTTATTGAACAGAGAGGTATCTGAAATGAATTATAACACACAGAACGCAAAAATTGCATCTATTACGGAAAAAACTTTAATCGTTGGTATTGATGTTGGGAGTGAAACTCATTATGCAAGGGCCTTTGACTGGCGGAATTATGAGTACTCAAAAAAGCCGTTTGCTTTCAACAACGATGAAGCCGGGTTTGCTGCATTTAAGGCATGGATGGAAGACATGGCAGATAAACATGGTAAAGAGGCGGTGATTCCAGGTATGGAACCTACCGGTCATTACTGGCTGAACCTTGGAGCGTACCTGCAGGAACAGGGAATGAAGCCGGTGCATGTGAATCCGCATCATGTAAAGAAGTCCAAAGAACTGGATGATAACAACCCGAATAAGAATGACCGTAAGGATCCAAAAACAATTGCGGGACTGGTAAATGAAGGAAGATTTTCGTATCCATATATCCCAACAGGGATATACGCAGAGATCAGAAATCTGTCAAATCTTCGTATTCAGACGCAGGAAGAACTTACAAGGATCAAAAACCGGATTGCCCGATGGTTCAGTATTTATTTTCCGGAAATAAAAGACGTTTATAAAAACCCGGATGCTGTAAGCGGGATGATGGTGATCAAAAAGGCACCGTTGCCATGTGACATAAAAGAACTTGGCGTAGATGGTGTAAATCAGGTATGGAGGGATGCAAAGCTGAAAGGCGCTGGACTAAAGAGGGCAAGGACCCTGGTATCAGCTGCGGAGCACAGCATCGGAAGTACAGAAGCACCGGGAAGTGCCAGAATAGAGATCCGCAACCTACTGAACGATTATGAAGTATATAAAAACAGAATGGATGATCTGATGCGGGAGATAGAAGCGAAACTTTCTGAGATCCCATACCTTGATAAAATGATGGAGATCAACGGGATCGGTTTAAAAACCGTAAGCTGTTTTATTGCAGAGGTGGGTGACATTCGTCGTTTTGATAACCCAAAGCAGCTGCAGAAACTGGCAGGTTATGCCATTGTTTCAGACAGTTCCGGCAAACACAACGGAGAAAGCCGCATCAGCCACAGGGGAAGGAAACGCCTGAGATATGCATTGTATGAGGCTGCGATATCTGTGATAGGAAAGAATAAAGAGTTTAGAGAAATTCATGACTATTACAGGACGAGGAAGCAAAATCCTTTGAAGAAGATGCAGTCAGTCATAGCGATTGCGTGCAAGCTGATCAGGATCTTCTACACGATACTGACAAAAGGTGTAGATTATGATGGTCAGAAGATGCTGAGTGATATCGTAAGGCCGGAAACAATAATGGCAGCATAATAATATCAGGAAGCAGTATATCGTGGTTGGTTTGAACATTTGAGTAAAGAATGCTTGAATGCTGAGACCAGCCACGGTAGCTGGAAGTATAAAAATCGGAATGCAATAGGAAAACGTCCACTGAAAGTGCTGTTGCAGGAAGGAAGAAAGTCAGTAATAAAACATACAAAGAATGAGCCAGTAGTCGGCAGGAATATATTCCAGAGGGCATGACCCTGTAAAGGAGCTGAGCTGACACCCTGGTTATGGACAGGCGGGACGAGAGAAGTTAGGACTCGGCTCCAGAGGGCTGATGATCCTGGTAGACACGGGAGGTTCGCTGCCGTAGATGGATGGGTATACACAAGGCCATGTAGAACGAAAAGAAAGACGTTTTACTTCGTGTACCCAAAATCCGCTATTTTCGTACCAGATACAGAGAAATGTCCATTCCTATGGCTCTTTCTTCTGAGATATTTATTGATGATATATTGAAAAAATCCTTGATTTTCAAGGAAAAAAGACTTGACTAAATAGGAGGTGGTGCTGTTTTGAAAGTATAGATACATCTATGTATTGTTGGTTATGCAATGATCTTGGAGCCGATGTTTGTTGGGTATTGTGAATAGCTTTGTATGCATCTTTGGAGTATGGTGTGTATAACAAAACGAAAGGAGAAAGCGCAGATGGAAATGAAGAACATATGCGGCAGGATCCCGGTAGAGCTTCATGCGAAGGTCAGAGGGGAGATCGAACAGCGTGGGATCAGCACACCAGAATTTCTGCAACAGGTAATCGAAGAACATTTTATGGAAAAAGGAGTGGACCAGATGGCAGCAAGAACAATCGCAGTACAGGTAACCGAGGAATTATTCGGAAGGCTCAAAGCAGTAGTCGCATGGAAGGGATGCAAACAGAAGGATTTCCTTATAAGCATCATCGAGAAAGCAGTCAGGGAAATAGAGGACGAGCAGGAGAATGCGAGAAGGGCAAAAGAAATTGCAGCGTCCCAGCAGGAAGCTGCAGAAGGGGCTGAGGAAGAACCGGAGGGCGCCGAAGAAGAACCAGAAGGAACTGAGGAAGAACTGGAGGGTGCCGGGGAAGAACCGGAAGAAACTGAGGGAGAATCGGAATCCGAAGAACCGGAGGTGACCGAAGAATCCGAAACAGTGCTGCCAGCCGGGAAACCAGAGGATACCAAAGCAGAGCTGGATGAGCCAGAAGGAAAAGATGAGGGTGAAGAACCGATAGAAGCATAAGTAGCAGATAGATGGAAAACAGCAGATCAAAAACAGAGAAAACGGTGTGGCCAAAAGCCATGCCGTTTTTTTTTCAGAAAGGAGGCGGATAGCCGGAACGATTCGATTTTTTGATTTATTCAGCGGAATCGGTGGATTCCGTGAAGGACTTAAGCGTGCCGGGGGCTTTGAATGTGTCGGACACTGCGAAATGGACTCTTATGCGGATACGAACTACCGAAGGCTGTTCGATACGGAAGGGGAGTGGTATTGTGACGATGCAAGAAAAATTGAAACAGGAGCCATGCCGGACTTTGATCTTTTATGCGCAGGATTTCCTTGCCAGGCTTTCTCCATCGCTGGAAAACGTGGAGGCTTTGGCGATGCCAGAGGAACCCTGTTCTTTGAAGCTGCCAGACTGGTTGCAGACAAACGACCTGCGTATTTTCTCCTTGAGAATGTTCCCGGACTCTTATCGCATGACAAAGGGAGGACGTTTCACACCATCCTCGGTACGTTTTCTGAGCTGGGGTACCATGTCGAATGGAAGGTGCTTAACAGCAAGGATTTCGGAGTCCCGCAGTCAAGAAAGCGGGTGTATCTTATCGGATATCTTGATGGAAGATGTGCCGGAAAAATATTACCTGTCCCAGTACCAAACGGAGCAGCTCTTATACAAATCCTTGCAGGAAGCCAGGGAAAAAGAGTCTACGATCCCGCCGGAGTAAGCTGCACGCTTACTTCACAGGCCGGGGGCATGGGAGGCAAGACCGGGCTTTATGAAGTGGGGATCCCAATCAAGGAGAATACGAAAAAAGGATACAAGATGGCATACCCCGGTGACAGCATTGACCTTGGGTATGCGAACTTAAACACCCGCAGGGGGAGAGTCGGGCATGAGATCGCCCACACACTGACAACGGAGAGCCAGCAGGGAACGGTTCACTTTGTGGATCTGTCTGTTCCGCCGCTTGTGACGGAACACGCCCGCTGTCTGAATACAAGGCAGGATTCCAGTATCCATAAGCACAAGGGAGAGAGTTCCGGTGTCCTTGTTGAGACAGGGCCGAGGGCGATCCTGACACCGGACAGGCTTAAGAAAAGGCAGAATGGCCGGAGGATGAAAGAGCCGGAGGAACCGATGTTTACGATCACGGCTACAGACCGCCATGGCGTTGTTTATCATGGACGGATCCGCAGGCTGATCCCCAGGGAATGTCTGCGGCTGCAGGGCTATTACGACAGCCAGATCGACCGGATGATCGTGGGGATGTCTGACAGGCAGCTTTACAAGCAGGCCGGGAATGGTGTGACTGTGACGGTTGTCGAAGCCATTGGCAGGAACCTGAAAGCGGTGGATGAAGAACTAAGACTGGAGGATGCTGTTTATGCCGATTGATCTTCGGGACCAGTATTTTGGCACAGAGATCGAGATGACAGGGATTACCAGGGAACGTGCGGCCCAAGTGGTAGCGGAAATGTTTGATACGGACTGTTACCACAGATCTTCGTATGATTCGTGGTGTGTGCGCGACCAGCAGGGGAAGGAATGGAAATTTTCCTTCGACAGCAGTATCGTCACTGAGAGAAAAGTGAGAGGCCGCAAGACAATGGCAGGTGATGATTATGCAACGGAGATGGTAAGCCCAAAACTGGAGTATTCTGAAATGGGAAAGCTGCAGGAAGTTGTCCGGTGCCTGCGCCATCACGGGGCGTTTGTCAATGACTCCTGCGGCCAGCATGTCCATGTGGATGCCTCCAAGCATACGCCAAGGAGCTTGAAGAATGCCATGACGATCATGTATTCCAAAGAGGATATCCTGTTTAAGGCATTAAAAGTACAGAGCGAAAGGGCAGACCGATACTGCCAGAAGGTACGGCCTGCTGTGCTGGAAAAGATCCGGAAGATGTCAAACAGCACGATCTCCATGGAGAAATTCAAACAGGCTTGGTATGAGGGCGGTGACGGAAGCGGCAGCCATTACCACTGGAGCCGCTATTATGCTTTGAACCTGCATGCTGTGTTCTCGAAAGGGACGCTGGAATGGCGCTGTTTTGAAAGCACGCTCCATGCAGGGCAGGTGCGGGCGAACATCACGCTGGCACTGGCGATCTCGGCGCAGGCCATCAACCAGAAATGCACACAGATGCGGAAAACGGAGATATCGGAAAATCCCGCATTTACATTCCGTACATTTCTTTTAAGGCTTGGACTGATCGGGCCAGAATATAAAAATGTGAGGGAACACCTTTTGAAGAATCTGGAAGGTGACCGGGCGTGGCGTTATGACAAGAGCCAGTATGCCTGCTTACAGCAAAGAAACCGGGACCAGGAACCCCGGTAACATGACAATTGAATAGGAAAGAAATAAAACCAGCCGGATAGAGCAACATCTTTCCGGCTTATTTTTTGAAAGGATGAACAGACCATGAAAATGAAAAGAAATATGAAACGTATCGTATCCGGCCTGCTGGCTGCGGTAACGATCCTCTCCGGAGCCTTATCACCTTTGGCTGCCTCTGCTGCAGAAACAGGCCAGGAGGAAAAGAAGCCCCCGGTGTATGAGGAAGTCAAAGACCAGCTGGATGAGGATGAAGTGGTTACGGCACATGACTATGAGGTGGAGGTCGGCAGTGATTTTGACATTACTTTTGATTTTACTGGCATCGACATCATCGATGACAACAAAGTAAAAGTCACATTTGAAGAAGCGAAAAATACAAAAGGGGAAGATTTTTCCACAGACCATGCCGATACCTATAAGGCGGTCTATTATGTGGAGCCGCAGACTACGGACCATCCTGTTTACCAGATCAGCCGGAACGTGGCAGTAAAGGATACAGGAGCCGTCTTACGCAGCAGTGTGGAAACAGAGTCTGGGAGCCAGGACGCAGGGCAGCCAGAAGAATCCCAGGATGACGGGGAGGATGCCTCGCAGACGGAAAGCCAGGAGACAGAACAACAGACAGAGCCACAGACGGAACAGCAGACAGACGGTGAGCCGGAGAGTTCCTTGCAGACAGAGGGATTAACGGAAACAGAGCTGGATGAAGCACTTGAAGAAGCGGAAACGCAGGATACTGTGGATGAGGAAAGCGGCCTGTCTGTTTCCGATGTTATGGAGCAGGCCGTGGAGGAAGAAGTCGGGCTGTTTGCGCTTGAAGCAGGGGAGAGCGTTACCTTTATGGCTTCTGCGAGAGCCAATACCGGGAATTTAAGTGTAACGGTAACAAAAGGCCCATGGTATTATTATGCAGATTATGGCCTTGGAACTTATCTGACCTGCCCATACACGGTTCAGTTTGGAAATATCACTGCAACTGCTTATTGCGTGCAGCCATCCAAGCCGGGACCGGGAGATGGCGTGTACACGATCAACAAGCTCTCAGATGGAAAGACGCTGGCAAAAGTATGCTATTACGGAACGAAAGCCAGTGGTGAGAATGGGTTCTTTGATGAAAAGCATCCGGATTTTTCCACAGGAAAACGCTTTATCATTACCCATCTGGCGGCTGCTTATGCCAATGGAAGCGGTGACGCTTTTTCTGGTACGAATTCTACCGGACAGGCGCTGGCAATGGAACTTTACAATTACTGTGTGAGCCAGCCGGATATCCCGGATGTAGCGATGTCCTTTTCTGATGCGGATGTGACCGCATATATTGACGGGAACTCACAGCGGACAAAAGAGATCACATTTAATGCGGATGAACTGCAGACGATCACCATGAAACTGCCAAATGGCGTCAAATTCCATAACGTAACGACCGGAAAGACCAGTGCGGCAGGCGCAAGTGTGGAAGTAAGCGGCGGTACAAAGTTTTATCTTTCCGCACCGCTGACACAGGCAGAGGATGTAAAGGATGCCTGGAGCGTTACGATGAAGGGAAGCATCACCAAGGATTTCAGTGCTTATAAGATCACCACCGGATCCGGTACACAGGACCTGGCCCTTGTATTTGGCGAGGGCGTGGATGATGAAAAATATGTGGATTTCAAAGTAAGCTGGGTGAAGGTGGCAACCGTTGAGATCATAAAAAAGGACAGCCAGACAGGAAACGGGCTTGCAGGTGCCGTATATGGCATTTACAGTGACAAAGACTGTACGAAGCTGATCGCCCAAATGCCGGCCACTGACAGCAATGGCGCTTCCAGCCTGATGATCACAAAGACACAGGATACCGTATATCTGAAAGAGATTTCTGTCCCGGCCGGGTATCTGATCGATACCAAGGCGTATGGCGTAAAACTTGTGCTTGGGAAAACTGTCACACAGAATGTGACGGATGAGCGTGTCAGAGGCACGATCCATCTGGTAAAGAAAGATAAAGAAACAGGGGAAGTGACACAGGGCGATGCGGTCTTTGAGGGTGCAGTGTATGGACTGTTTGCCCGTGAGGATATCGTGCATCCGGATGGAAAGACAGGCGTCCTCTATAAAGCAGGTACCCAGGTTACCACACTGACTGTGGACGCAAAGGGAAATGCATCCGTGGAGGACCTGTACCTGGGAAAATATTATGTGAAAGAGCTTACCCCTCCGGTTGGATACCTTGCGGATGAAAAAGAGCATGATATCGATGTAAGCTATGAGGGTGACAAGGTGAAAACTGTGGAGCGTACCGCAGAATCCCCGGAACAGGTGATCAAGCAGCCGTTCCAGGTGATCAAAGCGGCGAATAATGGTAAGACGGATGCGGACCTTTTATCCGGCGCCGGATTTTCCGCATACCTTGTAAGCAGCCTGAAAACCAAAGCGGACGGTTCCTATGATTTTGCATCCGCAGAGCCAGTCGTGCTGACCGCAGATGGAAAAACAGAAATGTTTACCGATGAAAAGGGATACGCATGCTCAATCCCGATCCCTTATGGGACTTATGTCGTGCGTGAGACAACAACCCCGCATAACTTCACCCCGGTGGATGATTTTATGGTGACGATATCGGAGAATAAGACCGAACCGCAGACATGGCGGGTACTGCTGGATGATGAGTTCGAGGCGAAGCTAAAGATCATCAAGAAAGATGATGAAACCAAACAGCCTGTGCTGGTTCCTAATACGGAATTTAAGGTTTATGATCTGGATAACGGGAAATATGTGGAACAGGTGACAACGTATCCGCATACCACCGTGCATAAATCCTATTTTACCAATGAGGAAGGGTACCTGATCCTGCCGGAGAACCTGCAGCCAGGAAATTACCGGATTGAGGAAGTGACGGCCCCGGACGGATATACGTTAAATACAGGCTGTGTAGAAATCAAAGTGGATTCCAATACCGCATATCAGGTGGATGGCGTGAGCAAAGATGCCATCATCGAAGTGGCCTATGAGAACCATCCGGCAAAGGGTGAACTTGTCATCCATAAGGATGGGGAAGTGCTGTCCGGATTTGATAAGGATTTCCACTATGAGACGGCAGACCTTGCAGGCGCTGTGTTCAAGGTATATGCTGCAGAGGATATCTACACCGCAGACCATCAGACTGGTGAATCCGGGAACCGCAATCTGGAGTATGCTTCCGGTGCTCTGGTAGCGACCGTGACAACAGACGGGGAAGGTAAGGCAGTGATAGAGGACCTGCCGCTTGGAAAATACCGGATCGAAGAAGTGACTGCGCCAGAAGGTTATGTCCTGAATGCTTCTTCAAAGGAAGTGGAGTTTGTCTATGAAGGGCAGGACACCCCGGTCATTACAGAAACCGCAGAGTTTACCAATGACAGGCAGAAAGTCAGCATCACGGTAGAGAAGCAGGACGCAGAAAACGGAGCGGTTGTAGCGGGAGCCGAGTTCGGCCTTTATAATGCAGAGGATATCGTATCCGGTGACAAGACTCTCGTAACAGCAGACACCCTTCTGGAAACGGTAACCAGTGATGAAAAAGGACAGGCAGCCTTTACGCTTGATCTGCCGCTCGGAAAGTATTATGTGAAAGAACTGGCAGCGCCGGCCGGATTTGTATCTTCGAATGAGATCCTCACCTTTGACACTTCCTATCAGGGACAGGATATCCCGGTCGTGAAACTGGAATCCGTAAAGAAGAATGAGCCGACAACGGTCGAGATCACGAAATCGGATATCACCACAGGCGTGGAACTTTCCGGCGCATCCCTATCTGTCATCGATAAAGACGGAAATACGGTTGACAGCTGGGTATCCGTAAAAGATGAGCCGCATGTCATGAAGCGTCTGACAGCTGGAGAGACCTATACACTGCGCGAATCCTTTGCACCGTTTGGTTACCTGAAAACAACGGATATCACCTTTACAGTGGAAGATACAGCCGAGATCCAGAAAGTGGAGATGAAGGATGAGGTGCCAACGGCAACCCTGATCGTCAATAAAAAGGGAGAATTCCTTGACAGTGTGACATTAGTCAGCCAGGTAAAGGGAGTTGTAGAGCATATCTTTAACTATATTACCGGGAACCTGACGGATGTTACCTTTGAAATCTATGCAGCCGAGGATATCAAAGCAGCCGATGGCGTCAGCGAAGATCATTATAAAAAGGATGAGCTGGTCGAGACGGTAACAACCGATGAAACGGGTATCGCAAAAGTGGAGAACCTGCCTGTCGGAAAATACTATGTGGTTGAAGTCGGCACAGCTTATGGCTACGTGCTGGATGGGGAACCGAGATATGTGGATCTTACTTACCGAGACCAGGATACCCCGGTCGTGGTATATGATGAGGACTGGCAGAACAACAGACAGAGGGCGGTCGTGTCCGTATTAAAGAAAGAAAAGGACAGCGACCGTGTACTGGAGGGAGCGATCTTCGGGCTTTACACGAAAGAAGATATCCTGTCTGCATCGGGGAAAGTCCTGATCGAAGCAGATACAGTCATTGAACTGAAGTCTACGGATGCAGAAGGGAAGATTACCTTTGTGGCAGATCTCCCGGTGGACGGAAAATATTATGTGAAAGAGTTCTATGCCCCGGCTGGTTTCGCAACGACAGATGAGGTAAAAGAATTCACGTTTGAATATCAGGGAGAGGATACTGCGGAAGTTTCCTATGCATTTACTTTTGAGGATGAGCCGACCACTGTGGAGGTCACAAAATCGGATTTAACCACCGGGGAGGAACTGCCGGGGGCAAAGCTTCAGGTAGTTGACGAATCCGGTAAAATCGTGGATGAATGGGTGTCTGAAAAAGAACCCCATGTGATCAAAGAACTGGCAGTCGGCAAGACTTACACGCTGGTCGAAACGAAACCTGCGGATGGATATGTGACAGCAGAACGTGTTGAATTTACCATTGAGGATACCGTGGAGATCCAGAAAGTCGAGATGGAGGACGATGTAACCAAAGTGGAGATCAGCAAGACGGATATCACCGGAAAGAAAGAGCTGCCGGGAGCGAAGCTGACGATCCTCGACAGTGAGGGAAAGGTAGTGGAGAGCTGGGTATCTTCTGATAAGCCGCATTATATTGAAAAACTGCCAATCGGCACATACACTCTGTGCGAGGAACAGGCCCCGGACGGTTATCTGGTAGCCGAGGATATTACCTTTGAAGTGAAAGATACCGCTGAAATCCAGAAAGTCATCATGAAGGATGAGGCAAAACCGACCGATGTGCCGAAAACAGGGGATGAGACGAACCTCTGGATTCCGGTCATCCTGATGCTGTTGTCCGCAGCCGGATTAGCCGGATTTGCGGTAAGCAGAAGAAAGAAGAAGCGTAAAAATGGTTAACAGCCATGAATCGATGGGAGCCTGCCATGATGCGGGCTCCTATATTTTAAACCAAAATCAGAAAGAAGGTGGCAGATTGGCAGAGACACTGTATTTTGCCTATGGCAGCAATATGAACCTGGATCAGATGGACTTTAGGTGTCCGGCCGCAGAGGTAGTGGGAAATGTCCGGCTTGATGATTACCGCCTTGCTTTCTGCAGCCAGAATCCTGAAAGCGGCGTGGCAACAATCCTGCCGGAAAAGGGCAGCCATGTGGATGGCGTTTTATGGAGGATCACCGGGGCGTGTGAAAAGAGCCTGAACCGATATGAAGGATATCCGTACCTGTATGGGAAGAAAACCATCCATGTCAGGGCAGAAGATGGAACCGCCTATCAGTGCATGGTGTATGTCATGAATGTGCCCCATAAAGACTACCCGGCCCGGCCATCGGATTTTTATCTGCATGGGATCATAGAGGGGTGCAAACAGAATGGGATCCCAACGGAGCCGATCATGGATGCCGTATGCCGGACAGAAAAGGAAGTGAAAGCCAGGAATGCAAAAAGCAGGAAAAAGGGATGGGAGCGGTGATCCATGCAGATATCAGGCTTTCATCCGCTGGATGTTGCAGCTGCTCCTGATTCTGGTTTTTTGTACCAGCGCGGGGATCCTGTATTATCATATGGTAGCTGTACCGGAAGAAAACCAGGAACTGGCAGAGACACTGAAGGATGATTTTCCGGGAGAACATCTTCCGGAGGAAACCTCCGGGGAAAGGCAGCCAGCTGGGGAAAAAAGCACTGTGCCGCCCCTTGTGGATCTCGCAGCCTTACAGGAACAATACCCGGATGTGAAAGGATGGCTTGCAATCCCGGACACAGGCATCGATTATCCTGTCCTCCAGGGCAGTGCGGATGAGCCGGAATATTATCTGCGCCGGAATTATAATGGCGAATCAGATATCAATGGGAGCTTGTTTCTGCAATGGAACTGCGATGTCCGGGAAGGGGAGAACCTTGTCATATACGGGCATAACATGAACAGCGGTGTAATGTTCGGGAACCTTGACAGATATGCGTCTTACGACTACTGCAAGGAACACCCGGCTGTTCTTTTCCAGACTATGGATGGCGTATCTGTCTATACTGTCGTGGCAGTCCTGAAAGCAGATGTCTCTATGTTCCCATTCCAGCAGGTTTCTTTTCAGGAACCGGACGGGCTTTTTTCCTATATTGCGCAGGCGAAAGCCCTGGAACTGTTCGACAATGGGAAAAATCCTGCGGCGGATGACGTGAAACAGGTGCTTACTCTGGTAACGTGTTCGTATGAATGGAACGGTGCCAGGAACATCGTAGTGGCTGTTCGGGAACCCGGTTCTTAATATCTGCAGGAATCTCTCTATGGGAGATGTAGTCCTGTGCTTGATGGATAAAAATAAAGAAAATAAGAAATAAAAATGTCAATAAGGCGGGATATGTCCGGGATCAGGATGTATCCCGCCTTTTATAAAAAGAAAGGTTGGGATTTGATTATGAAACGATTATATACAGCAGAATCTGTCACGGAAGGGCATCCGGATAAACTGTGCGACCTGATCGCAGACAGCATTCTGGATGAGTGTTTGAAGTTTGATCCGGAATCAAGGGTAGCCTGTGAAGTGCTGGCAACCAAAGGGATGATCCTGGCAGCCGGGGAGATTACCAGTACCCATGAACCGTATGTGTTTGGGATTATGAAAAAGGTGCTTTCGGATGTAGGATACTGTGCGGATAACATCCAGATGGATGCGCTGATCCACCAGCAGAGTCCGGATATTGCAAGAGCCGTGGAGTGTTCGAGGGAGAAACGCTGCGGCCTTCCGCCTAACCAGCCGGGATGGGAGAATGGCGCCGGGGACCAGGGGGTGATGATCGGCTATGCCTGTGACGAGACGCCGCAGTTTCTGCCGATGCCCGTGGTACTGGCGAACCGGATTGTCCGGGAACTGGCTGCCAGCAGGCGGAGCCATTTTATTGAGGGGATCCTGCCGGATGGAAAGGCACAGGTAACAGTGGAATATGAGGATGGCAGGCCAGTCCGTCTGGACAGTGTGGTCGTGTCCTGCCAGCATACAAAGGATAAGAACCTGAAGAAGCTGGAGCAGGAGATCAGGAACAAGGTGCTGACTCCAGCTCTGCGGCTGCTTCCTGCGGATGAAGATACGGCTGTTTACATCAATCCGTCAGGGAGATTTGTCTGCGGCGGACTGGATGCGGATACCGGCCTTACCGGACGGAAACTGATGGTGGATACTTATGGCAGTATTGTTCCGCATGGCGGCGGGGCTTTCTCTGGAAAAGACTGTTCGAAAGTAGACCGCTCCGGCGCATATATGGCCAGGTATATTGCCAAGAACATGGTAGCCGCCGGCCTTGCCAGCCGATGCCAGGTGTCCCTTGCTTACGCCATCGGCGTGGCACAGCCGGTCATGGTGCAGGTGGATACTTTTGGAACAGGAAAAATCTGTGCGGATGACTGTCTTGCAGCGGCGATCCCATTGGTGTTCGCCCTGACACCGAACCAGATCATGGATACGCTGCGTTTAAAGCGGCCGATCTTTAAACAGACTGCGGTATATGGGCATTTTGGAAGAAAGGAATTTCCGTGGGAGCGGACAGATAAGGTGGAAGCACTGCGGAATACTGTCATGTAATGCCATGGGTCAGTGAAGAACAGATCCAGGAACTGAAGAAGATCCGGGCGTATGAGTATCTGAGGGAGAACCAGCCTTACCGTCTTAAGAAAACCAGGACGGTCAATGAATGGGAACTGACGGATCATGACAGCTTCAAGATTAACGAAGTAACCAGCAAATGGCACTGGAAATCGAGGGATATCGGTGGCATCAGTGCCCTGCGGTTTCTGACACAGGTAGATGGGTGTAGTTTTATGGAAGCGGTCAGTCTGCTGCAGGAAGGAAATTATATCTGTATCCCGCAGGAAGTTCCGCCACCGGAGAGGAAACCGTTTGTGCTGCCGGAAAAGAACATGAACAACCGCAGGATTCTGCAATACCTGTCCGGGAGAGGCATCAGCGAGGCCGCCATCCGGTACTGCCTGAGATTGGGAATCCTCTATGAGAGCAGACCATATCATAACGCTGTGTTCGTTGGACGGGATGAAAACGGGAAAGCCCGGTATGCTTTTCTTCGAGGGATTTATGATAATGGGAAAAAATCCTTTAAGATTGAGCAGGCAGGAAGTGAAAAAGCGTATGCGTTTTGTGTGCCTCCCCAAAAGGATTCCAAGCGGGTAGCGGTTTATGAAGCCTGTATTGACGCACTGGCCCATCTGACGTTGGAGGGCGGCAGTCTGGATAAATACCGTCTGGAGCTTGGCGGGATCAGCGCCCCAAAAGAGGGGGAAGTGTACCGGGAGATGAAGAATCCGCCTGCGTTGGAGTATTTTCTATCAAAGCATCCGGAGATTGAAGAAATCGAGATCTGTACGGATAACGATTTTGCAGGGCGATGGGCATGTGCCAATCTAAAAAAAGCCTACGGAGCTGCCTATCGGATCATAGAGAACCTGCCACAGATCGAAGGGGCGGACTATGCGGATCTGGCGAAGATGAAAAAGGAAGAAAAGAAAAAGGTGCGTACAGCACCGGAGAGGTAGGTGATGCTGGTGGAACAGGAAGAAAACATGCAGATAGAACTGCTGACACCTTTGACAGCAGAATTTATTCCGGATGAAAGTGTTTGGGACGATCTGGAGGAAGATGATGGCGTGTGGGATCAGGATTCTGGCAGAATGCCATTGGATGGAGGCGATCTTGTGCAGTACAAGTATGCCATTCAGAAAATGGTGGATAAAGAAAATACATTTGGCAGCGTGGATGGAAAACCCTGCAATCTGATGCAGTATTTTGACGGCAATCCAGCCATAAAAGAAAAGGTGGAAAGTGCTGTAGTGTCTGTAAAAGAAGTAGACCATGTTTTGTATGGTTGTACGACACTCCAGTTAAATGATTATCTGGAGTCCCATGAGCTGACGAAACTGTGTGAATACATTACCGGCCAGTACAGTGACGGGTGGGGAGAAGGATTTGAGCAGAGAGACATTCGTGTGGATGGCGGGAATATAAATGTTCATTTCTGGCAGTGCAACAAAAATTTCCGTTTCCGGCAGGCATCGGAGATGGAAATCCAAAAACAGGATGGCAAGGGGGAAAAAGCGGTGCGCCGGCCGAAAATGAAACTGCTTGGGCATGATGGCAATATTTTTTCCATTATGGGAGATGCAAGAAGGCTGCTTGTGAGGAACGGGCAGAGCAAAGAAGCAGATGAGATGTTCCAGAGAGTGCAAAGTTGCGGCAACTATTATCAGGCTCTTGGGATTATCAGCGAATATGTGGAAACGGAATTGAGTGTGCCGAGACAGGAGAAGGAAAAGCCGCATAAGAAACTGGAGAAAGGAGGAACCAGCCGATGAGTCAGAAGAAATATGAAATTACAGAGGCTGCGCACCCGAAGTACCCATGGCTGCACCGTATCCGTGCTATATGCCAGGTAAATGAACAGGTCAGTCCTGGAATGCTGGGAGGATATGTTCAGACAGAAGATAATCTGTCCCAGGAGGGAACCTGCTGGATTTATGATCAGGCGGTCTGCTGTGAAAAAGCTGCGGTTGCAGATGACGGAAGGATGTTTGATGGTGCCGTGGCACGGGGGAGCGCATTGGTAGGCGGCGATGCCAGAATGTTTGAGCGGGCAATGGCAGAGGGGAACAGTAGCTTTTTCAGTGGCGAATTGAAGGAGGATGCAAGGCTCGCCGGAAATGCGGTAGTCCAGCAGTCAGACAATGGCCTGTCTCCGCTGATTGGGGGAAAGAGCAATGTTTACGGGACCGTCTGCGGCTGGTTTGTTGTCAGTGACAATATCTTTGAGGGAGAACATTACTTAAACCGCACGGAAGATATGTTCATTCTGGAGGATGGGAAACGGGAAGTGCTGGTAAAACAGCGGAAACTGGAGCCGCCAGAGGAATACCGGAAGGGAAAAAATAAAAGAGAAGATAGAGAACGATAAAGGAAAGGATGATGCCTATGGAGAATAACCTGCAACTTGATAACCTGATGAAAGAAGGGACATTCCCGGTGGAGTCTGTCGGCGGTGACAGGTGGCGTATCCTGCATGGAGATACGCTGCAGCTTGTACAGGCGTTCCGTCCGGGAATTTTCGATGCCCTGATCACAGATCCGCCGTATGCTTCCGGTGGTACGAAGCAGAATGAGCGCAACCGTACCACCAACCAGAAGTACAGCAGTATGCGGGCAGAAAATGCCCTGCCCGATTTTGACGGGGATAACAAAGACCAGCGTTCCTGGACCCATTGGATGGCAGAGTGGCTGTATGATGCGAGAAAAGCCTGCAAGAAAGGTGCGCCCATCTGCCTGTTTATCGACTGGCGGCAGTATCCGTCCATCACCGATGCCTTGCAGTGGGCAGGCTGGATCTGGAGAGGGACTGCTGTGTGGGATAAGGGAAATTCCCGTCCGCAGAAAGGGCGCTTTCGTCAGCAGGCTGAATATATCGTATGGGGTAGTAATGGCCCGATGCCTGTGAACCGGCCAGTGTCATGCCTCCCCGGTGTTTTCCGATATGGGAATCCGCAGAACCGTATTCATGTGACGGAGAAGCCTTTGCAGCTGATGAAAGACGTCATTCAGATCTGTGAGCCGGGAGGCCGCATCCTGGATCCGTTTGCCGGGGCAGGAACAACGATCCTCGCTGCGGTGGAAGAAGGATATGAGGCAGTAGGCATTGAAGTGACGGACGCTTATTATAAGCTCGGCACTGACCGTGTGCAGTTTGCCTTGCATGCAGCCGCCGGGGAGGATAGCGGACAAAATGCGTGATGATGAAACCTGGGCAGGAGCTGCAGGCATCCACATGGATGACCTTTCCGTCTGATAGAAAAAGATAGGCATCCATGTGGATGCCGGAAAGGAGGCGCACAATGGAACAGGCGCTGGCTTATGTGTGCTGCCCTGCGGATGAGAGCAGGGCGAAAGTACAGAAATACTGCCGGAAGATTTATGAACTGGGCTATGTCCCTATCTGTCCGCAGTATGCATTTGCACCATTTTTAGATGATGGCGTAGCAGAGGAACAGCAGGATAAAACCAAGATGTCCCACCTGATCTTAAAGAGGTGCCGGATGGTGGTGGTCTGCGGGAAAGAGGTGTCCGGCACCATGAACAGTGAGATCAGCATGGCAGACAGGCTGCATATCATCTGCACGACACTGGATGGGCTGATAAAGATCAAGGAGGCAGAATGAACCGGGCAGAGTTTTATCAGATGATAGGAACCGGAATAGGGAGATACCTGCCAATGGGCTATCAGGAGTATCAGGTTCATATCAAAGAAGCAGAGATCAGCGGAGAGAAGAATGCCCTGCTGGTCATGGGAAAGGAAGGAATTAAAAATATGCCAGTCATGAGTCTGGAAACCTATCTGGACAGAGTGAAGGGCGGTGAGGATGAGAAAGCGGTGCTGATCGATATAGCGGTGGACTATGCCAGGATGGTATCGATACAGCGCCGGAGTCAGCACCGTCAGATGGCACGGTGAATTTTTAACCGATACAGCAGATCAGAATCACTGACTCTGACTGAGTGACCGAATCAGGCGGTGCGACTGGTTTGGCAAGCATAGCGTTTGGATATCCAAACGCATTTTTGGGGAGAACCCCAAACCCCCAGTGAATCGAAAGGAGAATAAAACTATGGGAATGATCAGTGTATTTGCAGGCGCCATGGTGGGCGGCTGTTTTGGAGTTATTATCACCTGTCTGGCGGTTGCCGGAAAGAGGGCGGATGAAGAATGCGGCATTGTGGTTGAAGAAAGATACCTGCCTGCCCCTACGCCGCCGAGACTGAATGAGCATACGATCCGGTTTACCGATCCGGACGGCGTCTATCTGTTTTCTGTCCCGGATGGGAGCTGTGTGTTCCTGACGCTTGGCAATGGGGAGAGTGTGGCAGGCTTCTGCCGCTATGTGGATCAGGACCATGCGGAGATTGACGGTGTAAAGTGGCAGCTGAAGGAGTTTGCCAGACAAATGCAGGAGCGGGGGATCACTGTTTCGCCGGGGGTGTATTAACGATGGAAAGCAAAGACAGGCCGGGCGGTTTGTGAAGAACGGAGTTATTTCATTCCGCCCGGAAATTGAACAAAGAAAGAAGGTGTGCCGATGAAAAAGAAAGTGATTGCGGGTGCAGTAGTGGTGTCACTGCTTGCTGTCCTTATGATCCTGAAACAGAAGGAGGATATGTAAGTGGGAGCAAAGAAGTTAAACGGAGAAGGCAGGTGAATCCATGCGGAAACGAAATCATGTAGTGCCTGTCCGTCTGAACGCTAAGGAGCTGCGGTTTCTGGATGAGCAGGTACAAAGGAGCGGGCTGTCCAGGGAGGAATACCTGCGTTCCCTGATCGTAGGGGCGGAAGTACACGCCAAGCCCTGTGAGCATCACGCAGACCTGCTTCGGAAGGTGGCGGGACTTTGCAATAACGCCAACCAGCTGACCCATGTGGCAAACGCCACCGGCCGGGCGGATGAGCAGAGCGTCCGGGAAATGCTGCGCATCTCCAAAGAGGTATGGCAGCACGTGAAAGAGGACTGGTAATGCCCTATGGCTTATACCAGCATTATCCCCGTCCACCGCCTCGATAACTCTATCAACTACATCCAGGATAAGGACAAGACTACAAAACCCCCTAACTCTGCCGGAACACTTAAAGAAGCCATCGACTATGCCATGAACCGGGATAAAACAGAGCGCATGGTATTTGAGGACGCCATCGGCTGTACCTGTGAGAGTGCATTCTCTGATATGGTGGCTACCAAGAAGCGGTTCCACAAGGAGGGCGGCGTACAGGGCTATCATCTGATCCAGAGCTTTGCGGCCGGTGAGGTGACGCCGGAACTGGCGCATCTGATCGGGCAGGAACTGGCGGAGCGTCTCTTACAGGGCAAGTATGAAGTAGTGATCACAACTCATCTGAATACGGCCCATTACCACAACCATCTGGTTTTCAATTCCGTTAGCATGGAGGATGGGAGGAAATATCACAGCAACGCCAGAAGCTATTATGAGGAAGTAAGAAAGATATCCGATGAGTTGTGCCGGAAGTACGGGCTGTCCATCATCCAGCCGGGAAGCGGCAGCGGAAAATCCTATGCCGAGTGGCAGGCGGAGCAGGCCGGGAAGCCGACCTGGAGGACAGCCATCCGTCTGGATATCAAAGAAGCGGTAGCGGAATCATTCAGCTGGCGGCAGTTTTTATCCTGCATGGAGAAAAAAGGATATACTTTCAAGCTGAACCGGAAATACATCGCCCTGCGCGCTCCGGGCATGGAGCGGTATGTACGATTAAAAAGTCTCGGTAAGAGCTACGGCGAGGAAGCCCTCCGGGAGTGGATCTTACGTCCCAAGCTTCTGGAAAAGAACCCGGCTGGGAAAGCAAACGGCAACTCCCCGCCGAAAAGGAAACTGCACGGGCTGCAGGCCCTTTATTATTCTTATCTATACCAGATGGGAGTCCTAAAGAAAAAGCCCAAGCGTGTGTCCTATGTGGTGCGGCAGGATATCCGGCGGCTGGATGAGCGGATTGCGCAGATGGAATTTCTGCAGAAGCATGGCATCACGACCAGGGAGGAACTGTCCGCCTACCGGAAACCGCTGGAGGAACAGGTGCTGGCCCTTGTAAAAGAGCGCCACCGCCTGTACCGGAAAGAACCACAGTCCGACCGAATCAGTGAGATTACAGAGTCACTGAAGCCCCTGCGGAAAGATATCCGGATGTGTGTGAAGATTGAACAGCATTCAATAGAGATCGAACAGCGGCTCATAGAACTGGAGCAGCTTCAGATGGCAGAGGATGAGAAAACAGCTGCCCGTAAGCATACGGACAGGGAAAAAGAAAATGAAATGGAAAGAAGGTGAGAGCGATGAATTATGGTGGAGATGCGGCGGACCAGATCGTCCGGTATTCGCTGGAGGGGATCGATTACAGCCTGCGTCTGTCGGGAACGCTGGCTAAGAACCTGGCTGTCTTTTTTGCGGCAGTCTTAAAGGACCAGAAGAAAACCTACGGCAAGACGCGCATGGTGCGGATGTTAAAGGAGAATAAGCCGCTTAAGTTCTTTACGGTGCCATCGGACCGCTTAAAGGAATTCGCCCGTGAAGGGAAAAAGCGTGGGCTTTTATATGTGGTCATCCGTGACAAGCAGAATCCCGCTCAGTGTGAGATCATGGTGTTTGCGGATGACGCAGCAAAGGTCAACCGGGTCATGGACCGGATGAACCTGGACTTCTTAAAATCCGAGAGCGGAGAAGCCGTCCAGGAGGTGGCGGTGGAAACCGGCCAGCCGGAACAGGCTGCAGAGGTGCCGACCGAGACGGTGGAGATGCCGGAGGGCGAGATCCAGTTCGAGCTTGGGGATCTGGAGCAGAACTTCGGCTTCGAGGACCAGACGGCGGAACCGGAAAATTTTACCCAGGCGCAGGAAGAAAGGAATCCGTCCGGACCTTCCTCGCGCAGCAGCGATACTTTTACCGAGCCGGAAAGGTTTGATACTTCCGGGGAATTTGACATTCCGGATTCCGGGCAGCCGGGAGATGCTACCGGGCCAGAGGCTGCAGATGGAAGAGAAAAACCATCTGTCCGTGCTGAGTTAGATAAGATCAAGCAGGAAAAGCAGGAGGCCAGCCAGAAGAAATCGCAGAGCAGGAACCGCAACCGCAGCCGCAGTAAGAACCGTTCGGCAGGCAAAAAGAAGAAAAAGACAAAGACCAAAGCGAAAGGAAGGTGATCGTAAATGGATTTAACGAAATTTATGCCGGGAGAGCCTGAAACTATGCAGGAGGAAAAGCCCCGGATGACCAAGGAGGAATATGCCGCCGCAAAGAAGCAGGAGCGGGAGGAAGTATGGGCAGAGATCGATACCCAGGCGCAGGCGGTGTTTAAAGATGGCGCTTCCTTAAAAGGCTTCCTTGACTTTGTGGCACAGTGCAAGCCGCAGAAAACTCCCAACCTGCTTCTGTTGTACAGCCAGAATCCGGAGATCCGGCAGGTTATGACCTTTGACAAGATGAAAGCAGATGGGCATTCCCTGCGCGCCGGTGTTCATGGATACCGTTTCCTTGTTACCCAGGAGTATGAAAAAGACGGCGTGACCATGCAGGGGACAAACATAGGCAGGGTGTATGACATCAGCCAGATCCGCATGAAGCAGCCAGAAATGCCGGAACCAAAAGATGTGGATACCCTGATCGGAGCGCTCCTTACTAATCCCGATGTGCCGGTGCGTATTGCTGACAACCTGCCGGAGAACGTGCAGGCGCAGTACATTCCAAGGCAGCGGATCATCTATGTGCGAAATGGCATGAGTGAGACAACCACGTTCCATGCCATCAACCGGGAGCTGGCCTGCGCTGCCATGGACGCCCATGATGGCAGCTACACCCGCCAGAAAGTATCGCCAAAGGCATACTGTGCGGCATATGTGGTGGCGCAGAAATATGGCGTGGATACGACCGGTTTCCAGTTTGACAAGGTGTGCGAGATGCAGGGCCATGGGGATAGGGACCCGAAGGAACTCCGTTCCTTTATCGGGGATATCCGTAATGCCGCCTATAGCATCAATAACCACATCGGCCATAACCTTGGGGAGCAGGAACAGGCATTTGTCGCGGATGAGTTTGCCATTGCTGACGGAGGGGTAAAAGCAAAATCCGGGAAAGCAAAAAATCATCCGGAACGCTGAGAAACAGGCGTTTTGCGGTATCTTCCGGAGCCTGAAAAAAGTGCTTTTTCCCGGAGATGACAGTAGCTTTTCTGCGGGGAGTGTGGTATGTTGTGGTTGCGAAAAAGAACAGAAAAAGGAGGCCGGAAGATGGAAAAGAGACGGTGTGTAAAGACGGATGAGATCACCATCAATATGCTGGTACACGCCCTGCGGGATGTGTTCCGGAAGGAGAAAGCGGAAGGCAGCCCCACAGAAGAAACCGGGAACTTTATCCTGCGGCTGGCAGAGCATAAAGATAAAAAGCTGTACTTAAGCGATGGCGAATACCGGATGGCGGTGCAGGCTTTAAACGGACTGAGAGACACTTATATCGAAAACGGAAGATATACCGATGGCATTGACGCGGTTCTGATGCGCATTATGAAGGCCAGGTATAAAACTTACCGGGTACGTTGACGGACAGGCGGTGTGCCTGTCTTTTTTTGAGGGCATACAAAGACAGGGAAAACCTGTGCTGTATGCGATGGCGTGAGTAAACATTGAAAGGGGGAATGCCAATGAATGATTGGGAGCGATTGACCAGACGGGCCGAGGGCATCAAGGCCAGATACCCGAAAGGGACTGTCGTCTGCCTGGACTACATGGAGGGAGAAAAAGGAATGCCTCAGGGCCTGAAAGGAAAAGTGTCCTTTGTGGATGATATTGGACAGATTCATGTGAACTGGGAGAATGGGCGGTCTCTGGCACTGAATACGGAGGCAGACAGCTTCCAGGTGGTCAGCAGGCCGAAGAAAGAGCGGGGTGAGCCTTCCCGGTAAGAAAGAGCGGCAAGTCGGAGTGGTGGATCTGGCTTGCCGTTTTGCCATTTGTCTGGTGGGCGGCGGTACTGATCGCAGACGCCATCACGCCGGGGCAGAACCTGCTCCAGATGATGGAGGCCCTGACGGAGAAGCTGAACCATCCGTTGTCCCTGCACTATACGGAGTACACCCTGAAATCGGTGTTTATCTGCACCCTTTTGTATGCCTTTGGTATCGGCATCTATTATGCGAACCAGAGAAACTACCGCAGGGGCGAGGAACACGGCTCCGCCAAATGGGGAGATCCCCGGCAGTTATGCAAAAAATACCAGGATAAACCATATGAGCATAACATCCTGTTTACGCAGAACTTCCGCATGGGGCTTGACTGCTACCGCCACAAAAGGACGCTGAACGTACTGGTAGTCGGGGGCAGTGGCGCAGGAAAATCCAGAACCTATGCGATCCCCAACATCATGCAGTGTAACTGCTCCCTGATGATCACAGATCCAAAGGCCGAACTGCTCCGAAAGACCGGCGGCCTGCTGGAGCGGATGGGATATGAGGTGCGGGTGTTTGACCTGATCCATCCGGATACCTCATTCGGTTATAACCCGTTTGAGTATGTGCAGGACGATAAGGATGTGCTGAAGCTGATCACCAACCTGATCCAGAACACGACACCCAAAGGATCGCAGTCAAACGATCCCTTTTGGGAGAAAAGTGAAACGGCGCTTTTGCAGGCACTTATGCTGTACCTGCTCCATGAAGCACCGCCGGAGGAACAGAACTTTGTCATGATCATGGAAATGCTGGCCTCGGCTCAGGTAAAAGAGGACGATGAGGATTACGAGTCCCCGCTGGACATCCTGTTTGAACGGCTGGAGATGCGGGATGCGGAAAGCATTGCCGTAAAGCAGTACCATATTTACAAACAAGCGGCGGGCAAGACTGCGAAATCCATTCTGATCTCCGTAGGCGTCCGTCTGGCAGCCTTTAACCTGCCGCAGATCGCAAAGCTGACCTGCCATGATGAACTGGATCTTGGCAGCATGGGTGAAAAGAAGGTAGCCCTTTTCTGCTGTATTCCGGATGCGGATACTTCGCTGAATTATCTGGTAGGCATGATCTATACGCAGATGTTCCAGACGCTGTACTATGTGGCGGACCGCAAGTATGGCGGGCGGCTGCCGGTCACGGTAAACTGCATCATGGATGAGTGGGCGAACGTGGCGCTGCCCAGTGATTACGAGAAGATTTTGAGTACCTGCCGTTCCCGTAACATTTTCTGCAGCATCATCGTGCAGAACATGAGCCAGATCAAGGCGCTGTTCAAGGATTCCTGGGAAAGTCTGGTGGGCAACTGCGATAGTTTGTTATACCTTGGCGGCAACGAAAAAGAGACGCATAAGTACATTTCAGAACTGCTTGGGAAAGAGACTATCGATACGAATACCTACGGGCAGACGAAAGGGCGCTCCGGAAGCTATTCCACCAACTTCCAGCAGAGCGGCCGGGAGCTTTTAACGCCGGATGAAGTGAGGATGTTGGATAACCGTTACGCACTGTTATTTGTCCGGGGCGAACGGGCGATACAGGATGAGAAGTATGACTTGATGAAACACCCCAATGTAAAGTGGACGGAGGACGGCGGGGCTGCCCCGTATGATTACGCCAAAGCGCCGTTGGCCCATGAAACCTTTGACTTTGATATGAACCGATATGAAGATTATGAGCTGCTCTCTGATGAGGATATCACCGGGGAGCAGTTTGCTATGTAAAGACTGGAGGGATGCCCATGAAATTATTTAATTATATGAAAAACTGGAAGCTGAAGAAAGATGAGAGGGAAGAACAGAACGAAACCGGCGCAAGGGAGTCTGCCGGAAAGAAGGAGACCTCTCCCCTGCCCATGAGCCGGGTGCAGAGAAAACTGCTCACGGTTTATTCCGTACTGGTGTTTATGGGAAATGTGTGTACCACCTATGCATATGCGGCGGGCGATCCGCTGTCGGTGGTCAATAACCTGTCCACTTTCATTTTCTCACTGATCCGCGCCATCGGCCTGATCCTCCTGGGATTTGGTATCGTGCAGGTAGGATTAAGCCTTAAGAGCCACGATCCGAGCCAGAGGGCAAACGGCTTTTTAACGCTGGCCGGCGGCATCATCATCACCTTTGCGAAAGAGATCCTTGACCTGATCATGGCGTAAGGAAAGACATTTGTGTGGGGCAGTCCAATGAGGGCTGCCCTGCTTTTTTTTTTTCGTGCGAAGGAGGTGAGATGAGAAATGGAAAGTGATAACTGGATCGTGCAGAACCTGGACTCTGCGCTGAATACCTGGAATGACAAGCTAAATGAGATCTGGACGCTGTTGACACAGAGTCCGGAATCATTTAAGGGCGGGACAATCTGGAGCGTTATGACGAATATCAATGACGCCTTAAAAGCCATCGCCCTTGGGCTGTTGGTTCTGTTCTTTGCCATGGGGATCATCAAGACCTGCGGCAGCTTTACGGACATGAAGAAGCCGGAACACGTGCTGAAGGCGTTCATCCGGTTCGCACTGGCACAGGGAGCGGTGGTCTACGGCATGGACCTGATGAAAGCGCTGTTTTCTATCATCCAGGGCATCGTCACGACCATTCTGGCAAACGCAAGCCTGTCCGGAGGGACGGTGACGCAGCTCCCGGCGGAGATCGTGGAAAAGATCGAATCGGTGGGTATGCTGGATTCCATCCCCTTATGGATCGTGACGCTGCTTGGCAGCCTTTTGATCACGGTGCTGTCCTTTATTATGATCCTGACCGTTTACGGCAGGATGTTCAAGCTGTATATGTACACGGCCATCGCCCCGATTCCCCTGTCCACTTTTGCCGGGGAGCCGTCCCAGTCTGTGGGTAAGAACTTCATCCGCTCCTATGCCGGGGTGTGTCTGGAAGGGGCGATCATTGCGCTGGCCTGCATCATCTTTTCCGTGTTCGCATCCAGTACGCCTGCCGTGTCGGACACCAGCCTGTCGGCGGTGACGATCGTCTGGAACTATGTGGGAGAGCTGATTTTTAACTTGTTGATTCTGGTAGGAGCGATCAAAGCATCTGACCGGATCGTGAAAGAAATCATGGGATTATAGGAGGAATAGAAGAAATGGATGAAATAAAAACACTTGGGTTTGACTGGCAGTACGGGCATGAGGAAATGGCGCTGCAGGTAGCGTCTTATGCGAACAATGGGTGTCTGTATATCGGGCTTTATAACAAGACGGAGGACGGTTTTGAATCGTTTGGCGACCTGACCGTGAACCTGCCTGTGAGCAGTATGTTTCCGCCGGAGCCGAATGAGGCGTATATCAGTGATTTTGCCAGCAGGGATAAGCTGGCATTTATCAGAAAGCATAAGCTCGGCGTTATCCTGCCGGAGGTTGGATTCTCCGGTTATTGTTCCTATGCCAAGGTAGCTTTTGATCTGGAGCGCTTGAGAGAATTTGATCCCAAAGGCGTAGAAGAACATCTGCGACAGGGGCAGGAGCAGCCGGGAAAAGAAGAAACCGATCAGCCCAAAGAGGCCAAAAAGCCCAGGAAAAGAAAACAGAGCCGTGAAGAAAGGTAGGGACAGCTATGGAAGTAAAGATGAATAAAGAAATCCGGGATTACCAGGAGTCCATGTTTTTCGGGCTGAATTTCCGCCAGTGTGCGTTTTCCTTACTGGCGATCCTGGCGGCAGTCGGCATTTATTTCGGAACCAAAGGGATCGCCATCGAGGAAATCCGGGGCTGGCTGTGTATGCTAGGCGCTGCTCCGTTCGCGGTCTGCGGCTTTTTTAAGTATCACGGCATGACGGCGGAGCAGTTTGTGTGGGCGTTTATCAAGTCCGAGCTGCTGTACCCGAAGAAGCTGAGTTTCAAGCCGGAGAACCTGTACTGCGCCTGCATGGAGGAAACGATCCTCGCCGGGGAACGCACCGGAGGGGACGGGACACTGGTCACCCGGAAGAAAGAGCGTATGGAAGCAAAGAAAAAGGCGAAGAAGAAAAAAGGAAGGAGGGATGCTTTTGATTAAAACACTGACTCAGGCATTAAAGATGGATAAAGAGCGGTTTGTGGTGCCGAAGTCTGTTCAGCAGGCCATTCCCATCCAGCGTATCTGGCCGGATGGGATTTTTCAGGTGGGCAACAAGTATTCGAAATCGTTCCGGTTTACCGATATCAACTACGCCATCGCCAGCAAAGCGGATAAGACGGAGATGTTTCTGGATTACTCGGAGCTTTTGAATGCGCTGGATTCCGGTTCATCCGCAAAGATCACGTTAAATAACCGCCGGATCAATAAAGAAGAATTTGAGCGTTCCCTGCTCATCCCCATGAAGGGGGACGGGCTGGACCATTACCGGCAGGAATACAACGATATGCTGCTTTCCAAGGTAAGCGGCACCAGCAACAGCATCTACCAGGAGCGTTACCTGACCATCAGCGTCCATAAGAAGAACATCGATGAGGCAAGGACCTACTTTGCCCGTGTGGGGACAGATATCGTTACCCATCTGGCGAAGCTGTCCTCGGTGGCCGAGGAACTGGACGCTGGGGAACGGCTCCAGCTGTTCCGGGATTTTTTCAAAGCAGACGAGCCGTCTGCTTTTCCTTTTGACCTGAAAGCATTTGCGAAGAAAGGCCACAGCTTCAAGGACTGGATCTGTCCGGAGAGCATGGAGTTTAAGAACGACCATTTCAAGATCAATGAGCGGTATGGGCGGGTGCTGTATATGCAGGATTACGCAAGCTATGTCAAGGACGATATGATCTCGGAGCTGTGTGATTTGAGCCGGGACCTGATGCTGTCCATCGACATCCTGCCGGTTCCCACCGATGAAGCCGTGCGGGAGATCCAGAACAAGCTGCTGGGAGTGGAGACGAATGTGACCAACTGGCAGAGGCGGCAGAACGCCAACAATAACTTCTCCGCCGTGGTTCCTTATGATATGGAATTGCAGAGAAAAGAGACCAAGGAAATGCTGGAGGATCTGACCACCAGGGACCAGCGGATGATGTTCGGCATCCTGACCATGGTACACATGGCGGAGAGCAAAAAGCAGCTGGACTCCGATACGGAGACACTGCTGTCCGTGGCAAGGAAGCACCTGTGCCAGCTTTCCACCTTAAAATGGCAGCAAGTGGACGGACTGAACACGGTGCTTCCCTATGGGCTTCGGAAGATCAACGCCCTGCGCACCCTGACCACCGAGTCCACAGCGGTGCTGATCCCGTTCCATACCCAAGAGATCATGCAGCCAGGCGGCATCTATTACGGGCAGAACGCAGTGAGCAAAAATATGCTGGTGGCAGACCGGAGGAAGCTGTTAAACGGAAACTCTTTCCGGCTCGGCGTAAGCGGCTCCGGCAAGAGTTTCTCTGCAAAGGAAGAGATCGTGGATCTGGCACTGTCTACGGAAGATGACATTCTGATCTTAGATCCGGAATCTGAATTCGGTTCCCTTGTGGAAGCCCTAAACGGCGAAGTCATTAAGATTTCCGCCACCTCGGATACCCACTTAAATGCCATGGATATGGATTCGGCCTATGGCAATGACCGGAACCCGCTGATCGAGAAATCCGAGTTCATCCTGTCCCTGTTTGAGCAGCTGGTGGGTGCGGGCAACCTGTCCGCCAAGGAAAAGTCCATCCTTGACCGCTGTACAGCAGATGTGTACCGGGATTATATCCGAAGCGGTTATCAGGGGCAGGTGCCGACACTGAAAGACTTGTACCGCCAGCTGATGCTCCAGCCTGAGGATGAGGCCAGGGGGCTTGCCCTGTCCTCGGAGCTGTTCATCAACGGCAGCTTAAACACCTTTGCCCAGCCGACCAATGTCAATACGAAAAGCAGGATCATCGCCTACGATATCCGGGAGCTTGGGGAACAGCTGATGCCCCTTGGTATGCTGGTCACGCTGGATTCCATCTTTAACCGGGTGATCCAGAACTGGAAGATGGGAAAGACCACCTGGATCTTTGCGGATGAGTTTTATCTGCTGTTTCGGTATGAATACAGCGCCGACTTTTTCTACCGCCTATACAAGAGAATCCGGAAGTATTCCGGTTTCGTGACCGGCCTGACGCAGAATGTGGAGGAACTTTTGAAATCTGATACGGCAAGGCTCATGCTGGCAAACAGTGAGTTCCTGATCCTCTTAAACCAGGCGACCACCGACCGGGATGAGCTGGCAAGCCTGCTTAACATCTCGGAGAACCAGTTATCCTACATCACCAATGTAGGTGCGGGCCATGGCCTGATCCGCTGTTCCGGCAATATCGTGCCGTTCGAGAACAGCTTTCCGAAGAACACGGCTCTCTACCGCTTGATGACAACCAAGCCGGGGGAAGCGCAGGGATTTATCCAGTAAGGATGACAGGCAGGAATGCCGGAAAGGAGAAGTATGGAAGAAAAAGATACAGCCAGCATCCGGTTCTATGTGGCCGGGTGCATGGAGTTTGAAAACTTTGCGGAGTATTATGAGGATTTAACGCTTCCCCAGGCGGTGGAGATTTATAAGAAGATCCGCAAACGGAATGCAGGCAACATACCGGGAATCGGGTTTGAGCTGCACGATCCGGCGCTCCCGGATTATTCCGGTATGCACTGGCCCTTGGTGGTGGGCAGCCGGATCGACCGGGATTCCATTGACCTGATCCCGGCCTATGCGAATCATCCGCTGGTACAGCAGGCCGTCAAAGAAATGGAAGGGTATCTGCCAAAGCTACAGAAAACAGCAAAGCACAAGAGCACCCCGGAGCGGTAATGGCAACGGGTATGCAGACGATGGGAGGTGAGAGATGAAGGACATTAAAATGAAAGAGCATAACCGCAGCCCGAAGGTCTTGGAAAAAGCGTCCCGTATGCCAAAGGAACTGGCAAGAAAGACCGTGCTGGAGGCAAAGGAGAAATCTCTGGAAGGTTCCCGGTTATCGGAAGGGGCGGAGCATCAGGAATCCCCTGCCCAATATGCCAGTGACAAGACGGAAACTGCCGCCAAGCGGATGGCAGAGGATACCGGCCGGGCAGGCGCAAAGGCTTCCTATGCGGCAGGCCGTAAAGCTGCCAAAAAGACTTACGAAAAGATGCGCGGGCAAAAGCGCACAGCAGAAAATGGCGCGGGAGAATCCGGGAGCGGGACACAGGTAAGACAGCTTACACCGCAGGCGGGACCATCGGCCAAAGATCCGGCAGAGGCTGGCAGGGAAAAAGCCAGGAGCGAAGCTGCGAAAAAGCAGCTGGAAAGAGGCAGGGACCGGATAAGGACAACAGGAACGGCACAGGGCGGCCAGGAGGGGCTCCCTGCCATCCGGACGAGGGAAACGCAGGGACAGGCAGCTTCGGTGAAAACGGTGCGGGAGAAGGCCACTGCAAAAGCTGTCCCGGCAGGAGCGAAACGAAAGCTGTCCGTCAAACAGGCTCCGCGCGTAATCAAGTCCTCCTCCCTGCCCGGCCGATCTTCTTATAAAGTATCTGCATCTGCGCTTAAACAGGCACAGGCGGCAAAGGCAGCAAAACAGGCGGCTGTGAAAGCGATGCAAAGCTCTGCCGTAAGAGCGCAGAGAACAGCAAACGCAGTGGTTCGGTTCAAACGTGCGGTAGAGGCGGCGGTAAAAACTGTCCGGAACGCGCTGGCTGCATTGGCGGCCGGAGCCGGGGCAATGTTTGTGGTGCTGATCCTGATCGTAGGTGTGATCGGCGGCATATTTTCCTACAGTTCTTCCCAGAGCAGTGCGTCTTTGAGTGAGCAGGTGCTGGCATATACAGCAACCATCCAGAGATATGCCGCTGAATATGGCATCCCAGAGTATGTGCCGGTGATCCAGGCGATCATGATGCAGGAGTCCGGAGGCCAGGGGACGGACCCGATGCAGTGTTCGGAATGCCCTTATAATACCCAGTATCCCAACAGTCCGGGAGCTATACAGGATCCGGAGTATTCCATCCAGGTAGGCATCCGGTACTATGCGGATTGTGTCCGGGAGGCAGGATGTACCAGCCCGCAGGATCTGGACAGGCTGAAGCTGTCGCTGCAGGGCTATAACTACGGGAACGGATACATATCCTGGGCGCTCACCAACTATGGAGGTTACAGTGAAGCCAATGCCCTGTTGTTTTCACAGCAGCAGGCAGCTTCCCATGGCTGGTCGGGTTATGGGGACCCGGAGTATGTTCCCCATGTGCTGCGGTATTATTCCGGAGGGAATCCCTTTGCGGCGCTGTTTGGAAATGAGCAGATCGTGTCGGTGGCGCTCTCACAGCTTGGCAATGCGGGCGGCCAAAAGTTCTGGTCATGGTACGGATTTGAAAGCCATGAATTATGGTGTGCCTGCTTTGTAAGCTGGTGCGGTGACCAGTGCGGGCTTATACAAAATGGAAGTATGCCAAAGTTTTCACTTTGTGATGATGGGATTGCATGGTTCCAAGGTAAAGGAAAGTGGCAGGAGCGTGGCTACACGCCAAGCGCAGGAACGCTGATTTTCTTTGACTGGAATGGAGATGGAACGTCTGATCATGTAGGTATCGTAGAGAAGTGTGAGGGCGGCAGAGTCTATACGGTGGAAGGCAACTCCGGCGATGCGGTTAGGCAGAGGAATTATGATATCAACTATTCCTGTATTATGGGATATGGTGTGGTGTCATATTAAAACCGCTATGGAAAATGCTAAAATATTGGGATTAAGAGAAATTCGTCATAATATCTAAAAGGCGGCTACTGGTACTTGGAAAATGCCAGTAGCCGCTTTTCTGCACAATATGTGAGGGTGTATTTTTTACGATATGAAATTTGTTTTAATATTCTTCTATATACTCCCGGAAAATGTCCATTATAAAATCTGCACTTGCTGGGGTATAGTTAGGTGACTGTGCCATTACAGCAAAATCAAAATCGCCATTATACTTCACGCTTTCAATAGTTGGAATTATCAGCATTGGTACTTCTGGCTCTTTTTTACCAGCATTTATGTAGTTCTGTTTTTCTTCCTCTGTAGAATCATAGTCTAAAAACTCCATTTCAGGATTGTAAATAAGCTGAATTGGATTTTCAACTGGGTCATCCCAAATGTAATTCTCGTGAAAATCTTTCAGTGTATCCCATAAATAGTCGTTCTTTTCGCCATTCGGATTTGCACAGTATGTCAGTTTTGAAATCCATCTATATGCGATGGCAAATAATAAATAGTCCCCAATACCCTCTGCTCGTATATTTCCCATGCAATCCGTATAGTGATTATGATTCGGTCGCTCTAAAACAGGGTACTGAAGAAGTGAGTCTAATATATACGTCCATGAAGAATATCCTAATCCGAGATCAGCGTGTGAATCTACATGGACAACTTCAAACGGAGGTGTTAAATCGCCTTTTTCAATGAGTTCTTTCCAGAAGAAAAGGGACTCATTATGACCTGAGACAATCCGCCCTCTTACTTTTCTATTTTTTGAGAGGCCGAGATTATTTTCTAAAAAGTAACGGACATTGTCTTTTGTCCATACACTATTGCCATAATCGTCTTCGGAGAGCCGTTTGCTGCTAGAATCAGGTGAGCCAGTAGCTATTTCATTCATGAAATAGTCCATATCTAAATCAAGTATCTTCATTATTCCTCCAAAATGTCAGGTTTGTATGTTCTGATTGATTATACCATTATTTTGAATAAGCAACAATGCAGAGAGGGCTAAAAAATAAAAGCCGAAAAATAAAAGGGTGGGGTGAATTTCTGAAAAAGAAGCCCCGCCTTTTCGCAAAAGAGGATTTGAGGTAAATCCGCCGTGGACTCTTTGTTGAGAAAAATGCAGAGTTACGGTATAATGTTATCTGGATATTTATGCTTTGAGGTGACAACGATGCTACATATAGCGATATGCGATGATGCACAGGATTTTGTTCAGCATTTGAAAACGATGTTAAACCAGTATGCTGATGAGATTGGAGAAGAAATAAAGGTAACAGTTTATTACGATGGGCTGGAACTGATTGAAGAATACGACACAACCATTGATTTGATTTTTTTGGATATTCAGATGAATGGTGTAGATGGACTGAAAGCTGCCGAACAGATTCGAAAAAAGGATGAGAATGTTGGTATTATCTTTTTAACTTCTTTAAAGCAATATGCGCTGGAAGGATATAAGTATCAGGCTGTCAATTATATTGTAAAGCCGATGAAATATATCCGGCTGAAAGTGGAGCTGAACCGCTGGAAGGAAAAGTACCGGAAGAAAAATCCATACATTGTTGTGAGAAATGATAATGGTTCCTTTAAAATTGATTTGACTACGCTCCACTATGCGGAAACATATAAGCGGAATCTTCTGTTGCATACGGACGGAAAAGACATTATTTGTTATAAAAATATGAAAGAGTTGGAGAAAGAACTGGAACCGTATGGATTTTTCCGCTGCCATACAGGATTTCTGGTCAACATGGCATTTGTGAAGCGGGTGGAGAAGCTGGATGTGGAATTGACTTCGGGAGAAGTTGTGTATGTTAGTAAGCCTAAGAAGAAAGAATTTATGGAAGCATTAGCTGGATTCTGGGGGAGAACATTGTGAGTACAGATTTTGGAATGGTAATGCTGGATATTGTATGCACATTCTGGGAAAGCGCAATGTTTGTCTATCTTGTCCATGCATTCATAAAAAAGAAAGCTTCCATAAAAGTGGACATGGCGATGATGTGCATATTTGTTGCATCAGCAGAAATTGCAACCTTTGCGGGTTCCAATGTATTACTGAAAATAATGCTGTTGATGTTATGTTGTTCTGTGAGCGGGATCTTTATTTACAGTGATAAGATTCAGTTCTTAGAAATGCTTCTTGCATTTAGTGCATTTGCATTTATGCAAGCAGGAGTAGAAGCACTTGTAAGTACTACATATGAACTGTTCAGGGCTGAATTTCGCTATGAAGGTTTACAGTCTATTTTTCATCAATGGCAATGGTATATTATTTCGCATCTTCTTACCAGTATTATGATTCTGCTGATCGGACAATTTTTGCTCCGGTTGCAAAAGGATATTACAGTGCGTGAAAAGGCTGTTCTGACATTGATGTTTTATGGTTTAATGGTGCTGTTGATTGGCATACCCGCGAATCCAGCGGGACATACATTTCTATATAAAATGGGAATGGTTGCTGGAATTGTTATTCTGGCGATAGTAGTTTTGTTATTGATATTGTATTTTAACGAGAGCATTACAACCAGATTAAAACAACAAAGGGAAGAACACCAGCTTCAGGAATTATAAATGCAGTATCAATACTATAATGAGCGGTTTAACGAGGAACAACGGGTACGCCAGGTATACCATGATATGAAAAACCATCTGCTTATTTTACAATCGCAGTTATCCAGGTTGTCTGGGATACAGGCAGATGAAAAGGAACGGAAAGAGACAGAGGCGATGATTACATCTTTACAGAATCAGATTTCAGATTACGAAGATTATTATGAGACAGGGAATGCTTTTCTTGATGTGATTCTGAGAGATAAGATGAAAAAAGCGCGTGAAAGACAGATAGATTTTCATGCAGAAATCGACTTTTCGGAGGGGGATTTTATCGATGGATTGGATATCAGCACCATTTTTGGAAATGCCCTGGACAATGCGATAGAAGCCTGCGAAAAAGTAGCTGAAAATGCAAGGTTTATTACGGTCAAAGTGAGGAAGAAGAATGATTTTCTCATAATTAGAATAGAAAATGTGTCCACAGAGGACAGTGTGGTGGAAGGAACAACAAAAGAAGATATTTTTTGGCATGGTTATGGTTTGGAGAATATCAGAAATGCGGTAAATAAATATGATGGGGAATGTCATTACCAGAGCGAGAGCGGAATCTTTGTTTTAGATATATTGATTCCTGCAAGGAGGTGATTGGGAAATGAGTGCAGGAATGATTGCTTTAGACATTGGTTTTTCGGTTGTCGAAGTCATTATGCTATGTTATATCACTCACTTTTTTCTAAAACGAAAAACGAAGAGAAGTGCAGACCTTGCAGTGCTCTTGATCTATGTTCTGATAATAGAAATTCAGACTTTTATATCCGTTAATCTACCGATAAAAGTAACAATCAGTATGGTCTTGTGGGCAGTGGTCTGTTCCGTTTTTTATCGGACAAAATTAATTACCGGAATTATCACTTATGCGATTGTGACAAATTGTGTCGGGGCTTCGGAGATGTTGATGATTGTATTTTCCATTGGCATAGGAAATACCAATATGATTAACGAATGGTACGCATATATTTTTAATCATATAATCTCGTTTTCTATGCTTATTTTAATTGGAAAAATCCTAATGAAAATCAGAGATGATTTATCATGGAAGGAAGAAATACTTGTTGCAGCAGTTATGGTGGCGTGTTTGATCTCGGAAGCCGCAACCATGTCATATAAAGATGCGATTGGTCTGACATTTGCCATATGGCAGCTCATAGCAATGATTTTATTGTTGTTCGGCTTTTTTGTTTTATGGGCTTACTTGAGGAATAGTATTCAGATTCGTCTGCAAAGCCAAAATGAAAAACAACAGATTCAGAAATTGCAGGCACAGTATGAGTTTTATAAGGAGAAGCAAAAAGAGGAAGAACGGGTACGAGCGATTTATCATGATATGAAAAACCATCTGTTGGTGCTCCAAGCTGAACCTACAAATTCGTCTGGTTCTCAGGAAATGATCGGATCTCTACAAAAACAGATTTCAAGTTACGAGACTTACTATCAGACGAATAATGCATTTCTTGATATTATTTTAAGGGATAAAATGCAGGCAGCAAATGAATGTAAAATAGATTTTCATGCAGAAATCGACTTTTCGGAGGGGGATTTTATCGATGGATTGGATATCAGCACCATTTTTGGAAATGCCCTGGACAATGCGATAGAAGCCTGCGAAAAATTAGCCGAAGATGAGAGATTTATCACAGTGAAAGCTGGCATCAAGAATCAGTTTTTGCTTATTCAGCTAGATAATAGTGCAGAGGAAAATAATGAAACAGGCCATACGGCAAAAGAGGATGATTTCATGCACGGATTTGGTAAAAAGAATATCCAGCGGGCGGTTGAAAAATATCATGGACATTGTAAGTGGACCTTTGAGCAGGGGGTATATTCATTGTCTATCCTGATACCCTTGCCATAATAACAATAGAATAGTGAAATTATAGATAAGCTGTACACGGTTTGAATGGAGCTGTGTATGGCTTTTCTTTTGCTGCACAGTCAATTTACGCATTGTGGAGGTCAAGAAACGCGCCCAATATTGAGATTCTCTGAAAAGAAAATATACTGGAAGTGTCAGAACTAAAAAGCTATATTTGCGAAGGTTTATTTGCACTACCAAAAGAAATTAGGAGGAAGATCATATGAGTATTTTAGCGGCAAGAGAGCTAAAAAAATATTATGGGCAAGAAGATAATCTCACAAAGGCGTTGGACGGAGTAAGTCTGGATGTCGAGCAGGGAGAATTTGTTGCTATTATTGGGGCAAGCGGAAGTGGAAAATCTACACTTTTAAACATGATTGGCGGCTTGGACATACCAACATCCGGAGCGGTGGTGATTGACGGACAGGAAATTGATCATATGTCTCCAGATGAGTTGACCGTATTTCGCAGAAAAAATATCGGGTTCATCTTTCAGAATTATAACCTGATTCCGGTGCTGAATGTATTGGAGAATATTACGCTGCCGATTGAATTGGATGGAAAAGAACCGGATCAGCAATTTGTAAAAGAGATCGTTGAACTGCTCGGCCTGAAAGAAAAAATGTATAAAATGCCATCGCAGCTTTCCGGCGGACAGCAGCAGAGAGTGGCGATTGCAAGAGCGCTGGCCAGTAAGCCATCCATCATCCTCGCAGATGAACCGACAGGCAACCTTGATTCAGAAACCAGTGAGGAAGTGCTGCGGTTATTGCAGATGACCAGCAAAAAGTACCATCAGACGATTGTTATGATCACACATGATCCGCATATTGCAGAAAAGGCAGACCGCATGATCCGGATTGGTGATGGAAAGATCATTGCATAGGAGGTTGAATCATGCAGACAAAGAAGCAAGTGCAGAAAAAAGCCATAGAGCGTCTGGTATGGAGAAACATCAGGAAAAATCGTACCCATACCCTTGTGCTGGTATTGGCTGTTATGTTGGTTGCCGTTCTGATGACGGTTATGTTCGGCGCAGGTATCAGTGTGGCAGAAAATATGCAGCAGGCAGATTTGAGGATGAGAGGAAGTACAGCAAATGCATTTTTAATGGGTGCAATTTCCGAAGATATGGAAAAAATATCAGACCTGGAAGAAGTTAGTGAAATGGGATGGCAGCAATTTGTGGCAGTTGTAGATGTTGATGAGGAGATTGCAAACAAACATCAAGTGGTTATGACTGCCTATGATCAGACAGAATGGGAAAAGCATATTCTGCCTACAGTATCGAATGTGACAGGCAGTTATCCGCAAGATGAGAATGAAGTCATGCTGTCGGAGTGGACACTGGATAAATTGGGAATCGATCAGGCTGAGATTGGAATGACCATCCCAATTCGTTTTACAACATTGGCTGGTGAAACAACGGAGCAGGATTTTATTCTTACTGGCTATTATAAAGATTATATTTATACGCCCGGTTCTACTCCGAACAGCGGAAATACTATGTCAGCAAACCAGTTTTACTTTAATCAGGGAAGCAGTCAGAGGGCAGCAGGAAATATTGTGGTATCCGGGGAATTTGCGGAAACCTATGGGTCAAGTGAAGGCTTTATGGCGAGTTGGCTGATTGATGACAGGCTGGATGCAAACGAAGCATTGGAACTCATGTATCAGACAATCGGAAAGCAAGGGGTTACGGTTATCGGCATGACAAAAGATCTGGCAAGATCTCTTTCCGTAGCAATGCTTCCGATCGCCTGCATCATTTTGATTATGATTAGTGGTTATCTCCTGATCTATAATGTCGTGAACATTTCTGTATTACAGGAGATGCATATGTATGGGCAGTTAAAAACTTTGGGAGCAACTACAAAACAACTCCGGGGCATTGTCAGGAAACAGGCGAATCTTGTAGCATTGATTGGAATCCCCTTGGGGATGGCCGTTGGCACCGTTTTTGCTGTTATTGTGATACCCGGTTTTTTGCAGGGAATCATGGAAGGAAACGGATACGGAGATGCGCTTGGCTTTGAAGTGAAAATTTCTCCGCTTATTTATATTTTTACCGCTGTTTTTGCCTATTTTACAGTAAGTGTCAGCTGCAGAAAACCATCAAGGATGGCTGCAAAGGTTTCTCCAGTTGAAGCATTGAAGTTTGTAGACGGAACAGATAAGGTAAAAGAGCATCACAGCAGTGGCGGTGGAAAACTTTATCGTATGGCTTATCGAAACGTATTCCGCAGCAAGAAACGCGCGATTGTTACTTTTGCTTCTCTCTTCTTTGGACTTTTAATTTATCTGGTGGTAAGCGCCTGCACTTATGGAGTAGATTATTCAGAAAAATACCGGAGGGAGCAGCCGGACAATTTTATTCTTACAAATTTGAGTTTTCAAACGGATGATGTCAGCACGATTGAAAATCTATTTAATGAAGAAATAATAGAAGAAATCAGGAATATGGAAGGCGTGCAGGAGGTTTTTGCTGATTATGTAGAACCTGCATTGTTTTTAGGCGCGGATAAAACGCTTGATCCATATATAACAGAGCAGTCTATGTACAGAGGGACAACAGAAGAAGTAGTATCCGAGGACTTTCAGGCAACGGCAATCGGTCTTCCGATAGAAAGGTTGATGGATTTCTCTTATGAAAGCACCTTAAGCAAAGATGAGATTCAGGAAAGATTGCAAACTGGAACTGGTATTTTTTTGGTCGATAGCGGAATGTGTGATTTTCAGAAGGTTTCAGGAACAGAGATAAGTGTAACAGACCGTTTGAATACAAAAGAGTCTGTGCAGTACGAGATTTTAGGGATTCTTCCAGTATTTTCAGAAGAAGGGAGCTATAGCAAATCACCAGCAGGATATGGATTTGTAAATGGAGATAACGCTACGTCCTTTTATACTTCTGTTTCTGGCATCGAAAGACTTGCGGAAAATCCGAGAGTGCAGACTGTACGGATTGAATCGGATGACAGGATGGATGGGGAAATCAGTAATCAATTAGCAGACCTGTTTGCCGACACAGATGCCGTCACCATAGACTCTCAGTTGGAAATGAAAGCATCGGTGGATAACGGAATCGGTACGATACAAGCTGTTGGAAAAACATTTGCTGTATTCTTAATCGGAATGGGGCTGCTTAATTTTATCAATGTTATTTTTACAAGCATCTATTCCAGGCAGAAGGAACTGGCAGCATTAGAGAGTATCGGAATGACGAGGACGCAGATAAAAACTGTTTTGACATTAGAGGGTCTCTATTACAGCGTAATAACAATGGCATTGTTGTGCAGTCTGGGAGTTCTTATCTCCTTTGCAGCAATGCAATTAGTGAAGAATGTCCTGTATTTTGCAGCATTTGGAATTCCAATTTTGCAGATATTGGGGCTTCTGGCGGTAATGGTAACGATCTGTATCCTTGTACCGAACCTGGTATATGAAAAGATCGCAAAGGAAAGTATTGTGGAACGATTAAGGAAAGGTCAGGATTAGAGAGAAGCATTGATTTGAAAAGATATAAAATAAAATTTTCAGGAACCGGGGAGTTCATTATCATTTCTCCAGCGATTCTGCTCTCGTTGATCAGGGATGTGGAAAAAAGTGAGAAACAGGAAATAACAGTAGATGTAGAGCGTTTGATGCCAGAAAGCTATCAACAGTACATTCTGAATGTCATTAACAGCAATCGTGAAAACCCTTATTTTGCTTTTGACTATATCTGCAAAAATCCGATCAGAAAAACAGAGTTATTCCATATTTTAAAAAACCAGTTAGAGCAGATGAATGTGGAGAGCAGGGAGTGCTTTGAAGAAATACGGTTGATTGAGAAAAAAGGAAGATGGCTTGAATTAGACTGTACAGAGCATTTCTGGATTGCCTGCAAAGACACGGAAGCAGTATTTTTATATTGCTATTCGGACGGCAGACAGGAGACATTGGTTATTGAGTATTAAAATGGTGGGTGGTGATATTGGTTGGAACGATAGAAATTGTAATGAGGAAGATTGCTCCCTCCGGGAGCGTTTCAGAAACCGTCCTGGTTTCGTTACCAGGTGCGGAATCCCAGGAAGCCACCCATAGTTCCGATATCCTCATATTCCCCAATCTGGAAATCCACATCAACGAACAGATCGTCTACCACAATGGTAGTCCCGCCTCTCTCACCTACCATGAGTTCTTTACCTTACTCTATCTAGCCCAACACTCGTCCTGGGTTCTTTCGAAAGAGCAGATATACGAAGCGGTCTGGAAAACGGACCCGGAGCATTGCGGGGCGGCGGTGGCGAATGTGGTGTATTCCCTCAGACGGAAGATCGGAGATGGGTACATAGAAACGGTGGTTGGGAGCGGGTATCGGTTTGTGGGTGTGGGAGAATAGACAGGAAGTAGTAGCCTTTTGGGGGCAATGCTTCCTGTTCTTTTTTAATTTATATTTTACTATATGTAAGAAATATGTTATACTGAAAGACAGAAATTTTGGGAAGGCGGTGAGCAGGTGGGAAAGAGTAAATACACATTTGATAGCAAGATCCATATATATCGAGCAACTAAGCGTATGACACAGCAGGAGCTTGCCGATTTGGTGGGTGTATCACGGCAAACCATTATGCAACTTGAACGAAACCGCTATAATCCGTCTATGTTGTTGGCATACAGTATCGCAAAGGTATTTGATGTTACAATTGAAGATTTATTCGATTTCAAGGAGGAATAGCTATGCAGACATTTTATGAGTTTGTCTGGAACTTGTTCAATAATAAAATGCTTTTCATCGTGGGGGCCTGGGCGGGTCTTCCTCTTACCCTTATATTACTTATCATGTTTGCCCGAAAGAAAAATCGAGATGAACGAGGCTGGAAAATTATAGGTAAAGCCAGCATCATTTCTTTTATTTACTTTATATTAGTGGTAAATCTTTTAGCAAAAATTTTAGGATATGTGGTAGATACCCATGAAGTACACTATCTTTTTGTAGGAAACGCAATTCAGTGGTTTTATGATACCGTGATAATAGTCGAAATCGTTGCTATGTTGATTTTAAGAAAAATTGAATAAACTCACTTATCAAAATTCACATATATCGTGACACTAAGCGTATGACGCAGCAGGAACTTGCCGATTTGGTTGGTGTCTCAAGACAGACGATTATGCAGCTTGAGAGAAATCGTTATAATCCGTCAATGCTGTTGGCATACAGCATTGCAAAGGTGTTTGATGTAACGATTGAGGATTTATTTGATTTTTGGAGGGACAATAAAATGGAGAGTGCTGTTTATAACGCAATATATAACTTACTTAATACTATGGAATTTGTGATTGGCTGCAAGGTTTTGTCGGTAATTTTATTTATTATATTCTGCATTTACTTCTTTTCTAAAGAGGGACGGGATGAGCGAGGAAGAGCAATCATAGGAACGGCAAGCATGTATTCGGCAATTGGTTTATTAATATCCCTTAATCTTGTAGGATTGTTTACATACACAGTTATGAGTGACATAAAAATTTTTACAAGCGCAATCTGTCTTGTTTTCTTAATTTTTGAAATGGTAGAGTTGATTGCAATTGCTATTTTAAGAATAATTCGATAGCAAATAGATAGGTCAGACCTGTTAATGGCAGGACTGACCTAAATTATTTTATCAAAAAGTATGAAATAGTTGACATCATAAAAGAAATAAATTATAATGGCGGTGTCGAGAAGGAGGTGATAATATGGTCGGAACGGTTATCGAGAGTATCATAATTCTTGCCACGATAGTTTCTTCTTATTTGCTTTTGAAGAAAAATCCATCAAAGGCACGCAAAACATTTGCAATTTCCTTTGTACTTGCTTTTGCTGTTATTATTGCATTTGCTCTTGCACAGCTTAGTGTACAATTCAAGTTGCTGGAAATTGCGTTGTCTTATTCTCCAATAGAGGTTCTTGTGCTTATGGCAGTTGTTTATTGGATTGCCTTCGTGTCAGCAAAAGGAACACTTTTTGACAAAGTAATCGGAGAATAAGGTTCTAAGGTCTAATATAATGAGGTGGGGATCTTATTTTGAAAACAAACAGGAAAAAATATAGGCGCATGAACTGTTTGGGAAAGGAGCATTAAGTAATGTCTAAAGATCGCTTTATAGAAAGTTATTCACAGGGGACAACGAATGTTCGGAAGATTATCGTTGATACAAAGACGGGCGTCAATTATTTATTAGCCTCATCTTCTATGACGGCGGGCTGCGGGATGACTGTTTTGGTGGATAAAGACGGTAAACCAGTCGTTACTCCTATCGTTTCTGATAATTAAGAATTTACTAGAAGGGCAGCCAGACACAGTGTCTGGCTGTTCTCTTCCTTGTATCCTAGTGAATTCTGAATAGTAGCTGCTGTAAGTTTGGGAATTTATGCTGTAAAATATGGGCTTCTAAAAGTACATAACGGTATTTATGAACCATTATAAGAAAAAATGCACAAATTGAGTTGAAGGAGAAACGGAGGAAGGTCTGTTGCAAAAAGCAGAATGGATCTTATGCCCATCATGTGGCAATAAAACGAGGTTGAAGATACGGCAAGATACGGTACTTGAAAAATTCCCTTTGTACTGTCCCAAGTGTAAACAGGAAATGTTAATCAATGTACGACAAATGAATATGTCAGTTATCAAAGAGCCAGACGCTTAGACGCAGAGCCGATAACCTATTGGGAGGTGATCACACTCTCAGGTTGTCGGCTCTGTTTGTTTTTGTCATATTTTGTCGAACGATTTTTGAAAAATGATAAAAACCAGAAACGGTTCAGAACTCATCCAGAAATCGGTAGTGTAGAATAGTAAACGTTCCTGATGGAAAATAAGAGAAACCAGCAGAAACAAGGAATTCTTGTCCTACTGGTTTCACTTAGAACCATCAGGTTCCGTTTTTGGCTGGCTGGTTAGCAGCTCCTCTGCTAAGAAGTCCATTGTGCGTAGCAGGAATCGCTGATTTTCCTCACTGCACAAACGGAGCTTTCCCATGACGTGCTGTGTCAACTCGTCTTCCGGGGTGGCCTTGGCTGGAAAAAGGGAATCAGGGGAGATTCCCAGGCGTTCGATCAACAGGGATAAAGTCTCGTAAGAAGGATTCTTACGTCCTTTTTCAATGTCCTGAACGGTCTTAACCGCCAAGCCACACTGATCAGCCAGCGCCTGCTGGGTAAGGCCGCATTTCTTCCGCATGGTTCGGATGCGGCTTCCCAAAAACAATAGATTGTCTTTCGGCATAATGGCTCACCTCAAATATATTCTACCGTACCGGTAAGGGAAAACACATTCCCTTAAAGTATGTGCAGAATAGGTGTTATAATGCCGATTTTGTAGAAATATATGCAGCCCTGTCGGGAAGCCAATAAAAAAAACGGCTTCTCGCAGCAGGGCTTATTCGCGTACCATCTGTGACCAGCCGCCAGGAGGGATCACGGATGGTCTTTAGTTTTTTGGAAAGGGATCGGTTCCTGCCGGGTGATTACCGAAAAAAATCCCGGCCCGCGCGGTGGTGTTTTATGCTTTTGAACACGCACTAAACTGCATATTAAATCACTACAATAACTCACATATCTCCATATCAAAGAAAAGTGCCAGGAAGCACCAGAAGCTCCCTGGCACTTTTCTTTGTCGATTTTTAGCGGATATTGGTGTCTTGCATCTTACATATAGCTGCCCTCGCAAGAGGTATTTTATTGAAGTTGTTGAGGGGAGTCCCGGCCTTTGAAAATCCGGGAAATAAGATTTGCGGCAGAGCCATTCGCTGTTTTATGGGCACTGCCGGCCTATGGAGGAGCAGGCGCCGGATATTCCGGTGGCTTTAGATACAGTTTCAACTGTCCCTGCGAGGGGATATTAAGATGCCGGTCACCGCCATCACTTCGATTTGATTTCTAAAAAATTCAAATCGGAGGTAAGAAAGGATGGCTTATAACAAAGCAAAAGAAGAATGGAAATGGAAACAGTGGAAAGAACGGGAAGAACAGAAGCTGCGGGAGCTTGGCATGGATGAGGCAGCCATACAGGCACTGCGTGAAAGCGATTGGGCGGATTTTAATTCCGACAGGCGTTTTCAGGAGCATCAGACTTCCCTGCTGGATTACATGGAACTCCTGCTGGCAGAATCGGAGGCCACAGAACCGGAGATCCGGAGCGTGGAGGAATTGCTGAACTCCATCAGCGATGAAAAGCTGTTACATATCCTTTTGGAAGCGGATCGGGAAACGCTGCAGATCGTTGTCCTTAAGATGATGGGGTATGCACCAAAGGAGATTGCTGTATGTGTAGGCAGGCCAGAGCAGACGGTGTATACGAAATTGAGACGGCTGCGGGAAAAAATAAAAAAATTTTGAAAGCTGAATAAAAACGGGGCTTCCCACCGGCTAGTAAGTAGAAAGGGGGATACTGTCCCTTTTCACTGTACCTTGAAAACTTCATACCAGCATTACTGGTACGTTCCCATGGATAGTAGCGTTGCAGGATGAGCGCCATGACAAGGGGACTGGGATGGACACTGCTGGCTGGCCGGAGACCTGAAAGGGTATCCGGATCAGTCCCGGTGTCTGTTTCGGTTCTCTCCGAGCGATGAATCAGACCTGACAGGGAGCCGCGGCTGGCTCCCCGCCATGAGCATCCATGGGGGATAATGATACGACATTCTGCCAACGAGCAGAGGATGGACTCCGGGTTGTAATCAGCAAGACCCTCAGAACATCTGCGAACGGCATCCGCCAGATGCCTGCCGGTAGTGTTCCCAAAAAGCCATGGACGGCCATGGCAGCGGCGGCAGGGGTGCGAGGTCAAATGTGACGCCGGAAATGAATGAACCAAATTATAAGAAATCAATAGAAGTGTGTCGTTGATATCAGATAGATATGCGGCTGTGGGGAAACTCACAGCCGCAGTTTAAAAAAGCTGTGTGTTTTTCTTTGGTATTGACGCCATGCGTGAAAGGAAGGTAATAAAAGTGTGTTACCAAAATCAATATCAGAGAAAAGCACATAAAGAGATTGATGAGATTTTTCTAAAGCTGCTCCCGGAGGCGGGGCTAAGCGTGAGAGAGGAACAGGTAAAACTCAGCCATCAAATGCTGGATACCCTGCTGGAAGGAAAGATCGCGCTGTGTGATGCCGGGGTGGGAATCGGAAAGACCTACGCCTATCTGGTGGCCTGTGTCCTGATGCGCAGGTATGCGGCAGCCATGGGCGGCGGGCGTTTGTGCGACAATCGCCCGGTGGTGATCTCCACCTCCAGCATTGCGCTGCAGGAGGCAATCATCCAGGAATACATCCCCTTTCTGTCGGAGGTGTTCCTTGCGGCAGGTATGATTGAAACGCCACTGAAAGCGATCGTGCGCAAGGGCAAAGAGCATTTTGTCTGCGACAACCGTCTGGAAGTGCGGCTGGCAGCAATTCGGGAGAAGCCAAAGAATGAAGCGCAGAAAAAAGCGCTGTTCTCGCTGCGGCAGGTTTACGATCTGGACGCGGTTCCTAACTTAAGCGGGTTTGACCGCAGGCTGGTGTGTGTCCCGAAGTTCTGCCCGAAGGAGTGTCCGGGAAGGACAAGCTGCCGGTACCAGACTTATCTGAAAGAGGCGCGGGATACGGATATCTTTTTCCAGATCTGCAACCACAATTATCTGTTGGCGGATGCCTCCCACCGGGCAAAGGAATATAAGCCACTATTATCAGATTACCGGGCGCTCATCGTGGACGAGGCCCATAAGCTGCCGGAGGCGGCAAGGCAGATGTATGGGAAGTCCCTCTGCTATGAGGACGTTCTGGAAATCTGCTATTTTTTAGAGAGGGAGCATCAGGCCATGGCAGCCAAGCGGCTGAAGGGAGTGTTCCATAACCTGTTCCATGTGATCGGTGAGAACCATATGACCAGCCGGGGGTTGGACTCGGCTTTCCGTCTGACGGAGGAATGCGCTATTGTGTTGGTGGAAGGAAAAGGATTGATTGGGGAGCTGAAAGTAACACTGAAAAGTATTACCCCGAAATGGATAAAGAACCGGCTGGAAGAAGCAGAAGAAGTCCTCAACCTGTTCCTGTCTCAAAACAATCGGTACATCCTGCATCTGGAACATGAAAAAGGAAACCTGCCCCAGTTGTGCGCCACAAGCCGGAAGATCCCGGAACTTTTGTCCGGGACGCTCTGGAGCCAGGGCTTTCCCGCCATCCTGACCAGCGGCACCTTAAAGGCCGGGAACGGATTTTCCCGCACCCGGCAGGAGACCGGGCTGGGGAAAGAAAAGCGGGTGTTTGAATATGTGGCGAAATCCCCTTTTGCATACGACAAGAACTGTCTGCTGTATCTGCCGCAGACTCTGCAACGGACGAAGCATGGCAGCCGTGAGGAAGCGGCCATGCTGGCAAAGCATATCCAGCGGCTGATCTGTTCGACCTACGGGCATACGCTGGTGCTGTTCACCTCTTACTCTTTGATGGGCAGCGTTTACCAGATCCTCCGGGACAGCCTGCCCTTTCCCATGGTGGAGGTGTGGCGCAACGCCCAGGAGGAGATCATGCGGTTCAAGACACTGGAAAATGCGGTGCTGTTCGCAGCAGGTTCCTGTTGGGAGGGTGTGGACTTCCCCGGTGATATCGTGTCCTCGCTGATCATTGTAAGGCTCCCCTTTGCTGTGCCGGACCCGCTTAGTGAAGCGGAGAAAGAACGGTATGCGACTTTGACAGATTACATCCGAGACATCATTGTGCCGGATATGCAGAAGAAGCTGCGGCAGGGATTTGGACGGGCGATCCGGACAGAGAGCGACACCTGCGTGGTGTCCATCCTGGACCACCGGGCAGTGGCCGGAGGTCGGTACCATGAGGATGTGCTGTGCGCGCTTCCGGCCTGCCAGATGGCGGAGTCTATTGAGGATGTGGAAGCCTTTATCCGCAGACAAAAACGGGAAGAATATTATATGTAGAAACAGTTTCCGGCATTGTTGGTTCTGCTTAAAAAACAGGACGCTTTGGAGCCGAAAGTTTGTTGGAGTTTTTCGGGCGTTTTTCGCCGGATTGGTGGGATTTGTGATAGCTTTATTCGCATGAAGTGGGTATACTGTGTATAGCGTTAGAAAGAGAGGAAGTGAGTAAAATGGCACAATATGTAGTAGGTATGCAGACTGAAAAACAGGAAAAATTCTATTTTATCCGAGAGAAGGAAAGCATGGATATTGTACTTTTACCTTCCAAATATCTGATGCATAAGAAACGGTCGAAGATATCACCGAATACGATCCGGAGAAGTGCATTTGCATTATCCTATTATTTGAATTATATGGATGAAAACCAATTGCATCTGGACGATATATATCAAATGAAATATGCTGAACAGCATGAACATTTTACAGACTTTCTGATATGGTTAAAAGCAGGTGAGCATAGCAGGGAGGAATATTCAAAACTCCCCAATAATGAGACTTGCAATGCATATCTGAAAGAAGTGTTCCGGTTCTATACTTTTATGGAACGGGAAAACGGCCAGTCAGAGAGCCTGAAAGTGTTATCGGACGCACAGACGATTGTGCGAAACTCGATAGGTGTCAGAAGGGTGCTGAATCGGAAGAGTTTTCACGGCTATCTGAAAGAAAAAGGACATCAGGGAAAAACCATTGAGCAGGACAAGATCGTAAGTTTGCTGCAGGAATGCGCAAACTGCCGCGATCAGGTTCTGCTTTTATTATTGGCTGAGACAGGATTCCGTATCGGGGAACTCTTGGGAGTACGGTATATGGAGGACATTGATTATAAAAACCACATGATCTATGTGAATTTTCGGGAAGATAATGAAAACGGTGCAAGGGCAAAGAATGCGGAGTTCCGCAGGGCAAAGGTCAGCGATGCGACATTTGATATCTTAATGTTTTACATCGAAGACTACAAGGAACTGATTATGAAGCAGGAGTACCTATTCATTAATATTTCCGGTGACTATGTTGGAAAGCCATTCAAGGTAAGCGGTGTATATGCCATGCTCCGGAGGCTGGAGAGTAAGACTGGCATCAAAGCATCCCCGCATAGGTTAAGGCATTATTTTGCAAATGCAAGACGGAAGGATGGCTGGAAGCTGGAACTTATCAGTCAGGCACTCGGACATCGGAATATCGAGACGACCATGAAGTATCTGAATATAACAGATGAGGAACTGATACAGGTCAGTGATGAATTCTACAATAAACATCAGGCTATGTATGGCATTCAGGATCTGTTATAGGAAGGAGGCGGTCAAGTGTCTGCAATTAGATTGCTGCAAGCTGAACGGCAGGAGGATATACGGCATCTGCATAGGCAGCTTATGTCAGGCGGAATATTGCAGAGGGAATTGTGGGAAGAAGCAGAGAGCTATCTGATACAAAAGGACATTTATGATGTCACGCTGATAGAGGAAACTGATTTCAGGGAATACAAAAAATTTCTGATGGACAGCTGCCGATATACAAGACAGCGCGCTATTGATCGGTCATCCGCCTTGCGGAGGATTCAGAAGTATTGGATAGAAATCGAATATGGGGAGCTCCTCTCAGAGATTAAGGAATGTCAGGTACCGGATGAGGCATTGAAAGGGAACGTTCAGAGGTTTCTTATCCGACAGGGAATCCACCATATCAAGGATATTGATTATAATACTCGGAGTCGATATGAAGCGGAACTACAGCAGGAGAAACACAGTAAAAATGTCCTGAAATATCTGAAGGTGTTCGACCGTATAAAGCAGTACAGCATACGGAGTGAAATGAGGAGCCTGCCAGGCATGGTAAAACATCGGATGCAGTACAAAGCACAGATTATTTTCCTGCCCTATCTGTCAGATCCGGAACTGGTCAAGGATTTTGAATATGTTCAGGATAAACAGGAACTGGTATGGGATTTTGCCAGGAGAGCGCCTGAGAAATTAAAAAGGCAGGTGTTCCAGCTATTAAATTACATACTGGAAAACCTATACCGGAACGATCCCAAGGAAAGAAGGGTGCGCTTCTTATTGCCCCTGCACTGGCTGTATGATTTCTGTGTGGATGATGGCATCGAAGATTTGGAGTGCTTGGAACTTCGTCAGATCCACCAATTTGAAAAGATTGTGGAAGGGAAAGTGGTCAATGTAAAGAATTCCATGCAGATCATAGATAACAGCCGGAAAATTTTATTTTTGACCGCGCCGGAGATTCACTGGCAAGCAAATGTGTGGTATATGGAGCGGTTCCACTTAGCGGAGGACAGACTTAATCCGAGTAGTCCGGTGCAGAGATTGAGCTTTATAGAAGTTACAAATAAGAAGAATCGGGAACTTTTGCAGGAATATGCAAAATATCATGTTGGAATCGGAGGGCTTACTATAGCTAATATTCGGTCGCAGTTATATGAGGTTAAGAAACTGCTGGAATATTTTAATGACGAAATATCCATCTGTCAGGTGGATGAAAATCAGCTGGATGGCTATTTCAGGGAACTGGAAGAAAAGGATACAAAGGATGACACATTTAATAAAAGAATTGTGTGTTATCTGAAGTTTTATCAGTTTTTGAATGTGCGGGGATATATCAAAGAAATCCCATTCCAACCGGAGTATTATCTGAAAAAGGCATACCCAGAGCATCATGACAGAACAGTGGAGGAAGAAGTTTATATGGAGATTCTGTATAAGCTCCACTTATTTCCGCAGGTTCCCAGGTTGATATTTTTACATCTGTGGTGTACTGGACTTAGAATCAGCGAGGTATGCACATTAAAAGGAGATGCCTACTATTGGGATGGAGAAGATGCATGGCTGAAAGTTTATCAGATTAAGATGAAAGCAGACAAAATGATTCCGATTCCGCTTGTGTTATATAAAGTGATGAGGAAATATGTAGAGAAAAATCATATCCGGCCCAAAGATTATATATTTAAAGGGAAAAATGGCGGAGCATACCGGGTAGGGACATTCCGGAAGGAATTCCAACAGCATTGCATTAGGAACCAGATTGCAGATGGAGAATATATTTTTAAAAGCCATGATTACAGGCATACGCTGGCTACCCGGTTTTATGATGACGGCGTTTCCATACAGACGATTCGGGATTATCTCGGACACTTCTCAGAGGATATGACGAAGCAGTATGTAGACTTTATGCCAAGAAGGATTGCAAAAGCGAGTGATGCCTATTTTAAGAAGCAGGGGAATGACTTGGCTTCAGCGATCACGGTCAAGAAGCGTGGTGATAAAAAATGAAGAAAAGAATTTATGTGTATGAGTTGGACTGCTACAAGCAGGCATCTGAGGAACAAATTGAAAAAATGCATATCCGTCCAGATCGATATTTTGATTTGGAAGGGCTTCCTGCGGAGGACATCGGCAGGCTGCTAGAGGAATTTATATGGGATAGGGGAAAGAAACTTTCTCCCTCCAGCATGACAAGTGAGATCCTTTATTACAATAATATCCGTGATTTTCTGATTGACCGGAATATACGCAGACTGGATGCAAAAGATGAAGAAAAAATACTCCTCACGCTAAAAGGCTGGATGATGGAAAAGGGATATGCCTTAACGAGCAAAAAATACCGGGCATTATATGACAAGATTGGAATTGAGACTCCCGGTATTGTAAAACACATGAAGAAGATCTTGAAGTTTGCGCAAGAGGACGATGATCGGGATGAGCAGGAAAAGGATATCTGGAACTTAAAGAATTTTGACTTCCCGATCCAGTCGAACCCAATCCTGAATATGGAAACAATCAACTTTACGAAGATCACGCAGCCAGACATCCGGGAGGAAGTAAAAAAAGCGGTTTTCATGCATCTGAAATATTCCCCATTAGGGACTATTCAAAGTGAGATGACAGCCATCAAGCGGTTTGCCAAGTTTCTGGAAAAACGATGCCCGGATATTAAATCTTTACAGGAGCTGGAACGGCTTCACATAGAACAGTACCTGATATATTTGCAGACGGAAGCGCATGAGCGGAAAAATTACAGATCAGATCTTTACGCACTGCGGAGATTAATAGAGGATGTTGGGAATCTCTATGAACGGCAGAGCATGAGTGAATTATTTTTAAGTAATGATTTCCCAAGTACACCAAGGCATCTATTTAGATTTTATACAGATGCGGAAATCAAGAGATTAAACGAACACATTTTCAAGATGGATGAACAGATATGCAGGGCGTTGATTATCCACCAATTATTGGGAACCCGAATATCGGATACTTTAACCTTAAAGCCAGATTGTTTGAGCATGAGGGAAGGACGATATTTTATCAGAATCGATCAGGTAAAATCTATAACATATGAAAAAGCTATTAGTGAAGAGGTGGCAAGGCTTATCATGAAAGCGATTGATTATACGAAGGAGCGGTATGGAGAAACAACCTACATCTTTGTGAAAAAGGATGAGCCAACGAAACCTTATCAGTATAGCATGATCCAAAATCAGATTATGAAGATGATACGCCAGGAAGATATCCGGGATGATAACGGCGAGCTGCTACGATTTGGAACACATATATTCCGGCACTGCTATGGAAAGAAATTAACAGAAATGCATGTGGATGACTGGATGATAGCAAAGCTTCTAGGGCATACCACAACACTATCCGTGCATTATTACCGGAAAATCGGAAATAAACTGATGGCTGATGAGACAAGAGGCGCAAGAGAAAAAATGGACAGAATTCTATTAGATATCATAGATGGATGGGATGATTATGAAATATGATAAAATGATAGAGATTACACAGGCAGAGAGCCAAAGAAAGATGGACATTGCCCAAAAAGCCATCTCTGGTATGCTTGAAAGTATGGAAAGGATCACGGTTGCAGAGTTAGTAAGAAGGACGGGGCTCTCCAGAGGATTCTTTTATAAAAATCCTATAGTTAGGCGTAAGCTGGATGATGCGATTCATAGGCAAGAAGCAATGTTCAAGAATCGGCATCCAGTTATAATGGATAGAGAACTTGAAGATACAATGGTTGATCTGAGAATCGAATTATTAAGAGTCAAAACTAAAAATGAGGAATTAGCAACACAGAATGAGGAACTTTCTAAGAACAATGAACAACTTCGTCAGCAGATAGAGAAACTTCAGAAACAGATCGGAAGAAAAGAAGTCTCTCTGCTGAAACGATTGTAAATGAAAGGGAATAGATAGGATATGAAATACGATAAAATAGTTGCGATGAATCAGGCTAAAAGCAAGCAGAAAGCAGATATTGCTATAAGAGAGATTGGGGAAACGATTGAAAGAAAAGAACGTATTTCGGTAACAGCACTGGCTAAAAGAACTGGATTTGCAAAAAGTTTTTTTTACAGAAATCCGGAAGTCAGAAAGGCATTAGATGACGCACAGCTTCAACAAGGGGAATGTTACAATCCGAAGAAAGTAATATTTGATAGAGCGCTGGAAGAAAAGAATGTTAATTTAAAAAGCATGAATTTAAAGCTGAAAAAGAGGATAAAAGAGTTAGAGGACGAGAATAGTAGATTAGAGAAAAAAGTAGAAGAATTGACAAAAGAATTAAGTGAACAGAGAAAGTAGAATAATAATAAGAAAGATAGGTGATAGCGGGTAGTATGAAAATATATACCGGCTGTTTTCTTTACATAGATAGTGGAGCATATAAAATAGATATACTCCGTTTTTGTATTTGGAGATTTTACCTTAAACACAGTGTACACAGTTTTGACAGCAAGTGCTTAGAAAAAAGAACAAAGGCTACTCGGTAACGCTGGAGATAAAGCCAGTATTTATGCGGGGTATCAGACAGGGGGCTAAAATTATTGTGGTTCTAATCGGACTTGTTATTATTTTTCAGAATCAGATAAAGACGGTTGTAAACAATATTTTTAAAACTATAACTTCAAAAACGGGCCAGGTCAAATGATCAGGGACGATAAAGGGGCCATGACTACATTTCTGGCAATGCTGTTTTTGGTATTTATGCTTTTGATCAGTGTATGTGTAGAGGGTATTTATACTTATGTGGCACGTGGGAAGGCAGCAGGGGCATTTATGGCAGGGCTTTCCCATGTCCATGGTAATTATCAGAAGGAATTGGAAGAAACATATCATATTTTTGCAATGGATCCAAGATATCAGAAAGAAATGCCGGAGGATCTGTCAGAGAAGATGAAAGAAAGTCTGGAAGGCAGTAAAGATTCTTTTTTGTTTCAGACAGGAAATGCCGGTATGGAGAAGAAGGTCTATCTGACAGATCAAGAGGGTGAGGTATTAAAGTATCAGATTCGTGAACTAATGAAATATCAGATGGGTAAAGATGCCATAGACCTTTGGAGAAAAAAATGGAATCAGAGTCAGGAAGCTAAGAATGAAATTCCTCAGATTGAAGAAAAAATGGAGCAGGAAGGGAAGAAAGGAGAAGAAAAAGAGCAGAAAGATAAGACAAAAACTATCGAAAAAAAGCAGGATCCACGAAAGGGTCTGATGAAAAGGCTGAGAGAGGGATCAGTTTCTCTGATAATGGGGGAAAGAAAGGTATCTTCTCTGGCAGTGATTTCCAGCTATGGAAAAAAAGATACCACCAAAGAGAAAACGTGGAATTTTATGAAAAAGAAAGAAATGAAAGAGCAACTGCATGATATCCAGAAAAAAGTATCGGGAACATCACTTATATCAGAGCTGCCTGCTGTTTTATATAGTCTGAAATATTTACATTGTCTTACATCTAAACAGAAGAAAGAAGGTCTTCAATACGAAGTGGAGTATCTTATTGCAGGAAAAGATTCGGAGAAAGAGAATCTGGGGAGTGTTTTCTGGAAAATGATAGCATTAAGATTTCCGGTCAATGGAGCATATGTATATAAGTCTCCAGAGAAAGAAAAAGAGGCTTCTGTTTTAGCAGCATCCGTTCTTGGATTAACAGGGATTCCACCTCTTATAGCAGCAGCGAAGCATCTGCTGTTGCTGGCTCTGGCTTATGGGGAATCGGTAATTGATGTACGAAATCTTGCAGATGGAAATCAGGTTCCGATGGTAAAAAATGCTGCAAATTGGCAGTTGTCTTTCTCTGGACTGGCAACCCTTACGTCTGAGAAAAAACCGGTAAAAAAAGGACTTTCATACGAGGATTATCTTGGAATTCTTCTGATGATGAAAAACAGTGAAAAAGAAAAATATATGCGGATGATGGATGTAATGGAGCAGAATATTCGAAGAAAAGTGCCTGATTTTAAATTAGATCAGTGTGTTGCATCCTGTACCATATCTATGAACATAAGTCTTAAAAAACTTTCTTTTGGGGGAATGACACTGCCTTTTCCTCAATGGTCCAAATGGAACTTTAAAAGAACATTAACATATTAAGGAGGTGGAGAGAGATGTTCTCTTGTCAAAAACATTTCTCATGGACGGTGGACCAAAATGATAAAAAAAGAACCGGAAATTTCAAGAGGACATCTTTTTCTGCCTCTGAAAAAGGTTCCATCACTTTAGAAGCAAGTCTTGTGCTTCCGATTTTTCTGATGGCACTTCTGATGCTGGTTTCGGCAGGAGAAGTCTTGATGATACATGGACAGGTGGGACATGGGCTTTCCCAGGCGGCTGCTGAATCAGCTGTAAATGCGTATAGATTTTCAAAAAAGGGGAGAGAATCAGGGATTATAAACAAAGCTGTGACAAAAGGGGTATTTTTATCATCGGTTAATAAGAGGTTTTTAAATCGATCAGCACTGGCAGGTGGAAGTAACGGAGTTGTTTTTTCAGAATGCAGAATGAATGCAAAAGGTGAGTTTATTATTACAGCCCGGTATGTAATACGGAAAAAGATGCCGTTTTTATACGGTCATACAGGAATATATACTCAGAAAATCCGGCAGAAAGCGATGACAGGATATATACCTGACAATGATCAGATAAAAGAAGGCATGGTTTATGTTACTCCAAATGAAAGCGTGTATCATACAGATTTAAGCTGTACGCATCTGTCTTTGGATATCAGTGTAGATGAAGATGTGGAAAAATATTTAAAAGGGAAAACTCATTATAAAGAATGTGAAAAATGTACCAGATATCATCAGGGAGAAGTTACCTGTTTTTATATTCCTAAAGAGGGAGATGCCTATCATACAGATCTTACATGCAGTGGATTAAAACGCACAGTGATTCAGGTGGATAAAAGTACATTGAAAGGAGTGGTCCCATGTCAAAGATGTGGAAAGAGGAAGAAGGATACATAACGGTGGAAGCAAGTCTGATTGTATCTGCGGGACTTATGGTACTGTTCTTATTTATGGGATATGTCTGCTATTTTATGGACTGTGGAATTGCTCAGGGAATTATGGAAGAAACGGGATTAAAGGCTGTGGATACTGTAGTGACCGGTGGCGATTATGAGACGGGAAAAATAGATTACAGAAAACTTAATAATAGAAATCTGTATACAAAAATGTATCCGGGGAAAACAGATGCAGCCGGGAAGGTTAAAAAGGATTTAAGAAACAGTTTAAGACAGCATTTATTTCTTGGAACAGTTGAAAATGTATCAGTAAATACCACTGCAGATAAAGTAAAAGTACAGGTGAAATTTCAATTGGCGGTGCCGGGGAGTTCTTTTTTAAAAATGTTTAAAATAAAATTTTTTGAATATCAGGGTACTTATAAAGCTTCTTATCTGTCAGAAATGGAAAAGATCAGGAGGTGGAATAGAGTCGATGGAACAATGGATTAGAGAAGGGTTTTCTAATTACTATGTTGTAGAAAAAAAACAGGAAATTACTTATGAGAAGGAAATTCTTTTACGGCATCCCATAAAGTCTTTATTGCCTTGTGAATTTCGTATGGAAGATGAAAAAGAATATTATTATTATGAGACAGGAAGATATGAGAGATGGTGGGAACGGAAAAATCAGATGGAACCCCAAATTTTTTTTTACGATATTTTTGTGGCACTAGAAGAGATAGAAGGATACTTACTGAACCTGGATCATCTGATACTCCAAAAAGAACTGATGTTTTTGGATGAAGATGAAAAGCCGGTGTTATGCTATTTTCCGGAATATGAAAAAAATATTCTAGAGCAGATGAGAGAGCTGCTGGAAGAGATAATGGAGCATATATCATATGAAAACAAGGAAAAGGTAAAATTTTATTTTGAATTTCACAGCTTTCTTGTGAAAAAGAAACCGGCAATTGATCAGGTTATTGAATATCTGAAACCAGAACAAAAACAGCAGATGGAAGAAAAGGTACCAGAGGAACAAGAAATAGAAGAAGTGGAAATGGAACAATTTCCGGAAGACAGAAAAGGTAAAAGTATGATAGGTGCGGCAGGGGCTGTTTTGTTTGCAGCATTGTTTGTTTATTCTTTAATAGGGATCTTCAGATATGGGTTCTATTATCTGTATGTGCTTGGAGCAATGGTTAGTATGGCGGGATTTTTTGGCTGTTTGTATTTTTTTTGGAGAATACGGAAAGAATCAGGAAAGATAGAAGAATTGTCACTGGACACAAAAACAGAGTTGTTAACAGAAGAGGAAAAGACCGTTTATTTACTGGAAGAGCCTGTTGGATATTTGATTTCTAAAAAGAATCCCAAAGAAAAAATATGTATACATGACAGCGGTTTTGTTATTGGAAGTTCTCTGGAAGGAACGGATTATTGTCTGTCTGCCATAGGAGTTAGTCGCCGCCACATGAAAATACAAATGGAAAATAACAAAGTAATGGTTGAAGATCTGAAATCTACCAATGGAACAAGAATCAATGGAAAAATTATTGCAAAAGAAGAATTAAACCAGGGAGATGTTGTGAAAATAGGGCTGGAAGAATATGAGTTTCACTGTGAAGAGGAAACGTGATATAATATCCAAAAAGCTGGAGGAAACCATATGTATCAGAAAATTATTGAATTACTGCAAATACAGGGATATGCCAAAACAGATACATCCCAGGGCCCTTGTTATGTGAAAACCATTGGAAATCAGAAAAAAGCTGTTATGGTAACAGCGGATAAAAATCCAGATGGAACTATTCTGACAGAGGATGACATTCATTATATGATTCTGGGAATTAAAAGACAGCTGGGAGAAAATGTTCCGGTATTGATTCTGTTATTATCAGAAAATGGGAAAGCTGTTTTTGTAGACTGGGAAGAACAGTTTCATGAATTATATGAATCTATTTCTATGGTTTTGAATTCAGTTTCAGAAAAAGAAGATTCTCAAGAACATTTTCTTCAAAGTATTAAAGCATACAAAATGACTGCAGCGATTGCTGCAGTCAATATGATAGTTTTTGTTCTTTCTGAAATATATGGAGCTGATTTTTATGAAATGGGTGCATGCAATCCATATTATGTATTAGAAAAGCATCAGTTTTATCGATTGATAACATCCAATTATATCCATTTCGGATGGAGTCATTTCTTTAATAATATGGTTGTATTTCTTGTGCTTGGAAGTCAAATGGAAAAAATTATGGGAAGCTTCCGTTATTTTGTATTATATTTTGGTTCTGGATTAATCGGAAGTATTGCCTCCGTCTTCTATTATGCTTCAACTGGAGAAAATGTATTGTGTGCAGGAGCATCTGGAGCAATCTTCGGAATTACCGGAGCATTGGCGGCTCTGTTTCTTTTCTGTAAAAAACAGAGGGAACAGTTTAACGGAACCGGAGTATTTCTTATGATTGCAGGATCTATTTACCATGGATTCCAAAGCATGGGTGTGGACAATGCAGCTCATATAGGCGGATGTATAGGCGGTTTTATACTGGCACTGGTTTTGTATGTTCCATGGCAGGGAAAATCAGAGTGAAAGTAGTCCCCTGATTGATGGCAGAATCCATATGAATTTTTACATGGAGTTTATCTGCAATTTCATTGACTACGGATAAACCTATGCCATTACCTTTTGGAATAAAGGAAACACCCCGGTAAAAAGCTCGCTGCTGTTGTTCTCTGGTCATTCCGATGCCGGTATCAGATAAATTTAATACAATATGGCCTTGTTCTTTGCTTAAGTGAACAGTGATGCTGGGGTTTATCCCGGCATCTTTTTTTCTTTCAATGGCTTTTATGGCATTAGAAACCAGATTATGGAACATTTGAAGCAGCTGGGCTTTTGCACCATATACATAATAAGATTCATTTGAATCGGCCTGGATGTAAAAGTGTATATTTTCTCTGGATAGACGATAATGCCAGGAAGAACGGATTTCCTCAAAAAGAGAAATGAGATTCTGAGGTTCCAGGGCAGCAGATGTTGGAATGGAAGGAGATAAAACCTGTTTTATGAGATCAAACAGAGAGGAAAAATCTTCTTTCACCTGACACCAGTTTTCGTCATTTTTAAGATCATCTTTTGTGTTTTCAATGTATTGAAGCTGGCTGTAGATTAAAGTCAGCGAATTGTTTATCTCATGTGAAAATGTTGCAAGTTCGTATGGTTGTTTCATTTTCTACTCTCCTGTCTTTCTTTCTGCTTTTTATTATGAAGACTTTGGAAGCAGGTTTCAATGAAAACAGCAGTAAAAAGTTCGATGTTTTTTTCCCTTTTACAATATCTTTGATTATGTTACAATATTTCAGAAGTGAGCAGCACATAAAAAAAGAAGGGAGCAGATTCCATGTCATATATGGCTTTATACCGAAAGTTCCGACCGACGACTTTTGATCAGGTAAAAGGACAGGATCATATTGTGACCACATTGAAAAACCAGATAAGGACTGGAAGAATCGGTCATGCATATCTGTTCTGTGGAACCAGAGGTACAGGTAAGACTACAGTGGCGAAGATTTTGGCAAAAGCAGTAAACTGTGAGAATCCCTTGGATGGAGAACCATGTAATCAGTGCGCTGCCTGCGAAGAAATCATAGATGGAAGTTCCATGAATGTGATGGAAATTGATGCGGCATCTAATAATGGTGTTGATAATATCCGTGACATTAAAGAGCAGGTTCAGTATTCACCGGCAACAGGAAAATACAAAGTTTATATTATTGATGAAGTGCATATGCTTTCCATAGGAGCCTTTAATGCTTTGTTAAAGACGCTGGAAGAACCGCCGGAATATGTAATCTTTATTTTGGCAACTACCGAAGTTCATAAAATACCGATTACCATTCTGTCACGATGTCAGAGATATGATTTTCATAGAATTACTGCAGATACCATAAAAAAACAGCTTGGGGATTTAATGAAACAGGAACAGGTGGATGTGGAGGAGAAGGCATTGGAATACATTGCAAGAATGGCAGATGGTTCTATGCGTGATGCTTTAAGTCTTCTGGATCAGTGCATTGCATTTTATCTTGGAAAGAAGCTGACCTATGATAATGTGCTGGAGGTTCTGGGAACAGTTGATATTCAGGTATACAGCAATCTTCTGGATTATATTCTGGCGTCCGATGTAACAGGAGTTATGAATCTTCTGGAAGATGTGACCAGCCAGGGAAGAGAATGGTCCCAGTTCATTACAGATTTTCTGTGGTATTTACGTAATCTTTTACTGGTAGGAAAGGGCACTGCAGCCAGTGAAGCATTGGAAGTATCCACAGATCAGTTAAAACTTCTTCAGGAAAAGGCGAAAACTGTAGATGAAAATACTTTGATACGGTATATCAGAATTTTATCAGAATTATTAAATCAGCTTCGTTTTGCCACATCTAAAAGGGTGCTGGTGGAGGTAGAGATGATAAAAATGTGCAGACCGCAGATGGAAGCTGATCAGGGCAGTTTACTGGAGAGAGTACGTCAGCTGGAAGAACAGTTAAATAAGCTGATAACATCTGGAATCACTGTAAAACAGCCACAGTCAGCTGGGAAACCTGAATCAGTGCCAAAACTTGAAAAGGATGTTAACAGGCAGCTGGAAGAGAAATTTCCAAAAGCAAAGATCGAAGAACTGACGGATATTGTAAATCACTGGAGGGAGACGAAACGGAGCCTGTCACCGCAGATGAAGTTCTGTCTCCAGAAAGCAACACTAACAGTAAATGAAGAAGGAAATGCTCTGAAACTGATGTTTCCAAAAGAAATGAATGTGGAGAGCGGATATTTTCTTGACGAGCCGGAACGAATCGATCTTTTAAAACAGGAGCTTAGACGACAGTCAGGCAGAGAGGTGGAACTGGAAGTTGGACTGATGGAATCCAGAGAAAAACAGGATATGATAGATCTGGAGTGTATCCATATGGATGTAAATATAGAAGAATAATAAATGAAATAAAAAAAGAAATCTTAGGAGGAAAATAAAATGGCAAAAAGAAGAGGTGGCATGGCCGGAATGGGCGGCATGGGCGGAAATATGAATCAGTTAATGAAACAGGCTCAGAAAATGCAGAAACAGATGGAAGAAACAAGCAAAACTTTAGAAGAAACAACTTATGAAGCGACTGCAGGTGGTGGAGTTGTTAAAGTTGTAGTATCAGGAAAGAAAGAAGTTGTTTCAGTATCCCTGGAAGAAGAAGTTGTAGATCCTGATGATATTGAAATGTTAGAAGATCTGATCGTTGCAGCGACCAATGAAGCTCTTAGAAAAATGGAAGAAGATTCCCAGACAAAAATGGGTCAGATTACTGGCGGATTAGGAGGAATGGGCGGCGGATTCCCATTCTAAGACAGTATCATGGATTATTATAGTAACCAAATTACACAGCTGGTAGAAGAATTAGGGAAATTACCTGGAATCGGCCCCAAATCCGCAGGGCGTCTGGCATTCCATATTATTAATATGCCGCTGGATCAGGTAAAAAAACTCTCAGATACAATTATCAGTGCCAAAGAAAATGTTCATTATTGCAAAGAATGCTGCACTTTGACAGATCAGGAAATATGTCCTATATGTGCCAGCAGTAAAAGAGATCATAGCACGATCATGGTAGTGGAGAATACCAGAGATATGATTGCCTATGAGAAAACAGGCAAGTATGAAGGCGTGTATCATGTGCTTCACGGAGCCATTTCTCCGATGCTTGGGATAGGACCTGATGATATTCGTCTGAAGGAATTAATGGCAAGACTGCAAGGTGATGTAAAGGAACTGATCATTGCAACCAACTCAAGTCTGGAAGGGGAAACCACAGCTATGTACATAAGCAAGCTGGTAAAACCTACAGGAATCAAAGTCAGCAAGATTGCCAGTGGTGTGCCGGTAGGTGGAGATCTGGAATATATAGATGAAGTAACATTGCTGCGCGCACTGGAAGGACGAACAGAAATATAGAAGGAAAAGAGATAGGATTATTCCTATAGACAAAGAAAAAACCGGTCATCTGACCGGTTCTTTCTTTTAAAACAATAAGGAGAGGATTTTCATCCTCAAGAGGGGTAGGATTTGAAAGTATTAACTACTTTACAAAATTTATTATAAAATGAAAATGTGAACAAAAAGTGAAAAAACTAATAGAAATTAAAAAAATTTTGAATATTATGATTATAGGTCGTTTTCTTGAAAAAACATGGTAAATAAGATAAAATACATCACAGATAAACTTGTAACAGCTACAGGAAAGGAAGAGATAAAAGATGAAAGAAGATTGTATTTTTTGTAAGATTGCAAATGGAGATATTCCATCTAATACTATTTATGAAAACTCTGATTTTAAAGTAATCATGGACATTGCGCCAGCAACAAAAGGTCATGTTCTTATTATTCCAAAAGAACATTTTAAAGATATTTATGAAATTGATGCAGAAACAGCAGGAAGACTTTTTCAGCTGGCAACAGTTGTGGCAAGAGCATTAAAAGAAGTTTTAAACTGTGATGGAATGAATGTTCTGCAGAATAATGGAGAAATTGCCGGTCAGACTGTTTTCCATTTTCACATGCATCTGATTCCTCGTTATGAAGGTGATACTGTTACTGTGAAATGGGAAGAACATCCAATGGAAGATGTGGATATGGAACAGCTCCGTCAGGATATCCGCAAAGCACTCTAGGAGAAAAATATATGGCAAAGATTTCATGGAAGCCTGGAAATATGGTTTATCCTCTGCCGGCCGTAATGGTAACCTGCAGGGATAAGGAAGAAGATAATATTATAACCATAGCCTGGACTGGAACCATATGTACCAATCCGGCTATGACGTATATTTCTGTAAGACCAGAAAGACATTCTTATGAAATGATCAAAAACAGTGGAGAATTTGTGATCAACCTGACAACAAAACAACTGGCACGGGCAACAGATTTCTGTGGAGTCCGATCAGGGAGAGATCTGGATAAATTCAAGGAAACAGGTCTGACAAAAGAAGAGGCACAGATTGTCAATGCACCGGTCATTGCAGAAAGCCCGGTAAATATTGAATGTAAAGTAGAAAAGATTATTCCTTTGGGATCTCATCATATGTTTATGGCAAAAGTTGTGAACATAATGATAGACGATAATTATATGGAAGAAGACGGACGATTTGCTCTGGAAAAGACAAATCCTCTGGTATACTCTCACGGTGGCTATTTTGAAACTGGAAAAAGGCTGGGTACTTTCGGGTACTCTGTCAGAAAGAAAAAAAAGAGGAAAAAACAGCATGGCAGAAAAAGGAAGTAATTATACGTTGATTGGAATGCCGGGAGCAGGAAAAAGTACCATCGGAGTCCTGCTGGCAAAAGCGTTAGGATATGAATTTGTCGATACAGATCTCGTGATACAGAAACGGGAAGGAAAACTGTTAAAGGAAATTATAGAAGAAGCTGGAAATGAAGGGTTCAAGATCATTGAGGAAGAAGTTAATGCATCTGTTCAGGCAGAAAAGTCAGTGATTGCCCCGGGAGGAAGTGCAATATACAGTGACAAAGCCATGAAACATTTTCGTGACATTGGAACTGTAATTTATCTGAAGCTTAGTTATGAAACAGTAAAAAAGCGTTTGGGTAATCTGAAAGCAAGAGGAGTTGTATTAAAAGAAGGTCAGACTCTTTATGATCTGTACTGTGAAAGAGTACCTCTTTACGAGAAATATGCAGATGTATCCGTAGAGCTGGATAATTTATCCATTGGCAGCTCATTGGAAAAAGTATTGGAAAACCTATAATGTTATGTTATAATTTAAAATGTATGATTTTAAACAATTACCGAAGAGAAAATTAGGTTTAATAATATAGATAAATTGAGGTGTATCATGGAACAATATGTCATTAAAGGTGGAAATCCATTAGTCGGCGAAGTGGTTATCGGTGGAGCAAAAAATGCAGCATTGCCAGTACTGGCAGCGGCAGTTATGACTGATGGAAAATGTATGATCGACAACATGCCTGACGTAAGAGATATAAATGTATTGCTGCAAGCTATGGAACAGATTGGAGCAACTGTAGATAGAACAGGGAAACACGAAGTTACAATAAGCGGTAAAGGAATTCATCCTGACTGTGACGTGGATAATGAATTTATTCGCAAGATTCGTGCTTCATATTATCTGATAGGAGCCCTTCTTGGAAAATATAAAAGAGCAAGAGTTGCTCTTCCGGGAGGATGTGAGATTGGAAGCCGTCCTATCGACCAGCATATTAAAGGTTTCAAGGCCTTAGGTGCAGAGATCGAGATTGAGAACGGTATGATCAGCGCAACAGCGGAGGAACTGATAGGATGTCATATTTATATGGATGTTGTCTCTGTAGGAGCGACAATCAATGTTATGATGGCAGCTGCACTTGCCAAAGGAGATACGATTATCGAGAATGCAGCTAAAGAACCTCATGTAGTAGATGTGGCAAACTTTCTGAACAGTATGGGTGCAAAAATCCGCGGAGCAGGAACAGATGTAATTAAGATCAAAGGTGTACAACACTTTGGAGACTGCCAGTATTCTATTATTCCGGATCAGATTGAAGCCGGAACATTTATGACTGCGGCAGTTGCCACCAAAGGTGACATCACTATTAAGAATGTCATTCCAAAACATTTGGAAGCGATCAGTGCGAAACTTACAGAAATCGGAGCAGAAGTGGTGGAATTTGACGATGCTGTCCGTGTGTCAGCGACAAAACGTCTGGAATCTACAAATATTAAAACTCTGCCATATCCAGGATTCCCAACAGATATGCAGCCGCAGATGGCAGTAACACTGGCATTATCCAATGGAACCAGTATTATTTCTGAGAGTATTTTTGAAAACCGTTTCCGTTATGTAGATGAACTGACAAAGATGGGAGCAACTATTCAGGTAGATGGAAGAACTGCTATTATTACAGGAGTAGAAGGCTTTACCGGAGCAGATGTGCAGGCACCGGATTTACGTGCAGGAGCAGCTCTGGTTATTGCAGGATTATCAGCAAAAGGTTTCACTACAGTCAGTGAGATCGGATATATTTATCGCGGATATGAAGAATTTGAGAAGAAGTTAAGACAGCTTGGAGGAGAAATCAAGCTTGTAAATAGTGAAAAGGAAATTGCCAAATTTAAACTAAAGATAGGATAAAAGGAGAATTGCCTTCATGAGACAATACCTGAAAAACGAAGTATTCAAAGTTTCCAAGTGGGTAGAACTGATATTATCGATGATTATAACGATAGCGGTTATCGGAGGAAGTGTCTGGCTGATTCAGGATTTAGTACACTTACTGATGAATCACCCGGAATCCAGGGATATTTATGAATTTGTAGGAGTGGCATTTAATCTGGTTATCTGCATAGAGTTTATTAAAATGCTGTGCAAGCATACACCGGATACATTGGTCGAGGTATTGATGTTTGCCATTGCCCGTCAGATGATCGTGGAACACACAAAACCTATAGAAAACCTAGTTGTAATCATGGCAATTGCAATTTTATTTGCTGTTAAAAAATTTTTGTTCCGAACATTTGATGATGTGGATAAAACCGTTTTCCTGCCGCATCAGACAATCAGCAGTATCAATGAACTGGTTCACGTAAATATTCCAGAACAATTTAGCGGTCAGACATTGGGAGAACTGTTGACAGAGTGGATCGAACAGGAGAATGAACAGTTTCAGGTAGGACAGTGCTATTTCTTCCAGGGCGGAGCCTTACGAGTTGAAAAAGTTATCAACGGACGACTTGTACAGGTTGAAGTCATTCGAAGTAAAAATGCACCGTTTATTAAAAAAGAAGAACATTAGGTCCGGAATCCTTCGGACCTCTTTGGTTATATAAAGAAAAAATGTATCATGGAACCATTTGATAGACGAAAGGACAATAACAGAAAGGATAAGTTATGGATAAGTTACTTTTCACATCTGAATCTGTAACAGAAGGTCATCCAGACAAGGTCTGTGATCAGATTTCAGATGCAATTTTAGATGCTTTGTTAGAACAGGATCCAATGAGCCGTGTGGCGTGTGAAACATGCACAACCACAGGAATTGTTATGGTAATGGGAGAAATTTCTACCAATGCATATGTGGATATCCAGAAAATTGTACGAGATACTGTACGGGAAATCGGATATACTAGAGGAAAATACGGATTTGATGCAGATACCTGTGGAGTTATCACAGCTATTGATGAGCAGTCTTCCGATATTGCCATGGGTGTTGATAAAGCACTGGAAGCAAAAGAAAACAATATGACAGATGATGAGATCGAAGCCATAGGAGCCGGTGATCAGGGAATGATGTTTGGATATGCAACAAATGAAACAGAAGAATACATGCCATATCCAATTTCGCTGGCACATAAACTGGCAAGACAGCTGACCAAAGTGCGAAAAGATGGAACACTTCCATATTTGAGACCAGATGGAAAAACACAGGTAACTGTTGAATATGATGAAAACGGAAAACCGTCTCGTCTGGATGCGGTAGTACTTTCCACACAGCATGATCCTGAAATTACACAGGAACAGATCCATGAAGATATTAAGGAAGAAGTCTTTGATAAAATCCTTCCAGAACATATGGTAGATGAAGAAACTAAATTCTTTATTAACCCGACAGGAAGATTTGTTATTGGAGGACCGCACGGAGATGCAGGACTGACAGGAAGAAAAATCATCGTAGACACATATGGAGGATATGCACGCCATGGTGGTGGAGCATTTTCCGGAAAAGACTGTACGAAAGTAGACCGCTCTGCAGCATATGCAGCCCGTTATGTGGCAAAGAATATCGTAGCAGCAGGACTGGCAGACAAATGTGAAATCCAGTTATCTTATGCTATCGGTGTGGCAGAACCAACATCTATTATGGTAGATACTTTCGGAACCGGAAAGAAATCCAATCAGGAACTGGTAGATTTAATCCGTGAGCATTTTGATTTAAGACCAGCCGGAATCATCAAAATGTTAGATTTAAGAAGACCGATTTACAGACAGACAGCAGCATACGGACATTTCGGAAGAAATGATCTTGATCTGCCATGGGAAAAACTTGATAAAGTTGATGTATTAAAAGGTGAATAACACAACAGGAGGAAACAGCGTGAAAAATGAATTAGTCATCGTCATTGATTTTGGCGGACAGTACAATCAGCTGGTAGCACGTCGTGTACGTGAATGTAACGTGTACTGTGAAATCTATTCATATAAAATCGATATTGAAAAGATTAAAGAAATGAATCCAAAAGGAATCATTCTGACAGGTGGACCAAACAGCTGCTATGAAGAAGACTCTCCAACATATTCAAAAGAATTATTTGAACTGGGAATCCCTGTTCTTGGATTATGTTACGGAGCACAGCTGATGCAGCACATCCTCGGCGGAAAAGTAGAAAAAGCCGAAGTCCGTGAATATGGAAAAACAAATGTAATTGTGGATAAAACAGATTCTCCGATTTTTGAAAATGTATCAAAAGAAACCACTTGTTGGATGAGTCATTTTGATTATATTTCCAAAATAGCACCAGGATTTGAAATCACATCCCATACAGCAGACTGCCCGGTAGCATCTGCAGAAAATGCCGACCAGAAGCTGTATGCGATCCAGTTCCATCCGGAAGTGCTTCATACAGAAGAAGGAACAAAAATGTTATCAAACTTTGTTATGAATGTCTGTGGATGTACAGGTGATTGGAGAATGGATTCATTCGTAGAGGAATCTATTAAAAAAATCCGTGAAAAAGTAGGCGATGGAAAAGTATTATGTGCATTGTCTGGTGGAGTAGACTCCTCTGTAGCAGCGGTAATGCTTTCTAAAGCTATTGGGAAACAGCTGACATGTGTTTTTGTAGACCATGGACTACTCCGTAAAAATGAAGGAGACGAAGTAGAAGCAGTTTTCGGACCAGAAGGACCATATGATCTGAACTTTATCCGTGTCAATGCACAGCAGAGATATTATGATAAATTAAAAGGTGTGGAAGAGCCTGAACAGAAACGAAAAATCATCGGAGAAGAATTCATCCGTGTATTTGAAGAAGAAGCAAAGAAAATCGGAGCCGTTGATTACCTGGTACAAGGAACTATCTATCCAGACGTGGTAGAAAGTGGACTAGGAGGAGAATCAGCAGTCATCAAATCCCACCACAACGTAGGAGGACTGCCAGATCACGTAGACTTCAAAGAAATCATCGAACCACTCCGTGACCTGTTCAAAGACGAAGTAAGAAAAGCCGGATTAGAAATGGGACTGCCAGAATATCTTGTATTCAGACAACCATTCCCAGGACCAGGATTAGGAATCCGAATCATCGGAGAAGTTACTGAAGAAAAAGTAAAAATCGTGCAGGACGCAGATGCAATCTATAGAGAAGAAATCGCAAAAGCAGGATTAGACAGAAGCATCGGACAGTACTTCGCCGGTTTAACAAATATGCGATCTGTAGGAGTAATGGGAGACGAAAGAACCTATGACTACGCAGTAGCATTAAGAGCGGTTAATACAATCGATTTCATGACAGCAGAAGCAGCAGAAATACCTTATGAAGTATTGAATAAGGTAATGAATCGAATCATCAATGAAGTCCGAGGAGTTAACAGAGTAATGTATGATCTGACTTCAAAACCACCAGGAACGATAGAGTTTGAATAATGAAAAAATTCTGGAAACCCTTATAAACAGGGCATTTCCGGGCACAAGAAGTTCTATTTGATAACAAAATGATAACACCGGATATTTAGGTAGTATTTATCAGCAATCCGGTGGTTGTCAGGTAATATGTGTGAAACCAACAAAAAAGGTCTTACTGAATTGAGTGAAATCAATTTGGTAAGGCCTTTTTTCGTTGGTTTTTATGTTGTTTTTTTCGGGTAATTGTACCGCCACTGGTCATATTCTTCTTTGGTGATCTCCCCGGATTTTAGTTTTTCTGCCTGTTCCTGCCATGCGTAGAACATATCAAACATAGAAAGGTAGGTGGTTCCTTTGGACTTATCCAGCCGGAGACAGAGTTCTCCGTCAATTTCTCCAATATGAAGTCCGTAAAGGTCTTCTAATGTAAATAAGGTGTGCATCAGCCCAACATAACTGTCAATGTCCGGTACAGCGAGTGCATGAGGGGAGACCTCAAAAATGTCAGCCAGTGCATTCAGATAGTTTTCCTTTGGACTGCGAGAGCCTTTTTCGTACTGTGCAATGCGGACATCAGCCTGTGATTCGCTGAATCCCAGCTGTTGACCTAAATATTTCTGCGTGAATCCACGCAGAAGTCGAAAATGATGAATTCTTTCTCCTATTGCCATGCTCATATCTCCTGTCTTTTACTTGATAAATTGAGTATAGCATATATGTATAGTACAGACAAGGAGAAACCATACAAAAAAGTATAGAATTTTTGTTTTGAAACACTTGACCAATACAAAAAAGTATAGTATCATACGGACTATACAGAAATGTATAGTGAGAAACGAAGGAGGGATTTTACAATGAGTAAAATGTTTATGAATGTAAAAGAGGTCATGGAAGTTCTGGAAGTATCGGAATCCTACGCTTATAAGCTGATGAAAAGGCTGAACAGGGAATTACAGGCGATGGGATGCCAGACAATTGCAGGAAAAGTTGACCGGAAGTATTTTTACGAACAGTTCTACGGAACGAGATCAAACGATGGGAGGAATTAAGAATGGCAATTTACAAGACTGAAAGCAATAACACATGGTACGTTATGGTACGGTATCAGGACTGGACCGGCGAACGTAAGCAGAAATGCAAAAGAGGATTTGCAACAAAAAGAGAAGCTGCACAGTGGGAGCAGCAGTTCATACTCCAGAAGAAAGCCAGTATGGATATGGAACTGGAGAGCTTCTGCAAATTATATGAGGAAGATGTGAGACCAAGGCTGAAAAAGAGTACCTGGCTTACAAAGGAAAATATTATCAAGTCCAAGATTTTACCCTATCTGGGAAAAAGAAAGGTGTCAGAAATCACCGCAAAGGATGTTTTGGACTGGCATAATGAGCTTCGCAAATTGACAAGCAGGAAAGGAAAACCTTTATCCCCTACTTATCTGAAAACAATCCATGGACAGTTGAGTACGATTTTCAACCATGCGATCAAGTTTTATGATCTTAGCATGAATCCGGCAAGGAAAGCTGGCACAATCGGCTCAGAAGAAAGCAAGGAAATGCTCTTCTGGACAAAGGCAGAGTATAAACAGTTTTCAGAAGAAATGATGGATAAACCACTTTCCTACTATGCGTTCCAGTTATTGTACTGGTGCGGAATCAGATCCGGGGAGCTTTTGGCTTTAACTCCTGCGGATTTCGATTTCCAGAAGAGAACGTTGCGGATCAACAAATCCTATCAGCGTTTAAAGGGAGAAGATGTGATCAGCACTCCGAAAACAAAGAACAGTGTCCGTACTGTAACTATGCCAAAGTTCTTATGTGACGAAATGCAGGATTGTTTGAAGTTATATTACAGCCTGCAGCCGGATGACCGTATTTTCCCTGTAACTAAGTATTATCTGAACCATGAAATGGAAAGAGGATGCAAAGCAAGCGGTGTGAAAAAAATCCGGGTGCATGATCTCAGACACAGCCATGTCTCTTTGCTGATTAACATGGGCTATACAGCACTGGCAATCGGAAAAAGGGTTGGTCATTCAGCAGAAAAGATCACTTACCGATATGCGCATCTGTTCCCGTCCGTACAGCAGGATATGGCAGACCAGTTGGATGCAGAAAACATGAATGAAGAACCAAATGATAGGGAAGGAGGACTTGCGTATGTCAGCTAAATGTTTGGATAGACAGGGGCGTTGGAGAAATAAAACGGTAGCTTTTCGGGTATCACCGGAGGAGGATGAACTTCTGGAAACAGCGGTTAAATTGTCCGGTCTGACTAAACAGGATTATATTATCCGAAGATTGCAGGAAAAAGAGGTTGTAGTGACAGGAAATCCGAGAGTGTATAAGGCGTTGAAAAATGAACTGGCAAAGGTTCTGAATGAACTGAAACGTTTGAAAAAGGGTGATGATGTGCCGGAGGATTTACTGGAAGTAATCCGGCTGATCACAGTGACGATGGATGGCATGAAGGAAGAATAGAAAATGCCTTTAAGTGTCGGCAAACACCTAAAGGCAGAGATTTGGTAGAATACTCACCAAAAACTTTCTACGAGTATTCTATCAAAATCTCCACTTCCTTTCAACGGGAAAATAAGGAGGAACGATGGAAACGAACAGAGTAGAGACAAAGAAAACAGAAATAAAAAGGACGGAGTCGGATCTGAAGCTGATAAATATGGAATCAGTGGAAGTAGAGCAGATTGAATGGCTGTTCTATCCGTTTATTCCTTTTGGAAAAGTAACGATTATTCAGGGAGATCCGGGAGAAGGAAAGACTACGATGGTACTTCAGATTATTGCGAAGTTGACCAAAGGCGAAAAAATTCTTCCAGAGCAACAACAGGCAACAGACGGGAAGGATAGAGCAGAAAAGAACGTTGACTCTGATGCGAATCCAGTGGAAAGCCCGATAGAACCTGTGAATGTTATTTATCAGACTGCAGAAGATGGATTGGGCGATACTATCAAGCCTCGACTTCTTGCAGCTGGTGCAGATTGTTCCAGAGTGATGGTAATTGATGATAACGATCGGGCATTGACCATGATGGATGCCAGATTGGAAGAAGCTATCATACAGACAAAAGCCCGTCTGGTAGTTTTAGATCCAATACAGGGATTTCTTGGAGCAGAGGTGGATATGCACCGGGCAAATGAAATCCGTCCGTTAATGAAGCGTGTGGCAGTGCTTGCAGAGAAATACCACTGTGCAATCATTCTGATCGGGCATATGAACAAAAACAGTAACGGAAAATCTTCTTACCGTGGATTGGGTTCGATTGATTTTCAGGCGGCAGCCAGAAGTGTGCTGATTGTTGGGCGGATTAAAGATGAACCGGAAATCCGTGTGGTATGCCATGTGAAAAGTTCCCTTGCACCGGAAGGGAAATCAATTGCATTCCGATTAGATAAGGATACTGGATTCGAGTGGATCGGGGAATACGACATTAGTGCGGATGATCTGCTCAGTGGTGACAGCAGAGGTCAGAAAAGCCGGAAGGCAAAGGAGTTTCTGTTGGAAATATTGGCTGATGGTGGCATGGCACAGAAAAAGATTGAAGAAGAAGCGGAAAAACGAGGAATTAAGAAGAAAACCCTACGGAACGCAAAACTGGAACTGGAGATTGATTCGGTGAAACGTGGAAATCAATGGTTCTGGATGCTTCCAGAATAAAAGGAAGATGGCAAGATGACTATTTCTTAAGAACAGGGCATCTTGCCACCTTGAAAGGAGACAACATGGAAATAAAAAATGTACAGATACCATTTGCCTTGTTTAGACAGCTGGTTTCCTATCATTTGATGGAAGATCAAAGCTGTTCGGAGGAAATTTGCAAAGGGCTTATGGAGAAAGTGGAGCGTATGGCAAACCGGCAGTTATATACACAGTCGAAAACTGCTCCGACAGAGGAAGAACGGGAAAAGTCCCGTCAGGAATATCTGGACAGGCGGGGAATACCGGAAAGCTTTCGATGGTAACAGTTCTTGTTGTCTGTCCTATGACAGGAGCGTGTCACGCACCTGTAGATAGCAGACAAGGAGAAAGCTGGTAAGATGCAAGACGGAAGGTTGTGGATAAAACGACAGTGCGTTGGTGGTTTGATGGCTGTGAAGGATGCCCTGAAACGGGGCTCCCTATGGAAAACGATAAATGAAGGGAGAGTGACACAATGAGAGAAGGAAGATTAGGTTATAACAGCAATAACGGAAGATACGGTTTATTATCATCAGATTTATGGATTGACACAGGATTTCACTGCGGAGAAGGGCTGGAAGTGCTGGTTGACGATCAGTGGGTCAAGACCAGAATGGAAATGAATCCGGCAAGGGAATGGTATCTGGTGGGGACACCATACTGCGGAGATTTGGAATATGTCCGGGCGAGAATAACGGGATAAGTCAGTCATACAAGTAACGCAGGAGTAAACCGACCAACGGGAGGAATAGGTCTTCGCTCCGATTCGGTCGGTGCATAACAGACGTCCCCGGACGTCTTGCCCCCGGCAGGGCGCAAGGGGACTTTTGATGGACGGTACGGCTGTCGAAAGTGCTTTTGCGTTACTTTTGACAAAAGTAACAAAACCGCCGTATCCGGCGAAGAGTTCTTTTTATCGCCATAACTGGCGAAGATACAAATTTATGTGCCATGTCTGGCACTGGTTTCAGAAGGGGAGGTGAGAAGCATGACCATGAAAAGAACAATTAGCGGTATGATCGGAGCTGGTTCTCTGGCTCATAACAGAAGGGATTTCATAGCAGAAAATGTAGATCCGGACAGAGTACACTTGAATATTTGTTACCAGAATGAAAATCTGAAAGATGTTTATAAAGAGTTGTTTGATGATTCTGTGGAGCGATACAATGTGGGGAAAAGAAAAGACCGTCAGATTACAAATTATTATGAAAAAATCCGGCAGGGAAAACAGGAAAAACTATTCCATGAGGTCATTTTCCAGATTGGAAATTGTGAAGACATGGCTGTAGGGACAGTAGAAGGAGAACTGGCAGTGAAGGTGTTGAATGAATATATGCAGGATTTTCAGAAAAGGAATCCAACTCTCCGGGTATTTTGCTGTTATCTTCATCAGGATGAAGCTACACCACATCTGCATATTGATTTTGTTCCCTATGTGACTGGTTGGAAAGGAAAAGGGATGGATATCAGAGTTTCACTGAAGCAGGCATTAAAAAGTTTGGGATTTCAAGGTGGAAATAAACATGACACAGAATTAAATCAGTGGATAAACCACGAAAAAGAAGTGCTGGCAGATATTGCAAAGCAGTATGGGATTGAATGGGAACAGAAAGGTACCCATGAGGAACATCTGGATGTTTATAATTTCAAGAAAAAAGAACGAAAGAAGGAAGTTCAGGCTCTGGAGCAGGAAAAAGAGTATCTGACAGCAGAGAATGAGGGACTGACTGCACAGATTGCAGAATCCAAGGCAGATATTCAGCTTTTGAAAGAAGATAAGGAACAGGCGGTCAGGGATAAAGAAGCTGCAGAAAAGCGGGCAGAGAAAGCAGAAATAGAATTAAAAAGCCTAGAAGAACGTCGGGAGCAGTTACAGCCGATCATAGATAATGTCAGTAAGGAAATAAAAGAATATGGGACGGTTAAAACGCTTCTACCGGAAGCAGGAGCATTGGAACGTGCAGGAACCTATCGGGATAAAAAAGTTAAACCATTATTTATTCAAATGAAGAATAAGATTGCTGCAATGGCTGCCCAGGTAAAAGAACTTACGAAAGAAGTGGAGAAATGGAAAAATAAATACCAGAAGACAAAACAGGCATATAACAGTGTTCAGAAAGAGTTGGATGATATGCGTAAAGACAATCAGAAATTATTAGAAGAAAAGAATATGTTGCAAAGTGTTTCTGATAGATATGATCGTGTTGTGCGTGTCATGGGAATAGACACTGTGGAGGCTGCGGTACTGCAGGATATTCATAATCAGAAAGCACTGGAAGAAAAACGACGGATGGAACAAATGCCAAAAGGAAGCATTTACGAAAGATTAGCATGGGGTGCGAAAAAGAGCGAGATGGAGAATCAGCAGCGTAAGAAAAATAAAACAAAGAACAGAGGAATGGAGATATAAGTGCATGAAAAAACACATTTATGATGAAAAGAACGGATTAAGCTATACCTTGCATGGAGATTACTATTTGCCGGGTCTGGTGCTGAATGAGGAAGAACCGACATATGGGAAATATGGAATGTTGCGGAAACAATATCTGAAAGAGTATAGACCAGCAAGATATCAGTGCCTGTTATTGACTGGAAAGCTGACTGAACATCTGAATCAGATTGATCGGGATGCAAGAGAGCAGGTCGAAATGTTAATGAAGCAGATGGCAGAAGAACAGAGTGTGACAGAAACATTGAAGATACGGGATCAGATGAAGTGGGTCGGGTTGATGAATAATATCAGAACAAGTGCTGAAAAAATTGTACTGAAAGAGATCGTTTATATATAAGTTAAGAGGGCTGCCGAAAGGCGACTCTTTGTAAATGTAAGAGTGGAATTTCAGAATAGAACATGATAGAATGCTAAAAGATAAATCCGGATTTGCAGGGATAGATAATCAGAAGGAAATACTGAAAAAACAAGCATTTACGGGTATGATACGAATCGTATCACGTATGTGACCGAGCGATTCTATCATCATTTTATGTTTTTTGATAAGGTGAATGTGTCGAAAAGACAAACCCATATAGAAAGGACGTAGAATGATGAAAAAGAACGGAATGAAGAATTTACTATTTGGAGGAATATTCATTGCAACTTTTGTATTATGGACAGTTTTGATCCAGATGGTAGATGTGCAGCCTCATGGTCAAAACGGAACGAATATTGGATTTGCAACACTCAATTGCTGGTTTCACCGCTTCACAGGCGTACACATGATGATTTATTCGATTACTGATTGGATGGGGCTGGTGCCTGTCGTAGTATGCCTGATCTTTGCAGGTGTGGGACTAGTTCAGTTGATTAAGAAAAGAAGTCTTTTCAAGGTGGATCCGGATATCATTATTCTGGAGGCTGTAAAAAATCTTGTGTCTTTGGAAAGTGAATCTTTCTGATAAGAAATAGATATGTAGAATTTTGCTGTCGACTTTAGAATGTTGGTGTTGTCGAATCTGTCTTTCTATTTACAGTATAACCATGTGAGAAGATTTTATACACCTTTTTTGATTTTTTTGCATGACAAATAAGGCATTGTATTGATTGCTTTTTGTGGGCGCTGCCCACACCCGACCTCTGGAATAGAATCGGGAAATCCTGGCAATAATACAAATGCCGACGGAATAGAAAGGAAGCGGGAATGGTGAGCTTTGGAGCAACGCCGTTCCTGCTTTTCCTTTTTTACAGATAATTGGTAAGCCGTTCTCCATACAGGACAATCAGCTGATTCAATACCTGATCCCAGTTCCGATATCTCTGCGTCCACTTCTTGATTACATTTTCACTGGCAAGGTACAGCATCTTTTCCAGCGCTGCATCACTTGGAAATACACTCTTGGTTTTCGTGACTTTCCGGTATTGACGGTTCAATCCCTCTATGATGTTGGTCGTGTACATAATGCGTCTGATATCATTAGAAAACTGGAAAAAGGAACTTACATCTTCCCAATTATTTTCCCAATTGCTGATAGCATAGGGATATTTCTTTCCCCATTTCTCCTTAATATTCTCCAATTCTGACAAAGCCGCTGTTTCATTTGGTGCATTATATACTGCTTTGAAATCCGAGGAAAACTTCTTCAAATCATTATAGTTTACATACTTGAAAGAATTACGCAGCATATGAATAACACATCTCTGGATCTCTGCCTGCGGATAGACTGCCTGGATGGCTTCTTTAAAGCCGGGAAGGCCATCTACGCAGAAGAAAAGGACATCCTTCACTCCGCGATTCTTCAGATCATTGAGCATTCCAAGCCAGAACTTGCTGGTTTCATTGGCTCCTACTGTGATGCTGAGGATATCTTTATACCCTTCCACCGTAACACCAAGAACAACATAAGCAGCACGGCTTAAGATCCTGCCATCCTCCCGGACTTTGTAATGAATACAATCCATAAAGACAAAAGGATACACCGGGTTCAGAGGACGGGACTGCCACTCTTTGACCTGAGGAAGAATCTTATCTGTGATCTTGCTGACCATTTCAGCTGATAATTCAATTCCATAAAGATCCTGAAGCTGGTCATGAATGTCACGTGTACTCATACCACGTGCATACAAAGAGATTACTTTTTCTTCAATCCCGGAGATATCCCTCTGATATTTAGGAATCAACTTTGGTTCAAACTCCCCATTGCGATCTCTTGGCACATCAATTTGGAATTCACCGTACTGGCTTTTTAAGTTTTTTGTGGAGTGACCATTTCTTTTATTGTCTGTCTGCAGATCTCCCTTATGATTTTTTTCATAACCGAGGGTTGCATCCAGCTCCGCCTCCATCAGCTCCTGCAGGATATCTTTGAAGCTGTCTTTCAGAAGCGTGTATACATCTGCAACGCTGCTAATGTTGTTTTCTGAGATAATCTGTCGAATTTGTTCCTTTGCAACCGCCATAAAAATACTCCTTTTCGATAAGAATTGTCATATCTGAATTCTTACCAAAAAGGAGCCATTTCTTACCAAAAACACAAACTATTTTACACTACCTTATTCTGGGTATTTATTATATTGTCGTGATCCTGGCATATATATTTTTTGAGATGATTCCAATCAATTACAGACCTATTTTAATTAACGGAGTAATGGAGGCATCTTATCCATCATCAACTACACTATTGGTATTGTGTGTGATGCCGACTTTGATCGAACAGACTCAGCGCAGGCTGTCAAGCATTGCAGTCAAAAAAGTGATAACGATTGTAACAATCGCTTTTTCGGCATTCATGGTTATTGGCAGATTGATTTCGGGAGTACATTGGCTCACGGATATTGTAGGTGGCGTATTGTTAAGCATTGGATTATTTTCTATTTATCAGGGAGCGGTTATACTGTCAATAAAGAATAAATAAAACGAGCAAGGGGTGGAGGTTTTGGAATTTCATGAAAAACTTCAGGAATTAAGAAAAAGCCGGGGAATGACACAAGAAGAACTGGCTGCGGCATTATTTGTATCTAGAACTGCAATTTCAAAATGGGAATCCGGAGGTTCCCTTAGTTAAAGATACTACACCACAACCCACGCTTACACAGTATTGCAAGAAAGCAACTTTTGGATAATTATAAAGAAGCACTGTCAACATCCCCTTTGAAGATGGCGACGGTGCTTCTTTGATTTCCGGGGTGAGGATGTAAAAACGGCAAGGTCGGTTTTGTATCCGAGAAACGGAAATGACGGGGGAATCCAAAGGGGGCAACGCCCCTTTTTGGCACACGGACTTTGCTTGCAAAGTCTAGTGTGTTATACCCTCTATCTGCGGGTCTGCGAAAAGTCGGGGACTGGATTCGGGGTGTCGATTTTGAAGCAGACAAAAAGAGCTTTGTTTCTGTGCCCGTGTCAGTCACAGAAGTAAAGCTCTTTGATTAGCAGGTAGAGGGTATAGTTGAACGATGCACCATTTTTGGCGGGTCATTCAACTGAACCTGGATTTATTACGCCTGAAGTTGTAAAACGATTAAGCAAAATTCAAAGTTTTTGTCCTCATTTCCATTTATCTTTACAAAGTGGATGCGATGCAACATTAAAAAGAATGAACAGAAAATAT
>NZ_JABRXE010000005.1 GCF_018982945.1 Anaerostipes faecalis | reverse complement strand
AGGTAGTAAGACCCCTTGAAGACTACGAGGTTGATAGGGCAGAGGTGGAAGTGTAGCAATACATGGAGCTGACTGTTACTAATCGGTCGAGGCTTTAACCAGAGAAGGCAGAGTGAGGGATGACTTGTAAGAGATCTTGTATGATGTTTTGAAGGCACAAGCCTGATGATCCTCGATAGCTCAGTTGGTAGAGCACACGGCTGTTAACCGTGCTGTCGCTGGTTCGAGCCCGGCTCGGGGAGGTCAAGATACCGGGAGGTATCAGGAAAAGAAGGCCGTGAAGCGGTCAGAAAAAAGGCTCCATGGTCAAGTGGTTAAGACACCGCCCTTTCACGGCGGTAACACGGGTTCAAATCCCGTTGGAGTCATATTTTTTGAAATATGAGCATACAATTTATTATGTGGCGCCATAGCCAAGTGGTAAGGCATGGGACTGCAACTCCCCGATCACCAGTTCAAATCTGGTTGGCGCCTTTTCTAAACACTTAGTGATTCTAAGTGTTCAGTTTAATTTCATAAAATGGCGCGGGATAGAGCAGTCTGGTAGCTCGTCGGGCTCATAACCCGAAGGTCGTTGGTTCAAATCCGGCTCCCGCAATTTTAAAGGTCTGCAATAATATTAATTTATTGCAGACCTTTTTGTTTTCTTTTTGTACATAATCTTGTTCGATTTGTTCTAGTGCTTTAATTTTATATGACTTTACACTTTCCAGTTGAATTTCGAACGATTAATTCCGGTTCATATTCCATTCGCATAATATAGTGGTGTTTAGAAGGACTATCCTTTTGGGCATTTTTTTTATAAATAATATCCACAGCTTCTCGTCCTTTGTATACAGAAGCATGTTCTATGGTAGTCAAGGAAATCTGGGGCATAGAAGATAAAGTAATATTATCAAAACCGCAAACAGAATAATCTGAAGGAATGCGATAACCGTAATCTGAAATAGCCGCCATAATTCCAAAAGCAGTCATATCATTATTTCCTACAAAAGCGGTAGAGGGAGTTTGTTCATCTAAAGACTGTGCAGCAAGATCATAACCGTTTTGATATTCAGAGCTGTCTGCGGGATAACGTCCATAGGCAGCCATGGTTGGAGATTTCACTTGAATTTGTGAAGGATCAATGCCATGGTCTTTAAAACTTGCTTTTAAGCCTTCTAAACGATGGATTCGTCCAATTTCTTTGGCGCGAATTGGTGTTGATACATAAGTTATGTGTGTGTGCCCCAGGGATATTAGATAATTGCCAATAATATAACCAGGTTTTTTACTATCAAGTTCAACAGAATCAAAACGGCAGGATTCTGGTTTGTCACCGATGGAGACTACAGGTACCTGTTTGGATAATGCATTGGCTTCAGCAATTTTAGTTGGAGGATATAAAGAAATAACTCCAGCAAGTTCGAAACCAGATAACAGATTGAGATACAGCTCTTCCCTGGAAACATCTCTTAATGTGGAAATAGTAAAAACGGTGTATCCATATTCTTTTGCCCGCTCTGTAATTGAATGGATAATCATAGAATAGTAGCCATTGGATAAAATCGGACAAATGACAATAATACTTTTTGCCAAAGCAGTATCTTTCTTTTTTGATCCTTTCACTGGCTTTATATAGCCCAGTTCTTTGGCTGCATCTTTTACTTTATCAATAGTATCCTTTGAGAAAGATACATGAGGTTTATTGCTTAAAATCATCGAGACTGTAGATTGTGAGACTCCTGAATATTCTGCAATATCTCTTGTGGTAACTTTATTTCTTTTTCCCATTATATATCCTCCGTTCTTATAGTTTTTTTCAAAAATCATTGAAAAAAAAAGAATGATTTTTTTTGATTAATTGAAATTATTAATTGAAAGTTGTATTCGATTAATAATATTATACAAATGATTAATAATCTTTTCAAGAGTTTCTGCAGTTCTGAAAAAAATATCAGAAAAATATGTATTTAAAAGCATTGTTAATCAAAAGTAATGATTAATTTAAAATTGAGAAAAACCGCATAAAATGGGCGTTTGCGGTGTTTGACACAAGGGGAAAAGTGTGATTAGATTAAGTCAGTAAGAGTCAAATGTAAATGAAAACAGGAGGGATAAAACAGTGTATGATGTAGCAATTATCGGTGCAGGAATCACAGGCTGTTCAATCGCATACGAACTTGGAAAATATAACATCAATGCAATAGTGATCGAGAAGGAAAATGATGTTTCTGTAGGAACCACAAAAGCAAACAGTGCAATTATCCATGGAGGATACGATCCAAAACCGGGAACTTTAATGGCAAAGTACAATATTAAAGGAAATGTTTATACGAAAGAACTTTGTCAAAAGCTGGATGTACCATTTAAACAGATTGGAGCTTTGGTTGTAGCTTTTAGTGAAGAAGAAAAGAAAACTTTAGAAGAGTTAAAAGAGCGCGGTGCCCAAAATGGTGTTCCTCATATGGAAATCTGGGATAAAGAAAAACTTCATAAAGAAGAACCAAACATATCAGATAATGCAGTTGCAGCATTGTTATCACCAAATGTCGGTATTGTCAGTCCATGGGAACTGGCAATTGCACTTGCAGAGACAGCAGTAGAAAATGGAGTAGACATTAAATTAAACACAGAAGTGACTGGAATCGAAAAGAAAGATGATGCATATCAGATTGAAACAAACAATGGAATGATCGAAGCAAAATATATCTGTAATGCAGCGGGAGTTTTTGCAGATAAAGTTAATGAACTGATAAATGAAAAGACGTTTGAAATTACTCCAAACAAAGGTGAGTATTACTTATTAGATAAGAGTCAGGGAAATCTGGTAAATCATGTTATTTTTCAGTGTCCAAATGAAAAAGGTAAGGGAGTTTTAGTCTCACCTACAGTACATGGAAACTTAATTGTAGGTCCTGATTCCCAGCCATCTGCTGGAGATGATACATCAACAACAGGCAGCGGACTTAGTTTTGTAAAAAATACAGCATTAAAATCCGTGCCAGGAATTAACTTCAGAGAATCCATTCGTAATTTTGCAGGTGTTCGTGCAAGAACAAAAAAACATGATTTTCAGATTTATGAAGATAAGAAAAACAAGGGATTCATCAATATCGGAGGAATGGAATCTCCAGGATTATCATCTGCAACAGCGATTGCATTGGATGTTGTAAAAATGCTTGCTGATACCGGGCTTGTACTGGAAGAGAAAAATGATATTGTAGATACAAGAAAAGTAAATCGTTTCAAACATTTAAGCCATGAAAAACGTGCAGAATTAGTAAAAGAAAATCCTTTATATGGAAAGATCATTTGCCGTTGTGAAACAGTTACAGAAGGAGAAATCGTTGACGCAATCCATCGTCCGATTCCTGCAACTTCCATTGATGCTGTTAAGAGAAGATGTAATGCAGGTATGGGTAGATGCCAGGGTGGTTTCTGTGGACCAAAAGTACAGGAAATCATCTCCAGAGAATTAAATATTCCATTGAAAGATGTGCCACAGGATCGATTGGGAACAGATATTATTACAGGAGAAACGAAGGATGGAGGTGCCAGATAATGAAATATGATGTAATTGTAGTCGGTGGAGGTCCGGCAGGATTAGCGGCAGCAGTAGAAGCAAGTAAAAATGGTGCCGAAAGCATCTTGGTGATTGAACGTGATCAGGAATTAGGTGGAATTTTAAATCAGTGTATACATAATGGTTTTGGACTTCATTATTTTAAAGAGGAATTAACAGGTCCTGAATACGCAGGAAAATTTATTGAAATGTTAGAGCAGACCAATATTCAGGTGATGCTGGATACTATGGTATTGGATGTGGATGAACAGGAAAAATGTGTTCATGCGATGAATAAAAAAGATGGCTACATGAAACTGGAAGGAAAATCTATTATTCTAAACATGGGATGCCGAGAAAGAACAAGAGGAGCTATTGCAATTCCCGGGGACCGCCCGGCAGGAGTGTTTACCGCAGGTGCTGCACAGCGTTATGTAAATATTGAAGGATATATGGTAGGTAAAAAGGTCCTGATTTTAGGTTCTGGTGATATCGGACTGATTATGGCAAGACGTATGAGCTTAGAAGGTGCTAAAGTTGTTGGCTGTGTAGAACTTTGTCCATATTCTAATGGCTTAACACGTAACATTGTACAGTGCCTGGAAGACTATGATATTCCTTTGTACTTATCTCACACCATTACAGATATCCAGGGAGATAAGAGAGTAGAAAAAGTTATCGTTCAGAAAGTGGATGAAACAAATACTCCAATTCCGGGAACAGAAATCGAATTTGATGTAGATACAGTTCTGCTATCTGTAGGTCTGATTCCTGAAAATGAATTGACAAGAGCAGCAGGAATAACAATGGATCCAAGAACAAATGGACCAGTTGTATTTGAAAATATGGAAACTTCTGCGGAAGGTATATTTGCCAGTGGAAATGTTGTACATGTACATGATCTGGTTGACTTCGTTACAGCAGAAAGCCAGAAAGCAGGAAGAAGTGCTGCAGAATATGTAAAAAATGGAGAAACAAAAGATCAGACTTGTATTGAATTGAAGAACGGAGATAATGTCGGATATACAGTACCACAGAAAATTCGTCCGGCAAATGTAGATAAAATGGTTGAAGTTATGTTTCGTGTAAGAAATGTATTCAAAAACGTTGAAATCAAAGTAAGATCCAATGGAGAACAGCTTGCATCTTTCAAACGTGAACATATGGCTCCAGGTGAGATGGAAAAAATCGTTATTCCAAAGGCATTTTTAGATAAAGTTGAAAATGGAGAAATCACAGTATCTGTGGAGTAGAAAAGGAAGGTGCAGAAAATGACAGAGTTAATTTGTATTGTGTGTCCAAAAGGATGTCATTTAAAAGTTGATGAGGAAAATGGATATAAAGTCACAGGAAACGGATGTCCTAGAGGGGCTGCCTATGGTGAAAAAGAGCTGGTAAATCCTACCAGAGTAATTACTTCTACAGTAAAAGTAGATGCTCAGACAGCAAGGCGTGTTCCGGTAAAAACCAATGGGGATATCCCTAAGGGAAGAATATATGACATTATGGATGAGTTAACAAAGGTGACAGTTAAAGCACCGGTACAAGTGGGAGATGTAGTAATTCCAGATGTATTAGGACTTGGTGTAGACATTGTTGCATGTAAAAAAATAGCAAAATAATTTAATTACAATTTCAGGAGGAAAAGAAATGAGCATTATAACATTTGTATGTGCAGGTCAGATGAACTCTGCAATCACATTCCCGGCATTCGAAAACGGACATGAGGTTCGTCTTGTTGGATCACCACTTGATAGAGATATCATTGATGGATTAAGAAAAGATAATTTCCATATTACATTAAAGAGAACATTACATGATGGAATCAAATATTATCAGATCGAAGAATTAGAAGAAGCATTAGAAGGTGCAGATTTAATTCTTGGTGGAGTCAGCAGTTTTGGTTTAGACTGGTTCTGTGATGAAATATTACCAGTACTTCCAGAAGATGTACCATTGTTAACAGTAACAAAAGGTATGGTGGATCTGGATGATGGAACATTAGTACCTTATCCACATATTTTTGCACAAAGACAGCCAGAAGGAAAAAATATTAACTTTAACGCAATCGGTGGTCCATGTACAAGTTATGAATTAGCAGATCATGATGACAGCCATGTTGCTTTCTGCGGAAAAGATATGGAAACATTGAAATTCATCAAATCTCTGCTTGCTACAGATTACTATCATATCAGTTTATCTACAGATGTTGTTGGTGTTGAATGTGCTGTAGCTATGAAAAATGCTTATGCACTAGGTGTATCATTGGCCGTAGGTCTGGCAGAAAAGAGAGACGGAGAAATCGGTGCTGTACATTATAACTCTCAGGCAGCATTGTTTGGACAAGGTGTCAAAGAAATGACTCGTCTGTTAGAATTAATCGGTGGAAAACCAGAAAATATCATTCACGGAGCTGGTGACTTATATGTAACCGTATTCGGAGGAAGAACACGTAAAATCGGTACATTATTAGGACGTGGCTTATCATTTGATGAAGCAATGGAAGAACTGAAAGGTGTGACTCTGGAATCTATCGTTATTGCTACAAGAACAGCTCGTGCTGTTAAGAAACTGGCTGAAAGAGGAATCGTTGATTTGAAAGATTACCCATTACTTATGCATGTAGATGATATTATTAATAATGGTGCAGAAGTTGACATTCCATGGGAAGATTTTACTATGATTTCTGAGTAAGAAAATAAATGATAAGAAGGAGAGGCTGTTACACAAGGTGTAATCAGCCTCTCCTTTATTATTGAATTCATATATCAAAGTATTTACTTTAAGAAAGTTCCAGTTTACCGGTGTATAACTGATAATAGGTTCCTTTCTGTTTTATTAAATCTTTATGATCTCCACGTTCAATGATTCTTCCGTGATCTAAGACCATGATTGCATCACTGTTTCGAATGGTAGAGAGGCGGTGGGCAATGACAAATACGGTACGGCCTTTCATCAGATTATCCATTCCTTTTTGAACAATACTTTCTGTACGGGTATCAATGCTGGAGGTCGCTTCATCGAGAATCAGTACCGGAGGGTCTGCAACAGCAGCTCTGGCAATAGATAGAAGCTGACGTTGTCCCTGAGATAATTCTTCTCCATCTCCGTTTAACATGGTGTCATAACCTTGTGGAAGCATTTGTATAAATTGATCTGCATGGGCAAGCTGGGCTGCTTTGTAAATATCTTCATCTGAAGCATCCAGATTTCCATATCGGATATTATCTTTAATCGTACCGGTAAATAAATGAGTATCCTGCAGGACAATACCAAGAGAACGTCGCAGATCATCTTTTTTTATCTTGGTGATATTGATTCCGTCGTAACGGATTTTTCCCTGCTGAATGTTATAAAACCGGTTGATAAGATTAGTAATCGTGGTCTTTCCGGCCCCGGTGGAACCAACAAAGGCAAGTTTCTGACCAGGTTTAGCAAACAGATTAATATCATGAAGAATGGTTTTATCATCATTGTAACCAAAAGTGACATCTTCAAAGCGAACATCTCCAGTCAGTTCAGTATAGGTTACGGTACCTTCTGCAGAATGAGGATGTTTCCATGCCCACATTCCGGTATGTTCCTTACATTCAACAATATTTCCCTGTGCATCTTTTTTTGCATTGACCAAAGTTACATAGCCTTCGTCCTCTTCCGGCTGTTCATCAATGAGCTGGAATATACGTTCTGCTCCTGCAAGTGCCATGACAATAGAGTTAAATTGCTGTGCAACCTGCATAAACGGCTGTGTAAAACTTTTGGTAAACTGCAGGTAGGAAGCCATGACTCCAAGAGTGATTCCGCCAATACCTTTAACAGACAGCAAGCCGCCTAAGACTGCAGTCAGTACAAATTGAAGATTTCCAATATTACCAATAACCGGTCCCATCATATTTGCATATTTATTTGCCTGAGCGGCACTTTCAAATAAGACTTCATTAAACTGGTCAAATTCCTCCTCAGATTTTCTTTCATAATTAAAAATTTTTACAACACGCTGTCCATTCATACGTTCTTCAATAAATCCGGTAACATCTGCCAGAGCTTTTTGCTGACGAACAAAATATTTTCCGCTGTTTCCACCGATTGCTTTTGTTACAGCAATCAAAACAATAATAATGATAACAGCAAGAATCGTAAGGAGAGGACTCAATACTAACATGGATATAAAAGTAACAACAATGGTAAAAAAGGACATTAAAGCCTGCGGGATGGACTGGCTGATCATCTGTCTTAAGGTATCTGTATCATTGGTGTAAAGACTCATAATAGAGCCGTTGGTATTCTGGTCGAAATAACGGATTGGAAGTTTCTGCATATGTTCAAACATATCATCACGTACCCGTTTTAACACACCCTGTCCAATATAAACCATCATTCTTGTATAAATAAAAGTGGAGAGAACACCAATCAGAAAAATACAGCCAAGTACAGTTAGAGCTCTGTAAAGTTCAGTATAATCTGGATTTGTATGTCCAATCAAAGGAATAATGAAATCATCCAGCAAATATTTTAATGATAGAGAAACAGAGATAGAGGCAATAGAGCTGAACAGAATGCAGATAAATACCAAAAGGAGGCGGAATTTATATGTTTCTGTAACATATTGCAGCAGGCGTTTTGCTGTTTTTAATGCATTTCTATTTTTATTCATTATCTTCATCTCCCTTCATCTGTGATTCATATATTTCCCGGTAAATTTCATTTGTTTTTAACAGTTCCGCAGAGGTTCCCATGCCCATAATCTTACCACCATCAATGACTATGATCTGGTCTGCATCTTCAATAGATGAAATACGCTGGGCAATAATAATTTTTGTAGTATCCGGTATTTCTTCACGAAATGCTTTACGGATCAAAGCATCTGTTTTCGTATCTACAGCACTGGTTGAATCATCAAGAATCAGAATTTTTGGTTTTTTCAATAATGCTCTGGCGATACAAAGTCTTTGTTTCTGACCTCCGGAGACATTATTACCACCCTGAACAATCATAGTGTTATATCCAGATGGAAATTCATTGATGAATCCATCTGCCTGTGCAAGTCTGCAGACGTGTTTAACTTCTTCATCGCTGGCATTTCTATTTCCCCACCGGATATTGTCATAAATAGTACCGGTAAAAAGGACATTTTTCTGGAGTACCATAGATACCTGGTCTCTTAAGGCTTCCAGCTGGTAGTTTCGGACATCAACACCTCCTACTTTTACTGATCCTCCTGTTACATCATATAGGCGAGGAATCAGCTGAACCAGAGTGGATTTAGAGCTTCCGGTTCCCCCTATAATACCAATAGTCTGACCAGATTTGATGTGTAAGTTAATATCTTTTAAAGAAAGATTTCCATCTTCGCCGGCATAACTGAAGTTTACATGATCAAATACAATGTCTCCGTCGGCTACGTTGGTTATAGCCTGTTCTTTATTCTGCATTTCCGGTATTTCTTCCAGTACTTCTGTAATACGTTCGACAGATGCTTCTGCAATCATAATCATAACGAATACAAAAGTTACCATCATAAGGGAACCAATAATCTGCAGTGCATATACAATAATGCTGGTTAATTCTCCAGTTTCCATAGTTCCCTGAATAATGCTCTTTCCGCCAATAGATACAAGGAGCAGAATTACTACATACATGGTAAACTGCATAACAGGAGAGTTCCAGGCAACAATTTTTTCTGCTTTTGTAAATAAGTCATAAACATATTGAGAAATTCCATGAAACTTGTTAATTTCAAAATCTTCTCGTACAAAGGCCTTAACTACACGGGATGCATTGACATTTTCCTGAACTGAATTATTTAATACATCATATTCATCAAATACTTTAATAAAATGGGGATGAGCTTTTTTTGCAATGAAGATTAGGGTTCCGCCAAGAATTGGAATCATAATCAGAAACAGCAGAGCCGCTTTCTTATTTAGCAGTAAGGTCATAATCCAGGAAAGAATGACCATAATAGGTGCTCTTGCTAAAAGACGGATACTCATCATATAGGCCATTTGGATATTGGTGATATCAGTGGTCATACGGGTAACAAGTCCGGATGTGGAAAAATGATCAATATTATGAAAAGAAAATTCCTGTACCTTATAAAAAATATCGTGACGAAGATTTTTAGCATATCCTGCACCGGCAATGGCTGCCATATTACCGGCAGTAACACCAAAAAACAGGGAAAGCATTGCCATGATTACAAGAATAATCCCCCTCTGGATGATATAATCCATATTTCCCTGAGCAATACCAATATCGATAATTTTAGCCATTTCCAATGGAATAAGAACTTCCATTAGAACTTCAAGAATTACAAGAAAAGGGGACATCAGCGATTGAAATTTATATTCACGGACTGATTTTAAAAGTGTTTTATTCATCGTTTTTGCGTACCTCCTTAATGTTGATAGTTTGTTATGTGAGATTCTGGAGCATCTGATATAGAGTTTTTTTGCACAGCAGGAGTTGTTCTTCTGAAATCCCTCTTGTTAGATAGTTTTCTGTTTGACATATATGTTCAAGAATTTCGGGACGAAGGGCTTCTGCCTTTTCTGTTGGAATCAGTCTTTTTAATCGACCATCTTTCGGGTCATTTTGTCTTTTTATAAAGCCGTTTTGTTCCATTAGCTTTAGAATTCCTGTCACAGTTGATTTTCGAATCTGAAATTCTTCCTCGATATCTTTCTGGAATACGTTTCTGTGCAATGTTTCCAGTAAAATAAAATTGAGTACATGCCTCTGAATAGGAGTCAGACCCTGATCCGCGTCCTGACACTGACAGTAATTATCACGTTTTAACTTATGTGACAGCATCTGAATCAGACGTCCCATATGCATTTCTTTTAATATTGTCTCTATATCTTCCATAGTGTTTCCTCCATTGAAAAAGTTAGCAACCTAACTTGATTTATTATTATAGAGATTGTTACTTTTGTTGTCAATATTCAAACAATCAGTTCAGGATTATAAATAATATCAACATTTACCGTAACCTATGTGGTAAAAGCCTTTGAGAATTGTAGATTCCGTGGATTCGTGATAAAATGGAAGAAAACATCAACAAGGAGGAATAATTTTGAAATATTCAAATAAAAAATCAAATATAAAAATTACAATATTTCTAATATGTATTCTGGTATTTGTTGGTGGAGCATTATTTGATTTTTACAGCAGAATCCAGCAAAGGATACTTGAATTACAATTAGATGTGGATGCAGAAATTCTTTTAGGTAATGATATATATATGCTTATCTGGAAGATTATTATTGCAGTAATATTGTTATGTGGAATTATTGTTTATTATACTAATAAAGAAAAGAAACAATATATGCATGAGATTGATGAAAAGAAAAAGAGTGAGAAAGAACTGAAAGAAAAAGCGGATCGTGATTATCTTACAGGGTTGTTTAACAGAAGGAGCGGTGAGGAGCAGGTAGAAAGATTCCTTGAGAAAGAGGCAGAAAACAGCGAGGTGTGTCATGCTTTTATTATTATGGATCTGGATAATTTTAAATTGCTCAATGACACTTTTGGACACCAGATTGGTGATCTGGCACTAAAAGAAGTAGCAGATGTATTATACAGACATTTTCATGCAGAAGATATCATTTATCGTCTGGGAGGAGATGAATTTGCAGTTCTGATGAAAAATATTCCGATACATATTATACCGAAGAATGTGCAGGTCCTTTTAGGGAAAATATTGAAAATATATGAGCAAAAGGATAAAGCAGTTACCTTATCTGCATCTATTGGAATTGCCTTATGGCCGGCACATGGAGAAGAACTTAAAGAACTGTATAAAAAGGCAGATTATGCCTTATATCACGTAAAGAAAAAAGGAAAAGCATCCTTTGAAATATATAAGGAACATCAGGAAGGAGACATTTAGGATGGAATATCGTAAATTTGACGATCATTATGTGATTCGTCTGGACAGAGGAGAAGAAATCGTTGCCAAACTTAAGGAGGTTGCGCAAAAAGAAGGTATTAAACTGGCATATTTGACAGGAATAGGTGCTGTTGGAAAAGTAACAGCGGGAGTATTTGACACAAAAGAAAAAGAGTTTAAAGGACATACATGGGAAGGTGATCTGGAGGTTGTTTCCATAGGAGGAAATATAAATACCATGAATGGGGATACCTATGCACATTTTCATATTAGTATCGCAGATGAAGAGGGACATGTTTATGGAGGACATCTGACAGAGGCTGTGATCAGCGGAACCGGAGAAATGGTTTTAACAGAGATTAGAGGAAATGTTGATCGAGAGTATGATGAAGAAATTGGTCTGAATTTATTCAAATTTTAAGGAGCTGGAGGAAGCTGTTTCATGAAGATGATGACAGGAAGACAAATATTTAAAAATTTTAAAGAATATGATCAGAAATCAGTAGAATTATGTGGATGGGTGAAGAGTAATCGTGGTTCAAAGAATTTTGGATTTCTGATTATAAATGACGGAACTTTTTTTGAGCCGATTCAGGTTGTTTATGGAAAAGAAATGGACAATTTCTCACAAATATGCAAGATGACGGTAGGAACAGCAGTAATCGTTCAGGGAAATCTTGTGGCAACACCTGATGCCAAACAGCCGTTTGAGATACAGGCAGAAAAGATTTTCGTAGAAGGAAGTTGTCCTTCTGATTATCCATTGCAGAAGAAAAGACATACATTTGAATATTTAAGGAGTATTTCCCATTTACGACCACGAACCAATACATTTCAGGCTGTATTTCGTGTCAGATCTCTGGTAGCATATGCAATTCATAAATTTTTTATGGAGAGAGATTTTGTATATGTTCATACACCGATTATTACCGGACAGGACTGCGAAGGGGCAGGAGAAATGTTTCAGGTAACCACTATGGATCTGGAAGAAATTGCAAAAGAAGGGAAAGTTGATTATGAAGATGATTTCTTTGAAAAACCGGTGAATCTGACAGTAAGCGGGCAGCTTTCAGGAGAGACATTTGCACAGGCATTTCGAAATATTTATACATTTGGTCCTACCTTCAGGGCAGAGGCATCCAATACTACCAGACATGCGGCGGAGTTTTGGATGATTGAACCGGAAATGGCATTTGCAGATCTTGAAGATAATATGATTCTGGCAGAGCAGATGATAAAATATATTATCAGATATGTGTTGGAAAAGGCTCCTGAAGAAATGGAGTTTTTCAATAAATTTATAGACAAAGGGCTTTTGGAAAGACTTCATCATGTGGCAGAATCTGATTTTGCCAGAGTTACTTATACAGAAGCGGTGAAGATACTGGAGCAGCATAATGATGAATTTGAATATAAGGTTTCCTGGGGAATTGATCTGCAGACAGAACATGAAAGATATCTTACAGAAAGGATTTTCAAAAAACCTGTATTTGTAACAGATTATCCAAAAGATATCAAAGCTTTTTATATGAAGATGAATGATGATAATAAAACAGTGGCAGCAGTAGATCTTCTTGTGCCGGCTATTGGAGAAATCATAGGAGGAAGCCAGAGAGAAGATAGTCTGGATAAATTGGAAGCAAGAATGGAAGAGCTGGGAATGAATCCGGAGGATTATGATTTTTATCTGGATTTAAGGAAATATGGTTCTACAAGACATTCAGGATTTGGACTGGGATTTGAGCGAATGGTAATGTATGTTACCGGAATGGGAAATATACGTGATGTAATTCCATATCCAAGAACTGTTGGAAAGTGTAAATATTAAGGGTATGAGGTTTGAAGAAATGCATATGCTACCAGTAGAAGATTTATTCAGGAGGTAGCAGGATGCATTCAATCTGGCAGGAAAAAATAGATTTTCCCGATTATCCAATTTTGAAATCAGATAAAAAAGCCGATGTCGTATATTTGGAAGCAACTTTAAAAAATGCAGTGGAAGCGCATTTTTTAAAAGAGCAGGGAAAAGCAGTAATGATTTTGGAAAAAGGTATTATTTCCCGAAAGAGTGATCTTGGTGGAATGGGTATTTTAAAAGCCGAAAATAAAGAAGAGAGAAAAGTGCTTCATCAGCTTCGAGATTATATTTTCGGTAGGCAGATTCCCTGCGAGATGGAGGTAGTATCAGAAAACTGTCTATGGATCCATCCTGTAAAGCTGTTTTTGTTTATGACAGAAGGAATCCCTGTTTATGAGCAGACCTGTGTGCAGACACGAACAGGAAAGAGACTGGATATTGGCTGTGCATATGTGGATGCGGCCCAGATCATAGAACCAGAAAATAAAAAAGATCCAATGTATATTTATGTTTTTGAAGAGGAGATTTTTTTTAAGATGAATCAGAAGGATTTTCTTAATGTGAGAAAATATAAAGATGTGTGGCTTGCCCAATCATTAAAAAGAGATTTGAAGGGAAGCAGATATTACTGGGAGGTTTAGGGAAGTTTCCGATGGAGACTTCCTTTTATGGTGTAAAAGGTATAAAATAGAAGGAAACGAGAGAAAGAGGAGGAACTAATCTCATGAGTATGATTGATGTAATTCGTAAAGAAATGATGACTGCAATGAAAAACAAGGACAAAGAAAGAAAAGATAGTTTGTCCATGCTGTTAAATGCATTGAAAAATGCACAGATTGATAAAAGAGAAGATCTGACAGAAGCAGAAGAAAATTCAATTATTGCAAAAGAAATCAAACAGACAAAAGAAACTATGGATTCCTGTCCTGCAGACCGTACAGATATTATTGATGAATGTAAAGCTCGTCTTGCAGTTTTAGAAGAATTTGCTCCAGAGCAGATGAGTGAGGATCAGATCAGAGCAGAAATCGAAGCTGTTCTTACAGAACTTGGAATTGATGCTCCAACCATGAAAGACAAAGGAAAAGTTATGAAAAATCTGATGCCAAGAGTAAAAGGAAAAGCAGATGGCAAACTGGTAAACCAGTTAGTGGGAGAAAAACTTCAATGAGAAAAGCATTAGTTGTAATTGATATGCAAAATGATTTTATCGATGGAGCATTGGGAACAGAAGAAGCTCAAAAGATTGTTTCATCCGTAGCAGATAAGATCAGAAATTTCCAGGGAGATATCTATGGTACACTGGATACCCATAGGGAAGATTATCTTTCTACCCAGGAAGGGATAAATCTTCCGGTTCCTCATTGTATTTATGGGGAAGAGGAATGGGCATTGAATGAAGAGATTATGCAGGCAATCGCAGATACAAAAGGAAATGTTCATGATTTTTGTAAGAAGAATACCTTTGGATCTATGGAACTGGCTCATATACTGGGAAGAGAATATGCAGGTACTGATGTAGAAATTCAACTGGTTGGGCTATGTACAGATATTTGCGTCATATCTAATGCTATGGTAATGAAAGCAGCATTGCCCGAGGCAAAGCTTGTGGTTGATTCATCATGTTGTGCAGGGGTGACACCGGAAAGTCATCAAAATGCACTGGAAGTAATGAAAGTATGCCAGATAGAAATTAAATAAAATGTTTTAGAATAAAAAGCTCCACTTTACAGTAACAGTATCCGCTGTCGGATTTAAAAACTATTACTGATAAGGTGAAGCTTTTTGTTGTAGAAAAATATTTTAAAGCATGACCACAGTTACTCCCAGATCCCCTTCGCCGTATTCACCATCACGATATCCGGAGATTCGTTTTTGCTTTTTCAATAATTTAAAATAGTTATGAAGTCCTTTTCGTAATGCACCGGTTCCTTTTCCGTGAACTACTGTAATCTGATTCAGATTTGCCAGACACGCATCATCAATATATTTATCAAGCTGGGCGATGGCCTCGTCTACGGTCATTCCCATTACATTGATTTCCGATTTAATAGAAGCTGATTTACTGATGGCGGTACGTCCCCGGTTTCGACTTTCGTTTCTTTGATTTTCCTTTTTCACTTCTTTTGCAGTCTTTGTAATTTCCAGATCTTTAATGTTAACAAGAGAACGCATCATTCCCATCTGAACATAAAGATCACCTTTGGCATTTGGTAATGTCTGTACAGTACCAGCTAAAGACAGACTGGTAACATATACTTCATCCCCAACCTGAAAATCGCTGGCATCATGGCGTTTTTTAGAACGTTTTTTAGATTTGTATGCCATTTGATTTTCCAGCTTAGTCATACGGCCACGAAGATCACTTCTCATATGCTCCATTTTCTTGTTGGCATTCTGATTGTTGGTCTGTTTTTTCAGTTTATTATATTCTTTAATAGTAGAATCTGCCACTTCTTTGGCTTCGGAAATAATATTATGGGCTTCTTCTCTGGCATCTCGAAGCAGTTTATCACGTTTTTCTTTTATATTATCCTGTTTTGATTTTAAACTGCGTCGGAGAGATTCGATTTCCTTTCGGTATTCTAATATTTCTTCCTGTTCCTGTTCAATGGTTTGTTTACTTTTTTCCAAATCTGCCAGAATAGATTCGAAGTCTTTTACAGATTGATCAATCTGTCCAGATGCATCCTGAATAATATGCTCATCAAGTCCCAGTTTTCTGGAAATGGCAAAAGCATTACTTTTACCAGGAATACCGATCATCAGACGATAAGTTGGTGAAAGAGTTTCCACATCAAATTCACAGGAAGCATTTTCAATATCATCTGTGGAAAGGGCAAACATTTTCAATTCACTGTAATGAGTGGTTGCCATGGTTTTAACACTACGGGCATGAAGATCATTCAAAATAGAAATTGCCAGCGCAGCCCCTTCAATAGGATCAGTTCCACCACAAAGCTCATCTAAAAGAACAAGGGAGTTGCGGTGCGCCTGTTGGATGATGGATACAATATTTGTCATATGAGAAGAGAAAGTACTTAAATTCTGTTCAATGCTTTGTTCATCTCCAATATCTGCAAATACTTCCTCAAATATTCCAAGACTGGATCCTTGAAAAGCAGGAATATGCAGACCAGCCTGCCCCATTAAAGTAAGAAGACCGACGGTTTTTAATGAAACCGTTTTTCCACCGGTATTGGGACCGGTGACGATCAGCATAGAAAAATCTTTTCCGAGAGATACGTTGATTGGAACTACTTTTTTCTTGTCCAGCAAAGGATGTCGTCCCTGTTTAATATCAATGATACCATCTTCTCGGAAGATAGGTTTGGATCCATCCAGATCTTTGGCATATTTTGCTTTAGCAAAGATAAAGTCCAGAAGAATCAGAATTTCCTGGTTGTGTGCAAGGTCATCAATTCCATAAGAAGCCTGTTCACTTAAGACAGACAGGATTCGCTCAATTTCTGTCTGCTCTTTTCCTTCCAGTTCTTTCAATTCATTATTGAGATTTACAACAGACATAGGCTCAATAAACAAAGTACTTCCAGAGGAAGACTGATCATGGATCATTCCTTGGAAACTGCTTCGATATTCCTGTTTTACCGGAATACAGTAGCGACCATTTCTCATGGTAACAATAGCATCCTGCAGCTTATCCTGATTGGCAGCAGAACTGACAAGAGATGTCAGTTGTGCATGGATCTTCTGATTGGTCTGTTTCATTGCACGACGAATACTTTTTAATGAAGATGATGCATCATCGCTGATTTCTTCTTCTGAAATAATACAACGTCGGATTTCGCGGAGAAGATCTTCCATCGGAATCAGATTTTCAAATAGTTCATCCAGTGAATCAGGTTCCAGATCCTTTTCTGTCCGGACACCATAAGAAACAGCATTTTTCACTGTTTCTAAAAGCCGGGCAATGTCCAGAAGCTCACCGGTTCCCAATGTTCCTTTCATTTTCAGACGCATCAGGCAAGGAGTGAGATCGGATACTCCAAAAAAAGATACATTTCCACGTTTGTAAATGCGTGTCAATGCATCCTGTGTCTGATCCTGGGCATTTAAAATATCAGTTTCGTCAGTCATAGGAGTTAAACCGGAACACATAGATTTTCCTAATTCTGTAGTGGCATAGCCGGTCAGAATGTTAATGATTTTATCAAATTCTAAAGTTTGTAGTACTTTTTGGTTCATAATTAATAATCCTTCTTAATTTAAATGAAATGTTTCATCATAATATAATGAGTTTAACATATATTGATAGCGGTGTAAACGCGAGGAAATGTCGAAAAATAAGGAAACGTGAGGTTATTTTACAAGAAATTAACATTACCGGAAAATAAATTTTACGATGAAGGAGTATGCTAAAAAAGAGAATATAGAATAATTGAAAGGTGAATTATCAGAATGAAACAGAAAATTTTTATGAATCGAGAACTTTCATGGCTGAAATTTAATGAACGAGTATTAGAGGAAGCAGAAAACAAAAATGTTCCATTATGTGAACGATTAACATTTGCATCTATTTATCAAAGTAATCTGGATGAATTTTTCATGGTACGTGTAGGTTCTTTAATTGACCAGATGCTGATCGATAAAGATATGAAAGAAAATAAAACCAAAATGACACCAATGGAGCAGCTGCAGGCAATTCTGCCAAGGGTGCGTAAACTGAATAGAAGAAAAGATATGGTTTATGAAGAAATTATGGATCAGCTGGAAGAACACGGTATAAAACTTGTAAATTTCCAGAAAATAACTAAAAAAGAAAGTGAGTATCTGCGTGAGTATTTTAATGCAGAAATCGCACCGCTGATTTCTCCTACAATCATTGGGAAGCGTCAGCCTTTTCCGTTTTTAAAGAACAAAGAAATTTATGCAGTTGCAGTACTGGAAACAAAAAGCGGAAAAGAAAAACTGGCAATTATCCCATGTGGAAATGGTGTATTTCAGCGTTTGGTAAAACTGCCAAACAGTGATGAGTACATACTTTCAGAAGAGATGATTCTTCATTATGTACCTAGGGTATTTAAAGGCTACCATGTAAAAGCCAAAGCATTGATTCGAATAACAAGAAATGCGGATATTGATGCAGATGCCATGTACGATGAGGATCTGGATTATCGTGATTTTATGGTAGAACTGATCAAAAAGAGAAAAAAACTTGCTCCTGTCCGTCTGGAACTTTCTAAGGAAATGGACGGAGAAATTATTAATACATTATGTGAATACCTGGATCTGGATCCAGACTATGTATTCCAGAACCGTACACCATTGGATCTTTCTTTTGTATTTGTCATTCAGGATATTTTACGAAAAGAATCTTCATTATTTTTTGAAAAGCGGGTACCACAAAAATCTGTTCAATTTAACGATGATGAGCCGATCATGGATCAGATTGCCCAAAAAGATAAATTGTTAAGCTATCCATATGAAAGCATGAAGCCATTTTTAAAACTGCTTCAGGAGGCTGCCAATGACAAAGATGTAGTATCAATCAAAATGACTCTGTATCGTGTGGCAAAACAGAGCAAAATTGTAGAAACGTTAATTGAAGCGGCTGAAAATGGAAAAGAAGTTACAATTCTTGTAGAGTTAAAGGCACGATTTGATGAAGAAAATAATATTGTATGGTCCCGCAGACTTGAAAATGCCGGATGTCGTGTGATTTATGGACTGGATGGTTATAAAGTACACTCAAAACTGTGTCTGATTACAAGAAAAACAGAAGGTCATGTGGGATATATTACTCAGATTGGAACTGGAAATTATAATGAAAAAACCAGTCGTTTGTATACAGATTTATCTCTGATGACAGCTAATGTTGATATTGCTCTGGAAGCGGCAGATGTATTCCAATCTCTGTCTATGGGAGAAACAGTGGATTCAACCAATCATCTTATGGTTGCACCAAATTGCCTGCAGAATAAAGTATTACATTTGATTGATGAGGAAATTGCTCATGCGCAGGCAGGAGAAAAAGCTTATATTGGATTGAAAATGAATTCGCTGACAGATAAAAAGATTATGGAAAAATTAATCGAAGCATCTTGTGCTGGTGTAAAGATTGATATGATTGTGCGAGGAATATGCTGTCTGATTCCGGGAGTGAAAGGCAAGACAGAGAACATTAAAGTGACCAGTATTGTAGGACGATTTCTGGAACACTCCCGTATTTACATTTTCGGGGTTCAGGGCAGAGAAAAGATTTACATCGCTTCTGCAGACTTTATGACAAGAAATACTTTACGAAGAGTAGAAGTAGCCGCACCGATTTATGATAATGATATTAAGATGCAGTTAAATGAAATGTTCATTACAATGCTAAGTGATAATCAGAAAGCCAGAGAAGAGGACAGTGAAGGAAATTATAAAATCTGTGAAAATCAGGATACTCCTTTGAATTCACAGGAATTCTTTTATGAACAGGCATATAAAAATGCCGAAAAAATGTAGAAATTCCACATACTCTGCAGAAAATAAAGAATCCAAAATATATCATGCTTTTTATATGGATTTTATAAAAGAACTGTGGCATAATGAAACATGTATGCGTTAAGCAGCAATACCAAAATTAGAAAGGCATTATATATGAGATATATTAGTGAATTACGTGAAGGGGATCAGGTTTCTGAGATTTATTTATGTAAGACAAAATCTCCTGGAACCTCAAAGTTTGGAAAATCTTATTATTCCCTGACACTGCAGGATAAAACAGGAATGATTGATGGTAAAGTATGGGAGCTTACGAATGCCATTGGTCATTTTGAAGCAATGGATTATATTTTAGTCAGAGGTCAGGTGACAAGTTATCAGGGGTCTAATCAGCTGAACATACAGCAGATTCGAAAAGCACAGGAAGGCGAATACAGAATGGTTGATTACATGCCAAGTACGAAGAAAGATATTGATGGCATGTATCAGGAGTTGTTAAATCTGATCAGGAAAACAAAAGAACCACATTTAAAGAAACTGGCAGAAATGATTTTTGTTGAAGATAAGGATTTTGCCAGGGAATTTAAGGTTCATTCTGCAGCCAAAAGTGTACATCACGGTTACATAGGAGGACTGTTGGAACACAGCCTGTCAGTGGCAAAAATTTGTGAAAGTTATGCAAATCTATACCCACAGATCAACCGTGATCTTATTGTTATGTGTGCGTTATGGCATGACATGGGTAAAGTTGAAGAATTATCCGGATTCCCTGAAAATGATTATACAGATGAAGGACAGCTGGTGGGTCACATTGTTATGGGAGCCATTAAGCTGGATCGTTTGATTCGACAAATTCCGGGATTTCCACCAAAGCTTGCCAATGAAGTGAAGCATTGTATGCTGGCACATCACGGGGAGCTGGAGTTTGGATCTCCAAAGAAACCGGCATTGCTGGAGGCAATCGCTTTAAGTCAGGCAGATAATCTGGATGCAAAAATGGAAACTTTTGCTGAGATTATGGAAAAGCAAAAAGAAGATCAGGAATGGTCAGGTTTCCAGAGACTGTTAGATACAAGAATCCGTAAAACATCAATTTAGAGGTATGTATGGAATTTAAGAAGAATCAAATTGTAGAAATATATATTGATGATATTGGAAATGAGGGAGAGGGCATTGGTCATATTGACGGCTATGCCCTTTTTTTGAAAGATGCCGTTATTGGAGACAGAGTTCGAGCAAAGATCATAAAAACAAAGAAAAATTATGGATTTGCCAGAGTTGAAGAAATCCTGGAACCATCCAAAGATCGTGTAGAGCCAAAGTGTCCTGTGGCCAGACCGTGTGGTGGCTGTACCTTGCAGCATTTGTCCTATGATAAACAGCTTGAGTATAAATTTAATAAAGTAAAAAACTGTCTGGAGCGAATAGGCGGACTGAATGGAATAGAAAAGAAAATGGAGCCGATCTACGGAATGGAAGATCCTTTTTATTACCGTAATAAAGCCCAGTTCCCGGTAGGAACCGATAAGGAAGGAAATCTGGTTACAGGATTTTATGCAGGAAGGACTCATAGTATTATTGATTGTACCCATTGTGCCATTCAGCATCCGGTCAACGAAAAAATCTTGTTAAAAGTACTGGATTATATGAAAGAAAATGGTATTTCGGCCTATGATGAGAAGATACATCAGGGCCTGGTGCGACATATTGTTACCCGTGTTGGTTTTGTCACCGGAGAGATTATGGTATGTCTGGTTATCAATGGCAATAAAAAGAATCTGAAAAATTTGGACGGACTTGTGGAATCGTTAAAGGAAATAGATGGTATGACCAGTATTTGTGTCAATGTCAATAAAGAAAAGACCAATCGTATCTTAGGAAATAGAATAGAAGAAGTTTACGGTCCTCCATATATTTATGACTATATTGGAAATGTAAAATATCAGATTGGTCCACTGTCCTTTTTCCAGGTAAATCCAAAACAGACCAGGGTTTTATATGAAAAGGCCTTGGAGTATGCCAAGCTGAATGGAGAAGAAACTGTTTGGGATTTATACTGTGGTATTGGAACTATTTCTTTGTTCCTGGCACAGAAAGCAAAACAGGTTTATGGGGTGGAAATTGTCAAAGAAGCAATTGATGATGCAAGATTAAATGCCCGTATGAATCATATAGATAATGCCACATTTTTTGTTGGGAAAGCAGAGGAAGTATTGCCGGAAGAGTATAAAAAACATGGGGTTTATGCAGACGTTATTGTTGTAGATCCTCCAAGAAAAGGATGCGATAAGAAGCTTTTGGATACAATGGTTAAGATGGAGCCAAAACGAATCGTCTATGTCAGCTGTGATCCGGCAACTCTGGCAAGAGATGTGAAGGTGCTCGGAGAAAACGGGTATCAGGTAGAAAAAGTCAGCGTTGTGGATCAGTTCAGCCATAGCAGCCATGTTGAGAGCGTGGTTCTGTTGACTAAAGTACACAAGTAAAAGTGTGAAAAAGGCTTGAAATAAGGGGATTTCGATAGTTTTGGTTACTGAAAATAATACCGCAAAAAATGTCCTAAAAGCTTTTAAAAACCTAGGAAATTTTATAGTTGGATAGACAGAAATATTGAGATTGGGTCGATTATACAGAAGTGTTTACTTGTGATGTGTGAAAAAAATAAACACAGTAAAGATATATGAAGTCTTGCGGAAAGTCCTTTTTTGATGCTTGCAGATAGCTGAGTGGGTATTGGTTTACTCAGCAGGGTTGACACTAGAAAATAGATAACAAGAAGTTGAACCCTAGAGGGGTTCAGTCTTAAATATATAAAGGGCGAAATATTTTATTTCTCCATTGATAAAAATGATTTCTCTATATATAATATAAATTGGGTTTGATTATGCATCTGAATCGGAGGAAAGAGATGGAAGTAAGCTATAATAAATTATGGAAATTAATGATTGATAAAGGAATGCCCAATAAGAGTGATTTGAGAAAAGTTACGGGTATTGGGACAAATACACTTGCAAAGTTAAGTAAAAATCAAGTTGTTAGCATGGAAGTGCTAATGAAAATATGTTCAAGTTTAGATTGCGATATTTCTGATATTTGTGAGTTTAAACAAGAAAAACTAACGGAGGATAACAAATAAATGAATGCAATAGATTTATTCGCAGGATGCGGTGGATTATCGAAAGGATTTATGGATGCGGGATTTGATATCATTGTTGGCGTTGACAATGACCAAGATGCCCTTAACACATTCGCACTTAACCATAATGGTGCAAAGCCGTTGAATGCAGATTTATCCAAGCAGGAAACGTTTGATGAGATAAAGAAAATAGCTGGAGATAAAACAATAGATGTAATTATTGCAGGACCACCTTGTCAGGGATTTTCATTAACAGGACCTCGTAATTTTGATGACGAGAGAAATAAATTATATCTAGCTGTAATTGAAATGGTAAAACAGTATAAGCCTAAAGCTTTTATTATTGAGAATGTTCCGGGAATGGCAACTTTATATAAAGGTCAAATCAAGGAAGAAATTCTCAAGAGATTTCGAGATATGGGATATAATATTGATTGTGAAGTATTAAAAGCCTGTGATTATGGAGTGCCACAGATGAGAAAACGTCTGATTTTTATGGGGATTAGAAAAGACTTAGGAGAACCTTGTTTTCCAGAAGCTCAGTTTGGCCCGGGAACAGATAGACCTTATCGTACTTGCCGTGAGGCAATATCGGATTTACCTACAAGAAATAATGAATTAGGCACGAACGAAGATGTTTATTCGCAAGATGCAGTTACAGAGTATCAGAAAATGATGAGGAAGAACTGTATGGTTCTTTCAAACCATGTTGCAACAAATCATAAAGATTTTGTGAAAGAAACTATCGCATTAGTTCCGGAAGGTGGTAATTATAAGGACTTGCCTGCAGGGGTTGGAGAGAGCAGAAAATTTCATATGGCTTGGACACGATTGGATGGTAATGCTCCGGCACGAACTGTAGATACAGGACATAGAAATCTTTTCCACTATGAATTGAACCGTGTCCCAACTGTAAGAGAAAGTGCAAGAATTCAATCATTCCCAGATGATTTTGTGTTTACAGGAACCAGAACAAAGCAAGATAGACAGGTTGGAAATGCGGTTCCACCTTTGTTAGGTGAAGCATTAGGAAAAGCTATACTAGAAATTATAGGAGAGAAAAATAATGGCTAAGATTAAAGCAATCGACTTATTTGCTGGATGTGGTGGTCTTATGGATGGCTTTGAACAATCAGGGCATTACGATACTATTGCAGCAGTTGAATGGGAAAAGGTGCCATGTCAAAATCTCGAAAATAGATTAAGAACAAAATGGAAGTATTCGGATGCGGATCAGAGAGTCCTAAGGTTTGACATACAAAGAACTGATGATTTATTTAAAGGGTGGACTGATGATCCAGTCTATGGTTCATCTATAGGTTTGGATAAACTCATTGAAGATGCAGATGGGATTGATGTGATTATTGGTGGACCTCCATGTCAGGCATATTCGATTGCAGGAAGAGTACGGGACGAACATGGAATGAAAAATGACTACAGAAATTACCTTTTTGAAAGTTATATAAAGGTTCTTGAAAGATATAAACCTAAAGCATTTTTATTTGAAAATGTCCCAGGGATATTAAGTGCAAAACCTGGAGATAGGCCGATAATTGATATTATTCAAGAGAGTTTTGAAACAGTTGGCTATCATATCATGAAAGATTTGAGAAAAGCTGTTATAGATTTTACTGAGTATGGGGTTCCTCAGAATCGTAAGAGAGTAATCATTTTTGGTGTGCGAAAAGATTTATTTAAAGAAAATAGTGAGGAAATTGTGAAATCTTTCTATTTTTCTGTTTTGCCAAAATATAAATCTTCTAGAAAAATAACGGTAAGAGAAGCTATTGGTGATTTGCCTAAATTATACCCACAGGAAGAAGACTCGAAATATAATGGGGCTAGAACAAGACATTCATTACCAGATCCCATGGTTGCAAATCATGTAGCTAGATGGCAGAGTGATCGAGATGTTGGGATTTTTAAACTTTTAACAGAGGATATTGAATCCGGAAGAAATAAATATGTATCGATTTCTGCACTAAAAGAATTATATACAAAGATGACAGGAAAGAATTCAAATGTTCATAAATATCATGTCATCAAGTGGGATGAACCAAGTAATTTAATACCTGCACATTTATATAAAGATGGATTAAGACACATTCATCCAGATTCATCACAATGCAGAACCCTTACAGTTAGAGAGGCCGCTAGACTGCAAACATTCGCAGATGATTATATTTTTGAAGGTAGTAACATGGAACTATACAAAATGATAGGAAATGCAGTTCCATCACTTGCCGCAAAATGCTGTGCAAATGCAGTCTATGATATTCTCACAGAGAATGGAAATTAGGAGGTAATGAAAAGTGGCATACACTACAAACCAAGCATTAGAAACCCTAAATCGTTATCTAGGAATAACTGATGATGAAAAACAAATAATAGAGAATACAAAGCGCAGAGGGTTCGTATTCTCTTTGCCAAATGGTGAAAAGGCCGCAGTTTTTGTTTATCCCTTGGTTCATAAGCAAGATAATACAAAGAATTATTTTGATACAAGAGATAGTGGTGCTTATGAAAGAGGAGTAACATGGAATTATGCGATTACAAACAACATGAAATACTTTTGTATAGGTGTTAACGATACGGTAGACAAATATAATGATTATTCATTTAGTTTAGAGTGTAATGAATCTGATATTGAAAAAATATCAGGCACTTTAAATGGATCAAGAAATGGGCCTGGAAATCAAATAATTATTCCAAATGACTATGTGCCATCTAAGGGGATAGAACGTATTGCTAATAAACTAGGAATTTATATCACGGCAGTTCACAAGGATAATTTGTTAGATTACCTTACATATTATGACAATCGACCATATATGGAAAATTCTGCTTTGGCAAATTTAGATGAATTAGTTGTAGATGATTCATATGTGGAACGGGAAGATCCTTTTAAGACTGGTTACGAATCGCCATTTCCAAGAAACAGAATTCTTTTCGGTGCACCGGGAACTGGCAAGAGTTTTACTATCAATAGCGACCGCGTGGAGTTGTTAGGCAAGGACAATGAGGATGATTATGAACGTGTAACTTTTCACCCAGATTATTCTTATGCAAATTTTGTAGGAACATATAAACCGGTAATGATTGATGATTCTGCAGAGGTTATTTCTTTGGCAACAGAAAAAGATGTCTTGGCGGTATTAACTGATGAAACAAAGTCTGCACAAGAAAAGTATGATCAGCTCTATGACAGATTCAAAGGTGATGGATTAACAAGACTTCCACTTTTGTTGGGGCTTTATACAGATGAAAGTTTCAAGACAAGAAAAGCTGATGGTTCAGACGCAGCAGGTGATAATAGTGTAGAACGCAATCATGGAAAGGCAATCAGACCATATGTAAATCTTTTAAAGCCATCAAGTGGCAAGAAGGATATTTCTTATGAATATGTTCCTGGACCTTTCATGCGTATGTATGTTAAGGCACTGAAGAATAGCAGAACGGATAATATTAAGCCATTCCTATTAATTATCGAAGAAATCAACAGAGCAAATGTAGCTGCTGTATTCGGAGACATTTTCCAGTTGCTTGATAGAGGTGATGATTTTGTCAGCGAGTATCCAATCCAGGCAACCGAAGATGTTAAAAAATATCTTGCGAAAGAACTGGGTGGGGATCCAAGTGATTATAATAAAATAAAAATTCCAGATAACATGTTTATTTGGGCAACTATGAATAGCGCAGACCAGGGTGTATTCCCAATGGATACAGCATTTAAGAGAAGATGGGATTTTACATATATCGGAATTGATGACAGCGATCAGGATCTCCAAGGCAAGTATGTATATCTTGCTGATGATAAATCCCAAAAAGTGGAGTGGAATAAGTTAAGAAAAGCTATCAATAATTTTCTTGCAAAAGAGAAGATTAACGAAGATAAACAGCTTGGACCTTATTTCATTTCAAGAAGCATTGTTGTACCTAAAGATGGTGACGAGATTAATAGAGATAGATTCATTAATACCTTTAAAAATAAAGTTATTATGTATTTGTTTGAGGATGCAGTAAAACAGAAGAGACCTAGATTATTTGAGGGATGTTTCCAAAATAGCAGCAGATACTCAGAAATTTGTAGAGAATTTGAAGCAAAAGGTGTCGGAATCTTTAATCATGACATTCAGTTAGATTGTGAAGTGGAGGATGTAAAATACGGTGATACCACACAAGAATAAGGAGGTCTGATTATGATTTCTGAATTTGTACGAGAACAAAAAAGATATACACAAAATGAATTGTGTCACATTTTAAAGTGCAGTGAAGAACATGCGATTCCGTTAATCAGAAAACTAAAGGAGTTCGGTGTATTAAAGGCTGTTAAGGCTTCTGATATTCAGAAAAATATGGCGGATCTGTTAGAAGAGGATATCGAGATGGTGGATGTAGAAGTAGGAGAAAATGAATATTTCTATGTGTTCACCTTTGTTGGAGTTATTGTTGTAGCCGGACGAGTTCTGAAATGTTATCCCAAATATCTTTTGAACGCAAAGGAACCTACGGATGAACTACGAAAGGTTATAAAGGTTTTGGAAAAATATAATGCCAAAGAACAGATTGTTCGTATGTTCAACGATAGCAGTGAAAGTAACTCATTTAATCTGTTGGCTGTGCTGTTATTTTTGTTACAGGATTACTTTGAAAATGATGTATATACCAATACAGAAGATATTATTGAATGCAATGGTTCTGGTGAAATACTGTGGGATAAGACTATTAATGAAACCTTTACTTTGCTTTCAGAGAATCGTCCGTATTATACAGAATTACAAACTCGTAAAAGAGTCACCAATGATTTTGATTATTTCAAGAGGCTCCATGAGTGTTTAGTAACGATGGCTTCAAAAGAACTCCAAGATGCAGAGTTACTTGATTTATTTGAGATGACAGGTGTTGATCTTACTGATGCAGAGTTGGATGATTTCGGGGATAAAGAATATATTTTATATCGAATTGAAAACGAACTTAATACTCAGTTCAACACAAGAAAACAGTTGGTTTTGAAGACAATGTATGCTTATATCGATAGAAGAGGAAGTCTCTACGATACAGAGTGCTTGTCATTATTTGGAACAAATAGTTTCAATCTGGTATGGGAAAAAATTTGTGCAGATATTATGGATAATCAGTTGGATGTCCCTCTTGGCATTTTAAAACTGCCTGTGCCATTGAAAGAAGGTTATAACAGAAGACAGAAGCTTATTGAATTAATCGAGAAACCATTGTGGACTATTACAGGAAAGTGTGCAAAAGATACATTGATACCAGATTTAGTTTCTATTTGTATGGTTAATGAACAGCATCAATTTATTATATTTGATGCAAAATATTATAATGCCCATTTGGAAAAGGGAATTGTTCCGACAGGACAGCCCGGCATAGAATCTATCACCAAACAGTATCTTTACCAATTGGCATATCAACAGTTTATTGAAGACCATAATTTCTCTTCTGTAAAAAACTGTTTTCTACTTCCAACAGAAAACAACGAGATAGAGGATAAGGGTGAAGTTCGAATGGAGATGCTTTCTAATTTGGGACTTCAAGATATAAAAACAAGGTTAATTCCTGCAACAATGGCATATGATTTGTACCTTTCAGGAAGAAAAATGGATATGGAAATTTTGAAATTGTAATGATTCAATAGGAGGTCGTGAAAATGAAGCAGATATGCTTGGGAACAATAATTACCCTAATATATCAAAGCCGCACACGAAGTGCAGATACAATCAAATCCATGTGTGGTGGCATTTTTGCGGCCTATGATTTGGATATAACGTCCTATAACAAAGAATTACCGAGTCACCTGAAAAGTGGACATGATCCTGTTCCTGTTGAATTGATATTCACAGCTAGAATTGCAAATATTGATTGTGTTGCAGAAGGCATTGAAGATAATTTAATTCCTTCGATTTAAAACAATTATCCTACTTTAAATTTTAGGTTTGGAGGATATACAGATACGCTTAATTTTGGCAGAGATTCTCTTTAATTGCTATCTGAGCAGGAAGAAGATTGATATTGATAAGCTGAAATTGTAGGAGGTACTATGTATGGCGGTAAGCCGCTCATTTACGGATTATGTTAGAAAGAAATATGAAAATGAGTTCTGGGCGGCAGCCGAGCAGTTCATTGAGGATAACCAGGACTATATAAAAAAACTGGCTACTAGAGTGCATTCTGTCGGAGAAACTGAGATTGCAGATGTTCATGTGGAGCATGTCTGGGTGGAAGATCTTCCGGGAATGAAGATTAGTTTCGATGTTGCTCTGTCAGTGAATATTGAAATAAAAGATGGCAACCATCACTATGATGTATCAGAAGAGAGAACTTTCTGGTTGATGGTGTCCTGTCGGGGTGATCTGGATAAAAAACTGGAGGACTTCGAAATTACATCGGTATCTAGCTACAACGGTAAGAATCGAGTGAAAGATCCGATGGATGATTCCCTTGTGCCAATCATTCCTTATTCTGAACTTGAAAGGGTTGCAGAGGATTTTTTAAAGAAAAATTTCCCAGAAGCACTGAGAGTTCCACTAAGGGGTCAATCTCCTGTGTGGGTAGATCCGACAAGATTGGTAGAAGCACTGGACTTGACGATTCAAAGCCATCGTATTAAAGATGATTCATCGGTTTTCGGTCAGATTTATTTTGAGGAAGCCGATGCTGACATTTATGATGAGGACGCAGAGAAAGATGTTCTTACTCATATTAAAGGAAAAACCATTCTTGTAGATCCTTTGGTGTACCTGCTTCGAAATATCGGATCAGTGAATACAACCATAATTCATGAGTGCGTTCACTGGGATAAGCATAGGAAAGCTTTTGTATTAGAACGGCTTTATAATGAAGCAGCATCATGCATCAGCTGCGAAGTTGTAGGTGGTGCAGCATCTGAAATATCAAAAAAATCTACGGAATTCATGGAGAAACAGGCTAACCAACTTGCACCAAGAATTCAGATGCCACAGACTCCGTTTAGAGCCAAGGCGAACGAGTACATAGCTACATTTTTGCGTGAGAGCGATGCTCAATACGAAATGGATGTTATGGAGATGGTCATCGACCAACTTGCAGTCGATTTTGGAGTATCCAGGCAGGCGGCTAAGATTCGATTAGTAGAACTTGGATTTGATGGTGCAATCGGAACTTTTAACTATGTTGATGGTCAGTATGTCCGACCACATGGTTTCCGAAAGGACTCAATTGAAGCATATCAGACATTTACGATAAGTGCTCAAGATGCAGCTATTCAGCGCTTCTCAAATCCGGAACTCCGTGAAAAGACTGCTAATGGTGATTATCTGTTTATAGAAAATCATTATGTCTACAATTCTCCGCTATATGTTTGCACTGATATGGACGGTCGGCTTATGCTGACTGATTATGCCAGAGCACATATGAACGAGTGTTGTCTTGTCTTTGATCTAAGCATCACGAGTAAGGTAGAGTCCGCATACCATACTATCTGCTTCTTGAACAGAGAGCAGAGCGATATTACCTTTGATGTAAAATATCACAATGGGTATCAGAATGCTCCACCGGAACGACAGATTGCAATGCGAAAGAAGCAACAGGAGGAGTGGCTGAATATTCGAAAGCAGATGACGGACGATCCAGAGCAGTGCATGGAGTTGTTGTTAGACTGGAGAAATATGAAATACACGGATCTCGGTGACTTGATTGATAGAGATCCGAAAACAATCAGCCGTACCGTTAAAGGGAAAACAGCTCCGAATCTGAACACTGCTGTGTTGATTTGTTTCGGGCTTAACTTGCCACCAATGATAAGCGAGAAGCTGTTGGATGTTTTGGGATGTAAGCTGAAACCGTTTGATCCAGAACATCAGTGGATTAGTGAAGCCTTACATGTGAAGTACCCGGAACCACTGTGGGCTGTTAAAGAATATCTTGAGCAATATGATGTAGCAATTTAAAAATTTACTTTATAAAAAAACGGACATGCCATGTCCGTTGCTAGAGTGACCTGGAAGAAGAAAACTTCCGGGTCTTTTTACTATGCAGTAAAAAAGAATGTTTGATTGCAAATATATGCAATAGCAAAAGCGGTATTGCATATATTGACAAAAAGCGTGAATGGTGTATAATAATATCATCAAAATGCAAAGGAGGCACTGCTATGTCAGAAGAACGAAAATTAGCTGATGTTAAAATTAGCGATATCAAAGATGTAGACATAATGCGTGGTTTCATAGCAACTGCGGGTATGGGACTCTGCAATAAAGATGAAATCTTGGATAAAAAGCAGGTGGTAGAAGATAAATTAGATGATATAAATAGCTATCTTGCAGAACTTGAGGATGCACTGCAAAGGTGGGAACGCACGGAGCAAAGTTCATCATCAAAGGAAAGCTATGATCTTATCGAAGAATATGGAACGGAGGAGAGCATACGTAATCGTCTGGATGTACTGAATAAGGAACGTACTCAGTGGGCAGGTTTTCTTACTCAGTTGGAGTCATACTTAAGTGAATGTAAAAATTTTAATAAAACGCTTTGTTTTTCGAATATTCGGAAATTATTACGTCAAAATCCAGATGTTAAAATAGGTCAGATTGAAAAGGAAGCAGGAATCAGATTAGGATATATGTCTCGTCTGGAGAAGGATGGAAATACATCCGAGCCGAGTATGGAATTTGTTGTAACGGCAGCAAAGCTTCTTAAGGTTAGTGTTGATACCTTGATATCTGTCGATCTTACTGGACTTACACCGACAGAGCAGTATATTACAAGTTTCTTCGATAAATTAAAGGAAGATACATTAAAGGATAGGCTCGATTGGAATCGAGAGACAGCGTTTAATCTGAATCGAATGGAGCCGGATATGAATGGTTTCGTATACCATCCTCTGTTTGCAGAAGAAACATTTTATGAGGAGACAGACTGCGAATATCCGCAGGAAGTAACTAGAATCGTATTCAATTCAAAGACCTTTGGTCCCAAGACATATATTGCCGGAGATTGTTTTAATCTTAGATTAAAAAATGGAACAACGCTTTATCTTATGGATATTGAGAAGAGCGTTCATAAAGTTGGAGATTCTTCTGCAGCTGCTAAAGAAGCCTGGATGTATGTACCGTCCAAGGGAAGTCAATTGTTGGTAGCCTCACAGGATGATACACCAGTTGCTCCGTTTCTTGAGTTATTGTTCTCAACTGTAAAGGAGCGTATGGAACATCCGAAGGTAAACAATGACGTGATGTATGCAATTGATGCATTCATGAAGGATGATATATCTGATGACATGGATGAAATGCCATTCTAAGAAGGAGGTTGAGTTGATTGATAAAGACATCTATTAGAAATCTTCACAGCGACAAAGATATACCACCTCGTTTCTGCAATGTTATTGTAAATGGAGACGATGTAACGCTTGAGGTAAAGATAAATAAAAATAAGTTTGAAACGATTTCTTGGGAAGACATGCAATACCAAGTAAATCAAGCAATAATGAAAGCAGCAAAAGAATGAATTAGAAACTACCGCAAACTGCCCCGTAAAGAATCGAGGAGCTAACCGCCGGAGTTATCTACAAAAGCCTTTATAGGCAAAGTAGGTAACTCCGGTTTTTTTTGTGTTTTACGGCAGTTTTCAGCGGACATGGCGTGTCCATCACGAGAAAAATTTCCAGTGTACACTATAAATAAAAACACCTGACACTGAGATGAATACACAGAAATGCGTATCCATCTCAGTGTTAGAGGCACTTAAAAAATAATATCACAAGGCCTGATTAGCTATAAGGGCATTGGGATACAGATATCGACATCAACCACAGGACAACCTGTGGAAGGTGTGATAGAGGTACCCTTATTTCCTTATGCCCTTTTTCAGGCTTCATGGGTCGGTACTTCTATAAGCACCGGCCTTTATTTGTTTCCTATGCCCTTCTGCAAGAACCAGGCAGAAAGGCAGGAACTTTATGAAAATCAAGATTCGTTACGAGAACGAGTACCAGACCCTTGAGGTCGAAAACGTGGAATTGGAGAGATGGCTTAATATCTCCATTTCAGAAAATGAAAGTCAGGAAGACTACGAACAGAGAATCCAGGATGTAATCGAGGAAAGATTCAACAGACCCGACTACAACAACTGGCATAAGCATGACCGTCATACTGGCAATGCTTATATGAAGAGCAAGGATGGAACAGTTGAGGTCAACACTGAAGAAGCAATTATGTTCAGAGCAGCTGATAAGTCAGCTTTTAACAGTTCAATTGATGGAGTACATAACCAGCTTGAATACGAAGAATGCTGTGAAACTTTGAGAAGTCTTCTTAAACCTACGGTAGCAGATATGGTAATTGCCATTGCACTTGACGGCTACACCGTAGGCGAGTACGCAGCAGAAATCGGCGAGGAGGCCAACAATGTCAGTCATCGTTACAGACGTGCAATCAACAAATTAAAAAAAGTTTTTTCAAAAACGTCCTTTTAACCCTTCTCCCAAGGCTACCAGGTAGGAGGGTGACACCTCCGAGAAATTTATTTAAGGAGGTAATTCGTATGGAATTACAAGTATTTAACAGCACAGAGTTTGGCTCTGTAAGAACAGCAATCGTAAACGGTGAGGTTATGTTTGTCGGCAAGGATGTTGCAGACATTCTCGGGTACCAGAACGGTAGTCGAGATATCAACCGCCATGTAGATGAAGAGGACAGACACAAGGTCATGATCTTTGATGGTAACCAGGATAAGGAAACAATCATCATCAATGAGTCTGGACTTTACAGTCTTATCCTTTCAAGCAAGATGCCGAATGCGAAGAAGTTCAAACACTGGGTTACATCAGAAGTTCTTCCGGCTATCCGTAAGCATGGGATGTATGCCATCGATGAGATTTTGGAGAATCCTGATCTTGCGATTGCAGCACTCACACAGCTTAAGGAAGAGCGTGAGAGAAGAAAACAGCTTGAATGCCAGACACTCATTCAGCGTCAGCAGATTGCAGAACTCCAGCCAAAGGCAAGCTACTATGACCTTATTTTACAGAACAAGAACACAGTTCCTATTACACAGATTGCAAAGGACTACGGTATGAGCGGTCGAAAGTTCAATGAACTTCTTCACGAACTTGGGGTTCAGTACAAGTTCAGAAAGACCTGGCTTTTATATCAGCACTATGCAGAGTGCGGATACACACAGTCCCGTACCTACGCAATCGATGAGAGCAGAAGTGTGATGCATACCTACTGGACTCAGAAGGGCAGACTTTTCCTTTATGACCTTTTGAAGAATGAAGGTATCTTACCAGTTATCGAACAGGAGGATTAAGAAATATGGGTGTTGATAAGTTTAATCACGAAGGGTACTTCGACCCGACCACATATGAGGCTCTTACCAACATCCACCGTGAGGAAATGGCAGCTGATAAAAAGGCTGCCTATCTTCCTTTGGTGTATGTGTGCAGTCCATATGCGGGAGATGTTGAAACCAATGTAAAGAATGCAAAACGATACAGCAGATTCGCTGTTGATGAAAATGCTATCCCGGTAACACCTCATCTTTTATATCCACAGTTCATGGATGACGGTAATGAGGCTGAAAGAGAGATGGCTATGCATTTCAATTATGTACTTCTTGGCAAATGCACAGAGGTCTGGGTCTTCGGTGGTGTGATAAGCCGAGGCATGGCTCGTGAGATTGGTGTAGCCAAGAAAAGAAGAATGAAGATCAGATGGTTTACCCAGGATTTGAAGGAGGTCGGAGAATATGATTAATTTTACTGTTTATTCAGCAGACTGTGTCGGCAACAGCGGTAACTGTCTGTATCCCAATAAGAATGTTGTAACGGATAAAGAGTCCTTTATCGCAGCAACCAAGATGGATCATGTAACAGCCAAGTATAAAGGAAACTATCGCAGTAAGGATAACTTTGAATCCTCTGACTGTATTCCACTTGACTGTGACAATGACCATTCAGAGAACCCGGAAGACTGGCTTACTCCTTTTGATATTGCACTTTCAATTCCGGGAGTTGTATTTGCTGCATCTTACAGCAGACACCACAACCTTCCAAAGGGTGATAAATCGGCAAGACCAAGATTTCATGTATTCTTCCCTATACCAAAGGTAACGGACGGAGAAGAGTATGCAGCCATGAAACGCAAGATAGCTGATGCTTTCCCTTATTACGATACCAACGCATTAGACTCTGCAAGATTCCTTTATGGCAATGACTCTGATGAAGTGGAGTTCTATGAAGGTGACAAGACCATTCTTGATTATCTGGAAGAGGATGATTTTTCAGATTTCGATGCAAGCCTTGAGCAGGTGTCGGAAGGTCAGCGTAACAGTACCATGAGCCACATTGCCGGGAAGATTATCAAGAGATACGGAAATACAGAAGAGGCTTATCAGATCTTCCTTAAGAAGGCAGAACTCTGTAATCCACCACTTCCTGAAAGTGAACTCAAGGTGATATGGAGAAGTGCATCAAAGTTCGGTAACAAGGTGTCGAACCAGGAAGGATACATTCCACCTGAACAGTACAACTCTGACTGCAGATTAAAGCCGGAAGACTTCTCCGATGTGGGGCAAGCTACGGTTCTTGCAACCGAGTATAAGGACATCCTTCGCTATTCCCCATCGACTGATTACATGGTCTACAACGGCAGTTTCTGGGAAGAGTCAAAACCAAAGTCCCAGGGTGTTTCCCAGGACTTGACAGAAAGACAGCTTGCAGAGGCTGAAACCGAAATGAAGAAGGCTATGGATGAACTTGTAAAGAATGGCGGCATGGAGATTCTTGTATCGGTGGGTTCGAAGAAGGCTGTGCAGATGTTCAATAAACAGCAGGCTCATGCCTATGAGATGTATGAAGATGCTGTGGCTTACAAGAAGTATGCCATTAAGCGAAGAGATACAAAGAATATTGCAGCCACATTAAAAGAGGCTCGTCCGATGCTTGAAGTGGAACAGAGAAACCTTGATGCCGATGAGTTCATGCTTAATACACCGACTCTTACCTATGATTTAAGACAGGGCACCAAGTATCCGCTGGAACACAGACCAGAGCATTTCATCACAAAACAGACAACCGTTGACCCATCAAGTGATGGAGCAGATATCTGGGCAGCCGCACTTGATACCTTCTTTTTAAAGGATACCGACCTTATTGATTATGTTCAGAGAATGGTCGGTCTGTCAGCAATCGGAAAGGTGTATGTGGAGGCACTCATTATCGCATATGGAGAAGGCCGCAATGGTAAGTCAACCTTCTGGAATGTTATCGCAAGAGTCCTTGGTACATACTCAGGAAATATCTCTGCAGATATGCTTACCGTTGGATGCAGAAGAAATGTCAAGCCGGAACTTGCCGAGGCAAAGGGTAAGAGAATGCTCATTGCAGCTGAGCTGGAAGAAGGCATGAGATTGAATACCGCTAATGTTAAACAGCTTTGCTCTACCGATGAAATCTATGCTGAAAAGAAGTATAAAGATCCGTTCTCATATACTCCGACACATACACTCGTGCTTTATACCAACCATCTGCCAAAGGTCGGTGCGATTGATAAAGGTACCTGGAGAAGACTTATCGTTATTCCGTTTGATGCCAAGATTGAAGGAAGTGCTGATATCAAGAACTATGCAGACTATCTGTTTGAAAAGGCAGGCGGAGCAATCCTTACATGGGTTATCGAAGGTGCAAGAAAGGTAATTGCAGACAACTACAAGATTGACCCGCCACAGAAGGTGCGTGATGCCATTGAGCATTATAAGGAAAGTAATGACTGGCTTTCCTACTTCTTAAGCGAACGCTGCGAACTTGACCCTGCCTATGTGGCAAAGTCGAGCGAGGTATATAACGAGTATCGAATCTTCTGTACCCAGGTGGGTGAGTTTACAAGAAGCACAACAGATTTCTACACAGCCTTGGAAACGGTCGGATTTGAAAGATACCGTGACCGTAAAGGCAGATACATTAAAGGCTTAAGACTTAAGACAGACTTTATGGAAGAAGAGTAATGACAGTAGGTGTGACAGTTAATGACGGCTATTTACTATCCTTTTCTATAGAGTAAAAAAATTAAGTCTATATATAAAGTATAGGAAATGACAGTCTTACCCTGTCACACCATCAAATTCAGCATTGATGGAGGTGGCACGAATGCGTGAAAAAGAAGTAGAGCAGAAGCTTGTAAAGGCTGTAAAGCTTGCAGGTGGTTTCTGCATCAAATTTACATCTCCCGGGTTTGACGGAGTGCCGGACAGACTGGTTCTTCTTCCAAAAGGGAGAATGGCTTTTATAGAACTCAAGGCTCCTGGCAAGAAACCAAGAGCCTTACAGAAAAGAAGAATGAAACAGTTATCAGCTTTAGGTTTTCCCTGCTATGTGGTTGATAACACTGATGTGATTGGGGGTGTCATTGATGAAATACAATCCTCATGATTATCAGACTTATGCAACGAACTTTGTACTGGAACATCCTGTGGCAGCAGTCCTTTTAGAAATGGGACTTGGAAAGAGTGTGATTACCTTAACAGCAATCTTTGAACTTCTCTATAACAGATTTGAAGTAGGAAAGGTTCTGGTCATCGCACCCCTTCGAGTAGCAAGAGATACATGGCCTGCTGAAATAGAAAAGTGGGATCACTTAAAGGGTCTTACCTATTCGGTTGTTATAGGTACAGAGTCGGAGCGAAAAGAGGCGTTAAGAAAAAGTGCGGGTATCTATCTGATCAACAGAGAGAATGTGGACTGGCTTATCAATAAGAGTGGCTTTCCATTTGATTTCGATATGGTTGTCATTGATGAATTATCGTCTTTCAAGTCTGCATCGGCTAAACGATTCAAGAGCCTTCTTAAAGTAAGACCAAAGGTAAAAAGAATCGTGGGTCTTACAGGAACTCCAAGCAGTAATGGACTTATGGATTTATGGGCAGAGTTCAGAATCCTTGACATGGGAGAAAGGCTCGGAAGATACATCACACATTATCGTATGAATTTCTTTGTGCCGGATAAACGAAATCAGCAGATGATATTTTCCTACAAACCAAGACCAGGTGCGGAAGATGCCATCTACAGACTGATATCGGATATTACGATTTCCATGAAGTCGGCAGATTTTCTAAAAATGCCTGAATGCATTATGAACGAAGTGGAAGTAAAGCTTTCAGAAAAGGAATGGTCTGTATATGACGAATTAAGACAGGAAATGGTGGTGTCTTTGGAAGATGAAGAGATTGATGCTGCAAATGCAGCTGCTCTTTCAGGCAAACTTCTGCAGATGGCTAATGGTGCTATCTATAACGAAGAAAAATCAGTCTTCCTTATTCATGACCGTAAGCTTGATGCACTTGAAGATTTAATCGAGGGTGCAAATGGAAAGCCTGTACTTGTGGCTTACTGGTATAACCACGATTTGGAGCGAATCAAGGAAAGATTCAAGGTTCGTGAAATCAAGACTTCAAAGGATATCAGAGATTGGAATAACGGTGATATACCGATTGGTGTAATCCATCCTGCTAGTGCCGGACATGGCTTGAATTTGCAAAGTGGTGGTTCGACCCTTATATGGTTTGGTCTTACCTGGTCATTGGAACTCTATCAGCAGACCAATGCAAGGTTATGGAGACAGGGGCAGAAATCCACAGTTGTCATACACCACATTATTTCAAAGGATACCATCGATGAAGATGTGATGAAGGCATTAAGGCTAAAAGAGAAAACACAGACAGATCTTATTGATGCGGTTAAAGTGAGAATCGGAGGTGGTGCTTATGACGGCTAAAGATTATCTGAACAGACCGTTCATTCTAAATAACAAGATTAACGATAAGAAAATTAAGCTCGGATTTTACAGAGAATTATCGTGCAGTCCATCATCACCGGGATTCGAGGAGCATTTTTCAAGCAATCAAAATACAAAAGCTCCCTTTGTTCGCTACTTAGAAAAGATAGATGATCTAGAGCGAGAGATTGCTGAAGATTATAAAAAGCTTGATGAGATTAAAACCGAAGTGGACAATGCAATTGATGTTGTGGAAGATCCAATGGAACAGATGATTTTAAGATATAGGTACTTGGAATTTTTATCAATGCCAGATATTTCTGTTCGAATGCATTACTCACTGCGTTGGACAAAGAAACTACATAGACGTGCATTGGACAGTTTTGAAAGAGGACACCCCTAGATCACCCCTAGGCCACTCCCCATTCATACCGAAATGATGTAAAATGGTATTGTAGAAAAATATATAAATACAACAGAGCCTTTGTAGGAGCAATCCCACAGAGGCTTTTGTTATGTCCAGATGGAGGTGAAAAAGATGCCAAGAAAACCAAAGAAACCGTGTGGTTATCCTGGATGTCCTAATTTAACAGAAGGTAGATACTGCAAGGAACATGAAAAACAAATGAACCAATCCTACGAGAAGTATGGCAGAGACAAAGCTGTACGCCGCAGGTACGGAAGAGCGTGGAAACGAATTCGTGACAGCTATGTTAAGCAACATCCATTCTGTGAACAGTGCTTTGAGAAAGGAATCATTGTTCCGGTGGATGAGGTTCATCATAAGAAACCATTGTCAGAAGGTGGTACCCACGACAGAAGCAATCTGATTTCTCTTTGCAAAAGCTGTCATGCCAAGATCCATGCCGCACGCGGTGATTATCACGGAAGTAAAAAACATCATGTGTATAAGTATTAAGTGTGTCGGTCTATGACGGCTATTTACTATCCTTTTCTATAGAGATAAAAATTTTATCCTATATATATAATATAGGAAATGCTGGTCATAGGGTGTCACACTGCGAATTGATGAATGAAAAAGTACCCCAGGGGCGGTCAAAATCTTTAACACCGGGACCACCGTGGAACGGCGTGGGGTCTTGCGTGTGAAAAATGCGAAATCAAAAGGGTAATTAAAGGAGGGTGTACAGACGTGCCTACAAAATCGAATAACATCGGTGGCCGTGGTGGTGCAAGACCTGGTGCAGGTCGCAAGAAAACGGCTGTATCCGAGAAAGCAAAGAACGGAAATCCGGGTGGCAGAAAATTAGAAGTCCTGGATATTCCTGAAGTGGAAGGTGTGGAGATGCCAAAGCCACACGACTTCCTGTCTGCAGAACAGAGAGACGGAAGTGAACTGCAGGCTCACGAAATCTATACGGAAACATGGAACTGGCTCAACAAGATCGGATGCTCATCGAAGGTATCCCCACAGCTGTTGGAAAGATATGCGATGTGTTCTGCAAGATGGATTCAGTGCGAAGAGATGACCAACAAGCTGGGATTTCTTTCAAAGCACCCAACAACACAGAAACCAATCCCATCTCCGTTCATTAACATTGGCATCAACTATATGAACCAGGCAGTAAGGCTCTGGAACGAAATATTTCAGATTGTGAAGGAGAACTGCAGCACAGATTATGATGATGCTGCTCCACAGAATGATTTGATGGAAAGACTCCTAAGAGCAAGGGAAGGAAAATAATATGATTGAAAAAGTAAATCCATGCCATCCTGATAAGGTGGCAGACAGAATAGCAGGTGCCATTGTTGATTTGGCTTATGCAAAAGAAGAAAATCCGAAGGTTGCCGTTGAGGTGCTTATCGGTCATGGGCAGGCTCATGTAATTATTGAAACATCAGCTGATATTGACAAGCTTGATGTTGCAGAAGTAATCCATAGAATTGCCGGAGATGTCAGAGCAGACATCGAGATAGTTCCCCAGGATATACACCTTGCAAAGAACCAAGAAGAGAGCATCCATTGTGGTGACAATGGAATCTTCAAGGGAATGCCACTTACTGAAGAGCAGAAGGCATTATCCCAGATAGCAAGAGACATCTATAAAGTGTATCCGTTTGATGGAAAGTACATTCTTGATCAGGCAAGACTCATCATCTGCCAAAGCAATGCAAAAAAAGTACACTTAAAGGAAATCTATCCTGCAGCTGAAATCAATCCCCTGGGTGACTGGACTGGTGGCACGGATGTAGATACCGGGGCAACCAATCGTAAGCTTGGTTCTGATATGGCAGACTCCGTAACAGGTGGTGGTCTTCATGGCAAGGACTTATCCAAGGCGGATGTTTCTGTAAATATCCATGCATTCCTTAAGGCACAGAGAACTGGCAAACCAGTAGAACTTGTATGTGCCATTGGTGATGATGCCGTTGATGGTATTCCATATAAGGAAATTGTGGAAGAAGCAAGAGAGTTTATTCGTTCCATCGGTGGCTTTGAGAAGTTTGCCGAGTGGGGACTTTATTAAGGAGGCATTATGGGAAAGACAACTACAGAAATGCAGCTTGTAGCTGTATCAAAACTAATTCCTTATGCGAATAATGCAAGAACCCATTCTGCCGAGCAGGTTATGAAACTTCGTTCTTCCCTTCGTGAGTTCGGTTTCATCAATCCTGTTATCATTGACCGAGAGTTTAATGTTATCGCAGGTCATGGAAGAATCCTTGCTGCAAAGGAAGAAGGAATACTTGAAGTGCCTTGTGTATTTGTGGACTACCTTACAGAAGCACAAAAGAAAGCGTATATTTTGGCAGACAACCGAATGGCAATGGATGCAGGATGGGACGAAGAGTTACTTCGTATTGAAATTGAGGCTCTCCAGAGTGAGGACTTTGATATCGGACTTACGGGATTTGACGAAAGCGAGATTGCGGATCTCTTTGGTTCGGATGATACTTCTGGGGTAAAGGATGATGACTACGATTTGTCAGCTGCACTTGAGAAAGCAGCATTTGTAAAGCGTGGTGATATCTGGACAGTCGGAAGACACAGATTGATGTGTGGTGATGCGACTTCCTCAGAAGATGTAGCTGCACTTATGGATGGTAAAAAAGCCAACCTTATCGTAACGGACCCGCCGTACAATGTGGCATTTGAAAGTTCCGATGGCTTATCCATAAAAAATGATAAGATGGCAAATGATAAATTCTATGAATTTCTGCTTTCCGCATTTAAGAACATGGCCGAGCATCTTGAAAAAGGTGGCTCGGCTTATGTATTTCATGCAGATACAGAAGGTCTTAATTTCAGAAAGGCTTTCATGGATGCAGGCTTTCATTTATCCGGGTGCTGCATCTGGGTAAAGAACTCTCTGGTGCTTGGCCGAAGTGATTATCAGTGGCAGCATGAACCAGTCCTTTATGGCTTTCTACAGAATGGAAAGCACTACTGGAGCAAGAATGCAGGCAGAAGTCAGACAACCGTCTGGAACTTCGATAAGCCGAAGAAGAATAAGAATCATCCGACTTCAAAGCCACTTGACCTGCTTGCCTATCCAATCGGAAATTCAAGTCAGGAAAACGCAATCGTCATTGATACCTTTGGTGGCAGTGGTTCAACGCTCATGACCTGTGAGCAGACGAACCGTGTATGTCATACGATGGAACTTGATGAGAAATACGCATCCGTCATCCTTCGCAGATATGTTGAGGATACCGGTGATACAGATAATGTATTCGTTATAAGAAACGGAGAGAAACTTGCTTACTCCGACCTTGTAAAAGAGGTGGAGGGAGCAGATGGAGAATAAGAATTTGACCCTCGGAAGTCTGTTTGATGGTTCCGGGGGTTTTCTTTTGGGAGGACTAATTTCCGGTATCACTCCGATTTGGAGTTCAGAAATTGAGCCATTTCCCATAAGAGTTACAACAAAAAGATTGCCACAGGTAAAGCACTATGGAGATATCTCCAAGATGAACGGAGCAGAGATTGAACCTGTAGACATCATCACATTTGGCAGTCCATGCCAGGATATGAGTATTGCAGGCAAGCGTGATGGACTTGGTGGTTCAAGGTCTAGCTTGTTTTATGAGGCAGTCAGAATCATAAAAGAAATGAGGTGTAAGACAGATGGCAGAAAACCTAGATTTATCGTCTGGGAAAATGTCCCCGGAGCATTCAGCTCCAACAAGGGAGAAGACTTCAGAGCAGTACTCGAAGAGGTCTGCAAAATCAAAGATGAATCAGTGTCAGTGCCTAAACCTAACAAATGGAACCGTGCAGGAAAAATCATGGGAGATAATTACTCCGTTGCCTGGAGACAGTTTGATGCTCAGTTTTGGGGAGTACCCCAGAGAAGAAAACGTATCTACCTTGTCGCAGATTTTGCAGATTGGTGTGCCGGAAAAATACTATTTGAGTCAGAAGGCTTGTCTGGGTATTCTAAGGAGAGCATCCAGTCGTGGCAAAGTTCTGCCTCCGCTTTTAGAGAAGGCACTCAAGATGCAGGCATCGGCTTAATGTTTGAAAACCACGGACAGGATGCAAGATATACGGGTCCTCTTGATGTGTCTCAGACCGTTCTTTCTACTTATGGAACAGGCGGCAACAATCAGCCGTTTGTAGTGGAAACACCAAAGACATTGAAAATCCGAAGTGGATGTGAAGGCGGAGGAAAGGGTCCGCTAATCCAGGAGAACAAGTCAGCAACACTTGGAACAAACAATGATCAGACATTATTCCAGCCTGTTGCTTACGGCATCTGCTCCAAGGACAGTAATTCCATGAAATCTGCAAATCCAAACAGTGGATTTTATGAAGCAGATACAAGCAGAACCATTGATGGCAATGGTGGGAATCCCGGCTGCAACCAAGGCGGCATTGCTGTGATTGAAGGCAATGGCACTCGTCCTTCTCATAAGGGTGATGGATATAAGGAATCAGATGTCATGTACACATTAAATGCAACGGAGCAACACGCAGTGGCATTTGCAGATATTCATGCGACACTTTCTGCCAACGATGGTCCAAAGGGACCGTCTTCTCAGATGATGGGAAATCCTCATGAAAATTTTGTAGGAGAGCCTGCATATGGTATTGGCAGACCCGCAATGAACCAAGGCTATAATGCAAAGTTCAGTTTCCAGATTGAAGAGGAAGTAGAACCGACTATTGTGGCAGCAGGAGCAAGTGGAGTAGCTCATCCGGTGTATAGTTCATCCAAGGCATCATTTTTTACATCCGCTGAAGAAGAAATGGCAAACACACTCGTTGCCACAGATTACAAGGATCCACCTATCGTTAATGAACCGAGATATATTGTGAGAAGACTTACTCCTACGGAATGTGCAAGACTGCAGGGATTTCCGGATTGGTGGTGTGATGAGCTTGGAACAGAGAATCCTACCGATGAGGATATTTCTATATGGAGAGAAATCTTTCAGACACACACTGATGCACTTGGAAAGAAAACAAAGCCGAAGACAGATAATCAAATCAGAAAATGGCTTAAGAACCCACATTCAGACTCAGCGGAGTATAAGATGTGGGGCAATGGTGTAGCACTTCCTAATGTGGTGTTCGTGCTTTCCGGAATAGCATATTATGCACAAAATCATGATGGATAAATCGGTTCATATTTACTCAGATATTTACAGATATGACTTGCTATTTACGTGATTCAGAGTGATATATGTAGTACCGAAAAATAAAGGAGGTACTCATAAATGAGAGTAGAATTTAACCGAACCGGAGCAGAGAGAAAAGCACTGGTTACAGCAATTGGAGAAATCCTCGGAACAAAGCCAAAGTACAAGGGGATGCCAACAGCCGCTTATGATTTTGGTGGATTGATTATCGACAAAAACGGTGATGCAGAGTTCGAGGAGAACATCTTTCCAAAGGATATCGAAGACCTTCTTCAGCAACTTGCCGACAGAGGCTTTGCTTACGAAAGCAAGGAAGTATCCGAAGACCCGGAAGAAATGCCACAGGGCGAAGATGCGGGGCTTACAGTGGCAATTCCCATTGAGAATGTTGGAGTTTGTAACCTTACAAATTTACTTGATGCAAAAGGAGAGTTAATCAAAAAAGCGTTAGGAGTGGATGACATTCGAATTGAAATTGATGAGGAAAAAGTTTCATTTCCTTGGTTTTCCGAACTCCCGGATGCAGAAACCTGTCAAGCTTACCAGAATTTCATTGCAGCACTTTGCAAGATGAGTAAAGAACAGAAACGCATCAACTCAACAGAAAAGAAAGTCAGCAATGAGAAATACGCATTCAGATGTTTCCTTTTAAGACTTGGGTTTATCGGTGAGGAATACAAAGCCGACAGAAAGATTCTGCTAAAGAATCTCAGTGGCTCATCTGCTTTCAAAAATGTAGCAAAGAAGGAGGTGTCAGACGATGAGATTTCCAAGTAAAGAGATTGTGGAAAGGGTACGCAGACAGTATCCTATCGGATGCAGAGTAGAACTTGTGAGAATGGACGATTTGCAGGCACCACCGATTGGAACGAAAGGCACGGTCATGGGTGTGGATGATACAGCAAGCATTATGGTTGCTTGGGATAATGGTTCCGGATTAAATGTAGTATATGGAGAGGACAGTTGCAGAAAACTGGACAGCGTAAAGGTGACTTGCTACGGAAATACTGAAACTTGGGACAGCAGAAAAGATGCGATGGAGTTTTACCTTCGAGCAATGGCATCATCCGAAGGCAGTGAACAAAGCAGATACACAAAGGTGTATACAGAACTTGTAATGGGACTGCCGGATTGTACAGACGAGGAGTAAGATTATGGATGAGAAGATAAAAGAACAGATTTTATATATCAGAGTCTCAGGTCTTACCAATATGTTTGATGTAACGATGGTTCAGAGGCTTGCCAATGAATATGGTTTCTACGAACTTGTGATTTTCCTAGAGGAAAATCGAGCAGATTATGTCCATTTCATCCTTTATGGAGAGACATAAAATACACAGTTATCTACTGAAATAATTGTTACATTTATGCCAGTAATTAACTTGCTATTATGTGCTTTTAGAGTGATATATAGTGTACCGAAAGGAAAAGAAAACACTTAGGAGGACATCACAATGAAGGAAATCAGAACATTTGAAAAGGCAATCGAAGAGAAGGCAAGAAACCTTAAGGACGCAGGAATCAATCCTACACTTTTCTGGGCATACAAAACTTCCAAAGAAGAATCTGGCAACGACCTTATTGATTTTAACGAGGTCATTTGGGATTACGACATCAAAGAGATTGCAGACTGCTTAAGAGCAGAAGGCATTACAGAGTTTACCATCAGTTCAACATTTTCAAGCCTTATCGAAACCCTCGCAGCATTTGAGAAAGAAGGCATTTGCATGAACGGACTTACAACAGTCAACGCAAGACACACCGACTGGAAGACTGGAGAGCATGCAAGAATTCCAGCAATCAAGATGGAGGTGAGATAAGCATGTGGTCAGAAGGAACAATCGGAATTCCTAAGAAGGATGGCGGATACAAGAACGTAAAATACTGGGTGAAACATTTTGAAGAACCCAGCGAGGATTACGGCATCAACGGCGGTAAGATTTCCAAACTGAGCCTTAAGATGGATGGAGAATGGATTGCCAACTACGACAGAGGATGGGATATTGAGCCGACCTGCGAAGAGGCGGAACTTGCTCTTTGCATCCTTTTAAATGATTTTAACTAGACTGAATAACGAAATGTTATCGGGAACGGAAGCTGAAAGGCTTCTGTATCTCGTATAGAAACATTTATTGGCGTCACCGATGATGGTGGCTATTTTTATTTGTGGAGGTAATGGCAAATGAGAAAACTGAAAAAGTATAAACCAACGAAGCTTATGGCGAAGTCTTCTCATTACGATGAGCAGATGGCAGATTATGCCATCAGCTTTATTGAGGAACTATGCCATACCAAAGGAACGTGGGCAGGAAAGAAATTTGAATTGATAGACTGGCAGGAACAGATTATTAGAGATCTATTTGGAGTATTAAAGCCAAATGGATACAGACAGTTCAACACAGCTTATATTGAAATACCCAAGAAACAGGGCAAATCAGAGCTTGCAGCTGCCGTTGCACTTCTTCTTTTATGTGGTGATGGAGAAGAAAGAGCGGAAGTGTACGGATGTGCAGCAGACAGAAATCAGGCAAAAATTGTATTTGATGTTGCCGTTGACATGATAAGGTTCTGTCCGGCTCTTATGAAAAGGGTGAAGATACTGGAGTCGCAGAAGAAGCTGATATATAAGCCAACCAACAGCTTTTATCAAGTTTTGTCGGCGGATGTTGCAAATAAGCATGGCTTTAATACACACGGAGTAATTTTCGATGAGCTGCATACACAGCCAAACAGAAAACTTTATGACGTAATGACCCAGGGTTCAGGTGATGCCCGTATGCAGCCGTTGTATTTCCTTATTACAACAGCCGGGAATGATACGAACTCCATCTGCTACGAGATACATCAGAAGGCACTCGACATTGAGGCAGGGCGAAAAGTTGACCCTACCTTTTATTCCGTTATCTACGGAGCAGACGAGTCTGAAGACTGGACAGACCCTAAAGTGTGGAAAAAGGCAAATCCATCACTTGGCATTACCGTTGCCATAGAAAAAGTAAAAGCCGCCTGTGATTCTGCAAAACAGAACCCCGGAGAAGAAAACTCCTTCAGACAGCTAAGACTTAATCAGTGGGTAAAGCAATCGGTGAGATGGATGCCGATGGAAAAATGGGATGCCTGCAACTTTACAGTCAATGAAGATGACCTGGAAGGGCGTGTATGTTACGGAGGACTGGATTTATCCAGTACAACGGATATCACAGCTTTTGTACTTGTATTCCCACCACTTGATGAGGATGACAAGTATGTTGTACTTCCGTATTTCTGGGTGCCGGAAGATACGCTTGACCTTAGAGTAAGAAGGGATCATGTTCCCTATGACTTGTGGGAGAGAAAAGGGTATCTGCAGACAACCGAAGGAAATGTTGTTCACTACGGATACATTGAAAACTTTATCGAGAGCCTCGGTGAGAGATTCAATATCCGTGAAATAGCATTTGACCGTTGGGGAGCAGTTCAGATGGTTCAGAACCTTGAAGGTATGGGATATACAGTTGTTCCATTCGGACAGGGTTTCAAGGATATGAGTCCACCGACCAAGGAACTGATGAAGCTTGTGCTTGAGCAGAAAATAGCCCATGGTGGGCATCCAGTTCTCAGATGGAATATGGATAATATCTTTATTCGTACTGACCCTGCAGGAAACATCAAGGCAGACAAAGAAAAATCAACAGAAAAGATTGACGGTGCCATTGCAACAATCATGGCACTTGATAGAGCAATCAGATGTGGTAATGAAGTAACGGAATCGGTCTACGATACAAGAGGACTACTTGTCTTCTGATTTTTCGATGACAAGCTTACCGTTTTCACAATGGATAGTAACTTTATCTCCAGTATGAAAGCCTAGATCTTCAAGCCACATACCGTTGATACGAAGTGCTGGTACTTCTTTATTGTTGTACCCACCTACAGATGAAACAGTAAGATTTCGTTCTGCTTTGAATGGACGTTTTCTAGGTGTTTTATCTGCACCACGGGTTTTGGCAAAATCAACATCATATTTATACATTGGCAATAGCCCCCTTTCTTTTGGAAAATTATAAAAACAATGGAGGAAAAAAACGATGAGTATTTTTTCGGGATTATTTAGGACAAGAGATGCTCCTACCAACCGAACAAGCGGCAGTGCTTATTCATTCTTCATGGGTGGAAGTACTGCCGGGAAGAATGTAAATGAGCGAAGTGCCATGCAGATGACAGCGGTTTATGCCTGCGTCCGTATCCTTTCAGAGGCTATCGCAGGATTGCCACTTCATGTCTATCATTATAACGATGATGGTGGAAAAGAAAAAGCATTAAGCCATAATCTCTATCATTTACTGCACGATGAACCGAACCCTGAAATGACAAGCTTTGTTTTCAGGGAAACACTTATGACACACTTACTACTTTGGGGTAATGCCTACGCACAGATCATAAGAAATGGCAAGGGTGAGATTATTGCTCTTTATCCATTGATGCCAAATCGTATGAGAGTTGACCGTGATGACAAGGGTCATCTGTATTACGAATACCAGGTAAGTTCTGATGATGCTCCTACAAATAAAGGCTCCACCGTAAGGCTTACACCTGATGAAGTCATGCACGTTCCAGGATTGGGATTTGATGGTCTTGTTGGTTACTCGCCAATTGCGATGGCCAAGAATGCTATCGGTCTTGCAATCGCAGCAGAAGAGTATGGAAGTAAGTTCTATGCGAATGGTGCTGCACCAAGCGGTGTATTAGAGCACCCTGGAACTCTAAAGGACCCATCAAAGGTAAGAGATAGCTGGTCACAGACATTTGGTGGCAGTGCGAATTCACATAAGGTTGCTGTTCTGGAAGAAGGGATGAAGTATACACCGATTTCCATTTCTCCAAACGAAGCACAGTTTTTAGAAACAAGAAAATTTCAGATTGATGAGATTGCTCGAATTTTCAGAGTGCCTCCACATATGGTAGGAGACCTTGAGAAATCGAGCTTTTCTAATATTGAGCAGCAGTCACTTGAGTTCGTGAAATACACCCTTGACCCATGGGTTTCAAGATGGGAGCAGAACATGGCACGTTCTCTTCTTTCTGCAGAAGAGAAAAAGCAATATTTTATTAAGTTTAATGTGGACGGACTTCTTCGTGGTGACTATCAGAGCCGTATGAACGGTTATGCCACTGCAAGACAGAATGGTTGGATGTCTGCCAATGACATAAGGGAACTTGAAAATCTCGACAGGATTCCTGCTGAGTTGGGTGGTGACCTTTATCTTATCAACGGCAACATGACCAAGCTTGAAGATGCGGGTATCTTTGCTACGGGAACAGACACATCAAACGGAGAGGAGAAGACAGATGAAGAACAAGAAGTTCTGGAACTGGAAGAGCCGAAAGACTCTAAACCAGGCAAACGAAGAAGTCGCAGAACGAATCCTTGAGTTGCATGGCACGATTGCCGAGGAGTCATGGTTTGACGATGATGTTACACCACAGCTTTTCAAGGATGAGTTAAATGCCGGAAGTGGAGATATCACCGTTTGGATTAATTCTCCGGGTGGTGACTGTGTGGCTGCGGCTCAGATTTACAATATGCTCACACAGTACAAAGGCAATGTCACAGTAAAGATTGATGGTATCGCAGCATCAGCTGCATCGGTCATTGCGATGGCAGGAAATACAGTTCTTATGTCTCCTGTATCCATGATGATGATCCACAACCCTGCAACCGTAGCATTTGGTGACCATGCAGAAATGCAGAAGGCAATCGATATGCTTGCAGAAGTTAAGGAATCCATCATCAATGCCTACGTGATTAAGACTGGTCTTACAAGAGCCAAGCTTAGTCACTTGATGGACGCAGAAACCTGGATGGATGCAAATAAGGCCATTGAACTTGGCTTTGCTGATGACATTATCACAAGAGCAGAAACAAAACCGAATACAGAAGATCCTGATGAAGAGGACGAAGAAGATGAAAGCACCGAGGAGAAGGAAAAGAAACCAACTGACTCGATGCTTTTTTCACGCAAGGCTGTAAACAACGCTCTTATCAACAAGCTGGAAAAACACTATGTCCAGCCTGAAAAGACAGTAACAAAGCAGGCAGAAATCACTGCACCTGCAAGTAAAGGCACTCCTGCAAAAGAGATTAAGGAGCGTCTTGATTTTATTAAGAAATTCATTTAAGGAGGAATTCTATTATGACTATTAAGGATTTAATCGAAAAAAGAGCAAAAGTGTGGGATACTGCAAAGAACTTTGTTGAGACCCATGAAGACAAGAATGGTGTGCTTTCCGAAGAGGATACAGCAACCTACAACAAGATGGAAAAGGAAATTGAGGATTTGACAGCTGCGATTGATCGTCAAACAAGAGCAGAACGCAGAGAAGCAGAACTTGCAAAGCCTGTTAATTCTCCGATTACCGGTAAGCCTTTTATGGGTGATGCAGATAAGGTAAAGACTGGACGTGCTTCTGATGCATACAAGGATGCGATGCTTTCTGCAATGCGTTCTAATTTCCGTAATGTAAGCAATGTATTACAGGAAGGTGTAGATGCCGATGGTGGTTATCTTGTGCCGGAGGAGTATGACAGAAGACTTATCGATGTGCTTGATGGTGAGAACATCATGCGCAGCCTTGCTACAAAGATTACTACAGCAGGTCAGCACAAAATCAACATTGCAGCTACCAAGCCTGCAGCAGCATGGATTGAGGAAGGTGGAACATTATCTTTTGGTGATGCAACATTTGACCAGATCTATCTTGATGCCTACAAGCTTCATGTAGCAATCAAGGTCACAGAAGAGCTTCTTTATGACAATGCCTTCGGTCTTGAAAACTACATCATCACTCAGTTTGGTAAGGCACTGGCGAATGCCGAAGAGGATGCATTTCTTAACGGTGACGGCAAGGGCAAACCTACCGGCATCTTCGCTAAAACAGGTGGAGGTCAGGTCGCAGGGACACTTACAGCGGCTATCAAATCCGATGATCTTATTGATCTGGTGTATGGACTTAAAAGACCGTATCGAAAGAGTGCATCATTTATTATGAACGATGCGACACTCGCATCTCTTAGAAAGCTGAAGGACAACAACGGAGCATATATCTGGCAGCCTTCATACAAGGAAGGAGAACCGGACAGAGTGCTTGGCTATGCTGTTCACACTTCTGCTTTTGCACCTACAAATGCGATTGCATTCGGTGATTACAGCTACTACAACATCGGTGACCGTGGTTCTCGTTCTTTTGCAGAACTTCGTGAACTTTTCGCTGGTAACGGCATGGTTGGTTATGTAGCCAAGGAAAGAGTTGATGGTAAGCTTATCCTTCCTGAAGCGGTTAAGATTTTAAAACTTAAGGAAGAAACACAGGCGGCAGGTAAATAAGACTTAAAACAATAATGTGTGACACTTTATGACGGCTATTTACTATCCTTTTCTAAAGGGATAAAAAATTGAGCCTATATATAGATATAGGGAATGCCAGTCATAAGGTGTCACAGTCTTTTTCAGAGGTGGTGATAGATATGATTGTAAATCTTGATGAGATGAAGGGTTACCTTCGAGTGGACTTTGATGACGATGATGCACTTATCGAAAATTTTGTAACAACCGGGCAGAATCTCTGTGCAGATATAGCCAGGTTATCCGTGGATGAACTTGGTGCGATTCCATCATCTAAGATTGCTGTCATGTACGCAGTTGCCTATCTGTATGAACACAGAGAAGATGCAGACCATCATCAGCTGACCATTTCACTTCGCTCCCTGCTTGAAGGTGTAAGAAGGAGTGTGTTCTGATGGATATTGCTCTTTTGAATGTGAAGATTACCGTGCAGAAGAATGAAACTGTTGTAGATGCCATCGGCAATCATAAGAATACCTGGACTGACTATCACACCTGCTTTGCAACGGTAAGTGGCGAAGGCGGTTCTGAAAAGAGTGTGGCAGGTCTTATTGTAGATGATTCGGATATTTCGTTTACGGTCAGATACTGTAAGGCTTTTGCAGACCTTGATGTTACAAAACACAGAGTTATATTCGAAGGCTCCCTTTATAACATCGTTTCTATCGACCACATGAACTATAAGAAGAAATGCCTAAAACTGAAATGTGAGAAAGTGAGGAGGTAGGCATGGCAAACGTAAAGATTGATAACCTCGCAGATGAAATCATGAACGGTCTCAAGGAGTATGCTGATCTGGCTACAGATGATTTAAAGAAGTCTGTAAGGAAGGCAGGAAATACAGTAAGAAAAGATATTGCTGCATCTGCTCCAAAGGATACGGGAGCCTATGCGAAGAGCTGGTCAGTCAAGAAAACGAAGGAAACTTCAAATTCACTTGAACTGACAGTACACTCCAAGAACCGATATCAGCTTGCCCACCTTCTTGAACACGGTCATGCAAAACGTGGCGGTGGAAGAGTGGCTGCAAGACCTCACATTGCCCAGGCAGAAGAGAATGCGATTGAAACATTGGAAACAGAAATTGCAAGAGCACTTGGAGGTATGTGATGGAAGAACTGTTACAGATTATTAAAGAAATGGGGATTCCCTTTGCATATGACCATTTTGCAGAGGGAGAAAGTCCAGATCCACCGTTTATCTGCTATCTCTTGCCCGGCAGTGATAACTTTGCGGCTGACGGAAGAGTGTATTTGAAGGTAAACGAAGTTCATATAGAACTGTATACCGATTTGAAGGACTTGTCGGTAGAACAGAAAGTTGAATCCGTGCTTGACAGTCACGGCATTTTTTATGACCGTTTGGAAACATGGATTGAGAGTGAAAAAATGTATGAAGTCCTGTATTCATTTGAAATGGAGGCTTAGATTATGGCGAATAAAGTAAAATACAACCTTAAAAACGTCCATGCAGCAAAGCTGACAAGGACAGAGGATGGTGGCTATTCCTATGAAAAACCAAGATCAATTCCCGGTGCAGTAAGTATTAGCTTGGATGCAGAAGGTGATACTTCTCCGTTTTATGCGGATGGTATCGTGTATTTCCGTTCTGTATCTAACAACGGTTATAGCGGAGATTTAGAGATTGCCCTTATTCCGGAATGGTTTAGAACTGACATCCTTAAGGAGGAACTTGACAAGAATGGTGTTCTTGTGGAGAACTCAAATATTACAGAGACAGAGAAGTTTGCACTTCTGTTTGAGTTTGACGGAGACGTGAAGTGCATCCGTCACGTTATGTATAACTGCTCGGCAGCCCGTCCGTCTATTGAATCGGAAACCAAAGAGGATACGATTGAACCGGGAACAGAAACATTATCTCTTACAGCAGATCCAAGAGAAGATGGTCTTGTTAAATCAAGAACCGGAGATACCACTACGGATGCGACCTATAGCGATTGGTACAAGGCAGTATATGTTCCTGTTGCGAAGACAGCACAAGCTGTAAATGGAGGTAAATAATCATGCTGAAGAAAGTAATTAAAATTGGGGATAAAGATGTGGTATTTCGTTCCTCTGCCACTGTTCCAAGATTATATCGTGCAAAGTTCAAACGAGATATCTTCAAGGACTTAGCAAAGTTGGAAAGTTCCTATAAAGGCAGTAAGGAAGAGGGAGAAGAATTCGCTATCGATGATTTGGAAATCTTCGAGAACGTGGCATATATCATGGCATATCATGCGGACAACACCATCCCAGATAACATCGATGATTGGCTTGACCAGTTTGAGATGTTTTCTATCTATGAAGTGCTGCCGGAGATTCTAGCTCTTTGGGGAACGAACCTTATCACGGACATTGACTCTAAAAAAAACTTAAACGCAGTAGTAGGGAGATGACAACACCCTTGTTCCTTTTGCGTTGCTTAGAAATCGGTCTTTCCATCCAAGACTTGGATTATCTGACCATTGGTATGGTAATGGATATCTGGACGGAGAAAGGAAACGATTCTGTAAAATATGACAGCTTAGCAACGCAGGAGGATTTTGATAAGTTCTAACGATTATGCTCGGAAGATGCCGGGCTTTTTTTATGCAATTTTTGAAGGAGGTAGACGCCAATGGCAAACAGAATCAAAGGTATCACTGTCGAAATTGGCGGTGATACTACCAAGCTGCAGACAGCTCTTAAAGGAGTTAACGGTCAGATTAAAAATACGCAGTCTGCATTAAAGGATGTAGAAAGACTTCTAAAACTGGATTCGACCAATACAAATCTGCTTGCTCAGAAACAGAAACTTCTGACACAGGCAATTGGAGAAACAAAAGAGAAACTGACCACCTTGAAGACGGCGGCACAGCAGGCAAATGAACAGCTGCAGAAGGGTGAGATTTCACAGGAGCAGTATGATGCACTTCAAAGGGAAATTGCCGCAACAGAGGCAGAACTTAAAAGGCTTGAATCTCAGGCATCCAAGACAAATCAGACACTGACAAAGATTGGTGAGGTTGGCGGAAAATTAGAAAATGCCGGAGACAGCATTGCAAACGCCGGAAAGAAAGTGTCTGTTGCATCAGCGGCCGTTACTGCGATGGGCGGTGCTGCCGTAAAGACAGCAGCGGACTTTGAATCTTCCATGAGCCAGGTACAGGCAACAATGGGAATTACAAAGAATTCCATGTCCAAGGTGAACGGTCAGTCTGTCAACACAATGGATACCTTATCTGAACTGGCAAAGACGATGGGTGCCAAGACTGCCTATTCTGCAAGTGAGTGTGCGGAAGCTCTTAATTACCTGGCTCTTGCCGGATATGATACGCAGGAAATGTGCGATACCCTGCCAACCGTTCTGAACTTAGCGGCCGCAGGCAATATCGATTTGGCATCTGCATCCGACATGGTAACGGATGCCATGTCTGCACTTGGACTAAAAACCAAGGATGCCGATAAGATGGTGGATCAGATGGCAAAAACCGCATCCAGTACAAACACATCGGTAGGTCAGCTTGGCGAAGGAATCCTTACTATCGGTGCAACAGCAAAGTCTGTCAAAGGAGGAACCGCTGAACTTAATACGGCACTGGGTATCTTGGCCAACAACGGTATCAAAGGTGCAGAAGGCGGTACGCATCTTCGAAATGTTATTCTGTCTTTGCAGAATCCAACAGATGGTGCAGCCAAAACAATGGAAAAGCTTGGGGTTAAGACTTATGACTCTGAAGGCAATATGCGTTCGTTAAATGATATTTTGGGTGACCTGAATAAATCAATGGACGGTATGACTTCGGCAGAAAAGGCGAACATCATAGCAACTATTTTTAACAAAACAGATCTTGCATCGGTGAATGCACTGCTTGCCAATACCGGAGATACCTGGACGGATCTTCAGACAGCTATTGAAAACAGTGGCGGAGCAGCACAGAAGATGGCGGATACCCAGCTTGATAACTTAAAGGGGCAGCTTACCATTTTGAAATCTGCAGTGGAGGGATTTGCTATTTCCATCGGTGAAACACTGATGCCGATGGTAAAAAATATTGTTTCTAAGATTCAGTCTTTTGTAGATTGGCTGAATAATCTTGATGAAGGTACAAGACAGGTCATTGTAAAGGTCGGACTTTTTGTTGCGGCTTTAGGTCCATTCCTTGTGATCCTTGGCACGGTCATATCAAAAGTGGGTGTGGCTATGCAAGCGTTCAGTAAGCTCGGCCTTAAGATCACAAGTCTTGTTGCGAATGCAGGAGGAGTGTCCGGTGTAATGGGAAAGGTCGGTGCAGCCATTGGTGGCATTTCCGCTCCAGTTGTCGCAGTGGTGGCAGTCATCGGAGCTTTAGTAGCTGCATTTGTTCATTTGTGGAACACAAATGAGAAATTTAGAGACAACATCATTGGGATTTGGAATCGGATCAAAGAAATTTTCAGCAGCTTTGCACAAGGTATTACCGAAAGACTGAACGCACTGGGCTTCGATTTTCAGAACTTCAAAGAAGTGGTATCTGCCATCTGGAATGCATTATGTAGTTTCCTGGCTCCGGTATTTGAAGGAGTATTTACGCAAATTGCTAATATTCTGGAGGGAGCACTTGGAGTTATCACAGGAATCCTCGATGTGTTTATCGGCATCTTTACCGGAAACTGGTCTCAGGTGTGGGAGGGTGTCAAAGGCATCTTTGGCTCTGTTTGGGATTTCATTAAGAATACATTTACAAACTATATGAACGTCATTCAGAACGCTGCCAATGTGGTGCTTGGATGGTTTGGCACAAGTTGGAATGAGGCTTGGTCTGGTATCAAGAGTTTCTTTGTGAATCTGTGGAATGGTATCGCTTCCTTCTTTTCGGGAATCTGGGACGGTATCAAGAATGTTGTCACAACTGCCGTGATGTTCATTGCATCTTTCTTTCAGGCTGCATTTGACATCATCACAGTGCCATTTCGATTTATTTGGGAAAACTGCAAGAGCGTTATTATTACCGTCTGGAATGCGATAAAAGAAAAGGTGACTACCGTTATCAATGCCGTTTCTTCTGTTATCAGCACAGTAATGAATGGTATTAAAACGGTATTTACTACGGTCTGGAATGCAATAAAGCAGGTTGTTACAACAGTGGTGAACGCTATCAAAAACGTTGTAACTACAGTATTTAATGCCATTAAAAACACAGCTGCTACAGTATGGAATGGGGTAAAGACGGCCGTTACCACTCCGGTGAATGCTATCAAGAACACCGTCAGTACGGTATTCAATGCGGTGAAGAGTACGGTATCTTCTGTATTTAACAGCATCAAGAGTACCGCAACTTCGGTCTGGAACGGAATAAAGTCTGCAATCATTACACCAATTGAGGCGGCAAAGAATAAGGTCAAAGGCGTGGTCGATGCCATCAAGGGATTTTTCTCTGGCATGAAGATTTCACTCCCTCATATCAAACTCCCGCACTTTAGAGTAACGGGCAGTCTTTCCATTGCACCGCCATCTGTTCCACACCTTTCTATCGATTGGTATAAGGATGGAGGTATCATGACCAAGCCTACCGCATTTGGTATGAATGGATCTTCATTGATGGTAGGAGGAGAGTCGGGTGCAGAGGCCATCTTGCCGCTTTCTGCGTTCTATAAGCAGCTGGAAGCGATGATTGACAGCAAGCTGGATATGAGCGGTATGGAAAAGTACCTGGCTGTTATTGCGGACAATAGTTCGAAGGGAATCTATTTGGAGGATGGAACACTGGTGGGACATCTACTTCCGGCAATCGATAATGGCCTTGGAAAACAGCAGAAAATAACAAGGAGGCTTGCACTATGATACCAGACATTTTGATCAACGACACTTCCATGCTTAAGCTTGGATGGATAAGAGAAACCGTTGATTTTCCTGTACCGAAGTCCCAGGCAGAAACCGTTACCGTGCCGGGACGAAATTCTCCGGTACGGTTTAACGAGGCGCTTGGCCGTATATCTTTTGAACCGAGAGCATTTACATTGACGTTTTCCATGCTGGGAACAAGAGTACAGTTTGATGAGCTGGTTTCCATTGTGAGCAATCGTTATGCCGGAAGGCTGTGCCAAATCATCTGCAGTGAAGAACCCAATCTATATGTTCTTGGAACGATTGAGATGAGTTCTTCCTATGATCCACTTACCGGAAAGGGTCAGCTTGTTATGGAAAGCAGTGATGCAGATTCCTACAGGTATCATGTGGAAGAGACACAGGTTGTTTTTACCGGAAGTGGAACGGCAGTGCTTGTAAGTGATTATATGCCGGTAGTTCCTACGGTTATAACGACTGCGGAAACCACGATGTCTTGGAAAATTGGAACAGATACTTTCCGCAGAACACTGAGCAGTGGCACATGGGAAATTCCAGAGCTGCAGCTTAGCTTTGGAGATAACAGCATCAAAATCGAGAGTGATGGAAGTACTACTTTCCGTTACCGGGAGGGATGCCTATGAGTATCTTTAGAGTATATGTGGATGGTCAGATTTTTTACCATCCCCATTTATCGAAGCTTGCTATTACAGAGGCAACCGTAAGTGAGGACGCAGAAAACATCGACAGCTTTACCTTGTCTGCACCATATAATCATCCCTACATCGATTTTATTCGGCCAATGGCATCAGTAATTCAGTGTAGAAGGGATGATGAAGTGGTATTTGAAGGAAGAGCACTGGATGATGGATCCGATTTTTACAACACCCATACTTGGACCTGTGAATCCTGTTTGGCTTATCTGAAAGATACCATGCAGCCACCCTTTGAATATAAGGGGACATTAAGAGGATTATTTGAGCAATTTGTAAATGTGCATAATCAATCGGTAGAAGAGCAGAAGCAGTTTGAAATCGGCAGAATTACGGTGACAGACGATAACGATTATATTGCTTACAGTAACTCGGATTATTCTGTGACGATGGATGCCATAAAAAATAAGCTAATTGATACGCACGGAGGATATCTTCGGGTTCGCTATATTGGTTCAAAGAGGGTTTTGGATTATCTCAAAGATTTTGATGAAAGAAGCCTGCAAAAAGTGGAATTCGGGAAAAATCTTCTAGATGTAAAAATAACCAAGGACCATACCGAAAGAGTGACAGCCTTGATTCCATTCGGTGCGAAAAAGACCGAAGAAGATGAAGATGGAAACGTAACAGAACTGGATGAACGAATTGATATTACAGAAGTAAATCATGGACTGAATTATGTCACGGATGAGGATGCCGTCAAGGAAATCGGATGGATATGGGCAACTGAAATATGGGAGGATGTCACCAAGCCGTTAAACCTTTTGAGAAAAGCAAAAGCAAGAGTGAAGGAACTGGCAAAAGGTATCACAAGTATGGAACTGACAATCTTAGATGAATCAGACAGTGACAGTACAATTGATGATATTACATCCAGGATGTATGTGGACTGTTATTCAAAACCACACGGGATTGATGGAAGATATCTTGTGCTTGGAAGAAAAAGAGACTATTTAAATCCTGCCGGAAACACCATCACGATAGGAGCAACGAATGTAACGCTTACATCGGCATCCGCCAAACAAGGCAGTAGCATTTCCTCTTTGGAAGATGATATTTTCGGCCAGACCACGAAAATCGAGAAGATTACCGGAGATCTTGATACGATCAATTCACAGAAAATGTATCGGACGGAATTGATTGTAGATGGAGTCAGTATTTTTAAGAATAAAGGTCAGAAAAGCACCATGTACTGCAAGGTGTATTCCTGGGATAAGGAAATCACCGATACTTTAGATGCAAGCTGCTTTATATGGCATCGAAACTCTTCGGATGAAGAAGCAGATAAAGAGTGGGATAAGAACCACATCGGCATGAAACAAATAACGATTACGACAGAGGACGTGTTAGACAATGCGTCCTTTTATTGTGAAATAAAACTTTAAGGAGGAATTTAAATGGCTACGATTTTAACATCCAGTCAGCAGACATTTGTGGACATCACGGATCAGCGAAAATTATCGGCATATATTACATCCAATCTTCCAAAGACCCAGAGTGAAGATCCCAACGTACTGCCACATACCTATGCACCAAGCTGGGACAGTACAAATCTGGTATTGACACCTGTGCTGTTTCTGGATCAGACCAATGTATCTCCGACTGCAACAGGAGTGACGATTGCATGGAAAAGAAAAGATGGTGTGGCATCAGAAACCGCACTGACTTCCGGTGAGACTGTAAAAAGCGGAGTGCTTACGGTCAATCAGAATAAGTTGGCATCATCCAGTTCAGGAATGATTACCTACATCTGCTATATCAGTTACTATGATTCTGAAACCAAGAATACAATCAATATCACTGCGGATATTACCTATACCTTGGTGAAGAATGCAGCTAATGCAAAGCTGTGTACGGTGAGCAGTGATACCTACGTCTTTAAGTATGATACTTCCCAGGCTTTAGTGGGTGCTTCTCAGGCAGCACTGACGGCACAGGTACAGGGAGTGACCATTAGCAAATGGCAGTATAAAAACAGCAGCGGTGCATGGACAGATTATCCGACCACCTCCGACAATACTTCTATTACAGGAGGAACATTGGTGGTGAAGCCGGCGCATAGCATTTTCGTCAGCAACGTGGCTCAGATCAGAGTGACAACTTCAGAGAGAGATGTGTTTGATACTGTCACGATTACGAAAATCTATGATGGAGCCAAAGGAGATAAAGGTAATCCGGGATCTGCCGGAACAGGAGGACTTTCTGTGGTTCTTGGGAATGAAACCCAGACGATTGCCTGTACTTCAGCAGGAAAGACATCTGCTGCAAGCACCATTACAATTCCTTTTACCGGATATGTAGGTATTACGCAGTCGGCTTGTACTTGTGCTGTTGGAACACTTCCTACTGGTATTACGGTTAAGACCAATACTGCAGCAACAGCCAGTGCAGCAGGAAAGCTGGAACTTTCTGTAGCAGCATCTTCAAATCTTGGAGCAGATGCAGCATTAACAGGCAATATCACGCTGACATTTACGATCTCCGGAAAGACAGTTACAAAGGTTTTTACCTGGACAAAATCCAAAGCGGGAATCAATGGTGCATCGGCAGTAGTATTTTCTGTTTATGCACCCAATGGAACCATCGTACAGAATCAGTCGGGCAGTATTCTGCTTGCGACATCCGCCTATGCAGGTTCCACAGCGATTACATCAGCAGCATATCAGTGGGCGAAATATTCCAGCGGCTCATGGACAAATATAAGCGGGGAAACATCCGAAACGCTTACGGTATCCGGCTCGGATATTATAAATATTCAGTCTTACCGATGCACCATGACCTACGGTGGAAAGAATTATGTGGATGTTATCACAGTGGAAGATAAGTCGGATCCGTATGTTTCAGAAATGCTGTCCATTGGCGGATATACGGTGAAGAATAATTTAGGCGGTGTAGTTCCTTATGTAATTGTAAGAACCAATCAGAAGGAAGTAGATTCACTTCTTGGAAGTATTAGTGAAACTGCACCTTCTGCACCAAAGTCCGGAGATTTCTGGTATAAGATTGATCACACAGAAAAAAGTGTGACCTTGATGAAATATAACGGAACTTCATGGATCAGTGCTTCGGAAAAACAAAGCCTTACTTATACATGGTATGCGCAGGATAAAGACGGAAAAGAAATGACTTTTAATAAGGCGGGCAAGGTTATTTATTTATCCGCAGCAGACATTGACAGTATTATGACGCTTCAGTGTGATGTGTCCAGCTGATACGGGAGGTGATGCACTATGACATTACTAACGTGCTGCCAACATACTTTTCAAAATTTCACAGGATATGAAGAGAGTATCGATGAATTAAAAAATGCGGCAGATGTTTTGACAAAGGAAGTCAGTCAGACATCTGCCGAAATCATGAAAACATCGGATCGGATAAACAACACCGTAGAAATGGTTAAGACGAAGGTGGATGGCTCAACAGTAGAAGAACTGGAACGAAGAGTAACAGATGTGGAGCAGAATGCAAGTGGAATGCAGATCACTATTTCGTCTGTTCGTGATGCGGTAGATAAACAGGAACAGAATCTTGAAAATTATAAATTGGAAACAAGCATTTATCTGAGGTTCACAGAAAAAGGTTTAAGCATTGGAAAGCAAAATGCCGGAGATGAGTCACCGTATTCGATTGTTATCGATAATGAAAAGATGAGCTTTCAACAGAATGGTATGGAGGTTGCCTATATTCAGTATAACAAGATGCACATCAATGCAATCGAAGCAATGGATAAGCTGAGTGTGGGAGCCGCATCAGATGGTGGATATTTTGATTTTATTTCCACACCTCAGGGAATGGGAATCAAATGGAGAAATGTATAGAAAGGAGATAGTCTATGAGCTTAACAACTAGAAAACTGACAAAGTCGCTGTATTATCTTACGGCGAATGGATCGGTAAGCGGAGCCACAACGAAGCTGTCGATTGTGTTTCAGGCATCGACCGCAATATATGGTGCGGATTCAAAGAATGGAGTGGCAATCTATGTGGATGGAGCAAAACAGAGTCCGACATGGACCGTCAATAAGAGCGAAGATTTTATGGGAACTAAGAAGTATACAAAGATGACCAGTTCGACATTATCGATCAGCAAACCATTTTTCACACTGAAAATCACTGTAGATGGATTGGAGCTATATGAAGAAGTGTTTTCGTTTTATGAGATTGAAAAAGCCGGGAACGGCATCCGTGTGTCTGGCGGCTTGATGAATGGAAGCACAGCGTCTTCGGTGAAATTTGACTGCACATCTTCGGATGCAGCCTATAAGGCAACCTTTAAATTAGGATCATACAGCAACACGATAAGCTCCTCCGCATCATTGATTTCTTATGCAATTCCTATCAGTTGGTGTAATGCAGTGACGGATGATATCACTGGAGCTGCAAGTATTACCGGACAGGTTTTGTTTGGAGGAAAAGTGTACAAGACATTTACAGCTAATCTTACGGTATCTGTTCCGGACACTGTAATTCCCAGTATTTCGTCCGTAACGTTTTCAGATGTGGATGATTCTGTAGTTCCTTCTTCGTGGGGAATTTATGTACAGGGACAAAGCGGGATTAAACTGAAATCAATTAGCTGCGCAGGGGCATATGGTTCGGAAATTAAAAAAGTGAAAATGACAGCAGACAGCAGAATCCGGGCAACAGATTATCCGGAACTACCGGAAATGGATCATATCTCACAAAGCGGAGAAGTGAGCATTATGATTACAGTGACGGACAGCAGAAACAGGACGGTAAACAAGAGTGCCGTTGTTTCCATTGTGTCATATGCATCTCCTAAATTATCAAGTATAAAGAGCGAACGGTGCAATGCATCGGGCGAAACGGATAATGATGGAACGTACTTCTTAAGTACGACTTCTGCCGTATTTTCTTCCTGCTTTGGGAAAAATGCACTTACTCTCACTGTAAAATACAAGAGAACAGATCTTAAGAATTATGGAAATGAAGTGCAGATAAACCCTGGCTCCAATGTATGTGCAAACAATGATCTGGATCCGGAGTACAGTTATGATGTTCTTTATACATTATCGGATGAATTTAATACCGTGACTTATTCGGACTTTGTTTCAACAGCGGTGTATCTTATGCACTTTCTGCATGGGGGAAGAGGTGTTGCGTTTGGACAAAAAGCGACTCTTGCAGATACGCTGGACTGCAACTTCAATGCTGTTTTTAGAAAGAAATTATCCTGTGTGCTGGATGATGGAACGGTATTGGAAGTACGAGATATGATGGAGCAGATTCAAAACAATCTAGTGAATATGCTTTGTCCTAAAGGAAAGCTTCCTGCTCTTTTACTGGATCTTTTGTATCCGATTGGCAGCATCTATATGAGTACCAGTTCTGCAAATCCAACAAACATCATGGGTGGAATTTGGGTATCCTGGGGAGAAGGAAGAGTGCCTGTCGGTGTTGGAACAGGTACCGACAGCAACAATACGTCCGTGGACTTTTCTGCAGCAAATCAAACGGGCGGAGAGTATACGCATCTTTTGACCGGGGCAGAGAGTGGACAAAAGGCTGTGCAAACAGGAAACCAGAGTGCTTCTCATACGCATTCTCTTACATATAATGCCGACAGCGGTGCAGCAGCAAGTGGCTCAGATCCAAGCGGAAGAGGTGCTTTTGTAAGAAGAACTGCATCCGGAGGAGCAACTTCAACTTGGAAAACTGGAAATCAAAGTGCATCCCACACGCATTCAATCTCAGCTTCCAATGCTTCCAATCGTCATAATAACATTCAGCCGTATGTTACCTGCTATATGTGGAAAAGAACGGCTTAATACTTACTGCTAGATGAGGCGATTACTTATATTTGAGCAGTCGCTTTTTCTATACAAATTTTTAAGAAACGGAGGATTTATCAATGAAGGAATTTTGGAACATGATTCAGTTTTTATTTGCCGGAATCGGAGGATGGCTTGGATATTTTCTAGGTGGCTGTGATGGTCTGCTTATTGCACTGCTTTTATTTGTCATCACTGACTACATTACGGGAGTGATGTGCGCCATTGCAGATAAGAAGCTATCCAGTGCAGTTGGTTTTAAAGGCATCTGCAGAAAGGTCCTTATTTTTCTGCTTGTAGGGATTGCAAACATTCTGGATATGCAGGTGATTGGCACAGGCAGTGTACTTAGAACGGCAGTTATCTTTTTCTACATTTCAAATGAAGGAGTAAGCCTTCTTGAGAATGCAGGACATCTAGGGCTTCCTATTCCGGTAAAAATCAAATCAGTGTTAGAGCAGCTCCATGACAGAGCAGAACAGGAGGTGGGGGATGAAGATTAGTATAAGTAGTAAAACAAAATAAGTATATTGTGCTTCATTTTGTCTTTGAAATTTACTGAACCAATTTTCATTTGCAGTATAACTTGATTCTACGGAGATAGCATGGTAACATACAGCAAATTGTTAATTGTTAGAAGAATGGAGAAGTTAATATGGAAAAGCCACAGCATAATACAAGAAATGAAGAATTTTTTTCAAAGCGAGATTTTCCCCAAGAGATCGATTATCTTCTGGAAGGATTTGAAGACAATAAACTTTTAAAATGTGATGCCGAAAGGATGATAGAGATTGCATATAAAAGCGGATATGTTGATGCGTGGAGGGAGGCATTATTTTTTACAGATAATTAATAGAAAACAAAGAAAGACGAGTTGAAGTCCAGATGGGAGAAATCCTGTCGGGACTTTATTTTTTACATCAGATACAAAGAAAAAATCAAATCGTTATTAGAGTAGCTCCAAGGCAGAGCAGAAAGTGAGGAAAAATAATATGGCTTATACAAACAGTAAAATGGTATCTTACACAAGACTCAGTCCAAATCATTCCGGAAAGAGAACACATTCCATTGACAGAATTACACCGCATTGCGTAGTAGGTCAGTGCAGTGTAGAAACTTTAGGAAACATCTTTGCACCAAGATCCAGACAGGCAAGCTGCAACTATGGCATTGGGCCGGATGGAAGAGTTGGCATGTATGTGGAAGAGAAAAATCGCTCCTGGTGTTCTTCTTCCAATGCCAATGATCAGAGAGCTGTGACGATTGAATGTGCATCGGATACAAAACATCCTTATGCCATGAACAATAAAGTGTATGCGTCTCTTATCAAGCTTTGCACCGATATCTGCAAGCGCAATGGCAAGAAGAAACTTCTGTGGCTTGGAAGCAAGTCGAAGGCACTGAATTACAGGCCGAAATCCGATGAGATGGTTCTTACGGTACATCGTTGGTTTGCCAATAAGTCCTGTCCTGGTGACTGGCTTTATTCAAGACTAGGTGACCTTGCAACAAAGGTAACTGCACAGCTTGGTGGTCCTTCTTCTGGCGGAACAACTGCAAGTGGATTATATAGAGTCAGAAAATCTTGGAATGATGCAAAATCACAGAAAGGTGCATTCAAGTCCCTTGATAATGCAAAGAGATGTGCTGCATCAAATCCTGGATACTTTGTCTTTGATGAAAACGGAAGAATCGTAGGCTCTACTACCTCAAGTACCAAAACGGTAGATGAGCTTGCAAAGGAAGTCATCAAAGGTTTATGGGGCAACGGTGCCGACAGAAAGGCAAAGCTTACAGTAGCCGGATATGACTACGCAAAGGTACAGAAGAGAGTAAATGAACTCTTAAAATAAGAAATAGTTAAAACAGTGCTATGAGCCTGCTTGCATTCTTCGGAGTGTAGGCAGGCTTTATTTTTTTTGTAAAAACCGTCCTTTTGATGCTCTTTTCAAGGCTACTAGTTAGGAAGAGCAAAACAAGGAAAAAGGAAAATAAAAAAGTTTTTCAAAAAACCGTCCTTTTGAACCTCTTCCCAAGGCTAAAAGTTAGAGAGAAACAAATCTCTCGGAATTGGAGGTGTAACGATGAAACATAATCTTCACATTAGTGTTTCTGACAAGCCACAACGAAACGGCATGGTGTCCTACAAGAGCATCACACTTCGAGAAAGATTTATGAGAATGCTGTTCGGTAAAAAGCAGAAGATCATGATTCTTGTTCCGGGTGACACGGTTGAGGAACTTGCCATCACAAAAGTTACGGAAGGAGGTAGACCATGAACAAAGTAACAGAATTACTTGACGCTGTTGCCCACGTCATCACGAATGTGCGTAACCTGGCAGACAGTCTTCAGGTGGTAGCTGATGTTCTTACAGATATGAAATCTGTAGAAATAACTGAATCACAGCCTGTAGAACAGATTCCTGAAAAGACTTCAAAGCCTAAGAAGGAAAAAGCTAAGGTTTACACACTTGAAGATGTAAGAGGTGTTCTTGCAGAGAAGAGCCAGAACGGACTTACATCAGAAGTTAAGGGGCTGATTGCAAAGTTCGGAGGCAGCAAGTTATCCGACATCGACCCTAGCAACTATGAAGCAATCATCAAAGAGGCGGAGGTGCTAGGAAATGAGTAAACACGCATTCCTTTCCCCCTCAAGTTCTCACAGATGGCTCAACTGTACACCAAGTGCAAGTCTTGAATCAGAATTTGAAAATAAGACAAGCCAGGCAGCAGAAGAAGGAACAGCTGCCCACGCATGGTGCGAACACAAGCTTAAGAAGGCTTTCCGCAGAAGAAGTAAAAGACCTGTTTCATCCTATGACAGTGATGAAATGCAGGAACACACAGATGCATACGTGGACTTTGTCTTAGAACAGCTTGACATTGCAAAGCAGAACTGCAAGGACCCATTGGTGCTGATAGAGCAACACGTAGACTTCTCTGAATATGTTCCAGATGGTTATGGTACAGCAGACTGCGTGATTGTTTCAGACGATAAGCTTCACATCATTGATTTCAAGTACGGCATGGGAGTTCTGGTAGATGCAACAGACAATCCACAGATGAAATGTTATGCACTCGGTGCACTTGCCATCTATGACAGCTTATATGACATCAAGGAAATATCGATGTCCATCTTCCAGCCACGCAGGGAGAATGTGAGTACCTGGACAATCCCAGTTGATGAACTGAAGACTTGGGCAGAAGAAGTATTAAAGCCAAAGGCTGAAATGGCCATGAATGGCGAAGGCGAATACTGTCCCGGCGAGTGGTGTAAATTCTGCAGGGCGGCAGTCAGATGCAGAGCAAGAGCAGAAGAAAAGCTGAAACTTGCACAGGAAGAATTCAAACTTCCGCCACTTCTTACAGATTCGGAAATCGAAGAAATTTTAAAGGTTATTCCTGATCTTACAAAGTGGGCAAATGAGATTATGGCTTATGCCACCGAATCGGCAGTAAACCACGGCAAGCAGTGGGACGGATTCAAGGTTGTTGAAGGACGCTCTGTCCGTAAGTACACGGATGAAGATGCAGTTGCCAAAGCAGCCAAGGAAGCAGGCTATAAGGATATTTACCGTCAGAGCCTTATCACTCTTACAGAGATGCAAAGACTGATGGGTAAAGCAACATTTGAAAAGGTACTGGGTGACCTTATCTACAAACCACCCGGAAAGCCGACTCTTGTACCTAACTCGGATAAGAGAGAGGCAATGCATATATCAGACGCTAAAAACGAATTTAAAATGGAGGATTAACGATTATGGCGAATGTAAGAAAAACAAAAGTTATCACAGGCAAGAACACAAGACTTTCTTATTTCCACGGATGGGAGCCTACATCTATCAATGGCGGTCCTGAAAGATACAGCGTATCTGTTCTTATTCCAAAGGATGATAAGGAAACAGTAAAGGCAATCAATGATGCGGTTGATGCAGCTATTGAGGAAGGCATCGCAAAGTTCGGTGGCAAGAAGCCTAACAAGGCAGCAATCAAGCTTCCTCTTCGTGATGGTGACACAGAGCGTGAGGACGAGGCTTATGCCGGACATTGGTTCATCAATGCCAACAGTAAGACAGCACCACAGATTGTTGATAAGGCCGTAAAGCCTATCCTTGACCGTGATGAAGTGTACAGTGGTTGCTATGCGAGAGTTTCACTTAACTTCTATGCATTCAACTCCAATGGTAATAAGGGTATTGCTTGTGGTCTTGGCAACATTCAGAAGATTAGAGACGGAGAACCCCTTGGTGGTCGCAGCTCTGCAACTGATGATTTCAGCACAGAGGAAGATGACGATTTCTTATCTTAATCTGAACCGACCTTTTAACTTCCGGCAGGCGGTGTGAAACACCACCGTCTGCGACTATTACGAATATACGAGGTAAACGATATGAACGAATTATATGAATTAGCAAAGCAGATTGATGTGATTATCATCTTCTACATCTTTATGGGTGCTGGTATCTACGGCATTGTAAGCACCATTATGAATGGTATCTGGCTTGTCAAGGATTCAATCAAGAAACGTAAGGCAAAGAAAAAATCTGCTGAAGAAACAACTGAAGAATAAAAATGTGCAGGCGGTGGAGGACAATCCTCTGCCGTCTGTTTTACTTTGGAAGGAAGTGAGAATGTGAAATCAATCAGTATAGATATTGAAACCTTTTCAAGTGTGAGTCTGCAAAAATCCGGGGTTTACCGTTATGCAGAAAGTGAAGACTTTGAGATTCTACTTTTCGGATATTCCGTAGATGGTGGCGAGGTCAAGGTTGTAGATCTGGCAATGGGAGAAAAGATACCGGACGATATTATTGTTGCTCTTACAGATGATGAAGTAATAAAGTGGGCATTCAATGCACAATTTGAAAGAGTCTGTTTATCGAGGTATCTTCGTGATAATGGTGTATCTCTTAAGGGATATTGTCTTGATCCTGTGTCATGGCGTTGCACTCTTGTTTGGGCGGCAACTCTTGGACTTCCATTATCCCTGGAAGGAGTAGGAGCCGTTCTTGGTCTTGAAAAGCAGAAACTATCGGAAGGCAAGAATCTCATCAAATACTTCTGTGTTCCCTGTTCTCCAACCAAGGTAAACGGTGGCAGAACAAAAAATATGCCATATCACGATTTAGAGAAGTGGCAGCAGTTCAAAGCCTACAATATCCGTGATGTTGAAACGGAAATGGGTATTCAACAGAAGCTATCCCGTTTCCCGGTAAGCGAAACCATCTGGGATGAGTATCATTTAGATCAGGAAATCAATGACCGTGGAATTGGTGTTGATATGGTTTTTGTTAAGAATGCCATTGCCTTTGATGAGAAGAGCAAGACGGCACTTACAAAGCAGATGCAGGAACTTACCGGTCTTGAAAATCCTAACTCCGTACAGCAGATGAAAGGCTGGCTTTCTGACAACGGACTTGAAACTGGCAGTCTTGGTAAAAAGGTAGTAGCCGAGATGATTAAGGATGCACCGGAACACTTGGCAGAAGTCTTGTCTCTTCGTCAGCAGCTTGCTAAAAGCAGTGTGAAGAAATATACGGCTATGAAAAATGCCGTGTGCATGGATAACAGAGCAAGAGGAATGTTTCAGTTTTACGGAGCCAACAGAACTGGCAGATTTGCCGGAAGACTGGTGCAGCTCCAGAACCTGCCTCAGAACCATATGCCAGATCTTACACAGGCAAGAGGTCTTGTAAGATACGGTAACTTTGATGCCCTTGAACTGTTATATGATGATATCCCGGATACCTTGTCACAGCTTATCCGTACAGCCTTTGTGCCACAGGGAGATAACAAATTCATCGTTGCTGACTTTTCTGCCATTGAAGCGAGAGTCCTTGCGTGGCTTGCTGGAGAAAAATGGAGAATGAAAGTTTTTGAAGAAGGAAAAGACATATACTGCAGCAGTGCATCACAGATGTTCGGTGTTCCTGTTGAAAAGCATGGCATCAATGGTCATTTAAGACAGAAAGGTAAGATTGCAGAACTTGCGCTTGGATATGGAGGCTCAGTCGGAGCATTGAAAGCTATGGGTGCTATTGAAATGGGTCTGAATGAAGATGAACTGCAGCCTCTTGTCTATGCCTGGAGAAATTCAAATCCTGCCATCACAATGTTGTGGTGGGATATTGATAACTGTGTAAAGGAAACAGTCAAGAAGAGAATCACAACCGAAACTCACGGCATACGATTTATGTATGAGAGTGGATTTCTTTTTATCGTTCTTCCTTCAGGCAGAAGACTTGCATATGTAAAACCCAAGATGGGTGTGAATCAGTTCGGTGGTGCGTCTGTTACCTATGAAGGTGTAGGTGGTACAAAGAAATGGGAAAGGCTTGAAAGCTATGGTCCAAAGTTTTGTGAAAACATCACACAGGCAATCGCAAGGGATATTCTCATGTATGCAATGCAGACTTTAAGAAACTGTAATATCGTTGCTCATGTGCATGATGAAGTCATCATCGAGTGCAGAAAGAATATGTCCCTTGGTGCCGTGTGTGAGCAGATGGGAAGAACTCCACCCTGGGCGAAGGGTCTGCTTCTTCGTGCTGACGGCTATGAATGTCAGTTTTATAAAAAAGATTAATGAAAAACGTCCTTTTCAACCTCCTGCTAAGGCTACATGGTAGGAGGTGCTTTTTTATGCAGATTACAAAATTAGAAGACGGTGCAGCAGCACCAAAGCCTGACACAAAGGTGTTTACACAGGAAGAATTGCAGAAGGAATTTGACTTCATTCTCGCTGAAAGGATAGTTCGTAAGATGGCAGAAAAGGGTCTTATTTCTGATGATGAATTACACAAAATCTCCGAGAAAAATCGGCTTATTTTCTCTCCCTATCTATGCGAGATTTATCAGTAATTGACTTGATATATAACGGTTTCTACGGGAATATGTCATACGATAAAGCGAGGTGATATAAGTGAAGAATGTAACGAAAATCAATCAGGTTGATTTCTCCATTTTTAAGAAGACAAGGGTGGCTGCATACTGCAGAGTTTCAACTGATAGTGATGAACAGGAACTCAGCCTTGAAACACAGAAAAATCATTATGAGAGTTACATCAAAGCAAACAGTGAATGGGAATATGCAGGTATTTATTATGATGATGGTGTCAGCGGTACAAAGACTGCAAAGAGAGATGGGTTGTTAAGACTTATGGAAGACTGTGAAAAAGGTCTTATCGATCTTGTCATTACAAAGTCCATCAGCAGATTCAGCAGAAACACTACCGATTGTCTGACACTTGTAAGAAAGCTTTTGAATTATGAAGTCTATGTTATTTTTGAAAAGGAAAATATAAACACCGGCTCTATGGAAAGCGAATTGATGCTTGCCGTATTGGCCAGCATGGCAGAAAGCGAGTCACGTTCCATTTCCGAGAATGAGAAGTGGAGCATCAAGAAGAGATTCCAGAACGGTACTTATGTGATTTCCTATCCGCCTTATGGTTATGCCAATGTTGATGGTGAGATGGTGATTGTTCCAGAACAGGCAGAAGTTGTAAAAGAGATTTTTGCAGGATGCCTTGCCGGAAAGAGCACCCACATAATTGCAAAGGAATTGAATGAAAAAGGTGTTCCGACCAAGAGAGGGGCTAAGTGGACAGGCGCTACGATTAACGGCATTCTTACAAATGAGAAGTACATAGGAGATGCACTTTTTCAGAAGACCATCACAGATGCATCCTTCAAGCGAAAAAGGAACTATGGCGAAGAAGAACAATATTACTGTGAAAATCATCACGAGCCTATCATTGACAAGGATACCTTTGAAAAGGCAAAGGAAGCCATCAGACAGCGTGGACTTGAAAAAGGCAACTGCAGTGAGAATACAGCAAAATACCAGAACAGATATGCCATGTCTGGAAAAATCAAGTGTGGTGAGTGTGGAAGATCCTTTAAGAGAAGATACCATTACACTTCCCACGGCAGAAGCTACAATGCCTGGTGCTGTGGCGGACATATTGAAGATTCGAGTTCCTGCTCCATGAAGTTCATTCGTGATGATGACTTAAAGAGAGTGTTCCTTACGATGATGAACAAGTTGCGTTTCGGTAATGACCTGGTCTTAAAGCCACTTCTTATTTCCATCACTACCAGTAATTCGAAGAAGAACATTCACAGTATGGAAGACATCGAAAAGGATATGCAGAGCAATGAAGAACAGAGAAAGCAGCTGAATACACTTCTTACAAGAGGCTATCTTGAAAGACCTGTATTTGCCGAGGCTCATAACAAACTGATAATGGAGTATGAACAGCTTGCTGCAAAACGAGATCTTCTTTACAGAATGGATAACGCAGGCTACACGATGGAACAGGCATTAAGTGACATGGTTAGTTTCCTTAACGGAGCAGAGCCTTTTACTGAATGGGAAGAATCCCTATTTGAAAGATTTATAGAAAAGGTAAAAGTGCTGTCAAGGGATAAAGTTGAATTTGAATTTAAGTGCGGCTTAAAGCTAAAAGAAAGGATTGATTGAAATGGCACACATACCAGTAGGGTACAAAATAGTTGACGGTTGTGCTGTAGTTGATGAAACGGCTGCAGAACAAATAAGGGCAACCTACAGATACTATTTTGAAGGCAAGTCACTTATTAATGCAGCTAAAGATGCCGGTTTTAAGATGAACCATGCATCAGTAAAGAGAATGCTTTCTAACAAGAAGTATCTGGGAACAGACTATTACCCACAGATAATTGACGAAGAAACCCAGACAAGATTTCTGGAAGAGCTGACACGAAGGGCAGGAAACCTTGGAAGGCTCGACAGAAGATGCAAGGAACACAATAAGACAGTTCCTACAGCATTTCATTTCAAGCCAGCTGATTTAACATTTCCTGATCCATTCGAGCAGGCAGAATACATTTACAGTTTGATAGAAAGTGAGGAATAACCTATGGCAGGAGCAAAGAACATAACAGTTATTCCGGCAAAAAAACGTGTAGGTAATACGGTAACCGCAGAAGATAAGCCAAAGCTAAAGGTCGCAGCGTACTGTAGAGTAAGTACTGACAGCGAAGAACAGGCTACAAGCTACGATGCACAGGTTGAGCATTACACAGAATTCATTAGAAAGAATCCTGAATGGGAATTTGCTGGAATCTATGCTGATGACGGTATCAGCGGTACAAACACTAAAAAGCGAGAAGAGTTCAATCGAATGATTGAAGATACGATGGCAGGCAAGATTGATATGATTATCACAAAGTCAATCAGCCGATTTGCAAGAAATACCCTAGATTGCCTTAAGTACATCAGACAGCTGAAGGAAAAGAACGTGCCAGTATTTTTTGAAAAGGAAAATATCAATACTTTAGATGCTAAAGGCGAGGTACTTCTTACTATTATGGCATCACTTGCACAGCAGGAATCTGAGTCGCTTTCCAAGAATGTAAAGATGGGACTTCAATTCAGATATCAGAACGGGGAGGTTCAGATTAACCATAATTGGTTCTTGGGATACACAAAAGACGAGAATGGACATCTCATCATTGATGAAGATCAGGCTGTGGTGGTAAGAAGAATATTCCGAGAGTACCTTCAAGGCGCAAGCCTTAAAAATATAGCAGACGGACTTATGGCAGATGGTATTCCAACCGCAACCGGAAATATGAAATGGCGAAGTGATGGCATCAGAAAAATCCTTACTAATGAAAAGTATATGGGAGATGCTCTTTTACAGAAGACCTATACGGTTGACGTTCTTACAAAGAAGAGAGTTGCTAATAATGGAATTGTTCCTCAGTACTATGTTGAAAATAACCATGAAGCAATCATTCCAAGACAGTTGTTCATGCAGGTCCAGGAAGAACTGCAAAGAAGAGCTCATTTAAGAACGGAAAACGGGAAGAGGAAAAGGGTCTACAGCAGCAAATATGCATTATCGAGCATCATATACTGTGGTAAATGTGGGGATCTTTTCAGAAGAGTTGCGTGGAAAGCCAGGGGTGCATCTTATAACAAATGGAGATGTGCCAGCCGAATTGAGAAGGGACCGAAAAAAGGCTGTGATGCTGAGGCAATCAGTGAATCTGAAATTCAAAAGGCAGTCATGAGAGCCATCAATAAGACTCTTGGAGGAAGAGAAGAATTTTTGGCACAGCTACAGCATAATATCGAAGATGTGCTGAATGGTGATTCTACGGCAACACTTGAGTATATAGACCAAAGAATGGCGGAATTGCAGGAAAAGCTTGTGATGTGCGTAAATAAAAATGCCGAGTATGATGTTATAGCAAAGGAAATAGATGCCTTGAGGGAAAAGAAAGCAGCAGTTGTAACAAAGGATGCTGAACAGGAAATGCTCAGAAAACGAATTAATGAAATGCGACATTTTCTTCAAACACAAACAAGCAGAATCACAGAATATGATGAGCAACTGGTCAGAAGGCTTATTGAAAAAATCACAGTTTATGATGATAAATTAATCTTCGAATTCAAATCCGGCATGACTGTTGAACTCAAAAGATAATTGAATAGGAACTATTACATCAACACCTTGCAGCAATCGGGAGCATTCGTAAAACAGTTTCAGTCCCGGCAGTAATGTCTGCCGGGACTGTTCTTGTATAAATTGAAGCCGTATGATATGATTAAACAGACCGATAAACTTGAATAGGTCGAATAGATAATAATTTATGGAGGTTGTAATGGTAAGAATAGCAACTGTAAATGATGCGGAGCAATTAAACATCTTAAACAACGAATTTAATGGTGAGGGCGATACAAGCATAGACAATATTAGAAATTCCCTTATGAATAATAAACAGGAAGTTGTTATCGTTGCTGATGAAGATGATATGTTAGTTGGATTTGTTTGTGTTCAGCTTAAAAAATCGTTCTGCTATGATGAATATATGCCTGAAATTACAGAAGTGTATGTTAAACCAGCATACAGAAAAAGAGGCTTAGCGAGTGAGATGATTACTTTTGCAGAGGCTTATTGCAGTAAGAATTATCCACTTGACAAATATGAACTTCTAACAGGACAAGAAAATCTTGTTGCACAAACTGTATATAATAAACTTGGATATGTAGATGATAATGAACTTCATTTATCAAAAAGAGTGAAGAAGTAAGTCAAATTAAGATTTGTCGAACTGATACTAAGGGCGCACTTCTATACGGGTTAAACCCGTATGTGCGCTCTGCGAGACCGAACAGCTCGGCCCCCTGAATATCTGGGGTGCGTCACTGCGTTCCGTACAAGGGGATCCATCCCTTGCGCCGCTATGCGGCTATCCTTACATGAAAAAAGGCGTGATCACTTTCGTCACGCCTTTTGCCTATTTAACTGTCTTACGAACACCCCGCTAATGCAGGGTGTTTTTTCGTTCATAGAAAATTTACAGAGTGAAACCGTGTCTGGATTGAATTTATCAACCAAATGGTTTATAATGTGATAAGTGAGGTGCGTTTTAGACATGGAGGATAACGATGAAGACATCCGATATGATTAAAGAATTATGTAATAAAAAGAATATAAGTCTTTCAGAACTTGCCAGACGGATAGGTCAGACACCACAGAACTTTGGTAAGAAACTGAAACGAGATACTGTGAGCCTGGAAGAATTGAAACAGATTGCTGATGTCATGGGTGTAATCTTTGAACAGTCGTTTATCTTCCCAGACGGAGAGCAGATAAAAACGAGTAATTGAATTAGAATCCGATTACATATCTGAACTTATGATAGAGAGATAAAATTCCAATTTTCGGAATTAAACAAATTTGAATTTATAATTCGCATGGAGGATTCATGATGTTTTTACGCAAGAGTACGATAAACGATATTAAAGAACTTACAGCAATTTCCATCAAGGCATTTGATTCTGATATAGAAGTTGGCGGAAAAGAAGCAGGCGGACCGCCGGATTATGATTCGGAAAACTGGCATAGAGAGATGATGGAGCAGGATCACCTGTATACTTTTTTAAATGGTGATGGAATAATTGTGGGCGGTGCTGTTCTGTTTGTGGAAGAGGAATTATTCATCGGAAGAATATTTATTGATCCCGGATATTTTCGTCAGGGATACGGGATGAAGCTTATGACAGAAATTGAGGGCTTATTCGCTTCTAAAACAATAAAGTTGGATACCCCGACTTGGAACGAACGTACAAACCGGTTTTATAGAAAGTGTGGCTATACTGAAATCGGAAGAGATGACTAGAGCGTATTCTATGAAAAGCAAATGGGCTGAATCAATACCAAGGTTGAAAGAATGAAAGTAATATTCGGAGAGATATTTCCGATTTAGTGAACGATAACAAATTTTAATTTCCAAGTGCGAAAGGGTCAATAGAAATGGCTATTCAAGATATGCTTCTGGTGAGTCTGAAAGCGTTTAAAGATTTGAAGTTGTAAAAAGAAAGGTGCACAAGTATGAACGATAAAATATACAAGTATGAAGCAGTGATTGAACCCGTACCGGATAGGCATGGAGCGTTTGTCAGATTCCCCTATGATGTTAGAAAAGAATTTGGAAAGGGAAGAGTAAAGGTTCAGGCTACATTTGATGACATTCCTTATAGTGGAAGTATTGTGAATATGGGAGTAAAAAATACGGATGGTTCAATCTGTTATATCATTGGTGTGCGTAAAGATATTCAGGAAAAAATGGGAAAATATGCAGGCGATACAATTACTGTAACGATTAAGGAAGTATAAGATTAAATTTACATTATGAAAGATAACAATGAGAATTATGGTTTACAATAACAGGAGCCGAGAATGGGAAACGAAAAGATTTATGCAATGAGCTTTGCGAAAATATATCCTCTTTTAGTAAATAAAGCAGTTAAAAAAGGACGTGCCGAAGATGAAGTAAATGAAATTATACAGTGGCTTACAGGATACAGCACAGAAGAGATAAAAAATGCTTTTGAATCAGCAGTAAGTTATGAGAGCTTCTTTAAGAATGCACCTGCAATGAATTCTAAAAGAAAATTGATTAAAGGATCTGTCTGCGGTGTGAAAGTTGAAGAGATAAAAGAACCACTTATGCAGGAAATAAGGTATTTAGATAAACTGATTGATGAATTAGCAAAAGGGAAAAAGATGGAATGCATTTTAAGAAAGTAACCTATTGACAAGACGTAAACAATGACATATAATTTGATTAGTTGAAAGATTGCTCAACTAATCAAACAAAGGAGGGATTCGATATGGCAAACAAACTGACATGCGATTGTGATGTGATTCATGAAGATTTAGTTAATGATACCCGAAATAAAATGCAGCCTAAAGAAGATTATGTACAGCTGGCATCCTTGTTTAAGCTGTTTGGAGACAGTACCAGAATTCAGATTTTACATGCATTGGAACAGAATGAAATGTGTGTCTGTGATTTGGCGGTATTACTCGGCGTGACGAAGTCAGCTATTTCCCATCAATTAAAAGCATTAAAACTTGCTAACCTTGTCAAATTCCGACGTGAAGCTCAGATTATTTACTATTCTTTGGCAGATGATCATGTAAAAGAAATGATAGATATGGGCTTTGAACATATACATGAATGATGAATTTATTTCGTCATTTTTTACTCTTATAGTTGAACGATTGAACAACTACGAAATAAAAAGGAGGCTTTTATATGAAAAAAATATTTTTATTGAAGGGCCTTGATTGCCCAAACTGTTCTGCAAAAATCGAAAAAGAGGTTGGCGAGCTGGCAGGCATTCACTCTTCTATTGTTAATTTAATGAAACAAACATTGACGATTGAGTTTGACCCTGCAATTGCAGATACAATAGAAAAAAAGATTGAAACTATAGTACACAGTCATGAACCGGATGTAAAAGTTGTGGATAAAACATCTGAATCAATAAAGAAACAATATTTATTGAAAGGCCTTGATTGTCCGAATTGTTCCGCAAAGATTGAAAAAGAAGTAGGCGAACTGGATGGAGTGAACTCTTCTGTGATGAATTTGATGAAGCAGACATTAACAATCAGCATAGATGCTTCAGTAGATGCAACAATCGAAAAACAGATTAAAACGATTGTTCATAGTCATGAACCAGAAGTAGAGGTATCAGAATATATTGTAGAATCTATAAGCAAGACAAAAACAAATAATGTAAATGATGATGAGAATGAAAGCAGGAAAATGACCATTCGTCTGGTTGCCGGAGCAGCCATTTATGCAATCGGTATGGGACTGTCTGCGTTTACCGATGTATCGTTGACAGTAGAACTGGCATTTCTCATTGTGGCTTATATTATTCTTGGTGGCGATGTGGTGATGCGTGCAGTTAAGAATATATCCAAAGGCCGAGTGTTTGATGAAAACTTTTTGATGAGCCTGTCTACCGTTGGAGCTTTTGTTATCGGTGAATACCCGGAAGCAGTTGCAGTTATGCTGTTCTATCAGGTTGGAGAGTATTTTCAGGATATGGCAGTTAAGCGTTCCAGAAAATCCATTGCCGACTTGATGGATATTCGTCCGGATTCAGCAACGGTAAGTAGAGATGGAGAATTATTTACTGTGGCACCTGAGACAGTTGCAGTAGGAGAAGTAATCGTAGTAAAGCCTGGTGAAAAAATCCCATTAGATGGAATTGTTCTTGACGGCGAATCAATGCTTGATACAAAAGCCCTGACTGGTGAATCTGTTCCAAGAAATATTAAAAAAGGCGAGGAGGCTCTTTCAGGCTGCATCAATCAGAGTGGTGTTCTGACAATTCAGGTAACCAAAGGTTTTGGTGAATCTACAGTTTCTAAGATAATTGATTTGGTAGAAAATGCTTCAAGCCGTAAAGCACCAACGGAAAACTTTATTACAACGTTTGCACGTTACTATACTCCGGTTGTTGTAATTTTGGCAGCAATTCTTGCCATTGTTCCTCCATTGGTATTTGGTGGGGAATGGATCGAATGGATTCGCAGAGGCTTTGTATTCCTTGTTATTTCTTGCCCATGTGCATTGGTCATTTCTATACCATTGACTTTCTTTGGCGGAATCGGTGCAGCTTCTAAACATGGAGTGCTTGTAAAAGGAAGCAACTATCTGGAAGCACTTAACAGTGTTAGTGTCGTTGTTTTTGACAAAACAGGAACACTTACAAAAGGGGTATTTAATGTAACCGCTATTTTGCCAGAGAATGGTTTTACGGAAGAGCAGGTATTGGAATATGCTGCAAATGCAGAGAGTTTCTCAAATCATCCAATTGCAAAATCAATTTTGTCCGCTTATGGAAAAGATATTGAACAGAATGCTGTTACTAACTATAAAGAGATTTCTGGACATGGTATCAGTGTAGAAGTCAAAGGTAAAAAAGTTCTTGCCGGAAATACAAAACTGATGGATAAAGAAAAGATAACGTATGATTTATGCGAGAAAGTCGGTACAAAGGTTTATGTTGCTGTAGATGGTCAATATGCGGGCTGTATTTTGATTTCAGATGAAGTAAAGGCAGATAGTAAAAAAGCAATCGCCGATTTGAAACGTATTGGTGTAGAAAAGACGGTAATGCTGACAGGAGATGATGAAAGAATTGGTAAGGCGATAGCCGAAGAATTAAAACTGGATGAATATTACGCACAGCTTCTGCCAGACCAAAAAGTAGAAAAGCTAGAATTACTTGATAGCAAAAAACGTCAGGGGAGCAAGCTGGCTTTCATCGGAGATGGTATCAATGATGCACCTGTTCTTGCACGTGCAGATGTAGGTATTGCAATGGGCGGTCTGGGTTCAGACGCTGCGATTGAGGCAGCGGATGTGGTTCTGATGACAGACGAACCATCAAAACTCGTGGAAGCCATTGAGGTGGCAAAAGCAACAAAGCGTATTGTAAGTCAGAATATTGTAATTGCACTTGCTATCAAGGGCGTTTTCTTAGTGCTGGGTGCGTTTGGTATTGCTGGCATGTGGGAAGCGGTATTCGGTGATGTTGGAGTTGCAATTATAGCTGTCTTGAATGCGATGCGTATTATGAAAAAATAATAAGAGATATAAAGGGATTTGCAGAATTATCATTGTATCAAATAGAAAATGAGTTCATGCTTGAAAAATGGTTTCGCAGAAATACCAGCCGATAAAGAAAAATTTCCATTTGAGAGAGCTGACATTGCTTTTGAAAAATTCCTTTAATCTTGATGGAAAAATATTATTAGAGAACAGAAAATTATAGTTTGTCGAGCTGATGCGGTTAGACAGGAAACTTGAAATTTAGGTAGCATAGATTTACCTTATTTGCCTATACGAGCAATAAGGCTATTCAACACTCGTATCGGTTCGACATACCCATTTTAAGGCGAAAATAGGTGTTCCACCATTCCCTTGTACAGTAGGTATGAAATGCGTTACTCGTTGGAGAACCGAGCCATGTTGAGACGGTGTGTTTGATGTCAAGAAAAGCCAAATCATTAAACTAGTACGAAATGAAAAAATGTGAAGAGTTCTGTTTTAATAGGTGAGATGTTTTGAACCCTGAAAAGTAGAAATAACCCTCCGGGATATCGATTATGGTAATCCAGAGGGTTTTATTTTCATACTTTTATATATCTTTGGTTTTTACAACCTGTGATATCGTCCCTATTTCAGATTTACTTTAAAGAAATCTTCAAGCTTATCAAACGGAATTGCATCCTTTCCACCGCCATCATATAAGTCTGTGTGAACCATGTCAGGTATAATCAGAAGTTCCTTGTTATCAGTATATGGATTATCGTTTATCATATTGGCATAAGCATCCCTGCTAAAGTAACATGAATGTGCTCTTTCTCCAATTAACACTACACAGCATAAAATGTCGGGAGACTGGATTTGTTTCTTGATAAAATGTAGTCACAGAACAGGAGGAAAAGAATATGGAATGGATAGCAGGGATTCAAAGAGCGATTGATTATACGGAAGCTCACTTAACAGAAGAAATAGACTATGAGATTGTGGCGAAAGAGGCCTATTCGTCATCATTTCATTTTCAAAGGGTATTCAGTATTCTGTGTGGATTTACGTTGGGAGATTATATCCGTATGCGGCGTCTTTCTCTGGCAGCAGAAGACCTGATTCAAACAGATGATAGGGTTATAGACATTGCCTTGAAATATGGTTATGACACGCCAGAAAGTTTTACCAGAGCTTTTGCCCGTTTCCACGGAATTACGCCTACAGAAGCAAGGCATGGAGGTAATATCAAGTCTTTTTCCAGACTGTCTGTAAAACTTATTTTAACAGGAGGTAGTACGATGGACTATAGAATTGAGAAATTGGATGCTTTTCAGGTTATCTGCAAACGTAAGACAGTAGGAAAACCTGCAAATGCAGCGGCAACAGCAGATATTTCTGCATTTTGGGGAGAATGTGCAGCGGATGGATCTACACAGCAGATTATCAGTTATTTTCCTAAAAAACCTAAACTGAAAGGTTTGCTTGGCATATGCTTTTCTGCCGAAATGCAAGCTTCAAAGTTTCCGTATGGTATTGGTGTAGAGTATGACGGCAGCCCGGTGGATCAGGATAGCCTGGAGATTATAGAAATTCCGGCATATACTTATGTTGTGTTCACCTGCAAAGGGAAAATGCCAGATGCTTTTGTGGAAACTTATCGGAAGATTGTTTCAGAATTCTTTCCACAGAGTGATAAGTATGAGTATGGTCAGGGGATTGAACTTGAAGTATATCCTTCTGATAAGGTCAGCGATCCAAATTATACCTGCGAAATCTGGATTGCAGTTAATGAAAAATAAGTATAGAAAAGAAGTGCCCACTAAAGTTTTTTTAGTGGGCACTTTCAATCAGAAACATTTTTCTTAATATGCCTTTACCAATTTCGCTTTGGAATATGCTCCATAAACTCTTTGGTTTGTGGAATCATAGTAGTAATAGCGAACTTGTATGTAATATTTGTTTCCTTTCTTTAATCCGGTCTTGGTATATACATTCTTTGCAATACCGGTTGTATTTGTTTTAGCATTTTTCATTTTTGAGTTTGTGGCATAGCGGTATGTAAATCCACGTCTGGATCCATCAGTTTTTGTATATTTTTGTGAGGTGGCTACAAATCCAACGCCTTTTCCGGATTTCCCTTTTACGGAAAGTGATTTTGCCTGTCCTACAGAAAGTTTTACAAATTTAGCAGTTAAAGTAACTTTTTCTTTCACAGATGGGACGGTTGTGATGACTTTGCCATTATATGTCCATCCTGCAAAGATGTAACCTTTCTTACCAGCCGCCTTGTACTGAGCTTTGCTCCATGCAGGCAATTTTGTTCCTGTTTTTACATTTTTCATGACTTTTACAGTTTTTTCGGAAGTTCCTTTAAAGGTTACAGTTACCGTATTTACAGTTTTATTTTCAGACAAATCAATGGTTTCTGGCTGATTGATGGATTCACTGTAGAGACTGGTGTAGCCTGCACGGTAATCTTTTGCCAAATCGTCATACATTCTGGAAAACAGATCTGGGTTAAAGTTGCTGATTCTAAATCCACATCCATTTAAATTCATTGTTGCAACTTCTAATCCTTCTGGACTGGTTTTGCGTTCTTCATATCCTTCAGATTCAGATCCAGTACCATTTAAATCAATGGCAGATCCGGTTTCTGTATTAAATCCATGCTGCTGTTTGGTAATGATCAAACTGGTACTATTAAAAATTCCACCAGAATAGGTTCCATCAGATTGTAAGGTTCCATCTGGTCCAAGAAGGTTACATGTAATTGCAGCCATTCCATCACGATCGGTATAAGAACCGATTCTTGTTTCACGGTACCAAGGGTTTCCTGTGGTTGCTGTTGGATGAATGAATAAAGTACAACCCATCGCAGCGTAGTATCTTCCTAATTCAGGATAGAAGTGACCGTCACGACAGATGTCGATACCAACTTTACCCCATTTTGTTTCAAACATCTTCGGATTTTCTCCAGGTACTGACCATTGATCTTCTGCTCCTGCACGATGAATCTTACGATAAGAATCAATAGTTCCATTTGGCATACAGATTGCAGCAGAGTTGTATACTTTTTCAACTTCATTTTCATAAATTGGTCCACTCTTGTCTTTTTCTGTCATTCCAAAAATAATATACATATCATATTTTTGTGCCAATTCAGAGAATTTCTTGGTGGTTGGACCTGGAATCAGTTCCGCAAGTTTCACTTGCATGGCGTCTTCTCCGTCTTTTGGCTTCTGATATTCATAACCTGTTAATACAGTCTCTGGGAATACTAGGATATCTACATCCTGTGCAGCTGCTTCTTCCACATATTTTTTCATATTATTAATATTAGTTTCTTTATCACCCCATACACCTGCCATATTGACAACTGCAGCTTTTGGACCATCAGTTACTTTTGAGGAGTAAGATAAAGAAGCTCCATTGGCTTTCTTTGTTGCCAGTCGTTTGTACAGTGTAGCATACATTTCCGGATTAAAGTCTTTGTTAGAGCAGGTGGAGCCGGTTACACAGGTGATTTTTTCCATGTTGGTTAGCAGCCCTTCTTTTCCTGTTACAATATCTGCTTTCTCATTTGCTTTTACTTCTGTATCAGTAGTTCCGGCATAGTAGGTTGGTCCATTGAAGACTGCTTTCAAAATAATACTTCCACCAGGGAAGTTATAATTTTCATTTGGCCCATCTTTTCCAACAAGATTGGAACTTAAGATAGTATAACCTTCTCTAGATGCACCACTTTCCAGACGGTTTTTATAATACCATTCCCATCCCTTATCATTATCAGATCGATAGCTTCTGGAGGTTGCTGTTGGATTTAATAAAATATTGGCACCTTTGGCTGCATAATATCTTCCAAGTTCAGGCGTAGCATAGGTATCATAACAAATGCTTAAACCAATCTTTCCATATTTTCCTGCATCTAAAAGGACAGGTGTTGTACCTGCTTTACACCAGGCTCCTTCTACAGGAGTGATTTTCTGATAAGCAGTTACTTTTCCTTCTGGTGAGCAGGCGAATGCTGAATTGTAGGCATGCTTGGTATCTACGGTTTTGTTATCATTATATACTTTCTGAGTACCACCATAGATGACCCACATGTCATATTTGTCTGATAATGCTGCAATGGTTTTCTGGGTTGGACCATCTAAATCCTCTGCATTTTTGATTGGCATCTGATAAATTTCAGATTCTTCGTAACTGGATGATGCATATCCAGTTACACACATTTCTGGGAAAAGTATAATCTTTGTTCCTTTTTTATGTGCTTCCTCGATATACTCAATCATACTGTTTACATTTGTCTTTTTGTCACCCCATTTGGGTTGGAAATTAACAACTGCTAGTTCATCTTTCACAAAAGTATATTGGTAAGATGGCTGCGTTAATCGTTCTAGTCTGGAATAATCTGTATCTGCAAGTACTGTGGTCACTGACATTACAAAAGTAAGTATCACAGCAAGAGCAAATGATACTGATTTCCGTATCATTTTCTGTGCTTTTTGCAATTTCTTCATCTCCTTTTCATACTTTTCCAAAACAAAAAAAGCCTTACACAGCATTTTCTATGCTCTGTAAAGCTTCTTTGCTTTGTCTGATTGGTTTGTGATGAAACAATGATATGCTTAACTTTTTTTAATGTCAAGCTATCTGAATTATGAGTTTATTTTTTTAATTTGTTTTAAGTTATTTTTTTATTTTAATATGTTTTTTTAATTCTCGCTTTATTTTTTTAATTTTTTGTGTTATTTTCACATGGTTTCGTCTTTTGTATAATTGTTTGACTAACTGGCTCTTTATATGGTAGTATGCATTGTGACATAAATATCATGTGGGAGGGAATATGGCTAATCGAAGAATCACAAAAAAGAAAAATAAGGCATTACAGAAAGTGATTAAAATAAAAGAGATAGGAAAGGTAGAAGAAGAAAATATGAAATCACGTTTTTTTGTACAGTATCAGGGAAATGAATTTGAAGAAAAAGAGATTATAACAAAAATCAAGGAAATATGGAAAGAAGAAGGAAACAAAGTCAAAGATTTAAAAGAATTGGATATATATGTAAAACCGGAAGAAGGAAAAGCTTATTATACAATTAATGGAGAAACTAGGGGAAGTATCGACATTTTTTAATTAGAAGATACTATAGCGTAATAAATATATTCTCTACCGCAAAATCGTTTCAAAGCTTTTGTAAAATTTACAAAGAATGTGCGATTTGATGAATGGGTTACGAGGGGCAAAGTCATTGCTGGCTTTGCCCCTTATTTGGAAAGAAAAGAGTTGTGGAGGTAAAGAAAAAATGGATTTATTAGAAGCAATGAAGAATCGTCATAGTGTACGACAATATAAAAGCAAACCTTTGGAACCAGAGGTTATTTTTGCGCTGAAGAAAGAAGTTAAAGCCTGCAACAGGGAAAGTGGTCTGCACATTCAGCTTGTTACCAATGAACCAAAAGCATTTAATGGTTTTATGGCCCATTATGGAAAATTTAGTGGTGTTACAAATTATTTTGCATTGGTCGGGAAAAAAACAGATGATCTGGAGGAGAAATGTGGTTATTATGGAGAAAGGCTTGTTTTGGCTGCACAGCAATTAGGACTAAATACCTGTTGGGTAGCTCTGACTTATAGTAAGATAAAAAGTGCATTTGTCATTGATAGTGGAGAAAAACTCTGTATTGTAATAGCTCTTGGATATGGCGAAAATCAGGGAGTGCCTCATAAATCAAAACCGGCTAGTGCTGTTATGAAAGTGGATGATCAGGTACCGGATTGGTTTCAAAGAGGTATAGAAGCAGCACTGCTTGCACCAACAGCGATAAATCAGCAGAAGTTTTCATTTAATCTAAAAGGAGATCAGGTGTTAGCAAAAGCAGGAATAGGACTTTACTCAAAAATAGATCTTGGTATTGCTAAGTATCATTTTGAACTTGGTGCCGGAAAAGATTCTTTTAACTGGGCATAATGAGAGGAATCAATACCTTTTATAGAATTCTTATGTTTGTTTATATTTTATTTATAAAATTTTATATGGAGAAAATTGAATCCATCAAGGAATCAAGTATAATAAAGACATAGTTTTTCATATATATTTTAATCCTCTCTTTTCATTAAAATAGGAATCCCGCAGATGATGCGGGATTTTTTACATTATAGGAAAACAGTTAAAACTGTTGTACATCAGCATGCAAAGCAGACTTGTCTGCTTTGTTTTTTATTATTAAAAAATAATACAAAATAAACAAAAGCAATTGACAGCAAGAAGAAAACTATATAGAATAATAAAAAACAAGAATAAATAATAATTATGAAAGGAGATAAAGTTGAGCGAAGTATATGAAACAGATCGAGTAAGATATTTAAAAGATAAAATGTTGTCAGAGCCAAGATATGCATCCATTGAGCAGGCACTGATCATTACGGATGTATATAAAGCAAATGAGGATAAACCAAGAATTATTCAGAGAGCATTGGCATTGAAGGCAGCTTTGGAACAAATCAAAATTAAGGCAGAACCGGAAGAATTAATTGTTGGTAATCGTACAGCAGGAGTACGTTATGGTGTTGTTTTTCCGGAAAGTGGAAGCACATGGGTTGATAAAGAGTTTGAAACACTTCCAATGAGACCGCAGGATAAATTCAATGTACATGAAGAAGATATTACGACTTTTCGCAAAGTGATCAAGCCTTATTGGGAAGGAAAATCTCTGGAAGATGTTTTAAATCAGAGATATGGAAAAGAGATTAATGAAATTGGGAAAGTAGTAAAGATTAATCAAAAGGATCATGCCCAGGGACATATTTGCCCAAACTGTGTAGAGTGGCTGCAGTTTGGACCAACAGGGTACAGAAGACTGGCAGAAGAAAAGCTTAATACAGTTACAGAAGAATCTCAGAAATTATTTTATAAAGCAGTAGCACTTGTAATGGAAGGTGCATCCAATTTTATGGTTCGCTATTATGATCTTCTTGTAGATATGGCTGACAAAGAGGAGGACGAGAAGAAAAAAGAAGAAATGCTGATAGTAGCTAACAACTGTAAGAATTTAAGTGAAAGACCGGCAGAAACATTTCATGAAGCGGTACAGGCAATCTGGTTTTTATTTGTGATTTTGCAAATGGAGTCTAATGCATCATCATTTTCACCGGGGCGTTTGGACCGACATTTGATCGCTTATTATGAAAAAGATATAAAAGAAGGGCGGCTGAACAAACAGCAAGCGTTGGAGATCATCGAATGTCTGTGGTTAAAGTTTAATGAAATCGTATATATGAGAAATTCCGGAGGAGCAAAGTATTTTGCAGGATTCCCTATTGGATTTAATATTGCAGTAGGTGGACAGGATGAAAATGGAAATGATTATGTCAATGATCTGTCATTTTTATTTTTGGAAGCACAGAAGCATATCGGATTACCTCAGCCAAATCTGTCTGTCAGGCTTCACGAAGGTACAGGAGAAGAACTGTTAAAAGAAGCAGTCCATACGGTTGCCCTGGGAAGTGGTATGCCGCAGTTTTTTAATGATAAGGCGGTTATCCCGTCTATGATGGAATTGGGGATTGAGGAAAAGGATGCACTGGACTATGCCATTGTAGGCTGCGTGGAACTTACCACACAGGGAAATAACCTGGGATGGAGTGATTCTGCAATGTTTAACTTAAATAAAGCTTTAGAGGTAACACTTACCGGTGGAAAATGTCTTTTAACAGGGAAACAGATTGCACCAGATTACGGAAGTCTTCCGGAATATGAGGCCTATGAGGATCTGGAACATGCTCTTCAAAAGCAGATTGATTATTTTATGGATAAGATGATCCTTGCATGTGAAGAAGTAGAAAAAGCACATATTGATCTACTGCCATCGCCGTTTCTGTCAGCCACCATTTCCAATTGTATGGAAAATGGGGTAGATGTAACTGCAGGTGGAGCAAAATATAACCTATCTGGAATTCAGATGATTCAGATAGCCAATCTGGCAGATAGTCTTGCAGCTATTAAGCAATTAGTATATGAAGAAAAGAGATTTTCCAGAGAAGAAGTATTAGAGGCACTGAAAAAGAATTTTGAAGGTTTTGAATTAATGAGAGCTACAATGCTTCATAAGGTGCCGAAATACGGAAATGATAATGACTGGGTAGATAGTCTTGGAACAAAATGGGCGGATTATTTTAAAAATCGTCTGCGCACATATAAAAATTACCGTGGTGGTCCGTATCACACAGGTATGTATACCGTGTCAGCCCATGTACCAATGGGGCAGAATGTAGGGGCAACACCAGATGGACGTTATGCCATGGAACCACTGGCTGATGGTGGTATGTCACCGGTATATGGAAGAGATATAAAGGGACCGACTGCAGTGTTAAAATCTGTATCAAAACTGGACAAAAACTGTACCACCAATGGCGGACTTTTAAATATGAAATTCCTTCCGGAATTTTTCGATACAGAAACAGGTGTACAGAAGTTTGCAAACTTCTTACGAAGTTTTGTAGACCTGGAAATTCCACATATTCAGTTTAATGTAGTAAGAAGAGAAGACTTAATTGCAGCAAAGAAAAATCCGGAACAATATCGCAGCCTAACTGTTCGTGTAGCAGGATATACAGCATATTTTACAGAGCTTGCAGGAGACCTGCAGGATGAAATCATTGCAAGAACAAGCTATGGAGATATTTAAAATGGAAGGAACGATATTTGATATCAGGAGATTTTCCACACACGATGGAGATGGTATTCGGACCACTGTGTTTTTCAAGGGATGTCCATTATCCTGTGTCTGGTGCCAGAATCCGGAAGGAATTTCTGCAAAGAGACGGCCGATTTATTTTGAAAATCGCTGCATTCACTGCTGTACCTGTGTTGCCCAGAGCAAAGATGGAGGATGCAGAACTTGTGACGGAAAAATTCAGTTGAATATCCAGGCAGATGAGGATTGGAACCAGTTAATCTACCAATGTCCAACAGGAGCCTTGGAGATGGATTCACAGATATTATCTTTAGATGAAGTAATGGAAGAAATCCGCAAAGACAAAGTATTTTTCCGCCATGGCGGCGGAGTAACCTTGTCTGGAGGGGAACCTCTAATGCAATGGCAATTTGCAGTGGAATTATTAAAGAAATGCCAGGAAGAGGATATACATACAGCAATTGAGACTTCACTTTATGCGAAACCAGAAGTGGTGAAAGAATTGATTCCATATCTTAGTATGGCGTTTTCTGATCTCAAGTTAATTGATGAGGAAGCACACAAAAAATATGTTGGTGTGTCCAATGAAATCATTAAAAAGAACATGGAAATACTGCTGTCTTCAGAAATCAGGGAGCATGTGATTATCCGGACACCAATGATTCCGGGAATTACCACGAGTAAGGAAAATATTCAGGGAATTGCAGAATTTATCAGCAATATTTATTCAGATGTTTCTTATGAGATTTTAAATTATAATCCCCTTGCAGAAGCCAAATATCATCTTGTCGATAAAGAATACTGCTTTAAGGAAAATCCAAAAATGTACTCTAAGGAACAGATGCAGCAATTTGGTCAATGGGCAAAAGAAGTAGGTGTAAAAAATATTATTATTGAATCATAAGGATAAATGCAAAATAAATAATTGAAGCTATTGAATAATAATAAATAATAATATAAAATAATAAAAAGAAATAAAACGAAGAAAATAACCAGGAGGAACAAGAATGAAATTAATTATCGATGATGCAAATGTAGAAGCAATCAAGGCCCTTTATGAATATTTTCCAGTAGATGGTGTTACAACAAATCCATCAATCTTGGCAAAAAGCGGAAGAAATCCATATGATGTATTATCTGAAATTCGTGAAATCATTGGGGCAGATGCAGAACTGCATGTGCAGGTAATTTCAAAAAAAGCAGAAGGAATGGTTGCAGAAGCAGCAAAAATCAGAGAAAAATTAGGGACTAATACATATATAAAAATTCCTACAACCCGTGAAGGATTAAAAGCCATGAAAGCTTTAAAAGCAGAAGGTGTAAATGTAACTGCAACTGCAATTTATACAGCACAGCAGGCATTTCTGGCAGGAAAAGCAGGTGCAGATTATGCAGCACCATATGTTAACCGTATTGATAATCTGGGAGCAGACGGTGTGGCAACAGCAAAGAAGATCCACGATATCTATAGAAAAAATAATCTTCACACAGAAGTATTAGCTGCAAGTTTCAAAAATACACAGCAGGTGCTGGAACTGGCAGAATATGGTGTAGGTGCAGCAACGGTTGCAGCAGATATCATCGAAGGATTATTAAAAAATGCATGTGTAGATTCTGCAATCGATGCTTTCACAGCAGACTTTGAAAATCTGGTTGGTAAAGGGAAGACAATGGAAAACTGTTAATAGAAGTAGGATACGAAAATGAAATGAGACGGAAGAAGGGTGAAATGATGGTAAATTTTGCAGTAATCGGTACAAATTTTGTAACGGATAGTTTCATTGATGCAGGAAGACAATGTGATGATTTTCATGTGCAGGCAGTTTATTCCAGAACTATGGAAAGAGCAAGGGAATATGCAGATCGATATGAAATTGAAGATTGTTACGATTCTTTAGATGATCTTGCTAAGGCAGAAAATATCGATGCAGTATATGTGGCAAGCCCTAATTCTTTCCATGCAAAACAAAGTATTCAGATGATGAATGCAGGGAAACATGTATTATGTGAAAAGACTATAGCCTCCAATTTGAAGGAATTGAAACAGATGCTGGAGGTGGCAAAAGAAAATCATGTTATTTTACTGGAAGCTATGCGTTCAGCGTTTGACCCTGGTTTCCAGGCAATTCAGGATAATTTAAAGAAACTGGGAAAAATCCGCAGAGCTACATTTCAGTATTGTCAATACTCCAGAAGATACGACAATTATAAAAATGGTATTGTGGAGAATGCTTTTAAACCGGAATTGTCTAATGGTGCTTTGATGGATATCGGTGTTTATTGTGTTCATCCATTGGTTAAGTTGTTTGGAATGCCAAAAGAGATTTCTGCACATTGCCTGAAATTAGATAACGGAGCTGAGGCAGCTGGAACGATTGTAGCTATGTATGAAGATATGCAGGCAGAATTAATGTATGCAAAAATTACAGATGCAATCCTTCCAAGTCAAATTCAGGGAGAAGAAGCTTCTATGATTATTGAGGAAATTCCAGATACTAAAAAGATTAGGATCCGTTATCGTGACAGACATTGGGAAGAAATCGAAATTTCCAAAAAAGAAAATAATATGTATTACGAAATAAAAGAGTTTATAAGATTAATTCAGGAAAAAGGAAGTGCCAGGGAACATAATCAGTATTCTCTGTGGGAGCTGGAAGTTATGGACGAGGCAAGAAAACAGATGGGCATTGTTTTTCCGGCAGATTGTTAAGATAGGAAAGGAAATACCGCATATTATCTTAGAAATAGTTTCTACGAAATGTCATTATAGGAGTGTTATCCAATAGATGAAACATCTATTGGATAACACTCCTTTTTAAAATAGTATTGACAGATTTTAAAATAGGTTTATAATTATTCAAAAACGGATTAGCACTCTATAAAGAAGAGTGCTAACAAAAATATTTGTAAAGGGGGAATATAAGATGATAGTGGTACCTTTTTATAATTTAGTAGTGGTTCCAGAAGTTACCTTCTATTTTCAAGGAGAGTATTTTAAGGAAATTGCGGGACAAGATGCTGAGAAAGGCGATGAAATCCTGTTTCTAATGCTAAAAGAAGACAAACAAAGGGAAGATATGACACCAGAAGATTTTTATCCTATCGGGGTAACAGGTGTTGTTGAAAACCTGGATAAAGATGGTAATATCGGAATTAAAACTCTCGGTCGTGTAGATATTAATAGCGTTGAAGTGGATAAAGATGATATCAAAACAACATTTTCAGATCGTATTATAATAGAAGATATTGATTCCCAGCAGCAGAAAGAACGTTTTGAACAGGTCAAATCTGCTGTTTTGCAGTATATTAATGGATTCCAATGGGGCATCATGGTGAGAAACTATGTTGTACGATGGAAGTCCATGGAAGAAATGATTGCCAATTTATCCAATCATCTGAATATTTCAAATGAAGAAAAATACGAGATTCTTGCAGCAGACAAGATTTCCCAACGGTTTGAATTGATGGAGCAGGTTTTATATGAATTCATCGAGGTCTCTAAAATAGGAGAAGAAGCTAAAAAAGTACAAACGGAAGCCCATGAGAAGGTTTATCGGGAGGAAGCCATCAAAAAACAGATTGAGATTCTGCAGAATGAATTGGATGAAATGCATCCCGAAAATGTATCGGATATTAGAAAATTTGAACAGAAAATAAGAAAATCTCATATGAATGAGATTGCAAAAAATGAAGCTGAAAAAGTTCTTAATCGTATGAAACAGGAAGGGAAAGATAGTCATGAATATGGTATGCTGTATGATTATCTGGATTTTGTAACAGGATTATCCTGGGAGAAAGAAACTTTTTCAGATATCAATCTTGTGGAAGCAGAGGAGATTCTTAACCGGGAACATTATGGTCTGAAAAAGGCGAAAGAAAGAATTATACAGCAGATTGCAGTAATGGCGTTAAATAAGCAGCAATCCGGTTCTATCTTATTATTTGTAGGGGCACCAGGTACAGGAAAGACAAGTATAGGTCAAAGTGTTGCCAAGGCATTAAAAAGAGAATATGTAAGAGTCAGTCTTGGTGGTATTCGCGATGAGGCGGAAATTCGTGGACACAGGAGGACTTATGTAGGTGCAATGCCGGGACGTATTATGGATGGAATCAAAAGAAGCGGTGTTTCCAACCCGGTTATGGTTTTAGATGAAGTAGATAAAATGGTAAAAGATTATGGAGGAGATCCTTCCAGTGCATTGCTGGAAGTTCTGGATCCGGAACAGAATAATACATTTACTGATCATTATATGAATGTGCCATATGATTTATCAGATGTACTGTTTATCTGTACAGCAAATTCAATGGATACCATACCGGAACCGTTGCTAAATCGTATGGAAGTGATTCAGTTCCAGGGATATACAGAATCTGAGAAATATCAGATTGCCAAAAAGCATCTGCTTCCAAAAGCAATGAGATCCATGGGAATCAAAGCTGCTAATCTGAAAGTGACAGATGAGGCATTTCACACAATTATTTCTGATTACACCATGGAAGCCGGAGTGCGTGGTTTAAAGAAGCAACTGGATACCCTTTGCCGTGTGGCAGCGGTAAAACTGGTAAAAGGAGAACAGAAATCAGTTACAGTCAGTCCGAAACGTTTGAAGGAATTTTTAAATGAAAAGCCGATATCTCATGATCATGTTCTGGAAAATCCAAAGCCGGGGATTGTTACAGGACTGGCATGGACACAGGCAGGCGGTGATATTTTATTTATTGAAACCATGTTTACCAAGGGAGAAGGAAAAACCATTGTAACGGGACAATTGGGAGATGTGATGAAAGAATCTGTTCAGATTGCCGTAACTTTGGTAAAATATCTGTATCCGGAAAAAGCACAATTGTTTAAGGAAAACGATCTGCATATTCATGTGCCTGCCGGGGCAGTGCCAAAAGATGGACCATCAGCAGGAATTACATTGACAACAGCATTGTCATCTTTGGTAACAGGAACAACAGTCAGTCCTAAACTTGCCATGACAGGTGAAATTTCTTTGCAGGGAATGGTTATGCCGATTGGTGGTTTGCCAGAAAAATTAATGGCAGCAGTCAGAGCAGGAATGGAAAAAGTCCTGATTCCTGTAAAAAATGTGGAAGATCTGGAAGATGTAGCAGAAGAAGTAAAAGAGAAAATAGAAATTGTACCAGTGGAAACAATAGAGCAAGTGTTAAAATATGCAGGATGCAGATAGTGAACCTGGTATTAATGTAGTGGAGTGAAAATATGAAAGTAACCATTGCCATAGATTCTTTAAAAGGCAGTCTTTCTTCTATGGAAGCAGGACATGCTATTGCCGAAGGAATAAAAAAGGTCTGTCCAAAAGCTCAGATCAGCGTTCGTCCGCTGGCTGATGGCGGAGAAGGAACAGTGGAAGCTTTAACCCAGGGTATGGGTGGTGTCCTAAGGGAAGTTCATGTAACAGGTCCTTTAGGGACACCGGTTGATTGTAAGTATGGAATTCTTATGGAGAGTAAAACAGCCATTATTGAAATGGCAGGGGCATCAGGAATTACATTAGTACCCGAAGAAGCAAGAAATCCGCTGAATACTACTACATATGGAGTAGGAGAAGTGATTCTGGATGCCATTGAAAATGGATGCAGGCATTTTATTGTCGGAATAGGAGGAAGTGCTACCAATGACGGTGGTATTGGAATGCTGCAGGCATTGGGATATGGAATGCTTGACAAGGATGGTAATCAGGTAGATTTTGGTGCGAAAGGATTAAAAGAACTGGTGATGATTACAGATGATCATGTGGTGCCAGAGTTAAAAGACTGTACATTTCGAATTGCCTGTGATGTAACCAATCCACTATGTGGGAAAGATGGGTGTAGTGCCGTTTTCGGCCCGCAAAAGGGTGCTGATCAGCATATGATTTCCAAGATGGATCGGTGGTTATCTGATTATGCCAGTCTGGCATGTAAAAAGTATCCAAAGGCTGATCCTGGATATGCCGGAACGGGAGCTGCAGGAGGACTGGGATTTGCATTTTTAACTTTTACCAATGGTACATTGGAATCAGGAATAAAGATTGTTCTTGAAGAAACAAAACTAGAAAAATTTGTGAAAAATGCAGATGTTATTGTGACCGGAGAAGGACGTTTGGATGGTCAGACAGTTATGGGAAAGGCTCCTGTTGGAGTTGCCGGGATTGCAAAAAAATATAACAAACCAGTCATTGCTTTTGCAGGTGCAGTCACAGAAGATGCGATAGAGTGTAATCAGGCAGGTATTGATGCATTCTTCCCGATTTTAAGAGAAATTTCAACATTGGAAGAAGCAATGGATTCTTCTAATGCAAAAAGAAATATGATCAATACCAGTGAGCAGGTTTTTCGACTGATCCACTTATCAAAGCAGATGAGAAAGGATTTAGATTAACGTGAAAGACGCAACACAAAAGAAAGGATATCTGCAAGTCTTTCTAGCAGGTATATTATGGGGAACCATTGGCTTATTTGTAACGGATATGAGTCATAATGGAGCATCATCAGCTTTGACCAGTTTTTTAAGAATATTTTTTGCATTTTTGATTTTGTTAGTGATTACTGTTTTTAAATTTGGATGGAAGTCTTTGATTATCCCCAAAAGAGATTTGTTATCATGTGCTCTGCTTGGATTGATCTGTCAGGGAATTTATAATATTTTTTATAGTTATGCTGTTGTTATGACAGGAGTAACAATAAGTGCAGTATTACTAAATGTAGCACCGGTGTTTACTGCATTGGTATCTTATGTTCTATTTTCGGAAAAAATCACATGGATTAAAAGGACAGCATTAGTGATTAATGTAATCGGATGCAGTCTTGCGGCAACAAGTGGACATATTTCATCGGGTGCTGTTTCACTGATAGGGATCCTATTTGGTGTTGCAGCTGGTTTTTGTTATTCTCTGACAGCAATTATTGGAAGAATTGCCGGTTCAAAAATAAATGCATTTGTTGTCAGTACATATAGTTATTTTTTTGCAGCAGTATTTCTGGCGGTTTTTATGAAGCCATGGAATATGTCATTTTATATTGAAAAAGAAGTATGGATCATAGGTTTTCTTTATGCACTGATTCCTACAGCGATCGGTTATCTGTTATATTATATGGGTGTACAGAAAATTAGAGAGAGTAGCAAAGTTCCGGTGATTGCATCAGTGGAAACAGTTGTGGCGGCAGTACTTGGTATGCTGGTATATCAGGAACAGATTAGAGGAATGAATTTCTTAGGGATTTTACTGGTTATGGGTTCTGTTGTATTAATGAACCAGCCATTGAAAAAGGACATATGGTAAATTGATTTGTTGACATTATATAATTTTCAAAGTATATTGATTAAAAAGCAGACAAAGAAGCCTGAAATAACTTCTTTGCCTGCTTTGTTCTATTTTAGAATTAAAAAATCAAAAAGAATCTGGAGAGGAAGACAAATGAGGAAAAAATATACATATGCAATTATTACAGTTTGCATTTGGTCAACTTTGGCGGCATTGGCTAAGAAACTGTTACTGGATATACCAAATTTAGAAGCACTGTGTATTAGCAGTTTTTTTGCATTTTTATTTTTATTGATGGTAAATATTAAAAGTGGAACAATCAACCAGATGAAAAATTATTCAGTAAAAGAATATGCAACTATGAGTGGATTGGGATTTATTGGATTATTCCTTTATAATGCACTATATTATTATGGATTATCACAGCTAAGTTCTCAGGAAGCATGCATATTAAACTATTTATGGCCTATTATGCTGGTGATATTTTCATGTATCATTTTAAAAGAAAAATTGACAATAATGAAAATCATAGCTATGATCAGCTCTTTTTTGGGGATAGTTATACTTTCTCTGGATAGTGGGAGTCATTCTTCTGGAAATGTATCTTTGGGGATGATCAGCTGTATTGTGGCAGCAGCATGTTATGGATTGTTTTCTGTTTTAAATAAGAAAGCAGACTGTAATCAGAATATTGCCATGATGATAATCTGGCTGACCACAGCGGTCTGTGCACTGGTATTTGGTGCACCAGTGGAAAAGTGGATTCCAATTCAGGGAATACAGTGGATCGGAATTCTATGGATTGGAGTGGTAATAAATGCTGTGGGATATCTTCTTTGGGCACTGGCGCTAAATGGAACTGAAAATACGGCAGCGATTGCTAATCTTGCATATTTCACGCCATTTCTATCATTGATTATTTCTGCTGTTTTTCTTAAGGAAAAAATACATATTCGGACAGTTGTGGCATTGATTTTTATTATTGGAGGAATTTTACTTCAATATGTGTATGACAGAAAAAAGGGATGAATCAACGCTTTGAGATATTTCAAATGTACGGCGTAGGTTAAAAAATTTTTCAAAAAAATTAGCACTCACATATTGACAGTGCTAACAATAGGTGTTATATTACATATAGAACAAAGGAAGAGGTAATAAAAGGAACCGAATTCATAGTTCAGGAAACCAGGCACATGAGAACAAACTCATAGTGTTAAACATAGATTGTTAGAAAAAGGAGAGATGACTTATGATGATGCCTAGTATTTTTGGAGGAAACTTATTTAATGACTGGATGGATTTTTCATTTCCTGATTTTGACGAGAAACTTTATGGTAAAAAGACTGCAGCTGTTATGAAAACAGATGTTAAAGAAAAAGACCATGGTTATGAAGTATCTATTGATCTGCCAGGATTCAAAAAAGATGAAGTAAAAGCAGAATTGAAAGATGGATATCTGACAATTTATGCAGCAAAAAATGTAAACAATGATGAGAAAGACAAAGACGGCAAATATATCAGACGTGAACGTTACAGTGGTAATATGAGCAGAAGCTTTTATGTAGGTGAAGAAGTTACGGAAAATGATATTCATGCCAAATTTGAAAATGGTATTCTGATGCTGGATATTCCAAAGAAAGAAGAAACAAAGAAGGCGGAAGAAAAACGATATGTAACTATTGAAGGATAATAACAAATTAAAAATGGTATTTCCCCGGGATGATTCCCGGGGATACTTTTATCTTTTATTACAGGAAACCAAACTGTCAAGGTATATAGGGGGTGGTAACATTGGCAGCAAAGAGAGATTGTTATGATATTCTGGGAATCAGTAAAAATGCGGATGATGCACAGATCAAAAGGGCTTATCGAAAACTTGCGAAAAAGTACCATCCGGATATGAATCCCGGCAATTCTCAGGCAGAACAGAAGTTTAAGGAAGTAACAGAAGCTTATGAGGTTTTAAGTGATCCGAAGAAGAAAAAGTTATACGATCAGTATGGATATGCAGCTTTTGATGGAACAGGCGAAGGAGAGAATCCTTTTAATGGAAATCAGGGAAATTATAGAGAATATCATTTTGAAAGTGGAGACATGGATGATATTTTCGGGGATATTTTTGGAGGAATGTTCGGGAATAAGAAAAAAGCTTCACAAGGATATAGAGGATACGGATTTCATGATGGGTTTGGCGGACAACATTTTCAGCAAAAAGGCTCTGATGCAGAAGCAGAAATATCCATCAGCTTTGATGAAGCGGTTTCAGGTTGTACAAAGACCATACATCTCCAGTCTTCTAATGGAGGTGTTCAGTCTCTTCAGGTTCGGATTCCAGCTGGTATAGATACAGGAAAGAGTATCCGGCTTCGTGGAAAAGGCAATTCGGGCCTTGGCGGTGGCGAGCCTGGGGATCTGTTGCTGAAAGTAACCGTGGGAACCAAACCAGGATATGAGAGAAAGGGAATGGATGTATATACAACAGTCAGCATTCCTTTCACCACAGCAGTATTTGGAGGAGAGGCTGTGGTAGAAACACTCTATGGAAATGTTGTTTGTAAAATCAGGGAAGGAACCCAGTCTGGAACGAAAATCAGACTTCGTGGAAAAGGTATTGTATCTATGAAGAATTCCTCTGTTCGCGGGGATCAGTATGTAACAGTACAGATTCAGGTTCCTACAAATTTAAGCCCGGAAGAGAAACAGAAACTTATAGAATATGACCATATTGTAAAACGAAAAAACAGAAAGCATGCAGTATAAAAAGAGTTAAAAAATCTAAGGATAAATACTACGAAAATAAGCAAATTTGTGTTATAATAAATATGTTAAAAAAATGACAAACAATGGCGGACTGGTAGAAAAAATAAGGAAATGAGGGAAAAGATAATGCTCGCAGACGCAAATTTGTTAAAAATTAAACATGCTGTACTTTATGAAGTTGCCAAACTTGCTTTTGAAGGTACACTGGAAGAGAACAGAGATAATATTGCCATGGAATTAATTCCTGGTCCAACACCACAATTTAGGTGTTGTATTTACAAAGAACGAGAGATTATTCGTCAGAGAGTTCGTTTAGCAGAAGGAAAAGCTCCAGGAGTGAAAGATGATGGAAATGTCATTCAGGTTATTTCATCTGCATGTGCAGACTGTCCGATTTCCAGTTATGTTGTTACGGAAAACTGTCAGAATTGTATCGGAAAAGCATGTATCAACGCATGTAAGTTTAGTGCTATTGAGAGCGGAAGAAAACGTTCACATATTGATCCATCAAAATGTAAAGAATGTGGACAGTGCGCTAAAGCATGTCCGTATAATGCTATTGCATATCTGCAAAGACCTTGTAAATTCAGCTGTCCGGTAGATGCCATTACATATGATGAACATGGTATTTCCATAATTAATGAAGAGAAATGTATCCGTTGCGGACAATGTATTCATAGCTGTCCGTTTGGTGCTATTGGTTCTAAAACATTCATTGTAGATGTAGTTGAAGCACTGAAGTCAGACAAAAAGGTTTATGCAATGGTTGCACCTGCTACAGAAGGACAGTTTGGCGAAAAAATTACAATGAGCAGCTGGAAGAATGCAATGAAAGAAGTAGGATTTGATGGATTCTTCGAAGTAGGGCTTGGCGGTGATATGACAGCAGCCTATGAATCTGAAGAATGGGCGGAAGCATATAAAGAAGGTAAGAAGATGACAACCTCCTGCTGTCCTGCTTTTGTTAATATGATTCATAAGCATTTTCCAGAATTAAAAGATCAGATTTCCACAACAGTTTCTCCGATGTGTGCAGTATCAAGACTGATCAAAGCAAAGGATCCTGATGCAGTAACTGTATTTATTGGGCCATGTCTTGGAAAGAAATCTGAAGTTGTAGATCAGAAGATTGAAGGAAATGCGGATTATGTATTAACCTACAGTGAAATTCGTGCCATTATGAAGGCAAAAGAAGTTGTTTTAAAACCGGCAGAAAATGATTATCAGGAATCTTCTGTTTATGGTAAAAAGTTTGCGACTTCTGGAGGAGTTACAGAAGCTGTAATTCAGAGTCTGAAAGAATCTGAAGAGGAGATTGATGCAAAGGTTTGTAAGGCAAACGGAGCAGCAGAATGTAAGAAGGCATTGTTGTTCCTGAAAGCTGGAAGATTACCGGAAGACTTTATTGAAGGTATGGTATGCGAAGGTGGATGTGTCAATGGACCAAGTTCATTTAACAAGCCAAATGTCAGCAAAAAGAGCAGAAATGCATTATTGAGTCAGGCAGATAAAAGAGAAATTCATGAAAATCTGAAGAATTATGATATGGATTCATTCTCTATGCATCGTGAATAAAATTTTATAGACGAATATCCTGCAGATAAATTTCTGCAGGATATTTTTATTACATAGGAAATTCCTTTGAATTTCCTATGTAATAAAAAATGTTCCGCGCGGATGTGCAAAAGAAAACAATTATTGACAAAATAAAGAAAAACATTTATAGTGTATATACACGAAAAGTGATAAGAGGTATATATGACACAAGTTAAAAGAAAAAAAAGCAGTTGTTATTGTATTAATTTAAGACAGGCAGCAAAGGTCATCTCAAACTTATATGATGATGCACTAAAATCGGTTGGGATTTCTGTGACCCAGTATTCATTATTGAGCAGTCTTGGGCATATGGAAAACTGTAATGTTAGTGATTTAGCGAAATATGTAGGACTGGAAAGGACAACTTTAGTGCGTACATTAAAACCTTTGACAGCAAAAGGCTTGGTGGTGGACGTATCAGAACCGGGAGAGCGGGATCGAAGATTGCGTCTTACCAATCAGGGAAAAACTGTTATTCGGAAAGCAAAAGAGTTGTGGAGTGAATCACAAAGGGAAATAGAACGTCGTATAGGGAAAGAGGATGCAGCGAAATTAGAAGAAATATTACTTCGACTTTTGGAGCAATAATTATATCTAATCTATCAGTGGAAAATCCCGCAAAGCGGGATTTTTTTCTTAAAGAAATATGTGTATATACACGAAAAAAGGAGCAAGAGATGAAAAAAGCAGTTATTTTTGACATGGATGGAGTAATCTCTGATTCTGAATATATAAATATTTTGGCAAAGCATAAATTATTGCAGAGCTTGGGAATCGAAGTTGATTGGCATTATCATGATCAATTTCTTGGAACGACTTATGAATTTATGTGGGAAAAGATGAAAGAAGAATTTCATTTACCAGAAGCTGTCTCCTATTATGTTGAGACAGCAGAAAAGAAAAGCCAGATTCAGAAATTTTTTTAAAGGCAGCATCAATGCTTAAGGAAAAGCCAGAAGCTTTAAAACAGGATTTAACTCTGGCAGATCTTGTTGTATCGGATTTTGATACATTGACAATAGAGCAATTAATGGAAGATTAAAAGGAGGAAAAGTGTTATGATTTATAAAGAAAAACAAATGGAAGAACAGGCGGTTTTGCAAACAGCAGCCAGAATGTGTGCAGCGGCGAGAACAGCTCCAAAAACCAAAGGAATTGATGATATTCAGACGATGGTTCTTACTGGAGAAGATAAAGACCGGTTAGCGGACGAAATGGAAAAAATCGGGCAACGGGATTTTGGAGAAAAGGCAGAGGACTGGTATATAAGAGATGCACGCAATGTAAAAGCAGCAGATGCCATTATATTAATCGGAGCAAAACGTACATATCGAGGAGTACAGAAATGCGGATTCTGTGGATTTAAAGATTGCGGTGAGTGTAGAGCTAAAAATGGAAGATGTGCATTCCAGTTTGTAGATCTGGGAATTGCACTTTCGTCTGCGGTGGCAGTGGCGGCGGATGCAAGAGTAGACAATCGAATTATGTTTTCAGCAGGAAAGGCAGCAATGGAAATGTTTGACACATCAGATGATGTAATATGGCAGGGAATCCCGATCAGTGTGTCTGGAAAAAATGTTTTCTTTGACCGGAAGAAAAAATAAAAAACTGGAGCAAATTACATAAACAAAGAGGAAAGGTGTGAAAAATGAAAAATTACATTGATTTGCATATGCATAGTATATATAGTGATGATGGAGAATATATGCCGTCCAGACTGGTAGAAATGTGTGCAGAGAAGGGAATTCAGATTATGGCAATTGCTGATCATAATAAGGTCGATGCAATTACTGAAGCGAAACAAAGAGCGAAAGAATTGGGAATTCAGTACATTCCGGCGATTGAAATTGATTGTACATATCAGGATATTAATCTGCATGTAGTTGGATATGGAATTAATGATAAAGCTCCAGAATTTACAGTTTTGGGTGAATCTGTTCTAAACCAGGAGCTGGAACTTTCCATGAAAAAAATTGAATTAACAAAGCAGCTTGGTTTTCAGGTATCCAAAGAAGAATTAGATCAGTTATCTGACAATGGGGTGTATACAGGAGAGATGTTTGGAGAAATAATTTTAGCAAAAGAGGAATATGAGAAACATCCATTATTAACACCATATCGAAAAGGCGGAGATAGAAGTGACAATCCATATGTAAATTTCTACTGGGATTTTTATGCACAAGGGAAACCATGCTATACGAAAGTAATTTATCCATCTCTTGCGGAAATAGTAGATTTGATACACAGAAACGGAGGGAAAGCAGTACTGGCACATCCGGGAGAAAATTTAAAAGGAAGATTTGAAATTTTTGATGAAATGATGGAGGCTGTAAAATTCGATGGAGTTGAGGCATTCAGTAACTATCATGATGCGGAAACAGTGGATTATTTTTATAAAAAAGGGCAGGAGTATGGAATCATGACAACTTGTGGAAGTGACTTTCATGGAAAAACCAAACCTGCAATTCAACTGGGTGAATCTCATTGTCAATATGATCAGAAATTTATAGAAAAAGCATTAGGAGAAAATGGTCTAATTTAATTGGAGCTTTTGTAATCGAATGATAGAAAGATATGCTTATAATATTCAGAGGGATGATGATTATTGAAAAATGGTATAGATTGTGTTAGGATTATACATGGGAATGAAGTACTCCCTTAGTATTTATACTTAAACCGCTTATTAGAGCTGATGACTTCTGCAATTATAATACGCAGAAGCTATCGGCTTTTTCTGCGTAAAAAGGAGATTTTTTTATGTTATTAAGTGTTGCATTAATTTTAAGTTTAGGCATGATTTTAGGATGGTTATGCCAGAAATGTAAATTACCTAGTTTGTTGGGAATGCTGATTACAGGTATTATATTGGGACCATATGTTTTGAATCTGATTGATCCCAGCATACTTTCCATCTCATCTGAACTTCGTAAAATAGCATTGATAATTATATTGACCAGGGCGGGATTAAACCTTGATATTTCCGGACTAAAAAAAATAGGGAGACCAGCAGTTCTTATGTGTTTTGTTCCTGCAAGTTTTGAGTTGCTAGGAATTATTCTATTAGCACCAAAAATATTGGGAATTAGTGTGTTGGAGTCTGCAATTTTAGGTTCTGTTTTGGCTGCTGTTTCTCCAGCAGTAGTAGTTCCACGTATGGTCAAATTAATAGAGGAAGAATATGGAACAAAAAAAGGCATTCCGCAGTTGATTTTAGCTGGAGCTTCTGTTGATGATGTATATGTAATTGTGTTGTTTACAACATTTATAGGTATCATACAAGGAAAAGGAATATCTGTAATAAGTTTCATAAATATTCCAATATCTATAACACTTGGAGTACTAATTGGAGTGGGACTTGGATATATCCTGTCAAAATATTTTGAAAAGGTGCATATAAGAGATACAACGAAAGTATTACTCATTCTTTCTGTTTCATTTATGCTGGTAACAGCAGAAGATACATTAAATACAAACATTACATTTGCAGCGTTGATAGCTATTATGTTTATAGGTGTTGCAATACAAAAATTTCGTGAGCCTGTTGCAAAAAGATTATCCGCAAAATACAATAAATTATGGGTTGCAGCAGAGATATTTCTGTTTGTTTTAGTTGGGGCAACAGTAAATATAGGATATCTTAAAAATGTGGGAAGTAATGCATTGATTGTTATTGCAGGAGCATTGGTCTTTAGGATGGCAGGTGTATTCGTGTGTCTGTTAGGAACAAAACTAAATTGGAAAGAGAGAATGTTTACAATGCTGGCATATACACCCAAAGCAACTGTTCAAGCTGCAATCGGAGGTATTCCGCTTAGTATAGGACTTTCATGTGGAGATATGGTTTTAACAGTTGCTGTTCTTGTCATTGTGTTAACAGCACCATTAGGGGCATTTGCAATAGATTTTAGTTACAAAAAGTTATTAGAATAAACAAGAAGGATGGTTCCATCAGAAAATTTAATAGTTCAAATAATGCAAATTCTGATATAATATTTTCTGAAAGAAGAATCACAGGAAAGGAAGGGCGGTTTCAATGGATGCGTCAGAGAAGATGAAATATAAACTGGCAGAAGCAATGAAAGAGTTGTTAGATCATTATCCGGTAGAAAAGATTACAGTAACACAGATTGTAGATCAGTGTGGAGTGACACGCCCTACATTTTACCGCCATTTTAAGGATAAGTACGATTTGGTAAACTGGCATTTTGATAAACTTGTTCAGAAATCTTTTCAGGAAATGGGGGGAAGTCTGAATCTGAGGGAAGGTTTAAGAAAAAAATTTGAGTTTATTAAACGTGAAGGAAAATTTTTTCCGGCAGCATTTACCTGTGATAGTCAAAATTGTTTGAAAGAATATGATTATGAATGGTTTTATCAGTTTTATCGGGGTATGGTTCATGAGAAAGGTGTGAAGGATATTCCAGATGATATAGAATTTCTGCTGAGGATGTATTGTCGCGGATCTGTACATATGACTGCTGAATGGGCGACCACAGGGATGAAGGTTCCTCCGGAAGAGATGGCAGATCGTTTAATGGCAGCTTTACCTCCAATGTTATATGATTTACTTGAGAATAGCAGATAGGAAATGTTGAAATGTTACACTTTTTTCGAAGTGTAACATTTTTTACATTCTAAGGAAAATGTAACTTGTATTAAAATTTGTACAATATTAAAATGAAGATAGTTAAAAAAATATCAATATAAAAGGAGCGTGTATTATGGTAAATCGTATTATTTTAAACGAAACATCTTATCATGGAGCGGGAGCAATTAAAGAAATTGCAACAGAAGCAAAAGCAAGAGGATTTAAAAAAGCTTTTGTTTGTTCTGATCCGGATCTTGTAAAATTTGGTGTTACAAAAAAGGTGACAGATGTTTTAGATGAAGCTGGATTAGACTATGAAATTTATTCTGAGATTAAACCAAATCCAACTATTGAAAATGTACAGAATGGTGTTGCAGCATTTAAGAAAGCCCAGGCTGATTATCTGGTAGCTATCGGTGGAGGATCTTCCATGGATACTGCCAAAGCTGTTGGTATTATTATTAACAATCCGGAATTTGAAGATGTGAGAAGTCTGGAAGGCGTTGCACCTACAAAAAAACCTAGCGTACCAATCATTGCAGTACCAACAACTGCAGGAACAGCAGCTGAAGTAACTATCAATTATGTTATTACAGACGTTGAGAAAAAACGTAAATTTGTGTGTGTAGACCCTCATGATATTCCTGTTATTGCAATTATTGATCCGGATATGATGTCTTCTATGCCAAAAGGATTAACAGCAGCAACCGGAATGGATGCATTGACACATGCAATTGAAGGATTCACAACAAAAGGTGCATGGGAAATGACAGATATGTTCCACTTAAAAGCAATCGAAATCATCTCCAATAGTTTAAGAGGTGCTGTAGATAATACTCCAGAAGGAAGAGAAGGAATGGCTCTTGGACAGTATATTGCAGGAATGGGATTCTCAAACGTAGGTCTTGGAATCGTACATTCTATGGCACATGCATTAGGAGCAGTTTATGATACACCACATGGTGTAGGAAACGCAATTCTCCTTCCGACAATTATGGAATTTAATGCTGATGCAACAGGTGATAAATATAAATATATTGCCAAAGCAATGGGTGTTGAAGGGGTAGAAGATATGACTCAGGAAGAATACAGAAAAGCAGCTGTAGATGCTGTAAAACAGCTGTCTGCTGATGTAGGAATTCCTGCTGATCTGAAAGAAATCGTAAAAGAAGAGGATATCCAGTTCCTGGCTGAGTCTGCTGTTGCAGATGCATGTGCACCTGGAAATCCAAAGGATGCTTCGCTGGAAGATATTATTGCACTCTATAAATCTTTATTATAATTTAGAATATTTTTAAATCAAAGGTTCCTTATGTGATTTATATGTAAGGAGCCTTTTTCTATACAAAAAAATATAAGGAAAATGAGATTTTCTTGTACTTCAATTTGTATATTATATATAAAGAAAAACAGGAGGAAAAGAATGAAAAGAAGAATGAAAAAACGATTGCTTGGTATGATGTCCTTTTTTGTGGCTGTCTGCCTTTGTTTTTCTGTAACAGGGCTACCAAGAGTATCAGTGAAGGCTGAAATTCTAGAACCAGAATACGATGGATTTGAGTATGAAGAATATACAGAGTACATTGCTCTTACAAAATACATAGGGAATGATAAGAATGTTATTGTACCAGATGAAATTTATGGAAAAAGAGTAACAAGTGTTAAGGAAGGAGCTTTTAGTGGAAATGCTACGGTGGAAAGTATTGTTTTTCCAGATAATATAAAGCGGATTGGAAGAATAGAAGACTGTAGTGAGTTAAAAAGGGTTGTAATTCCGGAAAATTATGATTATCTGGCAGAAAGATTGTACATTGAAGACTGTCCGAAGCTGGAAGAAGTGAATCATTTTTTTGAAAAAGAGGGAGACAATATCATTTACAAAATACCGTCCAAAGAATTTACTGGAAAGGTTGATTTTTCAGGATGTTCCAGAATTAATATTGTAGAAATGCCAGAGAATATGCAGGAGATTCCAGATCAGGCATTGTATACCTGGAATAATGTAAAGGAGGTCAGGCTGCCGGATACGGTTACAAAAATAGGAAAAGAAGCCTTTGCATATTGTTCAAATCTGGAAAAAATAAATCTGCCGGATGGATTAGCTTTTATTGAAGGGAGGGCTTTTTCTAATTGTCGAAAACTGACAGAGATTCTGCTTCCAGAAAGTTTAAGAGATATAAAAGTCGATGGGTTTGAAGGAACAGGGATTACATCTGCAGAGATTCCATCAGAATGTCAGTTGGGAGAAGGAGTTTTTTCTGCGTGTTCTAATTTAAAAGATATCACGATTCGTGGAAAAGATATTACGATCACACCTTATATGTTAAGAGGATGTGGTAACTTAGAGAATATAAATTTTCCAGATGGAATGGAAAAGATTACAATTGGAGATTTTGCATTTGATTATGATGAAAAATTGAAGACGATCGATGGAGTGTTAAATCAAAACGGAGATCAGGCACAGCTAATAATATCTTCTAAAATAAAATCAATGGGAAGATCTGTATTTAATCATTGTACACAGATTAAACAAGTAAAATTCCAGGAGGATATTAAAGAAATACCAGAAGGGGCATTAGGTGGAGTAAAGGAAATTCATTCTGTACAGATACCCGAGGGAGTAAAAAAAATAGGAGATAGAGTTTTTTCCAACTGCTCGGGATTAGAAACTGTGGAGATACCAAAGTCCGTTACTTTTATTGGTAATCAGGCTTTTTATGGATGTGCAATCAAAGAAATCAAGCTGCCAGAGCAATTGGAATCTATAGGAAATGGAGCTTTTTCTTTTTGCAAAAGATTAAAAAATATATATGTTCCAGGAAATATTAAAACAATCGGAATGAGGGTTTTTTCATACTGTGACAATCTGGAGACGGCAGTTATTGATTGTAAGCTTAGAAGTGGTATGTTTTCAGATTGTGGAAGACTAAAAAAAGTAACTTTGAATCCCGATATAGAGAATGAGATACCATATAATACATTTGTCAATGATTCCGGGCTGGAGGTAATTGAAAATGCAGATACGATTACTGCAATTGGAGAATATGCATTGTATGGATGCAAAAACCTTAGGCAGATGGGAAGCTGGATTGTACAAAATGAGACTTCAAAAGTATTAAATATATCAGATAGAGTGAGAGAGATTGGAGAAAAGGCATTTTCTCATACAGCAATTACAAAGGTGAATTTTGGAGGAAAGAGAACTTCATTACAAAATATATATTTGACAGATGTGGATACTCTGGATGAAATTACAATGACATCTTCGATTACTGTACTTGAAAAAAGAGCTTTTGAAAAGAATCGAATTCTTAAAAAGGTGCAGTTATCGCCTGGAATTAAGGTAATACCGGAAAAATGTTTTGCAGGATGTAGAGGGCTGGAAGTTTTGGTGATTCCAGAGGGAGTAGAACGTATTGAGGATTATGCGTTTGAAAATATTATGAATTTAAGCGTATATATGCCATATTCTGTAAAATATATTGCACATAATCTGAGTTCCATCATAAATCAACCTAGTTATATGTACGTATATGCGAATACACCAGCACATGAATATGCAAAAAATCATTCTGATAAATATGGGTTGAAAGGGTATTATATCCGGAGTCCACTTTTAGATAGAGTGGAAATTGTGGCTCCAACCAAAAAAATTTATGTAGAAGGAGAAACTTTTCAGATAAAAGGTCTTAAAGTGATCACATATTACAGAGATGGAAGTAAGAAAATTTTAAATGATTACAAGCTGGTGAAACCAGATATTCGGATTGGAGTTCAAAAGGGAAAAATCAGTTGTCTGGGATATGAGAAAACCTTTGATATTAAGGTGTATCCGAAAGCAGTCAGTGGAGTAAAAGCAAAGTCTTCTAAACGAAAGACAGTAGCTGTTACATGGAATAAAGTCAGTGGATCTTCATATTATAAAATATATCGGGCAACGTCAAAGAATGGAAAATATATTTATAAGAAAAAGATTAAAGCATCTTCCGCAAGAAAATATATCAACACAAGATTAAAGTCTGGAAAAAAATATTATTATAAAGTGTATGCATGCAAAACGGTCAAGGGGAAGGAATGGAGATCCAGAACAGCAAAAATTGTTTCTGCAAAATCACGTTAATGGTAAAAGAGATATTGAATAAGTGATTTTTCAATATCTCTTTTGTGCTATAATATAGTTGAAAATATTATACAAGGAGATAATCTTTATGAAAAGCAAAAATATTCTGGTAGTAATACCATTTAATAATAGACAGAAAAAAACAATCGAAGAAAGTGCACCGGGGTGCAGCTTTACATATACATCCTATGACAAAGTCACAGCGGAGCAGGTTGAGAATGCAGAAATTATTATTGGAAACGCAGATCCATATTATCTTCAGGATGCTTCAAAACTGGAATGGATTCAGTTAAATTCAGCGGGAGCTGATGCATATGTGAAAAAAGGCGTTTTACCAGAGGATGTTTATTTAACCAATGCAACGGGAGCTTATGGACCAGGTGTGGCAGAGCACTTGTTTGCTGTACTTTTTTCCATTCAGAAAAAACTTCATTTATATAGAAATAATCAGGAAAAATGTGAGTGGAAAGATGAAGGAGAAGTACTATCTTTGTTCGGAGGTAATCTGTTAATCGTTGGTTTGGGTGATATAGGGTTATATTTTGCCAAACTTGCGAAAAAGTTTGATTACCATGTGGTCGGAATTAAGAGAAGACCTGGAAAACTTCCAGAGAATGTAGATGAGTTGTATACGATGGAAGATCTGGATCGATTGCTTCCGGAAGCAGATGTGATTTTGTCTGTCCTTCCAGATACAAAGGATACAAGAAATATATTTAATAAAGAACGTTTCAAAAAAATGAAATCTTCCGCGATCTTTTTGAATGGAGGACGTGGAACTGCGGTGAATACTGAAGAATTATGTGATGCATTGGTAGCAAAAGAAATCTATGCAGCCGGACTTGACGTTACAGATCCGGAACCATTGCCAAATCAGCATAAATTATGGAATATGGACAATGCGGTAATTACTCCTCATGTGTCCGGAGAGTTTCATCATCCGGTAACTTTATATCGAATCGCAGATATTGTAGCAGAAAATCTACGCAGATATCTGGCAGGAAAAGATTTAAAGAATATTGTGGATCGGGAAACAGGTTATCGAAAATAAAAAACCGACTTACAGATTACGGTAAGTCGGTATGAGTTCCTTCATGAAACGAATGATAAATGTAGGATAATTTGCCCGGATATAAGATAAATCTATTTGAGCAGGAGTGAGAAAATCGGAATAAACGCCATATACTCCAAGTTTCATAAATTCTTTTGTATGATAAGAGCTGTTAATGGAATGGGTAAAAGAGTAAAGTCCTTTTTCTTTTAAAATATCCATTCGATAGTCATTAATATCGTTTTGAGGAGAGGTAACTCCTTCAATATGATTTGCCAGACAAAAACGAACCATTTCATAGAAAGCAGCATCAGGCTGTTTATATGTAGTATATACAAAATGTTTAAATGGATAGATTTCCTTGATTGTCTGGAACATTTGCTGGTTATAAACCTGGACGATCAGACGATCCAGGAGATATTCTTTATTTGCCTTTCTGGCGGTTTCAACAATGACATTAAAATCGCTGCGAACATCGGCAATTTCATCTCCTTTGGAATCAGTCATCAGATAAAAATCCGGATATTTGTCCATGACCTGGAACATATCCAGCAATGAGGTTGGAGTGTATTTTCCATATATTTTTGTGCTTTTAAAAGTCTGATAACTTACTGCATTGCCTTTTTTGGAAGTAGGATCAGCCAGATTCCATCCCCATTTATGCTTACCGATGGCAACCTGATCTGTTGTAAGGAGAAGATCCATCTCAAAAATACGGTAACCTTTGGCGTAAGCCTGATAGAAACCGTCTATGGAATTAAGATAATCTTTTCCATCCACGCCACCAAGTGCATGTGCCACACCACGGTATGTGTACCATGGTTTTAATACTGGTTTTTGTGCCTGCTTTATTGTTTTTTCAATAGCAGCATGTTCTTTTGCTATCTCCTTTTGGGTTTTTCTCTCCAAAGCTTTTGTATGAATATAATACAGTGTTGGAAGTCCGATAAGTGTTACTAAAAGAAGAATAGTAATAAAAACAATGAAATGTTCTGATTGCTGCTGCTTTTTTAATATTTTACGGATTTCACCGGTTTTAAATTTTTTGGTATTCATAAACAAATCTCTCTGACGATGTAATATATTTGTAATAAATGAAATAAATAATTAACATGTATTATATCATAGATTTGTGTCGAAAAAAAGAACAAAATTTATAAAGTAGAAAACAGGTGCCGCTTCCTGCCAGGATTAAAAGGATTATCATAACAGTGCAATGGAAGAAAAAGGTATCAGGCAGAATATTAATTATAGGATCAAAGCAGGGGTCAAAAATCCAGTAATCATTACTGAATAATAATTTATGAAAAAGAACAAAGGCTTTGTTCCAAAACAAAGAAACTGTAACACCTGTAATGAGAGGTATAGTAAGAGTCAGAATAGAAGTGGTTTTAAGAAAATGATAATTTTTTTGTTTCATCTGGCGGAAGCCTAAAAAGAGGGAACAAAGAAAACTGATTCCCAAAAGAATCTGAACAGCATAAAAAATTTCTCTTACTTCCTGGAAATGGATTCTTCCTTCTTTGGACATTTTCATAGTCAGTTTTAGAGGCTCTCTGGAAAAAACAGAATTATAGTCTATGAGGGAATTGTAGTTTTCACATATGGTTTTTCTGGAAAGGCCGGAAGTTTGTTCTATTTTCAAAGCAGTGATATCATGATAATATAAAATGCGAAAGTTTAGAGTAAAGGTAATGGAACCGGTGATAATAAAAATAGTAAGCACTACAGATAAAATCATTTGTTTCATAAATAAAATCCTTTCAAGTTTTTATTGAAAATATTTGACTATTTTAAGTTCAGTATATATCAGATATGAAATGACGTCCATCTGTAAAAATTGCGATTGAAAAATTTACGGAACGTTATTTAGAAGGAAAGAATAAAGGGAAAGGTTTGGGAAATGAAAGCAGAATTGCAATGTCCAGTGATAGAAAGGAATCATAAAGTTATAGGCTATGGTGGAAATCAGGAATGGTTTACAGGTGAGTTCCAGAAAAAAGCAGGATGTGGCAGCGTTACAGGGAGTAATATTGCCGCTGTATATGCACAGACTGATGAATCTATGAAGTCATTATATCCGGCACATGGCAATCCTGAAGATTATCAGGAGTTTATAAAACTGATGGAAACAATGTACACATATATGAAGCCTGGTTTTATGGGATATCCTCTTATTGGGAGATTTGCTAAAGATTTTGTTAGATATGCATCAGACCAAGGTGTTTCCTTAATTTCGGAACAGGTTTTTCTGCCTCATAATAAGGAAAAGTCTCTTGAGTTTATCATGTCTGCCATTGATCATAAAAATCCGGTGGCGTTTTTGATTCTTAGGCATCCGGCCAGAGAATTCCGGGAAGATAACTGGCATTGGGTAACTATTACCGGATATGATACAGACAGACATTTGATTATATGGTCCAATTGTGGAGAAAGGGAAGAAATTAATTGGGATATTCTGTTTGATTCTCAAAAAAAATATTTTGTGGGAATGGTAAGATTTAAAAAGAACCAAATCAGAAGGGAGCAATACAATGGAAAGATATGAAATGGTTTTTAAAAATGGAAAAATCGTGGATGTAAGGCAGGGAAAGATTGTTGAGGCAGATCTTGCGGTAAATCATGGAATTATCTGCGGCATTGGTGATTTTTCCGGAGAGAAAGAAATTGATTGTAAGGGAAAATATCTGTGTCCTGGATTTATTGACAGCCATGTCCATATTGAATCCAGCATGGCATCTCCTTTGGAATTTGCAAAAGCGGTTATGCCTCATGGAACAACTACAGTTATTGCGGATCCCCATGAGCTGGTCAATGTAAAAGGCAATGATGCTATGGAATATATTCTTAATGCAACAGATCAGCTTCCGCTGACGGTTTATGTGATGATGCCTTCATCAATTCCGGCTACACCATTCGAGACCAATGGTGCTGATTTTACAGCGGAAGATATGAAACGCTGGAAAGATCATGAAAGAGTTCTAGGGCTTGGAGAAGTTATGTGCTATCCGGCAGTTCTTGCAAAGGATCCGTCAATTATGGATAAGATTTCGTTATGTAAAGATATGGTGATTGATGGGCATGCGCCGGGATTGACAGGGGAGGATCTTAAGAATTATGTGGCAGCAGGAGTTATGACAGAACATGAATGCACTTCCTACCAGGAGGCCAGAGAAAAGTGTCATGCAGGAATGAAGATTTTAATCAGAGAAGGAAGTGCGGCAAGAAATGTTGAAAATATTATTCCTGGATTATTGAAAGATTCTGATGATATGGAACATTATATGTTTTGTACGGATGATAAGCATTTGGATACTATTGAAAATGAAGGACATATTAGTTATAATATCAAGAAGAGTATTAAGCTTGGACTTGATCCTATACAGGCTGTTGCTATGGCAACATATCACGCTGCTTGTACGTATGGACTTGACAATGCAGGGCTCCTTGAAGAAGGACGGGATGCCGATATTGTAATCCTGAATTCTTTAGAAGATGTTCAGGTGGAAGAAGTATATAAAAAAGGTGTAAAAATTCAGAAGGAATTATTTGATCATCTGGACATATCACCTGTGGATCCATCCATTCTTCACACAGTGGTACTTCCTGAAATTTCCAAGGACAAAATTCAGGTAAAGGCAGAAGGTGCTATACCAGTGATCGGAATGGTGCCAAATCAGATTGTAACAGAATTTTGCAAAGAAGAAGTGCCTTCTATTGATGGTTATTTTAAACCAGATCGTGTATATAGCAAATTATGTGTATTTGAGCGACATCGAGGAACAGGTAATGCAGCGGCAGCTCCTCTTCGTGGATATGGAATTGTCAATGGAGCCATTGCCACATCTGTAGCCCATGATTCCCATAATATTATTGCAGCTGGTGATAATGATGAGGATATTATCAAAGCAGTAGAAACAATCAGGGATATTCAGGGAGGTTATGTTCTGGTATCAGAAGGCAGGATACTCGGAACTCTTCCATTGCCGGTGGCAGGTTTGTTAAGCCAGAAGCCGGCTAAAGAGATTCAGAGGAATATTGATGAGATGCTTCAGAAGGCATGGAGTCTGAATATATCAAAAGATATTGATCCGTTTATTACCTTATCGTTTATGGCATTGCCGGTTATTCCTGAGTTAAGACTGACAGATCAAGGTCTGGTTGATGTTGTTAAATTTCAAAAGATATAAAAAAGGACGGAAAAGATGAAAAAAAGAAGAAGAAAATGGAGAAAAGACCGTGTTGCAGCACTTTTAGCAATTATTGCTGTTTTGGTTTTGGGAAGTGTTTTTATTGTAAAGAGCCGACAGACTAAATATGTATCAGTTAATGAAGGATTAGGACAGTATGTTGTAAAGGCTAACGAAGGAATATTAAGCAAAGATACCGGGAAACAGATGAAAAAGGCTTTATACGTTCCAAGAAAAATAGATAAGACCAAGAAGCTGATTGCCTTTACTTTTGATGATGGGCCGAAACCTGGAAATACAGAAAGAATCATCAAGGCATTAGATAAACAGGATTATCGTGCAACTTTTTATATGCTTGGACAAAATGCAAAAAGTTATCCGGATATAGTAAAAGAGGTACAGAAATCAGGGAATGAAGTTTCAGGACATTCTTATGATCATCCTCTTTTGACAAAGATTGGAGCAGCAGGAGTGGCCAGTCAGTATCAAAGAATGAATGATGCGCTGGTGAAAGCATGTGGAAGTAAAGCAGCTAATTTCCGGCCGCCATATGGTGGAATCAATGAGACAGTTAAACAGAACATTGATGGACCATTGGTTTTATGGAGTGTTGATACACTGGACTGGAAGACAAGAAATACAGCTGCAACAGTTAAGTGCATATTACAGAAGGCAAAGGATGGGGATATTGTTCTGATGCATGATATTCATGAGCAGACGGTTCAGGCAGTGGAACAGGTGCTTCCTCAGTTAAAGAAAAAAGGATATGAAGTGTGTACTGTTTCTGAACTGCTGGAGGCTAAAGGCATTAAAGTGAAAAAAGGAGATGTAGTAATCAGCGCAAATCAGATTCAGTAGTACATAATAATAGTTTTGGACTGGAGATAGCCAGGAAAACCCTGTTTATGGAGAAGAACTATGAAAAAACAATGGTGGCATGAGAAAGTTGCTTATCAGATTTATCCAAAAAGTTTTATGGATTCCAATGGAGATGGCATCGGTGATATTCAAGGCATTATCAGCAAACTGGACTATCTGGAAAAGCTGGGTATTGATATTTTGTGGATATCTCCGGTATTTCAATCGCCAATGGTGGATAACGGTTATGATATTTCGGATTATTATGCTATAGACCCGATGTTTGGGACTATGGATGATATGGATCAGTTGATCACAGAGGCAAAAAAGAAAAATATTTCAATTTTAATGGATTTGGTAGTGAATCATTGTTCCAGTGAACATCCATGGTTTCAGGAAGCAATGAAAAATCCGGAAGGACCTTATGGAGAGTTTTTTTATATTAAAGACGGAAAAGACGGAAAAGCTCCTACAAACTGGCGGTCCTATTTTGGAGGAAGTGTATGGGAAAAACTGCCGGGGCATGATAATAAATTCTATCTTCATTCTTTTGCAAAGGAACAGCCGGATCTTAACTGGGAGAATCCACTTGTCCGGGAAAAAATTTATGAAATGATCTGCTGGTGGCTGGAAAAAGGTCTGGGAGGATTTCGTATTGATGCGATAATGAACATAAAAAAAGATCTTACATGGGAGAATCTTCCGGCAGATGGACCGGATGGCATGGCAGATGTGTATAAAGTCAGTCAGAGAGTAAGTGGAATTAAAAAATTTCTTATGGAAATGAAAGAAAGATGTTTTGATCCATATAATGCTTTTTCTATAGGGGAAGCCATGTTTTTAAAAGAGGATAATATAAAGAATTTTATTGGAGAGAATGGATATTTTTCGTCTATCTTTGCTTTTGAACCATGTCATGCCTATAGAAAAGGGAAAAATTATAAGGAATATGTCTGGCCGCAGCCGTTTAAAGAATGGCGGGAAGAAACCTTTCATAATCAGAAAATCATAGGAAATACCGGATTTGAAGCAAATATTATTGAAAATCATGATCAGCCCAGAGGAGCAAGTCTGTTTATTCCGGAAGAGGATTATGGATTTCATAGTATTTCAGCATTGGCAACGATTCTTATGTGTCAGAGAGGGCTTCCGTTTCTCTATCAGGGACAGGAAATAGGCATGTGTAATCGTAGATGGAAATTGTCGGAATTTGATGATCTGGAAACCATGAGTCAGTATCAGGTTGCTGTTGAGGCAGGTTATTCCAGTAATCAGGCGCTGGAAATATGCAGACATCACAGCAGGGATAATGCCAGGACACCAATGCAGTGGAATGATAAAGAATATGCTGGGTTTACTGCAGGGATTCCATGGCTTCCGGTTAATGAAAATTATAAAGAAATCAATGTGGAAAAACAGGAAGTCCAGTATGGTTCGGTGTTAAATTTCTACCGCAGACTTATTGCGTTTCGCAAGTCAGAAAAATACAAAGAAATTCTGACCTACGGAGATTTTAAACCTTTGTATCAGGAGGAAGAATCAATTTTTGCCTATACAAGGGAATTAGAAGAGAAAAAGCTGGCATTGATCTGTAATTTCAGTGGTCAGCCAGCAGAAATCACATTAACAGAAGATTATGAAAATGTAATTTTTGTAAATTATCAGCAGACCACAATGATTGGAAAGAAACTACAGATGAAACCTTATGAAGTAGTTGTGCTGGAATAAGGATCAATGAAAAGCATGGCAGTTTTCAAAATAAAAATGTAATAAAAGTGAGAAAAAATATCAGGAATAAAAAGGTGTTGCACAGGTGCAGCACCTTTTTTGTATAGTAAAAATGCGGCTTGTGAGAATATTAAGAAAAAAATCCATTTAGACAGGAAAAATATTCCAATTGACGGCATAGTAAATTTCGTGATAAAAAGAGGTAGTCAAGACTAACCAGGAACGAATTTATATATGCAGTTAAGGAGGATTTTATGAGAAAGATCACAGCAAAAATAGCTGCCGGGGTTTTAGCACTTATGATGGCAGTTTCAACAGTTCCAGAATCAATCAATGCTTTTGCGGGAGAAAATGTGGTAAATGAATTTGGCAAGGCCGGGGGAGAAGCTTTTCTGGCAGGAAATGGAGCTGCACAAACAGAGGTGACTCCAGGAACCTACAGCGTTGCAGTTAAACTGCAGAAATCAGGTACAGATATGGAAGTAGAAGACTATTTTAGTGATGCATACACATCTATGGCAGGAAGCTGTATTAATGGACCGGCAGTCCTTGTAGTACATAAGGATGGGACGGCAACTGCAACATTAAACCTGACATCAGTAAGTATGGGACCTATAACGGCATGGGCATCTGAATGGGTAATTGCTCAGGATAAAACTTACACAGAGTCAAAGGCAGTAAGAGTTGATGAGGTAACAGAAGAAGGAAATCCAAGTAAGATTAGTTTTAAAATTCCGGATATCAGTGCAAACGGTGTGTATGTCTCAATGAACACAGGCGGAAATCATGCGAATAAAGCAATATTTGCCATTGATTGGAAGAATATTCAGAAGACAAGTGATGACACAAGTGATTCTTCCAATGTAGAGGGAGAAGATAATGAAGTTTCTTTACAGGATGGTGTTTACAAGATCAGTGGACAGATGTTGAAAGTTGACAAAGAAAGTTTATCTATGTCCAATGGGGCAATCGATCATGATATGAAACTGACAGTCAAAGATGGTAAAAAAATGCTGACTATGAATTTTAAAGGGTTGACAGTGGCAGGACAGCTTGGCTACCTGGATCAGCTAAAATATTTTCAGACTGGATATACATTGGATCAGTATGGCAATCCACAGGGAATGTTATCTGATGTGACAGTAAATACTTATCAGAAAAATGAAGATGGAACATTGGTCAGTGACTCTTTTGGTACCAGTTATCCGGCAGAAATCACATTTGAATTAATTCCAGAAGCAGAAAAAGATGGATATGTACCTCTTCAGATGGTTGTGCCTGTAATGGAGGCGATATCTGCAGGAACAGGTACACAAACGGTGTTCTTAAAACTGGATTGGACATCACTGAAAGAATGGGTAGAACTCCCAGATGTACCGGAGAAGCCAGCACAGCCGGTGGTTACAGTGAAGACACCGGCAGTTCCGCAGACTGTGAAAGCAGTAAGTGCTACGTACAATAAAGTAAAAATCAGCTGGAAAACAGTAAGTGGAGCAACAGGATATGAAGTATATCAATATAATCCCAAAACCAAAAAGTACAGTAAAGTGGCAACTGTGAAAGGAACTTCATATACAAAAACAGGACTGACAACAGGAACCAGTTATACTTTTAAGGTTCGTGCCTATACAACAAAATCTGGAAAAACAGCCTATGGAAGTTATTCTAAATCAGTATCAGCAAAACCAGCTTTAGCAAAAGTCACTGGTGTGAAGGTAAAAAATTCATCTTCAAAAGCAGCGAAAGTCACATGGAAAAAAGTCAGTGGAGCCAGTGGATATGAAATTGTTCGAGCTACAAAATCCAATGGAAAATTTAAAAAAGTAAAGACAATTACTAAGGGAAGCACTGTGACATATACCAATAAAAAACTGATCAAAAAGAAAAAATATTATTATAAAGTCAGAGCCTACCGTAAAGTTGGAAAGAAGAAAGTATACAGTAGCTATTCCAGTAAAGTGAAAGTAACAATTAAAAAATAAAGCCAAAAGAACAAATCCATTGGTTGATATAATCAATGGATTTGTTATGTCAGGAGAATTATGAGAAATAAAATATTTGCAGGTATAATAAGTGGAATTCTAGCATGCATGATTTTTTTATATGGAATTCTTTCTTTTACAGGGCATTTGGTATCTGCCAATGAAAAAATTCTTTCCAGTGGTACTTATTCCGTTGATGGAATATTAAGAAGTGCCACATCTAATCAGGCATCTATGGGAAATGCAGCTATTGCAAAACCAATGCAGATTATTGCGGATGGAGATAAAATCTATCTGAGAATGGAGTGCAAGGCTTTGACAACCAGCCTGGGAACCGCTCAGTTTACCGGGTATCTGGGAGCTTTTCATTATTTTCCAGGTTGGAAAGGAGGAAGCAGTGGTTATGAGCTGCCGAAAAATGAAGCTCCAGTGGCAGCATCGGTGAAATCTTATTATAAAAATGTGTATGACAAGTATAATCATCCTCAAACAGGAACCGATGCAAAAGTGAAAGGAAAGCTGTATCCCCAATATATGACCATACCTGTAAAAGAAAGAGAAAGTGAAATCTGGATGCAGGTATACGTTCCAGTAATGGAAGAAATCAGTAAAGGAAGCGGTTTGCAATATGCAAGACTCCAGCTTGATTGGGATACATTAAAGCAAATCAGCACGGAAATACCAGAAGATATGAAAGAAGAGGAAGAAGATTCAACAGATAAAGATAGTCTTCAAAACAGCAGTACAGACAGCAGTAAAAACACCAGTACAAGCAGTAGTAAAAACACCAGTGACAAGCTGGATGTAAATGATTTAAAAGATGGAATATACTCTGTTTCTGGGCAGATGCTGAAAATAGACAAAGAAACCAGGTCCATGGCAAATGAGGCAGTTGGACATACCATTAAATTAGCAGTAAAAAAAGGAAAATATTATCTGACACTGGATTTTAAAGGTTTGGAGATTAATTCTCAGTTTGGATATTTAAGCAATTTAAAATATTTTATATCCGGATATTCTCTGGATCAATATGGAGCACCAAAAGGATCGGTAAAAGAAGTTAGCATAGATTCATATCAGAAAGATTCAGAAGGAAATCGTGTCAGGGATAGATTTGGAACAAATTATCCTGATAAAGTAACATTTCCATTAATAAAAGAAGCTTTGTCAGATGGATATGTTCCCCTTAAAGTATTTGTTCCAATTATGGAATCTATTTCTTCAGGAAGTGGAACCCAGCCTGTATTTTTGAAACTGGACTGGTCAACATTAAAATCTGTAACAGGTGAATCGGTATTCAAAGATACGGATAATACAAGGAAAGGTTTATCTTCTGGTGGTCTGGGAAGTTCTTCTTTAATTGCAGGAACAGGAAATTTAAAAGCACCGCTATCTTCTGAAACAATAATCGGGGATACTCAGGATATGTTGAAAAGCAGTGATAATTCACAAAGTATCATAGAAATTTCAGAATCAAATACTGTCAGTACAGAGGAAGGCGAGACACCAAATGCTGCATCGTCTGTCATCAGTATTTTAGTATCGTTGGCAGGAATGTTTTATAAAGGAAAAAGCAGAGGCGTGTTTTAATGGAGGAAGGTTATGAAACCAGGAAATATAGCACTAAAGTTTTTTACAGGAATTCTGGTAGTAATGTTGTTTACAGGTATGTGGACGGATGCTTCAGTGATTATTAAAGCAGCTGGCGGAAATGTGTATGTTATTTATCAGCTGGCAAAAACAAAAACTGTTCTGCTGACCTCACACCGATTGTCTAATGTAACTGGATCAGACTGTATTTATATGCTGTCAGAAGGGGAAATCAGAGAAACAGGAACCCATGAACAGCTAATGAAAATGCAGGGGAAATATCAGCATCTGTATAACAGCCAGCAGGCGTTAGAAAACTATGGAAAGGTGGCACATCTATGAAAAAAGAAAGGAAAGGAAGAAGAAGCACTATAAAGATCATGGCGCAATTGATCGGATTGGTTTATCCGCTTCTTCACATTATGCTGGCAGCGGTCATATTTGGTGTTGCAGGATATCTGTGTGCTATTTTTCTTACAATTTTTGCAGGACAGGTACTGGTAGACGGATTTGGTACAGAATCTGTGATCCGGTTATTTGGAATTATGGTTTTGGCAGCGGTTTTTCGTGGAATGCTTCATTACATTGAACAATACTGTAATCATTTTATTGCATTTAAATTGCTGGCAATTATCCGTCATAAAGTATTTGCTGCATTGAGAAAACTATGTCCGGCTAAATTAGATGGAAGAGATAAAGGAAATTTGATTTCTATTATTACTACTGATATTGAATTACTGGAAGTATTTTATGCCCACACGATTTCACCGATTGCAATTGCTTTGATTACATCTGTTATTATGGTCGTTTTCATTGGAAGTTATCATTTGCAGGCAGGATTGTTTGCGCTGGCAGCCTATTTTGCTGTGGGAGTTATTGTGCCTGTGTGGAACGGGAAGCGCGGGGGTATGAAAGGAATGGAATTTCGTACCCGATTTGGAGAATTAAATAGTTTTGTACTGGATTCTCTTAGAGGTTTAGATGAAACTATTCAATACGGACAGGGAAAAATCAGAGAATGTCAGATGACAGAACGTTCAGAAAAACTGACCAGTATGCAGAAGGATTTGAGCAAAATGGAAGGTGTACAAAGGTCATTGACAAATTTACTGATTTTGTTATGTTCTTTTGGAATGCTGTTTTTTACCTTATCTTTATATCAAAATGGGGAAATGAATATAGATGGAGTTCTGACCTGCACAATTGCCATGATGGGATCTTTCGGACCTGTAGTTGCATTGTCCAGTCTTTCTAATAATCTGAATCAGACTTTGGCAAGTGGAGAAAGGGTTCTTTCTCTATTGGAAGAAGAACCGGTCGTAGAGGAGATACCGGGAGAAGACAGGCAGCCCGAAGAATTTTGTGGTGCAGAAATAGAACATGTATCTTTTGCATATGAAAATGACCAGATTTTAAATGATTATTCTCTTACTATGGAACCTGGAAAAATTGTTGGTATTCATGGAGTGAGCGGTTCCGGGAAATCCACGTTGCTGAAGCTTTTAATGCGGTTCTGGGAAGCAGATAAAGGAAATGTTCTGGTATCAGGACAAAATGTAAAAGAAATTCCAACAAAAAATCTTAGGGATACCCAATCTTATGTGACGCAGGAAACCCATGTATTTCATGACTCTATTGCAAATAACATTGCAATCGGAAAGCCTAGAGCCTCCAGAGAGGAAATTATAGAGGCAGCAAAAAAGGCTTCGATTCATGATTTTATTGCATCTTTGCCAGAAGGTTACGACACAAAAGTAGGAGAACTGGGAGATACATTGTCTGGAGGAGAAAAGCAGAGAATTGGAATTGCAAGAGCATTTCTTCATGATGCACCAATGCTTTTGCTGGATGAACCAACCAGTAATCTGGATTCTTTGAATGAAGGAATTATCCTGAAATCTTTAGAAGAATCTTGTAAGGAAAAAACAGTTGTCTTAGTATCTCATCGAAAGTCAACCATGAGTATTGCAGATAAAGTTTTTCATATGTCTGCAGGACAAAAAAATAAATAATACATGAAAACAGCCGGCAATAAAAAATATCGCCGGCTGTTTTCTACTATATAGTTATTAAAAAAGGAAATTAGCATTAATAAAAATTACATACTCTGATGGAAAGTTCTGCTGATTACTTCTTCCTGTTGTTCTCTAGATAAACGATTGAAGTTTACAGCATATCCAGATACACGAATGGTCAGTGTCGGATATTTTTCTGGATGATCCATGGCATCAATTAATGTTTCTCTATTTAATACATTTACGTTTAAATGATGTGCACCCTGTACAAAATAACCATCCAGGATGGCTGTTAAGTTTTCTTCTTTCTGTTCCTGAGATTTTCCAAGAGCATCTGGAACAATAGAAAATGTATTGGATACCCCATCCTGACATACACTGCGGTAAGGAATTTTGGCAACAGAGTTTAAAGATGCCAGAGCACCGTTTTTATCACGTCCATGCATTGGATTTGCTCCTGGTGCTAAAGGCTCTCCTAATTTACGTCCATCTGGAGTTGTACCTGTCTTTTTGCCATACATAACATTAGAAGTAATGGTAAGCGCAGATAATGTATGGATTGCATTTCTGTATACCGGATGTTTCTTTAATTGGTCAGAGAATGTTGTAACAATGTCTACAGCTAAATCATCTGCACGTTCATCATCATTTCCGTACTTTGGAAATTCTCCTATGGTCTCAAAATCCACAGCAATACCATCTTCGTTGCGAATAGGTTTTACAGTTGCATATCTGATTGCAGATAATGAGTCTGCAGCAATAGATAATCCGGCAATACCATATGCCGCAATTCGTTCCATATGCGTATCATGAAGAGCAAACTGGCTTGCTTCATAGGCATATTTATCATGCATGTAGTGAATGATATTAACGGTATCTACATATAATTCAGCAACATATGCCAATACTTTTCTGTAGTTTTCCATTACTTTATCATAATCCAGAATCTCATCGGTAATCGGTTCAATTCCAGGGACAACTTCCGTACCATATCTCTCATCTTTTCCACCATTAATAGCATATAGAAGAGACTTGGCAAGGTTGCATCTGGCACCAAATAACTGTGTCTGTTTTCCTACTTTCATTGCTGATACACAACATGCAATAGCATAGTCGTCACCGTAAACAGGACGCATAACATCATCATTTTCATACTGAATAGAATCTGTATCAATTGAGACTTTAGAGCAGAAGCGTTTAAAGTTTTCCGGTAATTTTTCAGACCAGAGTACTGTCAGATTCGGTTCAGGTGCTGTTCCGAGATTATATAATGTGTGAAGGTAACGGAAAGAATTTTTAGTTACAAGAGGTTTTCCGTTGACTCCAACACCTCCAATGGATTCTGTTACCCATGTTGGATCTCCGCCAAATAACTCATTATATTCAGGTGTTCTTAAATGACGTACCAGACGAAGTTTAATGATAAACTGATCTACAAGTTCCTGAGCTTCGGCCTCAGTAATGATACCCTTTTGAAGATCTCTTTCAATATAGATATCAAGAAAAGTAGAAGTACGTCCAAGAGATGTTGCAGCACCGTTGTTTTCTTTGATTCCTGCAAGGTATCCCATATAAGTTGCCTGTATAGCTTCTTTTGCACTGGAGGCAGGTTTTGAAATATCAACCCCATAAGAAGCGGACATTTCCTTGATTGCTCCAAGAGCACGAATCTGTTCAGATACTTCTTCTCTTAAACGGATACGTTCCTCTGTCATCTGACCGTCCAGTTCAGCCAGATCTTTTTTCTTTTCTTCTACTAAATAATCAATTCCGTATAATGCCACCCGGCGGTAATCACCAATGATACGTCCACGGCCATATGCATCCGGAAGACCGGTTAATAATCCGGCATGTCTTGCCTTTCTGGTTCTTTCAGGGTAAGCATCAAATACTCCTTCATTATGAGTTTTACGATACTCATCAAAATGTTTGTCGATTTCCTGGTTTAATTTATAGCCGTACTGTTCCAGAGAACTTTTTGCCATTCTTTTTCCACCGTACATATTTACCATACGTTTTAAAGGTGCATCGGTCTGTAATCCGACAATAACCTCGTTTTCTTTATCAATATATCCGGGTTTGAAGTTTGTGATGCCGGAAATAATGTCTGTTTCTACATCAAGAATACCTTTTTTCATTTCTTCCAGAAGCAGTTTTTCGCATTTATCCCAGACCTTTTTTGTTTTTTCAGTAGGTCCGACTAAAAACGAATCATCTCCAGTGTATAAGGTATAGTTTTTCTGAATGAAATCTCTAACATTAATTTCTTTATTCCATTTTCCTTCTCTAAATCCATTCCATTGGCTAAGCATGATCATATCCTCCAAAATATTTTGATTGTAAATCCATTGTTTTTTCTTTATCCATTGCAGGAACTCCATCTAAAGAGTAAGGAATTCCCATAACTTCATATTTGTTTTTGCCAAGCAGGTGGTACGGCAGCAGTTCGACTTTCTCAACATTTGGTATGGTGCTGATATAAGTTTTAAGATTTTCCATATGCTCCTGGCTGTCTGTGATTCCAGGAACAACAACATGGCGAATCCAGATAGGTGTTTCGGATTTTTCCAGTGCTGATAAAAATTCCTGAAATCGATCCATGGTGCGTCCTGTCATTTGTTTGTAATCAGTTTCGCTGACATGTTTCAAATCAAGAAGCACCAGATCTGTATACTCAAGAATTTCATCGTAACTGCCCATTCCATAGCCTGCAGTATCAATACAGGTATGAATATTTTCCTGTTTACAAAGTTTCAGAGTTTCCAATAGAAAATCCGGCTGCATCAGAGGCTCTCCTCCTGAAAAAGTAACTCCGCCGGTGTTTTTGAAATAGGGTTTGAAACGAGATATTTTTTTTACAAGTGTCTCAGGATCAGTAATTTCACCACTGTTAAATTCCCATGTATCAGGATTGTGGCAAAACCGGCATCTTAAAGAACATCCTTGAAAAAATATAACCGTTCGAATCCCCGGTCCATCTACCAATCCCATGGATTCCATAGAATGGACTCTGCCAACTGTCATATTTGACCTCCTTATATAAAATAAAATTTTAAGAAACAATGCCTGGAAAATGTGTATGAAAGATACGTCTGATGTGACTTTAGATATTGCTGATAAAATAAAAAAGCCGCACCTCCAGGCAGGTTGCCCAGACGGTCGGCTTGTTAATGATCATACTTCATGTGGTTGATTCCACTGATTCCGTCAGTCATATGACCTTGTATTCATAAAATACTACAGGGGGATAGTCTTCGTCAACCCCTATTTTAAAAAAAGTAATGACAATTTATAGCATATCCTGTTCCATTTCATGATAAAAAATATCCAGATTTCCTACATAGTCTTTTTTCCATGGCTTATTTTTTCCGTAGTAATGGATGATCACAGCATTGTTTCTAACCCAGTCAAGAGATTTATCTGTAAGAACTCCAGTCATATGGTGGGTCAGTAAATATTTTTCTCCAAGATTATAGATGGAGGCATCCACAAGTTTGGTCTGGTTTCCATAAAGAGCCGTAAAAACATCCTGATCTGGAAGAAGAAGCCTCATTTTATTTTCTTTGATAAAAGAATGAATGTTATTCTGATTATGTTCCTGTCTTAACTTTTTAAGATTCATCAGCAGAACACCAGTGTTTATATAAGGAGTGTCCTCTTCTAAACTTAAGCGATGTTCATTTAGTTTACTGAAAAATTTCTGTACATGGGTGGTTGCCACAAAGATATGATTGTCAAAATCTATATGATACAACTGATCCAGCGGATTGATAATAATCATATCAGGATCCAGATAGAGAATTCTGTCAAGATTATCAGGAAGGAGTTCTGCAGCAAACAAACGGAAGTACATTTCAACGGGATAGCGCTTGGATGTTGGACAATCCTTTAGATAAGATTCAGGAAACGGAAGAAACGTCATCTGATATCCAGAAACAGAATGTGCAAGGATATCCTGGTTCTCCCATGTAAGGTTCTGGTAGATTATATAAAAATGGATCTGGGAAGATGGATTGGATTTTATAATAGAATGCAGCATGACAGTACAGGGACGTACATAGTTGTCGTTGAGAGTAAGCAAGATATTCATAAGTTGACCTCCTATAAATGATAAGATAATTTTAACATTTTTCTATAAAAAATTAATGAACTGGATATGAATAAAAACTAAAAAAAAGGGCATCTTCTAGTCATGAAGAAAAAAAAGATGTTTGCCGGAATGGCAGTGATAGGAATAATCCTGACCGCCGGTATTTGGAAATGGAATTATTCTCAGACAAAAATCAAAGAATGTCTAAGAGATAACATTATAAGATTTCATATCCGGGCAAAAAGTGATGATGAAAAGGATCAGAGAAATAAACTTTCTGTTCGAGATGCAGTCATTGCCTACATGAGCCCTTATATGGAAAATGTCAGAACAAAAGAAGAAGCAGTCAGAATCATTAAAGAAAACAGGAAAGGAATAGAAAAGACAGCTAATAAAGTATTAAGACAGTGTGGAGAAAAAGCTAAAGTGAATGTCTATCTGACCACGGAAGAATTTCCTAAGATCAATTATGGAAGTTATGAATTTCCGGAAGGAATCTATGATGCTCTGCGAATTGATATCGGAAAGGCGCAGGGACATAACTGGTGGTGTGTTATGTTTCCTGATTTATGTGTTACAAAGGATGATGAAATGGAAATTAACCAGAAAGCTAAAAAAAAGATGAAAAAACTTTTAGGAGAAAAGACAGTAAAATCTCTGGAAAATCATTCATATTTTCAATGGCTGTGGAAATAAAAAAGAACGATAAGAAAATCGTTCTTTTTTGTTACAGGAAAAATTGAAGCGTACCTGTCCGCTTTTCTATAATGGTTTTTTTGCTGAAATAAGAAGCAGCTGTTTTTTCTTATATACCCGGAATTTGGTCAGACCGGCCTGTTTGAAATAATCCAGAATCTCATAGGTTGAATGATATTTGTTCTTTTTAGAAGGAATAATATAAGACGGAATATTACAAATCAGTCGAATGAATTCAGGCAAGGCGAGTTCGCCGATATAAAGTCTTCCACCAGGTGCCAGAACACGGGCAGCTTCTTCGATAAATTTTTGAGGATTTTCAAACTTGTGGAAATCATCACATACAGTAATGATGCGGAACATATCATCATCAAAAGCAAGAAAATCGCTATATCCAGTGTCAATATGCAGTTCAGGATATGTATCATTGGCAATTCTTACGGAATCCTCAGATGAATCTGTACCATAGCCTTCTGCGTCACGCCATTGGGTTAATTCGTACAAAAATGTTCCATCTCCACATCCAACATCCAGGATGTTATCTCCATCTCTGACACATATTTTTTTAATCATTTCATTTCGTAAAGCTTTTTTCATAAGAGACTCCTTTCGTACGATAGTAAAGTATTACGTACAACTTTTCAAGACCCGCTCGCGAGTCATCTCACATCTAATATATTATTATAACAGAAAATCAGATATATGAGAATATCCTTAAAAGATATACCCACATGGTTAGGCTGATAGATGAAAGTGCAGTTGCCAGTACAACAATACTGGAAGTAAGCACATGGTCATTGCCCATTTCTTTTGCCATGACATAACAGCTGACAGTGGTTGGAGAACCAAGCATGATTAAAATGGCAATCAGACCTTCGTTTCGGAAGCCAAGATAAATGGCCACAGGAAGGAACAGAGCCGGGAGAATCCATAATTTCGTAATAGTTGCGACAATTGTAGGCTTTATTTTTGCCAGGGCTTTTCGCCCTTCAAATCCTGCACCGACACAAAGCAGTGCCAATGGACTTGCCATAACTGCCACATTGTTAATACATTTATCAATCATAACTGGAAAATCCACACTGAAAAATGAAAAAGGAAGTCCAGCCAAGATTCCTAAAATAATCGGATTTTTTGCAATATTAATAAAAGCGGATTTGATGGACCCGGTGCCTTCTTTGCTATTTTCTCCGCGAAATGTTAAAACGATAACCGAATAAATGTTATATAAAGGAACACTGCCGACGATCATTAAAGGTCCCATGGTGGAATGACCGTAAATATTTTCAATAAATGCAATTCCAAGAATGGCGGCACTTCCCCGGAAAGAAGCCTGTACAAAGGCTCCTATAATTGATTTATCCTTGATAAATATTTCTGCAAGAAGCCAGATGCCCCAGAACATCAGAGAAGTTACGATCATACAGTAGAGAAAATATTTTAGCTGAAAAACTTCACGGATAGGTGCTCCTGAAATATCACGAAAAACAAGTACAGGCAAAGCGATGTTAAAAACAAATTTGTTTGCAGTTGAAATAAATGAATCGTTAAACCAGCCTTTATTTTTTAAAAACCATCCCAAAAAGATCAGAAAGAAAATCGGAATGGTAGAATTTAAACTAAAAATAAAATCACTCATTTGTAAAAAACCTCCTCGGGGATTATAGCATAAAAAGATTCAGTGTTAAAGAATGGATATGCAAGAACTTGTTGGTAATGGACAAGAATAGAAAAGAGATTTTGTACAGAAAAGATAAATTTAATGTATAATATTAAAGTTGGGTTGACTTATAGAAAGTAACGTGGATATAATGACAGCATCAAAAGAAAAACACATTCAATAAACAAAGGAGTTTATACAGAGATAATCTGTGTGAACTCCTTTTTTTGTTTTCAGCAGGAAAGGATGGGAAGCGTTATGATGACATGGCAGATTATGATGGGAGCACAGTTGATTTCAATGGCTGTTTCAACAGCAGTAGTAGTGGTATTTATGTTAAAGAAAGAACCATTAGATAAAGAAGTAACAAAAGTATCAAAAAATGGTGTATCTGCAGACACAATGACTGCATAGATGAAAATGTTTACTGAACAGGGAGGACAAAAATGACATTACAACAAACATCAGTGATTTTTTTCATAGGATTTTTAATATTTGTAGGATTGGTAGCGTTTATATCCGGTAAGTTAGGAAACAGAACTACCAGCGGATCAGCAGACGTAGATTATTATCTTGGAGGAAGAAGTACTCCAACAGTAGTACTGGCATTTTCATATGTAACGTCATCTATCAGTGCAGCCTGTTTTATGGGAGACCCTGGTATTATGTCGACGGTAGGGTGGCCTTATTACTGGGTTGTAATTGCAGTAATTCCAGGATTAATCATTCCGGCGGTTTTGCTTATGCCTAAAATGAGAATGCAGGCTGAAAAACTGGGATCTCTTACAATTCCGGAATATCTTGGGGATCGTTATAAAAGTGAGACTTTAAGATTGATTATTGCAGGGGTTATTTCTGTTTTTTATATATTTCCTCTGGTTGCACAGTTTAAAGGAGCAGCGGTATTACTGGAATCCTTTACTGGCATTTCATTTAAGGCAGGCCTTGCAATTATTTCTGTAGTTATTGTATTTTATGTTATTGTAGGTGGTTTAAAATCAGTGGCATGGACAGATTTTGTGCAGGGATTGCCAATGCTGGTAATCAGTGTAGTGCTGGTTGTACTGTCTCTGAAAGCAGTTGGAGGGTTTAATGGTCTGGAAATGAAACTTGCAGAGATTAATCCGGATATGCTGAATATTGTACAGGCGGAAGCATCTGATGCACAAATGTCTTTATCTGGAGTCATCGGTAACTTTATGTTCTGGTGTGTGATTTTTATCAGTCAGCCATATTTATGTTCAAGATTTCTTGCAATTCCAGATATCAAGAGAAAGACTATCGGTACATTTTTAATTACAGCTTTGATTTTAAGTTCTGTTTATAATAGTTTTTATCTTTGTGGACTGACAGGACGTGTATTATTCCCAGATGTTCCAGCAGATTATTTAACAGTAACCATGGCGAAAGAAATGCTTCCTACATGGGCAGCAGCACTAATGATGATTGGTATTTTTGCAGCAATGATGTCAACAGCAACATCTGTTCTTCTGGTAGTAGGGCAGGCCATCGGGCGTGATTTTTATTCAAAGACTATTAATAAAAATGCAACACCGGAACAGGAAGTTCTGGTTACAAGAATTGCGGTTATTGTAATTGCAGCAATTTGTTTTGGATTTAATTTCGTAAATCCGCCTGAATTTTTAAGTGTTGTACTATACCTTGGATTAAGCGGAATAGGATCATGTATTGGTGTTCCATTATTTTCAGCAATTATTTCACAAAAATCTACAAAAGAGGGAGCCATTGTTTCAGCCATTGCAGGTCCGGTTTCTTACCTGGTATTTAACTATGGTATGGCAATAAACTACTGGTTCTCATGTTTGTTAGCGATTCTGGTGTCAGCTATCTTTATGATTGGAATTTCAACATATATCAATCATAGTCAGAAAACTCAGAATGGATATAAAGCTTGTGTGGATCCAGTAAAATAGCAAGAAAGGAGACAGGAAATGTCATATTATATGCATGAAATTACATGGCCGGAATTTGAAAAAAAGAAAGATTCGGTTGTTATATTACCAATTGGAGCAACAGAACAGCATGCTCAGCATTTGCCTCTTTGCACAGATGCAAAAATAGCAGAAAAGTTTTCTCATTATCTGGCAGAGCAGATAGATGGAATTATTATGCCAACATTATCTTATGGATATAAATCCAAACCACTAAGCGGTGGCGGTCCATTGTTCCCTGGAACCATTGACTTAAATGGAAAAACAGTGATTGATATGGTATATGATGTCTTGATGGAACTGGTGAAAGATGGATTTACAAAAATATTTATCATGAATGCACATTTTGAAAATGAAGCATTTGTAGTAGAAGCTATGGATCTGGTTAACAGGGACACAAAAGGGGCGGCAACTATTGTCGAATCTAACTGGTGGGATCCAATGCCGGAAGATGTGATAGATAAAGTTTTTGATGAAGTCCCGTTTCCAGGCTGGGCGTTTGAACATGCAGCTGTAACGGAAACTTCTCTGATGATGTATTTTGCACCGGAACTGGTACACTTCGAACGTGCAGTAGAAGCACCTCCTACGGTGGCATTACCTTATTTCCGTTATCCGCTGTATAAAGGCGATGTACCGGAAAGCGGAGCTTTGGCAAGCAGTGTTTCATCCAGTGCAGAACGAGGCAAGATTATTGTTGACAGTGTAATACCGGAACTGGTGAAAATTTGTAAAAAAGAATTTGATATTTAGATAGAAAATAATATACAATACTGAGTTTCATTGTTTTTGATGAGACTCAGTATTTTTCATAACTGGCATATATTTTTAAATCTTACCCGTGTGATTTGCTAAATATGTTCCTGTTGTAGCCATAATTCCAGCTATCAGATATTTCCACTGGAAAGCTTCTCCCAGAATAATACACGAAAATACCACTCCGAAAACAGGAATGAACGCATTAAATATAGCTACCTTACTGATAGGATGATTTGCAAGAAGAGAATTGTATACGCTGAAACTTATTGCTGAAATGAGTGTTAATGCAATGATCAGAACGATTCCAAGTACGGACAGATTCCACATTTTTGCAGGATAGATAAATATCCAGGTTCTACATTCATAAGTATTATTCCACCAAAACCCAGAATACACCCCATTGCTTTATATACCGTCATTCTGTCATCAGCAAAAATCATACATGAAAGAAGGATTAAAAAGAAACTTCCCATAGAGTCAATGATTGTATCTCTTGAGCTGGGAATATATCCTAAACCAATGTATGAAAATAGATAATGCAGGGATGTGTTAATAAGTGCAAATAATAACAGCCATCTCCAGATATTTTTATTTATACGACTCCTAGATACCAGCTTTTTTCCTGAAATAAGTAACACGAGTAATCCTGAGAAAAGGAAACGAATTCCAGCGAACAGGATCTTGCTGCCTAAATCATTGGCTTCAATTCCAAGTTCCCTATATCCAAGCTTAATAAACGGATATGCAAGTGCCCATAACAATGCACATAAAAGTGCAAGTACCGGCATCATTTTTTTATTTTTATATATTTCTGAACACATTTTTACATCCCCTTAAAAAAATACCAAATTTCAAGCTTCAATAATTATAACAAGAACACACAAGAAAGCAAGGCTCTGCTTTCCTATAAGCAGGATGGGACTTCTTCGTGTGGCTTTTGTACATTTTTACCGGTTATGTTATGATAGTCAAAGTAACCTTTTGCTTGAGAGAAGGAGAGCATTTATGAATTTTGCTTATGATATTCCGGATTCTTTCTGGAGCCTGTTTCGTTCGGTGAATCGGGAATCGTATATGGAAGCCTTATTGAAAATCAATGAGGAGTATGAATATAACAACTACTATTTAAGTAAAGAAGTCTGCCTTCAGGTTTTAAATGACTGGAATGAAGGGAAACGGATCTGGCTGAGTCCGGAAGAGTTTGAAACGGAAACAGATCTTTTAGAGACACCGCCCAACCGTATTTTAAATTGGCTGATTCGGACGGGCTGGCTGAAAAAACTAGAGGATTTCGGGACCTTGACAACTAATATTATTATTCCGGATTATGCAGCGGTTTTTCTAAATGCGTTTGAAGAACTGATTCATCCTTCCATGGATGAAACCAATATTTATATTCAGAATGTATATGCCACCTTGTTTTCATTTAAAAATGATCCAAGGATGAATCTCAGTATGCTGAAAACTGCCATGGTTAATACCAGAAGGCTTAACAAAGCGCTGCAGGATATGCTTCACAATATGGATCAGTTTTTTGACCGTCTATTAAAACAGAAGTATTATGGAGATATACTTTCCGAGCATCTGGAAGGCTATGTGGAAGAAATTGTTAAGAAGAAATATCATATTTTAAAAACCAATGATAACTTTTATTTGTATAAGATGGATATCAAAAAGTGCCTTAAAGAGATGCGGGAAGATTCGGTATGGCTTGAAAGAGTACAGGCAAAGGCAGAAGCTGAAGAAACAAATCAGGAAGATGTTCTGGATATGCTGGATACTATTGAACGAGGCTTTGATGATATTGAACACCGAATTTCCAATATGGATAAAGAACATTCCAAGTATATTCGTGCAACCGTGACAAGAATGAATTATATGCTGAATGGAGAATCAGATATGAAGGGATTGATGATTCAGCTGTTAAAACATTTGGAGGATGGTTCAAAGTCGGAAAAACGATTACAGGATGTTGGCAACCGGATGAATCTGTCAAGTTTTGAAATTCTCTCTGAGAAATCACTTTATAAACGAAGGAAACGAAAAGATTTTGCCAGCGGTATGGAGGCAGAAGAAGAAAATAAAGAACTTTCCAGAGAAGATGTATTGAAGATGAATAAGATACAGACGCGTTATACCAGGCAGGAAATTGAGGAATTTCTTGAACAGTATATGAAAGAAGATCATCTGGATGTGAAAGATATATCTATTGAGGATGATGAAGATTTTGAAAAGCTGATTCTGGCATATGATTACTGTACCAGAAGAGATAGCAAATATAAGGTGTTGGAAAGAGATGATAAACAGCTGGATAATGGAAGATACCGATATCCGGCATTGACATTTGTGAGGAGAAAAGCATGATATCATATTATGAACAGCTGATGGATGATGAGAAAGAACAAGTTACCCGGGTCATCCGCCTGTTGCAAAAACAGACTTATTTACTGGAAAGAAAATATGAAAAGCGTTCCGGAAGACTGATTTACAACAAAGATTATCGGATTGCGGGATACCATCAGGATTTTTTAAAAGAGTATTTTCAGATTGCGGGGATTGAATTGAAAGAAAATATCCATATGGGTATTTTGTATCTGCAGGGAGAAACTCTTCTTGGAGAAAAGATTCCAAAACTGGCAACATTATACCTGCTGATTTTAAAACTGATTTATGATGAACATATGGCGGAGGCTTCCACCAGTGTGAGTATTTATACAACTTTAGGAGAAATCCATCAAAAGATAGGAGAATTTCGTCTGTTAAAAGCTCTTCCATCCGTGACAGAAATGCGCCGTGCCATTGCACTGCTGAAAAAATACCAGATGATTGAACCGCTGGATGTACTGGAAGAACTGAGTGAAGAAACCCGGATGCTGATTTATCCATGTGTGAATGTGGTGCTTTTGGGAGATGATGTGAGAGAATTAGTTGATAGTTTTACCAAGGAGGATGAACGTGGATACGAAGATGGAGAAGAAACAGACGTTCAAAGAGTTATCGAAGATTTGTCTGAATAACTGGCATTATATTGACCGAAAAGTTTTGTCTTTAAATGAAGGGATTAACTTTTTTACCGGACATTCCGGAAGTGGGAAATCTACGGTCATTGATGCTCTTCAGATTGTTTTATATGCCAATACGGATGGACGTGGATTTTTTAATAAAGCGGCAGCAGATGATTCTGACCGCAGCCTGATTGAATATTTACGGGGAATGGTTGCCGTCGGGGATCAGGATCAGATTACTTATTTAAGAAATAAAAATTTCTCCAGTACTATTGTTCTGGAACTTACTCAGACGGATACGGAAGAGAAAGAATGTATTGGAGTTGTGTTTGATGTGGAAACTTCAACCAATGATATTTCCAGACTGTTTTTCTGGCACAAAGGTGGTATTCCTGAAAATCATTATCGAAGAGAAGAGAGGACCATGGCAATTTCGGAAGTACGTCAGTATCTTCAGAAAAATCGAAAACAAAATGAATATTATTTTGGTACCAGCAATGAACGATTCCGTCGTCAGTTATATGATATTTATCTGGGCGGCCTGGATATGGAAAAATTTCCGAGACTTTTCAAACGTGCCATCCCGTTTAAAATGAATATCAAATTAGAAGAATTTGTGAAAGAATATATTTGCATGGAGCAGGATATCCATATTGAAGATATGCAGGAAAGTGTCATGCAATATGGGAGAATGCGAAAGAGGATTGAAGATACTATAAAAGAGACGGCCAGACTTCAGAAAGTTCAGGATAGTTTTGAAATCTTTGAAGAGAAGAAAAAAGAGCAGGATTACTGCCAGTATCGGATTGATAAGTTTGAAACATTAAAACTCCGGGAAGAGCTTAATCTTTTACAGGAGAAAATCAAAGAAGGAAATAAGGATTTACAGGTTCAAAAAGAAAATGAACAGATTCTTCTTGAAAAACTGGAACAGCTATCCAGGGATTATGATGAACTGGTCGGACAGATCGCAGGTAGTGGTTATGAACAGATTATGACCAGAAAATCAGCCGTGGAGGAGTTGCTGGCTCCGCTGGAAAAGGATGTGACCAGATGGAACCAGACTGCCGGTGAATTGAAAAAATGGTGTGAGCTGGATATTACACCGAATCAGGCAATATGGGATATTGAAAAATTTGAAAAGTGTGAAATTACAGAAGAAGAGATTAGAAGGCTCCAAAGAACTTTATCTATGCTTCGAAAAGAAACAGAGGAAGAGCGTCAGGAAAATGCATCTGCCCTTCGTGCCATGAAAAAGCAGGAAAAAACCATTACGGAAGAGTTAAAAGAGCTTCGAAAAGGAAACAAGGCTTATCCCAAAGAAGTATCTGATGCAAAATATGAATTACAGACAAAATTAAGTGAACAGTGTGGTACTTTTGTAAAAGTGCATGTATTGGCAGATTTACTGGATATAAAATCAGAAATCTGGCATAAAGCGGTAGAGGGATATCTTGGTTCCAATAAATTGTCTTTGGTTATTGAGCCTGCCTATGTGCGAAAGGCAATGGATATTTATCAGAAGATGGATCAGAAAAAGTACTGGAGGATTTCTATTGTAGATACGGAATCCATTGAAAAAAGTCATCCAGAGGCAGAAAGAGGAGCTTTATCAGAAGAAGTAATAGCAAAAGAAACCTATGTACAGAAACTGATAGACTATCTTCTTGGTCATGTGATGAAATGTAATTCTGTTGAAGAACTTCGTCAGTGCCGCGTTGGTGTTACGCCGGATGGAATGCTTTATAAAAATTATCAGTTAAAGCATCTGGATCCAAAGCAGTATACGAGAAATTCTTATATTGGAGAAAACAGCCTGCGGCAGAGAATCCGTCAGTTGGAGGAGGAAAAAGAAAAACTTCTGGAACAGAAAGAACCTTTAGAAAAAGAAGTTTTACAGGCCGGATATGTTTTAAATCTGGAATATTTATCTCATCTGGCAGAAGAGTATCTGGAGTGGCAGACGGCTTTCCAGCGAGTGCGAGATAAGCAGGAGGAACTGGATGATTTACAAGAACAGCTGAATCAGCTAAAAGAAGGATCTCTGAGAGGGCTGGAGGAAGAAAAAGAACGAAACCGGCAACAGCAGGAAGCCAAAAAAGATGCATTGAATCAGCTGAGAGAATCTATCTGGTCTATGGAAAATGAGTTACGGGAATATGAACAGCAAAGTATTGATCAGAATGAGGCGCTGGTTCAAAAACAACAGGAATTTGTTCCAAATGGTGAATATGAACAGCGGTTCCAGAGAGAAATAGATGGTATGAAGAATCCGGATTATGAAAGACTTGGTAATCTGGCAGTCCGGAAGTTTTATGATGCCGGAACAAAAAAAGAAGAGAAATACCGGGAGCTGGTGGAAGTCCGCAGTGACTATCTGCGAGAATATCCAAATCGTACATTTTCTGCAATTGCGGAAGACAATCAGGATTATGAAAAACTGTACCAGCAGCTATCTTGTGATCATTTGGAAGAATACCGGGCTAGAGCTGCCACACAGGCAAAAACAGCGGTAGAACATTTTAAAGATGACTTTATTTATAAAATCCGAAGTGCGATTCGGGAGGCATATCAGCGTAGAGATGAATTAAACCGGATTATCAGCGGGCTGGATTTTGGAAAAGATAAATATCAGTTCCGAATTACCAGAAACAAAGGAGCAGATGGAAAATATTATAAGATGTTTATGGATGATTCTTTAAACATTGATCCGTTCATGCTAAATTCCTCTATGGAAAATCAGATGAATTTGTTTACCATGAATCATGAGAATCAGTATGGAGATTTGATGAATGAGTTAATTGAAATTTTCATACCTCCAGAGGGTGCAACTCCGGAAGAGCTGGATGAGGCAAAACGAAATATGGAGAAATATTCAGATTACCGTACCTATTTGTCATTTGATATGGAGCAGATTATTGATGGAGAAGAGCAGTTGACCATTGGACTTAGTAAAATGATCAAGAAAAATTCCGGAGGAGAAGGACAGAATCCACTTTATGTGGCACTTCTGGCAAGTTTTGCACAGGCATATAAAATTAATCTGTCTCCAAAAGTCCGAAGAAATCCAACCATTCGTCTGGTTGTGCTGGATGAAGCATTTTCCAAGATGGACGCTGAAAAAGTTGCAACCTGTATTGATCTGATTCGAGGACTTGGATTCCAGGCAATCATTAGCGCAACCAATGATAAGATTCAGAATTATCTTGAAAATGTAGACAAAACCTTTGTCTATGCCAATCCAAATAAAAAAAGTATTTCCATACAGGAATTTGAAAAGAAAGAGTTTGGAAAGCTGATGGGGGAAGAGTAGAAAAATGAAAAAGTCTGCAAAAGGAATGTGTTTTTTTATTATCGGGGGAGCCTGCTGGGGTTTGTCTGGGATTATGGGAAAATATTTATTCGATGCAAAAGGGTTAAATGCCATGTGGCTGGTAAATATAAGGCTGCTTTTAGGCGGATGCTTCATGTTGCTGATGGCATTTGGTTTAAGAAAACAAAGAATATTTGATGTATGGAAGGGGAAAGAAACTGCTGGAAAACAATTGATATTTAGTATTTTTGGAATGGCTGCCTGTCAGTTATCTTATTTTTTGGCAGTACAATATTCCAATCCTGGAACAGCCACGGTGCTTCAGTATATTGCTCCGGTATTAATTCTGGTGTTCTGTTTAATTGTGGAATGCAGGTTTCCAAGATTATTGGAGATTACAGTATTGGCATCAGTCATGACAGGAGTGTTTTTGCTGTCTACACATGGAAATATTCATGAAATGGTCATGACCAGACAGGCATTGTTTTGGGGCCTGATTGCAGCATTGACTTGTGCATTCTACAGTATTCAGCCGAAAAGCTTATTAGAAGAATTTGGATCATTGGAAACTGTGGGATGGGGAATGCTGATTGGCGGAATCTTTCTGATTCCATTTGTGAAAATATGGGAAGTGCCTGGAGTCTGGGACATTCAGACTTTTGCTTCAATGGCTGGTGTGATATTGATAGGAACAGTTATTGCTTTTGGGTGTTATCTTCAAGGAATTTTAATCCTTGGACCGGTGAAAGGAAGTGTCTTCGGATGTGTGGAACCATTGGTTGCAACCATATTTTCCGTATTGCTTCTGGGACAGGCCTTTGAAGGAATGGATGTACTGGGGATTGTATGTATTATTGCAGGGGTCACTGCCCTGGCGGTGTTTGGTGAGAAAAAATAAAGATATGAAACCGATAGAGATTGACAGGGTTAATTTCTGTCGGTTTTTTTAAGGAATAATGATTTAGATTTCTAATTCATGCGACTATTTTAACTAAATATTAAGTGCCAAAATCAAGTGTACTATAAGAAGAAAGGTAAGAATAACAGAACCAACTCTATGCATCTTCATCCATGTTTTTTTATGATTTTCCTTATGAATACAAGTAAGGCATACATATAAAGCACTACCAAATAAAAGGATACCTGAAATGATTGGCGCAATATGGCTCAGGCTTATTACAAGCGAAATAATTCCGTGTGCTAAGCCGGTTACAAACATTACAATAGCAAATGATCTATGTAATTTGCTAAATGTACGGTTCAGTTTTTTAATACTACTTTTTCTTGTTACGAATTTCATCAACAGCAATATACTAAAGCCAAATGAAATCCATGCTAACCAATGTGATACCATTTATTATTTCCTCATTTCCTGATTGCTACAACTTCAAATTTTGTCATGTTTTCCCTTATCGGATATCATAATTAACGGTAATGAGGATTACCGCATAAAAAGGGACCATCTGTACTTATGATTTGATATCGTTAGTATGGATGGTCCTGCTTTTTGTTTATTAGAGTTATCTGATTAATCTCCAAAGCTGATTCCAATGATTTTAGCTTCTTTAATCATCTTGCAGTCTGGATCTACATATTTCAATTTGCCTGCAACTTCTTCCAATGGAACAGGTTCTGTTTCTCCGTTTTTAATAGCAATCATATAACCATATTTTTCTTCCAGAATCAATTCTGCAGCAGCAGCCCCGACTCTGGTTGCGATGACACGGTCATATGCACAAGGAGAACCACCTCTTTGTGTATGACCTGGGACAGTAACACGAACTTCACGATCTGTTTTGCTTTCAATCTGTGCAGCCAGTTCATAGGCAATGGATGGATATTTACGTTCTGCCAGTTTCGCTTTGTACTGTTTTTTCTTCAGGGCAGCATCTTCTTTGGAAATGGCACCTTCAGCAACAGCAAGGATTGTAAAATGTTTTCCTGATTTTGCACGTTGCTCAATGACATCTACAACTTTGTCAATGTCATAAGGAATTTCAGGAAGCAGAATAATATCCGCACCACCGGCAATGCCTGCATGTAAGGTTACATGGCCAACTTTGTGTCCCATAACTTCAATGATAAATACACGGCTGTGAGAAGAGGCTGTGGTATGGATGCAGTCGATGGTATCAGTTGCAATATCAACAGCACTCTGGAAACCAAATGTCATATCAGTTCCCCAGAGATCGTTATCAATCGTCTTTGGAAGTGTGATAACATTTAATCCTTCTTCCCGAAGCATATTTGCAGATTTGTGTGTTCCGTTTCCGCCGAGAATAACAAGACAGTCCAGTTTTAATTTGTGATAGGTAGTTTTCATAGCTTCAACCTTATCCAAACCATTTTCATCAGGAATACGCATTCGTTTAAATGGCTGTCTGGATGTTCCAAGAATCGTACCACCCAGGTTAAGAATTCCTGAAAAGTCATTTGGTGTCATAAGATGGAAATTTCCATAAATTAATCCTTTGTATCCATCTTCAAATCCGTAGATTTCTAAATCGTCTCTTTTTACACTTAATCCTTTAATGACAGCGCGCATTGCTGCATTCAGTGCCTGGCAGTCACCACCGCTAGTTAATACTCCAATTCGTAACATATATTCATTCCTTTTCTTATATTTTAATGTATAATAGTATCATAATGATTTATTTTACCATAAAAAGAATAGAATATATATGGTATACGGTAAATAAAATGTGAAATGTATGTAAAGTATTCGCAAAAACCAGATGAATTTTTGGTGGAGAATTAAAATCAACGATTGACGAAACACTGGTTCTGGTGGTAATATAAATCCATGTGAAAATAGCGATGATGGAGACAGTATGTATACTGCGAACGTAAGAGCGAATCTGTGATGGTGTGAGACAGGTATTAGTAGAGTATAAGGAACATCACTCCTAAGCTGCAGGCTGAACAAAGTAAGCTGTGCCGGTATCCTCCGTTAAAGGGATAACATATCAACAGTGTATGTGAAATAGGTGGTTTAGAAGCAACAGGTGTTGTCCTATTTTAGGACAGCACCTTTTCTTTTTTCGGGAAAAGAAAAATTCTATCTTAAATTTCATTATACGAATTTTCAATATTATTAATTAAAGGAGAATTAAGAATGTACAAGAAAGTATCTTCCGATCTGAATTTTGTGGATCGTGAGAAAGAAACCGTAAAGTTCTGGAAAGAAAATCAGATCTTTGAAAAGAGTATTGAAGAACGTAAAGACGATCCGACATATACTTTTTATGACGGACCTCCAACAGCAAATGGAAAACCTCATATCGGACATGTATTAACTCGTGTTATTAAAGACATGATCCCTCGTTATCAGACAATGAAAGGGCACAAAATCATCCGTAAAGCCGGATGGGATACCCATGGTCTTCCTGTAGAACTGGAAGTTGAAAAGCTTCTTGGTTTGGACGGAAAAGAACAGATTGAAGAATATGGTCTGGAACCATTCATTAATAAATGTAAAGAAAGTGTATGGAAATACAAAGGAATGTGGGAAGACTTTTCCAGCACTGTAGGATTCTGGGCTGATATGGATGATCCATATGTAACATATGATAACAACTTTATCGAGTCTGTATGGTGGGCATTAAAGCAGATCTGGGACAAAGGTCTTTTGTATAAAGGATTTAAGATTGTTCCTTACTGTCCTCGTTGTGGAACTCCATTATCTGCACAGGAAGTTGCTCAGGGATATAAAGATGTAAAAGAACGTTCTGCAGTGGTACGTTTCAAAGTAAAAGATGAAGATGCATATTTCCTTGCGTGGACAACAACACCTTGGACATTGCCTTCTAATATCGGTCTTTGTGTAAATCCTGTGGAAACCTATGCAAAAGTAAAAGCAGCAGACGGACATGTTTATTATATGGCAGAAGCTCTGCTGGATACTGTTCTTGGCAAATTAGCAGACGAAGAAGCAGGAACTGCTGCATATGAAGTTCTGGAAACATATAAAGGACAGGATTTGGAATACAAAGAATACGAACCACTTTATGACTGTGCTGCAAAAGTAGCTGAAAAACAGCATAAAAAAGCTTTTTATGTAACCTGTGACAGTTATGTAACATTAACAGATGGTACAGGTATTGTTCATATTGCACCTGCATTTGGTGAAGACGATGCAAAAGTCGGACGTAAATATGACATGCCATTTGTACAGCTGGTAGATGAAAAAGGTGAAATGTCACCGGAAACACCTTTTGCAGGATTATTTGTTAAGAAAGCAGATCCGGAAGTATTAAAAGATCTGGATGCAAGAGGATTATTATATGATGCTCCAAAATTCGAACATAGCTACCCACATTGCTGGCGCTGTGATACTCCACTGATCTACTATGCAAGAGAATCATGGTTCATCAAGATGACAGATGTAAAAGATCAGCTGATCGCAAATAATAATACAGTAAACTGGGTACCGGAAAGTATCGGAAAAGGCCGTTTTGGAGACTGGCTGGAAAATGTACAGGACTGGGGTATTTCCCGTAACCGTTACTGGGGAACTCCATTAAATATCTGGGAATGTGAATGTGGACACCAGCATTCTATTGGTTCTATTGAAGAACTGAAGAGTATGTCTGATAACTGTCCGGATGATATTGAATTACATCGTCCATATATTGATGATGTAACTATCAAATGTCCGGTTTGCGGTAAAGAAATGCATCGTGTAGAAGAAGTTATTGACTGCTGGTTTGATTCAGGATCCATGCCATTTGCACAGTGGCACTATCCATTTGAAAATAAAGAAATTTTTGAAGATAATTTCCCTGCAAACTTTATTTCTGAAGCAGTAGACCAGACTCGTGGATGGTTCTATTCTTTAATGGCAATCTCAACATTGCTGTTTAATAAAGCTCCTTACAAGAACGTTGTAGTTCTGGGACATGTTCAGGATGAAAACGGACAGAAGATGAGTAAGTCCAAAGGAAATGCAGTAGATCCGTTTGACGCACTGGAAGAACATGGAGCAGATGCAATCCGCTGGTATTTTTATACAAACAGTGCACCTTGGCTGCCAAACCGATTCCATGCAAAGGCAGTTACAGAAGGTCAGCGTAAGTTTATGGGTACTCTGTGGAACACTTATGCATTCTATGTATTATATGCAGAAATCGACCAGTTTGATCCAACAAAACATGAACTGGATTATGACAAACTTTCTGTTATGGACAAATGGCTGTTATCAAAGATGAATTCCATGGTAAAAGCAGTGGATGATAACCTTGGTAATTACAGAATTCCAGAAGCTGCAAGAGCTCTTCAGGAATTTGTAGATGATATGAGTAACTGGTATGTAAGACGCTGTCGTGATCGTTTCTGGGCAAAAGGAATGGAACAGGATAAAGTTAATGCATATATGACATTGTACACAGCACTGGTAACTGTATGTAAAGCGGCAGCTCCGATGATTCCGTTTATGACAGAAGAAATTTATCAGAATATCGTTGTCAGCGTAGATGATTCTGCACCAGAAAGTATTCACTTATGTGATTTTCCTGTTTATAAAGAAGAACAGGTTGATACAAAACTGGAAGCAGATATGGATATGGTACTGAAAATCGTTGTTCTTGGGCGTGCATGCCGTAACAGTGCAGCTATCAAGAACCGTCAGCCGATCGGTCAGATGTATGTGAAAGCAGCAGCGGAACTTCCAGAATATTATCAGGATATTGTGCTGGATGAATTAAATGTAAAAGCTATTACATTTACAGATGATGTATCCAGCTTTACCACATACAACTTTAAACCACAGTTAAAGACTGTTGGACCTAAATATGGAAAACTGGTTGGAGGAATCCGTAATTATCTTACTAATGTAGATGGAAATGCAGCAAAGGCTGAGCTGGATTCTAAAGGAGTTCTTTCCTTTGATATTGATGGAACACCTGTGGAACTGGCAGAAGAAGATCTGCTGATCGAGATGGTAAAACAGGAAGGATTTGTTACTGAAGCAGATGGTGGAGTAACTGTTGTTCTTGATACAAATCTGACAGAAGAGCTTCTGGAAGAAGGATTTGTCCGTGAAGTAGTAAGTAAGATTCAGTCCATGAGAAAAGAAGCCGGATTTGAAGTAACAGATAAGATTACTCTTTCCTATGCCGGAAGTGAAAAGGCAGCAGAAATCATTGGCAGAAATGAAACAGCAATTGCAGGGGATGTACTTGCAACTAAGGTTGAAGCAGGAGAAGCTGCAGGATTCACAAAAGAATGGAATATTAATGGTGAAAAAGTTAATCTGGGAGTAGAAAAAAACTAGAGAAATTTTACTTATATTCAATAATAAAATAAATTGTAACAGCCTTCTGGTATGTCTTATGATATGGACAATGCCAGAAGGTTGTTTTATTATTACATAGGAAATCCCTTTAAATTTCCTATGTAATAATAAATGTTCCGCGAAAGATGCGACCAGATGTACAAAAGGAGAATCAGAATATGAGAAGAAAAGATCGGGAAATTACTGATAAAGTTAAAATAGTAAATATCATGAAAAAATGTGACTGCTGTAATCTGGCTCTTAATGGTGAAGAATTTCCCTATGTAATTCCGTTAAGTTTTGGATTCTGCCAGGAAAATGATGAATTGAAATTATATTTTCATTCTGCAAAAGAGGGAACTAAAATTGATTTTATAAAAAGGAATGAAAAGGCGGCCTTTACCATGCACACAACACATCAGTTAGAGTTGGGAGAAAAAGCCTGTGACAGCACCATGAGATATGAAAGTGTCTGTGGAAATGGAACAATTCGCTTTATTGAAGGACAGGAAAAAATTAAGGCATTAAAATGTATTATGAATCAATATGAACAAGGAAAAGAACATGTTTTTTCTGAAAAAGTACTGCCATTGACTGAGGTTATGGAATTGACAGTGGAGCATATTTCAGGAAAAGAATCAAAAGCGTAAAGATTTTTTATTGGTATATTTGTAGTGAGGGAAGAAGGAATTTTATGGAATATTATGGAACTTTGGGACCTTCCTGCTGGGAAACCGAGACATTGGAGAAAATGATTCAGGCAGGAATGACCGGGATTCGTCTGAATCTGTCTCATAGATCATTAAAAGAAAGTCGACAGGGAGTTATTCACTATCAGGAAGCTTCAAAAGAACAGGGGAAAGAACCTTGTTTAATGATTGATCTGCAGGGACCGGAACTTAGAATTGGGAATCTGCCTGCAGAGATGATCTTAGAAGAAGGAAAAGAAATAATATTAGGAGATGGACAAATCCAGATTCCGGAGATAATTCTGCCTTTTTTAAATAAAGGACAAAGAATTTTACTGGACGATGGAAAAATTCAACTGGAGGTTTTAGATTCGATAGATGAAACAAGTGTTAAATGTCATGTATTATGTGGTGGCTTTTTGACTTCCAGAAAGAGTATTGCTTTGCCAGGATGCGAAATAAACAATCCTACTCTTACGAAGCAGGATATGGATAATCTGTTTGATGCCAGGAAATTTGGAGTCACAGATGTTATGCTTCCTTTTGTACGGGGGAAAGAAGATTTGATAAATCTCAGGGAAGCGTTAAAACAGGCGGGCTGTCCAGGAGTCCGGATATTTGCCAAGATTGAAAATATGCAGGGAGTAGATCATTTAGATGAACTGATACCATATAGCGATTATATTGTTATTGCACGAGGTGATCTTGGAAATGCCATGCCGCTTTACAAGCTGCCGGCAATACAATATCAAATTGCAGAAAAGTGTAAGGTATCTGGCAGAAAATTTATGGTAGTTACTCAAATGCTGAATTCAATGATTGAGCTTCCTTATCCTACCAGAGCAGAGGTAAATGATATTTTTCAGGCTGTCATGCAGGGAGCATCTGCTGTGATGCTGACGGGAGAAACAGCAGCAGGAAAATATCCGGCAGAAGCAATGAGTATGCTGGTAAATACGGGAAGAGAAGCTGAAAGGATAGCAAAAAAAATGCCTCATGAATAATTTCATGGGCATTTTTAACTTTATCTCATAATTAAAGCAGTTCAAAATTTTCACGATCTGCCAGAATACATTTAATAATATAAGCAATTCCATCATTTGTATTGGCACGGGTACGATAAACACAGATATCCTGTATCATAGGAGCTGCATTTTCCATGGCTACAGAATGTAAACCAGGAATTGAAAGCATGGAATAGTCATTTTCACTATCACCTATGGCAACTATTTCATCTGGAGTATAACCTTTTTCTTTTGCATATTCCATCAAAGCAATTCCTTTTTGTGCATTTTTTGAGGTGATTTCAATATCAGTAGGTACAGTTGAAACCACAGCAAGCTCAGGAAGTTCCTGCTCTAAACGAGTACGCAGCTGAACCAGAGAATCCGGATTCAGGGACTGAGAAATAATTTTCAGTATGTTATGATGGGTGCCGTTTAACAGTTCTTCAGTTCCATCAACATAAATGCAGTTGTCAAGAAGCTCCTGGAAATCTGATGGTGTATATTGAAAGTCGGGATGATTGATTTGCATTGCAGGTACCATGACATCTTTTATGTATTGACGCATTTCTTCTTTAGAGAGAATGGAAAGGCGTCCATCCTGAGAAAATGGAGTCGGAACCAGATCAAAGTCACGGAAAATAGAAAAAATCTTTTTTACAGTTTCTTTTGGAATAAAGTGCTGGAATAAAATGTTACCATTCTGATCACATCCACAGGCACCATTGGTGCAGAGCATATCACATTTAAGACCAGCTTTATCAAGAATTTCCATAACATTCTGATATTCACGTCCTGTATTGATTATAAAATTAATACCATTGTTTTGCAGTTCTTTAATGGCAGAAATATTTTCCTCAGTGATCTGTCTATAGCTGTCAAGTAATGTGCCATCCATATCTGATGCAACTAATCGAATCATTTATTAAAACCTCCTTTATTGTTTGACCAAATCATTATTTATACTATCACAGATAAATTAGAAGTCAAATAAAAAAGTCATGAAATAAGGGAGTAATCTGCATGACGCCAATGCATTTCATAGAAACAGCGCTCGATTAATAATCCTTCAAGTATTACGGCAACACCATCTTGATCATTGGAAAGTGTTTGTGAAGAACAAATGTTATGAATCATTTCATCTGCGTTTGCCATGGCAACAGTCTGTCCAAGGTTAAGAGAAAGCATGGAATAATCATTTTCGCTGTCACCAATAGCAAGAATTTCGGAAGGATCAATGGAACGGTGTTTTGCATATTGCATGAGAGCGTATCCTTTTTGAGCCTTCTCCTGGCTGATTTCTAGATTAGTCTGGGCAGTGGAGGCAATATGAAGTCCAGGGAGTTTTTCAATTTCCTGTCTAAGCTGTTGGATTTTTTCTTGGTTGAGAAATGTAGTTGAAATCTTATATATAGGAGTCTCACTGCCCAGAAGAGAAAGAGCGTTATCAAAATAACGGACTCTGTCTGTCATTTGTTTAAAATCAGCGGGTGTCTTAAAGTAAACCTTATGTTCAGCCTTAGAAGCTGGAAATACCTCATTTTTATAATATTTTAGAAGTGCCTCAGGATTTTCTATCGATGTTTTTCCATAATCAGTGGAGATGTCGGCAAAGGCATGATGACGCTGAAAGATTTCCAGTATTTTTTTAGCGGTACTTTTAGGAATGGAGACAATATGAAAAGGATTGCCAAAACAGTCATAGGTACATGCACCACTGTTACATATCATGTCACAGGTGATTTTTGCCGCATCCAGTTCTTTTTTTGCACTATAATAATCTCTTCCCGTATTTACGATAAATTCAAATCCACTTTTCTGAATTTTATGGATTATATCAGCAGTTTTTTTTGTTATATAGCCATTACTATGAAGAAGAGTACCATCCATATCGGCTGCAATTAAACGAATCATTTTCATTCCTCCTATTTACTCTGAAAATATCCTAACACGGAAATAAAAAATCAGAATAAAGGAAGTGTTAAATAATAGTAATATTATAAATAAAAGAAATCCTCATGAATATTTAAGCATCCATGAGGATAGAAGAAGGTTTATTATTATATAGAAGAAATTACATGTTCTAACACAACAGCAACTCCATCTTCGGTATTATTTTTTGTGGAATATTCGCAAATATCTTTTATAATAGGGACAGCGTTGCCCATGGCAACACTTTTTACATATGGAAGAGCTAACATGGAATAATCATTTTCGCCATTGCCAATAACTAATGTGTCTTTTAAAGACAATTTTTGGTGTTTAATGTATTTTTGGAGAGCTATACCTTTTAAGGCATCCGTATGATTAACCTCAATGTGATAAGGTGATTCTCCGATAATGGCAAGGTCAGGAAAAGATATTTCTAGATCCTGTTTTAAATGACGAAGTTTCCATATGTCATTGGAATGAGAAACAACTTTAACGATTTCGGGATTCTCTTTTAGCAGAAGCTCGCCGTTGTCATAGAAAAGAGTCTCTTCTATTAATGTATCATATTGTTCCTGGGTTATTTCAAAATCTTTGGTTTCCATCAGTAATCCAGGAATCTTTTCTCCTGTCAAATATGTTTCGTAAGCCTGTTTTGAGGCTAAAATACAACGTCCGCGGGTGCTGTATATTTCATAAAAAATACGGTTTTTTCCAAATAGACGCAAAAGCGGTGGCAGCGTCTCTGCAGGAATATATGAAGCTTTGTTCTGCTTACCGGTTTGATTGAAAAAACAGGAACCGCCAGAGCAGATCATATCACATTGAATATCGGCAGCATCTAGAATTGGTTTTACATCATCATATTCTCGTTCCGTATTTAAAAGGAAACCGATTCCTGCTTTTTGAAGTTGTTTTAATGCAGATACTGTCCTTGGAGAAATTTGTTTTTGGTTATTTAGTAATGTATCATCCAGGTCAGAAACGATTAATTCAATCATTTTTATATCCTCCTTTTGCTCATGGTATCATAAATTGTACAAAAAATATAGAGGAAAGTACCTTGAGGGAGAACATTCATTTGTGTATAATAAAAAGATACGATATATAAGGAGTAAACTGTATGGCAAAGGTGTCAAAAAGGATTACAAAGGCAAGAGTGCAGAAAATATGTGATATTTTAAATGAGACATATTCTATGGAGTACAAGTGTTATTTGAATTATGAAACTCCCTGGCAGCTTTTATTTGCCACGATCTTAAGTGCGCAATGCACTGATGAAAGAGTCAATCAGGTTACAAAGGAGCTTTTTGTTAAATATCCGGATCTTCAGGCATTTGCAGACGCAGATCTTCGTCAGATGGAGAAGGATATATATTCTACCGGATTTTATAAAAATAAAGCAAAGAATCTGATTGCATGTGCAAAGCAGCTGTTAGAAAGACATCAGGGAGAAGTGCCGTCTGATATCCAGGAGCTGACAAGCCTTGCAGGAGTCGGACGGAAAACAGCAAATGTAATTCGTGGAAATATATTCCATGAGCCAAGTATAGTTGTTGACACACACGTGAAACGAATATCCAGATTATTATGTCTTACCCAAAATGAAGATCCGGTTAAAATAGAACATGATTTGATGAAAGTTCTGCCAAAAGAACAGTGGATTCTTTATAATATCCAGATTATTACCCATGGGCGTAATATTTGTATTGCAAGAAGACCCAAATGTGCAGAGTGTACACTGCAGTCTGTATGTCCATCCTGTGAGGTTAAGGAATGAGAGAATATGTTGCATTTGACCTGGAAACCACCGGGTTATCTCCTGAAAAGGATCAGATGATTGAAATAGGAGCCGTTAAGATTAGAGATTCCAGAATTATAGGAAAATATAACTGTATTTTATATCCTGAAGTTCCAGTCAGTGATTTTATTATTCAGCTGACAGGAATCAGCAGAGAAATGCTGGCAAAAGGGATTTCATTGAAAGAAGGTGTAGAAGGATTTCTGGAATTTAGTGAAGGTTTTCCTGTCCTGGGGCATAATCTGATGTTTGATTACAGCTTTATGAAGATTGCAGCAAAATCTTTTTCCAGATCTTTTGAAAGAGATGGTGTGGATACACTTGCTGTAGCGAGAAAACTTTTGAAACAGCTTAAGAACAAGAAGCTGGAGACCTTATGTGAACATTATCACTATGTGAATGAGGCTGCTCACAGAGCCTATGATGATGCTCTTGCAACAGCTGTGGTCTTTGAACAGATGAAAAAAGAATTTCCGGAAGAAAAAGAAGTATTTAATCCAAAGCAGCTTCAGTATCGGGTAAAAAAAGAACGTCCGATTACGGAAAAGCAAAAACGGTACTTGAAGGAACTAATGAAATATCATACAATAAGGGACACTGTTAATATTGATATGATGTCGCAAAGTGAGGCGTCACGAAAAATTGATAGCATTATTTTAAATTATGGAGTGATGAGAAAATGAAGAAACAAAAAATGATAATTACGGTTATTGCGCTTCTGCTGATTGCGGTTATGGTAGTAACGACAGTTGCTGGAGCATTAATGATGTAAGTATCTATAATTAGAAGGGGAATGAGAATTAAAATGAAAAAGAGAATAGGACTAATAGCAGGCGGAATTATTATTCTGGTTCTTGGAGTCATGTTATATCTTAATATGACAGTAAAAGGAGCAGTAACTGAAGGACGTATTATTGATGGCGTTGAGTGTGACGGTGTCAATCTTGGAGGAATGACAAAAGAGGAGGCTCAGAAAGCAGTAGAAAATCATATTAAAAAACTTCATAAAGAAAAGATTACATTATATATAGATGATGAAGAAACAGAAGCTTCTATTGAACAGCTGGGAGCTATTCCTGATTCAGAAAAAACGGCAGAAGAGGCATATGCTCTTGGAAGAAGTGGAAATATTTTTCATAAATATTCAATAGTAAAAGAAGATAAGCATATGGTCGGTGTGTATCGGAATTATGATAAAGCTGTTTTTGAGAAGAAACTGACAAAGATTACAAAAAACATTATTACAGCACCCAAAAATGCCACAGTCAAAAGAAAAAATGGTAAATTTATAGTTCAGAAAGAAAAAACAGGATATACACTGAAAATGGATGCTACTTTCAAGAATTTTAAGAAGGCTATTGAAAGTAACAAAACGAAAGCAAAGCTGGAAGTATCCAAGAAAAAAGCAAAATATACATCTGAAGATCTGAAGAAAATCAAGGATGTTATGGGAACTTATACAACTGAGTATGGTTCTTCTCCATATGGACGTAAAGTCAATGTGGCAAATGGAGCCAGCAAGATTAATGGAAAAGTAATATATCCAGGGGAAACGTTTTCTGTATATGAGACTGTGTCTCCGTTTACAGCAGAAAATGGATATGCTTTAGCAGGATCTTATGAAAACGGACAGACTGTTCAGACATATGGTGGAGGAATCTGTCAGGTTTCAACAACTTTATATAATGCGGTGATCCGTGCAGAGCTTAAAATTAAAGAACGTCATCCTCATTCTATGACAGTTCATTATGTTCCACGTTCTGCAGATGCAGCAATTGCAGGGACTTATAAGGATATGAAATTTGAAAATCAGAATGATTTTCCTGTTTATATTGAAGGACATGCAAACGGATCAACGATTACTTTTACAGTATATGGAATCAAGGAAGATCCGGACCGTACGGTAGAATTTGTTTCAGAGACAACTTCTGTAAAAGAAAGTACAGGAGAAAAAATCATACAAGATCCTACTCTGGAAAAAGGACAAAAGATTCTTGAACAGTCAGGACATACCGGATATACTGCCAGATTATGGAAAATCGTTAAGATAAACGGAAAACAGAAATCAAAGAAAGTCTTTAATACATCTTCTTATATGGCAACACCTGCCACTTATAGGGAAGGTACAAAACAGAAAGAAGATAAAAAGAAGAAAAAGGATCAGAAGACAACCGAGAATAAAAAAGATCAAAAGACAACTGAGAGTAAAAAGACTACAAGTGCTACAACTACAGCAGCAAAACAGGAAACAAAAAAAACCACGGAAAAACAGCAATAACGCCAGATAGCGTTATCGAATCTAGAATAGGGAGTGTGCTATGAAAATTGGTAAGTTATCAGAATCTGCCTTACAGAAAGTAGTTATAGAACAATTGCATACAAAGAGAGATGAGGTTCTGATCGGTCCGGGAATAGGAGAAGACTGTACGGCACTTAAATTAGAAAAAGACGAAGTTTTTGTGGCATCAACAGATCCGATTACAGGTGCAACCAAAGACATCGGACATCTTGCGGTTCATATAACAGCAAACGATCTGGCATCTTCAGGTGCCCAGCCGATAGGACTGATGATAACAGCATTACTCCCGTCATCCATTAAAGAGTATCAGATCAAAGAGATGATGCAGCAGGTTAATGGAGAATGTGAAAAATTATCTATGATGGTTCTGGGAGGACATACAGAGATTACAGATGTGGTAAATCAGCCTGTTTTATCTGTTACCGGAATCGGAAAAGTAAAAGAAGATCAACTGATTCTGTCTAAAGGTGCTAAACCGGGACAGGACATTGTCATTACCAAATATATCGGATTAGAAGGAACGGGAATCATTGCAGGTGAAAAGGAAGAAGAACTGGGAAAATGGTTTTCGAGAGCTTTTTTAAAGGAAGCAAAAGATTGTCTGAAGGATATTTCAGTAGTACCGGAGGGATTGATCGCCAAAGAATATGCATCATCTATGCATGATATTACGGAAGGTGGTATCTATGGTGCTTTATGGGAAATTTCCAAGGCATCTGGAGTAGGACTGGAAGTTGTCATTGAAGACATTCCGATAAAACAACATACAATTGAATTATGTGAAAGATATGATCTGAATCCGTATCAGCTGATTTCCAGCGGATCAATGCTGATTACTACAGATCATGGAAGAGAGCTCGTAGCGGCACTGGAACAAAAAGGCATCAAAGGTACGATCATCGGCCATACGACAGATTCCAGAGATAAGCTTATTTACCGACAGGGAAAAGCAAGTAATCTGGAAGCTCCAAAACAGGATGAATTATATAAAATTTATGAGGAATAATATTTTAACTCATAGAATGGAGGATATGGTATGAATACGGAACTGAGAGAATTGATTTTGAAGCTGATTGAAAAAAACAGTCGTTTGGATTTAAAAGATCTGGCGATCATGTTGGATGTTTCAGAGGAAGAAGTCGCCAATGAGATAGCGGATATGGAGAAAGAGCATATTATTTGTGGATACCATACACTGATCAATTGGGATAACACCAGCAAAGACCAGCTGACAGCCATGATTGAGGTAAAGGTGACTCCTCAGCGTGGGCAGGGATTTGATATGATCGCTGAGCGTATTTATAATTTCCCGGAAGTTAAAGCAGTATATTTAATGTCCGGAGGTTATGATTTTATGGTAATGCTGGAAGGAAAAACAATGAAGGAAATTTCCATGTTTACTTCGTCTAAATTGGCACCGCTGGAATCTGTGGTAAGTACTGTAACACATTTTGTGTTAAAGAAATATAAGGATCATGGAACAGTGCTGGAAGCTAAGAAAGTTGACGAGAGACAGGTGGTGACACCATAATGAGAGATTTTTTATCAAAACAGGTAACGGAACTGGAACCATCAGGAATCAGAAAGTTTTTTGACATTGTCAGCGAAATGCCCGATGCTATTTCTCTGGGTGTTGGGGAACCGGATTTTGATACACCATGGAGAGTCCGGGAAGAAGGAATCTATTCGCTGGAAAAAGGAAGAACATTTTATACATCTAATGCAGGGCTGAAGGAACTGCGTTTTGAAATCAGTAAATACCTACATAGAAAATATCAGATGGAATATCATCCATGCCATGAAATACTGGTAACGGTTGGTGGAAGTGAAGGGATTGATATCACAATGCGTACAATCCTGAATCCTGGAGATGAAGTGATCGTTGCACAGCCTTGCTTCGTTTCTTATGTTCCATGTATCCTTATGGCAGGAGGAGTTCCTGTTGTGGTGAATTTACAGGAAAAAGACAGGTTTAAACTGCGAAAAGAGCAGCTGGAAGAAGTTGTGACAGATAAGACCAAAGCAATTTTTATATCTTTTCCAAATAACCCGACAGGTGCGGTTATGACAAAAGAGGATCTGGAGCCAATTGCAGAATTTGCCAAAGAACACGACCTTCTGGTGATTTCTGATGAAATTTATTCTGAACTGACTTATGGAAGAAAGCATGTAAGTATTGGTTCTTTACCGGATATGAAAGAGAGAACGATTGTTATAAATGGATTTTCAAAGGCATTTGCAATGACGGGATGGAGACTTGGTTATGTAGCGGCACCAAAGGTAATCATGGAACAGATGGTAAAAGTTCATCAGTATTGTATTATGGCAGCTCCAACAACCAGTCAGTATGCAGCAATTGAGGCGTTAAGAGCATGTGATGATGAGGTAGAAGATATGCGGATAGCATATAATCAGAGACGAAGATATCTTGTTCATGCATTTGAAAAAATGGGACTGGATTGTTTCGAACCGGAAGGCGCTTTTTACATATTCCCATCCATTAAGAAATTTGGCATGACATCAGAAGAATTTGCTACCCGTCTTTTAAATGAACAGAAAGTAGCCATTGTACCAGGTTCAGCTTTTGGAAAATGTGGGGAAGGATATCTGCGGGTATCTTATGCATATTCTATTGATGAACTAAAAACAGCATTAGGAAGACTGGATACATTTATAAAAGGATTGGAGAAATAAATGCTTCATATAGTATTACATGAGCCGGAAATGCCGGCGAATACAGGAAATATTGGAAGAACCTGCGTGGCATGCGGTGCGGTCCTGCATTTAATTGAACCGCTGGGATTCCGATTAAATGAAAAAATGATAAAAAGAGCAGGATTGGACTACTGGGACAAGCTGGATGTAAGGACATACATTAATTTTGAGGAGTTTCTTGAGAAAAATCAGAATCCTAAAATTTATATGGCAACAACAAAAGCAAAGCATGTATATTCGGAACCACTGTATGAAAACGATGAAGATGTATATATTATGTTTGGAAAGGAAAGTGCAGGGATACCGGAAGAAATTCTTTTAAACTATGAGGAGACAAGTATTCGTATTCCAATGCTTCCGGATATCAGATCATTAAATCTGTCAAATTCCGCGGCAATTGTTGCATATGAAGTGTTAAGACATCAGGGATTTAAACATTTTCAGACAGAAGGACAACTGCATCATTACAAGTGGTGATTTATAAAAACATCATCTCCCGGCAACGGCTTCGGACCTGTGGTCCTGCAGATTGATTGCCCATGAGATGATGTTTTTAACATATTAGGATATATAATTATGATACTTGAAAAATCCACGGATTTACAGTAATATAAAATTTGATAAAATTGCATAAAATGCGGATGCATTGAGCATAGAATAAAGGAGAAGATTTCATGGCAAAAGAAAAGAAATTAGTCGAAGCCATTACTGCGATGGAGGATGATTTTGCACAGTGGTATACCGACGTAGTGAAGAAAGCAGAACTGGTTGAATATTCAAGTGTTAGAGGATGTATGATTTTACGTCCAAACGGATATGCCATCTGGGAGAATATTCAGAAGACTTTGGATGCAATGTTTAAAGAAACAGGTGTGGAAAATGTTGCAATGCCGATGTTTATCCCGGAAAGTCTGTTAAAAAAAGAAGAAGATCATGTAGAAGGATTTGCACCGGAAGTAGCATGGGTTACTCACGGGGGAGATAAGAAACTTCAGGAACGTCTCTGTGTAAGACCAACTTCAGAAACATTATTCTGTGATTTCTATTCTAAAATTATCCAGTCACATCGTGATCTGCCTAAATTATATAATCAATGGGTATCTGTATGCAGATGGGAAAAGACAACAAGACCATTTTTGCGTACATCTGAATTCTACTGGCAGGAAGGACATACTGCACATGCCACAGCTGAGGAAGCAGAAGAACGTACGGTACAGATGTTAAATATGTATGCAGATTTCTGTGAAAAATATCTTGCAATTCCAGTAGTAAAAGGTCAGAAGACTGAAAAAGAAAAATTTGCAGGAGCTCATGCTACTTATACAATTGAAGCACTGATGCATGATGGAAAAGCTCTTCAGTCTGGTACAAGTCATAACTTTGGAGATGGATTTGCCAAAGCGTTTGATATTCAGTATACAGACAAGGATAATAAGCTGCAGTATGTACATCAGACATCATGGGGAATGTCTACAAGAATTATCGGAGCAATCATTATGGTTCACGGAGATGATTCAGGTCTTGTACTTCCTCCAAAAATCGCACCTGTACAGACAATGATTGTTCCAATCATGCAGAAAAAAGCAGGAGTGCTGGAAAAAGCAGAAGAAATCCGTCAGAGACTGGAATCTAATTTTAAAGTTAAGGTTGATGATTCTGATAAGAGTCCTGGATGGAAATTCAGTGAACAGGAAGTTCGCGGTATTCCAACGAGAATTGAAATCGGACCAAAAGATATCGAAAAAAATCAGGCAGTTATTGTACGCCGTGATACAAGAGAAAAGACAGTTGTTTCTTTAGATGAAATCGAAACAAAACTTGCAGAAGTTCTTGAAACAATGCAGAACGATATGCTGGAAAGAGCAAAGAAACATTTAGAAGAACATACCGTAGAAGCAAGAACATGGGATGAATTTACAGCACATATTGAAAAACAGGATGGTTTTGTAAAAGCTATGTGGTGTGGAGAAACAGAATGTGAAGAGGCAATCAAAGATGAAACTGGTGCTACTACAAGATGTATGCCATTTGAACAGGAAAATCTAGGTGATGTTTGTATTCATTGTGGAAAACCTGCGAAAAAAATGGTGTATTTTGGAAAGGCATATTAAACCTTTGAAAGAAGGATGTTTATGTTAAAAATCAAGATGCCTGTCCAGGCAAAAAAAATTATAAATACTTTAGAACAATCCGGCTACGAAGCTTACATCGTAGGCGGATGTGTTCGTGATGCAGTTCTTGGAAGAAAACCAATGGACTGGGACATTACGACATCAGCATCTCCTTTAGAAATCAAGGAGATTTTTTCTTATACCATAGATACCGGAATCGAACATGGTACCGTTACGGTTATGATGGATCATCAGCCTTTTGAAGTGACAACATATCGGATCGATGGCAAATATGAAGATCATCGAAGACCAAATGAAGTACAGTTTACCAAATGTCTGAAGGAAGATCTTTTAAGAAGAGATTTTACCATAAATGCCATGGCATATAATGACAGAGAAGGTCTGGTTGATATGTATCATGGAATGGAGGATCTGAAAAAAGGGCTGATTCGTTGTGTGGGGGTTGCTTCTCAGAGATTTGATGAGGATGCTTTAAGAATTCTCAGAGCATTACGTTTTCAGGCTCAACTTGGGTTTGAGATAGAGGAAGAAACAAAAGAAGCAATTAAAAATCAGGCCAGATTCCTCAAGGATATCAGTGCGGAACGTATACAGGTTGAACTTGATAAATTACTGGTATCGAATCATCCGGAAGTGATGGTCAATGCATATGAGCTGGGGGTAACAGCTGTGATCCTGCCGGAATTTGATCGTATGATGGAAACTCCGCAAAACAATCCCCATCACAAATATAATGTAGGAATTCATACGGTGGAAAGTATGAAAAATATTCAGCCGGATCATATTTTACGGTGGACTATGTTACTCCATGATGTGGGAAAACCGGAAGCCAGGGTAGAAGATAAAGATAAAGATCGCTTTAAAATGCATCCGGTAATTGGAGAGAAAATAGCAAGAAAGATTTTGCGTCGGTTAAAATTTGATAATCAGACATTACGTCAGGTGACGAAACTGGTATTATGGCATGATCGAAGATTCGGAAGCCCTGAAGAAGTAAATCCTAAAACGGTTCGCCGCTGGGCAAGTGATCTTGGACCGGAGCTTTTTGATAAGCTTATGAAAATTCAAAAGGCCGATATTGAAGCGCAAAGTTATTTTCATAGAGATGAAAAGGAATATATTTTACAGCAGACAAAGAAATATTTTCGTCAGGCGATGGATGAGAAAAACTGTCTGTCAATAAAAGAACTTACAGTTAACGGAGGAGACCTGATGGCTGCAGGTATGCCACAGGGGAAAGAGCTTGGAGACATGCTTTCCTGGCTTTTAGATAAAGTACTGGATGATCCGTCTTTGAATACAAAAGAAACTTTAATGAAGCTTGTAGATGAAAAGAGGAAGAATCTATGATTTTAGGTATTTTATTGATTGGATGTGTATTGTATATTCTAATGATAAAACCTGGAGAAAAAAGAAAGTCCCCGGTTTTGGATGTAAAATATTTTGCGCATAGAGGATTCCATTATATAGATGGCATACCGGAGAATTCCATGGCAGCTTTTCGAAAGGCAAAGGAACTGGGATATGGAATAGAGCTGGATGTTCAGCTGACGAAAGATCATGTAATAGTAGTTCATCATGATTATGATCTGGTCAGAACCTGTGGTGTTCAGAAAAAGATCTGTGATCTGACTTATCAGGAGTTACAGAAAATTTCATTGATGGGTACAGAAGAGAGAATTCCACGTTTTATTGATGTTCTTCATGAAATAGATGGGAAGGTGCCTCTTTTGGTGGAACTGAAAATGGAAACCTTTAATACCAGATTATGCACATTAACAGCAAAGGCACTGGACGCTTACAAGGGATTATACTGTATAGAAAGTTTTCATCCATATGCAGTATACTGGTTTAAAAAGCACAGACCACAGGTTATCAGAGGTCAGTTAAGTGAGCAGTTTTTTAAAGAAAAGGAATGGAACAATATTCCAGCTTATTTTGTGGTGAAGAATCTTTTAACCAATTTCATTACAAAGCCGGATTTTATTGCCTATCATTATAAATACAAAAATTGTCTTCCGCTTAAAATCTGCAGAAAGATTTATCATGTTCCAATATACGGATGGACATTTCGCAGTGAAAAAGAGTATTTAAAAAATAAAAGAGATTTCAATGGATTTATTTTCGAACGGTTTCACATTATTCCGTAGATTATGTTATACTGTTGCTATGTTACAGGAAAAATTCTTAAAATCTGATATATGAAATGAGAAATGGAATCTAAGGAGATGAGATAATTATGAAGAAAAATGTAGTGGTTGTTTTTGGAGGGGATTCCTCTGAACATGATATATCCTGTCTTTCTGCAATGACAGTGATCCAGAATATGGATAAGGAAAAATATAATATTATTCTTGTGGGAATTACAAAGGATGGGAAATGGCTGCTTGTAGATAAACTAAAAGACATTGAGGATGGAAGCTGGAGAGAAGGAGAAGTCAGAGCATTTATTTCTCCTGATACAACAACACGTTCTCTTGTTATTCTTGCAGAGGAGACATATAAATTACAGAAAGTTGATGTGATTTTCCCGGTTCTTCATGGAATGAACGGAGAAGATGGAACCATACAGGGACTGTTTGAAATGTCCAAAATTCCTTATGTTGGATGTGGTGTTCTGGCATCTGCAGTTTCAATGGATAAGGTATATACAAAAATTATTGTTGAAAAATTAGGTGTGGATCAGGCAAAATTTGTTCACATCAGAGAGACAGATTTCGGGGAACTGGATAAGGCAATGGATCGTGTGGAAAAAGAAATCCCATATCCTGTTTTTGTTAAACCGTCTTGTGCAGGATCTTCCAAAGGGGTTTCCAAAGCAGAGAATCGTAAGGAGCTGGAGGCAGCACTTTATGAAGCTGTAAAACATGATCGTAACATTCTGGTAGAAGAGACCATCATTGGACGAGAAGTTGAATGTGCGGTTCTTGGAGATCGAAAAGAAGTGAAAGCAACCTGCGTTGGTGAAATTCTTGCAGCAGCAGATTTTTATGATTTTGATGCAAAATATAATAATGCTGAATCTAAGACAGTGATTGATCCTGATATGCCGGAAGAATCAAAGGAAAAGATTCGTAAAGATGCTGTTGAAATATTTAAGGCTGTGGATGGATTTGGATGTTCAAGAGTAGACTTTTTCCTTGAGGAATCAGGAAGAGTTGTATTTAATGAAATCAATACACTTCCAGGATTTACATCCATCAGTATGTATCCAATGCTTTGGAAAGCTTGTGGATTGGATACACCACAGTTAATTGATACACTGATTGAACAGGCAAGAACAAGATATCGTTAGAAGGAGGTATTCCAATGGATGCACCAATTGGAGTATTTGATTCAGGAGTTGGAGGACTGACTGTTGCCAGAGAAATCATGAGGCAGCTTCCGGAAGAAAGTATGATTTATTTTGGGGATACGGCGAGAGTGCCATATGGAACAAAATCCAAAGATACCATTATCCGTTACTCCAGACAGATCGTGAATTTTCTTCTGAGCAAGGGTGTTAAAGCTGTTGTGATTGCATGCAATACGGCCAGTGCCCTGGCCATAGCAGAACTGCAGCAGGAATACATAGTTCCGATAATCGGTATGGTACAGCCGGGAGCCATTGCGGCAATGCAGGCAACAAAAAATAATAATATTGGAATTATAGGAACGAATGCAACGATTAAAAGCGGACAGTACAGTAAGTGTTTACGCAAACTGAATCCTAAGGTTACAGTTGTAACAAAAGCATGTCCGTTGTTTGTACCGCTGGTGGAAGAAGGACTGATTGATGATCGTATTACAGAGGATATGGTTTCCAGATATCTGAGAGAATTCAAACAATATAAAATAGACTCTCTGATTCTTGGATGTACCCATTATCCGTTATTGATCAATCCAATACAGAATTTTGTTGGTGATCAGGTAACTCTTGTAAATCCTGCATATGAAGTAGCTAAAACATTAAAACAGGTTTTGAAAGAAAACGGATTATCTGCTTCGAAAAATCATATGGCACAATATGAGTATTATGTCAGCGACATGGCAGATCAGTTTCTTTCTTTTGCAGACCGTGTCCTGCCATGCAGAGTAGATAAGGTTCAGCCTGTTGAAATTGAAAAATATTAGAAAGTGATAACTATGACAAAAGATGTACTGATTAATATTTCCGGTCTTCAGGTGGATGTGGATTCTGATGAACCTATTGAAGTGATGACGACCGGTGCCTACTACTTGAAAAATGGAAAACATTATATCCTGTATGATGAGATTGCTGAAGATAATGAGGTTGTTAAAAATATTTTAAAAATCGGCCCGCAGACAGTAGAACTTACCAAAAAGGGCGGAAGCAGTTCACATATGGTATTTGAAAAAGGAAAAGAGAATCTTTCTTATTACGATACACCATTTGGAAGTCTTCTCCTGGGTGTAAATACCAGCAGTATTGAGTGGAAAGAACAGGAAAATCATATGAAATTAAGAGTGAATTATGATTTGACTATCAATTCAGATCATGTATCCAACTGCATTATTGATGTTAGTATTCAATCTAATCATGTTGGAGAAGCATAGGGCATAAGACCGGGGATTTCTAATTAAGAAACCTCCGGTTTTTGATTACATAGGAAATTCTTTTCAATTTCCTATGTAATCAAAACACTCCGCGAAAGATGCGGACTGATACACAAGGGGATAATTGCTTGCGCAATAGCATCTGGCACGCAAAGCGATGCTTTGTTATTTAAGGGAGAATTGTTTTATGAAAAAATGGAAAAATCTAATGATAGCAGTTTTTATTCTGCTTACAGCAACATTGGTGTCTCATTTCTTTTTTTATCAGACCAGTCATTCAGGAAATGTACCCATTATATATGTTCTTGCAACATTTTTGATTTCACGATATACAGACGGATATTTCTGGGGGATTATATCTTCTTTTATCAGTGTTTTACTGATAAACTGGCGTTTTACATATCCGTATTTTCGATTGAATTTTCTTATAGAGGATTATCCCTTGACTTTTATTGGAATATTAATCATATCCATTATTACCAATATGACCACAAGCAGTCTAAATACACAAAAGGAAGAGGCAATAGAAAGAGAAAAACAGCTTGCAAAATTAAATGAGTACAATCAGGAAATTAATGAACTGAGACTTGAAAAGGAAAAAGAGAAAATGAGATCTGATCTTCTCCGATCTATTTCTCATGATCTAAGAACACCTCTTACAGGGATGATAGGTGCCAGCTCTACTTATCTGGAGGCAAAGGATTATTTAGATGAGGAGGCAAAAGATCAGCTGATTCTGGGAATACAGGAGGATGCAAACTGGCTGTTAAATATAGTTGAAAATCTTCTAAGCATTACAAGAATTCAAAATGATGGAAGTGATAATGTTGCCTGCGTAAAAAAAACACCGGAACCGCTGGAAGAGGTGGTATCAGAAGCAGTCATCCGATTTCAGAAAAGATATCCTGACAGCACAATCCAGGTGAAAATACCAGAAGAATTTCTGATGGTTCCAATGGATCCTACACTGATAGAACAGGTTATAATCAACCTTTTGGAAAATGCATGGGTACATTCTGGAGAATTTAAGCCCATTGATTTTTATATTCGACAAGAAGACAATAATGTAGTATTTTATATAAAAGATTATGGAAAAGGGATAGAAGAAGATCGGCTGGATACTATTTTTGATGGATGCGGAGGAATAAGTGAAAACGAAAGCCGTAAAGGTATGGGGGTAGGACTTAGCATCTGTAAAACAATCATACTGGCTCATCAGGGCTCGATTCATGCAAGAAATCATGAAAAAGGAGCACTATTCTATTTTAGTCTCCCATTGGAAGAAGAAAAAAGAAAATAGGAGGATTTGATACATGGCAGAGGTGAAGCTGACAGCATTAATTGTTGAAGATGAAGAAAATATTGGGAATTTTATGTCAGCCATATTAAAGGCTAATGGTTTTAAAACCATTCTATGTACTACAGGAGATCAGGGAATACAATGTGCAGAATCCTATTGTCCGGATATAATTTTATTGGATCTAGGGCTGCCGGATATGGATGGAGCAAAAGTTTTAGAAGCAGTACGACAATGGTCTGTAACACCGATTGTTGTTATTTCTGCAAGAAATCAGGAATCTGAGAAAGTAAGGGCACTGGATATGGGAGCAGATGACTATATAACCAAGCCTTTTGGAAATCAGGAGCTTCTGGCAAGAATCAGAACAGCTTTACGTCATCGTCAGCAGCCTATGGAGGCAGGAACCACTACACCTGTATATTGTGCAAAAGAATTAAAAATTGATTTTGATAAAAGAAGAGTATTTTTAAAAGATGAGGAAATCAGACTGACGCAGATAGAATATAAGCTGGTGTCTCTTTTAGCGGAAAATGCAGGGAGAGTTATCACTTATGAGTTTATTATTAAAAATATATGGGGACCTCATGCAGATAATAATAATCAGATCTTAAGAGTAAATATGGCAAATATCCGAAGGAAAATTGAAGAAAACCCTGCTGTTCCGCAGTATATTTATACAGAGGTGGGAGTAGGATATCGTATGCTCGAAAACGAATTATTTAGTCAGATGATAAAATAAGAAATTGAGATAAAGATGAAAAATTTAAAAGGTGGGAAATTATGTTAAATCAGTTTTCTAGAACAGAATTATTATATGGAAAAGCAGCCATGGAGAGATTAGAGAATTCCAGAGTTGCTGTATTTGGAGTCGGCGGAGTTGGAGGATATACTGTAGAAGCATTGGCAAGAAGTGGTGTTGGAGCAATAGACCTGATTGATGATGACAAAGTATGTTTAACCAATTTAAACCGCCAGATTATTGCTACAAGATCAACAATAGGAAAATATAAGGTAGATGTGGCGAAAGAACGTATTTTAGATATTAATCCTAAATGTGCTGTGAACGTATACAAATGCTTTTATCTTCCGGAGACAAAGGATCAGTTTGATTTTAAAGATTATTCTTATGTTGTTGACTGTATTGACACAGTCACTGGAAAGATTCAGCTGGTTATGCAGGCAAAAGAGGCAGGGACTCCGATTATCAGCAGCATGGGTGCAGGAAATAAAGTACATCCTGAAATGTTTGAAGTGGCGGATATTTATAAAACCTCTGTGTGTCCTCTTGCAAGGGTTATGCGTAGAGAACTGAAGAAGCGAGGAGTGAAGGATTTAAAAGTCGTCTATTCCAGAGAAAAAGCCAGAAGACCAATAAATGATATGGCAATTAGCTGTAGAGAAAACTGCATCTGTCCACCAGGAGCACAACATAAATGTACAGACCGCAGAGATATTCCAGGCTCCACAGCATTTGTCCCGTCAGTGGCAGGACTAATTATAGCTGGAGAAATTATCAATGACCTAACAGAAGATGTATTACCAGAGGAATTAAGATCATAAAAATAAGAGGCTGTGCTTCAAAAGCATAGCCTCAATTTTATGATGTCTTTTTGTTATATATGTATAAATAATAAAATATTAAAGCACAAACACTGCCTAAGATGATTCCTGCCAGTACATCTGTTGGAAAATGCACATATAGATACATCCGGCTGAATGCAATGGCAACTGCGAGAAGATAAGCAGGCAAAGCAAAACGACGGTTAAGTAAAGTAAGGAATAAGGCTGCACAAAAAGAAGATGCCGTGTGTCCAGATGGGAAGGAATATCCGGACGGAGCAGGAATGATTAAATCAAAGGACTGCTGTATAAAAGGTCTTGGTCGTGCAATGAGAGGTTTGATAATCTGTTCACCTAAAAGATTTCCGGTCAGCATGGCAAGAAGAATAAAAATACCAGCCTTCCGGTATCTTTTAGTAAAAAGCAATAAGACACAGATGAAAATCCATATCAATCCACCGTTTCCCAGCATTGTAATATGGGAAAAAATAAAATCAAGAAAGTCGCATCTCATGTGAGTCTGAATCCAGTTCAATATCATAAAATCCATAAATTCACCTTCTATTTATCCTAAAATCTGCAAAATAATCTGTTTCATTATATCATAATTTGAAGTAACATGATATAATACTTTTCTATGAATACAAATAGAGGGATGAGAAAAATGGGTAAAGTAACATTAGTTTCAAATCATATGGGAATCGATACTTATCTGGAACTGCGGAAAGCAGTGGGATTTAAGCCGCTTTCAAGGACACAGGCAAAGAAAGCGCTGGATCATAGCCTTTATATTGTCTGTGCTTACATAGATGCACAAATTGTCGGAATGGGACGTCTAGTAGGTGATGGTGCAGTTATCTGCTATATTCAGGATTTAATGATTCATCCGGATTTTCAGCATTATGGAATAGGAAGTGTAATTATTGAAGATTTAATCCAGTATGTGGAAAATTTATGTGAAGAGGGAACAGAAATTATGCTGGATCTGATGTGCGCCGTGGGAAGAGAACCCTTTTACCAGAAACATGGATTTATTTCCAGGCCAACCAAAGAGCTGGGACCTGGAATGATTCGATATATCAGATCGTAGTTTTGATATTAAGGAGGAATATGGATGAATGAGAAAAAGTATGATCCCTACACAGGATATGAAATTCATGAGGATCAGGAAAATAAACAAGGACTGAATCAGGACAGTATAGTCATTGGTGACGCTAAAGAAACATATCATAAAGAAGAAACAGCAGATGGCCAGTCCAATGGTATTGCACTGGCTTCGATGATTCTTGGAATTATAGCCGTGCTTTTGATGCTTACATGCTGCTGTTCACCAATTGCAATTTTTTTGGGAATTGCAGCTATCGTCTGTTATGCAGTATCACCTAAAGTATCCGGAGTAAGAGATAAAAAAGCAAAGGCAGGTCTGATCTGTGGTATTGTTTCGATTATCGGAACGATTCTTCTGATTCTCCTATTTATTTTTAATATCTTTTTAAATAACGATTTTCAGAAATCATTTGAAAAAGAATTTAATGATTCATATGAAGAACAGGTAGAAGATTATGATGATACTTTTTAAGATAGTAAGACTGATGCCTTGCTTTTTTAAAGAAGTAACGCATCTTTACTGTCCCGCCTGTGGTGGAACCAGGGCGGTAATCGCACTGATGCATCTGGACGTAAAAAGAGCTTTGTTTTGTAATCCGACCGTAGTATATGGAGCTGTGATAGTTTTATGGTGTATTATCTGGATTGCAGCCAGACAGCTGTTTCAAATAAAAATTAAAATATTAAAGCCGGGATTATGGATGTTAATAACTGGAATTATAATATTTCTGGGGTTTGCCCTGATTAGAAATATGGCGGTTTATCAATTTGGATATGATTATCTGGGTGATTTAATTTAAAAAGGGAAGAGAATCTATTATTATAGGATCTCTTCCCTTTTTCCTGTTATATCAGATGAGGGATGACTCCCGCCTCTGTAGGCGGTGAGCAACAATTATGTATCAGTGGCGGGTTTCAATCCCCCATCTGATATACGCTCCGCGAGGATGCGCAGGAATTCGGATTGGAAGTATGTCTGCTATGCAGACCCGAATTCCGCGCCAAGACTCGCGAGCGAGTCTTGAATATTACACAAGGATGACTTCAGTAAGTTCACTGAGGGTTTTAAACGTTTCTGCCGGAAGATTCCGATCAGTGATGAAATAATCGATATCCTTCCAATTGGCATACTGTACAAGAGAACAGACATGTGCCTTTGAACTGTCTGATATAACAACAACTACCTTGGATTGTGGAATAATGGACTGTTTAATCTGGGCATCTGTAAATTCAGTGACAGCAGGACCATTATGCCCCTCAAAACCACTGGTTCCGAGGAAAGCGATATCTACTTTGATGCTGTTGATCAGATTGGTTGTCTGGAAACCTTCTGTGGACATATTATTTGGATTTAGCTGTCCGCCGGTTAAAATGGTAACATTGTTTCCGTTGTTAAGAAAGTAGGTTGTGTTGATAGAATTAGTGACAATGGTGTATCCGGTTTTCTGACTTAGCAATTGTGCCATGCACTGCATTGTGCTTCCTGCATCCAGATAAATGACGGCTTTTTCAGGTATCAGCTCCAGAGCTTTTTCGCATAAGGCAAGTTTAAGATTCCGGTTTTCATCAGTTCTTGCTTCAATAGGAACAGGGATTAAGCTGGAAACCAGAGTTGCACCACCATGGCTTCGTTCTATGGCACCGATTTCCTGAAGATGGGTCAGATCTCTGCGAATAGTCTCTTTTGTGACGTCAAATTTTTCTGCCAGTTCTCCAATTTTGGCACTGCCGGTGCTGTTAATATATTCGATGATTTCATTTTGTCGTTCTTTGGCAAGTAGTTTTCCCATAAATGCTCCTCCTGCGGATTTTTTTCTTGATAATAGTTTAATAGAAAAACAGACACAAGTCAAATTAAAACAACAGAAACAAAAATAAAACCAAAATTAAATAAAATTATTATTGACACAATCACATAAAACAAATATAATCAAAACACAAACAAAAATAAACGGACACAAAAACAAACATAAACAAAAAGAAGTTGTGATAAAAGAGAAAGAGGTATTGCAATGAAAGAATGGAAAAAATATTTATTCACAGTAAATGGATTTGAAATGGAGACTATATATAATCAGGAAACCATTGAGAATGTTTTTCTTCCATTACTGCAGAAACTGACAAAGATACAAAAGGAGAAAGATTCCAGAATCGTAGTATTTTTAGCGGCACCACCGGCAGTAGGCAAGACAACTTTATGTCAGTTTCTGGAATATTTATCACAGAAAGAAGATGTGACAGAAGTTCAGGCACTGGGACTGGATGGATTTCATTATCACTCAGATTATATTAATTCTCATGATGCAGTTGTGTTTGGAAAGACAGTACCGATGAAAACGGTGAAAGGATGTCCTGAAACTTATGATACGGACAAACTCCAGGAGAAAGTGAAAAGTATTAAAACACAGAATATTTTATGGCCGATTTATGATAGAAACATTCATGATGTGGTGGAAGATGTAATAGAGGTTACAAAGGATATTATTTTAATTGAAGGAAACTGGCTTTTATTAAGTGAGGAACCATGGAAATCCATTAAGGATGTGGCAGATTATACAATCCTGATTCGTTCAAAAGAAGAAACATTAAAGAATAGACTGATTGGAAGAAAAATGAAAGGTGGACTTTCAAGGGAAGATGCCGAAGCATGGTACTATAATACAGACAGTGTAAATGTAAAAAGAGTTTTAGAAGATTCATTACCAGGGGACCTTATGTTAAAGGTTGAAGATGATGGGGATTATGTTTTACTGTAGCAGCAGTATGGTAAATTGTAGAATGACAACACATGTTTGAATGGGAGGTAAAGAGCATGAAATCAACAGCAGCAGTTCTTGCAGGAAAAAATCAGGTGTATGTAAAAGAAGTGGATCTGCCGGAAATCGGAGAGGAAGAACTTTTAGTAAAAGTTGTGTCCAATAGTATCTGTTTATCTACATACAAAGCAGCATTACGTGGTGGGGAACATAAGAGAGTACCAGATGACGTCAGTCCGGAACATCCAACGATTACAGGACATGAATTTGGCGGATATATTGTTAAAGTTGGAGAAAAATTAAAAGATCAGTTTAAAGAAGGAGACAAGTTTGTATTACAGCCTGCAATGGGACTGGAAAGCGGATATTCTGCCGGATACAGCTATGAATATTATGGGGGAAATGCAACATATTGTATTATTCCAAAAGTTTCGATTGATCTTGGATGTGTTCTTCCATATAAGGGAACTTATTTTGCAAATGCATCTCTTGCAGAACCAATGTCTTGTATCATTGGTGCGTTCCATGCAACTTATCATACAACTCCTTATGTTTATGAACATCAGATGGGATTAAAGGATGGTGGAAGCGTAGCACTTCTGGGATGTGCAGGACCTATGGGACTGGGTGCAATTGATTATGCTGTGCATGGATCATACAATTCAAAGAGAGTTGTTGTAACAGATATTAACGAAGAAAGACTGGAACGTGCAAAATCACTGATTACACCAGAAGATGCAGCAGAAAACGGTGTAGAACTGATTTATGTAAATACTGCAGACAATGATAATGCAGTAGAGGATCTAAAAGCTTTAAACGACGGAAAAGGTTATGATGAAGTATTCGTATTTGCACCGGTTATTCCATTAATTGAAATGGGAGATGATCTGCTTGGAAATGACGGATGTCTGAACTTCTTTGCAGGACCTACAGTAAATGATTTTAAAGCAAAATATAATTTCTATAATGTACATTATGAAAGCACACATATCTGTGGAACTTCTGGAGGAGCTCCAGCTGATATGATTGAATCTCTGGAATTATCTGAAGCAGGAAAAATCAATCCATCTTATATGATCACACATATTGGAGGAATTAATGCAGCACCAGAGACAATTTTGAATCTTCCTAAAATCCCGGGAGGAAAGAAACTGATTTACCCTCACATTAATCTGGAATTAACAGCAATTGAAGATTTTGAAAAACTTGGAAAAGATAATCCAATGTTTGCACGTTTGGCAGAAATCTGTCAGGCAAATAATAATGTATGGTGTGAAGAAGCAGAAAAATATCTGCTGGAGACTCTGGCACCAGAAGAATAGGACAGGACTCTTGCAACCCTGAGGTAAATAGAGTATAATAAATACGATGTGAAATAATTAACGAATTATATGGAGGACAAACTATGTTAGTATCAGCAAAAGAAATGTTAAACAAGGCAAAAGCTGGACATTATGCAGTTGGACAGTTTAATATCAACGACCTTGAATGGACAAAAGCTATTTTATTGGCAGCAGAAGAAACAAGATCTCCTGTAATCTTAGGTGTATCTGAAGGTGCTGGAAAATATATGACAGGATACAAAACTGTTGTAGGAATGGTTAACGGAATGTTAGAAGAATTAAACATTTCTGTACCAGTTGCACTTCATCTGGATCACGGTTCTTATGAAGGATGCTACAAATGTATCGAAGCAGGATTCTCTTCTGTTATGTTTGACGGTTCTCATTATCCAATTGAAGAAAACGTTGAAAAAACAAAAGAACTTGTAAAAGTAACAAAAGGAAAAGGATTATCTATCGAAGCTGAAGTTGGTTCTATCGGTGGAGAAGAAGATGGAGTTATCGGTAAAGGTGAATGTGCAGATCCTGAAGAATGTAAAGCAGTTGCAGATTTAGGTGTAACAATGCTTGCAGCAGGAATCGGTAATATCCATGGAAAATACCCAGAAAACTGGGAAGGATTAAGCTTTGAAACATTAGATGCTATCCAGAAGTTAACAGGAGATATGCCATTAGTATTACATGGTGGTACAGGTATCCCTGATGATATGATCAAAAAAGCAATCTCTCTTGGAGTAGCTAAGATTAATGTTAATACAGAATGCCAGATCGCATTTGCTGAAGCTACACGTAAATATATCGAAGCAGGAAAAGACCTGGAAGGAAAAGGTTTTGACCCTCGTAAATTATTAGCTCCAGGAGCAGAAGCAATCAAAGATATGGTTATCACAAAGATTAAATTATTCGGATCTGACGGAAAAGCAGACGAATAAGATCTGACCATGATATAACGACAAACACCTCTGTGAATTCTCTCCGCAGAGGTGTTTTTTTTATTACATAGGAAATTCCTTTGAATTTCCTATGTAATAAAAAACGCTCCGCGCGGATGTGCACGATGTGCAAAGGAAAGCAGTTAAAACTGCTGCACATCGGCACGCAAAGCGGAGCAAGTCCCTCATGATTGAGGGATACAGGGAGTTGATAGCGGACTTGTCCGCTTTGTTCTAGAAAAAATATATGGAGGAAACTATGGAAGAACAATATCATATTGCCATATGTGACGATGAGGAGTTCTGGAGAGAAAAAATAAAAACCTTTTGTATGGAAACTTCAGAAAAACTGCAGATAAATTTAAAAATTTTTCTATTTAAAACAGGAGAAGAATTAATTCAGTCTGATCAGGTCTTCCAAGTACTGTTTCTGGATGTAGAATTGGGAAATATAGATGGATTTGAAATTGGATTGGTTTGGAAAAAACAAAAAAGACCGGGAAGGATCATTTATATAACCAGCCATGATGAATGGGTACAGCAAGCATTTAAAGTTCAGGCATTTCGGTATTTATACAAGGATTCTGACATGGAAGCCGGATTTCAGGAGGCTTTGACAGAAGCACTGCGGGAATACCGGGAAGAAAATGATTTTTTAGTTTTTTCAGGAAAGAAAGAATACTTTATTAAGATAAAAGATATTCAGTATATTGAATCTTTAGGAGATGAGATGGCACTTCATCTGGAAAAAGATTATATTATTGTAAAAGAAACATTAAAGGAAATAAATAAGCGGCTGGATCAAAGATTTTATCAATGTCACAAAAGTTATATCGTAAATATGCAGAATATTTTAAAGTTGGAAAATGACAAAGTTTATCTAAAACATGGAGAAACGGTAGCGGTTTCTGTAAGACGCCGGAAAGAAATGAAAAAACAATATTTTCAGTTCATTAAGAGTCAGGCAGAATATTTATGAGAGGTATGAGAGGAAAGATGAAATGATTATGAAATGTACATATTGGATGATAATTTATCTTGTGGAATGTCTGAAAATGATAGTTTGTCTTCGGGGGATCATTGGAATTAATTTAACAAAAGGAAAAAATAACTATATCATGATAGGAATTGGAATGGGACTTAGCTTTGTGGCAGCATGGTGTTTTCCTCAACAGATTGACCCTATTGTTATCCTTTTGCTTTTTATAACCAATGTAGTCATATTTGGTAAAGTCATCTATGGATTTCTGGCAGTGTTTTCTGTGGGAATATTTGATGCCGTTTTATCCTACGCGATCATCATCATCTTTCAGCTGGATTTTGACAAGATGTATGTAAGCGAACTTTTTTCTAATGTGGAAGAAGCAGTGAGCCTCTGTCTGCTTGTGGTTATTGCATTATGCAGGCAACGGGTCAGAAAGGAAAATGATCCATATCAATTTCAGGATTTGTTATATATGGTCATTATTTTAATAGGAATCATTCTATGTGTAAATCCTCTTGTCACAGCAGGATTACGAAATTGGGATTCCATGAAAATCAGGATATGGTTTTTGTTGGGCATTATCTTATTGGAACTTGGCATTTTGGGGCTGATTTTTAAAATGCTGAACGAACGCAGTCAGAGAGAAGTGTATGAAAATGAGCTGCAGTGGAACCAGAAGTTCTTAGACGAGCAGAAACAATACTACAAAATGTTGTTACAGAAAGAAGAACATACAAAAAAATTCCGTCATGATATGAACAGTCGGCTTCGGTGTATATATGAATTTCTTACACAGGGTCAATATGACAGAGTACAGCAAAATCTGGAAGAATTATTAGGAGAAATCCAGGGAAAGGAAAAAATAGTACATACCGGAAATGAAGTGGCAGATATTGTCATTAATGATTGGATAGCGGATAAAGATGTAGTATTTCACTGGAAAGGACTGATACCGGGAGAGCTTGTTTTGAAAGATAGTGAAATCTGTATTTTGTTTTCGAATCTGGTGAAAAATGCGGAAGAAGCAGTGAGGAATCTTACCCAAAAAGATATCTGGATCCTGGTTAAAGTTATGAATCATAATCTGGTTATCATTGAGGAAAATCCAAAGGATCCGGAACAAGGAATCGTTCAGACAAAGAAACATTTACAAACAAGTAAGCGTGACGAAAAGAATCATGGATTTGGAAGCAGGAATATACAGGAAATTATAGAAAAATATCATGGAGATATACAATATGAAGATAAAGGGAATCTGTTCAGGGTTGAGATCGTACTACCTGATATAAAAAAATGAAACGTTCATCAGGAAAAATAAACGTTCATCGCAAGTTGGTTGAATGTTTTGCATAAGAGGATTATGATGCTTTTAGAGGGGGAAAGGACATGGAATACATAATTATGTTGTGCAAATGGCCTTGGTGGGTATAAAAGGCAGAATAATAAGGGTAGAAGATTTGAGATACATGGTAGAAAATGATATATTTTCTAAAAAGAATGTCAAGTTCATCTTGACATTCTTTTTTTTCTAAACTATAGTATTCCTAGATAGGAACACGAGGTGAAACGATGGATAATGTGGAATGTCTGATGGAGTTTGGACTGACAAGACATGAGGCCAGTTTGTATGTTCTTCTTACATTAGAAGGAAATCTCAATGGATATGAAGCCGCTAAATTAAGTGGTATTTCAAGATCAAATACTTATAATGCACTGGCAGGGCTGGTGGATAAAGGTGCTGCCCGTATGCAGGAAGAAGATACTGTAAAATATACACCGGTTCCGGTAGAGGAGTTTTGTAACAATAAGATTCGTCATATGGAGAACCGAAAAAAAGTACTGATTACAGAGATGCCTTCCAAAAGAGAGAACAAAGGAGGGTATTTAACGATCAGAGGTGAAGAACATATCTGTGACAAGATCATTGATATGCTGTCTCATGCCAAAGAACGTGCTTATGTATCCATATATAATGAACGATTGGAATCTTTTCGTGTATATCTGGAAAAAATGACAGCACAGGGTAAGAAAGTGGTAATCATAACCAATGAACCTTTTGAATTGACAGGAGCTACCGTTTATCTGACAGAATGCAGGAAAGAACAGATTCGTTTGATCACAGATTCCAATGATGTACTGACGGGCGAAATCACCAATCAATATGAGGCAACTTGTCTTTATTCCAGCAATAACAATCTTGTTGAAGTATTTAAAGATGCTTTAGCAAATGAAATAGAATTATTAAAAATGAAAGGAAACAATTGACATGGCAAAGAAACCATTTGTAACAAAAGAACAATTAGATGAAATCGTAAAAAAATATCCGACACCATTTCATTTATATGATGAAAAAGGAATCCGTGAAACTGCAAGAGGATTATATAAAGCATTTTCATGGAATAAAGGATTTAAAGAATATTTTGCAGTAAAGGCAACACCAAATCCAACGATTTTAAAAATCTTAAAGGAAGAAGGTTGCGGAACAGACTGCTCTTCTTTAACAGAACTGATGATGTCTGATAAATGTGGTTTTTCAGGGGATGAAATCATGTTCTCATCCAATGATACTCCTGCTGAAGAATTTAAACTGGCAAAACAGCTGGGAGCTACGATTAACTTAGATGATATTACACATATTGATTTCTTAAAAGAAACTGCTGGAATTCCGGAAAAGATTTCCTGCCGTTTCAATCCAGGCGGATATTTTTCACTGGGAACAGATATTATGGACAACCCTGGTGATGCTAAATATGGAATGACAACAGAGCAGATGTTTGAAGCATTTACAAGATTAAAAGAACTGGGAGTAAAAGAATTTGGTATCCATTCTTTCCTGGCAAGCAATACAGTAACAAACGAGTATTATCCAACTCTGGCAAAACAGCTGTTTGAACTGGCTGTTGAACTGAAAGAAAAAGTAGGAGTTCATATTGGATTTATTAACCTTTCCGGTGGTGTTGGAGTTCCTTATCTTCCGGATCAGGAAGGAAATGATATTGCAGTTATCGGAGAAGGTGTGCACAAAGCATTTGATGAGATCTTAGTACCTGCAGGAATGGGAGATGTAAAAATCTTTACAGAACTGGGACGTTATATGCTGGCACCGAATGGACATCTGGTAACCAAAGCAATTCATGAAAAACATACACACAAAGAATATATCGGTGTAGACGCATGTGCAGTAAACTTAATGCGTCCTGCCATGTATGGAGCTTACCATCACATTACGGTTATGGGAAAAGAAGATCAGCCATGTGATCACATGTATGATGTAACAGGTTCTCTTTGTGAAAATAATGATAAATTCGCCATTGACCGTAAACTTCCAAAAATCGATATGGGAGATTTGCTGGTAATTCATGACACAGGAGCTCATGGATTTGCCATGGGATATAACTATAATGGAAAATTAAAATCTGCTGAAATTTTATTAAAAGAAGATGGAACAACAGAAATGATTCGTCGTGCTGAAACTCCAGAAGATTATTTTGCTACCATTAAAGGCTTTAATTTCTAAAACATAAATTGCTTTGACTGCCGTATTTTTTATACGGCAGTTTTTGTTACTTGGGAAATCCTTTTGGATTTCCTATGTAACAAAAAACACTTTGCGTAAGATGCGACCAGATGCACGTTGAAGCGGACTTGTCCGCTTCGTTTTTATCAAACGACCTAGCAAAAATACTCCCACTTCAAGCCCGTAGCGGGATAAGTGGTGAGATGAATTGCCGAAGCCGTGCCCTAGTAGAAAATAGAGCCGGAATTTCCGGCTCATACGCCTACCCTCGTCCAATCCCACATCGCACCATTTCACGCTGCATTGCTCGTGTTGCTGGCGCTTGGGTTTTGGCTGAATCAATTAAATTATCAACAGATTTCGAGCCTATTGTATTCCTCTCTTTCATTTTGGGCTATTTCATAAAAAGCTTTTGCCAACTCAAACTCATTTTCGCAATCCCACCCTATCCACTACGCACTCTTCAAGTTCGTCTCAATGATAATCAATATACAATTATACCTCGAACGGCAATAAAAACGTATAGTATCTGGTTGAAATTTTCAAAAAATTCCCTTATAATAAAATCAGTCTTAAATGTAGAAAGGGCTAGATACCAATGGAATTACAAACAAATAACCATTCAGTCTTTGCATTGCACTATCATCTGGTGATGGTAGTCAAATACCGCAGGCGTGTACTGGATGACACTATCTCTGACAGACTGAGAGAAATCTTTGAAAACGTGGCCGGTAACTATCACATTACCGTGGAAGAATGGAATCATGACATTGATCATGTCCATGTATTGTTCCAGGCACACCCAAAGAGTGAATTATCCAAATTCATCAACGCCTACAAGTCTGCCAGTAGCCGTCTCATCAAGAAAGAATATCCGGCCATCCGGAAGAAACTCTGGAAGGAAATGTTCTGGAGCCGTTCTTTCTGCTTGTTGACCACAGGCGGTGTCACCATGGATGTCATTCGGCAGTACATCGAGGATCAAGGAGAGAAAGAGTAAGTATGAAAGGAAAGAAAAAGGACAAACACTATCTTTGTGTAAAACAGCAATTGAAACGTCTGACGAAGGAAGAATACCTCATCCTTCGTGAACTTTGTCATGCTGCAAAAAACCTCTACAACGAGGGCTTATACAGTGTTCGTCAGCATTTCTTCCAGACGGAAGAATATCTTCCTTACGCCAAAAACTATCATCTCCTTAAAAACAGCGAAAACTATAAGCTGTTAAACAGTA
>NZ_JABRXE010000004.1 GCF_018982945.1 Anaerostipes faecalis | reverse complement strand
GGAGGTTTTTTATATACGGCTAAAGCCAAAATCGTGCTCCACCAGCAGAGCTGGTGGTTTATTATTTCGTGCCGGAGCATTCTCCTTCTGAAGAACACTCCAGCACTCAACAGACTAAAGTCACCAATAAAAAGCAAGAGAAAATCATGAAATACTCAAAATTTTCTCTTGCTTTATGTGTTTATATTACCACAAAATCACAAATTTTTCAAGACTGGTCATAGGCTGAATTACACAGTATAATCTCCTAACTACATGGCAGTGGAGGCTTTGTTATGGAAGATAATTTTATGATAGCTTTTGAGAGTAAAAAGCAACTGGAAGTATTACAAAAGACAAATGAATACACCAGGCAGTTTGGATTACAATTAACAGATGCTGAAATTTCTGAACTGATCGTGGAACGACAAGAATGTTTAATCAAACAGCAGCGAGTGGAATTCGGTAAAGGAATTCTTGAAAATCTTATATTTGCATTTTGCGATTCTGATTTTATTTTTCAGGAGAATTATGCAGAAACAGTCGCAGCCTTACAGGAAATTTTCTATTTATACAAAAATGAGTCTATGGATGAACTAACAGATGATGAATTACTTTCTTACATGAGAGAGGCTTTTGATGGAGAATGCCAGGGATCTCTTGAGTATTTAGAAAGCACCTGTATGGAACGATTTGCCAGAGATATTCGTGCTAAGACACATAAATTTATAGGGAGATATTCTGATAATGAAAAATAAAACCGATGTAACAGATTTTTATACAATGGAGGACTTAATTCCATTGGTGGCAGAGCTGGCTGAAAGATATACATCAAAAGAGAGTAGTTCTATTACTTATGAAAGAGCTAAAATATTAATGGAATCCGTGCAGTATTGCATTGCACACTTTCTTAATCAAAAAAGCAAAGCATTGGTTTCTTCATATATTCCATCGGCAAAATCAGCATATGAACTAGGCTATAAGGCTGTAATAGAAAAAGTAAAGAATACACAAAAGAAATACAATACTCTGATGACATTTTTCTGTGATTACGGCAATATAAATTACCGTGATACCGTAGAAAAAGCTCTTCCCGGATTTTTTATGTACTATGATGTACAGTTTGCACCGATGGAACATATTATCACCATGGACTATCCTGTATTTGGAGTGGATATGAATCTTACCGGGATTGATCTGATTGAACAGTATATAGATGCCATTTATAAAGAACAGCAATATCTGCAGCATTTTCCAAAACAATACATTATAGATGAACTGCGTTCATTTCATCCAAAATATGAAAAAGAATTTTTTAATATCAAAGAGATTATAGAATTGCAGCTTTAAATGTGGTTGCCGGTCAAATAATGACCGGCTTTTTTTATTCTCCACTAAATCGTCCGATAACCCGTCTGCATAAATTTTTACATTTACATCCAAATCCCTGTCTAAGAACCCTGAAGATTCCCCACATACCGGATTCCACATCCCATTTGAGACTGCCGGACCGATAAAGGTAATCTCCAGGACAGGCAGCACCATTTTCCAGTTCCATGTCAAATTTATTTCCAATACTGACTGCTCCCTGTAAAGGAATCACTCTGGAATAAGGATTCTCCGGCTGTTCCCTCCACATATGTCCATGAACAGCAAAACCTGTATTTCTAGGTTTATCTGCCGGCATCATGGTTCGGAATACAACACGTTCTCCTGTATATGCCTTATAAACAGGCGTTGCCGGATCCCCATGGATTTTACTGCTGAACACTTTAGATATTCTCGGGTCTCGTTCCAGCCGGTTCTCAAATCGCTCAGAACGATAATTATATCCTTTTTCCCCGGTATCTTCATGATCAACACCTTCTCCGTCTTCTCCTTTTGCCGTCTGAATCAAATTTCCATCTTCATCTAACAGGCGGATTCCATTTTGAACAAAAACGACAAATTCCCGAAAACTACCAACCCCTGGGGCAGTTATGACTGCCTGTTCTTCATGAACTCCATTTAATTTTGTAAAACTCTGATACCATTTTGATGCCGGAGGTTCAATGATAATCGCTCCAAACAATCCATGATACCGGTGATTTCTCATATCTCCAAAAGACTGTATGATACAGGAGCCGTATTCTTTATCTGCATGCCAAAGATATTTTTTGCTTTCTCCCGGACCTACCGTCTGCTCCCGGTTATTATATCCTACATTGATTCCAGAATCACACACCACATCATATTGCAGAAACTGAGGATTCAAAGAAACTCTCATGGATGGCCTGTATTTTTTATCCAAAGGCACACTTGGATAATCAAAATAAGGAATTTGCTCTTTCAGTTCATTGTGGAGGATAATTTCAATCCAATCTCCTGCATTGGCCCGGATAATTAACGGTTTAGGGGCTGTCTTTCCCGATAAAATCATATCCATATCTTCCACTGGTACAAACATCAGACCATTGGGATCATGATCTCCATAGCGATTGTATTCAATATTACGGCTGATCGCCGCAACTTCATATTTTCGTATAACAGCACCTTTTTCCGGACATGGCGGCAATGGTAAAATCTGTCCCTTTCCTTTACACAATGGCTTCAATCGTTTCTTTTTCCTGTCATAAACACGTATGATTCCCCATAATCCCAGCCACGCATCATCAATGCCTCCAAAATAGTATAGATAATCTCCACATCCATAATGTTTATCAATATGCAGATTAAAAACTTCTGAAATTCCCAGGGTTTGAGATGCCGTATACGGAGAAGCAGCATTGCCAATCTCCTTTCTCCATGACATACCAGCAATGTTAAAGGCATGTTGTTCTTCATGGGCACCGTCCAACAGACGTATGATCATTTCATCTCCGGGATATGCTTCCAGAATTGGCGTTGCCGGATCCCCATGAACAAAGGAACTAAAAAGATAGGCCGGGTCTTCTTTTCCGTTAAGACGTTCCCTCATAGGCTCTGAACGATAGTTAATTCCCATAACTCCCGGATCATCATGAGATCCCGGTACTTCTGGTGGATTCAACGGATTTCCGTCCTTATCAAACAAAAGTGCAAAATCATGCACAAACAAAGCATATTCCCGGAAGGATGTTCCGTCTCTTCGTTTTATGACTGCTTTCGTTCCGAAAGATAAAGGTTTCCCTGTACGAATATGATGGAACGTTGCACCTGCTTCTTCAACGATCAATGCTCCAAACATTCCATGATGTTGGTGAGAATTGGCAAATAAATGGTCATGGAAAAATACCGTATTTAATTCTGTATTAGCAAAAAACCGTTCCACCAATGTTTCATATTTTCTTGCTCCAGCAATATTATTCCATCCGTTTGCAGCTCCATCTGATACAATGGTATCAAATTTCACAAGGTGAATATGGTATCCCACAATGTCAGTCAAAGTTTTTAACTGAAAAGGACTTTCTTCTATATATTCCGGCAGAAGATTGGTAAACCTTATTTCAATACAATCGCCTGCATTTGCGCGGATTACCAACGGTTCTACACATATTTTCCCTTTTTCCACCTTATCTATATATGCATCCAGCCCACCGTGACGTTCCAGCTCCTCTTTTAAGACAAAAAATCTTCCCTGCGGATCATTCCATCCATAGCGGTTATAAACAACTTTTGCCTGAACAGCAGCAATCTCAAATAATTTCACATCTTTTGCAGATTCACAGTCACATCTATCTGTATGACACGGACATGTATCTGTATATAAAGCTCCTCTTTCGAAACCTTCAACAAAATTAGCCTTCTCTAAAGGTGTCGGATCAATTTTATTTTCCCCTTCTTCTGTCAGAATTCCCAGTGGTGGCTGTAACGGTCGCTCTCCAAATGTTCCATTGATAAAATTTGGATATCCTGGATGCAACTGATCTTTTTTAGGCGGTTTCGGCCGGTCTTTCAACGGTATCAGTGGTGGAATCAACGTTCCATCTGGCAGTTTTCCAGTCCCATCCTGCAGCCGATCATATATTCTCCATAATGTCCACATTCCTTCATGAAAATGAGGGTACAGATGACAATGGAAAATTGCATCTCCTATCATTCCATTAAGACTTCCCGCCCCGTGAAGAATTTCCAGAGTGTAGCACTCCTGAGGACTGATGGAAATGGAATCTATAATTGTAGAGCGAATATCTCCTGCAATTTTTCTCCATTGATGATTATGAAGATGAAATACATGTGTTTCTTTAATTCCCCCATGAATCAGACGGATTTTAGAAGGATCTCCCACATAAGCTTTCAAAATTGGCGGTGCCGGATCTCCGTACACCCACGAACTCATGGATATGTCTTCCCCGGTATCTGCATGTTCTTCCGTCAATGGCATTCGGTTTCTCATTGGCTCTGAACGATAACTGATTCCTGTAGTGGCGGATGGTAATCCTGTATGAGGATCTACAGGCTGCCGGCCATCCTTGTTCCCGATTTCCAGTTCATCATGAAAAAATACCGCATACTCCCTAAAAGCAGGATTCACCGGATGATATATATCTGCAAATAATCCACTTTCCAGTTCTTCCCCGGTTTCCGGATCTTTCCATGTAGACTCTGGTGCTTCTACAATAACAGCTCCAAATAGGCCATGAACATTGGTACCTTCTTCACTGCTTCTGGTATCCCCCATATCTGAAAACAGATAGACTCCTTCTTTCTGTGCATACCAGTGATAAATTATCTTGTCTCCCGTGGTACTGTCAGGATTTCTTCCTGCTGCCGTACCATCCGATGTCTTCACATCATACAAAAGTCCCTGCACATGAATGGATAATTTTCTCTTTAAGGAATGATGAAATTCAACAATAATTTCATCTCCCAGATTTGCCCGGATTACCAACGGTTTTACGAGATCACAGGGCTGCGGGATTTTCTGATGGAATTTTTCCAGTGCTTTGTTTTTTACTTCTTTTGCATCCTTCTCCAATACATAAATCAGACCATTGGGATCATAATCTCCGTACTTATTATAAACAATCGGGATTTCTATAGCTTCAATCTGAAAGGTACGGACTGTCTGTTTTACCGGATATCTGCACAGGTCCATAAGTCATCCTCGCTTTTTTCCTTCAACAGTCTCAGATAATGATTTGCTTCTCGAAGTACATGATCAGCCAGTAACGGCAGGATAACAGACTGAATCTGACATTCTGTAATACCTTTTGTTCCTGCTTCTTTAAAATCCCGATATTTTTCTGTTATTTCAATGGTCTTTCCCACGTTTTCTTTTATTATTTCACAATTCTTTTTCTCTGCTTCTTCTAAAAGATGACAATATTCTTTTGCAAACTGATCGGCAGTATCAATTAATTTTTCTTCGGTTGGATCCAATAAGCCACGGATAAAAAGTGCATGCTCCATCATGATCTGATTCCAGAACAACTCTGTTTTACACATATCCTCCCGACAGATTCTTCCCTTCCTTTCCAGCATCCTTACAAAAGAACGGTATAATTTAGCTTCTCGTGTAATATGCTGTATTAACAAAGGATAATTGGCAGTAAATAATCCACATCGGGTTACTTGGACATATAATTGTTCCTTAAATGCGATCAGACCATTTAACAGGTTCAGTGCTCTTTGATTAATCTGACTGGCTTTTCTGTTCCTTTGTCTCTCACTGCATCCTTGATGAGCTTTCCCAATGATTTTTCTCTCTTGTCTGGTAATCCTGCTATCAATTGGCACTCCTGTTAACTGACTGGTTTTCCGTTCAGCCAGAAAGGTAAACTCTGTAATGATTTCTCCTGATTTTAAGATTCTGTCACAAACCATACCATCGGAAACTTTCACTACATCCCTTAATAAATCCTCAAATTGATTTCGAAACCAGTTAGCTTTTCGAATCTGTTCTTTATTTATCATTTGAAATCCTGTCTGGAGAAACAAGGCATGTTCTTTCATGATTCTTGCAAAGAAGAGATGTAACTCCATTGATTGTTGAAAAAAATCTTCCATATTCATCCTTTCAGATCTCTTATTACACTATATTATATGTTGTTCTTTAAAATATGGAATCAGGCAGCAAAATGTATCATTTTCATTTCACTGCCTGCTCTCTGGCTCATTTTTTACTTTTTAAAAAACATCTCTGCCAATGCTTCATAAGTAGACTGTGGTGTTTCCACAATCTGTTCCACTCCCAGCTCCTTAAGTTTTTTACTGGTCTTAGATCCGATGGAATAAGCAATGCCCTTTTCTTTCCACCTTTTTACATCTTCCGGATTCATAGCACTTAACAATCGCTCAGCAGAAGAAGCACAGGTGAATAATATATTTGCATCTTCTTCCATATCAATCTCAGATAAGTTGACGGTACGATTTTCATAAACACATAGTTCCTGAAAACCACATATTTCCCCAAGGGTTTCTCTTATTTTCTCCCCACCGGCCATTCCGCCAGAATACCAGACGGTATCCGTTGATTTTATCTGATTTTGAAGTTCTCTAAGCAAACCTTCTTCATTAAATTTCTTTGGAATTAGATCTGCACAGACGCCATATTGTTTCAAATATTCATTGGTTTTCTCACCAATGACGGCGACTTTGATCCCAGACAGACTTCTTGCGTCCAAGCCAGAAGAAAACAGATTTTCAAAAAATCCACAAATTCCATTCCGGCTTGTAAAGATCAGCCATTGCACCTGCTGTAACTGTTCTTGGCTCATTGGACATTCTTTGATTTGAATTTCTCCCACTTGAATCTCCCGAACCTTTACTCCCTTTTTTCGAAGAATTCTGGTTAGCTTAGAAGTTTCTTTTCCGATTTTAGGAACCACACAGACTTTTTTCAGGGAATTTTCCATCACATTTAACGAATCTCTTAAACTAACAACATCCCCAACAATAATAATGGCAGGCGATGGCAGTTTTGCTTTCTCCACTTCCTCTGCTATATGTCCTAAATCACTGCTGCATACCCTTTGTTCTGGCATTGTGGCTTTGGAAATCACCGCAGTTTTAGTTTCTGATGGCATTCCCTCTTCCATCAGGCGTTGTGCAATTTCACGTACTTTTGATAATCCCATTAGAAATATACAAGTATCCTTTGACCTTGCCATTGCCTCAAAATCAATCTCTGCCAGCTCATCTCTCCGGTTATGTGCAGTTACCACATGAAATCCGGAAGCCAGTCCTCGATGGGTCACTGGGATCCCCGCATAAGCCGGACCTGCAATAGCTGAACTGATTCCTGGGATCACACGAAATGGTATCCCATGTTCTTTTAAATATAATCCTTCTTCTCCACCCCGGCCGAACACATAGACATCTCCACCTTTTAAACGGACGACATTTTTATATTCCATGGCCTTTTCAGCTAAAAGTTGATTAATTTCTTCCTGTTTCAGAGTATGATGATGATTTTCTTTTCCTGCATAAATCATTTCACAATCTTCTTTTGCATAGTTTAACAATTCCGGTGCTGCAAGACGGTCATAAATAATACAATCTGCTTTCCCAATAGCTTCTTTCCCTTTGAGAGTCAAAAGCCCAGGATCTCCAGGTCCTGCTCCTGCCAAAGTAACCGTTCCTGCCATTTGATGGCGGATCTTTTGTTCTGCTTCCTTTGCCATTTCTTCCGGATTGACACCGTCTACCGCTGCAAAAGACAATTTCTGTCCCTGCTCATCACCAAACATTACTTCCATATGGAACGTTTCATCATTTTTTTTCTGACAGATTGCACCTACAGGCATATGACAGCCGCCACCCATTCGTTTCAAAAAAGCACGTTCTGCTCTGACTGCCAGTTCCATCTCCTCATCACAAAATGCATCCAGCATTTCAATCAACTGACTGTCATTTTCCCTGACCTCCAATGCCAGAACACCTTGTGCCGGTGCAGAGATCATCTGTGATGGTGACAAATACTGGGTAATTCGATTTTCCATCTCCAAACGTTTTAGCCCTGCTGCTGCCAGTACAATTCCATCCATCTTCTGCTCTTCCATTTTACGAAGACGGGTATCCACATTTCCTCGAATATCTACAATACGCAGATCCGGACGAAGTTTTTTTAACTGATATGCACGCCGTTTGCTTCCAGTCCCGATGACAGCTCCTTCTGATAATTCTTCCAGAGAATTTTTTTCCCGCAAAATCAATACATCCCTTGGATCTTCACGTTTCCAAGGTCTGGTAAATACCAGACCATCGGCAGGTTCTGCCGGCATATCCTTCATGCTGTGGACTCCCATATGAAGTTCTCCATTTAAGATTTTTTCTTCAATTTCTTTTACAAATAAACCTTTTCCACCAATTTTATTTAACGGCCGGTTCTGAATCTTATCTCCCTTTGTCTTTACAATCACAATTTCAAACGTATGCTCTGGATATGCTTTTCTTAATTTTTCACATACATACTCTGTTTGAATCAATGCTAATTTAGACCCGCGGGAACCGATTTTATAGTGCATATTTTATCCTCCTATATCTGAAACAGTTTCTGCACGATTTCTTTATACTGGTCTTGTTCTTCTTTTGTATCCAAATGCTTTAATTCCTGAATCGGCTCTTTCAACAATCTCTGCAAAGAAGCATTAAGCACTTTTTTTAGAATTTTTTGTTCCCTCTTACTTAAATCTATCTTTCTGGACAGATATCCGTAACTATCCTCCACAATTTCACTGCATCTCTGCTGCAGGGATTCAATAGTTTCATCCATACGACTGACTGACAGCCATTCCATAGTTTCCCTGCATGCCTGATAAATCATATCTTTGCTCTCTTCTACAAGACGCTCCCGTTCTTTTTGATTTTCCATGGAAATATTTTTTAATGTGTCCAGATTAAAAAGTATCACTTTCGGTATATCTGCCAAACGAACATCAATGTCTCTTGGAGCTGCCAGATCCAGAAATACTAAAGAATTCTCTGATTGAACTTCCTCCTGACGAATAACCAAATGTGGAGAAGACGTTGCCGAAATCACGATATCACAAAATTTCATAACCCGATACCGTTCCTTATATTCACAAACCTGTATTTCAGGAAATTCTTCCTGTACTTTTGCTGCATGAGACAATGTTCTGCTGCAAATCCAGACTTTTCCTGCCTGATACTCCTTCAAATACCGTAAAGCAAGAACTGCTGTTTTTCCACTTCCTATCACTAAAACATTTTTCCCTTGAATTCCACAGGTTTCTTTCACTTTCTGAATTCCTATATAGCTGACTGACAAAGGTTTTTCACTGATTTTTAGCTGTGTTTTAATTTTCTTTGCACAGGTCACTGCATCCCGAACCACCTTATTGAGCTGTTTCCCGCAGCTTCCCATGGTCCTGGAAAAATCCAATGCATCTTTTACCTGTCCAAGGATTTGATCTTCTCCCAGCACCATAGATTCCAGTCCTGCTGCGATCCTCATTAAATAATGTACCGCAGACTCCCCAGTTTTAGTCATCATATATTCAGTCAGATCAATATCCGGAAACATTTCCTGATATAAATGACCGATCACTTCTATCTGGGCATCTTCTTCATAGAAATAATACACTTCACTGCGATTACAGGTGGACAGCACCATACACTGTTCAATTCCTGCCTGATCTGCCTGTTTGAGAAAATCTATTTTTTTTTGATCGGTAAAAGCAACCTTATCACGAATATTTAAATCTGCTTTTTCATAATTGATTCCTATAAATCCAAACTGCATAAACTTTCCTTCATCATATGACATGTTTTTTCAATATCATCTTCAGTATGAGCATCTGAAACAAACATTGCCTCAAATTGTGCTGGTGCAAGATAAATTCCTCTTTCAAGCATATCCTGAAAATATCTTGCATATTTTTCAGTATCAGAAGAAACTGCATCTTCATAATTCTTCACTTCTCTGGAAGTAAAGAAAACACTCATGAGAGAACCGATCTGATTTACATAAACTTTGTCTCCTGCTGCTTCTTTTACTGCCTGAGCAAGTTTTTTTGTCTTAATCTCCAGCCGCTGATAAATAGCTGGATCTTCTTTTAAAATCTTCAATGTCTCAATTCCTGCTGCCGTTGCTACCGGATTTCCGGATAAAGTTCCTGCCTGATATACCGGACCATCTGGAGACACCATCCGCATAATTTCCCGTTTTCCACCATAGGCGCCCATCGGCATTCCACCACCGACAATCTTTCCTAAAGTTGTTAAATCAGGAGTTACCTGATAATATTCCTGGGCACCGCCTAAAGCCAGACGAAATCCTGTAATGACCTCATCAAATATCAGCAATGATCCATATTTTTCTGTTATATCTCTTAAAAACTGTAAAAACCCATCTTCCGGAAGTACCACTCCCATATTTGCTGCCACTGGTTCTACAATAACAGCCGCAATTTCTTCTGGATTTGCTTCAAACAATTCTTCTACAGATCTGCGATCATTATAGGCTGCCACCAGAGTATTTTTCGTATAATCTGCAGGAACACCTGCACTGTCCGGTACTGATGTTGTTAATGCTGCTGATCCTGCTTTTACTAAAAGTCCATCGGAATGACCATGATAACATCCTTTAAATTTGATAATTTTATCTCTTTTTGTATATCCTCTGGCTGCACGAATAGCACTCATGACCGCTTCTGTTCCTGAATTGACCAGACGGCTGACTTCCATAGATGGCATTAATTCAGAAATCATTTCTGCAAGGATTACTTCTCTTTCTGTAGGGGCTCCAAATGTCAGCCCTTTTTCACAGGCTTCCTGAACTTTTTCGATAACACGAGGATGTGCATGTCCCAGAATTCCAGGTCCCCATGAACATACATAGTCGATATATTCATTTCCATCCACATCCACCACTCTGTCTTTGCTGGCAGATGCAATAAATCTAGGAGTCCCGCCAACAGCACCAAAGGCTCTGACAGGGCTGTTAACCCCTCCTGGCATATGTTTTCTAGCACGTTCAAATAATTCTCTTGATTTTGTTTCCATTATAATTCCTCTTCCCTGATCCATCTGGCTGCATCCAGTGCATGATAAGTAATAATCATTTTTGCTCCCGCACGTTTCATTCCTGTTAAATTTTCCATGACGATTTTCTTTTCATCAATCCATCCATTGGCAGCAGCTGCTTTGACCATTGCATACTCTCCGCTGACATTATAGGCAACAACAGGAATATTATAATTCAGTGAAATTTCCTTAATAATATCCATATAAGCCATGGCCGGTTTTGCAATAATCATATCTGCACCTTCCAGAATATCCTCCTCAACTTCCCTGAGAGCCTCCTGTCCATTTGCCGGATCCATCTGATATGTTTTTCTGTCTCCAAATCCTGGAGCAGAATGAGCAGCATCTCGAAACGGTCCATAATATGCAGATGCAAACTTGGCACTATAGGACATAATCGGTGTATTTATGAGACCAGCCTGATCCAAAGCATTTCGAATTGTCTCTACACGTTTATCCATCATATCACTTGGTGCAATCATATCTGCTCCGGCCTTTGCATAGCTGACAGCCGTTTTAGCCAGTAATGGCAATGTCTCATCATTTAAAATCTCACCATCTTTAATCAGCCCACAGTGCCCATGAGATGTGTATTCACACAGACAGACATCTGCAATAACCAGCAACTGAGTATATTCTTTTTTTATGTATCGAATGGCTTCCTGAACAATTCCATGTTCATCATAGGCGCCACTTCCTACTTCATCTTTATGCGCCGGAATCCCGAATATAAGAATTGCCGGAATTCCTGCTTCTACAACACGATCCAGTTCCTCTCCAATCCGATCCATGGAATACTGATTAATTCCTGGCATAGATTCCACCGGTTCACAAATATTTTCTCCTTCTATAACAAAAATCGGATAAATCAATTCATCTACCCTGACATGTTCTTCCCTTACCATTTTACGGATAATGGCATTTTTTCTTAGTCTCCTTGTTCTGTCCATGTTTCCTCCTCTGATTCCTGACTATATTTTTCTATGATTTTATCAATTTCTTCCATTTTCAACAACCGGACTTCTTCCAGTCCTTTCTGCAGGATTTCCTGATAGATTTTCTTACGCTGACCTTCTGATTTTGTTCTTTTTTTAACCACTGGTCGAATATCTCCAAGGCTTTCTGCAAGTTCTCCAATAAATTCTGTCAGGTATGTCTGTGTCTGCTGTTTTAAATACTGGGTTATGACAGGACTTTGTCCTCCACTGGTGAAAGCTCCTGTTACCTCTCCGCATTTTACATAGGATGGAAAAATAAAATCACAATCCTCAATCTGGTCAACAGCATTTACCGGAATATTCATATTCTGACACAAAATACTGATCTTATGATTCAGATTGGAATCTCCCGTAGCTGCAACTGCCAGTGTGGCTGCCTCCAGATCTTTTTCCTGAAATTCCTTTTCCTCCCATTGAATATGGGGAATTTCTTTTATCTCATCTATAATATCAGGTGCCACAACAAAAACATCCGCACCAAAATCTTTTAATACCCGTATTTTCCGGCTGGCAACTTTTCCTCCACCGATGACCAGACATTTTCTGCCCCCTAGATCAATAAACATTGGAAAATATGACATAATACTCCTTTCTGCTTTTCTTTTGCATATTATATCTCACTTCAGACAGATTCACAATAAGTTCACTTGATACCATTTTTATTCATATTATTTCTACTTATTTAGTATGAAATAGAGTTATCATAAATGCAAGGTTCTTACCTTGCACTTATGACAGCCTTATTTTAACTCTATTTTACGATATATTTCTCTGCAATCTCCTTTAGACTTTCTGCATGGTCTTTCATCCACTGGTCATATGTCATCCCAGCTGTTTCCACCGTCTGTCCCAATTCTACCAGGAATGCCGGAATATCTTTTTCCAAAATGACACCAATCTGTTCTCCCATTTTCTCCTGCCCCTGCAGATCACATCCATTTACATGCAAAGTAAATGCAGGATTTGCTATTTTATCGATGACTTTTACCGCACCGTGGAAACCTATAGCTCCTGTCTGATGGGTTCCACAAGAAGAAGGACATCCTGAAATATGAATCTGTGGCAAAGCTCCATCTTTTAATCCTGCTTTTCTGACTTCCTCAATTACCTTATGAAGCAAAGCCTGAGAATCTCTCAATCCTACCTGACAGATAGATGCTCCGATACAGGAAACAGAAGTTTCAAATACTGTTTTGGCTCCATCCTCTGTTGCTTCCAGTACTTTATCAGCTTCCTGACCTGTAAGATTAATGATGTACATGCTTTCATCAGGGCTTAATCGAATTTCAGCTTCCTCTATATCCTTTATTACATCATAAAGCTGTGCAAATTTTTCAGGAGCAGGGCATCCTCCGATCGGATGATATTTTACTGCATATAAACCATCCTGCTTCTGGGAAATAATTCTTCTGCCTTCTGCAGTGGTTCCATCACCTTTTTTCTCTATAATCTGTGGAGAAACATTCAGATCAAGATTCTCTCCTGATGCAAAAACTTCTTCCAGTTTTTCCTGATAAGCTTTAATATAACCTTCTTCACCAAGTGTTTCCTGCATATATCTTGTACGTGCTTTTCCTCTCTGCTCGTAATTTCCATATGAAATAAAAGTATTTCTCATGGCGCAAACATAATAAAGAACTTTCTCAGGATCAATCGCCTCTGCTACTTTTAATCCAAATCTAGGATTATTTCCCAGTCCTCCGGCACTATATACATCAAATTTACCATCCGGACGAGCTACAAACCCCAGATCACGGAATGTGGCATGTGGTACATTAGAAGGGCTGCTGGAAAAACATACTTTCAATTTTCTTGGCATTTTTTCTGCATTGATAAATCCAAGCAGATAATCTGCTGTAGCCTCCGCATATGGCAGAACATCAAAATATTCTCCTTTTTCAACACCTGATAAAGGGGATACCATTGTATTTCGTGGAAAATCTCCACCACCTCCCATGGTAACAATTCCTACGTCCAATGCATCTTCCATAATATCAAAAATAGCTTCCGGCTGAAGATTATGCAGCTGCACTGTCTGACATGTTGTCAGATGAGCCTTATTCACCTGATGTTTTTCTATCTTTTCTGCAATAAACTTTAATTTTGTTTTTGTCAGTCGTCCGCCTGCCATACGAAGCCTAAGCATACTTGATTTTCCATCTTTTTGTGCATAACTTCCAAATTTACCGGAAAAACCTTTATAATCGGCCTTTTTCATTTCTCCATTGTAAAATTGTAATGTCTTTTCTTTAAATTCCGGTATTTCTTTTTTCCACTCCTGATTCATCGCTTTTTTCCTCCTACTTTTTACTCAAAATATCTACAGCCTTTTGAAGCTGTTCATCCTGTTTGGTTTTCTCGTTATCCTTCACTGAAACATTTGGCTGAATTCCTTTTTTATGGATATTATGTCCAGCAGGGGTATAGTAAGATGAATATGTCAGTTTAACATATGAATCATCCCCCAGATCAAAGAATCCCTGCACAATTCCTTTTCCAAAGGTTTTCTCTCCAACCAGAGTCCCTGCATTATGATCCTTGATTGCTCCAGCCAGAATTTCTGATGCACTGGCACTATTTTCATTTACCAGCAGACACAGTGGCATATTTAGCTGATCGTCATCCTCAGCATTATATGTTTTTTTCTTCCCGTTTTTATCTTCTGTATAGACAATCTTTCCTTTCGGAAGCAGATCATCTGCAATATCCACAACTGCATTCAGCAATCCGCCTGGATTATCTCTCAGGTCAATAATCAGAGATTTCATTCCCTTTTTTTTCAGCTTCTTCATTCCATCTTCAAACTGTTTCACTGTTACTTCATCGAACTCTGAAATGGACAGATATCCTATTCCATTGTCAAGCATCCTTGTTTCAACTGTTGGAGTCTCGATGGATTTTCTTGTAAAAGTATATTTCATGGTTTTGCTTCCACGAAGAAAATAAAGAGTAACTTCCGTTCCTTCTTTTCCTTTGATCCGGTCCACGACTTCACTTAATTCCTCATCCGCTGTTACATCATGGTCATCTACTTTCGTTAAAATGTCACCTTTTTTCAATCCACTTCCATCAGAAGGACTTCCTTTGATAGTCTTCACAACCGTAATGATTCCACTTGTAAGATTCTGTGTCATATAAATTCCCACACCAGAATAAACCCCATTGGTACTTTCCATCAAATCCTCAAAATCTTCTTTGGAATAATAATCAGAATAAGGATCTTCAAGTCCTGCGACCAGTCCTTTGTAAGTATAATCTTCTAATTGTTCTTTATTAATCTTTCCTTTGTAATATTTTTCAATGGTTTTTTCAATCTTATTGATTTTCTGTGCCGTTTTTAAAGTGTCACTTGGTATCGCATAAGCTCGATACAGGAAAAATCCTTCTGCAATACAAGTAACTACCAGGATACCAACAATAATCTTTGATAATTTCTTCATGAATGATTCCCTCCCAGTCGTTATCACGTTATCAAATAAAAGTTTCCTCCATTATAGCAGATTTCATACCTATGTGTAACCGTATCTTTCCTCATATGAAATAAAAGCCGCTGGCTCATAGATAAATATTCATCTATGAACCAGCGACTCTTGTTTTCATCAGCTATATTTATATAATACTAACTTCTTCTTTCTCCGTAATTTCTCCCTGAATATGGAAAGAATTCAATACAGGCTCTTTCTCCATCAAAGATAAAATCAAATAACTGGCACTGCTGTCGTAAGCAAGCCTTTTGTCTTCCTGTGATGGTCTGGAAGGAGATTCCGGATGAGAATGCCAGTTTCCAAGGGGTACAATTCCAAGACTGCGCATATCCTTGATTGCTGTCAGCTGTTCCTTAGGATCCAGTGAAAAATGTTCTCTGGAATGGTCGATGTTTGTAAGAAAATAAACTTTTTCAATGGACTTTTTACCTTCTGTAATCTGTCCTGCGATCAATCCACATGCTTCTTCTGGAAGATGCTCTCTGGCATATGCGACCAGCTTCTCATAATCTGCTTTTTTTATTGTTATTTTCATATCTGCTCCTATATTCCATCACACTGGGCAATTTCATAATCAATCAGTTTTGTAATTGTTGGATGCTCTCCACATACTTTACAATTCTTAACTTCTTTCGGTAACTTTATTTTTCGAAATTCCATTTTCAGTGCATCATAAGTTAAAAGATATCCTGTCAGCAAATCGCCAACTCCAAGAATATATTTAACTGCTTCCATTGCCTGAAGACTTCCAATAACTCCACCCATGGCACCAATGACACCAGCCTGTTTACAGGTTGGCACTGCATCTTTTGGAGGCGGATCCTGAAATACACAACGATAACATGGGCCTTCTCCAGGAACATATGTCATTAACTGGCCCTGAAAGCGAATGATACCTGCATGTGAAAATGGTTTTTTTGCCATAACACAGGCGTCATTGATTAAAAATTTTGCCGGAAAATTATCCGTTCCATCAATAATAAAATCATAATCAGCAATCAAATCCATAATATTTTCTGATGTTACAAAAGTTCGATATGTATTCACTGTAACATCCGGATTGATCCGGTTCATGGTCTCTTTGGCAGATTGTACTTTTGCTTTTCCAAGGTCGTCGGTTCCATGGATAATCTGACGCTGCAGATTCGATAAATCCACTTCGTCTGCATCTGCAATACCGATGGTTCCAACACCAGCTGCCGCCAAATACATAGCTGCCGGAGCTCCTAAACCGCCAGCACCGATAATCAGCACTTTGGCATTCAGAAGCTTCTTCTGACCTTTTGCTCCGACCTCCTTTAAAATAATATGTCTGGAATAGCGTTCCAGCTGTTCATTTGTAAATGCCACTATCTTCCACCTCCCATGAAGTAAAGAAATTCTACATTATCCCCTTCTTTTAAAACATGAGAAGCAAAATCTGCACGGTCAATGAACTCATCGTTAATTGATACTGTAACATACTCTGGTGTTTCAACATTTTCCTGGACAATTAACTGTTCTACTGTTGTTGTTTCTGCTACTTCTTTTGATTCTCCTGCTACTACAATTTTCATTTTTATTTCCTCTTTCTAAATATTTTTTTCTATTATTTCAACTAAATCATCTTTCTGGATTTTCCCAACAAATTTTTCTTTTATTTCTCCCTGTTTGAAAAGTAAAACTGTTGGAGAACTAATAATGTCATATTTCTCTACCAGTTCCTGCTCAAATAAAACATTCACTTTTCCAACGATAATCTTGTCTCCATAAGTATCTTCCAAATCTGCTAAAATCGGAGAAAGTCTTTTACATGGTATGCAGCTGTCAGAATAGAAATCAACCAAAACCGGTTTTTCTTCCTTAAGTACATTGGTCTCAAAATTGTCTTTTCCAAGCTTCACACTCATTTTATTCACCAACTTTCTCAACAATTAAATCGTATGTTCCATCTTCATTATTTAAAAGTTTTAAGATCTTATGTCCTTCTTCCTTAATACTTCTTGGTACATTCTGGACTGGTTCTCCATCATTCAAGTGAATAGACAAAATCTCTCCTTCATCCAATTCTTCCAATGCAACTTTTGCCTTTACAAATGTTACTGGACATACAACGTCCGTGATATCTACTGTGTCATCTATTTTAAAATCAGTCATTTTCATATGCCTCCTTTATCACCTGTTCGAATTTTTCTTTTCCAATCCGATCAATGGTAAATTTAAACCGCTCCCCTGGTTTTGCATGATTTTCAAAAAATTCAATGGCTGCATCACTGACCTTCAGCAATTTTTCATGATCTTCAATAAACGGAATTACTGCTTCTCCCTTATTAATACTGTTTCCAAATAATCCTCCAAAGGAAACTATATATCCATGAGTCTCTTCCCATGCATCTGTTGGACATGATTTTGAGCATCTTCCACAGAAGTTACAAAGATCGTCATTTACCTTGATTTTTCCATCTTCAATGGAAATAGCATTGGTTCGGCATGCCTTTTCACATACTCCACACTGAATACAGGCATCTTCTTTCCACTCAACTTTAATTCCACCTTTTACACCAAGGTCATTTTCTTCCGCTTTTAAACAGTTATTTTGACAACCTGTGATACCAAATTTGAATTTATGAGGAAGTTCTCGTCCAAAATATCTCTCATCCAGTTCTTTTGCCAATGTATATGTATCAATACAACCGCTTGGACAGATTTCCTGTCCCTGACAGGCTGTAACAGTTCTAACTCTTGGTCCACAAACACCTGGCGTCACATCTCCCAATGCCAGTTCTTCTTTCACTTCATCAATCTGATCCAGTTTAATAAAAGGTATTTCCACTCCCTGCCTGGAAGTTAGATGAATATATCCTTCTCCATACTTTTCTGCAACTTCTGCAATCTTTGCCAGCTGTTTGGCTGTCACGTGACCACCAGTGCTTTTCAATCTCAAAGAAAAATGATTTTTTTGTTTCTGGCGCATAAATCCGCCTTTTTTTAATGCTACATAGTCTACTGCCATATTAATTCTCCTTTTCTATCTGGTTTAACGCCTGTGCAAAATCTTCTATTAAATCATCCACATCCTCAAGCCCTACACTGATTCGAAGTAAATCATCATATACTCCTGCACTTATTCTTTCTTCTTCTGTACTGTGTGCATAAATCGTAGAAGAAGGATGAATCACTAAAGTTTTTGTATCCCCGATATTCGATACTTTTAATGGTATTTTCAAAGCATTAAACACAGTAAATGCTTTTTCTTTGGTTCCTAACCGAATCGTGATCAAGCCGCCAAATCCATTCCGGAACTGCTGTTTTGCAATTTCATAACATGGATTATCCGGAAGGCCCGGATACTGTACCTTTATAATTTTTTCATTTTGATTGAGCCATTCTACCAATGTTTCTGCATTGCTGCAGATTTTTTCCATTCTAACTCCTAAAGTTTCCAAACCGATATAATTCAAAAAAGCATTGGTTGGAGATAAACAGGCTCCGGTATTACGAAACAGGGTATTTCTTAATTTTGCAATATATCCGTAAGGCCCCATCTTTTTATATTCTTTCATCTGAGGATATTTATCTGTATTCCAGTCAAATTTTCCACCATCAGTAATAATTCCACTAATGGAATTGCTGCTTCCATTGATATATTTACTGGAAGACTGAATTACAATATCAGCTCCCAAAGATAATGGCTGTACGATAAACGGTGTGGTCACCGTATTATCTATGATACAGACAATTCCATGTTCATGAGCTGCATCTGCAACTTCTTTAATGTTCAGTACATCCAATTTAGGATTTCCGATGACTTCTCCAAAAATAACTTTTGTATGCTTATTTACGTTTGCATCAATTGTTTCTTTGGACAAATGTTCTATGTATGTAATCTTTATGCCCAATGCCTGTAAGTCCTGAAACAGACCTATGGTTCCTCCAAAAATACTGGCAGAAGACAAAATTTCGTCTCCTGTCTCCAAAATATTTACAATGGCATTAAAAATAGCCGCCATGCCAGAAGAACAGGCAACACTTCCAATTCCACCCTCTAAAATTGTCACTCTTTTTTCAAAAGCATCTACCGTAGGATTATTAATCCTGGAATAAGAAAATCCTGGTGCTTTGTTCTGAAATATCTTTTCCAGTTTTTCTGCTGATGAATGTTCGAATGCATTCGACTGAAATATTGGTGGAAGCGTGGCTTGATGATATCCTGCATGGTTTCCTTCACCATGTAGCAATTGTGTATTAAATTTCATATTCCAACTCCTTGCTTTACCATTCTGTTAACTTTTTTATCCTACTCCTCTTTATTGCCATTCACCACACAGATAATCATATAGTTTTCTTAAAACTCTATCTGTAATTTCTACCGGATTATTGCAGAGATTAGGATAATGACTTAAAGCAATCAATTGATTTTTCTCTTTTTTTGTCAGATTTTTGTCTTTTAAGTCCATGCGAAGTCCTAACTCTTTTTTCAAATTTTTAACTTCCATGGCCATTTCCTCACTATTTTTAAATCCAAGTATTTTTGACAATTCCTGCGTCCGTACATCTTTTTTCCCATTGATTTGAATAAAAAAATCTAAAGTCAGTCCACAGGCTTCCCCGTGGGGAATTCCATATAAATTCGTCAACGGAAATGAACATGCATGGGAGGATGTTGTTTTAGGCAATCCAAATGCTAATCCGGCAATTACGGATGCTTCTGACATTTTCTCCCTTGCTGTCACATTGGTCCCATCTTTATATGCAACTCTCAGATTTTCAAAAACAAGTTTTGCTGCATGAATTGCCAAAGCATCACAAATTGGCTGATGTCCTTTGCTCCAATATCCTTCAATTGCATGAGACAATACATCAATTCCAGTACACGCTGTTAAATACGGAGACATTGACCAGGTAAGTCTAGGATCAATCACAGCACATTCCGGATAAAAACTATTGGATGACATTGGTGCTTTTGTACCCTTTTCTCGATTTGTCAAAACCGCCACACTCGTTACTTCACTGCCTGTTCCTGCTGTAGTTGGAACCGCAATCACCGGAAGATGTTCTTCCGGTACTGGAATTTGGCTTCCATAGTATGTTTTGATAGAATTTCCGGTTAACGCCATGGCTGAAGCTGCTTTCGCCCCATCCATAACACTTCCGCCTCCCAGTGCAACAATAAAATCTGCTTTTTCTTTTCTTAAAAGTTGTGCACAGCCATCAACTTCTGATACATCCGGATTTTGCGAAAATCCAGTAAAACTGTTGATTAGATGATTTTCTGAATTTGATAACAACTTCTTAGCTGTTCCATTTTTCAAAAAATGGGTCGTGGTAATAAGCACTCCTCTTTGATAGCCTCTTTCTGCTATTCTTTGAGATAATTCTCCCAATGCTCCATTTCCAAAGTAACTGGATACCGGCTGTGAATATTTCCAGTTCATATTATCTCCTTTCCTGCTGCAACAGAGAATTTCAATTTTATTTGTCATGCTGACTATGAATCAGCTTCAGAAGTCTTTCTCTGTATTTATAAAAATCTTCTGTAAACTGTATATCTTCAATTCCTTCTTCTACAATCTGTCTAGAAAACCGAACCGGTACGTCATCTACAATTTTCCCTGGATGTCTGCTTAAAACTAAAACCCTACTTCCAAGCAACAATGCTTCCTCTACATCATGAGTAATAAAAAATATCGTTTTTCCAGTATCCCACCAGATTTTTCGAATCAATCCCTGCATGGTTTCTCTTGTAAAGGCATCCAGTGCCCCAAAAGGTTCATCCATAAGAAGAATTTCCGGATTATTAATCAGTGCTCTGGCAATTGACACTCTCTGACGCATTCCTCCTGACAGCTCATATACTTTTTTATCTGCAAATTCCTGCAGACCAACTTTTTTGAGGTATGTATCTGTCAATGCTTCATATTCTTTTTTCGGTACTTTTCGCATCTTAGGTCCGAAGCTGACATTATCTCTTACAGAATACCATTCATACAATGGAGGATTTTGAAAAACAACACCTCGTTGCCAGTCAATTCCATGGATTAATTGTCCTTCCAATCGCACTTCACCACCAGATGGTGGAATAAATCCTGCCAGAATTTTTAGCAAAGTAGATTTTCCACAGCCGCTGGGACCTAATACACAAATAAATTCTCCCCTGTAAATGTTAAAATTAATATTTTCCAATGCTCTCACAGGACCATTGGCTGCAGAATAATCCAAATTTACATTTTTCACATGAATCAAAGGATCCCCGCCTTCTTCAGGAACTTCTGGTTCTTCTCCATGAAAATTAATTCCAGAAACACTTAGTAGTTCATTGGCAGGTTCATACAGTTGTTCCTTCCAATCTCCCTTTTTCTTTCCCATAAGAACCTCCTATTTTCCCAGTGCCTCTTCAAGATAAGTTGTATTCACATGATCTTTAAATGTCTGCAGGTCTGGTGCTTTTTTAATACTTCCCTGTTCTGCCAGAAAATCAGCTGTGTTCTTCAGTACTTTTGCAATATTTCCTCCTAGATATTCTTCTTTCAGCTGATCTTCTCCCTGTATCCATTCAAAGCCTTTTCTCTGGAATTCTGCATCGTCTTTACTGATTTTTAATACATCTGCAATATCACTGACCACTTTTTCAGGATTACTTTGATCCAGATCATTAGCTTTGTTTAAAGCCTTCACATATTTTGTAACCAGCTTTGGATTTTGTTTCTCGAAATCCTGTCTTGCTACAACCAAGTCAGCTGTAACTGCTCCCTTTTTAGCAATCTTGTCACTTCCTGTAAGAATGGTTCCATCTTTTAACAGATTGTTTAAAACCGGATACCACACATAAGCTGCATCAATATCTCCGCGACTCCATGCTGCATTAATATCATCTGGTTCCATATCCAGCAGTTTTACATCTGTTTCTTTTACTCCTTCAAATTTCAAAGCGTTTAACAGACTATAATGTGCAGTAGAGGCAAACGGTGTTGCTATTTTTTTACCTTTAAGATCTTTGACTGATTTTACATTTGCACTGTTTTTTACAACCAGTGATTCGGCAGATCCAATAATATCTCCAATATAAATCACATCATATTTTAAACCGTTAGAAATACCCAAAGCCGTTGGATTTGATCCAAGCTCCGATACATCAATACTTCCTGCCGCCAACGCTGTATTCACGTCTTTTCCTGAATCAAAATTTACAATTTTTACATCAACTCCCAGCTCTTCTTCATAATATTTTTCTGCACGTGCTACCAGATCTCCATTTACCAGATCCATGGTTCCAATCTTAATTTCTGTTGTCTTTGCAGATTTTTCTTCTTTTTTAGATGAACCACATCCGGTAAATCCCAGTGTTGTAATCACCATAACTGCCAATACTCCTGCAATCCATTTCTTCCTAATTATTCTCATTTTATATCCCTCCCTTTAATTTTTTCCTTTCCAGTGAATTATTCTTTTTTCTAATAAGCGAATAATCTGATCTAGCAAAATACCGGTAATTCCCATTAAGATAATTCCAAAAAACATAATGTCGCTTCTTAAATAATTACTTGCATCCAAAACTAACCATCCAATTCCGCTAACTGCTGCTACCATTTCTGCTGCCACCAATGTTGTGTATTCCACTCCAAGGGATGTCCGCAGACCTGTAAAAATATCCGGAAGCACCGCAGGGAATATTACGAAAAAGAATACCTGACGACTGTCAGCCCCCAATGTCTTAGCTCCTAAAATATAATCTTCTTTAATTCGATTTACTCCAGAAACACATGCAATATAAATTGGTGCAAATCCTGCAAGAAACAAAAGCATAATTTTAGAACCGTCACCAATACCCATCCATAATACCAACAGTGTATAATATGCTAATGGTGGCAGAGGTCTGTAAAACTCCACGATAGGTTCAATTAAAGCCTTTATCTTAGAATTATATCCACTGAGAAGGCCAAGTGGTACCGCTGTCACAATCGCAATCAGATATGCTTTGATCAGACGACTCATACTGGCTCCAAGATGTTCCAGCAGTGTGGAACCTTTATACCCTTCTTTCACAATTGTTACACAACTTTCCCATACACTTTGCGGAGTTGGTATCAAAGTTTCCGATACAATTCCTGCAGAAGTAACAGCAAACCATGCAATTAGAAATACTGCAACAACACTAAAGCTTATGGCTGTTTCTAATACTCCAGTTTTGCTTTTCACCATCATATATTTTCTCCCATCTTTTCAAGTAAAAACTATTACTGCAGGAATGGATTCCTACAAAAACTCTTTATCAACAATATCCAGAACTTCATCAAAAATCGTCATTGCTGTCCGAAGTTCCTCTTCGGTAATAATCAATGGTGGAGCAATATTTATATTATTTTCTCTGCCAAAAGTTGCAAAACCACGTTCCTTTAAAAGTCCTACTATTTTGCCCATGGTTCCTGATTTATCTGCATAAGGCACCAATGGTTCTTTCGTCTCTTTATCCTTCACAAACTCTACTGCTGCGAACAGACCTATATAGCGTACATCCCCAACACAGGCATGTTTCTGTTTTATTTCCTCCAGAATCTCTCCTAATACTTTCCCAACTTTTCTAGAATTTTCCAGAAGATTAGCTTTTTTATAGTAATTTACACAGGCAACGCCCGCTGCGCATGCAAGAGAGTGTCCGCTGTAAGTCAATCCATACTGGAAAACTTTATCACTATAGTACTCGGCAACTTTATCAGAAATAATTACTCCTCCAAGCTGAACATAAGAACTTGTAACCCCTTTTGCAAAAGTAATCATGTCCGGCTTTACATCCCAGTTTTCAAAAGCAAACATTTTTCCGGTTCTTCCAAATCCGGCCATAACTTCATCACAAACAAGAAGAATTTCATACTTATCACAAATCTTACGCAGTCCCTGCAGATATCCATCTGGAGGAATGATTACTCCATTGGCTCCTGTAATAGATTCCACAAAAATGGCTGCAACATTTTCCGGTCCCTCATAGGCAAGCTGTTCTTCTATTTTCTGAAGATAGTATTCTGATGCTTCCTGATCATTTACAAATTTCACAGTACTTCTATATACATATGGATCTTTAAATTTTATAAATCCGGTGGCAGATGGATTTTCCAGCGAAAATCTTCTAGGATCCCCTGATAAATTTCCGGAACCAAGCGTTGAACCATGATAACTTCGATATCTGGAAAATATCTTACTTCTTCCTGTGACTGTTCTTGCCATATTAATTGCTGCTTCATTGGCATCAGATCCTCCACAGGTAAAAAATACTTTTTTCATATTATCTGGTGCCAGATCCACCAGCATTTTCGCCAATTCAGATCTTGGTGCAGATGCATAAGCAGGTGCGATATATGGAAGAATTTCTACCTGTTTCTGTATTGCTTCAATAACATCTTTATTTCCATATCCAATGTTTACACAAGAAAGCTGACTAGACATATCGAAATATTTTTTTCCATTAAAATCATAAAAATAAATTCCTTCTGCCCGCTCAATGGGAATCGCATCAACATTTCCTGGAAGCCATGGATGCTGATTATATTTCTGATCGTAAGCAACGGTTAACTCTCTATTCAAATTTGACATTATTTTTTCCTCCGATTTTCTTTTGATTTTCTATATAATTTTTCATTTCATCTGAAAGAATCTGACTCCCCATTTCATAATTTCGTCCAAGAATCTTATATTTTCCCTCTCCAAATCGATGATATGGAAGCATTTCATAAGTAACATTGGTCTTACCTTTTAAAAAAATCTGAATTTCGTTTAATTCTTTCAACGTATCATTAAACCCAGGAATTACCGGGGTCCTCACCCATTTTTGCAAATCAGGAAAGTCTTCACATAATCTTTGAAAATTTTTCAGAATCTTTTGATTGGACTTTCCTGTATATTCGATATGTTTTTCTTCATTTATTGACTTGATATCAAACAAAATCACATCCAGATATTTTGCTGCTTCCTTCATAACCCCGTAATCTGCATAGCCACAGGTTTCTATTGCTGTATGGATTCTTCTTCTTTTCGCTTCTTTTAAAAGCGACAGCAGCCAGTCTCTATGAATCAAAGGTTCTCCACCGCTAATTGTCAATCCTCCACTTCCATGACGGTAAAAAGCAGACTCTCTTTTTACCTGATTTAAAATGGATGATATGCTTTTTGCTTTTCCTTCCACCTTTATTGCTTTAGATGGACAAACTCCGGCGCAGGCAAGACATCTGCTGCATTTGCTTCGTTCAATGAAAGCTTTCCCTGATGCTTCAAATTTAATTGCATTTTCTCCACAAATATTCTGGCAAAAAGTACACTCTGTTTTCCCTATACATTTCTGTTCCACATAAGAAATTTCAGCCCGCACATCCTGAGATTCCGGATTACAGCACCAGCGACATCGCAATGGGCATCCCTTTAAAAACACAATAGTTCTAATACCCGGACCGTCATGTAGTGAATAATTCTGTATATTAAATACCAAAGCTGATTGTTCCATACCTATACTGCCTTATGTTCTGTTCTTGCAATAATATCATCCTGAAGATCCTTCGATAATTCTGTAAAGTATGCACTGTATCCTGCAATGCGAACCAAAAGATTGCCATACAATTCAGGATGTTTCTGCGCTTCCCTTAAGGTATCCGTATTCAATACATTAAATTGTAAATGCCAAAGTTTTAAATCTCTCCAGCTTTCTATGAAATGTACCAATTTTTCTGTTCCCTCTTCTCCCTTAACACAAGAAGGACTTAATTTTACATTTAGAAGCCTTGCTGCATGATCTCTTCGATCAAAATTCTTCGTTTTATAATTGGAAAGTAATACAGCTGTTGGTCCGTTTTTATCTGCTCCCTGAGATGCACTAGATCCATCAGACAATGGTGTATAAGCAAGTCTTCCATTTGGTGTAGCACTGACAACTTTTCCAAATGGCACATGAGATGTAAATGGTACCAGTCGTAAATCCATATGTACATCCAGTTCTTTTCCGTAACGTGCGGTAAATTCCTGAGCTTCAAAATCAAGCAGTTTTCCTATTTCATCCGTATAATCATCATCATTTCCATAGGCCGGTGCATTGACAAGCATTTGACGAATTGCCTCATAACCCTCAAAGTTATGTTCTAAAGCCTCTTTTAACTGAGCTGCAGTAATTCTTTTATCTTCAAATACCAGTTTCTTGATAGCTGCTAATGAATCAACCACCGTCGCATATCCAATAAATTCAAAGTATCCTAAATCAATACCACCCTCAATCTTCGGCTGATGCAAATCTGTGCAAGTCTCCTGGCAAAGCTTATGCAGAGCTGAACCCAGCGGCGTTGCAAAATGTTCTCCACGAAGACGGATAATTTCATGCTGCTGAATAAATGCATGTTTAATAAAATATCTCTGTTGTTTTAAGTAAGCTTCCAAGACTTCATCAAAGGACTGAAAATCCTCAAATTTCCCTGTCTGAAGGCCAATAACCTCATCACCATATTTCTGCATTTTTCCGTTGTAAATTACCATTTCCAATGCTGCAGCAAAATTAATGTACGCGTTTGGACTCGTATAAGTATCCCGATTTGGCATTCTACATTCCGCACACCCAGATACACTATAATCATATGCTTCCTCAAAGGATGCACCTTTGGATAACAGCAGCGGTACAACTTCTTCATCATTAATTAATTTCGGAAATCCCGCTCCATCTTTAATGGTTTCTGCCACTTCATACAAATAACGTTTCGGACTTCCCGTATGGATCCTTGCTGCCAGATCAGGATAATTTAATGGAAATTCCCTTTTGGATTTCAAAAGAATATATGTTAATTCATTAACTGCGTCATATCCCTTTTTCGTTACTCCTCCAATGGTAACTGCTTCCCAGTGGGCATATCCTTCGTTAAAAGAACCTCCCGCCTCAGAAAGATATAAATCTACAAACTGGGCCATGGAAACCCACATGCATTCAAATAATTCCTGCACTTCTTCATCTGTAATAATGCCTGCTTCTATATCATGCTGATAGAATGGATACAAGTACTGATCCATTCTTCCATTGGAAATGATGGTTCCTGTCTTTTGCTCGATTCTGGAAAACATCTGAGTAAACCATTGTGCCTGCATTGCTTCATAGAATGTCCTTGCCGGATATTTGGGAACATATCGGCATGTATCTGCAATTTTTAGTAATTCTGCTTTCCGTACTGGATCATTTTCCTCTTTTGCAAGTTCTTCTGCCAAATCTCCATGTCGTTCTGCCCATAAAATAATGGCATCACTGGTTAAAACAACTGCCTGCAAAAACGGAAGTTTCTCTGTATAATCAATAGGGCTGTATTCATCTAACTGTGCAATTCTTTCCTCTGCTTCTTCTTTAATTTTCTGGAAACCTTTTTCCAGTACTACTTCATAGTCATGTACCCATTGAAGAGAAGATCGAAAAGAAGCAGTTTCATTGACAATATATCTGGATGTCAATTCTTTGTCCGAATTATATGTCAGCTTTGTAGTCTCTGGGGTCAGTGCCTTTGCCAAATCTTCATGAAAAGTCTTATCTTTCCAGTATGGTGCAATTTCCTCTGCCACAATTTTCGCATCTTCCTCTGAAATGCTAAAAGGAGAAACCGTTCTGGTTGGAAGTGTTTCAATTGCTTCTTTTAATGTGTCTCCATCCAGTTCAGGATAAAGAATTCCATAGCGTCCTTGTTTTCCGCTTCTTCCGACCAAAAGCTGGTCCTTATCAATATAGACCGTTGCATGTTCTGCATAATGTAATAAGGCTTTCGCCCATCTTAAAATTAAAGGCTCCCCTTCTGTTTCTCGAAATGACTGTGTAAAATACCGTCCTCTTTCAATATCAATCTGAGGCTTCTGTCCTCTAATTTCATTTAATATCTTTGTTGCACGATTTCTATGCACAAATGGTGGTATTTTATGTGCAATTTCATATTGAATCCGCTGTTCCTGCGGTGATTTTACTTTACTCATTTTCTTTCCTCCTAAAATTTATAAAAAAAACAGAGATTACAACACTTCAAAGCGATACTGCTTTCTTATTGCAACCTCTGGTTTTCCAGTCAGTTTTTTTTCTATTTTTTATTGTTCTTATGTTTCTTGTGATATACAGACAAGTTATTAGATATAATACATATTCAGCCCATCCTGCGTATATTCAAAATAACTTTTTTCCAGATCTTCCAATGTTAAATAGTTTAACGTTTCATCCAACTGTTCATTGATTTTATCAATGATGCTGTGCTGTATAACCATTGAGATTTTGTTTTCATCATTTTCATTGAAAGTTTCTTCATCTTCAATCTGATAAGGACCTTCCAAAGCTACCAGGATTTCTGATACTGTTACTCTGGCAGGATCAACATTCAGGGAATAGCCTCCCTGAGGTCCTTTCATTCCTTTTATAATTCCTACTCTTCGAAGACTTCCAAATATCTGCTCCAGATATTGACAGGGAATTCCGTTTCTTTTTGCTAAACTTCCCAGTGATACCTGAGTATTTTTAAAATTGGCAGCTAAATCAATCAAAGCTTTTAACCCATATCTGCATTTTTTTGAAAATTTCATAAATTCTTCCACCCATTCTTTTCATTACCTGTATATCGGTTTAATTTTATATTCATACTTATCTACTAGGTTTTATATGAATTAGATCATACTGGCATGTTCATATTTTGTCAAGAGCTTTTTTCGTTTTATTAACTTTGATGAATTGCCTGTTCCAGCTGTGTTAATGCCTGTTTCAATATTTTTCTCGGACAGGCAATATTAATTCTTTCAAAACCTTCTCCCTCCGGTCCAAAAATCACACCACTGTCCAACCACAAATTTGCTTTTTTAACAATGAGTTCTTCTCTTTCTTTTTCTGTCAATCCCAGTTGTCGGAAATCAATCCATATTAAATAAGTTCCCTCAGGTTCAATTAAATGAATTTCCGGAATTTTTTCCTGCAGATATTCTCTCAGAAAATCAAGATTTCCTTTTAAATATTGTTTTAATTGCCGATACCATTCTTCTCCTTCTTCATATGCAGCCTGACATGCAACCACCCCCATTGTGTTTTGCTGGCCGTATCCCATGGCATTTACTTCCTTTCGAAATATTCTGCGCAGCCTGGTATTAGAAATAACGATATTCGAAATCTGTAATCCAGCCAGATTAAAGGTCTTGGTGGGGGCAGTACAGGTGATTATCATATCTGCATACTTCTTATCCAGATTGGCAAAGATATGATGAGTATATCCCTCATTTACAAAATCATTATGTATTTCATCACTGACGATTAATACATCATATTTTTCACATAAATCCCCTATTTTTCTTAATTCCCACTCTCTCCAGACTCTTCCTGTAGGATTCTGCGGACTGCAGAATAAGAACAGTTTAACCTTATGATCCGCCATCTTTTTTTCCAGATCATCAAAGTCAATTTCATAATGATCTGCTACCAGTTTTAAGGAACTATTAATAACAACTCTGTTATTACTTTCAATAATTTTAGAAAAAGGATAATATACCGGCCGTTGAATCAGTACACCATCTCCTTTTTCCGTAAATGCCCGAACTGCTGCTGCCAGTGCAAACACAACTCCCGGAGTCTTAATCACCCAATTAGCTTTAATCTCCCATTGAAAATGTTCCTGATACCATTTTGAAACAGCATTCAAATATTCTTCCGTCGCTTCTGTATATCCAAAAATTCCATTCTGGACTCTTTCTTCCAGCCTTTTTAATATTTCCGGAGCAGTCACAAAATCCATATCTGCCACCCATAAAGGCAGTATATTTTCCGGTTTCCCCTTGCGTTTTGCAAAATCATATTTCAGGCACATGGTTCCTTTTCGATTTGGAATAGTATGGAAATCGTATTTCATTTCTTCCTCCTTGCAATTAAACTTTCTTTAGTAAACACAATAGTTCAAGACTCGCTCGCGAGTCTTGGCGCGGAATTCGGGTCTGCATAGCAGACATACTTCCAATCCGAATTCCTGCGCATCCTCGCGGAGCGTGTATCAGATGGGGGATTGAAACCCGCCACTGATACATAATTGTTGCTCACCGCCTACAGAGGCGGGAGTCATCCCTCATCTGATATATAAACGATGCTGATTGGATTCGAACCAACATTCTGAGGTTTTGCAGACCTTTGCCTTTTCCCATCTGGCTACAGCATCGACAAATGTATAAAAAAGAACGGTCAGAGTTCGCAGAATAAGCTAATATTCATGCGAATCTCCGGTCGTTCAGTCAGCTATACTATATTTATTTAAGGAGTTTCACGACATTACCATGTTCTAATTATCAGCAAACAGTGGGGTAGATAAATAGCGGTCTCCAGAATCTGGAAGCAGTGCTACAATTGTTTTACCTTTGTTTTCCGGTCTTGCTGCCAGTTCTTTTGCTGCCTTTAATGCTGCACCAGAAGAAATTCCAACCAGAATTCCCTCACTTACTGCAAATGCTTTACCTTCTGTAAATGCATCCTCATTTTCTACAGTAATAACTTCATCATAAACCTTTGTATTTAACACATCTGGTACAAATCCGGCACCGATTCCCTGAATCTTATGTGGTCCTGGTGTTCCTTTTGATAATACCGGACTGCTTGCAGGTTCTACTGCCACTACTTTTACATCAGGATTCTGAGATTTTAAATATTCTCCGACACCTGTTACTGTTCCGCCTGTACCTACACCTGCAACAAAGATATCAACTTTTCCTTCTGTCTGATCCCAGATTTCAGGTCCTGTTGTTGCTTTGTGAACTTCAGGGTTTGCCGGGTTAACAAACTGTCCAAGAATCACAGATCCTTCAATAGATTTATTTAATTCTTCTGCTTTAGCAATGGCACCTTTCATACCTTTTGCACCTTCTGTCAATACCAGCTCAGCTCCATAAGCTTTTAAAAGATTTCTTCTCTCCACACTCATTGTATCTGGAAGTGTAAGTACCGCTTTATATCCTTTTGCCGCTGCAACTGCTGCAAGACCGATTCCTGTATTTCCTGATGTAGGTTCAATAATAGTAGCCCCCGGTTTTAAGATTCCCTTTTCTTCTGCATCTTTGATCATAGCTAATGCAATACGATCTTTCACAGATCCTGCCGGATTCAGATATTCCAGTTTTCCAAGAATTGTAGCCTCTGCATCACCTGCATAGCGGTTTAATTTTAATAATGGTGTATTTCCGATTAATTCTAATGCACTTTCTGTAATCTTGCTCATAATTTTATATCCTTTCTTTAATATCATACTTAACTGCTAGGTTTTATATGAATTAGATTATACTGGTAAGAACCCGCTTTGTCAAGTAACTTTTTTAATTTTTTTATTACTTTCCAAAACAAAGAGGACAAGTCCCTCATCAATAGGGGAACTTGTCCTCTTAACACATTGGTGTAACAATTTTTCCATTTATCGACATCTGATTTTTTCATTTTTTTCAATCTGAACCACTCGTCCATCCTGAACAATAACTGTTAACGATCCGTATCTTAATGCTTCTAATTCATTCTTAATCTGAATAAGAATTTCATCAGATATTCCTTCTTTTTTCTTCTCATCCATACTAATATCCTCCGCTTGGTATTTTCTACTTTTCCTAGTAAATTAATATATTTTAAAATAATGATATTATTTCACGTTGAAAAAAAAATGTCAATAACATAAGATATTGTATTTCCTAAGAGTTAGATATAAAAATTTTTTATAAATAATTTACTGGATTAACATAATTCCCGTTTTTTTGTACAACAAAATGTAAATGAGCACCGGAAACCATTCCTGTTGCTCCTGATTTTGCAATTATCTGTCCTTTGCTCACATGACTTCCAGAAGATACAAGAAGTCTTGAACAATGAAGATACATGGTAGCAATTCCATTTCCATGGCTAATCTTTATGTAGTTTCCATTATATGCATTATACCCTGCCGCAATGACTGTCCCACTATCTGATGCCACAATAGTGGAACCGGTAGAACATGGGATATCGATACCCGCATGTAATTTTCTTTCTCCGGTTACAGGATGGATACGGTATCCATATCCTGAAGAAATTGAATGACAAGATGGAACCGGCCATATGAGATTTCCGCTCCCCACCATACTGCTCTGTCCCCCAGATGAACTATTTCCTGAAAATGAAGTACCTGCTGAAGAATACCCACTTCCTGAGGATGCCCCGTTTCCTGAAGATATTTCATTCTTTGCACCTGCAGTCTCCTGCTGACGTTTTTCTTCTACCTCATATTGTGCCAGTAATACTTTATTTGCGGCCAGTTTCTTTCGGTACTGAGCCAGCTTTTGTTTTTTCGCCAATGCCATCTTATTAAGCTGCTCTTTTTCTTTTTTTGCCTGAATAGTTACTGTCTGAACATTTTTATATTCTTTTTTCAATTGTTTAGACGACAGCTCAATTTTCTTTTCTGTATTTTTCAGCTTTTGGAACATAGTACTATCATATTGGGAAATCTTTGAAATATATTCAGCTCTTGTAAGAAATTCCTGAAATGATTTTGCTTCAAAAATTATTTCTAAATATGCCGTATTTCCATTTTCATAGAGGAATTTAATCCTTTTATCCATAATCTTATACTGATTAACTCTGGATTCTCTGGCTTCTTTTAGTTTCCTTTCCGTCTTCTGGACTTTCTTTTGTAACGTCTCAAGTCTCTGAGAATACTTTTCATATTTTATATCACTTTTCACCATTTTTTTATCCAGCTGCTCAATCTCTGCCTGCATCTGCTGATTCAGTTTATCTAATTTCTGATTTTCTTCTTTTATTTTTTTTTTACTGGTCTTCGCATCAATAACCTGATGATAAGATCCTGTCATCAAAAATAAAGCTGCCGCAAAAATCAATACCTTTTTCCATATACATCTTTCAGGCATGATTCTTCCCCCTTATACTCTCAAATATTTCCTAATCGTTATAAAACTTCCCATAAGACCAATAAACAGTCCTACAATTAATGCCATCGGGATCAGATACAACATAATCTTCTCTACTGATACAAACTTCATAAATGCTGTAATCACGTGAAATCGCTCCGTCATCCATAAAATAATTTTGTGATAACCAAAATAAATCACTGTAATAGGAAGTGCTGATCCTATAATTCCAATAAGGATTCCTTCCATTCGAAATGGTGCTTTAATAAATCCATTTGCCGCGCCAATAAATTTCATAATTGCAATTTCATCTTTTCGCACAGAAATTCCAAGAGAAACCGTATTGCTTACCAGAAATACTGATACAAGAAGCAGGATAAGAATCAAACCTCCCGCCATATAAGTACCTAGAACATTCATTTTAGATACGCCTTCTGCCGCAACTTTTGAATACCTGACCTTTCGAACTCCATGGATTTTCTCCAGCTCTTTAACAAGCTGTTGATGGTTGCTGATTTCTCTCAGGGTTACCTCATAAGAATCCGATTCCTTAAGAGGATTGCTCCCTTCAAATCCCTCCAAAAGCTCCTGGTTGTTTTTAAATACATCTTTCTTGTACTTTGCCCATGCTTCCTCCGCAGAAACATATCGAATCTGATCTACTTCCTTCTTTGCCTTAATTTCTTCTCCAATCTGATTCTTTCGTTCTTCTGAAATTCCTGACTGAAAGAAAACTGAAACACCAACAGAATTTTCCATCTGTCTCATGGTGGACTGAACATTTAAAATAACAGCCAAAGACACTCCAATGAGAAATACACATGCCGCAATGGTTCCAATTGATGCCAGAGAAAATATCTTATTACGAAAAATATTTCGAATCCCTTCTTTAACTCCATAAACAAATCTTCTAAATAATCTCATAATACCCCCTTGCTTCATCCTGTTCTACATGACCCTGATTCAAGGAGATTACTCTTTTTCCCATTTTATTTACCATATCTTTATTGTGTGTTACTACCATAACTGTGGTTCCTCTATGCTGAATATCCTCAAGAAGCGCCATAATTTCCTTCGCATTGACCGGATCCAGATTTCCTGTAGGTTCATCAGCAAGTAAAACAACAGGGTGATTTACCAGTGCTCTTGCAATTGCTACTCTTTGCTGTTCTCCACCTGACAATTCCCCTGGAAACGCCTTAAGTCTATCTCCTAAACCAACCAGGTCCAGAACACTTTGAACCTGACGTCTGATATGGCGGTTTGGTGCCTCTACGACCTTTTGTGCAAAAGCAACGTTTTCAAAAATATTCCGGTCCTTTAACAGACGGAAATTCTGAAAGACCACACCCATTTGACGGCGCAAGTATGGTAACTCCCGCCGTCTCATTTTATTATAATGATATCCATTTACTATAATTTCACCTTTGGTAGGCTCTAACTCCTTTAAGAGCAGTTTCACCAGTGTTGTCTTCCCCGATCCGCTTTTACCTACAACAAAGACAAACTCACCCTTATCAACATGAAGCGATACATCTTCCAGACCAACATTTCCCTTTTTATACTCTTTTGTCACCTGATTTAACGTTATCATAATATTAATCCACCGTATCCATATATTTCATATATTTTACTACCATCAGTGCGATTTTAAAAGCAATTGCATCTTCAAAATTTCTGAGATCCAGATTGGTATTTTTCTGAATTTTATCCAGGCGATATACCAACGTATTTCGATGTATAAACAACTGCCTTGATGTCTCTGAAACATTAAGATTATTTTCAAAAAATTTATCAATGGTAGATAAAGTTTCCTCGTCAATTGAATCCGGAGAATAATCTCCAAATACCTCTCTGATAAACATCTTGCATAATGGCAGCGGCAGCTGATAGATTAAACGTCCGATTCCCAGCTGATTATATGCAATAACTGTAGCATCCTCATAGAAAATCTTACTAACTTCCAATGCAATCTGCGCCTCTTTATATGAACGAGATACATCTTTTATATTCTCCGCAATATTTCCTATAGAAATCTTAATATCCCTGATACCTGCATCAGCAAGCTCTGTCACCAATTCTTTTGCATGTAATATAAACTGAATCTGGCTGTCCTTTGGCCCGATTTCCGTAACATAAACTATGCTCTTTTCATCTACTGCTGTCAGAAAAGCTGTCTCTTCAATGGATCCGCACTGTTTCATAGTTTCCATAAGACTCTGATCCTTTCCATAGGCAGCCTGTATCAGAAAAGCAACTCTTTTTGCTTCCACCTTGATATGCAGTTTTTTTGCTCTGTTATAAATATCCACTAAAAGCAGATTATCCAGAAGCAGATTTTTTACAAAGTTCTCCTTATCAAATCGTTCTTTATAGGCAACCAGTAAATTTTCCACCTGTAAAACTGCTAATTTCCCAATAGTATATGCTGTTTCATTTATGCTATTAACTAAAAGAATATACTCCAGACGTTTATCATCAAATATCTTAAAATACTGAAAACCATCAATTACCTGGCTTTCTGCCATGGATCCTGCAAAAGCCTGTACTTCCATCCCCACATTATCCAGTATATCCATCGTTTTTGCCACAACATTGCCAGATACATCCACGACACACAAATCTATTCCCGTTACATCTTTGATTCCACTAATTGCTTCTTGTAAAATCTGATTTGAAATCATCCCTTCATCTACCTTTCCTAGTTTTCCTTCGATCTTTTCTTTTACTATACAGCATTTTTTACAAAAAAAAAAGAAAAAACTAGTAATTCTTTAATACTATTGTTGAAAATTCACAAAACCCTCCCCAATAGTTTCCCGTGCATCAGAAATTATCACAAATGCCTCCGGATCTATCTTTTTCACAATATCTTTCATTGTGGAAACCTCTTTTTTCGATACCATGCACATAAGCATAAAACCCTCTTTTCCTCGATATCCGCCTTTTACATAGACTTTTGTTACACCTCTTCGCTTCCTGGTTAAGATTTCTTCTGCAATTCTGTTTTCCTTTTCACTTATAATATAAATCAGCTTTAATGTCCCGGGTCCTTCCACTACTGTATCTGTAATCTTTGTGATTCCATAAATACAAAGAAGCGCATAACAGGCTTTTTCAACTCCAAAAGCAAAAATTCCCATAAACACAATCATTCCATCTAATATTCCAAGAAGAACAGCTATACTAAATTGTGGAAATATGTTTTTCAGCAAAGATGCCATCAAATCTGTTCCACCGGTAGATTCTCCATTTTTTAGAATAACCCCAAGACCGATTCCCATTAGAATACTTCCTAAAATAAGATTCACATAGAAATCTTTTGGAAAAAAAGTAAATCGAGGCAGAATCCCAAGAAACAGAGATAATAAAACTGCACCTGATAATGTATTCCAGAAAAACTTTCTTGTCTTACAATGATAAGCTGCAAAAAAAACAGGGACATTCAGCATGGTATTTGTCACCCATAATGGGATTCTCCATATTTTCCATAGAATAATCCCTAATCCGCTAAAACCTCCGGTTACAATTCCCATTGGCTGAAAAACGGTATTGGTGGCCACTGCCATACAAAATGTCCCAACGATCATTTTTATAAAATGTTTCAATGCCTTCCCTCCTAAATGTACACTCTTCATTTTCCCGGTCTTAATGTACATTTAGTATGGAAAAGATCTTTCTTTTTATTCAATTATGATATTCGTCTAAATTTCATCTTCTGTTCCAAGAATAATACAAATCTTTGCTCCGCTGGTTACTTCTCCAACTTCATATTCAGGATTCTTAAAATAGCTTTCCAAATCCTTTGCCATACCCTTTTCTGATATTATAATCTTGGTATGAGTCAGTTCTCCCTGACGATTTGTTTTTACGGATCCAACAGTATATCCATCTTCGACAAGTTTATCTTTCCAACGACCTGCCAATCCTGAAATCTGGGTTGAATTCTGAATTTCGATGGTAATACTCTTTGTGGAAGAATCATCATTGCTTTCTTTCTTCTTTTCTGTTGTAGCCAGCGCTGCTTCCAGATCACCGCTTTCTGACAAGATCTCATCAAATGCATTCTTAGCAGCATCTGTATCGATCTGGAATTTACCATTAGATTCTTCTCCATCTAAAATCTTATAATTAAAGTCTTTTTCCTTGATTTCATAAATTCTCTCCAGAGAATCTGAAACATCATCATATGACAGATCTGATGTTACTGTTTCATAATAAGTCTTCACATAATCCTGATATTCAGATAAAGATTTATCTTTTAAGGCAGAAGAGATTTCCACAAGGATGTCTCCTACCAAAGTCATATGATCTGCTTCATCCTGAAAAATTTCATTATCTGTGAGCAATGCCAAAACAGCATTACCATTTAGTGTGTTTTCTCCGGCACTTAAGGTGACTGATTTTGCTGTTAAATCTTCATAAGTAATATCTTTATCAAGATTTATCTTGATTTCTCCTGCCTGATTCATCAATTTTACAAATTTCTTTTTAGTGATGGTTTCATAATTATTTATTGAGATTCCAAGAGTCTTTTCAACCTGCTCTTTCATTAACTTTCCATCACTGGTGGATTTAATCACATCAGATACTGTTGCTGTATCATCACTGATTCCAAGTTCATCTTTTACTGCCTTTTTGCCATCGTCATTGAGAGTAAGTACCATATCTGAGCGCAATGGTACAAAAATCATCTGCTGATTTTTATTATGATAAATGCGGATAGTCATGGTATCATCCATCTGAACTAATGTCACATCAACTCTTTCTTTACTCTCTTCTTTTAATTGTTTTGCAATTTCTGCTTTTTTATCTTCTTTAAATCTATGGGCAAAAAACGCTTTACTGGCCATAAAACTTCCAACACCAGCAATTACCATTGCAAGAATCAATACCAGAACTCTTGCGGCAATTGCACCTGCTCCCACCTTTTTTTTTCTCTTTGTCATAGTGCCTGCTCCTTCCGTATACAACTTTGTTCAGTATAACAAATTATTCGATTTATTTCAACAATCCTCTATGTTATAATCTCTTGTAGATAACCTTAAAATTTTCTTAATATCATATACTTTGTGAGGTAAATTATGAAAACAGTACTAATCACAGGAAGTTCTCGCGGTATTGGACGTGAAACTGCTCTTTATTTTGCAAAAAAAGGCTGGAATGTTGTTATTCACGGTTTTCGTCATCCAGAACAATTAGATTCCCTTAAGAAAGAAATATGTTCCATGAATGTATCCTGTATGTCTTTTACCGGCGACATTGGTAACCACCAATTCGTGTCTGAAATGATTACACAGGCACTGGATTATTTTGGTACCATTGACTGTCTGATCAACAATGCAGGTATTTCAAAAATCGGACTTTTTACAGATGCATCTATAGAAGACTGGTATCAGATGATAGACACCAATCTCACATCTGTATTTTCTACCTGCCAGAATATTCTTCCTCACATGATCAGAAATCAATCAGGAAAAATCATCAATATTTCTTCTGTCTGGGGAAATGTCGGTGCTTCCTGTGAAGTTCTATATTCCACCACAAAAGGTGGTATCAATGCCTTAACAAAAGCACTGGCTAAAGAGGTTGCAACCAGCAATATACAGGTCAATGCCATTGCTTTTGGAATGATTGATACCGATATGAACCGGGAATTTTCAGAGGAAGATGTGGAAATGATAAGGGAAGAGATTCCAGCTGACTATATTGCAGATCCAAAAGAAGCCGCACAGATGATTTATCATACTGCAACGGCTCCTGAGTATATGACCGGACAAATCATAACATTCTCCGGTGGCTGGTATTAATATTATTTTTCTTTCATACTTAGCTGTATTCGCTTTTTATTTTCATCAACGCTCAAAACTGTCACATCCACAATATCTCCTACACTGACAACCTCCAGTGGATGCTTAATAAATTTATCTGACAACTGGGAAATGTGCACAAGACCATCCTGATGGACTCCAATATCCACAAAAGCTCCGAAATCGATAACATTTCGAACGGTTCCTTTTAATTTCATTCCTGGTTTTAAATCGGACATTTCCAGTACATCACTGCGAAGAATCGGTTTTGGCATATCTTCCCGAGGATCTCGTCCTGGTTTTTCCAGTTCTTTTACAATATCCTGCAATGTAATCTCACCAATTCCCAGTTCTTTGGCCAGCTTTTTATAATCTGTAACTTTTTTGCCAATTTCACGAAAACCTTCACTGGATAATTCTTCCAGGGTATATCCAAGAGTCTCCAGAAGATGTTTGGTTTCTTTATAAGTTTCCGGATGAACTCCTGTTGCATCTAATGGCTGGTCTCCTCCGGAAATCCTTAAAAATCCGGCACATTGTTCAAAGGCTTTAGGTCCTAATTTAGATACTTTCAACAGCTGTCTCCGATTTAAAAACCGCCCGTTCTCTTCTCTATAGGTTACTATATTCTTTGCTACCGCTTTGGACACTCCAGATACATACTCCAGCAAAGAAGCTGATGCAGTATTTAAGTCAACTCCTACTTTGTTTACCGTTGCTTCCACAACACCACTTAATGCTTCTGACAGCTGTTTCTGGTTCATGTCATGCTGATACTGTCCCACTCCAATGGCCTTGGGTTCAATTTTAACCAATTCTGCTAAAGGGTCCTGTACACGTCTTGCAATAGACGTAGCACTTCGTTGTCCCACATCAAAATTCGGAAATTCCTCTGTTGCCAGTTTACTTGCAGAATATACAGATGCACCTGCCTCATTGGTAATCACATACTGAACCGGGGAATCCAGTTCTTTTAACATATCTACAACAATCTGCTCGGATTCTCTTGAAGCTGTTCCATTCCCAATGGAAATCAGTGTAATACCATATTTTTTAATCAGTGCTTTTACTGTCTTCTTAGCTTCTTCTACCTTATTTTGAGGTGCTGTTGGATAAATCACCACTGTATCCAGTACTTTCCCGGTAGGATCAACCACAGCCAGCTTGCATCCGGTACGAAATGCAGGATCCCATCCAAGGACTGTTTGTCCTGTAATAGGAGGCTGCATCAGCAATTGTTCCAGATTCTTTCCAAATACTTTAATGGCTTCAGTTCCTGCATGTTCAGTAAGTTCACTTCGAATATCACGCTCTATAGACGGTGCAATCAGCCTTTTATAACTGTCCTCTATGGCTTCCAGCAGAAACTTTGTAGTATTAGGATTTTTTTTGGTAATAACCTGATTTGCCAGATAAGCTGCTATTTTCTGCTGATCAGGTTCAATTTTAACAGTGAGAATTCCCTCTTTTTCCCCTCTGTTAATTGCCAGAATCCTGTATCCTGCTATTTTCCTGATTGGTTCCTCGAAATCATAGTACATATCAAACACAGAAGATTCTTCCGGTTTCTTGGCCACAGAAATTATTTTTCCATGCTCCCATGTTGTTTTTCTTATATAAGTACGATATTTTGCATTATCTGAAATATTTTCTGCAATAATATCCCTTGCTCCATTCAGTGCATCTTCCACTGTTTCAACACCTTTTTCTTCATCCAGGAAATCTTTTGCTTCTTTTTCCAATGGATTTTCTGTCATTTGAAGAAGTACAATATTGGCTAAAGGTTCCAGTCCTTTTTCTTTTGCAATCATTCCACGGGTTCTTTTTTTCTGCTTGTAAGGGCGATACAAATCTTCCACTGCAACCAGCGTTACAGCTTCTTCAATCTCCTTTTTCAGCTGGTCGGTCAGTTTTCCCTGCCCCTCGATATTTTTTATGACTGCCTCTTTCCGATCCTGAAGATTCCTTAAATACATTAGCCTCTCATGAAATGTACGAAGGGTTTCATCATCCAATGCACCTGTCATTTCTTTTCGATATCTTGCTATAAATGGAATAGTATTTCCTTCATCGATCAGCTTGATGGTTGTTTCAACCTGATTTTTTCTAATACCTAATTCATCCTGCAAAATTTTAATAATGTCCATAATCAACTACTCTTTCTTTTATAAATCTAGTTCTATTACCTGCCCTTTAGGGACAAACTGGCGATAGGTCACACCCGCCATATCAAACATTCTTTTTGATGCTATGGTAGCATCATCATCAGCATATTTATCCTGCATATATACAACTTCTTTCATGCCGCTTTGAATGATTGCTTTTGCACACTCATTGCACGGAAACAAAGTAACATAGACTCTTGCACCATCCAGAGAACCACCACTGTAATTTAAAATAGCATTCAGTTCTGCATGACATACATAAAAATATTTAGTATTCAATGCATCACCTTCCCGTTCCCATGGCATATCATCGTCATTACAGCCAATCGGCATTCCGTTATATCCCACAGATAATATTTTATTGTGATCATTTACCAGACATGCTCCAACCTGGGTATTTTCATCTTTACTTCTCTGGGCAGAAAGCAACGCAATTCCCATAAAATACTGATCCCATGAAATATAATCTTTTCTTTTCATAGTCGATCTCCTTTCTATTCTCAACCCCTATTCTACCTTATAAAGCAAAAAAAATCCATTTTGTTCTGACACATTTCAAAACAAAATGGATAACTATATCTAGCTGATTTTAAGGTTACATCTTAAATGCATCATGAGCTGCATTCATCGCTTTCACCATATCTTCGCGATTAACCAAAACTGTTACTCTGATTTCAGAAGTGGAAATCATGCGAATGTTAATATTTGCTTCATATAAAGCCTCAAACATACGAGCTGCCATACCATAATTATTTCGCAGTCCTGCTCCGATAATGGAAACTTTTGCAATTTCTCCACTTGCACTGATTCCTTCATAGCTTCCATCAGGAAGATTATCTTCCAGGGCCTGAACTGCAATATCCATATCTTCTTCTTTAACTGTAAAAGAAATATCCTTTTTATTTTTATGCTGTCCTACAGACTGTAAAATCATATCAACATTGACATTTTTCTTTGCAAGAATATTAAAGATCTTAAATGCAACACCAGGAATATCATCAACTCCAAGAACTGCAATTCTTGCTGCATCATCATCTCCGGCAACTCCACTGATTTCAGCATCTTTTTTTCGAACTCTTTCTCTAACAACAGTTCCTTCTTCTGTAGTCATACTGGATCTTACAACCAGCTGCACTCCGTGTTTTTTTGCCAGTTCAACAGAACGGTTATGAAGAACACCTGCACCAAGTGTTGCCATCTCCAGCATTTCATCATAAGTAATTTCAGAAAGTTTCTTTGCAACAGATACTTTTCTTGGGTCTGCTGTATAGACTCCATCTACATCTGTGTAGATTTCACATGCATCTGCATGAAGTGCAGCTGCCAGTGCAACAGCAGTTGTATCTGAACCACCACGTCCAAGTGTTGTATAGTTATCAAACTGATCCACTCCCTGGAAACCTGTTACAATAACAATTTTACGCTGTTCCAGTTCATTTAAGATACGATCGGTATCAATTCTCTTAATTCTTGCATTACTGTATGCAGATGTTGTATGCATTGCAACCTGAAAGGCATTCAAGGAAACCGCTGGTACTCCCAGTGCATCCATTGCCATTGCCATTAATGATACAGAAGTCTGTTCACCTGTTGTAAGCAGCATATCCATTTCTCTTCTGGATGGATTTGGATTAATCTCCTTTGCTTTTGCAATCAGTTCATCTGTCATTTTTCCCATGGCAGATAAAACAACTACCACATCATTTCCTTTTTGATAATCTTCAATACATCTTTTTGCTACATTTATGATACGATCTTTATTTCCAACAGAAGTACCACCAAATTTTTTTACTACCAGCATTTTGTGCCTCCTACATTTTCTCTTATTTTTGTAATAATCGATTCATTAATTCATATGCGTGCTCCACAACAAGACCTGTTTTTCTTGCTGTTTCTTCACTGTACTCGTTTTGTCCTTCCACTTTCTTTGTACTGTCATAGATCATAAATGGAATAGGCTCTTTAGAGTGTGTACGGATTGCAATAGGTGTTGGATGATCTGGTCCAATAAGAATTCTAAATTCTTCTCCTGCTTTTTCCAGTTCTTCTTTCACAACCTTTACAACCTGAGAATCCAGATATTCAATTGATTTAATCTTATTCTCAACGTTTCCCTGATGTCCCATTTCATCTGGGGCTTCTACATGAATATACGCGAAATCATCATCATTTTCAAGTAGTGATTTTACTGCAGCCATAGCTTTTCCATGATAATTTGTATCCAGGCCTCCATTGGCCCCTTCAACATCCAGATTTCTCATCCCTGCTCCCACTGCAATTCCCTTTAAAAGGTCGACTGCAGAAACCATAGCTCCATTCATACCTGTCTTTTCTTTGAAATTATCCAAAGCAGGCTTTGTTCCTGCACCCCAGAACCAGATACTGTTTGCCTTATTAAGACCTTTTTTTGCACGTTCTTCATTAATCGGATGATGATTAAGTATATCAAAACTTTTCTTCATCATCTCTTTTAATTTAGGTTCTGTTGGAAGATAATCTCCAATCTTTTTCCCTAAAATGTCATGAGGCGGTATTAAATCTATTACCTGACCTTTGTCCCAAATAGTAAGATGGCGATAGCTCACTCCTGGATAAAATTTAAATTCATCTGTTTCCAGTTCTTTCTTTACAGCTTCAATAAGAACTTCTGCTTCTTCAGAGGTAATTTCTCCTGCACTGTGATCAAGAATTTCTTTGTCTTCATATTCTCCATCTTCAGTTACAGTTACCACGTTACAGCGGAGAGCAATATCTGTATCCTTCATATCCACACCTATACTTAACGCTTCCAGTGGAGATCGTCCGGAATAATACTGCTGCGGATCATATCCAAGCATAGAAAGATTGGCCACATCACTTCCTGCCGGAAGATTTTCAGGAACAGTATATGCAATTCCCTGCTCAGCTGTTCTTGCCATCTCATCCATAACCGGTTTCTCCGCTGTCTGTAAAGGTGTCTTCCCATTCAGACTCTCTATTGGCTCATCTGCCATTCCGTCTCCTAAAATCACTACGTATTTCATAATATCCTCCTGCTATTCCATTGCAATAATCTTTACATAAGAAACATTTTCCATCTGTTCCACTTCCTGAATCATTGCAGAAACATCACTTTCATCTGATACAATTTCCACACTGACTGTCAACAATCCTTTCCCGTTGATTGGAATACTCTGATGTATCGTCAGAATATTGGCATCATAGACTGCAAAAGTCTGAAGAATCGATGCCATAACACCAGGCTGATCATTGACTTCTATAACAAATGTAATATTTTTCCCTTTTTTACTGGAATAAAACGGAAAAATGTCATCTTTGTATTTATAATAAGAACTGCGGCTAATACCAACAATTTCTGTAGCTTCCAAAATAGAAAGTGCCTTTTTGGAATCCAAAAGCTTCTGTACCTCCAGCACTTTCAGTAAAACTTCCGGAACCGCTTTCTTCTTAATTACATAATAATTTGTTTTTTCCATAACAAGTTTCCTTTGTTTTTCTGTGATGTACAATTGTCTTTCTACAGAATACTACCATAGATGATTTTCAGAAGCAATAGGAAAAATTGCTTTAAAAAAAATACAATTTAATAATTACTATGAAACAGGCAGCTGTTCTAAAATTATTTTTCTTTTTGATTATCCCATGATAAATATGCATTCATAAAATCATCCAGATCACCATCTAACACTGCCGTTGGATTTCCGCTTTCCTGATTGGTTCTATGATCTTTTACCATAGTATATGGCTGTAGAACATAAGATCTGATCTGACTTCCCCATCCATTATCTGTCACATCACCACGAATATCCGATAATTTTTCCAGGTGCTGTTGTTCTTTCAGCAAAAACAACTTGGTTTTCAGCATTTTCATGGCCTGATCTTTATTCTTATGCTGGGATCTTTCATTCTGGCACTGCACAACGATTCCTGTAGGCAGATGGGTAATTCGAATTGCAGAATCTGTTTTATTAATATGCTGACCTCCTGCACCACTGGCGCGATAAGTATCAATTCGAATATCCTCATCAGCAATCTCCACTTCAAGATCATCTTCAATTTCCGGCATAACATCACAGGAGGCAAAAGATGTCTGACGCTTTCCAGCAGCATTAAATGGAGAAATTCTTACCAGACGATGCACTCCTCGCTCCGAACGAAGATATCCATATGCATTTTCCCCTTTTATTTCCACCGTTACAGACTTAAGTCCTGCCTCATCACCATCCAGATAGTCGATAACTTCTGTAGAATATCCTTTTTTCACTGCCCATCTTGTGAACATTCGATATAACATATTAGCCCAGTCACAGGATTCTGTTCCACCTGCACCGGCATGCAGTGTCAAAATGGCATTATTTTTATCATACTCTCCCGTGAGCAATGTGGAAATCCGAAGACTCTCATATTGTTTTTCAAAATCTTTCATAATCTCTTCTGCTTCTGTTACCAGCTCTTCATCTTCATCCTCCTGAGCCATATCCAGCAGGGTTTCCACATCTTCATATTTTGTTTTTAAATCTTCGTAATCTTCTACAACACTTTTCAGACTCTTTATTTCTTTCATTACTTTCTGAGATTCTTCAATATCATCCCAGAATCCTGGTTCTTCCATGGAAAGCTCCAGTTGATCGATTCTTTCTCTTTTTGCTTCTAAAGCAAGAGAACCACTGAGTGTCTCAAGTGGTTCTCGAAAAGAGTTCAAAGTGTATCTTAATTGTTCTAATTCAATCACTTACTAAACTCCTTAATTTTTTCCGCAACAGTTTTTATATTTCTTTCCGCTACCGCAAGGACAAGGATCATTACGTCCGATTTTAGCCCCTTTCCTTACGTACGGCATTTTTTCATTACTCTCATCCTTATTGGTTCCAGTAATTTTTGGTGCTTCTTCTCTTTCGATTTTCTGTTCAATCTGAACATGCATCAGTGCACCTGTAGTCTCTTCCTGAATAGCTTTTGTCATTTCATTGAACATATCAAATCCCACCATACGATATTCAACAACAGGATCTCTCTGTCCATAAGCCTGCAGACCGATACCTTCACGCAACTGATCCATATCATCTATATGATCCATCCACTTACGGTCAATAACTTTCAAAAGGATAATACGTTCAATCTCACGAAGATCGAAATCTTCAAATTCTTTTTCTTTTTGTGCATACAGTTCAACTGTCTCATTCTGCAGACGCTCTATAAGATTTTCCACTCTTCCAGAAGCTTTCTCTTCTTCTGTCAGTTCAATCTTCTTCAATGGAACGATCTGTCTTAATTCAGCATTCAAAGCTTTCAGATCCCATTCTTCCGGTGGAAGTTCATCACTGATTACTTTATTAACATGATCAGCCACCGTATCTTTCATCATGGAAAGAATAGAATTTTTCATATCATCACCGTCTAATACTCTACGGCGTTCTTTATAAATAACCTCTCGCTGATCATTATTTACACGGTCATAATCCAGCAGATTCTTACGAATACCAAAGTTGTTATTTTCAATCTTCTTCTGTGCTTTCTCAATGGTCTTGCTGATGGATTTGTGCTGAATTTCTTCTCCTTCCGGAATTCCAAGGGCATTGTATACAGAAATCATACGTTCAGATCCAAACAATCTCATCAGATCATCTTCCAGAGACAGGTAAAATTTAGATTCACCCGGATCTCCCTGACGACCGGCACGACCACGAAGCTGATTATCAATACGTCTGGACTCATGTCGTTCCGTTCCAATGATTTTCAGTCCTCCAAGCTCTGCAACTCCATCTTCCAGAACAATGTCCGTACCACGACCAGCCATATTGGTTGCAATAGTCACCGCACCGATTTCACCTGCATGAGAAACAATTTCTGCTTCTTTTTCATGGAACTTTGCATTCAAGACGTTATGTTTAATACGTCTTTTCTTGAGCATTGCACTAAGTTCTTCAGACATTTCAATAGTAATGGTACCAACCAGGACCGGCTGTCCTTTTTCATGGCTGGCAATGATATCTTCCACAACGGCATTCATTTTTTCCCGTTTTGTTTTATAAATGGCATCTTCATGATCAATACGAAGCACCGGCTTGTTTGTCGGAATAACTACAACGTCCATTCCGTATATTTCACGAAATTCCTGTTCTTCTGTCTGAGCTGTACCAGTCATACCTGCTTTCTTATCATACTTATTAAAGAAATTCTGGAATGTAATAGTTGCCAGAGTTTTAGATTCTCTCTTAACTCTTACATTTTCTTTAGCTTCAATTGCCTGATGCAATCCATCAGAATAACGTCTTCCCGGCATAATACGTCCGGTAAATTCATCAACGATCAGAACTTCATCATCTTTTACCACGTAATCTTTATCTTTAAACATCAGATTATGAGCACGCAATGCCAGAATAATATTGTGCTGGATTGCCAGATTATCAGGATCTGCAAGGTTATCAATATGGAAGAACTTTTCTACCTTCTTTACACCATCGGCTGTCAGCATAATCTGTTTATCTTTTTCATTTACAAGGAAATCTCCGTCTTCCTCAATATCTTCATTCATCAGAATATCCATCTTGGATAATTCTCCTGTGGAACTTCCTCGTTGCATCTGACGTGCCAGAATATCACATGCACGATATAATTCAGTGGATTTACCACTTTCCCCGGAAATAATCAGAGGAGTTCTTGCCTCATCGATCAAAACAGAGTCCACTTCATCCACGATAGCATAGTGAAGATCTCTCTGTACCAGATCTGCCTTGTCAATGACCATGTTATCTCTCAGATAATCAAATCCCAGTTCATTATTGGTAATATAAGTAATATCACAATTATAAGCATCTCGACGCTGGTCATTTTCCATATCATTGGTAACAACCCCCACACTAATACCAAGGAAATTGTGTACCTGTCCCATCCACTGGGCATCACGAGTTGCCAGATAATCATTAACAGTAACAATATGAACACCTTTGCCCTCCAATGCATTCAAATATGCAGGAAGTGTGGATACAAGAGTCTTACCTTCACCAGTTCTCATTTCTGCGATTCGTCCCTGATGCAGGATAATACCACCGATCAACTGAACACGGTAATGTTTCAGTCCAATGGCACGGCTGCTGGCTTCACGGACAACTGCAAAAGCTTCTGGAAGAATGTCATCTAAAGTTTCTCCCTGGGATAAACGTTCCTTAAATTCGTCTGTCTTATGTCTTAACTCTTCGTCAGATAATTTCTGCATGGTTTCGTCCATTGCTTCAATCTGATCAACAATCTTACTGATCCTCTTTAACTCTTTTTCACTGTGAGAACCAAACACTTTGTCAAATAAACCCATAAATTGCTCTCCTAAATCTATATGATGTATAGTTACATCCTCTCATAAATTCCGTAGACAGAGTATTTCTGCCATCTGCCTATAGACTCTGCTATTGTAACACTTCTAAATATGAGACGCAAGTTAACAGATTGTAAAAAAAGCGGACAAGTCGCTATCAACTCCCTGTATCCCTCAATCATGAGGGACTTGCTCCGCTTTGCGTGCCGATGTGCAGCAGTTTTAACTGCTTTCCTTTGCACATCCACGCGGAGCGTTTTTTATTACATAGGAAATTCAAAGGAATTTCCTATGTAATAAAAAAAGGAGATCATATGATCTCCTTTTATAAACTATCTTAAAATTCTGGTTCAATTAATCCGTATGTATTTCCCTTTCTCTTATACACAACATTAACTTCAAAGGTATCAGCATTGCGGAATACGAAGAAATCATGTCCTAAGAGTTCCATCTGAATGCAGGCTTCTTCCACATCCATTGGTTTGATCGCAAACTTCTTGCTTCGGATGATTCTGATTTCATCATCTTCTGCATCATCTTCCATCTCCATAAATTCCTGTCTGAAGCTGGTTCCCTCGTGCTTCTGATTCATCAGTCTTGTTTTATATCTGCGAATCTGACGTTCAATAACGTCTACAACCAGATCGATAGATACATACATATCTTCACTGTCTTCTTCTGCACGAATAATATGTCCTTTCATAGGAATGGTAACTTCTATCTTCTGTCTTCCCTTCTGAACACTAAGTGTTACATTAATAATCGTATCATCAACCAGATACTTATCAAGGCGTCCCAGTTTCTCTTCAACTGCTGCTTTGATTCCTTCCGTAACCTCAATGTTCTTTCCACTAATAATGAACTTCATGGCTCCCAACTCCTTTACTTTTTAATTGTAAATTTATTATAACATATAACATTTACGAATGAAACAAAATCTTTTTAGAAATACTACACAAAACATTTGTTTTGTTTTTATGTTTTTTAACAATCGTTTTTTGTCGATTACTGCCTGTGGATAATGTGGATAACTTTGTGGGTAACTAATTTTTGGCTTAAATATGCCATTTGTGTATGTGGATAACTTTGTGGGTATATTGTGACTTATTTTTTCAAAAAATACTTGCATTGGAAAATGTTATACATCTATCACAAATCGTAAAAAAACAGTTGCATTTTGATTTATTAGTCAGCAAAAATAATCTTGCTAAATTATCAGAAAATTATAATTTTTGAAGGTATCTCTCCACTGAAAGCACACAATTAGCTCCATCCGCAACTGCAGTCACCACTTGACGTAAGTTTTTCCGTCTTCCGTCCCCACCGACAAAAATTCCTGGAAGATTTGTAATTCCGTCTTCTCCTGCAATAATATATCCCTGCGAATCAGTCTCCAGTTGATTTTTCAGTAGATCTGATGCAGGCCTGGTTCCTACTGCAATAAAAATACCATCCGCTTTTAAAACCTTATCCACACCGTTATTCACATCCTGGATGTGGATATTTTCTACCTTATTTTCTCCCTGAATTTCAGTTACCACCGTATTCCACAGTATTTCAATCTTATCATTGTTTTTCACCTGATCCCGAAGGATCTTTGCTCCACGCAATTCATCCCTTCTGTGAATCAGATACACTTTTTCGCATATACGGCTTAAAAATATTGCATCTTCCAGTGCCACATCTCCTCCACCAACAACTGCAGTCACTTTATTTCTGAAGAAAGCACCATCACAGGTTGCACAATAAGAAACTCCCATACCTGTCAGTTCTTTTTCTCCTGGAATATCAAGTGTACGATGGACAGCTCCTGTTGCCAGAATAATTGTTTTTGTTTTTATCATATTCCCATCTTTTAGATAAATTTCTTTTATCTTTCCCTCTGGTTTGATATCTGTGACTTCAGCTGTCATTGTCTCTACACCCAGATCTTTTGCATGGCCTGCAAATTTATCACTTAACTCCATTCCATTCGTTTTGGGAATTCCCGGATAATTATCAACTTCATAGGTCTGAATCACCTGACCGCCTGGTATATATTCTTTTTCAATAAGGACTGTATCAAGCATTGCTCTCTTTGCATAAATCGCAGCAGCCATTCCAGCAGGACCGGAACCAATGATCACCAAATCATAAATTTTCATTTTTTCAACTCCTTCTGATATTTTATTATCTTTCTAATTATTATTATCCTTTCCATATTTATTATTATACCAAACCTATACAATCTGCTGAATCCTTATTTGAAAAATAATATTTAGATTAACATGACAGGCGCAACCATCTCTCATCATTTAAGTATTTTAAAAAATGCCAACCTGATTACAGCAGAAAAAAAAGGAAAATATATTTATTATGAGTTAAATCTTTCTGTTCTGGAAGAAATCATAGGCTGGCTTCAGCAATTTAAGGAGGATTGTAAATGAAAATCAAAAACAAAAGAATTTTTATTATTTTTATTCTTTCACTAATAGTTTCCATTGTCTTCTTTTTTTATCTGCCGGATAAAATTCCCACTCACTGGAACATTTATGGCGAAATTGATCATTATGGCAGTAAGTTTACTATTTTTATGGAACCGGCACTTATTTTCATTCTCTGGATGTTTATGGATATACTCCGTAAAGCTGATCCAAAACGAAAAAACTATCAAAAATTTGAAAAAGAATATGAACATTTTAAATTGGTGATTTGCCTGTTAATGTTCGCGCTTCAGATTTTTACTATCGCTGTCACATTTGGTGTACCGATAAAAATTGATGTTGTTCTTCCGTTTATCATTGGATTTTTACTGGCTTATGTTGGTAATATGATGCCTAAGATAAAATTTAACTATTTTATGGGAATCAAAACACCATGGACTTTAAACAGTGAAGAAGTCTGGTTCAGAACTCACCGTTTCGCTGGGAAACTCTGGTTTATTGGCGGAATACTTGCTGCTTTATCTTCATTTCTTCCAGGTATTGGGAAAATGATTGTTTTCACATTGATTATTCTGATTATTTCCATTACTCCAATGGTATACTCCTGCATAATCTTTAAAAAATAATAGAGAGCAGCTGATATTTTACATCAGCTGCTCCTGATTTCCGTCTGCATGGAAGTGATTTTTTTAATTTCCTTTTTTCATTTCAAACATGATTCCACTATATTTAGGAAGAGTTATAGTCAGTTCTGTATCTGCTTCCTTCTCTGTCTTATAAATATCCTGTCCTTCTGCAGTAGAGCCTCCGTACTGGTTCCAGTCTGTATTTAATATAACCTGTTCCTTCCATAGTCCTGCAATAGTGACTTTATAGTCTTCCTGTACTTTATCAGAAAAATTAAAAACTGCTGCCACCATGGTATTTCCTTCTTTACGCCCAATGGCATAGATACAACGTTCTTCCTGATGACAATCCAGCCATAGGAAATTATTATGGTCATAATCCTTATGAAGAGCTTCACAATCCTGATAAATCTGGTTCAGCCGAATCATATATTGATGAAAAGCATCATGAGCAGGATATTTCAGTACCATCCAGTCCTGTTCCTGTTTTTCTGTCCATTCTCTTAACTGTCCAAATTCATTTCCCATAAAATTCAGTTTTTTTCCAGGATGCATTATCATATACATGTACATAGCACGTGCCTGTGGAAATTTGTCATCATAATTTCCATACATTTTCTGAAGAATTGTTGCCTTTCCATGAACTACCTCATCATGAGAATATTCCAGTAAATATTTTTCATTCCAGAAATATATCATGGAAAAAGTCAATTTGTGATAATCCCTCGTTCTGTATTCAGGCGATGTCTGAAAATACTCCAGGGTATCATGCATCCATCCAAGGTCCCATTTATAATCAAATCCAAGACCTCCTTCCTTTACAGGTTTCGTTATATCTGGATAAGATGTGGAGTCCTCAGCAATCAGCATTACATCCGGATGCCTTTCTTTTAATCCTTGATTCATATTTTTCAGAAACTCAATAGCAAGCTCATTGGTTCCCCTGTTTTCATTTCCCTGCCAGTATAATAAACGACTCACTGCATCCATGCGAATTCCATCTACATGATACTCTTCGATCCAGTAATTGGCTGCTGACTGAAGGAAACAGCGAACTTCTCTTCTAGAATGGATAAAGTTAAAACTTCCCCATTCACTTTCCCCCGTATCGTTATTATCATACTCATATAAAGCCGTGCCATCGTACTTTTGCAGGCCATAGCCATCAATAGCAAAGTGTACCGGTACAAAATCCATGATAACACCAATATCCGCCTGATGAAGCAAATCTACAAATTTCATCAGCTGCTGTGGAGTTCCATACCGTTTGGTAGGTGCAAAAAATCCTGTATTCTGATATCCCCAGGATCCATAGAACGGATGCTCAGATAAAGGCATTAATTCCACATGGGTATAATGATTTTCTTTTAGATATGGTACCAGCATTTCTCCTATCTGATCATAAGTATACCATCCGTTTTCTCCGTTCTCATCCACTTTTTCCATATCCATTTTCCATGATCCCATATGCATCTCATAGATATTTAATGGCTGGTTCTTCTGATCATTTCTCTTTCTAAGCCATTCTTCATCATGAAATTGATAGTTTTTCAATTCGTTGATAATTGTACATGCTCGTGGCGGCATTTCCATTTCACATCCATACGGATCACAATGCTCTGCCATATTACCATCCGGACCATAAATACGATATTTGTACATCTGTCCTTCTTTTGCCGTCCGAGAATACATGGAAAAGAAACCGCTTTGTTCATCCTGGGTAAGAAATTCTTCTGTCCACTGATTAAACTCTCCAATCACAGAAATCTTTGTGGCTCTCGGTGCATATGTAATAAATCTAATCCCATCTCCTTCTTTGTGGGCTCCAAAATATTTATATGCATCAAAGATTTTACCATCATAAAAATCCTGCCTGTTCATTAAGCCGTCCCCCTTTAACATACATCTGTTGTTTTTCATTCATATGTATATTATAATCAATGATAAAGAACAGAACAACCAACAAAGTTTCTGCCACTGACGGTTATCCGACATTTTAAAAATAAATTGTTTAATTAAAAAAATAAGGAGTTGATTGCATGAAAAACAAAAAAACTGATCGCCGTGTATTGCGAACAAAAAATTCATTAAAAAGAAATCTTCTGCTACTTCTAAAAGAACAACCTATACAAAAAATATCCGTTTCCCGCTTATGCGAAAAATCGGATATTAATCGTAGTACATTTTATACATATTATTCTGATCCTATGGATCTTCTTCGCTCAATTCAAGACGAAGTTTTCGAAAATCTGGAAGATACCATGATTCAATTTCAACGGGAAAATTCCATTGCCGAACTAATGACCTCTATTGTACACTGTCTTTCTACCAACAAGGAACTGATACGTCTGATTTTCTCTGAACAGGGCAATCCTTCTTTTCTAGATGAGATTACCACCATGACTCAGGAAAAAACTATTTCCGGCTGGAAAAAGGTTTATCCACACCAGCCAGAATCAACTTTAATCGCGCTTCACACTTATGTTTCACGAGGCTGTATCGGTATCATTGCACAATGGATTGAAAATGACTTTCAGAAATCCGAAGAAGAAATCTCTCACCTTCTGGAAACCTTAGTTTCTATCACCTGCAGAGGTTTCTTAGATTAACAACTCATCCAGGATTTCCTGAAGCCTTTTAAATAACATACTTGAATGATAGCCATCTGCTGCCGCATGTGAAATTGTCAAAGAAGCTGACAATTTCTTTCTACCCTTTTCTTCTATATATTTTCCAAATGTGATAATCGGGAACAGATTCGGCCTGCCTCCTGGCACCCATGTACTATATCCTGTAAAATCCATCCATGGAACACATGAAATACAAAAGAAATTAGGTGGCTGGTTTTCTTTTACCTTTGGTCCTTTACAATCTTTATATGTTTCCATATCATTTACTATATTTTCATAACATTTTCTAAAATCCTCATGAAAATAGGACCAGACATCAGAAAAAGTATGATCATCCTTATGGAAAATTGTAAAATTGGGATGTACAACATCCCAGTATCCTGGATTTCCTTTGGAATCTGTTCCCATACGGAACTCTTCCATCTCATTGATTGCTTTTCCAGCACAATAAATAAATGCCGGATAGAATTTCAAATGATTTCTTTTTACCTGCTGATACAGGTTAGTGACATCCAGACGAACAGTAATCGTATAACCACAGGTAAGGGTATCTGTGTAGTATTTATAATGTTCTTTTCTTGGCCATTTATTCTCATCGATCAATTGAAACATTTCTTTTTCCTCTTTTCTGTTACCAGTTTATTCCAGCATTTCATATCCGCCCAGTACTACCGGCATTTTTAACACATCAAGCACTCTTTCCAATAGGACACCTTCTCTATTTGGATAATCAAACCCATAACTTGCTTTAATCGCCTGTGTGATAAACTGAACACCTTTATCAAGGGCGATAGGCAGGCTGTCGCCATTCAGAAGACTTCCTATCATAACAGAAGTATATGCATCTCCTGTTCCCGGATAAAATGCCGGAATATACTTGCATCGTATTTTCCAGTAAGTATCACTATCCCTGTCAAAAGCAATGACGTTGGAATCTTTTTCTACTCCCTGATCCGGCACACTGGTAGCTACCACGATTTTCGGTCCCATATCTGATAACCGTCTGAGCCACACTTTCATTTCTTCATTATTGGTCTCTTCTTTATAGTCTTCCCCAAGCAACAGACTTACTTCCGTAAAATTAGGTGTAATAATATCTGCTTTGGCTACCAGTTTTTTCATCTCCCTTACATGGTCTTCTGTCATGGTAGAATAGAGATTTCCATTATCTCCCAGAACCGGATCTATAACAACAAGATTATCATCTGTACTGAAATCATCAATAAAATCTGATACAATCTGTATCTGTCGTTCAGATCCTAAAAATCCGGAATAAATACAATCAAAATCTATCTTAAGTTTTTTCCATTCTTCAATGTAAGCCTTCATATGTTCTGTAAAATCCACAAAACTAAAGGAATCAAATCCCCCTGTATGATTAGAAAGAATCGCTGTAGGCAATGGACATACCTGCACCCCCATTGTAGAAAGAATTGGAATGATTGTTGTCAGAGAAGCTCGTCCAAACCCTGATAAATCATGAATTGCTGCAACTCTTGGTACACTACGTTTCATAACAATGAACCTCCTTTTTACTGAAGACGAAATGTAAAGATTCCCTTATAATCAATAATGGCAATCTCCTTATCCTGTTTCATTCTTTCAAGCATTTCTTCTTTGTTTTCACAGTTTCTGCTGTCCAAAAAACCATTTAATTCAAACTGATTCATTGGATGTCTTCCTATAATAGATTTAACAGCTTCATAAGTATCTTCTATTTCACTAAAAAAGCTTCCTGAACTTAACATTTCAATAGAGATTCCTCCCAGCTTTTCCACAGCATATTGCATGTTCTCTTCTGATACTATATTAACTCCTTCTTCAGCAGGAGGACGAACAGGAGTATTCAGATACAATCGGTCGTAATCTATCTGGCTAATCAGCTTTTGAAATTCTTTTATGGATTCTTTGTCATCATTTATTCCATCCACCAGCATAATTTCCAGCCATAACTCTCCCTGATATATTTTAGAAAATTCAACCAGTCCTTCAAATTCCTCATCAAACTTAATAGTTCCATACGGACGGTCGATTTTCTTTGCAATTTCCTGATTGTAAGCATCTAAAGAAGGAAGTACCATATCTGCATGACAAAGCTCTTCCCGCACCTGATGATCTGAAAGCAGTGAACCATTGGTAATCACCGCCACAGGCTTGTCTGTGAGCTCTTTTAATCCGCAAATCAGCTCACCAAGATTACTACATAAAGTAGGTTCTCCTTCTCCTACCACCGTTACAATATCAAACTTATCAGAATCTTTTAAATATGCTTTAAATTCATCTAAAATAGCTTCCGTTTTATAAAATTCCTGTCTCTGATTTGTCATTTTATTGGTACGTCCCAGCTGACAATAAATACAGGAATAATTGCAGGTTTTTTTTGGTAATGGACTGATTCCAAGGGATCTTCCAAGTCTTCTGGATGGAATCGGTCCAAAAACATAACGAAACTCTTCCATTTTCCTACCCTTTCTTTTTTCTTAATATTATAGCAGAAAAAATGAGATGTGCCTGATATTTTCTCATTCACATCTCATTTTATTATACTTAATAAAAAATCAAAATCATCTTATTATGCAAGAAGGTTATCAGCCAGTTCTTCCATTGCTTTTACAGTATCGTCATTCATTGTAGAACGAATTGTTACAACAGGATCTACAACTGTGATATTTTTCAGATTTTCTACAATTGCTTTCATATGTTTTGCAGCCATAGGTGCCCAGGATCCATTTTCCATAAATGCTACTGTACGCTTCTGATAATTCTTAGCTTTTAAGTGGTGTAAGAAATCTTCCATACATGGGAAAATTCCACCATCATATGTTGCTGCTGCAAGAACCAGTTTGTCATAGCGGAATGCATCTTCAATAACTTCTGCCATATCATCTCTGGATAAATCTGCAACTACCACTTTCTTAGCTCCTTTTTCTTCCAGGATAGCAGCAAATTTCTTAGCTGCTTCTGCTGTATTTCCATGGATTGATGCATATGCAACCAGAATTCCTTCATTTTCAGGTTCATATTTGCTCCATGTATCATACAGTCCGATATAATATCCAAGATTTTCTTTCAGGATTGGTCCATGAAGAGGACAGATCATCTGAATATCCAATGTTGCAGCTTTCTTAAGCAGAGCCTGTACCTGTACACCATATTTTCCACAAATATTGAAATAATAGCGTCTGGCTTCACAAGCCCAGTCTTCTTCCACATCCAGTGCTCCGAATTTTCCAAATCCATCTGCTGCAAACAGAATCTTTTCAGACTGTTCGTAAGCAACCATAACTTCTGGCCAATGCACCATAGGTGCCATAAAGAACTGTAATGTATGTACACCAAGTGATAAAGTATCTCCCTCTTTTACTGTCACTGTACGATCTGTTAAATCAAAAGTAAAGAATTGAGGAATCATGTTAAATGTCTTGGCATTTCCCACAATCTTAGCTTCCGGATATTTTTCAGCCAGTACCTGAAGGCTTGCTGCATGGTCTGGTTCCATATGAGAAACAACAATATAGTCTACTGTACGTCCGTCCAGTGCCTTTTCAAGATTATCCAGCCATTCATCTGTTTTTCTTTTATCTACGGTATCCATAACTGTAACTTTTTCATCCAAAATGACATAAGAGTTATAGGAAACTCCATTAGGAACAATATACTGACTTTCGAACAGGTCAATATCATGATCATTCACACCAATGTATTTAATTTCATCTGTAATTACAATATCTTTCATTAGTTATTCCTCCAAAATTAAAATACTTATATCTTCTGTTGTACCAACTATAACACATTTTTAAATCATAAACTAGTTGTAATTATTATTGTTTTCTATACAATCTTTTTTTATCATGAACCTTTCCTGATAAAAATATATTTATGATATCCTCATGTAACAGTTGCCTTCTTTCTGTTTAAAAGGTAGAATGACAGATACAAGAAATATCGACTGGAGGTTTTTAGCATGATTAAAAAAAGAAAAGTAGCAATTATTGGTGTTGGACATGTAGGAGCTCATTGTGCATATGCACTTGCTCTTCGCGGACTGGTAGATGAACTGGTTCTGGTAGATAAGAATGAGCAGAAAGTTAAGAGTGAACGTCAGGATTTGATGGATGCTATCGCTTACTGTCCACATAAGGTTAATGTATCTATCGCTGACTATGGTGATCTTGGGGATTGCGATATTATCGTAAATTCCCTTGGAAAAATAACATTATTGGAAGCAACTCATGACCGTGTGGCTGAATTAAATTTTACAATTAAAGAAACTACGGAAATGGTTCCTAAAGTTATCGCAAGTGGTTTTCATGGAATCTTTATCAATATTACAAATCCTTGTGACATTATCACTTCACAGATTGCAAAAATATCTGACCTCCCAAAAGGACATGTGTTTGGAACGGGAACCGGTCTTGATACATCTCGTCTGTTATCTGCATTATCTCAGCAAACCGGCATTGACCACAAATCAATCACTGCCTATATGCTTGGTGAACACGGAAATGCCATTATGGTTCCTATGTCTCAGATTTCCTTCCATGGAAAAGCATTATCCTCTTTGCAGCATGATAAAAGATTCCAGTTTGATGCCAAAGAACTGAAAAAACGCGTAATCGACGGTGCATGGCTGACCTATGAAGGAAAAAAATGTACAGAATACGGTATTTGCTCAACATTGGCGAGATGTGTAGAAGCAGTTTTACATGATGAAAAAACAATCCTGCCTGTCAGTGCTCCGCTTAATGGCGAATATGGACAAAATAATATCTTTGTTGGAGTTCCGGCTATCATTGGTTCCAATGGTGTTGAAGAAATTATCGAGCTGGATCTGACTCCACAGGAACAAGAAGAATTTAAAGCATGTTGTGATGGCGTCAGATTCAATAAAAAATTAAATGATATGGTCATAGAATGATGGAATAAAGCTATTCATTGTTTCCAATATTGACGGAAGTTGTCAGTCACGATATAATTTAATATTAGAAAGAAAGGGTATTCCCTTTAACGGATGAAATCAATTTATAATTATATTTTAAAAGGAGTTTACACATTATGAAAAATGTGATTTTAACAGGTGACCGGCCAACCGGACGCCTTCATGTAGGACACTACGTAGGTTCTTTGAAAGAACGTGTCAGACTGCAGAATTCTGGAAATTTTGATGAAATTTATATTATGATCGCAGATGCTCAGGCATTGACTGATAATGCAGAAAATCCGGAAAAAGTACGTCAGAATATTATTCAGGTTGCACTTGATTATCTTGCAAGCGGGCTTGATCCGGACAAATCAACGATTTTTATTCAGTCTATGGTTCCTGAATTAACAGAATTATCATTCTACTATATGAATCTGGTAACAGTTTCCCGTGTTCAGCGTAACCCAACAGTTAAAGCTGAAATTCAGCAGAGAAACTTTGAAGCCAGCATTCCTGTAGGCTTTTTCTGTTATCCAATCAGTCAGGCGGCAGATATCACTGCTTTCCGTGCTACTGCTGTTCCAGTTGGAGAAGATCAGCTTCCTATGCTTGAGCAGTGTAAGGAAATTGTTCATAAATTCAATACTGTTTATGGTGAAACTTTAACTGATCCTGAGATTATCTTACCTAAAAATCAGGCATGTCTGCGTTTGCCGGGAATTGATGGAAAAGCAAAGATGAGCAAATCCCTTGGAAACTGTATTTATCTTTCTGATGAACCAGAAGATATAAAGAAGAAGGTTATGTCTATGTTTACCGATCCTAACCATCTCCGTGTTCAGGATCCTGGAAAAGTTGAAGGAAACCCTGTATTCATTTATCTTGACGCATTTTGCCGTCCAGAGTATTTTGATGAATTTTTACCTGACTATAAGAATCTGGATGAATTAAAGGCTCATTATTCACGCGGAGGTCTTGGAGATGTAAAAGTTAAAAAATTCCTTAACAATGTACTTCAGGCAGAATTGGAACCAATCCGTGAACGCAGAAAAATGTGGGAAAAAAGAATTCCTGATGTGTATGACATCTTAAAACAGGGAAGTGAAGTGGCACAGGCCAAAGCTGCCCAGACACTTCATGATGTTCGTTCTGCTATGAAGATTAACTATTTTGAAGATGTAGACCTTTGGAAATAATTGATATGTAAATGAAGCAGGAGGAATTTCTCAATGAAGAGAAATTCCTCCTTTTATATTTCTGATTCCTACTATCTTTTGGCGCCTATCAGATTCTACCATGTACGAGAATTTAATTCCCTAAACTGAGCAACTGTGGAAACATGCGAATTCAGACCACCATCTACATTAATAATCTGTCCACTTACATAACTGCTTTCATCAGAGCCAAGATATACGCACATATGTCCTATATCTTCTGGACATCCATAACGATCTACCATAATATTACTTAAGAAAATATCTTTCAGTGCCTGAGGTACACGTTCTTCATTTTCTGGTGTTACGATCAAACCTGGACGCACACAGTTACAACGGATTTTCTGTTTTCCATACTGAAGTGCCGTTGACTGTGTCAGCATATCCACACCTGCCTTGGCACAGGCATAAGCTGTAGAACCCAGATCTCCTCCACAGGAAGCCATAGAACCAATATTAATAATAGAGCCTCCGGTTTCATTTTCCTTCATATATGGAAGGACACATTTTGTGGCATAAAAAGTACCACGTACATCACTCTGGAAGACACTGTCCCACATCTCCAGACTAAGTTCATCCACACGACCATCCTTCAGACCTACATTGGCTGCATTATTTACCAGAATATCAATCTTCCCGTACTTCTTTGCTGTATCTGCAAAAAGTTCTTCAATACTTTCTGTAACGGTAATATCCATAAAATGATAAGTTGCTTCTCCGCCTTCTTTTAGAATACTATCCACAACAGCCTGACCTTTTTCTTTTCTTCGTCCACAAATCACTACCTTAGCTCCTTCCGAAGCATACAATCTGGCAATCCCGACACCAATTCCACTGGTAGATCCTGTAACAACAGCAACTTTGTCTTTTAATCTGTCCATACTCGAAGTCCTCCTTATTTAAATTTTTTCTTTTTATAAATTTTAGCACAATTTTGTGTATACATACATAAAAAAATATATATCTATGCCACCATTGCATATTTCTTGACATTACTATTCTAAACCAGTATGATATTGAGACGCATTTTTGAATATGCAGCAGTCGTGATGTGTTAAATTATAAAAAGAATGGAGAAAAAGAATGAAAACAGGATTGGTTTTAGAAGGCGGTGCCATGCGTGGAATGTATACTGCAGGTGTATTGGACATTTTTCTGGATCACCATATTCTTGTAGATTGTGCTGTCGGTGTTTCCGCCGGGGCATTATTTGGCGTAAATTACTTATCCGGTCAAAAAGGCAGGGTAATTCGCTACAGCAAACGTTTTAATCCGGATAAAAATTATCTGGGAATTCTTCCTTTGTTGAACGAAGGCAATATTGTCAGCACAAAATATGCTTATGAGGAAGTTCCTCGCAAACTGGATCCTTTTGATGATGAAAGCTATAAAAAATCCGGAATACCTTTTTATGCTGTCGCAACAAATATAGAAACAGCAAATCCAGAATACATGCAAATCAAAAGTGTATTCACTCAGATGGATATGTTGCGTGCCTCCGGTTCCATGCCATTTGTATCCCAGCCTGTAAATATTAACGGTCAAAAATATCTTGACGGAGCAATTAGTGACAGTATTCCTTTTGAATGGCTTTTAAACCAGGGATGTGAAAAACTGATTGTAGTCCTCACCCGCGATATAAATTATCGTAAAAAGCCAATGTCTCCTGCTCTTATAAAACTTTACGCTCGGAAATATCCCCAGATTGCAAAAAGATTACTGGAACGACATACTTTATACAATCACTCTGTAAAAAAACTTTTGCAACTGGAAAAAGCGGAAAAAGCATTTGTCATCAGGCCATCAAAGCCCATTGAAATTGGACGCATCGAGAAGAATCCAGCCAAATTGCAGAAAGTCTATGAGCTTGGTCTATCAGATGCAAACACAAATCTTATGAAACTACAGGATTTTCTTCGCCAATTATAAATTTGCCATAGAAAAAACCCCAGAAATATAACATCAATGGCATTAAGTTAGTGTGGGTTTAAGAGAAGTTTGTAGTGTAAGAACTGCAAACTTCTCTTTTCTTTTACTGTGCAAATGAGAGATAGATGATTTTTGACACGCCAAATAAGCAAGGATGATTTCCTTGCTGAAAAGGTATATTTTTATAAGAGATTATGCTACTCTATACATGAAGCTGATTGCTTGTTTGATCCGTATATCTCGTGGTCTTGAACGCCCAGGGCGAATAGGCGTTATATATCTTGCAATTATTGCTTCAATATTAGACGGAATACATTTTCCTAATAGAAATTCTCGACAAATATGTGTGGCAACAGAAAAATTCACTTTGTAAGTATGTTTTCTATTTCTCTTTTCTAAGATTACGTGCGAGGTAATCAGTTCAGAAAAGTTGTACATCGTAAGTCGAGCAAAGATTTCTTGGAGTATGTATTCCTCTTTTTTTGAGTGAAAATGTAATAATCCTATTGTATATTTCAAATCCCTAAAAGATGTTTCTATTCCCAAGCGCATACCATAAAGCTGCTTTAAAGTTTCTGGCGGAAACTCCTCTTTATCTAGATTTGTCACAACAACCTCATAGGTATCATCCGTAATCGGAAATCGAACCACTCGGAATGGCAATTCATAAAACACCGTTTCATCAGCTTTCTTGCTTGTTTCAGGCAAGTAATCAAATGGCTTTCCATGGGCTATTCGTCGATAGTGATTTTTATCTTTGAGTAATTCCTTTACTTCATTCGTCTGTTTTCTGGTAAGTTTCAAATCTTTCAAGACTCGCTCGCGAGTCTTGGCGCGGAATTCGGGTCTGCATAGCAGACATACTTCCAATCCGAATTCCTGCGCATCCTCGCGGAGCGTATATCAGATGGGGGATTGAAACCCGCCACTGATACATAATTGTTGCTCACCGCCTACAGAGGCGGGAGTCATCCCTCATCTGATATATTCATCAAATTCGTCTTCGTCAGGAAGTTCCAAACCATGTAAAATCCCAGATGAATAATTCTGAAAATCTTTTATTCTTATTAGATATTTACATCCTTTTTCTTGAATATGTGCCATGTTGTTATAGGCTTCATACCCTCGGTCTGCAATAATAATGATATTTCCAGACAATGAAGAACGATTCACCATTTTTACAAGAGCTTTGTTTTCATTTTCTATCCTTTTCTTGAATACAACAGCGTCTTTATAGGTATGCGCCATTACATCGTATATTGCATTTAAATGAAGCAGATTATACGGTTTGACGCCTTCTCTTGTTTGAATAAGAGAATCCGTATCACTTAGATTTGTTGCGATTTGAATATCAGTCCCATCTACAGCAAGTAATCGATGACCTTTAAAATTAACCGTGTGTTCTGTCTCTTTGGAAAAATCAAAAAAGAGCTTTTCAAATGCTTCGGGAAGTATTTTCTTTCTTTGTTGAACAAATGCTGATGAAGTAGCAATACTCATATCGCAACCAAACTGGCGTAAAAGTTCACTTGTTAATGAAGCACCCTCCATTGTCAAAAGTGAAAGCATCATCTTCTCATATGGAATCTTTCGATTTCGAGAAAAATCTTTTTGGGGGGTTGACTACGAGTCCAGTCAAATTTTCTTTCTGTCGATTAATAATACTGAGTAGAATGTTTTTAGCATCTTGTGGTTTATAATTCATGCGATTTCCTCCTTGTAAAAGATATTTATCTAATTACAAGGGCCGCTTTAGCTACCTCTAAAAATTATCAGTAGCTAAAGCGGCCGCATTTTTTTAGCCCTTTGTCAATACTTTTTACAAAAAAATCCCACACCACATTTTAGTGTGATGTGAGATTTCTTAACTTAATGCCATTGAATATAACATCTCCGGGGTTTTCATATATTTTCTCTGTAAAAATATTATCTCTTGCTGAACTGTGGTGCACGACGTGCTTTTCTGAGACCTGGTTTCTTTCTTTCTTTCATTCTTGGATCTCTTGTTAAGAATCCTGCTTTTTTCAAAGTTGAACGGTATTCTCCGTCTACCTGTAATAAAGCTCTGGAAATACCATGACGGATTGCTCCAGCCTGTCCTGTGAATCCACCACCATGAACGTTTACTAATACATCATATTTATCAAGTGTGTCTGTAGCAACTAATGGCTGACGTACAACTACTTTTAATGTTTCTAATCCTAAATATTCATCAATATCTCTTTTATTGATTGTGATTTTTCCTGTTCCAGGTACTAAATATACTCTAGCAACACTGCTTTTTCTTCTACCAGTTCCGTAATATTTTGCTGTAGCCACTTTTTCGTCCTCCTTCTAATTAATACTTAATCTCTAATGCTTTTGGCTGCTGAGCCTGATTTTTGTGCTCTGGGCCTGCATATACGTGAAGTTTCTTAATCATCTGTCTTCCTAAAGGACCTTTTGGAAGCATTCCTTTTACTGCAAGATAGATTACGTCTTCAGGTTTCTTAGCTAATTTTTCTTTTAATGTCTGTTCTTTCATTCCACCTACATAGTCTGAATGATGGTAGTAAATTTTCTGGTCTAATTTTTTACCAGTTACTTTGATCTTATCAGCATTTACTACGATTACATTATCACCTGTGTCAATATGTGGTGTATATGTTGGTTTATTTTTTCCTCTTAAGATTTTAGCGATTTCTGATGATAAACGTCCTAATGTATGTCCTGTAGCATCAACTACATACCATTCTCTTTCAATTGTTGATGGGCTGGCCATAAAACTTTTCATGGTGTTCCTCCTTAAAATATTTCAATCATTGTGTCTATATTAAAATACTCCCACCGGGGCTTTGGGGTAGTATTCTCTCACGTGTCACAGTTTTATATTATATAACACACCCTCGGGTGTGTCAATAGTCAAATCGACCAAATTTTCTCTGTTTTTTGCTATCTGCACGCATTTTACCGATTATATCAGATAGGTCACAAGTGGTAATGTAATCAATGATAAAATCGTGGTCAATGCAACCCCTCTGCTGCAGATAGAACTGTCCAATCCATAGTCTTCCGCCATAATAACCGGCATACTACCATTGGGCATCCCAAGCATCAGTACCATAACGCCTGTAACAACCGGATCCAGATGAAAATTTTTATGGATCAGTGCAACTACGGCAGGTATAACTAGCATTTTCCAAAAGGTGAATTCATATAATTTCTTGTCCATAAATACTTCTTTCAAATTACTCCTTGCCAGAGAAATTCCTGTCACGATCATAGATAATGGTACTGCTGCATTTCCCAGATATGTAATGCAGTTTACGATTATTCCATGAACTGGTATCGGTACAAGAAATAAAAATAATGCAATCAGACAGGATATCATTCCTGGATTAAACATTTTTTTTAATTGAAAATGAAACTCTTCACTTTTATTTTTGGCTTTTTCAAATACATATACTCCATAAGAATAAAACAAGATATTATATACCATCATATACATTGCCACATAAAAAGTCGCTTCCTGTCCATATACTGCCTGTATCAATGGTATACCCATAAATCCAAGATTGGAAAAAATCAGCATAATGGAATAAATAGTTCGATTCTTCTCCTCAATCTTCAGCATTCGCACAATCAAAGGACTAATTGCAATCAAAAGAACAAACATTAAAATTGCAAGCACTGAATCTACCATTACAAGCTCCGCTGCAGGCCGGCTCTTGGTCCCGATAACTGTCATGATAATTAATGGTGGATTGAATACATTTACAATCAATCCTGAAATCTGACTGGATCCTTCATCTGTTACCCATTTTTTCTTGTATGCAATATATCCTATAAGTATAAAACCAAAAAGTACAATAAGTTTTTGGAATATAATAATACTATTTTCCATTATTATTTAATTATCCTTCTCTTCCATATATTCTATTCCTATTAGCGTCAGTCCTTTTGCTGGAAGTTTTGGCCCTACAGCTACTCTTTCTTCGCTGGAAAGTATTTCCCTGATCCATTCCGGGTCCTTTCTGCCACGACCTACTTCCAGTATGGTTCCTGCCATTAATCGCACCATATTATATAAAAATCCGCTTCCTGTAACCCTCATAGTAATGTATTTACCCTGTTGAGTTACTTTACAGTCATATATTTCTCTTACATAAGATGTAACTTGTGCTTTGCTGCTGCACATGCTAATAAAACAGTGCTCTCCTTTAAAATAACCTGCCGCTTCATTCATCTTCTCCACATCAAGAGGTACATACACAAAATGATGATGGCGTCTTGTAACCGGATTGTCATAGTGTGCATGGTAAAAGGTGTATTCATAGGTTTTTCTAGTATCCTGATGACGCGGATGAAAATCCAATGGCACTTCTTTTGAAGATTGGATGATAATATCTTCAGGAAGTCTTGCATTTAATGCCTTTGCCATACGTTCTCCTGGTATTTTGCTTTCTGTGTCAAATACTGCCACATTTCCAAGAGCATGAACACCAGAATCGGTTCTGCTTGCACCTATTACTTTAATTTCTTCCCCAAGAAGTTCTGATAAAGTCTGATTTAACACAGCTTCGATGGTAATGTCATTTGGCTGAATCTGCCAGCCATAATAATTTGTCCCATCATAGGCGACTTCTAATTTTATACGTTTCATGATCTATCTCCATGGACTGCAAAATGATAAATAAATCATTACAGCCAAAAATACCAACAAAATCAGATAACCAATTTTATCTCTGGTTTCATATCTCAATGGTTTCATTTTTGTTCTTCCCTGTCCACCGTGATAACACCGGGATTCCATAGCCAGTGCCAGATCATTGGCTCTGCGAACAGCGGCTACAATTAAAGGTACAACAATCGGCACCATACTTTTTACTCGCTTTAAAAGTCCTCCAGATTCAAAATCAATTCCTCTGGCTGTCTGTGCCTTCATGATTTTATCCAGTTCTTCTGTAAGAATCGGAATAAATCTTAAAGCAATGGACATCATCATTGCAATTTCATGGACAGGAATCTTTAATGCATTAAGAAATCCCAGGGATTTATCCAGCCCATCTGTCAATTCATTTGGCGTTGTAGTAAAGGTAAGCAATGAAGTTCCCATTATCAGCATAATCAGACGACTTCCCAGATAAACTGCCATTCTAAGGCCTTCTTTGCTAATACTGATAAACCCCACTTGAAAAATCGGCTTTCCCGGAATGAAAAGCATGTTGATTCCCACAGAAAAAACTAAAATAACCGCTACAGATTTCAATCCTCTTATAATAAAAGACACCGGTACTGTTGATAATCCTATCATTATCAACAAAAAGCCCAGTGACATTACATAATTCACTGGTGATTTATGCAAAAAAAGCGTAATTACATATATCAGTGTCCCAAATAATTTTACTCTCGGGTCCAGCCTGTGTAAAACTGAATCTGATCTATAATATTGTCCAATGGTAATATCTTTAAGCATCTTCTGATTTCCTTCTTAATACTTTCAAAATTTCATCTTTTGCTTCTTGTAATGTTAAAATATCCTTTTTTACAGGAAAACCGTGGTCATTTAAATCTTTTGCCAGATAAGTGAAAAATGGTACTGACAGTCCTATTTTTTCCAGATCCTTCTGATGAGAAAATACTTCTCTTTTATTCCCATCAAACAATACAGATCCCTGGTTCATTACAATCATTCTATCCACATATGATGCTACATCTTCCATACTATGGGATACTAAAATAATAGAAATACCTTTTGTTTCATGAAGGTTTTTTAACAGATTAAGAATCTGATCCCTTCCGATTGGATCAAGTCCTGCTGTTGGTTCATCTAATATAAAATATTCTGATTCCATAGCCAGAATTCCAGCAATAGCTACACGTCGTTTCTGTCCCCCAGACAACTGAAAAGGAGATTTTGAAAATAGTTCTTCTTTTATACCCACATCAAAAAGCGCTTTTCTGGCAATCTCCTCTGCTTCTTCTCTGGACTTTCCAAAATTCATTGGCCCAAAGCAAACATCATCTAAGATTGTAACTTCAAAGAGCTGGTGTTCTGGATATTGAAAACAGATTCCAACCTTTCCTCTCAGTCCTCTCAGATCAAAATCCTTATCAAAAATATCCTGACCATTAAAAAATATTTTTCCATTTGTCGGTCGAACTAATCCATTGAGGTGCTGTATAAGAGTTGATTTTCCAGAACCTGTATGCCCTACAATACCAATAAATTCTCCTTCATGAATCTCTAAGTTTACATCCTTCAATGCATAATTCTTATTCTGGGAATTATCTTCATAAATATAATCCACATGTTCTAAATCAATTGACATAATTCCTCCACAAGTTCTTCTCTGGTCGTTATGGTATCTGACAATGGTACTCCCTCTTTTCGAAGTTCATAGGAAAGCTCCGTGGCATACGGAACTTCCAGACCTAGTTCTTTCATTTTCTCCACATGAGGAAACACTTCCTTAGGTGTACCATCCATCGCTATTTTCCCATGATCCATTACAATAATTCGATTTGCAAAAAGTACCTCTTCCATATGATGTGTTACCATGATAATGGTGATATTTTTTTCCTGATTCAATTCCTTTACTAAGGATAGCACATGTTCTCTTCCCTTCGGATCCAGCATTGCTGTAGGCTCATCTAAAATAATGCATTCCGGTTCCATTGCCATAATTCCTGCAATGGCAACTCTTTGCTTCTGTCCACCAGATAAATGATTGGGACTGGCTTCCTTATAAGCTGTCATTCCAACGCCTTCCAATGCTCTTGTTACACGCTTCCATATATCTTCTACAGACGCTCCCATATTTTCCGGACCAAATGCTACATCCTCTTCCACAATAGTCCCAACAATCTGATTATCGGGATTTTGAAATACGATACCTGCACTTTGCCGGATTTTCAGCAGATTTTTTCTGTCTTTTGTATCCATTCCTTTTACATATACAGTTCCACTGGTTGGCATAAGCAGACCATTGATATGTTTTGCCAAAGATGATTTTCCAGAGCCATTCTTTCCAAGAATAGCTATAAATTCTCCCTTTTCCACTGAAATATCTATATCATCAATGGCTGTGATTTCCAGATTTTCCTCTTCTGTATCTCCGACGGTTATATATTTGTGTACTAGGTTTTTAATCTGTAAAATTGACATGTTTTTCTCCTTAACTCATTGTTTCCTATTATACAAAAAAGAATCTTCCTTGGCAAGATTCTTCATAATAAATGAAACAAGGTCTTTTCATGGAAGAACAACGCGTAGCATTTATTATTACATAGGAAATTCAAAGAAATTTCCTATGTAATAATAAAAGGGTATCTTAGTGTTTACTAAAATACCCTTAATGTTGTGTTGTCGATTTGGAATTATTTATTTATCCACAGCCTTTCGGCTTGGATTTGCTTAGTATTTAATATAGATTCACTATACTAATTCAAGTAATACTTCTAATGCTCCATCACCTTTACGCTGAGCGATCTTAACGATTCTTGTATATCCACCATTGCGATCTGCATATTTTGGTGCATACTCATCAAATAATTTCTGAGTTAAGTCTACTTTTTTAGTATTAGCTTTTTTACCAGCTGCTTCTGTAGGAACTTCAGTTACAGGATATAATACCTTTAACATCTGTCTTCTTGCATGTAAGCGGGATGGCATATCTTTTTTGATTTCTTTCTGAACTGTTTCATAAACAGTTACTTTCTTACCATCTACAACTTCTTTTACACGTTTTCCATCAGCATCTTTTTTTGCAACTTTTGCGTCAACAGTAACTGTTTCAAAGTTGTCTTTTTCTTTTACAGCTAAAGCAATGAGCTTTTCAGCTACTTTGCGGATTTCTTTTGCTTTTGCTTCTGTTGTAACGATCTTTCCATGATGTAAAAGATTTGTTACTTCAGCACGAATCAGTGCTTTTCTCTGGGAAGAAGTTCTTCCTAATTTTCTATACATTGCCATTTTATTGACCTCCTGTGTTTTTTCGCCTTGCCTACTTCTTCCTTCAGCCTAGGCGGGTCTGGTTACTATTCGTCTCCTGAACTTAAAGATAATCCAAGTTCATTTAATTTTGCTAAAACTTCTTCTAATGATTTACGTCCAAGGTTACGAACTTTCATCATATCTTCTGAAGTCTTATTTGTTAATTCTTCTACTGTATTGATACCAGCTCTCTTTAAGCAGTTGTATGAACGAACAGATAATTCTAATTCATCAATGCTCATTTCAAGAACTTTTTCTTTCTCATCATCTTCTTTTTCAACCATAACTTCTGCAGTCTTGGCATTCTCAGATAAATCAACGAATAAGTTCAAATGCTCGCATAATACTTTTGCTGCTAAGCTGACAGATTCATCTGGTGTAAGAGTTCCATTTGTAAATACATCTAATGTCAGTTTATCATAATCTGTAATCTGACCCACACGTGTATTTTCTACTTTTAAGTTTACTCTCTCAACTGGTGTGTAAATTGCATCTACAGCAATTTCATCAATAGCTTTTCCTTCTTTATCTGCCTTGTCAGCACCAACATATCCACGGCCTTTCGTAATTGTAAGTTCCATATCCAGTTTACTGCTTTCATCGCTTAATGTTGCAATGACCAAATCCGGATTTAAAATTTCAATATCACTATCAGCCTTAATATCTCCTGCTGTTACAACACCCTGTCCTGAGAACTCAATATAAGCCTGTTTTGGTTCCATGGATGAGCTGTTGTTCTTAATCGCCAGAGATTTGATGTTCATAATAATTTCAGGTACATCTTCCTTTACTCCTGGAATAGAACTGAATTCATGCAGAACACCTTTCATCTTTACAGAACTTACTGCTGCTCCCGGTAAGGAAGAAAGCATGATACGTCTTAAGGAATTCCCAAGAGTTGTACCATAACCTCTTTCCAAAGGTTCTACAACAAAACGTCCAAAACGATTATCTTCTGAAATCTCACTAATTTCAATATTTGGTTTTTCAAATTCAAACATATGGGCCCTCCTTTTGGCTTAAGATTGACTTGAGGGTTATTATTTAGAATATAATTCGACGATCAGTGTTTCATTAACTGGTACATCGATTTCTTCTCTTGTAGGGAGTTCTTTTACAGTTCCTGTAAAGTTATCATGATCAGCTTCTAACCATGATGGAACCATTCTACCATCAGTAACTTCTAAGATTTCTTTATATCTTGGAGAATTTCTATGTTTTTCTTTGATTTCGATCACATCACCAACTTTTACCTGGTAAGATGGAATATTAACCTGTTTTCCGTTTACCAGTACATGTTTGTGGTCAACAATCTGTCTACATTCTTTTCTTGTTCTTCCATATCCTAAACGGAACATAACATTGTCAAGACGCAGCTCTAATAAAGTCATAAGGTTTGTACCTGTCTGACCTTTCATTCTTTCAGCTCTAGCATAGTAGTTTCTGAAAGGTTTTTCTAATACACCATAGATGAATTTAGCTTTCTGCTTTTCGCAAAGCTGAAGACCATATTCACTTTTTTTTCTGTTTGCTCTATTTAAAGATCTATTTGATTTTTTATCAATTCCTAAAAAGACTGGATCTAAACCTAAGGATCTGCATCTCTTTAAGACTGGAGTTCTATCAATTGCCATCTTTTATATCCTCCTAATTAAACTCTTCTGCGTTTTGGTGGGCGACATCCATTATGTGGAACAGGTGTTACGTCACGAATGCTAGTAACTTCTAATCCAGCTGCTGATAAAGCACGAATAGCAGCTTCTCTTCCTGAACCAGGACCTTTTACCATTACGTCTACTGTTTTTAATCCATGCACTAATGCTGCTTTTGTAGCAGTTTCTGCAGCCATCTGAGCTGCATATGGTGTAGATTTTTTAGATCCTCTGAATCCTAATCCACCTGCACTTGCCCAAGAAAGAGCATTTCCCTGTGCATCTGTTAATGTAACAATTGTATTATTAAAAGATGACTGAATATGTGCCTGTCCGTGCTGTACATTCTTCTTTACACGTTTTTTCGCACTTTTCTTTGTAACTTTAGCCATAATTACGTATACCTTTCTTTCTTCATTTCATTTCAATAAGGTTTTCATCAATCAAGAAGTCTTATGTCTCCCAGACTGTACATGCAGCCGGGTGTATCACAAAACGATACCTTATTTCTTCTTATTTGCTACTGTTTTCTTAGGACCTTTACGTGTTCTTGCATTAGTTTTTGTTTTCTGTCCACGGCAAGGTAATCCCTGTCTATGACGTTTTCCTCTGTAGCATCCAATTTCTTTTAATCTCTTAATGTTAAGAGCGATTTCTCTTCTTAAATCACCTTCTACAACCTGTGTTTCGTTGATAACTGCGCTCAGTCTCTTAACTTCATCATCAGTTAAATCACGAACACGTGTATCAGGATCTACGTTAGCTTCTGCCAAAATACGTTTTGCGCTGGAAAGACCGATTCCATAAATATAAGTAAGACCAATCTCTACACGCTTTTCTCTTGGTAAATCAACACCTGAAATACGAGCCATGTTTTTTCTTCCTCCAAAAATAAATAATAACATTGTCGAATTAAGGGCAATCCATATATCCGCGTACGGTGAAATGACATATATGTCTCTTCCTTAATTATCTTTTCTATCTATATAAATAATCAGTATGAGTGTACCTGTCCTCATACTGCAGCCGCCAAATTTAATGTGTGTGTATTATTACACAGCACAAAAACACCAAGTGCACTGTTTAACAGTTTACCGGTGAATGCACAGTCAAACAAGGACCTCTGCATTTTATCTAGATTCATAAAACTGCAGACTATCCCTGTCTCTGTTTGTGTTTTGGATTTTCACAGATTACTCTGATAGATCCTTTTCTTTTAATAACCTTGCATTTTTCGCAAATTGGTTTTACAGATGCTCTAACCTTCACTTGAATTCTCCTTTCAAAAAACGTTCGTACACGATTATACCATCATAATTTTTATTTTTCAAGAGTTTTTTACTTATCTCTCCAAATAATTCTTCCTTTTGTTAAATCATATGGAGATAAAGCTAATGTTACTTTGTCCCCTGGTAAAATTTTAATGTAGTTCATACGAAGTTTTCCACTGATATGTGCAAGAACTACATGTCCACCTTCGATTTCAACTTTAAACATTGCATTTGGTAATTTTTCTAATACGATTCCTTCAATTTCAATTGCCTCTGATTTTGCCATTTTTTCATCCTCCTATTCAGACAACGTCAATATTTCATACCCATCTTCTGTAATTGCGATGGTATTTTCATAATGTGCGGATAAGCTTTCGTCTTCCGTAACAACAGTCCAGTCATCATCCATCCAGGCCACTTCAAATGTTCCCTCATTTACCATTGGCTCGATGGCTAATGTCATTCCTGGTCTTAATTTAATTCCCCTTCTTCTTTCTTTGAAGTTTGGAATCTGTGGGTCTTCATGAAGATGAGTTCCGATTCCATGTCCCACCAGATCTCTTACAACAGAATATCCATTGCTTTCGACATGTTTTTGAATAGCCTCTGAAATATCAAACAAATGATTTCCAGGCTTTGCAAATTTCATTCCTTCAAAAAAGCTTTCTTTTGTTACTCTGATCAGACGAGCAGCTTCTTCTGAAATATTTCCCACACCATAGGTTCTTGCCGCATCTGAATGATATCCTTCATAGATCAATCCGGCATCAAGACTTACAATATCTCCATCCTGTAAAATCCTGTCTGCTCTTGGTATTCCATGGACCACTTCATCATTCACTGATACACAGATTGATGCCGGGTAACCATTATAATTCAGAAAGTTTGGAATACATCCATAGGAGCGAATAGCTTTTTCACCAAACTGATCAATCTCTAATGTAGAAATCCCTGGCCGAATAATCTCAGCCAGCTGATTATGTACATCTTCAAGGATTTTCCCTGCTTCTCTCATTAATGCAATTTCTTTTTTAGATTTTATTGTGACTGCCATATTTTATGCCTCTAAAATAGATTTAATCTCATCAAAAACAACTTTAATATCCTGAGTTCCATCAATTTCAAACAAGGAGCCAGCTTCTTTATAATGTTTAATTAAAGGAGCTGTCTGTTCATGATACACATCCAGACGCTTCTTTACTGTTTCTTCTTTATCATCATCACGAAGCACCAGTTCTCCGCCACATGTATCACAGCAGTTTTCTTTTTTCGGAGGATTATATACAAGATGGAATATTGCTCCACACTCTTTGCAAGAACGTCTTCCAGACATTCTTTTAATGATATTTTCATCTGGTACTTCAATATCAATTGCGTAATCAATCTTGGCTCCTTCTTTTGCCAATGCTCCATCCAGAGCATCTGCCTGAGGAATTGTTCTAGGGAATCCGTCTAAAATGAATCCTTCTGCACAGTCATCTTTATGAATACGATCTACAACAAGATCACATACCAGTTCATCTGGTACCAGAAGTCCCTGATCCATATATTCCTGAGCCTTTTTACCTAATTCCGTTCCTTCTTTAATATTGGCTCTAAAAATATCACCTGTTGAAATATGCGGAATCTTATATGCTTCTGCAATCTGCTTAGCCTGAGTACCTTTTCCTGCTCCTGGAGCACCTAACATTATAATTTTCATAATTAACCCTCCTTTACAATAATGCATAATAAAGCGGACAAGACCACCTTAACTCCTTATAAGCACAAAGAAGCTGTAGTGAAACTACAGCTTCTTTTTATACTTACTCACTTAAAAAACCAGAATAATTCTGTACTAACAATTGTGACTTGATCTGTTTGATTGTTTCAAGAATAACACCTACAACGATGATGATGGATGTTCCTCCAAATGAAACACTTGCACCAAAAACTCCATTAAAGAAAAATGGTACAATTGCAACAATTGTTAGTCCTGCAGCTCCTATAAATATAATATATTTTAATATTTTATTCAAGTAATCTACTGTAGGTTTTCCCGGTCGGATTCCTGGAATAAAACCGCCCTGCTTTTTCATATTATTTGAAATTTCCAACGGATTAAAAGTAATCGATGTATAGAAATATGCAAACAAGATAACAAGCACAATGTAGATCACCAATCCAAGTGATCTTTTTGGATGAGCTGCATCAAACCAGGTGGACGAATTTAAACTTGTCAATACCTTTCCAAAAAATCCGTTATTTTCATAATGGAATAAGTTCTGCAGCATTACTGGAAACTGCATAATGGATGAAGCAAAGATAATTGGGATCACCCCTGCTGTATTGACTTTTAAAGGAATGTTGCTGGACTGTCCACCAACCAGCTTTCTTCCCTGCATCTTCTTAGAATACTGTACCGGTATATGGCGCTCTGCATCTGATAAGATAATAACAAATACAACCATTGCAAGTATTACACCTGCAATCACACATCCTGCAATAAGCGCAGGCCCGATTTGTTTCCCTTTCATAAACTGATTATAAAGAGATACAAAATCTCCCGGCATTCCAGAAACTATGTTAATTAACAGGATAATAGAAATACCATTCCCTATTCCGCTTTCTGTAATGCGTTCCCCAAGCCACATAACAAGTACTGCACCTGCTGTCAGCGCAATAATCATTGTGACAATAGTAAACTTTGTATAATCGGTTCCCAAAGCACCTCTGTTGGCAAATCCAATTGCCAGTCCGGCACCTTCGATAACCGCGAGAACAACTGTTACATATCTTGTAATCTTTGCCATTCTCTTTCTTCCATCTTCTCCATCTTTCTGCATTTCTTCCAACGCTGGAATGACGATGGTCATAAGCTGCATAATAATGGAAGATGTGATATATGGTGTTACACTTAATGCAAATACAGACATCTGCATAAATGAACCTCCGGTGAAAGAGTTCAGAAGGCTGAATGAATCGCCTAATGTACTCTTCAGATATGCACTGATCTGTGCACTATCAATCTCCGGTATTGGTAACTGTGATCCAAAACGAACAACAATTAATATTAGTGTCGTAAATAATAGTTTTTTTCTTAGTTGCTTGTTTTTAAAAGCGCTGACTACAGCGTTTGACATACTAGATCACCTCAGCTTTTCCACCCAGTGCTTCGATTTTTTCTTTAGCACTTGCGCTGAATGCATTTGCTTTTACATTCAGTTTCTTAGTAAGTTCTCCATTTCCTAAGATTTTGACACCGTCTCTTGGATTAGAAACGATTCCTGCTTCAATTAATGTTTCTACAGATACTTCTGCACCATCTTCAAATCTTTCTAAAACAGATACATTGATTCCAACGATTTCTTTAGAATTAATACATTTGAAACCTCTCTTTGGAATACGTCTGTATAAAGGCATCTGTCCACCTTCAAAACCTGGTCTTACTCCACCGCCTGAACGAGCTTTCTGTCCTTTATGTCCTTTACCTGCAGTTTTTCCATTTCCTGAACCATGTCCACGACCTCTTCTAAATGCGTCGCTATGAGTAGATCCTTCTGCAGGGCGTAAGTTTGATAATTCCATTCCTTGCACACCTCCTTGCCGAATAATTTTAGATTTCTTCTACTTTTACTAAATGTTTCACCTGGTGAATCATTCCGCGAGTTGCTGCGTTATCCGGCAGCTCAACTGTTTTATTAAGCTTTCTAAGCCCTAAAGCTTCTACAGTTTTTTTATGTTTTGGAATTGCACCGATTGTTGATTTTACTAAAGTAATTCTTAATTTATCTGCCATTTTCGATTTCCTCCTATCCTAATAGCTCTTCTACTGATTTTCCACGTAGTTTTGCTACCTGTTCCGGAGTCTTTAAGTTCTTTAATCCTTCGATTGTTGCAAGTACAACGTTCTGTTTATTATTAGAACCTAAAGATTTTGAACGAATGTTTGTATATCCTGCAAGTTCAAGTACAACACGAGAAGGTCCACCAGCGATGATACCAGTACCTTCTGGAGATGTCTTTAATAATACAGATGCTCCACCAAAATGACCTGTGAAGTCATGTGGGATTGTTCCTTTTTCATCGATTGGTACTTCAACTAATTTTTTCATTGCAGCTTCTTTACCTTTACGGATAGCTTCTGGAATTTCAGCTGCTTTTCCTAATCCAGCACCAACATGACCATTTTTATCCCCTACAACAACTAATGCTGCAAATCTCATGTTACGTCCACCTTTTACAACTTTTGTAACTCTCTTGATGGATACAACTTTTTCTTCCAGCTCTAACTGACTAGGGTCGATAAGTGTATGCTTCATTTGACTTCCTCCTATTAGAATTTCAGACCAGCTTCACGAGCTGCATCTGCTAATGCTTCAATTTTTCCATGATAAATAAATCCGCCTCTGTCAAAGACAACTTCTGTAATACCTTTTGCCAGAGCTCTTTCAGCGATAACTTTTCCTAAATAGCTAGCTGCGGCAACATCGTTTGTTTTATCAAGTTCCGCTTTTACGTCTTTCTGAGTTGTTGAAGCAGATACTAATGTATTTCCAACAGTGTCGTCAATAATCTGAGCGTACATATGATCATTACTTCTAAATACACTTAAGCGAGGTCTTTCGCTTGTTCCATTGATTCTATTGCGAAGTTTATAGTGTTTTTTCGCACGAATCTTGCTTCTTGATTCTTTTCTAATCATCCTATATCACTCCTTTATTTAGCCCCGGTTTTACCAACTTTACGTCTAATAACTTCGTCAGCATACTTGATACCTTTTCCTTTGTAAGGTTCAGGTTTTCTAAGTTCTCTGATTTCAGCTGCGTACTGTCCAACTTTTTCTTTGTCAATACCTTTTACGATAATGATGTTCTGTCCTTCCATAACAGTTTCAATACCTTCTGGGTCAGACATAACAACAGGATGAGAGAAACCAAGGTTAAAAGTGATTTCTTTTCCTTTTTTCTGTGCTCTGTAACCAACACCATTGATTTCCAGTTTCTTTTCGTATCCTTCAGATACACCTGTAATCATGTTGGCAATTAATGATCTTGTAAGACCATGTAAAGACTTCATTTTCTTTAAGTCATTTGGTCTTGTAACAACAACCTGATTATCTTCAACTTTGATTGTCATTTCTACTGGTAAATTCTTTTCCAGTGTTCCTTTAGGACCTTTTACAGTCACTTTGTTTCCTTCTTCAATCTTTACCTCTACTCCTGCAGGGATATCGATTGGTAATCTACCTATACGAGACATAGGTTACCTCCTTAAATTGTCGGAAGGGATAAAAATCCCTTCTGTTTTCAGAATGATTTGAAATATTGCTTTCATACGATATTCATAAATATAAGAAGTTACACTCGACTAGCGTAAAAACTTCGTTTTCACTTGTTTTTACTGAGTCTCGGTAACGGCTTTCGCACTAAACTCGAACATCACTTACGCTCGTTCTTGTCAAGTGCTCAATGCCTACCAGATAAATGCTAATACTTCTCCACCCACGTTTGCTTTTCTTGCTTCTTTATCAGTTAACAGTCCTTTGTTTGTTGAGATGATCGCAATTCCCAGTCCACCTAATACTTTAGGAAGTTCTTCTGCTCCAGCGTAAACACGGAGACCTGGTTTAGAGATTCTCTTAAGTCCTGTAATGATTTTTTCATTTTTATCTGCACCGTATTTTAATGTAATTACGATTGTGCTGAATGAACCTTCTTCTTTGATGTCATAAGCTTTGATGAAACCTTCTTTTAATAAGATTTCTGCAATCGCTGTCTTCATCTTAGAAGCAGGAATTTCTACTGTATCATGTTTCGCAATATTTGCGTTACGAATTCTTGTAAGCATATCTGCAATTGGATCGCTCATTGTCATTTATATGTTCCTCCTTCCTTATTCTACCAGCTTGCCTTTTTGACACCTGGAATCTGTCCTTTATATGCTAATTCACGGAAGCAAACTCTGCAAATTCCGTATTTTCTTAAATATGCATGTGGACGTCCACAGATTCTACAACGGCTATATTCTCTTGTTGAGAATTTTGCTTTTCTTTTTTGTTTTGCAACCATTGACTTCTTAGCCATGGGAACCCTCCTAACTATTTCTTAAACGGCATACCAAATAAAGTTAATAATTCACGAGCTTCTTCATCAGTGTTCGCTGTTGTAACGAAGATAATATCCATTCCTCTTACTTTATCAACTTTATCGTATTCGATTTCAGGGAAAATTAACTGTTCCTTAATACCTAATGCGTAGTTACCTCTTCCATCGAAAGAGTTCTGGTTAACTCCTCTAAAGTCACGTACACGAGGTAATGCTAAGTTAATTAAACGATCAGCGAATTCATACATTCTTTCACCACGTAATGTAACTTTACATCCGATAGGCATACCTTCTCTTAACTTAAAGTTCGCAACAGACTTTCTTGCTCTTGTTACGACTGCTTTCTGACCTGAAATTTTTTCAAGATCAGCAACTGCAGAATCTAAAAGCTTTTTATTTTCTTTTGCTTCACCAACGCCCATATTGATAACGATCTTTTCAAGCTTTGGTACCTGCATAATATTCTTATATTCGAATTTTTTCATCATAGCATCTTTAATTTCGTTGCTATACTGTTCATGTAATCTACTCACCTGCGTAAACCTCCTCTCTCTAATTAGTCGATAACTTCGCCAGTTGCACGTGCAACACGTACTTTTTTACCATCAACTACTTTATAGCCAATCTTTGTTGTTTTTCCATTATGCACATACATTACATTGGAAACATCCATTGGTCCTTCCTGGCTTACGATTCCTCCCTGCTGATTTGCAGGACTAGGTTTTGTATGCTTTGTGATCATGTTGGCACCTTCAACTGTAACAGTACCTTTTTTCTGATCAACAGCAATTACTTTTCCTTCTTTATCTTTATCTTTACCAGCGATAATCTTAACTAAATCGCCTTTTTTAATTCTAATTGCTGACACAGTGTTTCCTCCTTATAATACTTCTGGTGCTAATGAAACAATCTTCATGAATTTCTTGTCTCTAAGCTCTCTTGCCACTGGTCCAAAGATACGAGTTCCTCTTGGATTCATATCGTCTTTGATAATTACAGCAGCATTTTCGTCAAATTTAATATAGGAACCATCTTTACGACGAGCACCTTTCTTTGTACGAACTACAACTGCTCTTACTACATCACCTTTTTTTACAACGCCACCTGGTGTTGCATCTTTGACTGTAGCAACGATCACATCACCAATGTTAGCATATCTTCTGGTAGATCCTCCTAACACACGAATGCAAAGGATTTCTTTTGCTCCTGTGTTGTCGGCTACTCTAAGTCTTGACTCCTGCTGAATCATTCCTTTATTCTCCTTTCCAACTGAACAAAAAGATTATTTTGCTCTTTCGATAACTTCTACAAGTCTCCATCTTTTATCTTTAGAAAGAGGTCTTGTTTCCATAACTTTTACTCTATCTCCAATGTTACATTCGTTATTTTCGTCATGAGCCTTTAATTTGTAAGTTCTCTTAACGATTTTCTTATATAAAGGATGTTTTACGTTGTCTTCGATTGCAACTACGATTGTTTTATCCATTTTATCACTGATAACACGACCTACACGTGTCTTTCTTAAATTTCTTTCCACAACAAATTCCTCCTTTCGAATTTACTAAGCATTAGCTTTTGCTGTAATTGCACCCTGAATACGTGCAATATTTCTTCTTACTTCTTTGATTCTGCTTGTATTCTCAAGCTGATTTGTTGCATTCTGGAATCTTAAATTGAATAATTCCTTTTTCGCAGCTACTAGCTCATTGTTTAATTCGTCTAATGACTTATTATTTAATTCTTTTACAAAATCTTTAGTTTTCACTGTTGTCACCGCCTTCTAAAGCTTCACGAGAAACAATTTTACACTTTACAGGTAGTTTGTGTACAGCAAGACGTAACGCTTCTCTTGCGAGCTCTTCACTTACGCCACCGATTTCAAACATAACTCTTCCTGGTTTTACAACTGCTACCCAATATTCTAAGTTACCTTTACCTTTACCCATTCGAGTTTCAGCAGGCTGTGCTGTAACTGGTTTGTCAGGGAAAATCTTAATCCAAACTTTACCACCACGTTTGATGTAACGAGTCATGGCAACACGGGCTGCTTCGATCTGGTTTGCTGTGATCCATCCTGGTTCACAAGCTACGATACCGAATTCACCGTATGTGATTTTATTACCGCGTAATGCTTTTCCGCGCATGCTTCCACGGAACTGTTTACGACGTTTTACTCTTTTTGGCATTAACATTATTTATTTCCCCCTTCCTTTTTTGATGGAAGTACTTCACCATGGTAAATCCATGTCTTAACTCCGACTTTACCATAAGTTGTATCTGCTTCAGCAAATCCGTAATCAATATCTGCACGAAGTGTCTGAAGAGGAATTGTTCCTTCGCTGTAGAACTCTGTACGAGCCATGTCTGCTCCACCTAAACGTCCGGAAACAGCTGTTTTAATTCCTAAAGCACCAGCTCTCATTGTACGCTGCATGCAGGATTTCATTGCACGTCTGAAAGAAATACGATTTTCTAACTGCTGTGCAATATTTTCTGCAACTAACTGAGCGTCTTTATCTGGTCTTTTTACTTCCTTAACATCAATCAGTAACTTTTTGTCTGTCATCTTCTGGATTTCTTTTTTCAGTTCTTCGATGGATGCTCCACCTCTACCGATAACTACTCCAGGTTTTGCTGTATAAACAATTAATTTTACTCTATCAGATGCTCTTTCGATTTCAACTCTTGAAATTCCAGCATTATATAATTTTTTCTTTACATATTTTCTGATTTTATCGTCTTCTACAAGATTATCTGCAAAATCATCTTCTGCATACCATCTAGAATCCCAATCTTTAATAATTCCGACTCTCAGACCATGAGGATTTACTTTCTGTCCCATGTTTGCCTCCTTCTATCTTTCATCAAGCACCAGTGTAATGTGGCTCATTCTATGTTCAATTCTATAAGCTCTACCCTGTGCTCTAGGTTTTACTCTCTTCATTGTAGGTCCTTTATTTGCATAACATTCTGCAATATAAAGGTTTTCTGGGTCCATTCCATTATTATTTTCTGCATTAGCAATTGCAGATTTTAATAATTTTTCAATTAATGTTGAAGCATATCTTGGATTGTAAAGTAAAATTCCAAGTGCTGTTTCTACGTCTTTTCCTCTGATCGCATCTAATACAAAAGCTGCTTTTGTTGTAGAAACTCTAGCATTTCTTAATGTAGCTTTTGGTCTTGTATCTTTGTTTGCATTTCTCTCTTTTTTGTACTGAGATCTGCTGTATTTCTTAGCCATTTAAATGAAACCTCCTTCCAAACTTGATTATCTCATTCCGGATTTTTTCTCAGCTTTATGTCCACGGAAAGTTCTTGTTGCTACGAACTCTCCAAGTTTGTGTCCAACCATATCTTCTGTAATATAAACTGGCACATGTTTTCTTCCATCATGAACAGCAATTGTGTGTCCTACGAATGATGGGAAGATTGTAGAACGACGAGACCATGTTTTAATAACACTTTTGTCTCCTGCTTCGTTCATAGCGTCTACTTTCTTAAGCAGACTCTTATCTGCAAATGGTCCTTTTTTAAGTGAACGAGCCATAAGTTACCTCCTTGTACTATTTAACAGTTTTACCATCTCTTCTTCTTACGATCATCTTGTTAGATTGTTTGTTTTTCTTACGTGTCTTAAGTCCTAATGCAGGTTTACCCCAAGGTGTGCATGGTCCTGGTCTACCAATACCAGTCTTACCTTCACCACCACCGTGTGGATGGTCATTAGGGTTCATAACAGAACCACGAACTGTTGGGCGGATACCCATATGACGTTTACGTCCTGCTTTACCAATGTTAACAAGGTCGTGTTCGATGTTTCCAACCTGACCGATAGTAGCTCTACATACTACAGGCACCATTCTCATTTCACCAGATGGTAAACGAAGTGTTGCATATTTTCCTTCTTTTGCCATTAACTGTGCTGAGTTACCTGCAGAACGTACTAACTGTCCACCTTTTCCAGGATACATTTCAATATTGTGAACTTCTGTACCAACTGGAATATTTGCCAATGGAAGGCAGTTTCCAACTCTGATTTCTGCTTCCGGACCGTTCATAAGAGTTGTTCCAACGGCTAATTTGTTCGGAGCAATGATATATCTTTTTTCACCATCTGCATATGTTAATAATGCGATGTTTGCTGTTCTGTTTGGATCGTATTCGATTGCTGTTACTGTAGCAGGAATTCCATCCTTATTTCTCTTAAAGTCAATAATTCTATATTTTCTTCTAGATCCGCCTCCGCGGTGTCTTACTGTGATTTTACCCTGATTGTTACGACCAGCGTTCTTCTTTAAAGAAGTTACCAGAGATTTTTCTGGAGTTGATTTTGTAATAGTATCAAAATCTAATCCGGTCATATGTCTTCTAGAAGGTGTATATGGGTTATATGATTTGATTCCCATGTTGATCTCCTTTCAAATCTGTTTTATTATCACGCTTGTACTGCGTATAGTCTTTAGCTGCTAAATTTTACAGTCCTTCGAAAATTTCAATATCAGCACTTTCTGCTGTTAACTGAACGATTGCTTTCTTTGTTTTAGCAGTTTTTCCAAAAGTCATTCCACGTCTTTTTGTTTTACCATCATTGTTCATTGTGTTAACTTTTGCCACTTTTGTTCCTTCGAACATTTTTTCCACTGCTTCTTTAATCTGGGATTTAGTTGCAGATGGATGAACTAAAAAAGTATATTTCTTTTCAGCCATTGCATTCATACTTTTTTCTGTTACAACCGGCTTTAAGATAACGTCATAATATTTAATATCTGCCATTATGCATATACCTCCTCGATATTTGCAACTGCTTCCTTAGAAACAACTACAGTGTCGTATTTCAAAATATCATATACATTGATTGTGCTTGTCAATGCTGTTTTTACACCAGGAATGTTTCTTGCAGATAAGATTAAGTTATCATTCTTATCTCCCATTACTACTAATGCTTTGCTTACATTGAAGCTGTCTAACATATTTTTAACATTCTTAGTTTTGATTTCGTCGAATTTAAATTCATCTACTACGATAAATTTATCTTCCTGAACTCTGGATGTTAAAGCAGATTTCAGAGCTAAACGTCTTTCTTTTTTGTTTAACTTTTTGCTGTAATCTCTTGGTGTTGGAGCAAATACAACTCCACCGCCTGTCCACTGTGGAGCACGGATAGATCCCTGTCTTGCATGACCTGTTCCTTTCTGTCTCCAAGGTTTTCTTCCACCACCACGAACTTCAGAACGTGTTTTAGCTTTCTGAGTTCCCTGACGGTTATTTGCTAACTGGCTTACAACTGCCAGATGTACTAAATGTTCATTTATTTCTACGCCAAAGATGCTGTCATTAAGATCTAATTTTTCAACTTCTTTGCCTTCCATGTTTAACACAGATACTGTTGCCATCTTAAATAGTCCTCCTTTCTTTTAAAGACCTATGCCTTTACTGATTCTTTTAACATTACTAAAGATTTTTTAGGTCCTGGTACAGCACCTTTTACTAAAATAATGTTCTGTTCAGCGTCAACTTTTACTACTTCCAGATTCTGGATTGTAACTCTTTCAGCTCCCATATGTCCTGGCATTTTCTTTCCTTTGAATACTTTACTAGGATCAGATGCCATACCATTGGAACCTGCATGACGATGATATTTAGAACCATGGGCAGATGGACCTGATTTCAAACCATGACGTTTGATACCACCAGCATATCCTTTACCTTTTGATGTTGCAGTTGCATCAATTTTATCTCCTGCTGCGAAGATGTCAGCTTTAATTTCCTGACCTACTGTATATTCTTCTGCATTTTCAAATCTGAACTCTCTTACAAATCTCTTTGGAGTTACAGAAGCTTTATCGAAATGCCCTTTCTGAGGTTTGTTGATTCCTTTTTCTTTTTTATCAACAAATCCAACCTGAACTGCACTGTATCCGTCATTTTCAACTGTCTTTACCTGAGTAACGACACAAGGTCCTGCCTGTAATACAGTAACTGGAATCAACACTCCATCTTCATTGAAGATCTGAGTCATTCCGACTTTTGTTGTTAAAATCGCTTTTTTCATTTTGATTGTTCCTCCTATTAATCTACAGCGGATTATAACGTGTTACGTTGTAATCATCCTAGACGCTACAAGCTTAAGGGGATACCTCACTACTCATAACCCTTCGGGATTACTTATTTTGTCTTCATCTTGATGTCGATGTACACACCAGCTGGTACTTCTACTTTTGATAAAGCATCAACTGTTTTCTGTGTTGGTGTAATAATATCAATTAATCTTTTATGAGTTCTCTGTTCGAACTGTTCTCTGGAATATTTATACTTATGTGTTGCTCTAAGAATTGTGATGATTTCTTTCTTAGTTGGCATAGGTACTGGTCCACTCACCTTAGATCCTGTTTTTTTAACTGTTTCGATAATACTCTTTGCGCTTGCATCGATTAACTGATGATCATACGCTTTCAATGTAATTCTCATTACCTGACTTGCTGCCATAAAAAAAGCCGCCTCCTTTTCGCACTATAATTTTCTTGTAGCACGACAAGTGGTGACTGTACACTCCTCCGTGTGTATCGTGAAATCTACACACTGCGTCTCTATTTGTAGTATTCTTTTTGAATACATGCAAAAATAAATAGATTGTAATTCGTACAGTGACTTGTCGCCAGTTTTAACAACTTGACATTTGCTCCACGGAAAACCTGCACCGGCTTTTACCGGTACAGCAACCTCACGCTTCAACGCTATCAAGGTCACAACGATTAGATTATATATGAAAAGAAAGGGAAATGCAAGAATTTTTTTCACTTTTTTTGAATGTATGAAAGAAAGTACAATAAAGCAGATTTCTAGTACATATATAATAGAAGAAACTCATTTCTCTCACCGAATATTACGAAATAGTTAGAATCATACAATATATCTTAAATTTAAAAATAATCCTTCACCTGCACACCTGACAGGCAAAGGATTAAAATATATTATAAGTAGTTTCCAAACCGGTCTTTTTCCGGTTCATTTCCTGCTTCAATCATTTCATTCAACAACGGGAAACGATAAGTTCTTCCATCATCTCCAATGCGAATCTGCTTTTTGGTTAATTCCTGTATCTGATTCATTTCATCTTTAGTTAACTCAAAATCAAATATATCTTTATTTTGAAGAATACGCCCCGGATTTGCAGATTTTGGAACAACTCCAAATCCATTTTGCACATGCCAGTGCAAAATAATCTGTGCCGGTGTTTTTTTATGTGTTTCTGCAATTTTTCTGATCACCGGATCCTCCATCACATTTCCGCTGGCTATATGTCCTGAATGACCTTCCGCACTTGTTTTAGGATCTCGTCTTGCTTCTCCTCCTGCTGACAAAGGACTCCATGAAACCGGAAATACATTATTTTCTCTACAATAATCTACAATCTCATATTGCATTAAGTATGGATGCATTTCAATCTGATTTACCATCGGCATAATTCCTGTGTTTTGTGCACATTGTTCCATATGCTCCGGATAAAAATTACTAACTCCAATGGACCGGATCATACCTTCCTCATACATACGCACCAGTGCCTTCCATGTAGGCACGTATTTATCTTCTCCCGGCCAGTGAATAAGAAACAGATCCAGATATTCCAGTCCAAATCGTTTCAGCGAAGCCTCCACTGCATACATGGTATTATCATAGCCCTGAAAACGATTTCTTATTTTGGATGTTATAAAAAATTCATTTCTTTTTTTACCAGATTGACGAATTCCCTCCCCCACTGCTTCTTCATTTAGATAGACCTGAGCTGTATCCACAGCTGTATAACCATTTTTCAATGCATACGCAACCATTTCTGAGCATTTTTCACCTTTTAGTTTCCATGTTCCAAATCCCAGATATGGCATTTCTACTCCATTCTCTAAAGTTCTTACCGGTATCTTCATATATTCCACCTCTTTCATTTCTCGTAATAACGGGGAGAAAAGAGTGTTGCACCAGAAGTACAACACTCTCTAATATACAAATATCTCTTTTTACCTAAACAGCTGCTGTAATTTTAATCTATTCCATATTTGCATGACGTTTAAACAAATCTTCATTTGTCTGATTTGTTAATTTCATCAAATCCATTACCATTGCATCATAGGTAATCCAGCATAATTCCTCAAAGGATGAACCGGAAGCCTGCACAGATGCTTTTCCTTTCCCTTTCACTTTTTCAGTTTCTCCAGGAATCTTAATCGCAGCATCCGCCATAGATCCGATGGTATTTTCCGGGAACATGGTAAGTGTTGCGACTTTAGCTCCCTGCTCTTTTGCTTTTTGGGAATTAGACACAAGACTTGCTGTATTTCCTGAACCAGAACCTACAATTAATAAATCTCCTGCCTGAATAGATGGTGTCGTTGGTTCTCCAACAAAATATACCGTATATCCAAGATGCATCAAGCGATTAGAGAATCCTCTTGCAGCAAATCCAGAACGTCCGGCACCACCGATGAAAATACGGTTTGCTTCTGTAATGAGCTTTTCCACAGCTTTTAAATCGTCATCATTGATCTGTGCTGCATTTTCTTTTAACTCATCAAGAATCGCAAAAATATTTTTACATTCTGTCATAATTTAATTTCCTCCCGACTCTTATAACATAGCCTCTTTGATTGCTTTTGCTTCTGCTACCGGATCTTCTGCACGTCCAATAGCACTTCCCACAATTACAATATCCGGTTTTAAGGCTACATATTTATCGATTGTTTTGCTGTTGATTCCTCCAGCTACCGCAATTTTAGATTTTTTAGCGCACTGAACCATTACTTCTAAATCCTGAATTGGTTCTCTTCCAACAGCCTGTGCATCTCCTCCAGTATGTACAGCCAATACATCAACTCCAACTTCCTCTAATTCTGCTACTTTTCCAGGAATATCTTCAACTGTAATCATATCAACAACTAATTGTTTTCCATAATCCTGTGTTGCTTTAAAAGCACCTTTTACTGTTAATAAATCAGCTACTGCACAAACTGTTACATAATCAGCTCCTGCTTTAATTGCATTTTCTGCTTCAAGATATCCCCCATCCATGATCTTGCAATCTGCCAGAACTTCTTTATCAGGGAATGCTTTTTTAAATGTTTCAACTGCATTATTTCCAGAATCAAGGCAGAATGGAGTACCAATTTCAATAATATCTACATAATCTTTTACCTTTTCCATGAATTCTAATGCTGCATCCATTTTCATTTCATCTAAAGCTAACTGTAATTTCATAATTCTTCCTCCTAAAATTCTATAAAATCATTTTTTATATTATCTTTTACTTTATTTTTTTAATTCATTGTAATACTTTACAATTTCATTAAACATTCTGCTTCCTTCTTCGATTCCTGTATAATGAGGAATTGCTTTTTCAATTCCATTATCAGCAACGTACTGAAGTAATTCTACAGACTGCTCATCTTCTTTCACATCAAACAAGAATGCAGCTGCAATTCCTTTTAATAACATGGCATTTGGAAGTCCCGCTTCTTCACACTGAGTTGCCGGTCCTACCAAACGGTCTTCTGGTCCAAGCTTACGGATTGGTGCTCTGGAAATACGTGATACTGTATCTGTGATTCCAGGTGTCAGGAAACGGTTTACTGCAAATTCAATATAATCTGCCATTTCCTGGTGTGTAAATCCATGTTTCTTCTCCAGCAGCGCTGCCACTTCAAACATAACATCTTTTGTCATCTTTACATTTTCTTCTGATGCAAAATAGTCCTGAATAATTTCATATCCCATCAGATGTGCCATGTATCCAGACCATGCATGACCACAGTTGATAGTATAAAGCTTTCTTTCAAGGAATTTCTGCAGATTATCTGTATATTCTGCACCTTTGATTGGAGGATTCTCCGGATCTGTCAGTTTATTTACCTCCACTGCCAATTCATGATCTTTACCGATTTCTATTCCGTCTCTTCCATCACGATCTGTCCCAAATACCATACGGTCAACGGCTGTATTTGGAATTGCTGCAATACTCTCTAACTCTTCTTCAGAAATAATCCCTGTAGCAACAATTTCTTTTTTCAGCATATCACCACAGAACAATGCATTTTCACAAGGGATTACATTTATCTTTTCTTTTCCTGCATCCAATCTTGCTTTTAACCCTTTTGCGAGATTTCCTGCAATTTTAGGGAAGTTATCTGCCAGAACCGCAGTTGTTACAACATCTGCGTCTACGATTGCCTGTGCAACTTCTTCTCCCTGTGTAATCGGAGATAATGCAGATACTTTATCAATTTCTTTTCTTTTATAATCTTCTTCAATAACATACAGATAGTAGTTATGGTATTTGTTCAGTTCTTCATTTACTTTTTCGTTTACATCCACGAATACGATCTCATAACCGGTATCATGCAGTAAATCAGCAATAAATCCTCGTCCGATTTTTCCCGCTCCAAAATGTACAGCTTTCATTTTTTTCTTCCTCCTAAAAACATTTCCTTTATATTTCTATTCCCGGTGACTTTGCTTCATAATCCAAAAGTTCCTTTAGCTCTTCGTCCAGCTTCATCACGGTTAATGCTGCCCCATTCATATCCAGAGAAGTCACATAATCTCCAATAAACACTTTATAAATAGAAAGTCCTTTTTCCTTCAGGTATGCTTCGATCTGATCATACAGGACATACAATTCCATAACCGGTGTTGCTCCAAGACCAGATAACAGCACAGCCACTTCATCTCCACTATCTGGTTCTAAATCTGCAACCACTGCTTCAGCCATATCTCTTGCAATATCTTTTGCCGGTTTCAGTTTTTGTACATTAATACCCGGCTCACCATGATGTCCTATACCAAATTCCATATTACCATCATCAATCTGGAAATTTGGATGTCCCACAGCCGGGATGGCACATGGTTCCAGACCCACACAAATGCTTCTGGTATTATCCACTGCTTTCTGTGCAGTTTCTATAACCTCATCTAAATCTGCACCCATGGCAGCTTTAGCTCCGCCGACTTTCCACATGAAAACACCACCGGCAATTCCATGTCTCTTTTCTTTTGTTTCCTTTGGAGAAGATGCCACATCATCTGTTGCAGTAACAAATTTAACAGTAACACCTTTCTTTTTTGCCATGCGCACTGCCATTTTAACATTCATATTATCACCAGCATAATTACCAAAAAGACAGGCAACACCTTTTCCCGCATCTGCTTCCATAAATGCATCATAAAAGGCCTGTGCCGATGGAGAAGAAAAAATTTCTCCTACCGCAACTGCATCCATCATATTTTTGCCTACATATCCAAGAAATGCCGGTTCATGACCGCTTCCGCCTCCAGTTACAAGTCCGACTTTTCCTTCAACTGGTGCATCTTTATATTTTACAACCCGGTCATTGTTTTCTGAGCGGACAATTAAATCATCATATGCTTTCACAAAACCTTTGACCATATCTTCAACAATATAATCCGGATCATTTACAAATCTCTGCATTGATTTACTCCTTTTACTCTAAGTTTGTATGTCGTCCCATCATTTCTTCACTGGTCTGGCCCAGTCTATCCATCAGAGTCATAATAATACTGTCATACGTAAGCCAGCTCATTTGTTCAAACAAATTCCCCATTGGCTGAACAGATTCTGCCAGGTTCTTTTCTCCTTCTGCTTTTTTTGGTGTTGATCCGGGAACAGTTACAATAACATCAGCCATCTGTCCTATAGTATGAGCAGGGAACATTGTAACAGTTGCGATTTTAGCTCCAACCCCTTTAGCTTTTTCGCCCATGACAATTAAGCTCTTAGTTGTTCCTGATCCTGATCCAAGAATAATAAGATCTCCTTCTTTAATTGGAGGGCAGGAAATTTCTCCTACAAAATGTACATCAAATCCCATGTGCAGAAGTCTATTTGTAAAACCTCTTGCTGCAAGTCCTGAACGTCCTGCTCCTGCCAGAAAAATCTTTTCTGCATTTACCACAGCGTCAGCTAAAGCCTGAATTTCCTCTTCTTTTACCATTCCAGAATATTTTGATAATTCATCCGTTATCATTTTTAATTTTTTGGCTTCCATACTTCCAACTCCTTCTTATGGACAATTTCATTGTGTTGTTTTGTGCTGTTTTGTTGCTTTATGGTTTTATTTTAACTTCACTTGCCACATTTGTCAATATTTTTGTTGGCATTTTTTGTACTTTTGAGAGTTTTTGTGAATTTATTTCGTTGACTGATATATTTTCATATTGTAAAATAGAAATTGTAGGAAGGAGATTCAAAATGGGGAAATTAATTGCCGCTGAGCGACAAAAAGAAATTTTGAAATTGCTGCATGATAATGGCAGTGTTAAAATCGGACAGCTGGCCGAACAATTTCAGGTTTCCAGAGAAACAATTCGAAGAGATCTGTCCTACCTGACAGAAATCGGTGCTGCCCAGAGAAGCCACGGCGGTGCTACATCAATTTATGAATTCGGAACAGTTCCAATCGAAACTCGTATCAACAAAGATGCTGACATTAAAACAAAGCTTTGTGAAAAAGCACTGGAGTTTATTCCTCAAACCGGAGTTATCTACCTGGATGCCGGCAGTACTATTGTACATATGGCAAAACTTTTAAGTCAGCGTTCCGGATGTACCATCGTAACCTGCTCCTTAAGTGCAGCAAATGTACTAATTGGCAGTGACAATACAACTATCATTACAGGCGGACAGCTTAATCCTGGGAATATGTCTGCAGAAGGTTTTCAGGCAACAAACTTTATCAACAATCTGAAAGTTGCTGTTTCCTTCCTTGGAACTAATGGATTTGAACAGCATAAAGGACCTGCTGTATCTGATTTTTCCGACGCACAGACTAAACAGGCCATTATTCCCAATTCAAAACTGAATGTTGTAATCGCAGACAGTTCCAAAGCTTGTGCATCTGCCCTTATTCAATATGCCAGCTGGAGAGATATTGACTATTTTATTACCGATAGTAACCTGCCAAAACCTCTATACGATTCTATTAGAGAAATGACTAAAGTTATTCTTGTAGATCTGTAGAGTATAAGAAAAAATGAGAATAGAAAAAGGATTCAGCAATTTTGCTGAATCCTTTTTCTATTCTCATTTTTTGAATTAAATATATCTTGCAATAACTTCTTTTACAGTTGTCATTTTATTGTATTTCCATGCATCTGCGCCACAAAACAGCAAAGCATCATCGATTTTGCCTTCTACAGCATTAATTAATCCTTGTGAAATACAATAAACTGTCTCTTTCACATTACATTTTTCCATACACTGATAGCAGTGCTTTGGAGCGATCCGACCTTTTTCTTGTATCATTGTCATAAATTTATTACGAATAGCTCTTCCAGGCATGCCTACAGGACTTTTTACGATTATAATATCATCTTTTTTACAATTAATATATGTATCCTTATATGCCTGACTTGCATCACATTCTTCTGTCACAACAAAAGGAGTCGCAATCTGAATACCTGAAGCTCCCATATCCATATAATGCTGCATTTCTTCCTTGCCGGAAATTCCACCAGCAACAATAACCGGAATATTCTTTCCATATTTCTCTTCATATGGTTTTACCATCTCTAAAATCTGTCGAATATTCTCATCGTGTTTTTCATTAATCTGCGGATCCATCAGTTCTTCATATTTAAATCCCAGATGTCCTCCTGCTTTAGGACCTTCGATAATCATTGCATCTGGTGCTATATGATGTTTTTTATCCCACATTTTCAAAATAACTCTGGCAGATTTTGCAGGAGATACAATTGGTACCAGCTTGGTTTCACTTCCTTTTGCTATAGCGGGAAGTTCAGTCGGAAGCCCTGCCCCTGTAATGATCAAATCAATTCCATTTGCAATGGATTCTTTCACATAGGCAGCATAATTTTTTGTTACTGCCATAATGTTAATTCCCAGGATTCCTCCACCAGCAATTTCTCTTGCACGCTCAATATGTTTCCCAATAGCTCTTAAGTTTGCTTTTTGAGGATTTTCCATAAAATCAGGCTCTTTATATCCTATCTGTGCAGCTGATAAAACACCAATTCCGCCTTCCTTGGCTACCGCTCCAGCCAGAGAACTAAGACTGATACCAATCCCCATTCCCCCCTGAATAATCGGAACTTTTGCTGTAAGATTTCCTATTTTTAATTCTTTCACAAACAACCTCCATTAAAATTTACGGAAGCGCTCATAACGCTCTGTCACAATTTCTTCTGGTGTCTTTTCATCATATTTTGAAATGAACTCACCAATCATCTGTTTTAGTTGTTCAGAAATATCCATGATATTTTCAACAGATGCAGGTTCAGGTTCCGCAATGATTTGCTCAATAATTCCCAGTTCTTTTAAATCCTGGGCAGTGATTTTCATAACCTTTGCTGCTTCTGATGCACGGTTTCCATCCTTCCACAAGATAGCTGCAAATCCCTCCGGAGAAAGAATAGAATATGTAGAATTTTCTAAACTCCACACTTCATTTCCTACTGCCATGGCAAGGGCTCCACCACTTCCTCCTTCACCAATCATTATAGACAAAATCGGCACTTTAATATTTGACATTTCAAATAAATTTCTGGCAATTGCCTCTCCAACACCACCTTCTTCTGCCTCAATTCCGCAGAATGCACCTGGTGTATCAACAAACAAAATAATCGGACGATGGAATTTTTCTGCTTGCTTCATCAATCGCAGAGATTTCCTATATCCTTCTGGAGAAGGCATACCAAAATTTCTTTTAATATTCTCTTTTGTTGAACGACCTTTCTGCTGTCCTATAACAGTTACAGGTCTTCCACCGATAGAAGCTAAACCTCCTACGATTGCTTTATCATCACCAAACAATCTGTCTCCATGTAATGACATGAAACGATCAAAAATCGTAGAAATATAATCAAGGCTTGTTGGACGTTCTGCAGATCTGGATATCTGAACTCGTTCCCAAGGTGTAAAATTATTGCTCATACTCACAACTCCTTATCACAGTAGCTAACACTTTTCGCAGATTTTTACGTTCTACAATCTTATCAACAAATCCATGATCCAGCAGAAATTCTGCACTCTGGAATCCCTCTGGGAGCTTCTGCCCTATGGTTTGCTCAATAACCCTTGGACCTGCAAATCCGATCAAAGCGCCCGGTTCCGCCAGAATTACATCTCCAAGCATTGCAAAACTTGCTGTAACACCTCCGGTAGTCGGATCTGTCAGAACAGTAATATATAACAATCCTGCCTCATCATGTTTCTTAAGAGCTGCAGAAGTCTTTGCCATCTGCATTAAAGATATAATACCTTCCTGCATTCTGGCTCCTCCCGAACATGTAAATATAATTACCGGAAGTCTAAGTTCAGTGGCTCTTTCTACTGCTCGAGCAATTTTTTCACCAACGACCTCTCCCATACTTCCCATCATAAAATCTGCTCCCATAACAGCAATTACAACATCTTTTCCGCAGATCTGACCTCTTCCGGTAACCACTGCCTCATTAAGATTTGTAGTTGACTGCTGACGTTCTAATTTTTTCTTATAACCTGGGAATTTAAGAGGATCACTGGTTTCCATTTTTTCATCCCACTCCTGGAATGTATCTTTATCCAAAACCATTGCAATTCTTGTCTTTGGCCGAATCCTGAAATAGCTTCCGCAAAATGGACATACATAGTAATTTTCAATAACATCTTCGTTATAAACCGGTTTTCCACATTCATTACATTTCTGGAACAATCCATCCGGAGTCTGAAATTCCAATAACGTATCTTTTGCCTTTCGGATTTTTTCCGCCTGTTTTTTCTCCTGAGGCGTTAACGTCCTTTTTTTAAACATCTCTTTTAATGACATAGTATCTCACCTGGCTTTCCTTGCTCTAGTTCTCAGCATTTTCTTCCAGTGATTTCTGGAATCTCTCAATAAATCCTGTATCAACATTACCTTCTAGAAAATCTTTATTATTAATGATCTCATACTGGTAATCAATATTTGTCTTGATTCCTTCAAGAACTAGCTCACCCAATGCATTTCGAAGTTTTCTTAATGCCAGTTCCCTGTTCTTATCATATACGATCAATTTAGCCACCATAGAATCATAATATGGCGGAATTTCATACCCTGAAAACAGTGCTGAATCAATTCGTACACCTTTTCCACCTGGAAAATGAACATTTGTTACAGTTCCAGGACTTGGACGGAAATTATGCTCTGTATCTTCCGCATTGATTCGAACCTCAATGGCATGTCCGCGAACCTGGATTTCATCCTGACTGTAGGTCAGATGCTGACCTGCTGCAATACGGATCTGCTCACGGATAAGATCAATTCCTGTTACCCACTCTGTAACAGGATGCTCAACCTGTATTCTTGTATTCATTTCAATAAAGTAGAATTCTCCATGCTTATCCTTGAGAAATTCAATAGTACCAGCACTGTAATATCCTGCTGCCTTTGCAGCACGCACTGCTACTTCTCCCATTTTTTCTCTCAGCTGAGCATCAATTGCAGGTGATGGTGATTCTTCAATCAGTTTCTGATGTCTTCTCTGAATGGAACAGTCACGTTCACCTAAATGGACAACATTACCGAATTTGTCTGCAAGAATCTGAAATTCAATATGTCTTGGATCCTCAATATATTTTTCAATATACATGGTTCCATCAGCAAAAGCATTTTCCGCTTCAAGTTTGGCTGTTTCAAATGTATGTACAAATTCTTCTGAAGAATAGCACACACGCATTCCTTTTCCGCCACCTCCGGCAGAAGCTTTTATCATAACAGGATATCCCATATCATCAGCAATTTTCTGTCCTTCTTCTGCTTCATATACCGCATCTTTTGTTCCCGGAACGACTGGAACTCCTGCATCCATCATAGTCTTTCTTGCAGCTGACTTATTTCCCATTTTATCGATAATTTCAGCTGATGGTCCTATAAATGTTATATTACATTTCTCACACATTCTGACAAATTTACTGTTTTCAGATAAAAATCCGAATCCAGGATGAATTGCATCAGCACCAACTGCCATCGCTGCACCAACAACTCTTTCCATATCAAGATAGCTTTCTTTTGCCGGTGCTGGCCCGATACATACAGTTTCATCAGCAAGCTGTGCATGTAATGCATCTTTATCTGCTTCTGAACAAATCGCTACAGACATAATATCCATTTCACGGCACGCACGGATAATACGAACAGCAATTTCTCCTCTGTTTGCAATTAATATCTTCTTAAACATTAAGATACACCCTCTCTTATCCAATCATAAATGTGATTTCACCAGATGCAACAACTTTTCCGTCAACCTTTGCTGTCCCTTTTCCAACACCAACAGGTCCTTTTATCTTAACCATTTCAACTTCCAGTGTCAGCACATCTCCCGGTACTACTTTTCCACGGAATTTTGCTTTGTTGACTCCCCCAAGGAAAGCTATTTTCCCTTTATTTTCTTCTGCTGAAAGTGCACATACTGCTCCTGCCTGTGCCAGTGCTTCAATAATCAGAACTCCCGGCATTACGGGTTCCTGAGGAAAATGACCAGTAAAAAATGGTTCATTATAGCTGACACATTTTTTAGCAACAATACGTTTCCCTACTTCCATTTCTTCCACACGATCCACAAGCAAAAACGGACTTCTGTGAGGAATAATGCTCATTATTTCTTTAATATCCAACATATAAAGCCACCCTTTCTATTGAATCACAACCAGCGGCTGTCCATATTCAACCATTTCACCGTTTTCAACAAGAATTGCTGCAACAGTTCCATCAAATTCACTTTCCACTTCATTCATCAGTTTCATTGCTTCTACGATTCCGATAACCTGACCTTTCTTTACAGTATCTCCAACAGATACGAAAGGTTCTGCTCCTTCAGAAGGTGCAGCGTAGAAAGTCCCCACCAATGGAGCCTTCACTTCATTTCCTTCAATCTTTGTATCGTTCTGATCTGATTCTGGTGCTGCTGGAACTGCAGCTGGTGCAGCAGCTGGTGCAGGAATTGCTTCTGCAGTAACAACTTTCGCTTCATTTTTAGCAATTCTAATAGAAAAATCGTCATTTTCATATTCAAATTCATCAACATTAGCTTCTGATACTGCCTGGATCAGTTCTTTCATTTCTTCGATTTTCATACAAATCCTCCTAACCCTCATACTTCTTTACAAGAAGTGTTGCATTATGACCACCAAATCCAAGAGAATTACTTAAAACATAATTCACCTTACGATCTGTAACCGGTTCTAATGTATAATCCAGATCACACTCTTCATCTGGAACTTTTAATCCAACTGTTGGATGAATATAATCCTCTTCAATAGATTTTACACATGTAATAAATTCAATGGCTCCTGCTGCTCCAAGTCCATGTCCGATCATAGATTTTGTAGAGCTGATCTTCACTTCATAAGCATGATCTCCTAAAGCCTTTTTAATTGCCATTGTCTCAAAAAGGTCATTTGCATGAGTACTTGTTCCGTGTGCATTGATATAATCGATCTCTTCTGGTTTTACACCGGCTTCTTTCATGGCAAATTCCATTGCTCTTGCAGCTCCTTCACCATCTTCTGCTGGCGAAGTAATATGATAAGCGTCACTTGTAGCACCGTATCCTACAACTTCCGCAAGGATTTCAGCACCTCTTGCCTGTGCATGCTCTAAACTTTCCAGTACAACGATTCCTGCACCTTCTCCAATAACAAATCCATCACGTTCTTTATCAAAAGGAATAGATGCTCTTTCAGGATCGTCAGAACCACTTAATGCTGTCAGTGCAGCAAATCCTCCAACTGCTACAGGTGTAATCGCTGCTTCTGTTCCTCCGGCAACCATTACATCGGCTTCTCCCACCTGAATAGAACGATATGCTTCTCCAATAGACTGAGTTCCTGTTGCACATGCTGTCACAACATTGATACTTTTGCCTTTAAGTCCAAATGTCAGAGAAACATTTCCTGCTGCCATATTTGAAATCATCATTGGTACTACCAGTGGTTTTACTCTATTTGGTCCTTTTGTCTCCAGAGTTTTTGTTGTCTGTTCCACTGTCTGGATACTTCCTGTTCCTGATCCGACAGATACACCGATTCTTGTTGCATCTTCTTTTTCCAGATCAAGTCCTGCATCTTCGATTGCTTCTTTTGTAGCCGCAACAGCATACTGTGAAAATAATTCCATACGTCTTGCTGCTTTTCGATCCATATATTCTTTTGGATCAAAATCTTTTACTTCTGCCGCCAGATGAGACTTATATTCGCTAGCATCAAAATGTGTAATTGGAGCAAACCCGATTTTCTGTTCCTTGATACCGCTCCAGAAATCTTTTACACTATTTCCCAACGGAGTAATAGCTCCCATACCGGTAACGACAACTCTTTTCATTTCTTTCATGTCTTTCTCCTTTACATTCCCATTCCGCCATCTACGCTGATGGTCTGTCCAGTAATATATGCAGCTTTGTCAGATGCCAGAAATGCAACTGTCTCTGCAATGTCTTTTGTCTGTCCCATTCTCTTCAATGGAATTGTACTTAAAATACTATCTTTCACTTCATCCGGTAAAACTTCTGTCATTTCTGTCTGAATATATCCTGGAGCTATTGCATTTACTGTAATTCCACGAGAGCCAAGTTCTCTTGCAAGAGATTTTGTCATACCGATAATTCCCGCTTTAGATGCACAGTAATTAACCTGACCTGCATTTCCCATAACTCCTGAGACAGAAGACATGTTAATAATGTGTCCATATTTTTGTTTCAGCATAATTCTTGAAACGTGTTTCATACAGTTAAAAGCACCTTTCAAATTGACCTCAATTACTTTATCAAATTCTTCTTCGCTCATTTTAAGAATCAGATTATCTTTTGTAATACCGGCATTATTCACAAGAATATCAACAGATCCGAATTCTTTCTTTACAGAAGTCATCATTTCTTTTGCTACATTAAAATCAGACACATCTCCCTGATATGCCTTTGCTGTTCCGCCTGCGGATGTTATTTCCTCTACCACAGCCTCAGCCTTATCCTTAGATCCGCAATAATTCACGATTACGGTTGCTCCATATCCTGCCAGAGTTAATGCAACTTCTTTTCCAATTCCGCGACTTGCTCCAGTTACAACTGCAATTTTTCCTTTTAACATTCCAAGATCTCCTTTACCTTTTCCAAATCTTCAACTTTTGCAATATTGATTGATTTTACATTACGATTTATTTTTCGCATGAATCCGCATAAAGTTTTTCCTGGTCCTATTTCAATAAATGTATCTGCTCCATCCTGGATCATCTTTTCTATAGATTGTTCCCATCGAACAGAAGAATAAACCTGTTTTCCTAACAGCTCTTTCACATCATCTTTTGATGTTACAAATTCCGCTGTTGTATTGGATACATATGGAACTTCCGAATCACACACTTCCACATCAGCCAGTACTTCCAGAAGTTTTTCCCCTGCTGGCTGAAGCATTGGTGAATGGAATGGTCCGCTGACTTTCAGCGGTAAAACACGTTTGGCACCTGCCTCTTTTAATGCTTCTCCCGCTTTGGCAACAGCTGATGTCTCTCCTGATATAACAATTTGTCCAGGGCAATTATAGTTTGCAATTGTCACAATTCCTTCAACACCTGGTAAAACCGCCTCAATCTCCTCTTTTTTCATTCCAAGAACTGCAGACATGGCTCCCTCTCCTGCCGGAACTGTATCCTGCATAAGAATTCCTCTCTGGCGTACAACTTTCACAGCATCTTCAAAGCTCATAACTTTACTGGCAACCAAGGCACAATATTCTCCAAGACTCAAACCAGCTGTCATGTCCGGTTTCAGCCCCATCTCTTCCAGTTTCTTTAAGATAGCCACACTGGATGTAACCATAGCTGCCTGTGTAAATTCCGTAATATTGATATCTTCATTTTCTTCAAAACATAATTTCTTTACATCAATATCCAAAACTTCATTGGCTTTTTCAAATACTTCCTTGCTGCAGGAAAAAGAATCATAAAAATCTTTTCCCATTCCCACATACTGCGCTCCCTGTCCAGGAAACATAAATACGATTTTACCCATAATCTCACCTCGCCAATTTGCAAATTATTTTGACTTTCAAAATATCGACTTCAAAAAATTGACTTATAACGCAAAGTTATAAGTCAATTCATCAAAATATTAATCTTCTACACCTTTGTCTTTTAAGTAGTTAATTACATCTTCTACAGTATTCAGTTCTGCAAGATCATCAGATGGAATTTCTACATCATATTCTTCTTCTAAAGCCATTACCAATTCAAATAAGTCTAATGAATCAGCTCCAAGGTCATCTTTGAAAGATGCTTCTAATGTAACTTCACTTTCATTCACACTTAACTGTTCTGCAATGATTTCTTTCATCTTTTCTAACATAATCATTCTCCTTCATACAACATAATTAGTTTGATTCTCAAAGTATACCTTTTTCTGCTACTACTTGTCAAGTTTTCTAGCTATATTACTTCTATATTATACGAAACAATATTAAAATATGCAAGTCTATCCAAGAGTACATTTCCAGTATTTTCATCAACATTTTTAAATATTTTTCGTCATGGAATTCAATGGCGGATATCTTTTCTTAAGGGTTCACAAAATTATCATATTTTTATCACATTTTCTTTTATTTTTACGTTTAAAGTAAGAACGAACTAAGCTAATTTTAAGGAGGTAGTATTTTGATAGAAGTAAAACATCTTGTAAAGAAATATGGCAGCCATCTTGCTTTAAATGATCTGTCATTTACAATTGACAAAGGAAAAATATACGGATTCCTTGGTCCTAATGGAGCCGGAAAATCTACAACTATGAATATAATGACAGGATATATTGGAGCAGACAGTGGAGAAGTACTGATTAACGGACATAGTATTTTGGATGAGCCTGAGATATCTAAAAAATCCATTGGCTATCTTCCAGAAATTCCTCCATTGTATCCTGATATGACAGTTATGGAATATCTTTCTTTTGTTGCAGAATTAAAAAAGATTCCTAAAACCGATAGAAAAGAACATATCAAAAAAGTCTGCAGCATGATTAAGCTTGATGATGTATCCCGCCGTCTGATTGGAAATCTATCCAAAGGTTACAAACAAAGGACAGGGCTTGCCGGAGCAATTATCGGATTCCCGGATATTATTATCTTAGATGAACCAACAGTAGGTCTTGACCCAAAACAAATCATTGAAATCCGGAAATTAATTCGTGAACTGTCAAAAAATCATACAGTAATACTTAGTTCTCACATTCTTGCTGAAGTACAGGAAATTTGTGATTACGTACTAATTATATCAAAAGGTCAACTTGCTGCCAGCGGTACACCTGATCAGCTGGAAGAACTCTCCCATGGAAAGGATTCTATTGAACTTACCATAAAAGCAGACGCTGAAATCATTCAGTCAACTTTTGACACGATTTCCGGCATTCATACTGTTTCCTGGACAGGGCAAAAAGAAAACTCATGTGATCTTATAATCGAGCCAAAAGAAAATGCTGAAACTCTATGTGAAAATATTTCTGTTCCTTTTGCATCAAAGGGAATTCCTATTACAAAAATCAACATTCTAAAGGCTTCTCTGGAGGATATTTTCCTTGAATTAACGGATCAGAGTCCAGAAGAAAAGAAAGGAGATAAATAAAAATGAAAGCAATCTATAAAAGAGAACTTCGCTCCTATTTTACATCTATGACAGGCTGTGTTTTTGCTGCCTTTGTAACTATTATTGGAGGAGTTTATTTCATGGTCTATAACTTAAACAGCGGTTATCCATTCTTCTCATATTCACTTTCCGGTGTTATTTTTGCGCTTTTGATTTGCGTGCCAATGCTGTCAATGAAATGTTTTGCAGAAGAGCGGAAACATAAAACAGAACAATTATGGCTTACTTCTCCTGTTTCACTGACAGAAGTCATCCTGGGAAAATATTTTGCAATGATATCAGTCTTCGGAATTCCTTGTCTGATTTTCTGCCTTTTCCCAATCATAATAAAATTACAGGGAAACGCTCATCTTCTGGTTGATTATTCATCTATTCTGGCATTTTTCCTGCTTGGATGTGTCTATTTTGCCATTGGAATGTTTCTTTCTTCGTTAACAGAAAGCCTGATTATTGCAGCTGTCAGCACATGTGGCGTATTATTTTTCTTATATATGATGGATAATCTTCTTGCATATGTGCCAACCAGCGCCCTCAGCGGGTTAATTATTATTCTAATTCTGATAACCATTATTGCCGGTATTGTTTATTACATTACAAAAAATCCTGTAATTGCCGGCGGAATTGAAGCAATAGGACTGATTGCTGGAATTGGTATTTATATTGCAAAGTCAACACTTTATGAAAATCTGATTTCCAATACATTGGAACATCTTGTTTTAACAGATGTTTTTTATAACTTTGCACAAAATTATATTTTTGATATTAGCGGACTTTTCTATTACATTTCCATCATAATCTTTTTTGTATTCTTAACCATACAAAGTTTTCAGAAGAGACGATGGAGTTAGGAGGAATATGACATGGATAAACTAAAAAAATTATTTCAAACCAACGGTTCCCGTAAAGGATCCTATAGCATTCTTTTAAGTGTCATTGTTTTCGGAATCCTTCTAGTAGTAAACCTGCTGATAGGTCAGTTACCAGAAAAAATCAGAAAAATTGATATCAGTGACACGAATATTTATGAAATTTCATCAAAAAGCCGCAAGCTGGTGAAAAATCTGGATAGTAATATAATATTTTATATTATTGCAGAAAAGGATAATACAGATGACAGAATCAAGACATTTGTAAACAAATATGCTGGAATGTCCGAAAAAATCAAAGTACAATGGATCGACCCGGTTCTTCATCCATCTGCACTGACTAAGTATAACACTGAAGAAAACAGCATTGTCGTCTCTTGTTCCAAAACTGACCGACAGCTTTCCATCTCATTTGATGATATTCTTGTATCTGATGCATCATACTATGGTACTTCTTCTTCCGCATCCTCCTTTGATGGTGATGGGCAGCTGACCAGTGCTGTAAATTATGTAACAAATACAAAAGAATATAAGGCATACTATACTTCCGGACATGGTGAGTCATCTCTTTCTTCATCCGTCTCCAGCTTGTTGGAAAAATCCAGGATCACAACTTCTGAGTTAAACCTTTTATCCGCTTCTTCCATTCCTGAAGATTGTGATCTTCTGATTTTAAATGGTTTAACCAGTGATTTAACAAAAGATGAAACAACTGTCCTGTCTAAATACCTGAAAAATGGTGGAAAAGTTGTTACCCTCATGGCGTATACTGACAAAGATATGGATAATCTGTATGGTTTACTGGAAGACTATGGACTTAAGGTAGCCGATGGATATATTGCCGATACAGAACGTTGCTATCAGGGAAACTACTATTATCTGGTTCCAAACCTTTCCGTAAGCGGTGACATGGCATCCGGTATCAGCTCAGCTTCCGTTCTGATGATTAACTCCAAAGGAATGACCCAGACAGACCCTGCACGTGATATAATTACCACAGAATCTTTTATGACAACATCCGAAAACGGCTATGCTATTACAGAAGATAATCAGAAACAGGGCTCATTTATTCTAGGAGCTACTGCCACGGAATCTGTTACTGTTAAAAACAGTAACGGAAAAAAAGTTGAAGCAGAAAGCCGCTTGACTGTATTTGGAAGTAACATGCTTATTGACGAACAGGTCACCAGCTCTTTTTCATCTCTGGAAAACCTGACATTATTTACAAATGCCGTAACCGGAAATCTTGATAATGCTGATAATATTTCAATTTCTCCTAAAAGCCTGGAAGTATCTTATAATTCCATTGCCCATCCAGGACCTTTTAGTATTCTTATCATCTTTATCATTCCGCTTGCACTGATCGTTGGTGGATTCGTTGTATGGTTTAGACGACGCAGAAGATAAGGAGGCAGCTAATGAATAGAAAACGAACATTATCCATTTTAATTCTGGTATTTGCAGGGCTTCTTGCCCTCTATACCGGAATCAGCATTTACCAGAAACATTCATCTGAAAAAAAAGAATCTGAAAATATCATATGGATTAAAAAGCTGTCTTCATTGACATCCATTTCTTATAATAATGGCGAAAATCTAAGCTTTGCTAAAGAAAATGGAACCTGGTATTATACATCAAACAAAGAATACCCCATCGTTCAATCTTATTTAAAAGAGCTTGCATCTCAATTTCAAAATGTAGAGGCTGTAAGAGAATTAAAAGATGGTGACAGTCTTTCTAATTATGGATTAGATCAGCCTTCCTATACTATAAAAGTAAAGGATAAAAACGGTGCACAAGCAACCTATTACATCGGCAATGCTACAGGAGAAAACTATTACTTCACCGTTGATGATAAATCTAAAATTTACACTGTTTCTTCTAATATATTGTCAAATCTTTCCTCTTCTTTAAATGATATGATTGAAACAGACACTTTCCCTTCTTTAAGTACTGGAAACCTTACGAAAGTTGTTGTCAACAATAATGACAAAAAAACAACCTATACTTCCAGCTCAAAGAACGGTCTGGACAGCATTGCCGGAGGCCTTGGAGTTTTTACATTTGGAGACTGTCAGGATTACTCTGCCAGCGGCAATGAACTTTCTAAGTATGGATTAGATGCAGCTTCGCGTATATCTGTAGAAATTTCTTATAAAGATACAGATACCAGCAAAAAGAAAAACCTGACACTTTATATTGGAAAAAACGATAAAGACAAAAAGAATTACTATGTAAAATTGAAGGATTCCAAAATGGTCTATCTAAGCGATGCAGATGTAGTGAAAAATATATTGAATCCTGAATAATTTATGTAAACACTCGTATAGAAAAAATAAGGGTATGTCAGATTTCTCTGACATACCCTGAATTTTTTAAAAATATTGATTTTACAAGGTTTCTGATTAACCGAAGTATCTCTTAAGCAGTCCTTCGAAAGCTTTTCCGTGACGTGCTTCGTCTCTTGCCATTTCATGTACTGTGTCATGGATTGCATCTAAGTTTGCTTCTTTTGCACGTTTTGCAAGATCAAATTTTCCTGCTGTTGCCCCGTTTTCTGCATCTACACGCATTTCCAGGTTTTTCTTTGTGCTGTCTGTTACTACTTCTCCAAGTAATTCTGCGAATTTTGCTGCATGTTCTGCTTCTTCATATGCTGCTTTTTCCCAGTATAATCCAATTTCAGGATATCCTTCTCTGTGTGCTACTCTTGCCATTGCAAGGTACATTCCTACTTCTGAACATTCTCCTTCAAAGTTTGCTCTTAAGTCTGCAATGATATCTTCGCTTACTCCTTTTGCTACTCCTACTACATGTTCAGCTGCCCATTCTCTTTCTCCAACCTGTTCTTTAAATTTATCAGCTGGTACTCCACATACTGGACATTTTTCAGGTGCCTGATCTCCTTCATGAACATATCCACATACTGTACAAACCCATTTTGCCATAATGTTATTCTCCTTTTCTTTTTATCATAATTAATTAGTATTCTTTTGTTAATAACAGTAATTATTACTGCTTTTCTGTTTTAAGCATATCATTGCTTCAAACACTTGTCAATAATTTTTTGATTTTTTTCTCAAAACTTAATTCTGACATTTTTCGCAGATTCCTTTAAAATAAGTAACACATTCGTCTATCTGACCTGAAAATTTTTCATCTACCAGTTCTTTGATTTGACGTTCTATGGAATCCATCTCCACATCTATCACTGCTCCACATTTCTTACATATAAAATGATAATGAGGCTTTGTCTGAGCATCGTAACGATCTGCTCCATCTTCATAGCTTATCTTTAAAATTTCTCCTCGTTCTGAAAGTAGTGCCAAATTCCTATATACTGTTCCTAAGCTAATATTAGGAAACTCTTTCTTAATATTCATGTATATGATATCAGCAGTCGGATGGTCTTTACGATTCATCAAAAATGCAACGATAGCATCTCTTTGTTTGCTTCTTTTTATTGCTGGCTGCATAGGCTACTCCTTTCATAATAATAATTATTACTGTTTTTATTTTAATAAAAAAGTTCTGTTTTGTCAATATGGAACCTGGTTAATTGCTATATTTAAAAAAATCCTTGCTTTTAAAAAGAAATAGGTTTAGTATTATAGGAAAGCTCATGTAGTATTTAATACTACATATAATATTTAAGAGTACTATTTTATGGAGGTGTTTTTCATGCAGAACAAACTAAAAGATCCTGGCAGTGCCATTACTCATTTTATCGGAATGATTTTGGCTGCTATTGTTTCTGTCCCATTAATTATAAAAAATCTTTTTACAGGTGATTATATTCGAATTATTTCACTGGTTATTTTTACTTTAAGTATGATTGGACTCTATGGTGCCAGTACTGCTTATCATTCCTTTAACATTTCTGAAAAAATTAATAAACGATTGAAGCGACTTGATCATGCTATGATTTTTGTATTGATTGCTGGTTCCTATACTCCGATCTGTACCATTGCTCTTGGAGGCCGCCTTGGTTATGGTCTGTTAACTGTTATATGGTTTATTGCTCTTTTAGGAATTATTTTTAAAATGTTTTGGGTAGGATGCCCAAAATGGCTTTCGTCTGTTATGTATATTGCCATGGGATGGCTTTGTATTATTGCCATCGCACCAATTATTCACAGCCTTTCACATGCCTCTTTCGGCTGGCTTCTTGCCGGTGGAATCATATATACCATTGGTGGAGTTATTTATGCATTAAAGATTCCATGGTTTGAAAATCACTGGAAAAATTTTGGTTTACACGAAATTTTTCATTTATTTGTTATGGGTGGAAGTGCCTGCCATATGATTGTAATGTTTCTTCTATAATTAATTACTTTTCTTTCTCCTGCTGATATTCTTGTATCAGCAGGAGTTTTTCCTTTCTCTTAAGTTTTTTTATAGCTGCTTCTCTTTTCATAGCTTCCTCTCTGGTTGAAAATTTTTCCAGATAAATAAGCTTAACCGGTCTTCTTCCCCTTGTATACTTAGCTCCTTTTCCCTGATTGTGCATTTCTAATCGCCGTTCTATATCATTTGTCCATCCAGTATAAAGACTCCCGTCCTTACATCGTACTATATATGTATAATTTTCCATTCCATTTCCTCCTGCCAGAAAAAGAAAAAACCGCCAGCTTACCGGCGGCTTTTCCTGCTCTGTCATTTTATTAACCAAATAGATTTCTTCTTTATACAAATCTTATTCCAAATATTTTCCCGGGTCAACCGGCTTTTTATCTTTTTCCATCTGAAAATATAAGTTTGTTCCTTCTAGAGTATAATAATCTGTCGGGAGCGCAACTTTTCCAATAATTTGCCCTGTCTCAACTGTATCTCCCTGTTTTACCTGAAGATCTTTTAATTGACCATATAAAGCTGTATATCCGTTTCCCAAATCCAATAATACTGTCTGACCATATTCTGCTGTTTTCCCTATTTCTGCCACTTTTGCCTGTTTCACTGCTTTTACATTGTCTCCTTGTTTTGCTTCGATCAAAATTCCTTTACTGATTCGATATTGATCCAAGGATTCAAAATAAATTGTAGCATCAACACTAAATGGCAAAATAATATTTCCCGTTAAAGGCCAGGATAGTTTCGTTTTCCCATTATAGGAAACTGTCTGCTGCATAGTTTCTGTAGTTTTTGTTTTTTCTTTTTTTTCATCTGTAACAGAGGATGACGTTGTCACTTCTGTTGTTCCTTGAGTTGCGCTATTGTCCACATCCACTGACTGATCCAGTTTCACTTCCTGCTTAGCCAGTTCTCTCTTGTTTTTAAACTGGACGCTGTAATACGCCATAACTCCCAAAAATAAAACAAAAACTGCTACCATAGCCTTGTAATATTTACGCAGCGGCAATGGATTATCTTTGTTCATCTTCTTCATTTTCATCACCTCAAAAATAGTTTTGCCTATTCTTTGAAGTTTATTCATACAAGCTTTTTATTTTTATACCTGAATAATAATATTTTAAAATTCTCTGATACTTTTCTCCTCTTTTTGCCATTTCATTGGCACCATACTGACTCATTCCCAGTCCATTTCCTTTTCCAAGACAAATAATCCGAAGTTTTCCATCATATGGCTCTAAATAAAAATTATTGGATGCCAGATGAAACCATTCTGCCCATCTTTCACCTGATATTGTTAATGTCCCGGCCTGAACCTGTTTTACATATCCATTTCCTGTGGTCTTTTTAATAAGGATTCTTTTTTTCAGATCTTCCATTTTCATCTCGATTCCCTTTTTTTCTTTTAAAATTTCCCCAATCTTTCCATATGTAAATAATTCCACAGTTATATAATCCGGTGCTTCAACATCCTTTAGACTGTCCTTTGACCGTAAATAAGGAATTTTCTTCCCCATCCATTCTTCTGCTCCTAATGTCATTCCAACACTTACCCCATGATAATAAGGTTCTATTAATGTTCCTTTATAAGTTATAACATTCCCAAGAGTATTACTTACAACTCTTTTTCTTAACTGATCCATTGCCTGGTATTTTCTATTTCCTAATGCTTCCTTTAATTCCAGATTATCTTTCTCCTCATATGGCAGTTTTTCTGCCTGAATTTTTTTTTGATTTCCCATCCGTCTGATAATATCTGTACGAAGTATTACTACCTGAGCTTTCAATGTTTCTTCCTTATAATCCATGGAAATCTGTCCCGGAAGAATTCTTAAAAGATATGTTTCAAGATCTGTTTCCTTATTCTGGGAAATAATCTTATATTTACTGTTATATGTCTGAAAATCTACTATTTTATTCTTTTTTACTGTCATTGATACTGTTATTAAATATGGAATTGTAATAAATAAAAATCCAAGAAAAAGAACATACATCATTCTGTGCCTCATTTCTATCCCCCTTTTGTCCGTCTTACTATTTTATGTTACAATAAGAAAAAATATGAAAGGGGAATTACTATGAAATCACATTCATTTATCATTAAATCACCTCAGGGGCTTCACGCACGCCCATGTACTACTTTGGCCGCCGCAGCAAAGAAATTTGATTCTACTGTTACAATGACTTTTAACGGAAACTGTTTTGATGTATGCAATCCAATTTCACTTATGACTGCCTGTGTCGGCTGTAACGATGAAATAATTTTATCTGTTTCTGGTAATGATGAAGATAAAGCCATGGAAGAATTCATCCGAATTATGAACGAAGAACTTGCAGAATAGCATTGTTGGATTCTGTCGGACTATGATATAATATTGAAGGATAACAAAATTCGTCAATTTTTTAATAAAGGAGTTGTCATGGATATACATGATCTTACTCTGCTCACAGATTTTTATGAACTTACCATGATGCAGGGTTATTTTAAAACCAAAAACGATGAAACTGTCGTATTCGATGTATTCTACCGGGAAAATCCTTCCGGCGGAAGTTATGCAATTACATGTGGTCTTGATCAGGTTATTGACTACATCAAAAATCTGTCTTTTTCCTATGAAGATATTGATTACCTTCGCGGACTTGGGATTTTTGATGAAGACTTTCTTGAATATCTTGCAGGATATCATTTCAGCGGAGATATTTACGCAATTCCTGAGGGAACTGTAGTTTTTCCTATGGAACCACTGTTAAAAGTTGTCGCCCCGATGATGGAGGCACAACTGATCGAAACTGCAGTGTTAAATATCATCAATCATCAAAGTCTTATTGCTACCAAAGCAAGCCGAGTTGTCTATGCTGCCGGCGGCAAAGGAATTATGGAATTCGGGTTACGCCGTGCCCAGGGTCCTGATGCCGGAACATATGGTGCAAGAGCCGCTATGATTGGCGGCTGCGATGGAACTTCCAATGTTCTTGCCGGTAAACTGTTTGATGTTCCTGTTCTTGGAACTCATGCCCACAGCTGGATTATGAGCTTTGATGATGAATATACTGCCTTTCGTGCCTATGCAGATTTGTATCCTGAGGCATGTACTCTTCTGGTTGATACCTACGACACTTTACGTTCTGGAATACCAAATGCAATCCGCGTTTTCCGCGAACTTAAAGAGGAAGGTCGTACTCCTGCACGATACGGAATACGTCTTGACAGCGGTGATTTAGCATATTTAACAAAAAAAGCAAGAATAATGCTGGATGAAGCCGGATTCCCCGACGCAGTAATTGCAGCATCTGGAGACCTGGATGAGCATATCATTTCCAGTCTGCTCCATCAGGGTGCTCCTATTACATCCTGGGGTGTAGGCACAAAACTTATTACATCCTCAGACTGTCCTGCTTTTGGAGGTGTCTATAAACTTGCCGCTTCTAAACATAAGGACGAACCTGATTTCACTGCTAAAATCAAGATATCTGAAAACCCTGTAAAAATTACAAATCCGGGAAATAAAACTGTTTTCAGAATATATGATAAAGAAACCGGGAAAATTCGTGGGGATTTAATATGCCTCTCTGATGAAGTTTATGATCCATCTTGTGATCTTGTGATTTTTGATCCTCTGGCAACCTGGAAAAAATTGAGAATTCCTGGTGGAACCTACCAAATGAGGGAACTTCTTGTTCCAGTTTTTAAAAAAGGACAATGTTTTTACGAAAGTCCTTCTGTTATGGAGATTCGCAGCTACTGTCAACAGGAACTGAATTCTTTGTGGGACGAAAGCAGACGTCTTGTGAATCCGCAGGAAGTTTACGTTGATTTATCTGTTCCTCTGTATCAGTTGAAGAATCAGCTTTTAGATCAGAAATCTAATTAAATTCTAAAATATTTTTAATATTTGAAGGGAGAAACTAATGATTCGTTTTTTTGCCGATATAATCTATCTGTTTTTTTTCCTGACATTAACGGCACCTTTGTATCCTTTGTTCAACCACTGGAACAAAACCGGTCGGTCACATAAACGTTCCAAAATGGCTCAGCACATGGTTATGAATGCTTTTATCCGCTGTCTGCGTCTTGCTGGAACAAATCTGATCGTTGAGGGAAGAGAAAAAATTCCTTCTGACACTGCCGTGCTGTATGTTGGAAACCATAGCAGTTATTATGACATTTTATGTGGATTCGTTGCCACTCCAACCGGTGCCGGTTTTTTTGCAAAGAAAGAAATGGAAAAAATTCCATGTCTCCGTCACTGGATGGAATTTATCAATTGTCTGTTTTTAGACCGTAAAAATTTAAAGGAAGGTCTAAAAACCATGAATGTTGGAACACAATACCTGAAGGATGGATTTTCCATGGTAATTTTCCCTGAAGGAACAAGAAGCCAGGATGATGATCCTCATGCCTTTAAAGAAGGCAGCCTTCGTCCTGCCTTAAAGGCCAATGTTCCTATTGTTCCCATGGCTATCTCCGGAACTGCAGACATTCTGGAAAACAACCGGCTTTATACTGTAAAACCTGCAACTGTTCATATCACATTTGGTGATCCAATTTATCCTGATGAAATAGATCGTGCATCACAAAAGCATCTTGGTGCATTTATTCGTGAAGAAATTATCGAAATGCGAAAAAAACATAAGACAATTGAAACAAAAGATGATATAATGTAGGATGTTGAAAATTTAACAGGAGGAAAAAGAATAATGAAAATATGGTTAATTCTTTTAATCGTTGGAATAATCATCGCTGCTATATTAGGTATTCTGTATTACTATGGTAACAAAATGCAGAAGAAACAGGAAGAGCAGAGAGCTCAGCTGGATGAGATGGCACAGACTGTTTCCATGCTTGTCATAGACAAGAAACGTATGAAGATTATGGATGCAGGCTTTCCTAAAATGGTTACTGACAATATTCCAAAGCGCGCAAAGATGTCTAAAGTACCAATTGTTAAAGTTAAAATTGGTCCTAAGATTACTCCACTTTTATGTGACGAAGCAATCTTTGATGATGTTCCTGTAAAGGCTGAAATTAAGGCTGTTGTAAGTGGAATTTATATTACAAGTATCAAAAATCTTCGTAATGTTGCACCACCTGAACCAGAAAAGAAAGGTATTCGTGCAAAGCTTGCAAAAAAGGGCGCAGAATATATGCGCAAACAGTAATACATTCCTAACAGAAAATACCGGAATCTCCATTACCATGAGATTCCGGCATTTTTATTTACGTTCTTCTATTTTAACAATCACATGACCTTTTTCTGTCTGAATATAACCAATTCTTAAATACTGACCATCTCTTTTTATATAACCTCCCTGGGTGGATGGCAGATGGTATCCAAACTTCTTAATGAATCTGTCTCCATAAGAAAAATGAACACCCTTGATATCAAAACTTTCTTCTTCCATATCTTCCTTATCCTCGCCTCCAACAGAAGCAGGAACAAAGTTTTCCACATAACCTTCAATTGTCTGATATTTTCCCTGTTTATAAGTATGAATAATCTGCATATAGCCAAAAGTAAAACGCAATGCAGCAATAGCACAAATAGTCAGACAAACTGCTGAAAGCAGCTTAAAAAAAGGTTTCTTGGCAAAAAGAAGAAGTAATGCTCCAATAAAACCTAAGATTGCAAATGGTACAACCCAATGTACCTGTATGGTAAAATTACTGGCTTCATACAATAATTTCATTATATTACCCTCCATCTATTTTCCGCAATAGGACAACACTTCTGAAAAATTCATCGTGCCTCCAAATAAATCCAATGCACTTCCTATGGTTACATCAATGCGGTTCTCTCCATATTTTTTTAATATTTCCAAATCCTCAAAATTACGTACACCACCGGCATATGTAACAGGATTTCCCTGATACTCTGCCAGAATACTGACTAGTTTCTGATCAATTCCCTGGGCTTTTCCTTCCACATCTACTCCATGTATCAAAAATTCGTCACAATACTGTTCCAGCTGCTTTAACAGATCAACTGTAAGCTGTTCTCTGGTAAACTTCTGCCAACGATCCGTTACAACAAAATAGCCTTCATCCTTTTTTCTACAGCTTAGATCAAGTACTATATGTTCTTTTCCAACCGCCTGTGTCAAAGCATCCAGACGGTCAAAACGAATCTCTCCATTTACAAATACAAAAGACGTCACAATTACATGAGATGCTCCTTTTTTTAAAAAATAAGCTGCGTTTTCATCTGTTATTCCTCCGCCTACCTGCAGACCTCCTGGAAAAGCTTCCAGTGCCTTTACTGCTTCTGCACGATCAGCTTCATAATAGTCTGAATCCTTTGCATTAAGTAAAATAATATGTCCACCTTTTAAGTTATTATCATTATATAGTTTACCATAAAATCCTCCATCATGCACAGATACAAAATTTTCCTGTGCCCAGTCCCCCTGATCCAGCAGGCTTCCCCCGACGATTTGTTTAACTTTTCCATTGTGAATATCAATACATGGTCTGAATCTCATAATAATTTCATGCTCCTAATAATCTGTCATTTCAAGCAGTTCAAATGCTTCTCCGGAAGGTTCTACCTTAAAACTGCGCTTCTCATTGGTAACTGGATGGCAAAAGCTGATTCTTGTGGCATATAATCCAATTTCTTTATATTTCTTCTTTGTTTTCTGAAACAATGGATTATATTTGGTGTCACCCCATATGCCAAATCCTCTGGATGATGTCTGTACCCGGATTTGGTGATGCCTTCCTGTAAGAAGATGAATCAGACAATAAGTGTATTTCATCTTCTTGGATTCCATCATATCAATAACTTCATAATCCAATACAGCTTCACGGGCACCTGGTGTTCCCTCTTTTACCACCTTAGAAACATTCTTACGTTCATCCTTTAATAAAAAATCCCGAAATGTGCCTTCATCTTCAGGCAGCCAGCCTGTTAATACCGCCTGATAATCCTTTTGAAACTGATGGTTTCTGATCTGCTCGCTTAAATTAGCTGCTACCTCTTTTGTCCTGGCAAATACCATAACCCCGCCTACCGGACGATCCAGCCGGTGTACCACATATAACTCCGGTTCATTAGTTCCTTTTTCTTCAAAAAACAGCTGATTTTTTAGCTGATGAAGCAAATCCATATCTCCTGATTTGTCACTTGCCGTAGGCATGCCTTTTGGTTTCACACAAACCACAATTGCTTCATCTTTATATAAAACTTCAATCTTCTTCTTTCTCATAAACTATACCTACATTTTAAATCGATATCCTACTCCCCAGATAGTTTCAATATACTGAGGTTTTGATGTATCCATCTCAATTTTCTCCCGGATTTTTTTAATATGAACAGTAACGGTTGCAATATCTCCCAGTGACTCCATATCCCAGATTTTATTAAACAATTCCTCTTTTGTAAAGACCCTGTTTGGATGGCTGGCCAGAAAAGTCAGAAGATCAAATTCCTTGGTGGTAAATATTTTTTCTTCATCATTAAGATAAACTCTTCTTGCTGTTTTGTCGATTTTCAATCCGCGAATCTCAATGACATCATTTACATCCATCTGATTATTTACCAGTCTCTGATAGCGATTCAGATGAGCTTTTACTCTGGCAACCAGCTCACTTGGACTAAATGGTTTTGTAATGTAGTCATCTGCTCCAAGGCCAAGTCCCCTGATTTTATCAATATCTTCTTTTCTTGCAGAAACCATTAATATTGGAATTTCTTTTACAGCACGAATCTGCTTACAGATTTCAAATCCATCCACTCCAGGGAGCATAATATCCAAAATGACCATGTCATAATCATTCTTCAATGCCATCTCCATACCCTTTTTACCATCTGTTTCAATTTCAACTTCGAAGGAACTTAATTCCAAATAGTCTTTCTCCAGTTCTGCAATTGCAAGTTCATCTTCTACGATTAAAATTTTACTCATTTTCATTCTCCTTTGATTTATCCAGCACTTTATTCAATGTAAAGAATATGGTTGTTCCGGCACGTAATTTACTCTCTGCCCAAATCTCGCCACCATGTTCTTCTATGATTTTTTTACATATAGATAATCCCAGGCCACTTCCCCCTGCAGAATTTCTTGACATATCTGCCCGATAAGTTCTTCGGAAAATATGAGGCAGATCCTCCTTAGAAATTCCAATTCCATTATCCTTAATCTCAATCTGCACTTTCCGGTCAAATTCTGTCAAAGTAATACTCACCTTTCCTTTGGCCTTATTATTATATTTACACGCATTATTGATAATATTATTAATGACCCTCTTTAACTGCTCAGGATCTGCCGTAACTGTGGTGTTAGCTGAACAGTAATTTCTATATGAAAACAGCATTCCTTTCTGTTCCAAATCAGCTCCGATTTCATCAACGCAGTCTTTAAAATATGCATTTATATTAATCTTTTCAAAATTATAAGGAATAATATTGGAATCAATCTTTGAATAAAGGGATAATTCATTGATCAGCACATCCATATCATTTGCCTTGTTATAAATGGTCTTGATATAACGATCCATCTTTTCTGGAGTATCTGCCACACCATCCATAATACCTTCCACATACCCTTTAATAGCTGTAATCGGGGTTTTCAGGTCATGAGAAATATTACTGATCAGATCACGATTCTGTTTTTCATAGACCATTCTGGCATCAATAGAATCTTTCAGCTCTGCCCGCATTTCATTAAAGGCATCGCATAATTCTCTGACTTCTTCACCACCGCTGTATATCACAACGTCATTATCAAGATTTCCATCTTTAATTCGCTCTGCTCCTGCCTTTAACTGACGAATCGGTCCCACAAATTCCTTATACATGAACCAAGAAAGAAAACTGCTGGTTAAAATAAGAACTCCCAGAACAGCAAAAAATACCTGTATGATCATATTCTTATAACGTGGAAGAACTGTTCCCAAATCTGTCATAATAAAAACAGAGCCTTTTCCACCATCCTGATATTCAAAATCCTGTTGTTTTACCAGATAATTCCCTGGTTTTCCGACGAAAAAGCCTCTGTCCTGGTCACTTCCACCACTTCCGTACTCTGGCAGTTTAGTCTCCAGTTCCGGATCACTATCAGCTTTTCCTCTGTAAACAATACTTCCATTCTTTCTGACGATCAGATAGGAATCTTTATCTGAGAGCTTATGATTTATCATCTCCAGATATTTCTGGTCTTCAAATACTTCCGGCTGAATCAATGCCTTCTTTTCAAGTTCTTTGAATATTCCTTTTGTGGAATTATTCATAGTCTTTAACGGATTCACGACCCGTTCAAAGGCATCTTCTGTCACTTCAGTATCTGTCATCCGCACATAGCCTACACTTAAAGCAGCGATTGATACTATCATTGCAAAAAACGGTAGTACAATCGCTGGCAAATAGATTAATCGAACTTTATTCACTGCTTTCATTCTTATAATTGCTCCCTTTCTGTCCTATACATATATTTTACCATAGGGGAGAAAAAAAGAAAGAATTTGTACGATTTTTTATTTAATTTTTATAAACATCTTCTATTGAAGTTTCCTGCAATTGTTATGCTTCCATCTGTTTCAGAATATAATCTAAAAGTTCATCTGCAACCTGATTTTTGGTTAATTTCGGAAGCTGTTTTTCTTCATTTCTGGTAATAAAAGTCACCACATTGGTATCTGTCTTAAATCCGGCACCTTCTTCTTTGAGATTGTTTGCCACGATCATATCAATGTTCTTTTTTTGCAGTTTCGCTCTGGAGTTTTCAAGCATGTTCTGAGTTTCCATGGAAAATCCGCACAAAAATTGTCCTTTTTTCCGCTGAACTCCCAATGTTCCCAGAATATCTTTTGTACGAACCAGAGATATGCTCATATCTGCATCTTTTTTCTTTACTTTCTCATCACTGACTTCTGCCGGAGTATAATCAGCAACTGCTGCTGCTTTTATGATAATATCCTGCTGGTCCTTTTTCTCAGTCACCGCTTTATACATATCAGCTGCACTGTTAACCGGAACAACATCTACAAACATTGGCGGTTCTAAAGATGTCTTTCCTGTTACCAATGTGACTTCTGCTCCTCTTAACATTGCTGCCTTGGCAATTGCATACCCCATTTTTCCTGAAGAGTGATTAGAGATAAAACGAACAGGATCAATGGCTTCAATGGTAGGACCTGCTGTAACCAGGACTTTTTTACCCTTCATATCTTTTTCCATAGCGATCTGTCTTTCAATATGAGCTACAAGTACTTCTTCTGAAGGCATTTTCCCTGCACCTGTAGTACCACATGCCAAATGTCCGGAATCAGGTTCAATGATTTCATAACCAAATCTTCTTAATTTATCCAGGTTATCCTGCAGGATTGGATTTTCATACATTTTGGTATTCATTGCCGGAGCGATAATGACAGGTTTTTTACATGCCATCACTGTTGTGGAAAGCATATCATCTGCGATTCCTCCTGCAATTTTCCCAATGATATTGGCAGATGCAGGAGCAATCAACATAACATCTGCTTTATCTGTCAAAGAAACATGTGCAACATGGAACTGAAAATTCCTGTCAAATGTTTCCACAAGACATTTGGTATTGGTCAGGCTTTCAAATGCAATGGGATTAATAAAATTTGTGGCATTTTTTGTCATGATAACATGGACTTCACATCCACGTTTTACCAACATGCTGGCCACATTTGCCATCTTATATGCAGCAACACTTCCAGTTACTCCCAGTACAACGGTTTTCCCTTTTAACATATTTTTCTCCTACATATCTTCCAGTCGTCCATGTCTTTCATAATTTGTACAACGTGAAATCTGATTATCATCATCTACAAATACAACTTTAGGTTCAAATGTTTTTGCTTCTTCCGGAGTCATATCAGCATATGCGATAATAATGATCTTATCTCCGGTTGCCACACATCTTGCAGCTGGTCCGTTAAGACAGATCATACCACTTCCAGGCTCTCCCGGAATTGTATAAGTCTCAAAACGGCTTCCATTATTCACATCTACGATATGTACATGTTCATATTCCAGGATGCCTGCAGCTTCAAGGAGTACAGGGTCAACAGTAATGCTGCCTACATAATCCAGTTCTGCCTGTTTTACAGTGGCTCTGTGAATTTTTCCTTTTAACATACTAATATTCATTTCTGATTTTCTCCTTATTTATTCTAATCATTAATTAATGTGTTATCAATAAGTCTTGTTTTTCCAATATATACAGCCATAGCAAGCATACATTCTCCATCCAGTGTTTCAACCGGTGCCATGGAAACTGCATCCACTGCTTCCACATAATCAATCTTCGCCAATGGCTCAGTTTCAATATTCGCTTTCATTGCTGCGATCACTTTTGCTGCATTCTTTTCTGTTGCTGCCAGTTCTTTTCCAAGTTTGATGGTTTTGGATAAGATCAGTGCTGCTTTTCTTTCTTCCGGAGACAAATAAGTATTTCTGGAACTTTTAGCCAGCCCATCTTCTTCACGGACGATCGGACATCCAACGATATTGATATCCATATTCAGATCACGGACCATACGACGGATCACAGCCAGTTGCTGTCCATCTTTCTGTCCGAAATATGCATTATCCGGTGTTACGATATTAAATAATTTGTTTACTACAGTACAAACACCACGGAAATGGATTGGTCTTGTTTTTCCACAAAGCCCTTCTGTTAATCCGGTCATATCCACAAAAGAGCAGAAATCCTTTTCATACATTTCTTCCGGTTCCGGATGGAAAATCAAATCAACTCCTACTTCCTCACATAACTTTGCATCATGATCCAGATCCCTTGGGTATTCTGCAAGATCTTCTGTTGGTCCAAACTGCATTGGATTTACAAAAATACTGACTACTACTTTATCATTGTTTTTTCTTGCAGCTTCCATCAGGCTTTTATGTCCTTCATGAAGATATCCCATGGTTGGAACGAGTCCTACTGTCAGTCCCTGTTTCTTCCATTCCTTTACCTGTTCCCTTACCTCTTTTACTGTTTCAACAATTTTCATTGCATTTCTCCTTATATTTCATTACTTCTAGTACAATTTTTCTATAATATCATCGCTGATGGCATATGTGTGCTCTTTTGCCGGAAATGTGCCATCCTGCACTTCTGTCATATATTGTGCAACAGCATCTTTCATAATATCTCCAACCTGAGCAAACTGTTTTACAAATTTAGGAACAAAATTTCCATACATAGATAACATATCCTGATATACCAGAACCTGTCCATCACAATCTGCTCCTGCGCCGATTCCAATAGTCGGAATATGAAGTTTCTCTGTAATAATAGATGCCAGTTTTGCAGGAATTCCTTCCAAAACAACCATAAATGCACCTGCTGCTTCTACAGCCAGAGCTGCTTCAATCAATTCCTGTGCTGCTGCTTCACTTTTCCCCTGTACGCGGAATCCACCAAAAGCATTTACAGACTGTGGAGTCAGACCAATATGTGCACAAACAGGAATCTGCGCTTTCACGATTGCTTCAATCTGAGGACATACGTCTTTTCCACCTTCCAGCTTTACAGCTGTACAACCGGTTTCTTTCATAATACGTCCTGCATTTACAACTGCATCATATACAGATGTATGATATGACAAGAATGGCATATCTACTACGATCAGGGCCTCTTTTGCACCACGGACAACAGCTGCTCCGTGATGGATCATATCTTCTACGGTTACTGGAATTGTTGAATCATAACCAAGCATTACCATTCCAAGAGAATCTCCAACTAACATTGTATGAATTCCAGCCTCATCAAACAGCTTTGCTGTTGAATAATCATAAGCTGTCAGCATGGAAATCTTTTCACCGTTATCTTTCATTTTTTGTAAGGTACTCACTGTTTGTTTCATTTTTCTTCCTCCAATAATTGCTTCATATCTGCATAATCTGTTTCCGGATGCTTATCCTCTGCAATTTTAATGATTTCTTTCGTCAAAGCCTTATAGGTATCCATTTCCTGAGAATCAAGCACATCTAAATGTTTTTCCAGGGTTCCCAGATCATGACGTTCTACCGGTCCGGTAAGAGCCTTCATGGTACCTGTTTCAAAAATATTATTGAGATTTTGTAATGCTAAAGGCTTAATGGCACATAGTGCTTCTTCTTTACTAAATCCGCATTTGCTTAAAAGTCCCATGGACTGGTTTATAAGTCCTACCATCAGGTTTGATGCAAATACCGCAGCCGCATGATATCTTGCTTTGTCTTCTTTTTGCATTGGTACAAATGTATTTGGACATTCATGCAGCATTTTCAGAAGCTTTTCCATATGGTCTTTATCACCTTCAACCGTGAACAGTGCCTGCTTCAGGTCATCATATGCAGTTTTCTTACTTTTAAATGGAAACATTGGATGAATAGAATAACCGTATGCACCGGTTTCTTCAATCCCAGAAAGAACAGCGGAGCTTAAAGATCCGCTACAGTGACAGATATACTTTCCTCTTATCGGAAAAGTTTTAATCTGTTTCCAGACTCCTTCAATCGCATCGTCTGGTACCGTTAGAAAAAGAACATCACACATTGTTAACATTTTGTCAATCCTGCCAATATGTGTTGTATTGCATTGTTCTGCCGCTTCACCTGCTGATGCTTGTGTGCGACTATAGAATCCCACAACGGGAATATCATTGTGTACAAAGTAATCTCCAAGGGAACAGCCTACCTTGCCAGCCCCGATAAATCCTACTTTCATACATTATCACCTACTTTCGTCAGGTGATGTTCTAATTATAACCGGTATGATTTCTTTCAAGAATACCATCCAAGTGGTACTATATCACTGTATATACGAAAAGGCAAGTATTAAATGGGATACCAGACCTATTTTTGTTATTTTTTTGACAAATCATTTTAAAAAGAAAAGACCCTTTCGAGTCTCTTCCATTTCTTCTACTGATTATTTTCTGTTGCTTCTTCGAATTTTCCTCTGTATCTTTTTGTCAAAGTGTAAATTGTATCTTTCAATTCATCTGTAAGCTGTTCTGTCTTAACGCGCCATTCCCAGTTATCTCCCACAGTAGATGGTGTATTAATCCGTGCTTCACTTCCAAGTCCCAGATAATCCTGTAAAGGAATGATAACCATATCACCTTTGCTTTCCAGAGCAAGAGAAATCAAATCAAGATTAACTTTTCCTGTGCGTTCAATAGTACTATGTGACAGATAATGTTCCAAAAAGTTTTTATCATCCTGTGATAATGTCTCATACCATCCTTCTACAGTATCATTATCATGAGTACCTGTATAAACCACACAGTTTTCAGAATATTTATGCGGAAGGTAAATACTGTCATCCCATGCACCAAAGGCAAACTCCAGTATTTTCATTCCTGGATATCCTGTATCCTTTAATAATTTATGGACTCCATCTGTTAAAAAGCCAAGATCTTCTGCAATAACCTTTTTATCTCCCAGTTCCTGTTTCATTGTTTCAAAGAAATCATATCCCGGACCTGCTGCCCATTCTCCATTAACTGCTGTTTCATCCTCAGCAGGAATTTCAAAATATTCATCAAAACCGCGAAAATGATCCAGTCGAAGTACATCATATAACAAGAAATTATGAGAAAGGCGTTCCATCCACCATTTATAGCCTGTCTTCTTATGGTATTCCCAATCGTATACAGGATTGGACCATACCTGTCCATCTTTTGCAAAAGCATCCGGAGGACATCCTCCAACAACCGAAGGCTCTCCATCTTCTGTTACTTTAAATAATTCTTTATGATTTTTAAAAGCAGTCCCTGATAATGCAACATAAAATGGCAAATCTCCAATAATTTCAATTCCTTTATCATTGGCATAGGCTTTAAGTTTCAACCATTGCTTCAAAAAGACATACTGGCCAAATTTAAAATACCCTTCTTTACATTCCGGTTTCTGTTCCATCATAAATGCATCATATTCATCCAGCCAATGTTTATTGTCTTCAACAAATTTCTTAAAATCTGTATCAGGCTTAAATCTGGTATAGGCCTTTCTTAAAAGCAGCCTGCGGCTCTTATGTACATTATCATAATTAACTTTACCTGTATTCTCTTCTTTAAACTCTTCTATTTCTTCATTCGTTAATAATCCTTCTTCTACAAGCTGCTCCAGGTCTATATATAATGTACTTCCTGCAAAACTTGAAAAAGAAAGATAAGGGGAATTCCCCGCTCCTATGGTTCCCAAAGGTAAAATCTGCCAGTATTTCTGTCCTGAATCTGCCAGAAAATCAACAAAATCATACGCTTCTTTTGAAAAACATCCTATTCCATAAGACGACGGTAAACTAAAAATTGGTAACAATATTCCACTAGCTTTCATTGAATTCTCCCTTTAACTACATTTACAGATAACATTATTTTTTATTATATCACACTTTTTGTTATAGAGAATGGTTAAAATCTTGTACAATTCACTATATTTGATGTTTTTTCAAAATCAACCGGATGGCTTCATATAAATGAGGCTTTAATTCCTGTACAGATACTGGCTGTCCCGTGAGAATAGAGCTGTAACAACATCCACTTACCAGTTCGATGATCATATAGATCATTACTTCCGGCTTATCGAATTTGTGTCCTGAATCATTCAACAGTTTCATATATATATCATAAATATTTCTCTGAGCATCATCGATTGGATCAACAAGAGAATTTTTAAACATTCCCCAGCCCAAATGTTTTGAAATCAATTTTAGTAATGTAGGATTTTTCTCCAGTTCATCGATGATCTGATCGATCAGAAAAATAATCTGATCTTCAAAAACAGGAATTTCTTCTTCTTGAAGACGATTGTATGCCTTTTTAAAAACTTCTGCAGATTTAAAGGCAATCAGTTTATAACGAATATCTACCTTATCTTTAAAATATAGATAAAAGGTTCCTTTTGCCACACCTGCTTTATTGGCAATATCTGAGATAGACGTTTTATGAAAGCCGTTCTGTGTAAATAGGGCATATGCTGTATCCAATAACGCTGTTTGCTTTCTTTTCTTTTTTTCCTCAACTTTCTTCAAAGAAATCCTCCTTTCTCTTCTTTTTATTAAGTATATCTCAAAATGGGCAAAAATCAAATTTTCTATAAGATTTTTAAATGTTATTGACTTTTAGTCATTTTTGTTATATACCATTATTTAGAAAAAAATGACTAAAGGTCAGTATTAAATTATGGAGGTTATTATGATCAAGTTTGGAAAATGGATTGCAAAACATAAAAAACTAATCGTGGCACTTTCCCTGATTTTGTTAATCCCTTCTGTCATTGGGATTTCCAAAACCAGAATTAATTATGATATTCTTAGCTATCTTCCAAATTCTCTGGAAACCGTAAAAGGTCAGGATATTATGGTAGACCAGTTTGGTGCCGGTGCATATTCCATGATTATCGTAGAGGATATGAAATTACAAGACGTACAGAAACTAAAACAAAAGCTGGAGAAAACAGAACATGTAGATAAAATTATCTGGTATGACGATATTGCGGATTTAAGTGTTCCAAAAGAAATGCTTCCTCAAAAAATCCGGAATGTATTTTTTCATAAAAATGCCACTTTGATGATTGCAATGTTCGACAAAACCACCTCCTCTGATGAAACGATGGATGCTGTTACCCACATGCGTCATATCGTAGGAAAACAATGTTTTCTAAGTGGTATGTCTGGCGTTGTAACTGATATTAAAAATCTGGTTATCCAGGAAATACCTATTTATGTAACAATTGCTGCCATACTTTCCTTTTTGGTACTTTGCCTTAGTATGGATTCCTTCATGGTTGCCATATTGTTTCTTTTAAGTATAGGCATGGCAATTCTTTATAATCTGGGAACGAATATTTTCCTGAATGATGTATCTTACCTTACAATGGCTCTAACCGCCATTTTGCAGCTGGGAGTTACCATGGATTATTCCATTTTTCTTCTTCATAGCTACGAAGATAATTTAGTACGATTTGAAAATGATAAAAATCGTGCCATGGCACATGCCATTTCAAATACATTTAAATCTGTTGCCGGAAGCTCTGTTACCACCATTGCAGGTTTCATTGCTTTGTGTTTCATGACTTTTGCTTTAGGTGCCAACCTTGGAATTGTTATGGCCAAGGGTGTTGTTATTGGAGTTGTCTGCTGTATAACAATACTTCCAGCCTTGATTCTTGTATTTGACCCATTGATTGAAAGAACAAAGCATCGCTGTCTGATGCCTGATTTTACCAGTGCTTCTCATTTTATAACAAAACACTATAAAGCATTTATTGTAATTTTCCTTGTTATGTTATTCCCTGCTGTCTATGGAAATAATCATACCGGAATTTATTACAATATAGATAAATCTCTTCCGCAGGATCTTCCCAGCAATGTGGCAAACAAGAAATTAAGCGACGAATTTCATATGAGTAACATTCATATGATTTTATTAAAAAACGGACTATCTTCCAAAGAAAAAACTAACATGCAAAAAGAGATTGACAAAGTGGATGGAGTAGAATGGTGTTTGGGAATGAATTCTATTATCGGTTCAAGCATTCCTTCTGACATGATTCCTGATTCCATGAAAGAAACGTTACAAAGTGACGATTATGAAATGCAGTTTATCTGTTCTAAATATAAATCTGCCACTAAAGAAGTAAATCAGCAGATTAAACAGATTAACAGCATTGTGAAAAAATACAGCAGCCAGTCCATGGTCATTGGTGAAGCACCTTTAATGAATGATTTGGAAACGGTAACTGATGTGGATTTAAGAAACGTAAATATGGCTTCCATTGCTGCAATTTTTGTTATTATCCTCATTGTATTTCGTTCCATTTCCCTTCCATTTCTTCTGGTTGCAGTTATTGAGTTCGCTATCAATGTTAATATGGCAATACCTTACTATACCGGACTGACACTACCTTTTGTGGCAAGTATTGTTATTGGAACAATTCAGCTGGGAGCAACTGTTGATTATGCTATTTTAATGACCAGTCGCTATCAGAAAGAACGATTACGGGGAGCTGGAAAGAAAGATTCCATCCGTATTGCCCATGAAACTTCCATGCAATCTATCATTACCAGCGGATCAAGTTTCTTCGCGGCAACTGTTGGAATCGCTTTTTATTCCAATATTGATATGATCAGCTCAATCTGCACGTTGCTGGCAAGAGGAGCTATCATCAGTACTATCGCTGTCATTTGTATCTTGCCGGCAATGTTTATGGTATTCGATAAAGTAATCTGTAAAACAACCCTTCATATGGGACATTTAGAATAGGAGCAATATGTTATGAGAAAAAGAATAATAAGTAAAAGTTTTGCAATTCTGCTAACAGCAGTTCTGACAGCAACATCTGTAACACCTGTTTTTGCTTCCGATGATGTTGAAAAGGAAGAAACTGTTTATGTAAAAACTGACTCAAACGGAAATGAAAAATCTATAATTGTAAGTGACTGGCTGAAAAACTTTACCAGTGAGAAGGAAATCAAAGATGCCACAGATTTAACAGATATTGAAAATGTAAAAGGTAACGAAACATTTTCTCGTGGAAAAAATCACAAAATTACATGGTCTGCCAACGGAAATGATATTTACTATCAGGGTAATTCCAATAAAAGCCTTCCAGTGACCATGAAAGTTACCTATTATTTAGACGGCAAAAAAACCAGTCCTGCTAAACTGGTTGGAAAATCCGGTAAAATAAAAATTCATTATTCTTACACTAACCACTCTAAGATACAAAAGACCATTCAGGGAAAAAGCACTACTGTCTATACACCATTTACCATGGTCACTGCTGCCATTTTGAATACTGATCATTTTTCCAATGTAAAAGTATCCAATGGTAAAGTGATTTCTGACGGTAATAAGCACATTGTCATCGGTGTAGCAATGCCAGGTCTTTCAAAAAGCCTGAATCTGGACCAAACAAGTCTTGGAGATGCTTTTGATCTTCCAGAAGACTTTGAAATCACTGCTGATGCGAAAGATTTTCAGATGTCTGTAACAGCCACTGTTGCAACAGCAAACACCTTGTCTGAACTTGGTCTTGATCATATAGATTCCTTTGATGAGCTTACATCCTCACTTCATCGGCTTGAAGATGCATCCAATCAGCTGGTCGATGGTTCCAGGGAATTGGTGGAAGGCGTTGAAAAACTGTCTTCAGCATCCAAAGAATTGAAAGCCGGAACTTCAAAATTAAGTAAAAGTTCCAAGGATTTATCCAGTGGCCTCAATCAACTGGCAAACGGATCTGCGGATTTAAAAAATGGTACTTCACAGCTGGCTTCTAAAACAAGGAAACTTCCTTCTTCTGTACAGGAACTGGACTCTGGGATCAAACAAATCATAAACCAATTAAAAAATTCTGTACCAGATGAAAACAGCCAGGAAAAACTTCAGCAAAATCTGCAAAATGCACAGAAAGAAGTTACCGCTGAACTTACAAATATCAAAACAAAAACGGAACAGATCGGCTCATCCACTCAAAATATTGGTGTTTGTGCCCAGTCCATAGGAACATCAGCCGTTCATATCGGTTCCCAGGCAGAAAAAATCGGATCTTTGGCACAGGATGAAAATATTCCTGCAGAACAACGCCAGCAATTAGCTTCCATTGCCGGAGCTTTGGCACAGGATGCAGATTCTCTTGGAAATCATGCTAAAACCATTGGAAACAATGTTTCTTCTATCGGAAGTTCTGCCACTTCCATCGGAAACAGCTTAAAGCAAACACAAACAGATCTGCAGGTTATTGCGGCATCCCTTGGAAATATCCAGAAATTACTGACGGCTACAAAAAATTCTACTGCTAAACTTCAATCTGCATTACAACAGATTTCTGCAGGAACCAGCCGGTTACTGGCCTCTTCCAGAACCTTAACCTCTTCCATCGGTCAGTTAAATGCCGGTGCTTCCACTTTAAACAATGGCTTAACATCTGCATCCAAAGGAGGAAAGCAACTAAGTGCCGGTGCCAGTACATTAGACAACGGAACCGGAAAACTGGTTATTGGTATTTCTCAATTACAATCCGGTGCCAGTACATTAAATCAAGGTATGATTACTTTTCACAATGATGGTATTAAAAAACTGACAGATACCATTAATGGAGATCTTCAGGAAACTTTAGACCGTGCAAATGCAGTTGTAGATGCGGGAAATGATTATCAGACCTTTACCCAAAAGGCAGGCAATGCAAAAGGCAGCGTCAAATTTATGATTGAAACTGAAGAAATTGAAAAATAGACTTAAAGAAAGAGCATTGGTCCTAACCATTTTATCAGTCAACTCCAATGCTCTCTTTTTTATTATTTTATTCTACAGCAGGCTCTGTGTTGAAATGTAATACTTTTCGATCTGTCCACAGCAAAAATGCTGCTAATATAATAGATAACCCCTCACTTAATGGCATGGCAATCCAGATGGTAAATCCACCAATTGCCATTGGAAGAAATGACAAAATCAAAATTGGGAATATGATGGTTCTAAACGTCGCCAGAACGGTTCCTCTTATTCCATCATTTAATGCAACAAAGATAGCTGTTACCATGGTTCCAACACCATATAGCAGATAATTCAGCGAGAAAATCCAGAACACTTTTATGGTCATATTATATACTTCACTGCCTTCCGGACAATACATTAAAATTACTGGTTTTGCCAGTATACATGCTACTCCAAATATCAAAACAGATGCCAATACTATGGTTATACTTCCATTCTTAATATACTGTTTAATTTTATCAAATTTTTTCTCTCCAAGATTATAACTGATAATTGGGCTGATTCCTTTTCCATATCCATATAGACTGGAAGCAAATAACCACTGAGAATACAGTAAAATGGTAATAGCTGCACATCCTGTTTCTCCATAATACTTAATGGAGACAATATTATAAAGAGCTGTAATCAATCCAAGAGCTGCACTCTGAATCAGATCTGCTACACCAAGCCAGCATGTTTTTCCTAAATCTTTTCCTGAGAAATCAGGAATCACAAAATGTAATTCCTGTTTTTTATTACATAACACAAGAATAGAACCAATGGCTGAAACAAGCATTCCACATCCTGCTCCCAATGCAGATCCCATGATTCCCAGATGAAATACTCCGATAAATAAATATACTGTTGCAATTTCAACAACTCCGGCAATAACAGTTAATGCACACCCTACTCCAGGTCTTCCTGCTACGACTAAAACCAGCTGAAACATGGTCTGAATCATATAAAAAACGCCAAATATTACATGAACTTTTACATATTCATCACAATAAGGCATTAATCTTTGAGTTGCACCAAGAGTTTCCAGAAGAGATGTTCTAAAAACAAATACCAATGCCAGGTAAACTGCTGTTATGATTGCTCCAAATAGAGTGACCATCGTCAGATTGGAACAGGCTTCTTTTATTTTTCCTTCACCTAGTTTTTTCCCGATTACCGCACATGCACCTGCACCGAGCATCGCTGCCAGTCCTTCTTCCACTGACAAGATCGGATAACAGATGTCAATCGCTGCCAGAGCATCTGTATTAATCATACTGGAACTGATTGCTGAGTTGATCAGCTGATACACTCCAAGCCACAAATTTAATGCGATTGTAGGTACTGCAAACAGCAGTAATGTTTTCCAGTTGAAATCTCTTTTTAACTTGTTTTCATCCATCATCATTTCATCCATAGTTTTGTCCTCCTTTTCGTTTGTCCTTTTATAATGATTCACTATGTTCAAGACTCCCTCGGGAGTCATTTCCCATCTGATATACACACTGACCATGAATATAAGTTTCCAATACATGAACTTCACTGTATTGATGATCAGGCACCGTTCGTAAATCCCGGTCTGTTATGATAAAGTCTGCTTCTTTTCCCGGTTCCAATGAACCAAATGTACTTTCAACTCCCATCTGATAGGCTCCATTTATGGTAAATGCATATAGCATCTGCTCTAAAGTGACTTTTTCTTCCAAATTCAGGAGAGTCTCTTCCGCTGTCACGGGAAATTTACGATTTACCGCAATCTCCATACCTGCTAAAGGAACTACCGGAAGGGTTACCGGATAATCTGAAGCTCCCGTCACATTTAATCCGCCATCAAAGAACATCTTCATCGGATATTCTTTCTTCGCTCTTTCTCCCAAAACCTTCTCTTCAACTTCTTCATAGTAACCTGCTTCTTTAAAAAACCAATAAGGATTGGCAGCTGCCGTAACTCCCAGTTTTTTCATTCGCTTTACATCTTCAGGACGAACCAGCTGTAAATGTGTAATGGCCGGGCGGAATTCTTCAAATTCTCCAAGCCATCCATGTTCAGGTTGAGTATTTTCTGCATTTTCCAAGGCGGTCAATGCCATATCCAGTGCAGCATCGCCAATAGCATGCATATGAATCTGAAATCCCATTTTTTTTGCAATCTGACAGATATCATTTAGTTCTTCCTGTGTCCAGTTTGCAAGTCCATAATATCCCGGTTTATTACTGTACTCATCAAATAAATATGCGGTTTGTCCTTCTACAACACCATCCACCATGATTTTTACAAAGTCGTTTCGATATTTTGTTCCATTATAGGATGTGCTCTGGTCATAGAACTTTTCCAACTGCTTTTTATAAGATTTTCTCTGATTGCAAAAATATCCGGTCTGAAATCTGATTTTTAATCTTCCTTCAGCATCTAGTTCTTCATATGCCTTTCTCACCGTATCGGGACGTTCCATAACCGGCTCAAAAACAGATGTAATTCCATTGGACAAAAATTCTCTTTGCTCTTCTTCCATGCTCTCTTTCATACCTTCCACAGAATAAGCCTCCGGAACCGCTTTATCCAATAAAAATCCGATCCATTCCTTAAAATAACCTGTCGGTTCACCATCTTTATCCAGCACAATTTCTCCCTGCAATTCTGATTCTGTATCTACTGTAATACCAGCTAGTTCCAAAGCTTTTGTGTTTCCCCATCTTCCATGTCCATCCTCAGACATTAATACGATAGGTTTATGATCACAAATCTGATCCAACATCTGTCGAGTCGGTCCATTTTCAAATGCTGTAACTGTCCATCCATTTCCTATGTAATAATCGTCTTCTGGATTTTCATCTACAAAGTCTTTAATCGCTTTTAAGGTATCTTCTTTTGTATCACAATCAAACAATTCTATACTTTTTTGTTTAATGGCACCACAATAGGAATAGTGTCCATGACCATCAGTAAACCCAGGCATTATCATCCCTTTTAATTCTTCAATTATTTTTATTTCTTCTGATGTGACACTCTTTACTTCATTCCATGAACCAATAGCTGCAACTTTTCCATCCTTGATATACATTGCTTCTGCCCATGGTTTTTCTCGATTTCCTGTGAAAATCTTACCTTTTACAATCAATTCATTTCTCACAATAATTTCTCCAATCTAATCTATCATTTGTAAAATAAATACACTTCAAGTTAAACAAAAACAAAGCAGACAAAGATACCTTTTCTCAGGCATCCTTGTCTGCTTACAAGAGAATCATAAACCCATGTGTAACACATGAGTCAATGGTTAATTTGATTTTTATTTTTATTCTTGCTATATTACAAGAAAACAGGAAAGATTTTGACTCAAAACAGGAGACATTATATTATGAAAAAACCAAAATATCATTTTAAAAGTAAAGAACTGGCAGATTTATTTAATACAACCATTGATACTTTAAGATATTACGAGAAAATTGGCTTACTCCATCCAATTCGTAATCCCGAAAATAACTACCGCTATTTTACATCAAGTGACATAGAGACTCTTGGAATTGTTATGGAACTTTTGCGTCTTCGATTTCCACTTTCAGAAATCAAAGAACTGGTAACTACCCGTTCTGTTGATCAAACACTTTCCATACTTCACAAAGAAGAAATTGCATTAAAACAACAGATTTCCCAACTGGAAACAACCTTATCATCCATTCAGTCCCGCATTGGTTTTATGAATCATATTTTATATGAAACACCTTTGGAAACTATTCAACTTCAACATTTTCCAGAGCGGAACAGCATTAAGATCAGCGATGAGGATATTGAAGAAGATATTTTTGAAATATCCATCATCAAATACATGAAAGAAAATTCTATTACAGTGCCACTTGTAGGAGCCTGTGATTTTTATGCATTAGATCTGGAACATTTTCTAAAGACCCAAGAACTTATTGTCCGCGGTGTTTTTTATTATACTAACGACGATCATTACAATCATAATTATACACTTCCTGCCGGTTCTTATCTTACATTGGCATTTTTATCTAAAAAAGAATCTGATCTTTCTTATAAATTCCTTAATGAATTAATTGATTATATGAATGATCACAATTTAACACCTAAATCTGATATATACTCCTTTTATATGATTGATGAAACTGAATCTTCCAACAAAGAAGAACATATCATTGAATTGCAGGTTCTTGTATCTGTGTAATGATTTTTACACTTTTTGTCTTCATCTGATCAATTTTTTGTTTTGAAATTATTTTCATAATAAAAACCGCCACAACAAATGCTACTCCCTCTGCAATCGGAAATGCCGCCCATATGATCTTCTCCGGATCAGAAAATTTTGTAAAAACCCATGCCAGTGGCAAAGTAACTACTAAAAGTCGGATAAGGGACACGATCAAGGAGCTAACACCATATCCCAGTGCCTGAAATATACCCTGATATGCAATATTGGCTCCCACAAATAAAAATCCCAGGGTGATGATACGAATGGCACGAATGCAAAGAATCTGAGTATGTGCAGAAATCGAAAAAAATCCTGAAATCTGAACGGCAAATAGCTGTAATCCCACAGCTCCAATCAGCATAATAATAAGGGTATATAATATTCCATATTTTATTCCATCTTTCACACGTTTCCTATCCTGCATGCCGTAATTGAATCCGATAATCGGAATCATTGCATTATTCATTCCAAAAGCTGCAAAAAATACAAACTGCTGAATTTTATAATAAACACCATAGGCAGTTACTGCAGCCAAAGACACTGCTCCAAAAATAATATTCACCCCATAGGTCATAAAAGACATAAGTGCCTGCATAAAAATTGCAGGAACCCCCACCTGGAATATTTCTTTTAAAACTTTTCCTTCCGGTCGCAGATAAGACAGTTTATTATCAAAATCTTTTTTGTTAAATTTGTAGTGAAATATCATGTCCATAAGAAAAGAGACAATCTGTCCAATGACTGTTGCATAGGCAGCTCCCTGAATCCCAAGCCTCGGACATCCGAAATATCCAAAAATCATAACAGGATCCAGCACCATATTAGTTACTGCTCCGGTAATCTGGGCAATGGTAGCACATCCTGTCCTTCCTGTTGCCTGCAGTAATTTCTCATATATCATATACATGGCAATTCCAAAAGATGCAAAGGTACAGATCTGCAGATATTCTTTCCCCAGTTCCAAAACAACAGGATTGCTGGTCTGCGATTTCAAATAAATATCTATTCCAAAGAACCCAAAAATTAAAAACAGAATATACATGCAAATTCCAATAAAAACAGCATTTCCAGAAATTTTTCCAGCCTTTTCACGATTTCCTTCCCCAAGGCTCTTGGACAAAATTGCATTGATACCAACACCTAGACCTACTCCTATAGCAACCATCAGCATCTGTATAGGAAAACTTAAGGTCAATGCATTGACTGCATAGTCTCCCATATTCTGAATTTTATCTGTGTCAGGCATACAACTTACAAAATAGCTATCCACAATATTGTAAAGCGCCTGTACCGCCATAGAAAGCATCATTGGCACTCCCATTGTCAGTAATAATCTCTTTACAGGTTCTGTCCCCATTTTATTCACTGTCTGTTTCTGTTCCATTTTCAAAACCTCCTTTTTCCGACACCATATGGAACACTGTTGCCGGCAATGTTAATATGGAGTCTTTTAAAGGAAAGCTGCCATAACCTGATATAATTAAAAAAGAAAAAGCGCAAATCCAAATCTGGATTTACGCTTTCGCCACTCGACAATCTTTATTTTATCAATAGCTTTTTTCATCGTCAATGATGTATTTTTTTTAGTACATTTCTATATCAGTCAGCTGTTATAATTTTTTGCTTTCTTCCGCTACTGCTTTTGCCACTGCAGCACAAACTCTTTCATCAAATGCTCCCGGAATAATATATTCGTCATTCAATTCCTCTTCTGTGATAATTCCGGCAATGGCTCTTGCTGCAGCCATCTTCATAGATTCTGTGATCTGACTGGCTCTTGCATCCAGGGCTCCACGAAAGATTCCAGGGAATACCAGCACATTGTTAATCTGATTTGGAAAGTCAGAACGTCCGGTAGCAATGACTTTTGCCCCACCTTTTTTAGCCTCATCCGGCATAATTTCCGGTGTTGGATTTGCCATGGCAAAGATGATCGCATCATCCGCCATAGTAGACACCATCTCGGCTGTAACGATATTTGGTGCAGATACTCCAATAAAGACATCTTTCCCTTTGATAATCTCTGCCAGCGGACCGGTCTGCTTATCTTTATTTGTCTTTTCTGCCATTTCCGCCTGTGCAGGATTCATCCAGTCTTCTCCCGGACATAATGCACCCTTCTGATCTACCAGAACAATATTTCCCACACCAAACTGAAGTAATAATCTGCAAATAGAAATACCAGCAGAACCAGCGCCATTGATTACTATATTCACTTCTTCTAAAGATTTCCCCACATATCTTAGTGCATTTAGCAGTCCCGCTGCAACAACAATAGCAGTTCCATGCTGATCATCATGGAATACCGGAATATCCAGTTCTTCTTTTAATCTGCGTTCAATTTCAAAACATCTTGGTGCAGAGATATCTTCCAGATTAATTCCTCCAAAAGTCGGAGCAATATTCTTGACAGTCTGAATAATCTCCTCCGTATCTTTTGTATCAAGACAGATTGGGAATGCATCGATATCAGCAAATTCTTTAAAGAGAATTGCCTTTCCTTCCATAACAGGCATGGCAGCTTCCGGTCCAATATCACCCAATCCCAGTACTGCAGTTCCATCAGAAACAACAGCTACCAGATTACCTTTTGCTGTATAACGATATACCTCATCCTTATTATCACGAATCTTTCTACAAGGTTCTGCAACTCCCGGAGTATATGCAGTACTCAAATCATCTCTTGTCTTTACTGCTACCTTTGAACGTACTGCTACTTTTCCTTTGTTCTGTTCATGCATATTCAGTGCCAGTTTGTTGTAATCCATGTCTTATTTCTCCTTTACTCATTTCTTTTTTGGTGCATAATCTTTCAACCCTTCTATAGCACCTCCGGCGACTGCCCATAAATAAAAACCTGCAACTGTTCCATATGGGGAATAACGTCTTTGATACTTATGAAAAAGTTCTCTGGTTATTTTTCGGTGATGATAAATCATTCGAAGTCCTTTTTGAATGGCCAGATCTCCATAACTTAAAACATCCGGACGCTCCATGGAAAATATCATCAGCATCTGTGCCGTCCACACTCCTACACCATCCAGTTTCACCAGGCAGTCGCAAATCTGCTGATCATCCATTTCCCTCAAAGCTCCTACCTTTAATTCACCTGAAAGTATTTTTTGAGCCGCTGATTTAATGTAACGGACTTTTCGATAAGAAATTCCAAAGCCCTGAAGTTCTTCCTCCTCCATAGATACTATTTTATTCGGTGTTATATCTCCCAGAACCTCTTTCATACGTCTCCAGATTGTCTGCTGGGCTTTTGTTGTAATCTGCTGCCCAACAATTGAATTTACCAAAGCCTCGAAAAAATCTGGAAGAACCTCCCTTCGAATCATTCCTATCTGATCAATAACCTCTCCCAAAACTTTATCTTTGGATTTCAAATAATTTAGTTCCTTCTCACCATAATCAAAATATTTCATACTGTTTTCATTATAAAACAAAAAAAGAAGAATGTCGAAACATTCTTCTTAAAAAAGCGGGTGATGGGAATCGAACCCACGTGATCAGCTTGGAAGGCTGGAGTTCTACCATTGAACTACACCCGCATATAAAATTCATATGCCTCTCGGCAATGCCCAGAGCCGGAATCGAACCAGCGACACGAGGATTTTCAGTCCTCTGCTCTACCGACTGAGCTATCTGGGCTCTCATAATGAGTGTCCTCATTTCTGCGACTTCTATACTTTACCACATTGTGCTCTAGATATCAAGCTATTTTTTCAAAAATTTTTTCAATCAGAAATATCCCCGTTGCTGTACGGAAAATTTTCTCTTTTACAGTGTCTATTGTTTCTCTGGAACTGCCCTCTTCAGCCAGGTTAACCAGAAAATCTGCTTCCACTAAAATCTGATAATCTATGGCATCTATTCTGTCGTATGTATGGTGATGTCCTATAAGAAAGCATACTCTATCAATGATTTCCTTTTCAAACTCCATGTCTTCAAGCATTATCCGGGCAACAGCCGGACCTTCCATCTCCTGATATTTTCCTACACTGCTTTGATACTTCTCTTCACTGATCTTGATTCCTATATCATGAGTTACTGCTGCTGTCTCCAAAATCTTCTGTGTTTTCTCATCCAGCCCCTCTTGCTCTCCGATTGTTTTTGCATAAGCATATACCTTAAGAAAATGCTGGATACGTTTTGGATCTCCTTGATAATACTCAATCATCTTTGTAATCAATCTGGCTGTCATCTTATGCCTCCTTATTTCTGTCTTTTCCAGAACTTCCAAAATGGTTTCTTATTTAAAATATTAATTGCCTCTTTTACATGCGCTTCCCTTAATCCACCAGTACAGAAATCAGTTTTAACCAGGTGCTTATCATATCCATGCCGATACCAGTCATATTCTCCATCATCTAAAATAACAAAACTCTCTACTCTTTCATCACAATGTACCAGCCAATCCCTGATTTCATCTTCTCTACGGCCTGAACTTAAATATGCTGTCTTATCAATAATCTTCAGACCATATTTAGCCAAATAATCTACCAGGAGCTGACACCAGTCCTGTACATCATCACTATGCTCTGCCCATCCATATCTCCAGGATGAAGACAATACGATTTTAGCTCCGGTGGCATCTACGATTTCTTTTAGAAATCTGATATTCTCTTCATCTATCGGAACCAGTTCCTCACCACATCTTTCAAACAGGTCCTGAGAATTCAGAACACCATCCACATCCAGAAAAATAACTTTCATTTAAGATTCCTCCTTCATGGAACAACTGACTTTTTTAATATTATACTCTTTTTCATTTGAATCCGCAATGAATCCCTGGAAATGACATTTACCGACCCTAAAATATATGCTACAATTATGGAATATTTGAAAGGAGTTAATAAGATGAATACTGACTGTATTATTTTTGATTTTAATGGAACTTTATTTTTAGATGATGATAAACATATTGCAGCCTGGAATGAAATTTCCAAAGAAATCCGCGGAACCGGGATTACCATGGAAGAGCTGCAGACAAAAATTAACGGAAGTCCTAATCAAAAAAACATTGAAATGCTATCCAACGGTACCTTTTCACAGGAACAGATTGATTATTATTCAAAGAAAAAAGAAAGTCTGTATCGTCAAAACTGCCTCAAAGATAAAGAAAATTTTCATCTGGTAGACGGTGTAACTGAATATTTTGACTATTTAACAGCAAAAAAAATTCCTTTTACTATTGCATCTGCTTCAATCAAAGAAAATATTGATTTTTTTATCGAACATTTTCATCTTGATCATTGGATTCCAAGAGAAAATATCGTGTATGATGATGGAACTTACGAAAACAAAGTTGCAATGTTTCAGGATGCCTGCCATATTCTTGGATCTTCTCCTGAAAAAAGTCTTATTTTTGAAGATTCCGGTTCTGGTATTCGAAATGCTTATCAGGCAGGATGTTCCAATATTATTGTCATGGCATCTGATAAAGATTTTACCCCATTTAAAGAAAAGCCAGGTGTCATCAAAGTGATTCGTTCTTTCCGTGAAATTCTTTCTGAATAAATTTTATGCATTTTAGCCATACTGTATCCATAGAATTTTTGATACATGAAAAGGAGGCTTCTATGGGAAACAAATTTCTAGACTGCACCGCTTTGACTATTGTGATAATTGGTGCAATCAACTGGGGACTGATAGGATTTTTCCGCTTTGATCTGGTTGCTTTTCTATTTGGCAATATGACTGCTCTTACCAGAATTATTTATGACCTGGTTGGTTTGTGTGGACTATATTTACTGACCTTTTACAGACACTGTGGCAAAGATGTGTAATAAAGGCGGATTCTGCCAGAATCCGCCTTTTAACATTTTCATAATTGTTGCTCACCGCCTACAGAGGCGGGAGTCATCCCTCATCTGATATACAAAAGAATGATGCCCAGGTAAATTATTCTATATAGTAAACATAAGAATCTTTTCTTGGAGAAGCTTCTGTTTTCGGAGTATCTGCATATCCTAAAACACAATGTCCGATTCCTTCATATTCTCCCTCAATTCCAAGTTCCTTTAAAATTTTCTTACCTTCTTCAGATTCAAATTCTTCTTTTGCACGATGAATCCAGCAGCTGCCGATTCCCAGATCTTGTGCTGCCACCATGAGATTTCCCATAACAAGACTTCCATCATAAATATATGTTGGCATTGCTTTATTTGCAAGAACGATTAAAACCACAGGTGCACCATAAAAAGGATCAAAGCTTTCATCTTTTCCCATAAATACTGCATTCATTTTTGACAGTTTATCTCTAAGTTCCTTATTAGTTACTGCAATAATAATTGGCGACTGTCTGTCCATTCCTGTCGCTGCATATGTACCTGCTTCTATAATCTGGTTTATAATCTCTTTTGGAATCATATCAGATTTGAATTTACGCACACTTCTTCTATCTTTAATTGCTGTTAATGTTTCTCCCATCTAGTTCCCTGCCTTTCTATTATTTTATTATTTATTGTAACATGTTATTCATTATATACAAGAATATCTTACAATCAGTCTTTTTGAGGAAAATCAAAATTCTTTCTGAAATCTTCCCTTACATCTGCTGCAATAATATTTTTTATAATTTTTTGTAAACTTACTTTCTTTCTGCCTTTCAATCACCAGTCCACATCCTGTGCACACAAAACGATGCTTTACTTTTCTGACAACTGGAGACATTCCCAATTCTTCCGCATCCGAGTATGTTTTTATATTATATCCATAAGTATCATTAACTAATGCAGCCATCCGTTTCCACTCTCTCTGATGATTGAAGCACCCGGGACAGGTATGAATCATTTCATGAAGTATTGTCTGCTTCAAAGCTTCCATTGGCACATGATCCTGTAAAAGTTTTTCAGATATTTGTATCAAAAACCCGCCAGATGTCTTCTGACAACGTCCCCATGTTCTTGAAAAACGCTGATTAGAAACAAACTTCTCCACATTTCCATAGGGAATATTTATCTGATCCAGTTCATTGATACACTCCTGCGCAATTCGTTGTAAATCTCTCATGTATTTCCCTTTCTATCAAATATTGCATGCTGTAATTTCATAATCCGCAAGCTTTCAAGACTCGCTCGCGAGTCTTGGCGCGGAATTCGGGTCTGCATAGCAGACATACTTCCAATCCGAATTCCTGCGCATCCTCGCGGAGCGTATATCAGATGGGGGATTGAAACCCGCCACTGATACATAATTGTTGCTCACCGCCTACAGAGGCGGGAGTCATCCCTCATCTGATATAATCGTTGGATTTTCTCCACAAACTTTACAGGTTTTAACCATTTTAGGGAGACTAATTTTTCGGATATTCATAGTCATCTAAAAAGTGATGTTTTATGCCATTTTCTTTATAGGCCACAATAGTACTGAGATTAACATTTTCTACACTTTTAAAAATATTACTTTCTACAAAAGGATTTGTTTTTTTCATATCTGCAATCATCCTCTTAATCTCCATTCGTTTGGAGACACTGCTTCCATCAGACCGGCACGTGGTACATGTATCAGTAAACCGGCAGGCACATTGAATAAAATGCAGATTATTATAGTCTCTCCAGTGTTTAATATCTTCCTCACGAATCAGATATAACGGACGAATCAGCTCCATTCCTTCAAAATTAGTACTATGCAGTTTAGGCATCATCGTCTGTACCTGTCCTCCATAAAGCATTCCCATTAAAATTGTTTCGATTACATCATCATAATGATGTCCTAAGGCAATCTTATTACATCCAAGCTCTTTTGCCTTGCTGTATAAATAACCTCTTCGCATTCTGGCACATAAATAGCAAGGTGATTTTTCAATTTCATACACTGCATCAAAAATATCCGATTCAAAAATAGTAATCGGGATATTCAAAAGCTTAGCATTGTTTTCAATTACTTTTCGATTGGCTTCACTATATCCAGGATCCATCACCAGATATTCTACTTCAAAAGGAAATTTATTATGCCGTTTAAGCTCCTGAAATAATTTTGCCATAAGCATAGAATCTTTTCCACCAGAAATACAAACTGCAATCTTATCGTTTTCCTTAACCAATTCATATCGGTTAATTGCCTTTGCAAATCTGGAAAACAATTTCTTTTTGAACTTCTTCTGAATGCTCTTTTCTATATCCTTTCTTCTCTCCTCAAGATCTTCTGCCTTCTGCTCCTGCTGGTCTCTCATACTTTCCAAAAGCCACCCTGTATATCCTTTTGCCAGACTATAGGCATCAATTCCCTTCTCTCTAAGTTTTTTTGCTATTTTCTGACTGAATATCCCTTTCATGCAATATAGAATTATTTTCTTACCGGTCTCAAATTCCTGCATTCTATCCCATATTTCATGTTCTGGAATATGAACTGCTCCTGGAATCATCCCATATGCAACTGAAGTCTCCTCTCGAATATCAATCAGCTGATATTTCTCCGGACGAAGCCGGCTAATTTCTTTGTAATCTATATCCAATAAATTCTGCTCCATGAGTTTTTCTATTCCCTTTCTTTTATTCCTACTGTTTCAATAGGCTTTCTTTATTATACGCAGTTCCAGAAAAAAACTCAAGAAGATATCATCGCTGCCATTGGCATGGAGCGTTTTGGTTATATAGGAAATTTAAAAGAATTTCCTATGTAATAAAAAAACCCACGCAAAACGTGGGTTAAAATAAAAAAGCGATAGACGGGGCTCGAACCCGCGGTCTCGACCTTGGCAAGGTCGCGCGTTACCAACTACGCCACTATCGCATATCTGTTTTTCAGACAATGATGATTGTACCCCATTTCATCTATTCTGTCAACAGTTTTTTTATATTCTATTGATATTCATATATTTCTTTCATACATCTATCTATGGTGCTTAGATACCCAGAAAAGATTATGCCCCGAAACCAGCAGAAATATAGAAGGAACTAAACTAAAGTTCCTTCTATTTTCTGTTCTATATCATTTAAATCTTCCAGTATCTGCTCCTGCTGCTCATCAAACAAAAGACCTTTATTATACTGGTAATATTTATCACATCCATTTTCTTTAATAAACTGTACACTGTAATAATTTACATTTAATTCTGTTACAAATACGACCATTTCCTGACTTTCACCAAAAGCCTGTTCCATAAAATCAAATGCATGTTCCAATGCTCTTGATGTTTCGTCAATCTCTTCTTCTCTACGAACAGTTTCTTTATTGAAATCCTCCCTTACAGCTTCAAAGGCATCTTCAGAATCCAGATGTTCTTCCATAATCATTTTCTGATATGTTTCCAGCTTATGAATGACATCCTTTCTGATATACTCTTCCTGCTTTAATAGCTGCTCTGCCTTTTTCTTTTGCTCAAAAACAGATTTTGCTGTTTCTAAAGTCTGCTCCATGGATCCATTGGATTTAAAATCTTTTAAACACTGGAATAATTCTGTTACATAGGCATCTGTTATAAAACAGCTTTTAAACATTTCTGCAAGTTTTCCATTTAATAAACTGACTACACTTAGTTTTTCGTCAAATGCTGCAAATTTTAAACGATTGATCGTTTCACTATGGAACTCCCCTTTAAGAATTCGCTCAATTCCATAATCCTTTCGGTATTTCTTATATAATTCATAATAATTGGCAAAGTCTTTTGCTATTTTCTGATGCTGAAGATATTGATAAACCACTTCCCTGTCAATGGATTTATCAAGATTTTCATATACCCAGATCAGCTGTGAAAGGTCTTCCCATCCTCTGGCTGTAACAAAAGCCTTTCCATCAATTGTAGTTTCCATTCGATAGAAACAATCTTTTTTTATCTCAAGGTACGCAAGAATCGATGGATGAATTCCTGTTTTATATGCATATTCTTTCCATACCTCATAATCTGCTTCCACATCGATTCTTTTGATTCTGTCCAGTGTTACCACATCAAACTCCCGAACAGATTTATTATATTCCGGCGGATTTCCTGCTGCTACGATAATCCAGCCTTCCGGTACACTTTGATTTCCAAACATTTTACATTGCAGAAACTGGAGCATGGTCGGTGCTAAAGTCTCGGATACACAATTTATTTCATCAATAAACAGAATACCCTCTTTCATCCCTGTCTGCTCAATTTTGTTATAAACTGATGCTATAATCTCGCTCATAGTATATTCCGTTACAGAATAAGTCTGTCCACCATATTCCTTTTCTTTAATAAAAGGGAGTCCCACCGCACTCTGTCTTGTATGATGAGTAATGGTGTATGCTACCAGACCAATCTGACATTCTTTTGCAATCTGCTCCATAATCTGTGTCTTTCCAATTCCTGGAGGTCCCATCAAAAGGACTGGTCGCTGACGAATAGATGGTATCATATATTCCCCATATTCATTTTTATGAAGATAGGCTTCAATGGAATTCTTTATTTCCTGTTTTGCTCTTTTAATGTTCATTTTCTTCTCCTTCTTCCAGATCTTGTGCATCAATGACTAGTTTTATTGCCCATGGCGGTACCTGTGTGTCTTCATATTCTTCCTGCATAAAAATGAAAGCAGTCTCGTAAGATGGCATTTTTTTCGGATAAGTACCTTTTCCATCGGTAAAATAAATCAGCCCTTTTAACTGATGAAATTCTCCTTTTTCAATCAGGGAATCCACATATTCAAATGCAGGACGAAAGTCTGTTCCGCCTTCCCCCACAAGCTCAAGATTTTCCATATATTCTTTTAATTCCCGCTCATCGGTAATCTTTCGATCATTCTGGACTTCTTCATCACACTGAATAATATGAATATTCACTTTATGAAAGAAACTTTGCTGCTGACTTAACACTCCATAGGTTTCCTCCAGAAATTTTTTGACCAGATCCCCTGAACAAGACATAGATGTATCAATGACAATGGCAAATTCCTGGACTTTTTTCACCTCTTTCCATTCCTGAGGCTCAATCAGCGGCATGTTTCCATACATGGATAATCCATAAGTGTAAAACGTATAATCAAATGTATCAGGATCGATGGTCACCTCTTCTCTTAACGTTGCAAATTTCCTCAGAAACTCCCGATAATCATATCGTTCCCTGTTTTCTACCTGAACCTGTTCCATTAAATTTCCAGACTCCTGTGATTCCTCACTGGAAAATGTCTCCATATCCGTCTCTGTTTTTTCACTGATATTTTTCCATTTATTTTCAATTTCCTGATTCATCTTCTTCTGAGGATCATCCGGCCAGTACCTATGATCATCACAATAAAATTCCCTTCCTATTGCTTCCAGATCATTCCCCTGCTGATTCCATACCATAAGCTGCCGGTAAATTCCCTCTGCTGTCATAACCTTCATGGATTTTTCCAGTTTCCTGTATGTATCTTTTCTAAGCCATGTCTGTGGCTTATGAATACATTTCAGATACCAGTGATCCATAATAGATTCTACTGCAATATCACATGCCAGATTCCACATCTGTATGTCTCTTTTTCTCCTCCGGGTTACATGATGGAGCAGACAATGAAGTACCATATGCAGATAACTGCGATTCATGGAAATCCTGCTCTGACGAAACATACCTCCGATTGCTGCCGGATGAAAAAACATGTTATTCCCATCTGTGGCAAATGTGGTAACTGATGGATCCATAACATAAAAAAAGCTGCTTAATGCCACATCCAGAAACCGCATATGAATATATAATTCATTTCTCGTAGCTCTCAGGATCTGTTTTCCAATCTGATCCAGACGCTCATTTAAATTTTCTTCCACGTTTCATTCCCCTATAATTCAAATGTCTTTTTTTTCTTTGAAAATTTCCGATTCTTTTCATCCATTAAGTAACTAAGTATCTCTGTTTTTCCCTTTGCTGATGCCAGATCAATTGCTTCATCTATACATTCTCTGGTCCAAATATTTTTAAAGGAAAATATCTTAATTCCATCCATGTCCTCATGATTGATCAATGCTTTCATCATTTCACTCTGATGACTACTAATATAATCCAGATATTCCTGTTTATGGTGTTCCGTCAGATCATATGGATACAACAATCTTCCAAATGCAATATCACTGATTATATCTTCATCCTCTAAAACCACTGCTTCTGTAAACAGGTCATCATATTTCTCATAATCTACCTCTCCCCTGAAAAAGCACTGGCGATACTTGTATCCGGTTCCATGAAAATGATTCTCAATAATCCTTGCAGGTGTATTTTCCACTGCTTCTTCATAATATTCCGGAAAAATAAGACTTACTTCTTCTATATGCTCATTTTTATGATATAGCAGCTTAGTCTTCAACGGAAATCTTGTATCAGTGACAATATCTCTTAATGCAGATTTTCTCCCCTGATATAAATCCAGCCTGATTTCTTTTAATTTACATCCAGTGAAAATTCCTGTTCCTGTTCGAAGAAGAGCATCGGAAAAACCAAGTTTCTCTAGATTGATACAACCATAAAAAGCATATTTCCCGATTTCTTCTGTCTTTGACGAAAGATACACTTCTCTTACTTTATCTCCACATATCATTTCCAAAGCAGAATTTTCAAAAACAGCTCCAAGGGTAATGGATTTAGCTTCTTCTTCTTTTTTCTTGTATTGAGAAAAAGCATAGTTCCCAATTTTAAGAATTGGTTTTCCTTCAATGCTTTCCGGCAATGTTATCGTAGAATCATTGCCAAAACAACGAAGAACCTCAACTCCATCTTTTATATCTCTATACTCTATCCTAAGCATTTGTTTTTATCCTCGTTTCAGTGATTTTCTCACAATTTTGTACATTTTTATTATAGCCGTCTGAGAGGAAATATCAATCACAGAAACATATTTGAAATCTTTCCTAATAAAAAAAGCGGACAAATCCGCTATCAACTCCCTGTATTCCTCAATCATGAGGGACTTGCTCCGCTTTGCATGCCGATGTGCAGCAGTTTTAACTGCTTTCCTTTGCACATCGTGCACATCCGTGCGGAGCATTTTTTATTACATAGGAAATCCAAAGAAATTTCCTATGTAATAAAAAAATAAAGGAAACGCTGTAAATCCAACGTTTCCTCTACTCTGATTTAATGCCGCAGACCGGAATCGAACCGGTACTCGATTTAACTCGAACAGGATTTTAAGTCCTGCGCGTCTGCCAGTTCCGCCACTGCGGCAAAATGGTGGGAGAAGGATTCGAACCTTCGAAGGCGTTGCCAACAGATTTACAGTCTGCCCCCTTTGGCCACTCGGGAATCCCACCAAGTCATTTACCTGACAATTTAAGATTATACTTTATCATCAGGTAAAATGCAAGTATTTTTTTCATTTTATTTTAGTTTTCTTCATAAAATAAAGCTTCAAACTCTGCCTGGTTAATTCTTTCTTTTTCCAGCAGAAGTTCTGCACATTTATGAAGGACATCCATATGCTCTTCGATCATTGACTTTGCGTCGGTATAACACTTGTTGACAATCTTCTTGACTTCTTCATCGATAACAGTAGCAATATGCTCTCCATATGGTCTTTGCTGACCGATTTCTTTACCTAGGAAGACCTCATCACTGTCACCTGTATCATAGTTGATCAGACCCAGTTCCTCTGACATACCAAATTTAGTAACCATGGAACGTGCCAGCTGAGTTACCTGTTTAATATCCTGAGATGCTCCTGTGGTAATATCATCAAATATCAGTTCTTCGGCAATTCTTCCTCCCAGACTTACCATAATATCCTGAATCATTTTTCCTTTTGTCATAAAGACATTATCTCTTTCAGGAAGTGGCATTGTATATCCTGCTGCCCCCGTTCCTGTAGGAATAATTGAAACAGTATAAACGGGTCCTACATCTGGAAGAAGATGGAACAGGATTGCATGACCTGACTCATGATAAGCCGTAATCTTTCGTTCACTTTCCGGAACCACACGGCTTTTCTTTTCTGTTCCTATTCCGACTTTAATAAAGGATTTGTCGATATCTTCTTTTACAATATAAGCACGATCCTGTCTTGCAGCATGAATCGCCGCTTCATTCATAAGATTTTCCAGATCTGCACCTACAAAACCAGCTGTTGTTCTTGCAATTTCATGAAGATCCACATCATCACCCAGCGGCTTTTCGCGACTGTGTATTTTAAGAATTTCTTCACGCCCTTTAATATCCGGACGTCCGACACCAACTTTTCTGTCAAATCGTCCTGGACGAAGAATAGCCGGATCCAGAATATCAACACGGTTAGTGGCAGCAATCATAATGATTCCCTCATTAACACCAAAACCATCCATTTCAACCAGCATCTGATTTAATGTCTGTTCTCTTTCGTCATGTCCACCGCCAAGACCAGAACCTCTTCGGCGTGCTACCGCATCAATTTCATCGATAAATACAATACATGGTGAATTTTTCTTTGCTTCTGCAAAAAGATCTCGCACACGTGCCGCACCTACACCAACAAACATTTCTACAAAATCTGAACCTGAAATGCTGAAAAATGGTACATTGGCTTCACCTGCAACAGCTTTTGCAAGCAGAGTCTTTCCTGTTCCCGGAGGCCCCACAAGCAGTACTCCTTTAGGGATTCTAGCTCCGATTTTAATAAATTTGGCAGGATTCTTCAAAAATTCAACAACTTCTTCCAGTTCCTCTTTCTCTTCATCCAGACCTGCCACATCTCTGAAGGTAACCTTCTTACCATTTGGATTGGCAAGTTTGGCACGGCTCTTTCCAAAGTCCATCATTTTGCCATTACCGCCGCCATTTTGTCTCATCATCATGACCATAAACAAAATGACAACTCCCACCGGAACAAGTATACCGATAATATTTGTGATCATCTCTCCACTATGATCGATCGGCTTTAAAGTCATCTTTAATTTTGGAGAAACCGACTTCACTTCTTTCATTGTTTCTGCAACGTTGGTAAGTTCACAACTGCGGTAAACATTCTTTTTATATTCTGCTGTCAGTTTTCCTGTTGGTACTTCTTTATTCTGTTCAAATGTTACACTTACTACTTTGTCAGCTTTCACATCACTTATAAACTGCTGATATGAATAATCTTTACTTCCTGTCTGTAACATATTTGAGAAATAATAAATTCCTATAGCAAACAAAATAATCAGTATCAAAAAACCATTACTACTTCTCTTCTGGTTCAATATTATGTCTCCTCTCTATTCCTCTGCCACTCCAATATATGGTAAGTTGCGGTATTTTTGTGCAAAGTCCAGTCCATACCCGACAACAAACTCGTCTGGCACATCAAATCCAATATACTTCACTTCTACTTCCACTTCACGTCTTTCCGGTTTATTCAGCAATGTACAAAGATTTAAAGAGGCTGGCCCTCTGCTCAATAACATAGGTTTTAAATGATTCAGAGTTTTTCCAGAATCAATAATGTCTTCTACTACCAGAACTTCCTTTCCCTGAATCGGTTCATCTAAATCCTTTGCAATCTTTACAATTCCTGAAGACTCTCTGGAATCTCCATAACTGGATACAGACATAAAGTCAATGGTTACCGGTACAGTGATTCTCTTTGCAAGCTCACAGGCAAAAAAAACACTTCCTTTTAAAATTGCAATTAAATGAACCTCTTTTCCCTCATAATCCTTACTAATCTGTGCCCCCATCTCAGCAATTTTCTGATCAACTTTTTCTTCCGAAATTAATTCTCTGATCTTAGCCATGCTATTCATCTCCTTTTTCTCTTATGAATTCCAATTTCAGATATTGTTTTGTTTTATCCGAAACCTGATAATGACTGCTGACTCTTCTGCCAACAATCCAGACAATATGATTTCCATCTGCCGCCAAAGGAATCTGATCTCTCATCTCTCTTGGAATCTTTTCATCAATAAAAAAGCGATTTAAAGATTTCTTCCTGCCCTCAGTTCCAAAAACAAAAAAATCTCCAGGCTTTCGATAGCGCAATTGTATACCATTTTCTATTTTATCATAATCAATGATTTTGATACAATCCTTTTCCAATATATTTGAAAAATCCTGAATTTTTTCCTGCCGAAGAATCCCTTGTACTTGCTGCTTTTTCTCACATCCTTTTTTCTTCAGGATAATATACTGATAACTTTTCTCAGCCACCATCTGATAGGGCAGTGAAATCTGCTTTCCGCTGTCTTTCTCCATCAGGGAAAAAACATCTCTTACATGTCTCTTCTCAATATCTTTTCTTCTTCCTGCTGTTTCCTCCAAAGCTCTTTTTACGATTTGTTTCTGTATCCACAAATCCTGCTTTTTTAAATCTATCCAGTCGATAAGCCTTCTTTCTTCATCTCTTTTTACAATCTTATGATATTGCTTTTCCAATACAGTTTTTAAATATTCCATCACTTCTTGAATATCCTCTGATAAAAATGCAATATGTTCTACCGTCCTGGGATTCACTTCCTCCATCAGCGGTATAATCTGATTTCGAATCTGGTTTCTCGCATATGCATTATCCTCATTAGTGGCATCTTCCACCCAATCTTGTCCTGCTTTTATCAATTCTTCCTGGATTTCAGCCTTTTTCATACATAACAAAGGACGAATCAGTGGATCATCAAATGCTTTCATTGCACCTGCACCTTCAATCCCGGTACCCCTGGCAATGCGAAACAAAAAAGTTTCTGCCTGATCATTTTGATGATGAGCAACTGCAATTTTCCCTCCTCCTAATGCATCTCTTTCTTTGTAAAAAATCTCATATCGTGCTTTTCTCCCCGCCTCCTCAAGAGTAAGCTTATACTTTTTGGCTATCTTTTTTACATCCACAGACACTACTTTACAAGGTACCTTCCATCTGGCACATAAGGTTTCTACAAATTCCTGATCTCCTGCTGCTTCCTTACGAATCTGATGGTTTACATGAATTGCTTTTATGGAAAGATTCATCTTCTCCTGAAGAGCACACAAAACCCGAAGCAGATAAACAGAATCTGCCCCACCAGAGACACCAACCAGAATCCTGTCATTTTCCTCTATTAAAGATCTGTTTTTTATAAATTGTATAACTTTTTCCATAATATCACTTTAACATTACAGGATTTTTTATTCAATACTTATCCCAAATTCCCAGAGCAATCATTGTCATATCATCTCTTTTCTCAAATCCTTTTGTCTCCTGTAATTTTTCCATTAGCTGCTCTACAAATGTTTGCGGTCGGATTGCCTGTATTTCTTCCATATATTCACATATCTTTTCTATTCCATCTCCCTCTATGGAATCCAGAACTCCATCACTGACCTGAAGAATCATATCTTCACTTTCCAGCTTCTTACGACAAAAAGGGATTGCTTTATCATCTTTATACGCAATTGGAAGAGTCTCTGACGGCAGAATTTCCACCTTTCCTTTTCTTTTCAAAAAAGATGGACAGGCACCTATTTTCAAGGATGTTCCGATTCCTGCAAACAAATCAATCTGCAGATAATCAATGGTAGCATATTGTTCCTTTTCCGGCTGAAGCAAAAACAAAGAGTGTAGCAATGTAATGGCTTTGGTCTCACTGATTCCTGCTTCTAAAAGTTCTTCCAGAGTTTCAATATTCTTCCTGCTTTCCCTGCTTGCATTATCTCCCGTCCCCATTCCATCTGAAATAATAGAAATAAAACGTTTTTCCCCGATATTCTTCATAGAAAAACTATCTCCGTTCTTATCACCATCCCTGCACGGTTTTGATATAACACCGCCCAACACATGGAATCTTGGTGCTTGTACAAATCCCAGCATTTCATATCCACTGCCAATCATCTTTTTTTGTCCAGGAAGAGGCTGCATTTTTTTCTTTAGAGTTTCTGATAATATCAAAGCTGTCTGTTTCACTGATATTTCACTACTCCTCCTTCTTTTTACAAACAAATAAATCTGCTTTCCTTTTTCCAGATTGTCATAAAAATATATTTCTTTCACCTCTAAATGCTGCTCTTTAAATTGTTTTTTTATGGATTGTTTCAGCTCCTTATTTCCTTTGGACATTTCAAACTGGCCTCCTGCAAAACCTCCCAGCATATTCCCTGCTTCCAGATATTGCTTTCCTATTAGTCTCCGCATTTGTATCAGCCCCTGTTCCATTGACAAATGAAACAACTCTCTTTCATAAATTCTATTGATTTCCTGGATAAATTCCTTCTCTCTTTTGCAGGAACGAAAATTACGGAAATCATCAGATCGTAATCTTCCATACCTCTCAAGGCAGACACCCAGCTGATCCTTTTCTTCCATGGTAAATCTGCATTTTCTTTTTTCTTTACATACGACACACTCTTTCACAATGGCACTTTCCACTACTTCTTTTCCTGATTTTTTTTCAGATATATCCTGATCATAATCATAAAATAACTTTCCTGCCGTCATAAGACAATTCTGCATTTCCTTCATATGATAAGAAATCACCTCATTTAATTCATGAAATAATTTGTCCTTTTCGCACTCTTTTTTACTACGGATTTCCATATCTTATCCCTCCTTCCAACCATTATAAAAAAAGAGCTCCTGATTATTTGTCGATATGTGATATAATAAAATGCAAATTATTTCATCAATTACAAAAGGAGACTGATATGGACCAATTAATTGTTCTTGGTACTGGAAATGCCCGTGCTATAAACTGCTATAATACATGTTATGCCATGAAAAAAAACGATGAATACTTTCTTGTTGATGCCGGAGGTGGAAATGGAATTCTCTCTGCTTTGGAAAATGCCCATATTCCAATAAAAAATATTCATCATTTGTTTGTCAGTCATGCTCATACAGATCATATTCTTGGTGTTATATGGCTGATTCGTCTTGTTGGAACATTTATGAACAACGGAACATATGATGGTGATTTTCATATTTACTGTCACAAAGAACTTGTAGATACCATCAAAACGCTCACTACGTTGACAGTTAGAAAAAAATTTTATAAGTATTTCGATGACCGCATGTTGTTTCATATTGTTGAGCATGGTGAAACAAAAACTATCCTTGGAGATAAATTTATCTTTTTTGACATTGAATCCACCAAAGACAAACAATTTGGTTTTTCCGTAAATATGGACAATGGAATCAAACTTACCTTCGTTGGTGATGAACCTTACCGGGATAATCTCCATCAATTTGTTCAAGGTTCTGACTGGATGCTGCATGAAGCTTTCTGTCTTTATAGTCAACGAGATCGTTTTAAACCTTACGAAAAACATCACAGCACCGTAAAAGATGCCTGTCAGCTTGCTCAGTCATTAAATATACCAAATCTGGTTTTATGGCATACAGAAGATCATGATATGGCCCATCGTCAGGAAAATTATTTAAAAGAAGGACAAAAATATTATTCTGGAAATCTGCTGATTCCTGAAGACCAGGATGTTATCGTATTTTAATTTCATCTATAAAACCCCCTGGCGAGCAGGTTAAAAACCTTATTCACCAGGGGGTTTCAACTAATATTGAAAAGAAAAATGAGAAGCTATTTAATTAATCCTTGTTCGCACAGCATGTTGTATTGTTTTAGGACTGTTTCTGTTATTATATGATCCTCAGGAAAATCTATATATTTACTAATGGTCTTTTTAATTCCCAAAGTTTTTATGTCTTTTTGTATTATCTGTGCATTTTCATCGTCCGGGTCTGCATATCCAAAGCCTGCAGCAAGACCGATGGCAATATTGTCAAAAGGCACTCCATGCTTCCAGTTTACATAGGCTGCACCGGTTAACCGATCTCCTTTTGATACCTTTCGAACTGGATCAAATGCAACACGATGAATAGAATCCGGAAGCACTCCCTTTGCCGGTGCAAAATATACAAGATTATGAACTTCTTCTGGAGTCACTGGATATTCCTTCAGAACACCTTCTGTAATTTCTTCTCTGGCTTTTTCTACGATTTCTGCCACCCAGGAATCCTCTTCCGCCTCCTCAATGGTCTTCCATCCCCTCAGATATCCAAGGAATGCATAAGAGGCATGAGGCCCGTTTACTGCTGTTACTTTAATATCCTTAAGCATTTCAACCTTGTCTACAACTTCCATCCATTCCACATCACTAAAATCATTATTAACAGGTCCTTGAATCAATAAAGAATTCACTGCAACCGTATCAATGTCTGTGGCATAATTACTTTCAGCATCTGTGGCCCTTCGAATAATAGAATCACGGATAACTACATTTTTATCAAACCATGTTTGTGCTTCATCAGATAATAATTCTTTAAAGTATGTCTCATATTTTGGAATTTCATAGTTTTTGTTAGTAATACAAATCAATGTTAATTTTCGTTCTGGATGTACTTCATAGAATTTTTCAAAACATTTTGACAAATAATGTCCTGCATCTTTAAAATCTTCCGGATACAATGGAAGTACGATCAGGTCAGTCTCTAAAAAAGCTTCCATACAAGAATATCCAGAGTCACAGGTAAAAGCCTTAAAATTCGTAATGGTTCGATTCTGAATTTCTTCCACACGATGAACCTTAACATGAAAACATCCCTGTTTTTCCAATTCCTCTGCAACTTTGGAATCTTTATCTAGAAATGTAATCTTCCATCCGGCATTATCAAACGTCTCCGCTACAAATCCTTTGCCAAGTCTTCCTGCCCCTACGATAAATACATTTTTCATAAATCTATCCCTCGTTTTCTATTCATTCCATGTTTTACTGTTTCTATAGTCATAATAATGCTTAATCCCATCCTTTTACAACACGAAATTTGACAAATAAAAAAATGACAGATTTTTCAAACTAATGAAAAAATAAAAGGTGAGGGGCGGAGAAAAATCTCCGCCCCTCACCTTTGAAAATTATATGAGTGTATTTACATTATTATCATATACTCATTTTTATTAGAATTCAATATAAAATTTAATTTTTTAATTTATAAATTTTACACATAAAATCAGTTTTTCTTTGTGCATAATTACTATTGAGCTTTGGCGATTTTCACTAAACGACTGGTTCCCAATCGATCAGCTCCTAATTCGATAAACTTTTGGGCATCATCAAAAGAGCTGATTCCTCCCGCAGCCTTAATTTTTACATCTGATCCTACATGTTTTGCAAACAACGCAATATCTTCAAACGTTGCTCCTGCTGTAGAAAATCCTGTAGAAGTCTTAATATAATCCGCACCTGCTTCCGTTACTACCTTGCACATCCTGATTTTTTCTTCTTCTGTTAAAAGACATGTTTCAATAATAACCTTAAGAATCTTTGTTCCACAGGCTTTCTTAAGAAGTACTATTTCATCTTTAATCTTGTCAAAACGACCATCTTTTACATCTCCAAGATTGATAACCATATCTATTTCATCTGCACCGTTATTTAAAGCATCTTTTGTTTCAAATTCTTTTACAGCAGCTGTGCTGTATCCATTTGGAAATCCAATCACTGTACATACAGCCATTTTATCTCCCACATAGTCTTTTGCTCTTTTCACATATGATGCCGGAATACATACAGACGCTGTCTGATAGGTTATTGCATCATCACATATCTGTTTGATTTCTTCCCATGTTGCAGTCTGTGCCAGCAAAGTGTGATCAACCGTTTTAAAAATATCTTCTCTTGTCATAGCAGTCTCCTTTTTATTCTTTTTCTAAATTATAATTGATACGATCTGCAAGTTGAAGTCTATTTATTGTAATTTATCTGCAGTTGTCTTTTCTCCACAAACATTCAACTGTTTTTTAACTTTTTCAAGTGTCGGAATGGAACTTTGGCTTCCTGAGCTTTGTACAGAAATTGCTGAAGTCATGGAACTGAGTTTTAAAATATCCAGCAATGACATATTCCTGTATAATCCATATGCAAAAGCTCCATGGAAAATATCTCCGGCTCCATTGGTATCCACTGCTTTTACTTTATAAGCAGGAAGATGGCATACCTGTCCATCCTTCTTATAAAGCAGCCCTTTCTCACCTAAGGTGATAACTGCATGTTTCCCGTTAATTGCTTCAACTTCTTTAAATATTTCCAGACAAAGAGCCCAGTTTTCAATGTCTGGAGTTTTTCCAGTATATTGTCGTGCAAAATCTTCTGAACAAACCAGATAATCCACTTTTTTAGCAACTTTTAATGTGCTTTCACGACATGTTCCTGCATCTACAACAGAAACTGCCTCTTTATATGTCTCAATAGCTCCAATACTAATATCCGGTTCATGTCCATCACTTAAAATTACAGACACATCCTGCTTTGGATAGATATACTCTAGATCTTTTAGCTTACCCGGAAAATTAAACAATGTTCTTGAACCATTATTACTATTGGAAAAAATATAACTGTGAGGAGTTGCTATTTCATCATCTGGAATCAGGTAATCAAGTCCCACATGAACACTTTCTGCAATCTCTCGAAGTTTTTTCCCATATTCGTCATTTCCCAGTCTGGTAATTAGTGAAACATCAGCACCCCAAAGTCCACAAAGATATGAAGAATTAAATGCCGGACCTCCACCACTTTCATATTTTTCAAGGATTCGATATTTTTGGTTCTCCACTATTGGATCTGTCAGCGGTATTGTAATATCATAAGCAGACTGTCCAATACAAAAAATACTTCCCATAAGATTTTCTCCTTTTATTCTTCCACTAAATTATATAGTTCCTGAATAACTGCAGGATAATCAATTTTTGTAAAATCAGTAACATCAAGCTCTATCAAATGTCCCAGCTGAAAAGTTCCATAACCACGATTTTTGCAACGATCCATAAATATATCATAAGTCACCAAACAATCTGCTTTAGAACGGTCTTCCAGAACATCTCCTTTATGATAGCAGGATACCAGATGACTTAAATGACGTTTTGGATCCAGATCTCTTTTTTTTGAACGCTGATAAAGCACTTCCAGATCACCAATCAGACGAAAAGTAACCACCTGATATCCATATTTTTCTGACAGACCTGAAATTCTACTTTTCTGTTTATCACTAAAGGGATAATCTGAAATGATTGAATCTCCTTTTTGCAGATGTTCTTCCATAACTTCATAATATTGCTTCCAGCTTTTATTTTCAATACAGACTTTTTCTTCCATGTTATTAAATCCGTATTGATCAAATAATTTTTCTTTCATTTCATCCTGGGACACTACTATAAATTCTGGCAGTTTTTCTAAAATCTTATTGCAGAGATAACTTTTTCCCGTAGCTGGATATCCTGCCAGTAAAACGATAGTTTTTTTCATTTTCTGACCTCCAAATTTTCTCAAAAAAACAATAGGCGGGGATTCCTCCCCGCCATACCTAAATCATTATCGGTGAATATCACCAAAGAACCTATAATTTAAATAAAGAAGCCTTTTCCATTACGATTTCTTTGATTCTGTCGTTTGCAGGTCCTAACAGATTACGTAAAGATGTTAATGGTGTTACATCATCTGCTGTAAATGTTTTGCTTACGACTTCAATGTAGTTTTTATTTAATTCTGTTCCTACATTGATTTTCTTCATTCCTTCACGTACACAACGTTTCATATCTTCATCAGATACTCCTGTTCCTCCATGAAGAACCAGTCCAACATCACCCAGTTTTGATTTTAATTCTGTTAACAGTTCATAGTTAATCTTTGCTTTAGATTTGAACTGTCCATGAGTTGTTCCGATAGAAACAGCCAGTGCATCAACATTTGTTTCTGATACATAATAAAGTGCATCTTCTGGTTTTGTGTACATCGCTGCATCTTTTTCTACAACAACACCTTCTTCTGCTCCACCAATAGAACCGATTTCACCTTCTACGGATACTCCATTTGCATGAGCATAAGCAACTACTTCTTTTGTATTTTTAATGTTTTCTTCAATAGGAAGAGAAGATCCATCATACATTACAGAAGAATATCCTAAATCAATTGCTTTCTTTAATGCTTCGATATCTTTGCAGTGATCCATATGTAATGCAACACTGATAGAAGATTTCTCAGCTAAAGCTTTTACTGCTGCAATTAATGGTTCGAAACCAATATATTCAGCTGTTCCTAAAGATGTCTGAATGATAACAGGTACATTCAGTTCCTCTGCTGCTGCAATCATAGATGGCAACATTTCAAAACAATGCAGGTTAAATGCACCAACAGCACCTTTTCCTTCGTTTTCTTTAAATAAGTCAATTAAATTTTTATACATGATATTATTACTCCTTTATTATGTCCTGCGGTCTCACATGTTTCTCATGCTTTTACGCATTTCCACGAATGATGTCTTTTGACATTTGCATAAGTCCCTGAACTTTTTCCATATACTCTTTAACTTTTTCGTCATCTTTTGCTTCTGCAGCTTCCTGACGTTTTTTGTTATACAGTTTCATCAGATCTGTTGAAGCTTTTCCATGCTGTTTACAGATTTCCAGACTCTCTTCATAATATTTTATTGCCTGGTCTATTTCTTCTGCCTGAGTATACAAAGATCCTATTTCATTAAGTACCTGGACTTTGTCATTACCTTCTTTTCCTTCCAGTTCTTTTATTTTTTCTTCTGCTTTAGCAAGAAGTTCTTCTTTATTTACAACTGGAGCTGCTGTTTCCTCTTTTTTCTTTTCTTTCTTTTTAAAGAAAAACATGTTTGATCCCTCCAAAAGTCTTTTTGTCATCAAAATTTTCTAACAAAATTCCTATCACGACTTCAAATTAAAAGATTCCTGTAATAGATTTAATAATCATGAAGAAGAATCCTGTAAATACTGTATCTACATCAGTACATGTCATGTTCTGGAATCCGATTTCTCCTAACATTGGGGAAAGCAGTGCTGGAATGATGATGATGAAGATACCATGTGCAATACATCCGATCATTGTTCCACGACGTCCACCAACCTGGTTAGCAAAGATACCTGCTGTACCACCTGCAAAGAAGTTACTCATAACACCTGGAAGAATCATTGGTAATCCCATAAGTGGTGTAATGAACATACCGATGATAGATCCGATTGTTGTAAAGATAAATCCAAGGATAACTGCGTTTGGTGCATATGGGAATAATACAGGGCAGTCTAAAGCAGGTTTTGAATTTGGTACCAGTTTCATAGAGATTCCCTGGAATGCTGGAACTAATTCAGCTAACAGAAGACGAACACCTGCCATCAATACATACAGACCTGTTACAAACTGTAATGCCTGAAGGAACATAAATACGATATAGTTAGTTTCTCCAGCATATTCTGCACATGCGGCTGGTCCTGCAAAGATAGCAACGATTAAGTAAAATGGAACCATAACTACCATTACAGAAAGATATGTATCCTGTAAGAATTCAAGACTCTGTGGAAGAGCAATATCTTCTGTAGAATGCTCTTTGTCACCTGTTAATTTAGAAATCAATGCTGTAAACATGTAACCAATTGTACAGAAATGTCCTAACGCAATGTCATCACTTCCTGTAATCTGTCTCATAACTGGCTGAGCAAATGCTGGCATTAATGTTGCGAAAGCACCACCAACGATAGATGCAACGATGATCAATGCTACTCCTCTTAATCCTGTAAAGTAAGCAAATACTACACAAAGAGTAGATTCCCATAACAGGGCCTGTCCTGTTAAGAAAATATATTTGAATTTTGTTACACGAGCTAAAATAATGTTGACGATAAAGATACCTGCCAATGTGATAGCGATTTCAGAACCAAGTCCAAGGTCTGTCATTGCCTGACCATTGATACCTTCAATTGATGCTACTAAACCTTTTAATCCAAAAGCCTTATTGAACAAATCACCAAAGATTGCCAATGATCCCTGGATTACACTGGAACCTGCAGATAAAACTAAAAATCCTAAGATAGTTTTCATTGTTCCAGACACAATAGCTCCCACTGGTTTTTTCTGTAATGCTAATCCAAGAAGAGCAATCAGCCCAATAACTACAGACGCCTGTGTTAAAATATTTTTAATAATAAAATTTAAAACTTGCATATTTTCTCCTCACTTTTTCTTGTTTATAATGCTCCAAGTTCCTTTAATACTGGTGTCAGTTTTTCTTTGATTTCATTTTTATCAACCAGACGATCAAGGAACACTGTAGGACAATCAAGTGTATAGCGTTCAAACTGTTTTTCAAAATTCTTTCCTGAAAGAATAATGTCAGCTTTTGCTCCACCTACACTGGAAATGTCTGTATGATCCAATTTTGCTTCCACACCAAGTTCTTTCAGAACAGCTTCCACACTCATCTGGCACGCAAAACTACTTCCAAGTCCTGCACCACATACAGTTAAAATTTGTAACATAATAGCTCCTCCTTTCTTATATGTTAATCACTTTAATTAGTTCCAATCACTTCAAGTAACTCTTCGTAAGTCTCTGCTTTAGCTATATCATCAATGAGTCCGCGTTCTACAAACTCAACGATCATCTTTAGAATATCCATATGGCTCTCACTGTCTACTGCTGAGAAACAAATCATAACCTTTATCGGACTGCTGTCCCCTTCAAATAGTACCGGCTCTTTCAAAGTAATCAGGCTGCACCCGATGTCCAATGCTCCTTCTTCCGGTCTTGTATGAGGCATTGCCAGTCCTTCAGATATAATGATATATGGACCCAGCTGTTTTACAGCTGAAATAATACCCTCCACATAGGATTCTTTTGCAAGTCCCTGTTCTACAAGCATTCCGGCACCAACACGGATTGCTTCTTCCCAATTTGCTGCCTCGACTTTCAGTTTTACATTATTTTTGTTTAAAACCAGCCCTTCCACTTCTTTTTCCTCCTTTAATCACATGCTTTCAAGCTGTCCAATAAATTCTTCATAATTTCTATTTTTAATTAACTTAGTTACCCCTTGACTTCCTATCAGATATTGGTATAACCGTTTAAAAACAGATTCCCACATTCCATACTTGCTTTTTGGAATATTTAGTAAAAGTACTACCTGAACTTTTTCATTTTCCCAGGGGATAGGTTTTTTCAAAATCATGACAGATACCACAGCTTCACCCATATCATTAGTTAATGCGTGTGGAATTGCCACCAGACTTCCCAGTTCTGTGGTTGCCATCTCTTCTCTTTTAAAAATAGATCTCTTTATATTTTCTGTAATATATCCTCTATTCAGCATAGTATCTGTAATATATTCCAGCACCTCCTGTTTGTTCTTCAAATCCACATTTGAAAAGAACAAATCAGATCGAAAAATATCTCTATATGCAGCCACTTCATTATTTTCTGTCGTTTCCAGAACAGTTCTGATACTTTCTATATCAGCATCTTCCAGAAATAGGTTTATTTTCTTAATTTTGGAAGAATGAAAGTCACTTAATTCCACAGTTGTAAGCACGATGTCCACCTGATTAATTAATTCCTGTGTTACTTCCTGACTAGGACATGTTTTTACAACCTCAATCTTATGTCCAAAATTCTGTTGTATTTTTTCTTTTAACAGCATGGCTGTTGCTACTCCTGCAATACAGACAATTACTGCTTTTTTTCTTTCCATCTTCCGGTTAAGACCCTTTCTTTCAAGAGCTGCCCCAAAATGCATGGCAAGAAATCCAATCTCATTTTCTTTCGGTTTGAATTTGTGATTCTTTTCAATCACCTCCCCTGCCAGAACTGCCAGTTCAAAGGCCAGAGGATACATATTCTTGATAGAATCCAAAAATTCATTACGAATATTCATGTCAAATCTCAGACGTTGCATTGCTGCTTCCAAATGCATTGCCAATCCATTGATCAGCTCTTTATCATCTGAAAGGTCAATGTTTGTTTCTGCCTTTATTGTTTCCAGAATATTGCTAATTTCCTCTTTGTATTCATAATCATCTTCCGGATTATCAATCAGAAATCTCTGGCTTGATATTAAATGCTGAGTCAGATAATATACTTCATTTCCCAGATCCACACCAAGTTCTTCTTGTATTTTCCAGATAATTTCCTTTGCACAGTCAAATTCTATTCGTTGTTCAAAAGACTCCATGTCACTTTTTTCATAAATGACTCTCTTCTGTCTTTCAAAACGCTTTAACATAATCAGACTATGTATCAATACATTCTTAAAAGCAATATCTGTCAATCTAAGGTTATAGTCTGTAATAGCTTCTAAAAGTATTTTTCGAAGGCTTTCCATTTCCTCTTCAGTAAATACATTCTTATAAAATTCATTTTCTTCCGCACCAAAATATCCTTTGCTATTGAAAATATACTCCGAAATGCAATAGCGTATCTTCGTTTCTTCTCCCACAATACGAACACCTTCTTTTTTCGTAATGCTGATTTTTAAATCGTAGTTTTTCAGTATTCGATCAATGGTACGAAAATCTTTTTTCAAAGTAGACGTACTAATAAAAAGTTCTTCCTCAAGATCAAAGGAATCTATGATTTCCTTTCTCCCGTTTAGTGATGATAACAGCAATTTGGAGATAATATACCGCACCCGGTCTTCCGGCTCTGATGGAATAATATTTTTAAAATCTTTTTCCTTTTTTTTCCGTTGAAGCTCTTCTAGAAAGCCTGCAAATTTTTCTTTTTGCGTAACTTTCAGATAATAGCCCTGACCGATTTCCGAAATAACCTCTGCTCCATATTTCTTCAAATCACGATTCAGTTCCTTCATATCATTTCTTATGGTTCTTGAAGAAACACCAATTGAAATCGCCAGATTATCTCCGGTCATCTTATCTTTACTTTTCATTAGTAGTTTCAGGATCTGGATGCATCGTTTATTAGATAACTCCATTTCTTCACTCCTTCTGAAATTTATTATAGGAAAATATTTCCTCATAATATAGTTCGTGTTTTTCCGCTTGAAGCGGAAATAAAAAACAACTATTTCCGCTTTGCGTGCCGATGTGTAGCAGTTTTAACTGCTACACATCGTGCACATCCGCGCAGAGCATTTTTTACATAGGAAATTCCTTTGAATTTCCTATGTAAAAAAAAAGAATCAGGTAAATTCCTGATTCTTTTTATTCATCTGCTTTCAGTAAAAATTCATCTGGATATAATAATCCAAACTTTTCAGTTGCCATTTTCTCAATAAATTCTCTTGTTTTAATATATTCCTTTTTTTTCTTTAATTCTTTCTTTTTTTCTTTTTCCTTTTTAATCTGTGCCTCAACCTGCTGCTGTTCTTTTTCCAGCTTTTTGGATTTTTGATACAGACCTAAATAGGAAAAAGACATTGCCACTACAAATACAATCACAAAAAAAGCGATGTACTTTTTCCTTTTATCTTTTTTCCTGTATTTTCTTTCCATCTTCATCTGCATCACCCCTTATTTTTCCATTCTTTAGTGCCATTTTAACTTTTTTTTTCTCTTTTTTCAATTGCCACCTGATATTTGTGTTTATCTTCAATACAGGACGAAATAATAAATAATATATATATTTACAAAATCTTTTCAGATAATCAAAAATAACAGTAGATATATTTATAATCATCTTACTGGCAAGTTTAAAATATAATATCATTCCAATACCAAGTCCAAGAAAAAAGAAGCCTCTTAATTCCCCCTGATTATACCAGCAGAGAAACCGAAAACTTATGATTCCCACCAGCATCCAGAAAAAAAGATCTTCTATTATAATAAAGAAGGATTTATGTATAAATATTCTTCGAAATCCTCTGATGATATCATATAGAAAAAAGAGTACCGCTCCAAATCCAAGAGATTCCAGAAAGAACATCAGTTGCCCGGTTACTACTTCCATTATTTCAAAAGCCTTCCTATGAACCCTTCTTTCTTTCCTCTGGATTCTTCCATTTCCGAATAAAGGAAGCTGTCAATCTTTCCATCAATCTCAACTTCTCCCTTTTCTACCAGAAGTCTTTTAACATGAAGATTCATCCCTTTGATCATAAGCAAACCCTGTTCTGTATCTAAAATGATTTCATTCAGATCAAAAGAAACTACATCTTTGACACCGGTAATCACCCCAAGAGACCGATTCAGAATATTTAGTTTATGTGTTTTTATAGGTTGTCTATCCTCAATCATAATTGCTCTCCTTTCAATTTTGATTTATACATCATATGAAAGGAGCCTGCAAAAGATACCTATAAATATCGATACAATTCTGCTGCCTGATCTTTTTTCACAGTTTCCATTACATCTAACACTTCCACTGCTACTTCACGATTTCCAAACTGTATTTCAATTTTGTCACCTGGCTTCACATTGGTTCCCGCTTTGGCCGTCTTTCCATTTACAAAAACACGTCCGGCAGAGCAAGCTTCATTTGCAACAGTTCTTCTTTTAATGATTCTTGATACTTTCAAAAATTTATCTAATCTCATAATCTACCTTTCTAATCCATATATGACTTTAGCACATCTTCCGGAAGCATATCATTCACCAGGATTTTCCTGATAAATTAAGAAAACTGCCGGTCCGTGAAAAAACCGGCAGTCATAATCAAATGAACATTATCTATTCGTTTACGATGTCTTTTAAAGCTTTTCCTGCTTTGAACTTTGGAGCTTTAGAAGCAGCAATCTTCATAATTTCGCCACTGCGAGGATTTCTTCCTTCTCTTGCAGCTCTTTCAGTAACTTCGAATGTTCCAAATCCAACTAACTGAATTTTTTCACCTTTCTTAAGTTCTTCTGCTACAACATCAGTAAAGGCTTTTAATGCCTTTTCTGCATCTTTTTTGGACAATTCTGTTTTCTTTGCAATTGCAGCGACTAATTCTGTCTTGTTCATTAATTCTTCCTCCTAATCTCAACCCAAACATATTTTATTTATGCTCTTAAATTCGCATAAGCTAATTCTATAGTCTTTCCTAATGTTAGTCAAGTAAAATATGTCAAAACCTCGATTTCATGCTACTTTGGACTTTCTTTTTCCAGTCGTTCTTCCTGCTTGATTCGTTCCCAGTTTTTTAACAGCTGCTGTTCATCTTCCACCTTTAAATCACCAAATACATGGGGATGTCTGCGAATCATCTTCCGGCTGACTCCAGTAATGACATCTTCTATATTAAAACTGCCATTTTCACTGGCTATCTGAGCATGCATCACTACCTGAAGGAGTACGTCACCCAGCTCCTCGCACAGGTTATCCATATCCTTATGACAGATTGCCTCCTTAACCTCATCACTTTCCTCCATAAGACATGGAATTAAAGATTCATGAGTCTGTTTTTTGTCCCAGGGGCATCCCTGATCACCTCTCAGCTTTGCCACAATTTCTATCAGCTCCTGAAAAGAGTATTTCTCATTTATTTCCATATGACTCCTCCTTGATTCATTATATTTCATATTTGTCCCAAACTATGATATACTAGTTTAGCAAACCTGAAATTTAAAAGAAAGAGGTTATGATATGATTCAATTAGGAAAATTTCAAGATTTATATATTGTAAAAAGAAAGGATTTCGGTGTCTATGTAAATGATCAAAAAGATAAAATCGAAGGAAGCATTCTTCTTCCTGCCAAGCAGGTTCCTCAGGATTCCCATATCGGGGACCGTATTTCCTGTTTCGTCTACAAAGATTCCGAAGACCGTCCAATCGCGACCGTTCATATTCCAAAAATAACTTTGGGTACCATCCGTCCTTTACGTGTAAAAGAAGTAAGTTCAATTGGAGCATTTCTTGACTGGGGACTGGAAAAAGATCTGTTTCTTCCATTTAAAGAACAGCTGGGACGTGTTCGTCCAGGAAAAAATTATTTAGTTTCTCTTTATGTTGATAAAAGTTCCCGTCTTTGTGCAACAATGAAGATTGGTCAGCTTCTGTCCACAGAACATTCTTTTAAAACTGGCGAATGGGTCATGGGAACCGTATACAACATTCATCCAGAACATGGTGCTTTTGTTGCTGTAGAAGATAAGTATCTTGGCAGAATTCCAAAAAAAGAACTTCACGGTAAGATTTCCATTGGTGAACAGCTTCATCTTCGTATTACCAGTATTTCTTCTGATGGAAAACTCAGTTTAAGTCCTCATGAAAAAGCATATCTTCAGATGGATCGTGATGCCAAACTGGTTATGGATACCATTGACAGCTATGACGGATGTCTTCCTTTTAATGACAAAGTGAAACCTGAAATCATTGACCGGGAGCTTGGACTTAGTAAAAACGCATTTAAACGGGCAGTAGGAAGACTTTTAAAGGAAGATAAAATTATCATTACTAAAACAGGCATTTTAAAAAAATAAAGGAGTCTGGTCATTATGAGATATTTTAAATCTGTGGGCTTTTTCAGTTTATGCTATGTTTTAATATTCCTCTGCTTTTCCATGGGAATTTCTATTTTTTTCAGCAATGGACCGTTGTTATCAATCATCACATATGCCGGTTTGCTTTGTTATATCATAATATATATGATTTTCACCGGAAAAGATTTCAGAAAGACTTTACGCCTTCACAAAATCCACCCTGTTTCCATACTTTTGCTGATCTTACTGGCATTTACCATTCGACCTGCCGCTGGTTTGATCAGCGTGGCAGGACAAATGTTTTTCCATGATATTACCACCTCTTCCATTACGAAGGGTATCATGCAGAACTTTCCATTAATGCTGATTTCCACAGCTTTGCTGCCTGGAATTGTGGAAGAACTGATTTTTCGAGGTGTTGTATATTCGGGACTTCGCAAAGGAAATCCCATAAAAGGGATTTTCTTTTCTGCCTTATTTTTCGGTCTTGCACATATGAATTTTCAACAGTTTTGCTACGCTTTTTTCCTTGGTCTTGTATTCGGACTGGTGGTAGAGGCATCTGACAGTATTTTTTCTTCTATGATCGTACATGGAATATTTAATGGCTCTTCATTGGTTGCCTCATATATTCTGAATAAATTCAGCATACTGTCTGAAATGACTCAAACTGCCGCTTCAGATAGCACTAGCTGGATTGGTGTGATTTCTATTCTGCCTGCGGCCCTTATTGGTCTGATTTTAAGTTTTTTTCTGCTGATTGCCCTTGCATATTTTAATGGTCGTCTGGGCTATATGAAAACATGGCTTTCCAGAGACGTGAGAAAAAGCTGGCCAAAAGAAAGAGCAACAAGTACTTCCTACTTTGCTGCTCTGATAATTTGTTTTATTCTTTCCATTCTAGTGGAAATATCTGTATCAATGTTTTAGCAATTTTCAGACTTCGTCTGATAATCATTCCAGGTTTCTAAAGCTTTTATACAATCAAACAGCATCTGATTATAAGGAGTTGGAATTCCCAGCTCCTTTCCCATTCTGAGCATTGCCCCTGCAAACATATCAACTTCAGTTTTTCTTCTATGCTCAATATCCTGCATAGTTGATGGCTTCCCTTGAAATGGATAAGATGCAACTTTTTCTCTTACAGGAAGTAAATCTTCCTCTTTTAAATCAATTCCCTTAGCCTGAGCGATGGCTATAACCTCTCTGGCTACATTCTCTCTAAGATGATTAGCCTCTCTACTAATCTGAAATATTCCATAAGGTGCTTTCAATACAGCCGCAATTTGATTTTCACTGACGTTAGTCATAAATTTGTGCCACATGTTTCTCAGCATATCTTCTGGAATCTGATATCCAATCTGTGCCTTTTCAAAAAGATTCTTTACTGCCTTTACATCCTCAGACAATTCATGATTGACAGGATCTCCAAAGGATATTTCCCCCCAATCATCAGGATACGATATTTTCCCATTTTCATGAATAGATGGAATTCGAATAATGGAATACAAAATATGCTGTTTAGGGAAATGCTTCCGAAGAATTTCTTCACTTTCCACACCATTAAGTAATGACATCAGAATAGTATTTTCTCCAACAAATTTTTTTGCATCTTCAATAGCCTGCTCCAGTCCATGATATTTTACAGAAAAAATCAGTAAGTCCACTGGTTTTACAGCATCTTCTGGTGCTGTAACCGAAAACTTCCAGATAACATCATTGATGGTGCATCCTTCGTTTTCCAGACGTTCTTTTCTCTTTCCATCTGCAATAATCGTAAATCCTTCATGTCCCATAACTGTCTCCAGTTTCGGTGCAACATAACCTCCTATGGCACCAAGTCCAATCAATGCCACACTTTTTATCTCTCTCATAGCTATTATTTCCTCTCTTTTTGATTTATGTAATAGTAACTAACGTCACAGTAACCTCGTCCTGTGTTTGCTCCTGGCACAGAAGCTTTACTGGTATACTGCCACATCTGATATGGAAAACGTACTGCCGGCCGGGAACGATTTGTATAATGCGCTACCCATATTTTATATTTTTTTATCTTATCGTAATCGAAATAATGATTCAAAGCAGATACTCCTGAATAAATCATAGGAGTAAATCCTGCTTTTTCAATTTCCTCACAAAATGCTACTGTTATGGCAGTTACATTTTCTTTCCCCGTTTGAAAAACAGACGGTTCCTCTACATCATATGCAACAGGTAAATCCAGATCGGTTGGATCAATACCATTTTTTTGCATCAAAGACAGACAATGCTTCGCCTCTTTTCTGGCATCTGTCACATTTTCAGCATATGAATAATAGTAAATTCCCCGATGAATTGCCGCATATCCTGCATTCCTGTAATTACCAGAAAAACGTGAATCTTCCATTTCTTTCCGTTTTCCATTTATCCCAGATCCAATTTTTAACATGGCATGATTAATTTCCTGATCTTTTACTTTTTTCCAGTTTATATTTCCATTATAAGAAGAAACATCGATTACCTTAATTTTACCACCCTGGAAAATCTTTGTTTCAATAGGAAAACCGATATTTTGAACGATCCAAAGAAAAATCACTGTTATTGCCAGAAGAAATAAACAGATTATTCTTAATTCTTTTTTATTTCTCTTATTTAACTTCATTGATTTCCTGCTTTCCAACCTCCATTCCATGAACAAATGTCCTCTGATTTTCAGCCTCATAGCTGCATGTAACAAAGGTATAGATTTTTTGTATATTTTCTATGTTGTTTATGAGATTACCGGATTTTATCTCATTTCTTTTAAAAATATCCTGGAGATAGTGAAATTTCTCCTGCGGGTTTCCAAAAGATAATAAAATATTTTGATCTGCTTTCTTTCCATAGGCTGCAAATATTTTAAGATAAACAGTTTTTTCAGGTGTATATAATATGGCACTATCATATTTCTTCACAAATGATTCTTTTCTAAACTTCAATAAATCTGCAAACATTGATCCATTTCTCATATGGTGACCATAAAGAATATTATGCTCGCCGGAAAAATCCTTCTTCCCATTGCAGTCCATAAAAATTGCACCTGACGAATTGATTTTTCCCTGGAATGTTTTGTGCAGATATTCTTCATTGTCCTTCCCTTTTACTACAGGATAATCAATGGATGTTCCAGGAATATAAATCCACCCCACCACATCAGGATTAATCTTTTTCAGTCTTGAAAAATCAATTTTTCTATCTATTTTTTTCCCTTTTTTCTTTTCATCTGCATGTGTCTCTTTTCGAATAGTCTCATATTCTTTTTCTGCCTCTTGATAAGAATGCCGGATTCCATATAATTTCCATCCGGAAAAGCAAAAAATAATAGCACTGATTAGCAAAATTAAATTTATAATATATTTTCTCATAACAATTTCTCTTTGGAAAAATTCTCCTTTAAAAAAGTATACTGAATTTTCTTTCTAACGTCAATAATGGCCCTGCATTCTCATGCAAGACCATTTTTTCGTACAAAACTTTATTTAGGAATACAATCTCTGTTCTCTTTTATACAGAAAACACATCTTCTTTCTATAACCCCAATTTCTTCCAGTGTAGTCATCATTCTGTATACTGTTGCCATTCCAATAGATAAATCTCTTTTGGCCGCTTCATAATATATTTCTTTACAACATTCCCATTGTCCATTTAAAATTACATCAACTAGAATTTTCCTCTGCTGGGTAATTCTTTTCCCATTATCCTGAAGTAATTTTAGTACCTGTTCTTGAGACATATGTATCACACCTTTTATTCCTGATGATCATGGCACCCTGATGAACCTGCACACCCGCTGCAGCCACCTGCGCATCCACTGCAGGCCTTTCCGTTTTTCTTATCTCTGTGAATACTACGCACGGCCAGCAAAACACATCCAAATACCACCAAAGCTACAAGTATCGTAGATAAATTTTCCATAAAAAAATCAAACATTGCTACATCCTTTCATTGACTATTAACTATATAAGATTTACATATTATTTATGCTTTTGTTTTTACTTCAACACTTGAAATATTAAAAGTATTGCTTTCTTTATATGGACGCAGCAGCATGTAAAGTAAAAATACAATAATCAGAATTGCCGCTACAGTTCCAGCTCCAAAACTTATGGTTCCTGTCACTAATCCACCAATCTGATAAATACATAATGAAATTGCATATGCAAACACACACTGATATCCAATGGCAAACCATGTCCATTTTGTATTATTCATTTCACGTTTGATTGCTCCAATAGCTGCAAAACATGGTGCACATAACAAATTAAATACCAGGAAGGAATATGCTGCTACTGAAGTAAAACTTCCTGCTAGAGTTCCCCAGATTTCTGCACCATCTTCTGCTACTTCTGCAAATCCATAAAGGATGCCAAAAGTACCAACAACATTTTCTTTTGCCACTAATCCAGTAACAGCTGCAACAGCTGCTTTCCAATTTCCCCATCCAAGAGGAGTAAAAATCCATGCAAATCCTTTACCAATATCAGATAAAATTCCTTCACTTAAATCATCTACCATATGAAATCCGCCGTGTACACCAAAGTTTGATGTAAACCAGATAAAAATAGTGGATAACAGGATAACGGTTCCGGCCTTCTTAATAAATGACCATCCTCGTTCCCACATACTTCTTAATACATTTCCTGCTGTTGGCAGATGATATGCCGGAAGTTCCATAACAAATGGTGCCGGTTCTCCCGCAAACATCTTTGTTTTCTTTAATATGATACCAGAAATAATAATTGCTGCAATCCCAACAAAATATGCACTCGGTGCTACCCATGAAGCTCCGTCAAATAATGCACCTGCAATCAGTGCAATAATTGGAAGCTTTGCTCCACAAGGAATAAATGTTGTCGTCATAATTGTCATTTTACGATCTCTGTCATTTTCAATAGTTCGAGATGCCATGACACCGGGAACCCCACATCCTGTTCCAATAAGCATTGGAATAAAGGATTTTCCAGATAATCCGAATTTACGGAAAATACGGTCCATGATAAATGCAATACGCGCCATATATCCGCAGCTTTCTAAAAACGCAAGGAAGATAAACAGTACTAACATCTGAGGTACAAATCCGATAACTGCTCCAACACCGGCAACAATACCATCAAGAATTAAGCTCTGAAGCCATTCTGCACAATGGATACTTACCAGAAAGCTTTCAATCGCAGGAGGAATAATCTCCCCAAACAGTACATCATTGGTCCAGTCTGTCATAATCGTTCCAACGGTTGTCACAGATACATAATAAACAATATACATAACCACTGCAAAAATTGGAAGTGCAAGGAAACGATTTGTAACGATTCTATCAATTTTATCAGAGGTGCTTAACTGTTCCTTGTTTTTCTTTTTATAGCATTTTCCAATAATTGAAGTAATATAATTATATCTTTCATTTGTAATGATACTTTCAGAATCATCGTCAAAATCATTTTCTGCTTTTTCAATAATCTGATCTATATTTGGTGCAGATTTCATCTGCTCCATTATCTTATCATCACGTTCAAATAATTTAATAGCGTAAAAACGTTTCTGTTCTTCCGGAATATCATCTTCCAGTGTACTTTCAATATCCTGAAGTACTGTTTCAACTTCTGCACTGAATGTATGAACAGGAGCTTTTGTCTGACTGCTTCCTGCCAGATTTACTGCTTTATCGGCTGCTTCCTTAATTCCCTTTCCTTTCAATGCAGAAATTTTTACAACTTCACATCCTAATTGTCTGGAAAGAATTTCTGTATCAATCTCATCGCCATTCTTTTCTACGATATCAATCATATTTATTGCCATAATAACCGGAATCCCCAGTTCCATCAACTGAGTTGTTAAATACAGATTACGTTCCAGATTTGTTCCATCCACAATATTCAGAATAGCATCTGGTCGTTCTGTAATCAGATAGTTTCTTGCTACCACTTCTTCCAAAGTATATGGAGATAAAGAATAAATTCCTGGTAAATCCATGATAGTAACATCTTTATTTCCTTTTAGCTTTCCTTCTTTTTTTTCAACAGTTACTCCCGGCCAGTTTCCCACAAACTGATTTGATCCAGTTAATCCATTAAATAAAGTTGTCTTACCACTATTTGGATTTCCGGCAAGTGCAATTTTTACTGACATTTTTTATCCTCCTCAACATCTATTAGTTTAGACTAACTACTTTGCAAAAAATATAGTTAGCAGTCGCTAACTATTGTTATAAAAAAATTACTGTACTTCTATCATCTGTGCATCTGCTTTTCTCAGAGACAGCTCATATCCCCTGACTGTTACTTCAACAGGATCTCCTAAAGGTGCAACTTTACGAATATATACTTCACATCCCTTTGTAATTCCCATATCCATAATACGACGCTTCACTGCTCCTGCTCCGTGAAGCTTTACAACAGATACTGTACTTCCTACTTTCGTATCTTTTAATGTCTGCATAATATGCAACTCTCCTTTCAACAATATAGCTTAAACCATGATTTTATTTGCCATTTCCCGGCTGATTGCAACCCTGGAATCTTTAATATTTACAATCAGATTCCCTTTATTTGTCGAAACCACTGTAACATTGCCACCTACTACAAATCCCAAAGTCTCCAGAAATCTTCTGGTCTCTGTTTTCCCTCCGACTTTTTTAATTAAATTTTCTTCACCAGGTCTTACCATCGTTAACGGCATCATGCATCCTCCCTTGATTCAATATTTACCAGCTTTCTTAGTAAGTTATATCTAACCACCTTCGATTATTATCAGTTAGTCATTCCTAATTCTTTTATAGGTTAGCACCAACTAACTGTTTTGTCAACTATTTTTTTCATTTTTCTTATCTATCAGCTTCCCCCCATCCATTGAAAATAAGTTAAACTTGTGATATGATGTACTTCGTATCATATAGAATTGATACATATAAAACATGAAAGATAAGGAGAAATACCTTGAAGATACAGGAATCTGCTGAAAATTATCTTGAAACAATTTTAATTCTCGGACAAAGGCAAAAAACCATTCGTTCTATTGATATCGCCCGCGAAATGAATTTTTCCAAACCCAGTGTCAGCATCGCTATGAAAAATCTTCGTCAGAATGATCTGATCATCATGGATACAGATGGACACATTGCACTGACAGAATCCGGTCGTAAAATTGCTGAAACAATTTACGAGCGACATGAACTTTTATCAAAGATGCTCACAGATTTAGGTGTAGATCCTAAAATTGCAGCTGAAGATGCATGTCGTATGGAACATGTTATAAGCCCTGAAAGTTTTGAAGCAATCAAACAACATATTCATTCGAAGAAATAAAAAATCTTCCTGCTTATTTTTATGCGGGAAGATTTTTCATATCCTATCTTTCTTTAAGTGTTTTGTACTTATGCAAAATTCGGAACCTGATAAGTCCTGTACGAATCTATAATCTGTCTCAGTGATTTCCCATATTCAATCTGCTTGATCATCTGATAGCGAACGAAATCATATATTTCAAACAGCTTTTTTGTTACTGAAGGATTATCATATACCTTCCAGTAGCCTGAATACAGAAAGTTTTTTCCTTGATGTTGAATGAATCCCTCAACATCACATAGAGGGTATCCTAGAATTAAGCCCAGCTCATGAGGAAAACTTCCTTTTTTATTTTTGTACACCTGATATTTTTTTCTAAGGGTTGAAAGAATATCATAGAACTGAAAGGATGTATAGCCGCATTTTTTCAAGAATTCTTTATGCTCCTTTTTCATCAGATAATGATTTACAGATTGTTCTCTATAAAGAAGCCACAAACATTTTTCCCTGTCTTTGTAAATAAGTGCACATTGAATATCTGTCCCTTGAACAGTTTCCTGTAATTCGCTGGAATCATAATCATTCAAGGTTACGGCATTGGATGGTTTTACCCCTGCTAATACTGGTGCACAATGCATTGCTATTTGCATTTTCATTGTTTTTTCCCATTTTACCTTACTTAATTCAAACTGATACCTCATATGTTCCTCCTTTTAGTTAGCCTTAACTAACTATATGTATCATAAGGTATCTTTATAAAAATGTCCATAGAAAAAAGTGAGAAGATTTATCATTAATCTTCCCACTTTCCTTTTATCATACTCTGTAAATTTATGCCTCTATCGGAGCAAGAATCTGCTCCAGTTCATCCATGGCAGCCTTTATCTGTCTTGCCTCTTCCTGTGTAATATTTTGGGCTTTTACTCTTTTCATGGAACGTTTTAATCCGGTAATTCCCGATTTCAGCATAGATTTTTGTTCTTTTGTCAATTCCTTTTTCTTCTCTGAAAGAATTCTTTCTCCCCGATATAAAAGTTTTTCCCCTTCATTGTAAATTTCTATGGCATCTCGTTTTTCCTGATCCTGAGATTCATATGCCTTTGCATCTTCCATGGCTCTCTGAATATCTTCATCTGATAAATTAGAACTGGATGTAATCGTGATTGATTGTTCCTTCCCTGTTCCCAGATCTTTTGCAGATACATTTAAAATTCCATTAACATCAATATCAAATGTTACTTCGATCTGAGGAATACCTCGCATAGCACGTTTAATTCCTTTTAATCTGAAATTACCCAGTACCTGATTATCTTTTGCCATAGCACGCTCACCCTGCAGTACTTTAATATCAACGGAAGTCTGAAAGTTAGCTGCTGTTGTGAAAATCTGGCTATATCTGGTCGGGATCGTTGTATTTCTCTCGATCAGCCGGGTAGCTACTCCTCCTGCTGTTTCAATGGAAAGTGACAGTGGTGTAACATCCATAAGGAGAATTTCATTTAATCCTGATTCTCCTGCCATTTTCCCACCTTGAATTGCAGCTCCCAAGGCAACACATTCATCAGGATTTAATGTTTTAGAAGGTTCTTTTCCAGTCAGCTGTTTTACTTTATCACTAACTGCGGGCATCCTTGTGGATCCTCCTACCAGTAAAACCTGATTCAACTGTGATGCAGATATTCCCGCATCTGACAATGCCTGATTTACCGGTCCTGCCGTTTTATCGATCAGATCATAGGTCAGTTCCTGAAACTTTGCTCTGGTAAGGGAAATATCCATATGTTTCGGTCCCTGATTTGTTGTTGTAATAAATGGAAGATTAATTTGAACACTCATTGCTGATGATAACTCTTTTTTTGCCTTTTCCGCTTCTTCCATGATTCTCTGTACTGCTGTCTGATCTTTTGATAGATCAATGCCTTCCTGAGCCTTAAATTCTTTTAACAGGTATTGTACGATCCTTGCATCAAAATCATCTCCACCAAGATGATTATCTCCTGACGTTGCCAGTACTTCCACAACTCCATCACCTATTTCAATCACCGATACATCAAAAGTTCCACCACCTAGATCATATACCATAATCTTTTGAGAAACTGATTTATCCAGTCCATATGCTAATGCTGCAGCTGTTGGTTCATTGATGATCCTTTCAACCTGAAGTCCTGCTATTTTCCCTGCATCTTTTGTAGCCTGTCTTTGAGCATCACTAAAATAGGCCGGTACTGTGATAACAGCTTTTTGCACAGTTTCTCCCAGATAATTTTCTGCATCTTTTTTAAGTTTCATAAGGATCATAGCAGAAATTTCCTGTGGGCTGTATTTTTCCCCATCAATCTTTACACGACGATCTGATCCCATCTGACGCTTTACAGATGCAACCGTCCTGTCAATATTTGTCACAGCCTGACGCTTTGCAGATTCTCCCACCAGTCTCTCCCCGTTTTTTGTAAATGCAACGATGGATGGTGTTGTTCTCTGTCCTTCACTATTGGTAATGACCACTGGCTGTCCACCTTCCATGACTGCTACACATGAATTGGTGGTTCCTAAATCTATACCTATGATTTTGCTCATTTTATTCCCTCCAGTATCCTATTTTTTCTGTTATTTACCGATAATATGGACCTCCACAACAGAAGCCGCCTCCGCCACAGCAAAGATTACATGCAAGATTAAGGAGACAAATCTTCATACACCAGTCTCCACCTGCTGCATAAGGACTTCCATAACTTTGCTGCCGTTGCTGATACCATGTTCCATTCCCTTCCAACTGCTGTAACAACATCTGATACTCTGCATTTCCAGGTTCCATTGAAACAGCCTGGCGGGCATGTTCCATGGCTGTTACATTGTTTCCAAGTCCAACATTGGCACATGCGCTATAATAATACCAACGAGCATTCCTCTTACCTGCTTCCATACCATCTAAAACATTTCTTGCTTCCTGATAATAACCATTTCTTACATAATTTCCCGCAGCCCTCAGATGATTATCTTTTTCATATCCTGTGCTGGTCTGATCTCCATATCCTTGACCACTATAAGCTCCGCCTCCATAAAATTCACGGAATATATCTTCAAACGGATTGCCATATGGATTTCCCTGGGTATTGCCATATGGACCGCTTTGTGATTGTCCATATGGATTTCCCTGGGTACCATATGAACCCTGACTATAACCAGATGTTTTCTCTTTCATTACCTGCTGATAAGCCTGCTGAATCTGCTTGAACTTTTCTTCAGCAGCTTTCGGATTATCCAGATTTGCATCAGGATGATATTTTCGACTTAATCTCTTATATGCTTTTTTAATCTCTTCTTCCGTTGCATCTCTCGACACTCCAAGAATTTCATAAGGATCAACCATTCTTTTCTCCCTTTTCCTTTTCTCTTTTGGTTCTTACATTTTCATATCTGTACCATACACCAGAGTACAAAATATTACGTAAGATTTCAATATTATCAATCAAAGGCAGCTGTTCAAATGCTTTAGAACACTCTGCCATCATCATAGTTAAAATGCCATGACAGATTTCTTCAAAATCATCCCTCTGATATATCTCTTTTAAAGGATTGTAATTATTATTTTTTATATCATCTTCGATATCCTCATATGCATCCATTAAATAAATGAATTTTCCCAGATAAAATCCAAATCTTAAAAGAAGATCTTTCCACTCATCTTCCCTGTAAAGCATAATCTCAGCCATAATCTGTCCAAACATTCCTGACATATGATCAATATCTGTATTCCCGTTTTCCTCTTCTTTGGATAATTCATTTAACAAATGATCTATCTTCTTCCATTTTTCTCTATATAAAGATTCGGAAAGCCTGCATTTACGCTTTAATGCTTTTCCAAGAATTCTTTTTTTTATTTTTCTATCATCATTCCAGTCATCCTGACACTTATAATATGCAAGAATCACATTCATATGAGCTACATAATCTGTAATCTCATTGATTTTTGTAGGATGTTTTTGAAGTGGATGAGCTGCACATTTGGTACATCCATCTTCTGTCTTCGGCTCATACAAACTAGACAACATCATGATAACAAAAGTCATATCATAAGACAATGTAATCTGTCCCTCAACACCATAATATTCTTTTAATTTCCTGCAAAGTCCACAGTAATACCCATGATATATATCAAATTCTTTAAATTTCATTTCCGGTTTATTGACAATGATATATCCGAACATGTTAACTCCTCTTTACAAATGTAGCTCCACATTTTGGACAACGTACTTCTATTTTCCCTTTTCCCTTTGGAATGCGGATTTTCTGTTTGCATCCCGGGCATGTATAGATATGGTAATATTTTCTTTGTTCCATCATTCTTTTTTTAGAACTCCAGGATCCCCGGATATTGGCTGTTTTCTGAAGGAATTTTCTATTTTCCTCAGAACGCTTATATATATTTCTGGAAAACATGCGAAAATAGCTGTATATAAGTCCAAGTAAACCAATCCAATAAAAAATAGTTCCCAATGAAATAATACCTATATGTATCCGTCCAGTGAATAGCGATAAAACAATAGCTGCAACTACAATCTTCATTAAACACCGGTTCAGATCATCATTTCCATATCTCCCAAGCATAAATTGATTAATTTTTTCTCTCATTAACTGTCATCTCCTTCAAATTATTCCAAATCTTTTCCTGTCTCCTCAACAAAAATGTGGGCAAACCGATTCCAAAGTCTCATTAATTCGTCCATTTGGTCTTTTCCCATCTGCTTCATAACTCTCTGAATTAAATCGCTGATATGATTTTTAGAATCCTCGTATACCCTGACTCCATCCGGTGCCAGCTTTACGATAGTATTTCTCCTGCTGATACTGCTTGCCTTTCTGCAAATGTATTTTTTCTTTTCCAGCCCACGCAGCATCCTGGACACTGCTGGAGAGGATACATCCAATGTTTCCGCTATCTCTGAAACACGAATTCCTTCCCCTGGTTTTGCCGGGAATAATTTTCTATGACACCCAGCATGAAAAACTCTTCTCTGGAAAGATTCCGGATATAAGCAGAAAAATCTACTTTCAGCAACTTACGGAACAAAGTAATCATATCATCTTCTATCGTCTGATGATCTCCCATGGCTCCTTCCTTTTTCAGCCTGTGAAAGACTGTATATTATTATTGTTAACATTGTTATCAATTGTACAAAAGACAGCATACTCCCAAGATATAAGGAATTCAATGAACCTTATCTAAACAATTTCTAAAGAAAAGTTTATAATTTTTCTCTTCCCCTTTATTTATCTTCTATTTTCAAGACTCGCTCGCGAGTCTTGGCGCGGAATTCGGGTCTGCATAGCAGACATACTTCCAATCCGAATTCCTGCGCATCCTCGCGGAGCGTATATCAGATGGGGGATTGAAACCCGCCACTGATACATAATTGTTGCTCACCGCCTACAGAGGCGGGAGTCATCCCTCATCTGATATATTACATGTGTAAGATTTAATATTAAATAAATCCTAATGACTCTATCAAATCTCAAAAATATTTTACATTTCATCCGGCTCTCTCTTGGAGTGCTCTTCCATATAACCATGAAGAATCGCCGCTGCCATTTCTACCAGTTCTCTACATGGCCGTTTTTTATAATATTCTTCCGTACGTTTTGAAGGTGTCGGATCATCTTTTCCCTTTTTCAATCCCAGCAGTTCCCTACATACAATTGATCCGTTCTCTTTTCTGAATTCTTCTGCCAGTATCTGGATTCGCTCATAATGAGCTTTTTTTGCTTCATAATCTTCGGGAGAGGAATATCCATATATACATCCTGCTGCCATAAACATTCCGCTGACTGCTCCACAGACTTCACGAAGCCGTCCCATTCCTCCTCCAAAGGAAGAGCTTAATCTTAAAGCAGTTTCATGGTCAATCTCATAATAATCTTCAAATGCCAGAAAAACAGACTGGGCACAGTTAAACCCTTTCCCGAATAAATTTCCTGCTTTTGAGGCATAAAGACTCTCCTCTTTTGCTAACATCCGTTTACCTCCCTTTATTCACTATACTGTCTATAGATTTTAAGGATTTCCATTAACAGTATATCATAAATAGCCAGGCGGCATTGGTAAAAACAGAAAAAAGTTTGAGGCATCTTATCCGCTCCAAACTTCTTTTTCTTTATTATTATATTTTTTCTTCCCACAATTATGAACTTTCGTTTATAATATATCTGAATATAATAGAAAAGAGGAATTGTACTGATGATGATCGGAACTATTGTAAATACCGGAACTATTTTAACCGGAAGTATTCTTGGAAGTATTTTTCGAAAAGGAACTCATAAAAAATATCAGAACTGTCTGTATAATGCCATGGGACTGGCTGCTGTAGGTCTTGGACTCAACGCTGTCATCTCAAATATGTCAAATAGTAAATACCCGGTTTTATTCATTGTGAGCCTGGCTCTTGGAAGTCTGATCGGTACCGTCCTTGATATTGATGGCAGATTCAAAAATCTTATGAGCCGCCTTGGGAAATCAGAGTTATCCAAGGGTCTTTCTACCGGAATCCTTCTGTATTGCATCGGAAGTTTATCTATTTTAGGGCCAATCCAAAGTGCTCTTTATGGAGACAATACATATTTATTTACAAACGCAACTCTGGATTTTGTAACTTCAACAGTACTGGCTTCAACTTATGGGATTGGAATGGCATTTGCCAGTCCGGTACTATTTTGCTGGCAGGGGGCAATCTATCTTGGTGCCACTTTCCTTCAGGAATTTTTAACAGCTCCCCTTATGGCAGAAATCACTATTGTCGGCGGTTTTCTGATTACTGCATCCGGTCTTTCCATTTTGGAAATAAAAGATCTTAAGACCCTTAATATGCTTCCGGCTTTACTGGTACCGATTATTTTCTTTTTATTTTTTGTATAATAATGAATAAAGGTCTGTCCGTCGATTCTCAAATACAGGATTGTCACGGCGGACCTTTTGTATTTTCCCCAGATCTATTTCACATACAAGAAGCTGTTCTTTTTCTTCTCCCTCTATTATTTTTTCACCCATTGGATCAAAACCAATGCTTCTGCCCATATAGTGCATCGGGCTATAATGACAGCATCCAAAAACATACATTTCATTTTCTATCGCTCTTGCTCGCAGCAAGGACTCCCATTGCTCATATTTCATATTTCCTTTTACCCATGCTGATGGATAAAACATAACCTGTGCACCTCCAAGAGCCGCCAGTCGTGCCACTTCCGGAAAACGCAAATCATAGCAGCAGCCCATTCCTATCACTCCTGCGGGAGAATCCACAGGTATAAACATATTCTGCCCTTCCAGTGTATCTTCAGACTCCTGGCAGGAAAAAGCATTAAATAAATGATTTTTGTGATACCTGGCTGCAAGCCTTCCTGAATCATCAATCAAAACTATTGTATTATAGCTTTTCTCTTTATCCAAAGAATCCTCATTCATACCTGCGATAATCCACATCTCATATTGCTTTGCAAGTTCTTTCATTCTACTTACAAAGGGACCATCCAAACTTTGTGCTTCATTTCTGTAATTAATCTCTTCAGATGGATAATACATCATGAAATATTCTGGAAAGAGAATAAGTTTTACTCCCTGTCTTTTAGCTTCTTTTATATATCTTTCAGCTTTCATCACATTTTCTTCCCACTTCAAAGAAGATGTGGTTTGTGCCAATGCTAATTTTACTGCCATATCATCACCCGTCTCTCAGTCTGCATAATAATTCTTTAAGTGTTTTTTTAGAAACAAAAAAACACCATCCCCGGCTTGATATCCAAAAACAGTGTCTCTAGTACGCGATGAGGGGTTCGAACCCTCGACACCCTGATTAAGAGTCAGGTGCTCTACCAACTGAGCTAATCACGCATATTTATATTATCTGTTAAGGGGCTCTCCCTTAACGCAAGATTTATTATATACGATTGGTACAAAGAATGCAAGTACAAATTTCATTTTTTTCTTGTAGAAAATCAACTTACATTCTATAATAGTATCAAATAATTGATAAGGAGAAAAAAATGGCGGGGAATCATAAATTTGAATCAAACAAAAAATATTTTACAATATGTATTTATTCTATTGCAGTCATCTTGATCGGATGCCTAATATTCCATTTTATTACCCAGTGGAATATTACCAAAAAAATTTTAAATGATATCTGGGATACACTTTTCCCATTTTTTATGGGATTCCTCATTGCTTATATTATGAATCCGGTAGTTGCTTTTTTCCAGAGAAACACTTTTGACAGGATTCTTCCGAAAAAAAAGAAAAAGCTTTCCAGAGGCCTTTCTATTTTATTAAGCTATCTGGTATTTATTGGATGTCTGATTGTTTGCCTTACATTCATTATTCCTCAACTATATGAGAGTATCCGTGAACTGTCATTGCAGATTCCTTCTATTTACAAAGTTATTGTAGACCTTTTTGAAAAATATCGCGCAACAAGTACACACTTGCTTCCTCCTGAAGTTTTGGATACCATCGAAACAAAAACTCTCCCGAAACTTTTAAATCTTTCCAATACAATTATTGCTGAGATTATTCCATGGCTATATAATATGTCTTTATCTCTTGCCAAATGGCTGTTTAATATTTTTATTGCTTTTGTAGTATCTGTTTATATGACAACAGATAAAGGGATTATTAAATTGTCTATGAAAAAACTGATTCTTGCTATTTTCAATGAAAAGAGGTCCTATACTGTTTTGAAAACATGTAAAGACTGTCACGAGATCTTTTCCAGTTTTATCATAGGAAAATCTATTGATTCTCTGATTATTGGAGTTTTATGTTTTTTCTTAATGACGATTCTTAAGCTTCCATATACAGTTCTCATTAGTGTTATTGTTGGAATTACCAATATGATTCCGTACTTTGGACCATTTTTTGGTGCCGTTCCTGGTGCTTTTATCCTGCTTATCATCAGTCCCATGAAAGCATTTATTTTCCTTATTATGATATTGGTACTTCAGCAATTTGACGGACTGATTCTCGGTCCTAAAATTCTTGGACAATCCACTGGTGTCCGCCCATTACTGATCTTGTTCTCTATTACTGTAGGTGGAGAATTCTTTGGACCTCTTGGAATGTTTTTAGGTGTTCCGTTTTTTGCCTGTGTTCAATATTTAATTACCAACTGGGTAGAATACCGTTTATACAAAAAGGATATACATTTAGATCCAGACGAAGTTTAATAATGAAATTATGTAGCAAAAAATTCTGGGGCATATTAAATCCCCAGAATTTTTTTATAGATTCTGATTTTCAATTCTTTCTGCTAAATCGTTTAAATAGACCCAGCGATCCATTTTTTCATTTAACTGAGCTTCCGTTTCTTCTTTTTCAACCGTCAATTCAGAAAGCCTTCCAGAATTTGTGGCATTTTTCATTATTTCCTCATCCAGTTGTTCAATCTTTGTTTCCAGCTTTTCAATATCTTCATCAATAGTTTCAAATTCCTTTTGTTCCTTGAAGGTGAATTTCAATTTTTTCTGATGGGTTTTCTGAAATTTTGTACCTTTATTATCTTTAGGTTCCTTTTTTGTTTGTATCTGTTTAAATTTGTCCTTGGTCTTTTCCAGATAATCCGTATAACCACCTTCATACTGTACCAGACGCCCTCCTGATTCAAAAGCAAAGATTCTGTTTACGATTCGATCCAGAAAATACCGGTCATGAGAAACAGTAATAACAATTCCCTGAAATGTATCCAGATAATCTTCAAGAATCGTCAAAGTGGCAATATCCAGATCATTTGTCGGTTCGTCCAGTATCAGAACATTCGGAGCTTCCATTAACACTCTTAACAAATAAAGTCTTCTTTTTTCTCCACCGGATAATTTATTTAATGGGGTATACTGCAATGCTGGCGGAAACAAAAATCTCTCAAGCATCTGGGATGCACTTGCTTTCCCCCTGGCAGTTTCAATATAATCTGCCACATCACGGATATAATCTATGACCCTCTTATCCTCTTCCATTTCTTCATTTTCCTGAGCAAAATATCCGATTTTAACAGTGTCACCTATTATGATCTGCCCTTCATCTGGAGAAACAATTCCCATGATCATCTTCATCAATGTAGATTTTCCACAACCGTTTGGTCCTATTATTCCAAGACGATCATCTCTTAAGATAATATAAGAAAAATCCTGGATCAGCTGTTTATCATCATACCCTTTAGAGACATGTTCAATCTCTATGGTCTTTTTCCCCAGACGACTGCTGACAGAATCCATTTCCACTTTCTGCTGGATTTCCGGACCTGCAGCATTTTTTAATGCTTCAAATCGTTCTGTTCGTGCTCTCTGCCTTGTCCCCCGGGCTTTAATTCCCTGCTTCATCCATTCCATTTCCACACGAAGAAGACTCTGGCGTTTTCTTTCCGTTGCCTGTTCCATTTCTTCTCTTTGGACCTTTAATTCAAGAAAACCGGAATAATTTGCATTATATTCATACAGCTTTCCTTTATCAATTTCCACAATCTTATTGGTAACACGATCCAAAAAGTACCGGTCATGGGTTACCATGATTAAAACACCTCTAAACTGATTCAGATAATCCTCCAGCCATAAAACCATATCGTTATCCAGATGGTTGGTAGGTTCATCCAGAACAAGAACCTCCGCAGGATCTACCAGTGTTCTTGCCAATGCTACTCTTTTTTTCTGTCCTCCAGATAAATATTTTGTACTGCTTTCAAAATCATAAATACCTAATCGGGTAAGTATGGATTTTGCATCACTTTCTGTCTTCCAGTCCTGATGTTCTTTTCCTTCCATAACATATTCAAGAATCGTCAGTTCTTTAGGAAACTCAGGATTTTGCGGCAAATAGGCAACACTGATTCCATTTCCGCATATTACCTGTCCCAAATCCGGTTCTTCCATACCTGTAATTATCTTTAATAAAGTTGTTTTCCCTGTCCCATTGACTCCGATAATACCAATTTTGTCTCCCTGATGAATTCCACAGGATACATCATCAAAAATCACTTTTTCTCCATATATTTTGCTAATATGCTCTATATTTAAAATATTCATCTGATCCTCCCGATTATAGGCTTATTATCTCGATTATATGGCAAAAGCAGTTTACATGCAAGAAAAAAGGAGCCTCAAATGAAGCTCCAATATCATTTTATTTTGCTTTTTCAATTGCCTGTGTCAGGATGTCTTTTGGTACACCACCTACTACTTTATCCACTACTTCTCCATTTTTAAAGATTAAAAATGTCGGAACTGACATAATGCTGTAACGGGCTGCCAGATCACTGTCCTGATCGATATCGACTTTTCCAACCTTGGCGATTCCTTCATATTCTTTTGCTATCTCTTCAACTACAGGAGCCATCATTTTACATGGGCCACACCATGTTGCAAACATATCAACCAATACCGGTACATCAGACTGTAATACCTCTTTTTCAAAATTTTCCTTTGTAAATGTATATTCCATGTTCCATTCCTCCTATTCTTTTCGGTTTAAACAATCATTTGCTTCTTTTAATGAAATTAAAAATTTACAGATCCATTTGCTGATACAAGGATGCTGATAAAGAAACATATGAATTTTTCTTTGACATTTTCCTGGTTTCATGATTATATTACCACTTTTTTCATAATATATGCAGAAAAAAGTTATTTTTGACGATATGCTGTTAAACGACAGATTGGATTTCCTTTTGCAGAAAATTTTTCTTCGTATTCTGTCATAACATTTCCTTCATTATATTCACTATGATGCAAATCATAAGTATAATTTTCCAGAATCCATCCAGCCTCTTCAACCTGTTCCAGAGAAAAGTCAAACAAAGCTCTGTTGTCTGTCTTAAACATAACACGTCCTTCTGAAGCTAAAATATGATCATACCGCTCAAAAAAACGTGTTGATGTTAAACGACGTTTGGCATGACGGTCTTTTGGCCATGGATCAGAGAAATTCAGATATATACGATCAATTTCTGCTTCATCAAATACATCTTCAATATTTTCTGCATCCATACGAATAAGGCGAAGGTTATCTCCTTCAAATTCTTCCGCTTTTTCCACAGCTCTCACAAGAACGCTGGAATATTTTTCAATCCCTATATAATTGATATCAGGATTTCTTCTTGCCATTTCTAAAATAAACTTTCCTTTTCCCATACCTACTTCAATGTGTACAGGATGGTCATTTTTAAATTCATCCGCCCATTTTCCTTTTAATTTTTCTGGATCCTGAATGGATATGGGACTTTCAATAATAGTTTCTCTTGCCCCAGGTACATTCCTTAAACGCATAAATTCTACATTTCTCCTTATTTTTTGTTTTTTCTTTAATCTTTGTTGATTATATCATAATCGCTAGGTATAATAAAGAAAAACAAATGGAGGGGATGCCCATGGAAATTGAACGTAAATTTATTGTCCACGATTTACCTGACAATTTGGAAACTTATCCACATTCAGAAATTGAACAAGGTTATTTATGCATGGATCCTGTCATAAGGATTCGCCGAATGAATAAGCTGTATTTTCTTACCTTTAAGTCCCGTGGCCTTATGTCCCGCACGGAATCTGAATTCCCGCTGGATAAAAAAGCTTATGAACATTTACGACCAAAAATTGACGGCATTCTCATTCAGAAAACACGTTATAAAATTCCCACAGATGATGGTTATCTGATTGAACTGGATGTATTTCACGGAGATCACGAAGGGCTTGTTATGGCAGAAGTCGAATTTCCAAGCGAAGAAGCAGCACTTGACTATGAAGGACCAGAATGGTTTGATGACGAAGTAACCTTCGACTCCAGATATCAGAATAATAATTTAGCAAATCGATAATAACTCAGATATCCTGCCTGGAACGACCAGGGACCTATGGCCCCACAGAATGTTTCCATGCAGGATGTATTTTTTAACGCACTCCATGAATTTTCTTTCTTCTTTTAACCCTCTCCATGAATTAAATTCTCTTTCTAAGACGAAAATATACCCCGCAAAAACAATCTGCACAAGCGCAGCGCGGAAGCCGTTTTACGGGGTATATCTGAGTCTCTCTTTAATTTGAAATTTTTTCTCTTATCAGTGCTCGTTTTAGTGCCATTTCTGCCCGTACATAATCTGTATTGGCATCTTTGGCTGCCAGACGTCTCTTGGCACGCTCTTTTGCCTTTCTGGCACGTTCCAGATTAATTTCATCTGGCCATTCAGCAACTTCTGCCAAAATACTCATGGAGTCACCTGTTATTTCCAGGAAGCCTTTCATTAATGCTGCCTCCTTTTTGGTACCATCTGATTCTGTGATAGTGAGAACTCCAGGTGCAACTATCATAGTCATGGGAATATGCTTTGGATAAATTCCAACATCACCTTCCGTTGTTGTCAGCTCCACCATACGCACATCACCCTGATAAAAAGTACGCTCCGGCGTTGTTACTTCTAATTTCATTAAATTATCAGCCATGCCATCACCTACTTCTTCTCTGCTGCACGCTCTACTACTTCATCAATACTTCCTGCATTCAAGAACATACCTTCCGGAATATCATCATGTTTTCCTTCCAGTATTTCCTTAAATCCCTGAATAGTATCATTTAATGATACATACTGTCCCGGTTTACCTGTAAACTGTTCTGCCACAAAGAATGGCTGTGACAGGAATCTCTGGACCTTTCTTGCACGATCTACAATCAGTTTCTCTTCTTCTGAAAGTTCATCCATACCAAGGATTGCAATAATATCCTGCAATTCTTTATATCTCTGAAGAATTTCCTGAACTCCACGTGCTACCTGATAATGCTCTTCTCCAACAATCTTCGGATCCAGAATTCTGGATGTGGATTCCAGCGGATCTACTGCAGGATAAATACCCATTTCAGAAATAGAACGGGATAATACCGTAGTTGCATCCAGATGGGCAAATGTTGTTGCAGGAGCCGGGTCTGTCAGGTCATCCGCAGGCACATAAACTGCCTGTACAGATGTGATAGAACCGTTTTTTGTGGAAGTAATTCGTTCCTGTAATGCACCCATTTCTGTCTGCAGTGTCGGCTGATATCCTACTGCACTTGGAACACGTCCAAGCAAAGCAGATACTTCAGATCCAGCCTGAGTAAAACGGAAAATATTATCAATAAACAGCAATACATCCTTTCCACCCTGATCACGGAAATTTTCTGCAATAGTAAGTCCAGTAAGACCTACTCGCATACGTGCTCCAGGTGGTTCATTCATCTGTCCGAATACCATGGCTGTTTTATCGATAACTCCAGACTCGCTCATTTCATAATAAAGGTCATTTCCTTCTCGAGTACGCTCTCCTACTCCGGTAAATACAGAATATCCACCATGTTCTGTTGCAATATTTCGAATTAATTCCTGAATCAATACGGTCTTTCCAACCCCGGCACCACCAAACAGTCCGATTTTTCCACCTTTCTGATATGGACACAGCAGATCAACGACTTTGATTCCTGTTTCCAATACTTCAGTTTCTGTAGACTGCTCACTGAATTCCGGTGCTTTTCTATGAATTGGCAACCGTTCTACACCTTCCGGTGCAGGTTTATTATCAATAGGATCTCCCAGCACATTAAAGATACGTCCTAATGTTGCTTCACCGACAGGAACAGAAATTGGTCCTCCTGTAGCAACGGCATCCATGCCGCGAACCAGTCCATCGGTTGGTCCCATTGCGATACATCTTACGGTATCATCTCCCAGATGCTGGGCAACTTCTACAACAAGTTTGCCTCCATCTTTTGTCTGAATATCGATTGCGTCATTTATTTCCGGAAGCTGTCCTTCCTCAAATTTGATATCCAGAACCGCACCAATCACCTGGGTGATTTTCCCTGTATGATTATCTGCCATCTTATTTCCTCCTACTCTTATTTAAGTGCTTCTGCTCCTGAAATAATTTCTGTCAGTTCTTGTGTGATTGCACCTTGTCTTGCGCGGTTATAAGCAAGCTCTAAGGTGGAAATCATTTCCTCTGCATTGCTGGTTGCAGAGTCCATTGCCTGCATTCTCGCACCGTTTTCACTGGCTACCGATGTAACCAGAGCCCCATAGATCATACTGCAAAGATATTTCGGAATCAGCATGGTTAGGGCTTCTTCTGGTTCTGGTTCAAAATTCATCAGTAATTTATCATCCTGAGATTCCTCCAGAGAGTCCCTGTCCCATTCAATCGGCAGCAATTTCACTAATTTAGGTTCATGTACAACGGTATTTTTAAAATCGGTATATGCCAGATATATTTCACCAATCTCTCCATTTTCAAAAGCTTCTAAAACCTTTTCACCAAGTTTTCTTGCATCTTCGTATTCAGGCTCATTAATAATCTCAGAATCATCTGAAACTATTTTATATCCTCGATGGGCAAGTACTTCCATAGCCTTATGTCCAACACCATATATTGCAATTTCATCTTTATCCATTCCGCAGTCACGGATCATCTTTACAATATTATTGTTATATCCGCCTGCAAGTCCTCGATTGGAAGAAATCGTAATAATTCCTTTCACAGAAGACCCGTTGGCTTTTAAATACGGGTGCTCAATATTCCCTGCTTTTGCAAGAATAGATGTCATAGTCTGATACATCTTGTTAAAATATGCTTTTGATTCCTCTGCGCGCTGTCTTGCCCTCTGCAATTTAACTGTAGAGACAAGTTTCATGGCTTTGGTGATCTGTCCGGTACTTTCAATGCTGGCTTTTCGTCTTTTTATATCAATCATTGATGCCATGACGATTCACCTTACTTTCTAAAAGAGTCTTTGCACTCATTTATTGCCTGAATAAGCTTTTCTTCTGTTTCTTTATTTATTACTTTCTCTTCTGCAATTGACTTGAAAATTTCCGGATATTTTGTGTCAATCAGTTCAAACAGCTCTTTTTCAAAATCCAGTACTTTATTCACTTCCAGATCCAGCAGATACTTGTTAACTGCCGCATAAATGATCACAACCTGTTTTTCAACAGCAAGCGGCTGATATTGTGGCTGTTTTAATACTTCACGGATTCTTTCACCCTGTGCCAGACGCTCTTTTGTATCTGCATCCAGTTCAGAACCAAACTGGGCAAATGCTGCAAGTTCACGGTACTGGGCAAGATCTGTACGAATTGGACCGGCAATACTTTTCATTGCCTTAATCTGTGCAGATCCACCAACTCGGGATACAGAAAGTCCTGCATTGATTGCCGGACGGAAACCTGCATTAAACATTTCGGTTTCCAGATAAATCTGACCATCTGTAATAGAAATTACATTGGTTGGAATATATGCAGATACATCCCCTGCCTGAGTTTCAATAATTGGCAGTGCAGTTAATGATCCTCCACCCAGTTCATCTGATAAGCGGGCTGCTCTTTCCAGTAATCTTGAATGAAGATAGAAAACGTCACCAGGATAAGCTTCACGTCCAGGTGGTCGTCTCAGAAGTAGCGAAAGTGTACGATATGCAGTTGCATGTTTACTCAAATCATCATACACGATCAGTACATCTTCTCCCTTTTCCATCCATTCTTCACCAATAGCACATCCTGCATATGGCGCAATATACTGAAGAGGTGCCAGTTCACTGGCTGTAGATGCTACAATTGTTGTATAATCCATAGCACCAAACTCATCCAAAGTTTTTACGATATTAGCAACTGTAGATGCTTTCTGTCCAATTGCTACATAAATACAGTGAACACCCTGACCCTTCTGGTTAATAATAGTATCAATAGCGATCGCTGTCTTACCTGTCTGACGGTCACCAATGATCAATTCACGCTGTCCGCGTCCGATCGGTACCATGGCATCAATCGCCTTAATTCCTGTCTGAATCGGAGTATCTACAGATTTTCTTGAGATAACTCCAGAAGCAACTCTCTCAATTGGACGATATTTATCAGTCTCAATAGGTCCCTTATTATCAATTGGCTGACCCAGTGAATTAACGACACGTCCGGTCATAGCATCTCCAACTGGTACTTCTACAACACGTCCGGTAGTCTTAACTGTATCGCCTTCATTAATATTCTTCTGATTTCCCAAAAGTACAGCACCAACATTATCCTCTTCCAGATTCAGTACCATACCATAAACTTCGCCAGGAAATTCCAGAAGTTCTCCCTGCATGGCTTTTTCCAGACCATGGATTCTGGCAATTCCATCAGCTACCTGTATTACCGTTCCAATATCAGAGGTTTCAAGCTTTGTTGAATATTGTTTAATCTGCTCCTTGATTACAGAGCTGATCTCTTCTGGTCTTAAATTCATGGGGCTTATCTTCCTCCTGTTCTAAAGTTGTATTTTTGACAAATGTTTCCCCATTGTCGTAAGCTTTGTACGAATGGAGTTATCCACAACCCGGTCATCCATATTCAGGATAAGACCTCCAATGATTGCCTCATCTGTCTCATAATGAATCTCCAGCTTTTTATAACTGGTAATGGAAAGAACTTTCTTTTCAATTTTTTCTTTTTGTTCTTTCGATAAAGGAAACGCTGAAGTTACTTTAAGAGTTCCTATTCCCTCAAGCTTCTTTATCTTTTCGATCACATAATCAAAAATTCCATCTATTTCCTGATAGCGTCCCTTTTTTATGATAATCATGAGAAAACCTGTCATATCATCTGATACTTTTCCTTTAAGAATTTTCTCCACGACCTTCATCTTTTCATCTTTGGTAATCTGTGGGTGATGCAGAAAACGAATCAAATCATCATTGGAGTCAAAGATTTCTTTGACCGCCTTAACTTCTTCCATCGCCTGTGCAAGACTTCCTTCTTCAGCCTGCAGAGATACAAATGCATCCCCATAGATCTTACTTACTCTTGAAGCCATGTCTTATCACCCATTTCCTGTAAGGTCTGATCAACAAGTGCAGCCTGTTCCTTGGCATCTATCTGACTTTCAATAATCTTACCTGCCATTAAGACTGCCACCTGAATCATTTCCTGCTTCATCTGATCTTTGACCTTGGCTTTCTGAAGCTCAACTTCACGATTGGCACCGGCAATGATTCTTGCAGCTTCTTCTTTTGCCTCAGCTACAATATCCTCTTCTCTTTTCAGTGCCTTCTTTCTGGCCTGAGCCAGAATCTCGTCTGCTTCTTTTTCAACATTCTTTAATTTCTCATCATACTCAGCTTTTAATCTTGCTGCATCTTCCTGATCCGCAGCTGCCTGATCTAACTGCCCTGCAATCTTTTTCCTACGTTCTTCCAGCATCTTGCGGGCCGGTTCAAACAATAAATAGGAAAGCAATGCAAACATGATAAATACTGCGATTGCCTGCAAAATCACATCAAAGCCAAGCTGAATATCTAATCCAAATATTCTTCCGTCCACGCCTTGGCCTCCCTTCGGCTTATCTTTTTAAAGTTTTGCAAATAATGGGTTTGCATATAATAAGATCAGGCCGATAACCAATCCGTAAAGACCTGTTGTCTCTGCAACAGCCTGTCCTAAAAGCATAGTTGATGTAATATCACCCTTTGCTCCAGGATTGCGTCCTACTGCTGATGCACCTTGTCCTGCTGCATATCCCTGACCAATACCAGGTCCAATACCAGCAATCAGTGCAAGTCCAGCCCCAATTGCTGAACATCCTAATACAAATGCCTCACTTGTAATATTCATATTTCTTTCCTCCTAGATATATCTTTATGAATTTCAATGTCTTTAAGCATCACGCTTTTGTGCGATAAATGTCATCGTCAGCATAGCAAATACAAATGTTTGTATTGCTCCTGAAAATAAATCAAAATAGATGTGCAGAAATGCCGGGATTCCAAGTTTTGCAAATACCGGAAGTAATCCATACCATAATGCCATCATAATGGTACCTGCCATAATGTTTCCAAACAAACGCAGTGACATAGATAACGGTGTTGCAAACTCTCCAATCAGATTGATCGGAAACAAAATAGGAATTGGCTTAAATAAATCAATGAACACATTCAGCTTACTGGTCTTAAAAGCACTGTACTGAATAAGTACAAATGTAATCAATGCCAGGGCCAGAGTCGTGCCATAATCTGCTGTTGGCGGTCGAAGTCCAAATAATCCGGATGTATTACATATTAAGATAAACACCATAATACTTCCGATATAATTGACAAAAGGCCTCCAATGCCTTCCCATTGTTCCTTGAACAAGTTTGTCCAGTGTTTCAACAAGAAGTTCCACAAAATTCTGCAGTCCCTCGGGTTTTTCCTTTCCATTTAAGATTGCACGTCTTGCAATCAATGCAAGAATCAGGATAAATACCATAACAATCAATGTAGTCACATGAGTTGTTGTAATCCACACCCTATGTCCAAGAAACTTAAGCGGTATCAGCCCATGAACCATGAAATCTACATCATTTCCAGCTGATGCAAGCATCATGGGGGCTTTCATAAGTCCCATAGCATAACCTCCTTTTTGTTATTCTTTTAAAATTCTTCTGGTAAGATGCTGATGTATCACCCTGTGAAGTAATGCTGAAAATTTACTGCTTAAAATACCTGTGATAATTCCAATAAAGCAGATAAAATCCATCTTAATTCCAGGTATCATGATCAACAACATGACAAAATATCGAATCATGGTACATTTGACCATATATCGACTGGCATCATGAGAATCCATTTCTACTGCTTTCTGAATACTGACCATCATGTGAATGATCATCCCCACTGCAGCCAGGATGCCGATCAAAATGCCAAGAAGGAACCACAGATTCCCCTTTGTTATTATCATGCCCAAAATTCCAGATACCACACCATAGAGAAAAATCCCAATGACCAGATCCAAAAATGTCTCATCCAGCTGTCTTAACTTATCTATCATTTTCACCCTCCCCGCTGTCATCATTCGCATGCCGGACCAGCGAATACACTCCTCTGATTCCTCCAAGAACTCCTAAAATCAAAAACGGAAGAAACAGATGGGTGGAAAACGTCCGGTCAATCCATAACCCAATAAACATACATAAAAAAATGGATGTCAGCATAGTGATTCCAAGCTGGGTGATTAATGAAAACATACGGATAACAGGCCCATATTTTTTCATATCAAAACCTCCTTATGTATGGCATCTTCATGAGTGCATTATATCATTTCTTCCAAAATATAACCACCACATTTTTACTTTTCCATATATTTCCCACAAATTATTTGAGTGTATCTGATTTTTTTTGTATCTATTATATTGTAAAAAGCCTGTATTTTCATGGTTTATATAACAACCTGCATAATTGTATGGATAACAAGACATATACTCATTCCTGTCATGGCAGGTATAATTACCGCCCAAATAACCCATCGTATTTTTTTCTCTTCCTTCCATATTGTATATAATGTAGTTGCACATGGCCAATGACTGATTGTAAAAACCAGAAAACAGACTGCTGTTCCTAAATTCCATCCATTTTGCACAAGCAATCCGTAAATCTGTCTTAAATTAGAAATTTCCTCCAGAGTTCCATTCTGAAGGTATCCCATGATCATAATCGGTATAACAATCTCATTTGCAGGAAAACCCAACAAAAAAGCAGCTAAAATAGTCCCATCTAATCCAATATAATGTCCTAATGGTTCCAGAAATTTAATAAATCCTTTCATCAATGTAATATTTCCTGTTTTTACATTAATCATGATCCATAAAATTGCCCCGGCAGGTACTGAAACTATAACTGCTCTTCTAAGCATATACAATGTCCGGTCAAAAACTGAACGAACCAGAATTTTTTTCATCTGAGGTTTTCTATATGGTGGCAGCTCCAACATAAAAAAAGAAGAAATTCCTTTTAAAATAGTTAATGATAATATTTTTGACACAAAAAAAGTCAGTAAAATACTCAAAATAATAAATCCCGCCAGAATTACCACAAAAGGAATACGATCTAGTTGTTCTTTTTGAGAAAATCCAGAAAAGAATATTGTAATAACCGTAATCATTGCAGGGAACCTTCCATTGCATGGTATGAAACTATTGGTTAAAACAGCAATAAGACGTTCCCGTGGAGAATCGATAATCCGACACCCTGTCACCCCCACAGCATTACACCCAAGACCCATACTCATTGTAAGAGCCTGTTTTCCGCATCCTCCGCATTTTTTTAACGGGCAATCCAGATTATAAGCCATTCTTGGCAAATAACCGCTGTCTTCCAGCACTGAAAACAGAGGAAAGAAAACTGCCATTGGCGGCAGCATAACCGAGATTACCCAAAACATGACCTTTAAGACTCCATTCATTAGAAAATCATAAAATACCTCTGGTATTTCTATAATAGTCAACAATTTTCCTATCCATCCATAAAGTATATCCATTCCATCTGCCAGACCATCCGAAATATAATTTGCACCTGTAAGGGTAATCCAGAAAATTAATGTAAATAATAATATCATAGAAAGAAATCCGGTCTGGATACTTGTAAAAATCTTATCCATCTGCCTGTCTTTTCGATCATATCCTTCTGGTTTCTCTATAACCTTCTGACATATGCTTTCAATATCCTTTTCCTTTATATTATTTCTTTTCCTTTGCCGTCCAACTTCCTGATCCAAAAGACTCATGATTTCTTTCCTGGTATTCCTTTTATGAGCACAGGTTCCAATGACGACTATACCTAAGATTTCAGACAGTTTCTCCAGATTAATGATAATTCCTCTTTTCTTTGCTTCATCCATCAGATTAACGCAAAGAATTACGTGGGAACTTATTTCCATAACCTGCAGTAAAAATTTTAAATTACGCTGCAGACAGGATGCATCACAGACTACCATTGTAATATCCGGATTCTGCTCACTTAAATAATCTTGTGTGATTATCTCCTCCAAAGAGCGGGCTTTTAAAGAATAAGTCCCAGGTAAGTCAATCAGATGATAACAATACCTGTCTGTTTCAATATCAGCTTCTGCCTTTTCCACTGTTTTTCCCGGCCAGTTTCCCGTGTGTTGTCTCATACCTGTCAGACTATTAAATAAAGTGCTCTTTCCCACATTTGGATTCCCTGCAAATGCCACAACAACAGACTGTTTCATGCTCTTTTTACTCCTAAACAATTACCTTAATATTATGAACATCCTCATTCCGAAATGCAATTACCGCCCCACAAACACCATAAGCGGATGGATTTCCCCATGGACTTTTTCCAACACACACTACTGATACCTTCTCTTCTAATCCCACAGCAGCCATCCTGTCACAAAAATCTTCTTTTGCATCTATTTTTATAATTTCTCCTTTTTCTCCCGGTTCCATCTCATCCATTCTTTTCTCCATTATTTTCTTAACCTTTATAATAGTCACTAATAGTAATATATTCTCTATGGAAATAATTGTTACTTTATTATCCATTTTTTATAAATTTTTGTAAATAATCCCCTATTTCCATTTATGTAATATTATGGTAAAATATTTGTAATATTTACTTAAGGAGATTATATATGAAAAAAGAACGAATGTTATATCCTGAATTTATTCGAATCATTGCAATTCTCTTAATCTGCTTTAATCATATCTCTTCTCAGGAAATCCGTGCCTCTGTTTTCTGGAGCAGTCGTTGGCAGATTAGTCATTTTTTCAACATTCTGATTTCATCCTGGCCAGTTATTCTATTTCTGATGATCAGTGGTATCTTTTTACTAAATCCAGAAAAAACAATCACTGCCAGCAAGATTTTAAAATCTTACATTCTAAGAATGCTGATGGCAATCTGCATCATGGTGCCATTATTTGATATTTGTTACTCTGTTTTTTATCGAGATACTTTTTCTATTTCTTTACAGGATCTTAAGCATGCGCTGATTACTTTATTAAAAAACGATGGTAACGTTGTTTACTGGTTCCTTTATATGATGATTGGTCTCTATCTGGTTCTCCCATTTTTACGAATACTGGTAAAGGAAATGGACCAGAAAACATACTTGTATCTTCTTGCTATACTTTTTGTTACCAACTGCATTATTCCTTATGTGGAACCTTTGGGTATTGGTGCATTTTCCTATGCCAATCTGTTTCTTCGTAAACTGAAACTTACCGGTTTCCTTAAGTATAGCGGCTTTCTTCTGGCAGGCTGGTATATTTATCGTTATCCATTGTCAAAAATCCAGCGTTATATTTTTTATGGGATTGCTGTTTTTTCTATGGGAGTTACTGTTTTTCTTGCCCGAAAGGCCAGCCTGACTCTTGGCGGATGGGAAGAAACCTGGACCAATGATTTCGCACCTGGAATTGTTATTACCGGAATTGCCGTTTTTATTTTTCTTACCCAGATAGGCTCCTCTCCTTTTTGGGAAAAATTCAGAAAACCTATCCTTTTGGGTGGACAGCTTTCTTTTGGAATTTATCTGGTACACAATATTTTCATTCATTTTCTTGTTTCTCAGAAAATGATTGGCCGATATTCTCCTTTTTGGGAAATTCCGGTTCTATCTTTCCTGGTTTTCTTTGTATCAGGAATCATCGTTTATTTATTAAGAAAAATAAAAATAATTCGCTTTTGGATGTGATGTAAAAAAGAGAATGTTGACCTGGCAGATTATAAATCTACTTTTTCAACATTCTCTTTTTTCTGGATAAGATTATATCCCATTCCCTATTTTCTTGTATACTTTGCTGTTACTTTCAGTCTCGCCATGGCTCTGGATAATGCGGCCTGTGTATGATAATACTGTATCCTGCTCTGCTTCTGCTTTAACCGTTCTTCTGCACGAGCTTTTGCTTCTCTTGCCCGGATGATATCAATATCTTCTGGTCGTTCTACCGTATCAACAACAATAATCACAAAATCCCGTGTGATATCTGCAAATCCTTCTCCTACAATTGCCGTATGCCATTCTCCATCTACCTTAAATCTCATTTCCCCGGCAACAACTGCAGTAACTGTATCTTCATGATTGGCAAGGACACCGTAAGAACCATCCACTGCAGGAAATATGACATGTTCACATGCCCCGCTGTAAAATTTCTTGTCACTGGCAATAATTTCAAAATAAAAGGTCTCTGCCATTTATGACACCCCTTTCGCTTTCTCCTTTACATCATCAATTGTTCCTGCCATCAAAAATGCTGTTTCCGGATATTCATCCATCTCACCATCAAGAATCGCTTTAAATCCACGGATTGTTTCACTGACTGGCACATAGACACCAGGAATTCCCGTAAAGTTTTCTGCCACATGGAATGGTTGTGAAAGAAACTTCTGAATTTTTCTTGCCCTGTAAACGGTAAGTTTATCTTCTTCATCCAGTTCTTCCATTCCCAGAATTGCAATGATATCCTGCAGTTCTTTATATTTCTGCAAGGCCTCTTCCACACGTCTGGCTGTTTCATAATGTTCTTCACCTACAATATCAGGCTCAAGAATTCTTGAGCTGGATTCCAGCGGATCAACTGCCGGATAAATTCCCTGCTCAGATATTGCTCTGGACAATACAGTTGTCGCATCCAGATGTGCAAATGTTGTGGCCGGAGCCGGGTCTGTCAGGTCATCGGCAGGTACATAAACAGCCTGTACAGATGTAATGGACCCGTTTTTTGTGGATGTAATTCGCTCCTGAAGTTCTCCAACTTCATTGGCAAGTGTCGGCTGATAACCTACTGCTGACGGCATTCGCCCGAGAAGCGCTGAAACTTCAGATCCTGCCTGTACATAACGGAAGATATTGTCTATAAATAATAATACATTCTGTTTTTCCTGATCACGGAAATATTCTGCCATGGTCAGTCCTGTCTGTGCAACCCTCATACGGGATCCAGGCGGTTCATTCATCTGTCCAAACACCAGCGCTGTATTCTTAATAACCCCGGATTCAGTCATTTCGCCCCAAAGGTCATTTCCCTCACGGGAACGCTCTCCTACACCAGTAAAAATTGAGTATCCTCCATGTTCTGTTGCAATGTTGTGAATCAATTCCTGAATCAATACAGTTTTTCCTACACCTGCACCTCCAAATAAACCAATCTTTCCACCTTTTGCATAAGGTGCCAGAAGATCAATAACCTTAATTCCTGTTTCAAACATTTCTACAACAGGACTCTGATCTTCAAATTTCGGTGGTTCCCTGTGAATCGTCCACTTTTCTTCTGTTTCAATAGGTTCTCCATTATCTATGGTTTCTCCAAGAACATTAAACATTCGGCCAAGTGTCTGTTTCCCTACAGGTACTTTAATTGGTCCCCCTGTTGTCATTACTTCCATTCCTTTATGCAGACCTTCACTTGCCGCAAGAAGAATGCAGCGTACCGTCCGGTTTCCCATATGCTGTGCCACTTCCATAACAACATTTTTCCCTTTATTTTTGACGGTTAATGCGTCTTTTATCAAAGGAAGATGTTCTGTCTCAAATTCCACATCTATAACAGGACCCAGAACCTGAACAATTTTTCCTTTTTCCATCTGATTATCCCTTCCTTCGTTCTTATTTCTTTCTTAATGCTTTTGCCCCGCTGGCAACTTCCGTTATTTCCTGAGTAATAGCTGCCTGGCGGACCCTATTATACTGTAAATCTAATTTCTGAATCATCTCACTGGCACTTTTACTTGCACCTTCCATTGCCATCATTCTGGCATTCAGTTCACTGGAGAAGGACTCAACCATAGCCCCATACACCAGCCCCTTGATATAATTTGGCACCAGCCGGTCCATAACAGCTTCAACAGAAGGCTGAAAATCTGTCGTTCTCCCGGATTGTTTCTCTGCCATAATATAATTTTCGCCATTTAACGGCAGTATTTTAACCATTTGAGGCTCTGATACTGTTGATGTTATCATCTTCGTGTAAATAACATAAACTTCATCCAGTTCTCCTTCAACATACATTTTGAGTATTTTTTCTGCTATTCTCCTTGCCCGGTAAATGGTCGGATCCTGGGTCGTATAAAAGAAATCTTCATCGGTCTGAGCCTCATTTCTTTTTCCAAAATAATTTCTTCCCATATATCCCATAACAAACAATCTGCAGTCTTCAACTTTCCCCATCTGCTCTTCTGCCATTTTAATTACGTTATGATTGTAGGCACCTGCAAGTCCACGATCCGCTGTCATAATCAAAAAACCCTTTTTCTGTCCAGACTTTCTGGAACTCTCCAGAAACGGATGCTTCAGTTTGGGCGAATGAGTCATAATATCCATTAATGTAGCCTGTATCATTTCAAAATATGGCGCAGTAGCCTCCAGCTGCTTTCTTGCTTTCTTAAGTTTTGATGATGAAATCAGATACATTGCATTGGTAATTTTCCTTGTATCTTCAATACTGCTCTTTCTTGTCTTAATTTCTCTCATATTTGCCATAAGACATCACCTACTTAAAAAAAGTCTCAATTCCCTGCTGAATGGATGCAGCAAGTTCCTCCGTCAGGATTTTTCCATCATCGATTTCCTGAATAATTTCCGGATATTTCTGTTCAAAAACAGATACCATTTCTTCTGTTGTCTTCTTAAGCTCACTTAAAGGAATATTGTCAAGCATCTTATGAGATGCTGCATATAACAGAATAATCTGTTTATGAAGACTCATTGGATGATACAATGGCTGTTTCAGCAATTCTATCAGATGTGCTCCATGGTTTAAGACTTCTTTTGTCCCCTCATCCAGATCTGAACTAAACTGTGTGAAAACCTCCAGTTCGCGATACTGTGCCAAATCAATTCTCAGATTTCCTGCAACTTTTTTCATGATTTTTGTCTGAGCTGCACCTCCTACACGTGAAACTGATAATCCGACATTAACTGCCGGTCGAACACCTGAAAAGAACAGTTCACTTTCCAGGAAAATCTGCCCATCGGTAATGGAAATCACGTTAGTTGGAATATATGCAGATACATCACCTGCCTGTGTTTCAATAATTGGCAGCGCTGTTATAGAGCCGCCTCCATGTGCTTCATCCAGACGGCAGGATCGTTCCAGAAGCCTTGAATGGAGATAAAATACGTCACCTGGATAAGCTTCTCGTCCAGGAGATCTCTCCAGCAGCAATGAGATAGTACGGTAAGCCACTGCATGCTTGGACAAATCATCATATACAATCAGTACATCTTTTCCCTGATACATAAAGTGCTCTCCGATTGCAGTTCCTGCATAAGGCGCAATGTATTGTAAAGATGCCGGGTCACTTGCTGTGGATGCAAGAACAATAGAATAATCCATGGCACCGTGTTTTTTCAGGGTTGTTACAATCTGTGATACCGTTGATGCCTTCTGTCCAACTGCAACATATATACATATCACATCCTGACCTTTTTGATTTAAAATCGCATCTACTGCAATAGAAGTCTTTCCTGTCTGACGGTCTCCGATGATCAGTTCCCTTTGTCCTCGTCCAATCGGAAACATGGAATCAATAGCTAGAATTCCTGTCTGTAAAGGCTGATCTACAGATTTTCGATCTATAACTCCTGCTGCTTCATGTTCAATCGGTCTGTATTCATCTGTCTCTATTTCCCCATTTCCATCAATCGGCTCTCCTATGGCATTCACCACACGTCCAATCATAGCATTACCTACCGGGATTTCTGCCTGAATTCCGGTTCGTGTAACCTTGGAACCTTCCATCAATCCATAATCGGAACCCAGGAGAACACATCCGATACAGCTTCTTTCAATATTCAGGACCATTCCACGAACACCGGTTTCAAAAATTACCAGCTCTCCGTACATAACCTGATCCATTCCATAAACAGTTGCAATTCCATCTGCAATCTGTATAACTCTTCCCTCTTCTTTCACTTCTGTCTTTTCATCATAATGTTCAATCTGATCTTTTAAGACAGAAACAACAGTTTCTGGTTTAATACTGCTCACCTGATTCTCACCTCCACGTTAAATCCTGTTTCATTTTTTCCAGTTTCCCTTTTAGGCTGTTATCAATCACATAATCCTGAACTTTTATGACAAATCCTCCAATCAGCGAATGATCCTGTTTTAAAATAAGCTCCACACTATCTGCATCATATTTCTTTTTCAGGTATTTCTTTATTCTTTTTTTCTGTATTTCTTCTGGTTTTGTCACATAAATCAGCTCTGCCTGAATCTTTTTTTCTTTTTTCGATCTGAGTATATGGTAATATGCAAATGCTTCTTTCAGATTTTCCGTATTTCTGTTTGCACAAATCGTTTTTAAAAACTTCTGCATAGCTCCTGGAAAAATCTTCTCAATTACTTTATTTTTCTCCTTTTTGGAAATCAATGGATTTTCCAATGCCTTCATCAGTTCAGGATTCTCATTTAAAATACATTCTGATTCATGAATACTTTCTGTGGATATATCCAGATCAAATAATGCCTGTCCATATGCCATAGATACTATTTTCATTTCTAGACACCTGCCTCTTTTAAGAAATCATCTAACATTTTTTCATTGTCCTGACTGGTTGTTTCCTTTTCTACCACTTTTGCTGCTGCCATCAGTGCAATTCCTGCGATTTCACTTTGCAATCCTGCCAGTGTTTTCTGCTTCTGAATTTCCATATCCTTCTGGGCATTTTCCTTCATCAGCGCAATCTCTTCATCTGCCTGACTTATTTTCTCATGATATTCTGCCTTTGCACGTTCTCTTGCATCGGAAACGATTTGTCCTGCCTGATCCTTTGCTGCTGTAAGAGATGCTTCATACTCTTTTTTCAGTTCTGCAGCTTCCTGCTTCTGGTTTGCTGCCTCTGTTAAATCTTTTGTGATTATCTCTTTCCTTTTTTCCATAATCGCATTTACCGGACCAAACAAAAATTTCCGAAGCAGAAGATAAAATACAAAGATATTTACAATTGGCCAGATTATGGCCCAGTCTAATTTTAGAAACATATCTTCTGCCTCCCGGTTTTATTTTAATACAATCAGTAAAATAGCTATAACCAGTCCATAAATAGCTGTTGATTCTGCCAGTGCACATCCAAGAAGTAATGTTTTGTTAATGTTTCCAGCTTCCTCCGGCTGTCTGGCAATAGCTCCCAAAGCTCCGTTTGTTGCTATTCCAATTCCAATTCCTGCTCCTAAACCTGTTAATACCGCAATTCCTGCTCCTATTGCTGCTAATCCCATAATCATATCTCCTTTTCTTTTACTCAAGTGATTCACTAATAAACAGTGATGTTAATAAAACAAAAACATATGCCTGTAATAATCCATCAAAAAAATCAAAATAACAGCTGAACGGCAATGGCACAATTGCCGGCGCTGCAATGGTAATCAGTTCCATCAGAACAAAACCACCTAAAATATTTCCAAAAAGACGCATACATAATGATAAAGGTCTGGTGATGATCTCCAACAAATTAATTGGAATCATCATTGCCATTGGCTGTCCATAACTCATCAGATATCCCTTGACACCTTTTTCGCGTATGCCGGAATAAATAATCAGAAACAAGCTGATTACTGCAAGCCCTGCAGTTACATTCAGGTCTTTTGTAGGAGGTGCTACCCGAAAGAATCCTGATACATTGGAACAGCCCAGATAAATCAGCACCGTTCCCAGGAAAGGAATATATGGTTTTGCTTTTTCTCCCACAATATCACCTATAAATCCATAAATGAATCCAACAAGCGCTTCCACATAAAGCTGCGGTCCTTCTGGTTCGATTTTCAGGTTCCTTACAAAAATGATACACAGCAATACAACAATTGCCATGATACCCCAGGTAACTACCGTTGACTCAGGCACCGGAATTCCCTTCCCAACAGGGATCACAAAACTTGTCCGAAGTTCCAGGGCCTTCATTAGTTCATTTGCCAATGAACCCATTTTCTCACCTTCTTTTCCTGTCTGGTATTCTTTTTTAACAAAAGGTGCCTACAGTTTCTGCTTAACAGAAATTGTAAACACCTTTGTTTGTCTGCTATTTTATTCCCCTGATTTCTATTTGTCAATTATTTTCCCGTTAAATTTTTGTTTATATTGTACAAAATGCAGTTCTTTTTATTGTGAAAAATGCTATAACACGCTATAACAGAACAAAGCGGACATCCACGCGGAGCGTTTTTTATTACATAGGAAATTCAAAGGAATTTCCTATGTAATAAAAAAACAGCCGATTCCGGCTGTTTCCCAAGGTTCACTTTCTAATTAATCTTCAATCATATTGATACGACGAATATGTCTTTCATCATTTGAGAATTTTGTTTCCAGGAAAGTATCTACGATTTCAAGAGCAAGTCCTTCTCCTGTTACTCTTGCACCCATTGCAAGAATGTTTGCATCGTTATGTTCCCTTGTGGCTTTTGCACTAAATGTGTCTCCACAAAGAGCAGCACGGATTCCAGGAATCTTGTTTGCTGTAATAGAAATTCCAATACCTGTTCCACAAATCAGAATTCCCTGTTTGATCTCACCATCTTTGATTCCTTTTGCAACTGCTTTTGCATAAACAGGATAATCACAGGATTCTTCAGAATAGCAGCCATAATCTTTTACTGCATAACCCTTTTCCTCTAAATGCTTGATTACTGCCTGTTTCAATGCAAATCCGCCATGATCACTTCCAATACCTATCATTTTGTTTCCTCCTAATCTTTCTTCCCATATTTTTTTTATTAATCGCGTAATCTGAATAAAACAACGCTCATAGTCTTCTTCTTCCATACCATAGGGATCAATGACCGCTCCCTCAACTCTGGCATATTCATTAATAGTAGCAACTTCTTTGTATCCATGATAATCACTTATGATCTTTTCTTTTTGTTCTTCTGTCATCGTGAGGATCAAATCACTTTCTTCAACTTCTTCCTGCAAAAGCTGGGAAGACTGAAAGTCTACAATCTCAATTCCGGTTTCCCGGACCATATCTGCTGCCTTTACATGTACCGGTTCCGGAAAAAGCACAACCAGCCCTCTGGAAACCACCTCAACATCTTTTTGATGAGCCTCTTTCAGATACTGACGCAATACAGACTCTGCAATAAAACTGCGGCAGGTATTATTTGTACTCACTATGATAATCTTCTTCAAAACATTCTCCTTTTTCAAACTCGAATGATCCTATGACCTGCTGCTTTCACAAGACGGTTCATGACCGCCTCCTCCAAAGGTTCCCCTTCGAAACCCTCTGAATAGATCACATCCACATCTTTATGATCGAATCCACGTATAACATCATACAGATTTGCTGTTACTGTTTCCATGTTCTTACGTTGTCCCACAGAGACAACTTCATCTGCACAATATAAATCCACTGTTTCATCTGTGCCGATAACTCCTGTTCTTATTCCCTGTTTTCTGTCTTTCTCAGTCAAACGGTTGATTTCATCAACTACCGCCTGCCTTTCTCCCAGAATCAATGTCATCTGTGCCTTTGGTGCATAATGTCTATATTTCATCCCTGGTGCTTTAGGTATCCCATTATCTTCTCCACGAAAAGATGTATTCATCTGCACCTTACATCCAATTACTTTTTCTAAATCTTCCTTTGTAATACGACCTGGTCTTAAAATAACAGGAATATCCTCTGTAAAATCAACAATTGTTGACTCCACCCCAACCAAAACAGCTCCTCCATCCAATATCATAGGAATCTTTCCCTTAAGATCCTCCATAACATGTTCTGCCTTTGTAGGACTTGGTCTTCCTGATGTATTGGCACTAGGGGCGGCAATTGGCACTCCTGATCTTCGAATCAGTTCCAATGCCACCTGATGTGATGGCATCCTCACTGCTACAGATTCCAAGCCTCCTGTAACACATCCAGGGACTATCTCTGTCTTTGGAAGAATCACAGTTAACGGACCTGGCCAGAAAACTTCCATGGCCTTTCTGGCGGTTGGCGGCATCTTCTTAACCAGTCTTTCCACCATATCTATGTCACACACATGTAAGATTAATGGATTATCTGAAGGCCGTCCTTTGGCTTCATAAATCTTATGGACCGCATCTTCCATAAAGCCATTCCCACCCAGTCCATAAACTGTTTCTGTTGGAAATGCAACGACCTCGCCCTTCCTTATCAGCCCTGCAGCTTCATTGAGTCCATCATCTGATTCTTCAATTTGCTGAATTTTTACTAATTTTGTCTTCATAATATCTCCTAAACATACTTAACAATTATATCATTAATCCGTACAAAAAAAAAGTCCGTATTCTTCATCCTTTTTCCGCTTAACGGAAAAGACAAATCCTTTAAACTTATATTTTCCTATAATATGAGAATATTGTTTCATAAATTTTCTTATAATATAAAAAAAGCAAGGGCTGCTCGTATGAAACAAAATTCAAAAATGATATTTTTAGGAAGTTTCTTTATTCTATTTCTACTTTCTGTTTCTTCATTTACTTTTCCCATTTTTGTAAATCAAACAATCCATAATCGGAATATTATATATATAGATCCCGGTCATGGCGGCTCTGATCCTGGAAAAGTAGGTTCTGGTAATATTCTGGAGAAAGATATTAATCTTTCTCTCTCCCTAAAACTGAAAAAAATTCTGGAGAAAGCAAACTTCAAAGTATTTTTAACAAGAAACGGTGATTATAATCTGGCGTCATCTTCAACAAATGTAAAATTATCAGACCTGAAAAATCGAAAACAACAGATATTCGATCAGGATCCCATTGCTGTCATCAGTATTCATCAGAATAGTTATCCCAGTGAAGAAGTTCATGGTGCACAGGTTTTCTACTATCTGGGTTCTTCAAAAAGCAAGCATCTGGCTGATTCCATACAGTCTGAATTAGTTAAGGGATTAGATCCATCAAATCACCGCAAGGCAAAATCCAACACGGATTACTATCTTCTAAAAAATAATCCATATCCTACAGTGATTGTGGAATGTGGCTTCCTATCGAATGAAGAAGAAAAGCAAAAACTTATGACCAGCTCTTATCAGAAAAAAGCTGCACAATGTATATATCAGGGATTAAAAGAGTATCTTTCCTCTTCATCAGAATAGTAATAAAAAAATGCCGGGAATTACTCCCGGCAATGAACTCCTTGTAATCATTCTCTTATTTTTTGAAAATTGACAGCACAAATCTCCCCTTCCCCGTTATCAATAAACTCTTTCATGTATGAATCATCTTCCTTTAATATTAGATTCACATGTTCCAGGTTCACATCACTTATTGCAATGCCATCCAAACGGATTGCCAGTCCTTCAGATAAATATTTAGATAATTCGTCATGATTCGCCATATGTACCTCCTTCTGCTGCTTACATATGAAGCAGTATTTCGTGGTAGTCATATCCTTTACTGTACCAAAATGTAAGGTTCTGTCGCGACATATTCCTATTATATACTTAATTGTAAATTTTTTCAACATAAAAATTGGGGAAATTTGTAAATTCAATAGAAACACTTTACACCTGTCAAAAGTAATACTATAATAACAACAAAGTAAGGAGTGATGATTATGAAAATAGAACGTATCAGCGATAATCAAATACGATGTACTTTAAATAAAGAAGATCTTGCAGGAAAGGAAACACTATTAAACGAGCTGGCTTTTGGGTCTGATAAAGCAAAAGGACTTTTTCGTGAATTAATGCAAAAAGCCTCTGCAGAGCTTGGTTTTGAAACAAATGATATTCCATTAATGGTAGAAGCCATCCCCGTTTCAAAAGAATGTCTGATTCTTGTAATTACCAGAGTTGATAATCCGGAGGACTTCCAGGACCACTATAAAAAACTGGCTAAAAATGTTTCCCCAGATCATATTCATTTTGCAGATGACAGTGAATTGTTAGACATACTTGGAGATGCAGTTGAACATCCAATGAAGGATTTTGAAAAATCCATGAAAGATGCACTAACGGATTCTAATACGAGTATATACTGTTTCCATTCACTGGAAGACATATCAGCCGCAGTAAAACTAATCAAAGATTATGATACTCAGAGCAGTTTATATAAAAATCCAATGAACCATTGTTATTATCTGACATTAAACATTTTATCGGAAACAGCTGAAAACCATCGTATGGATGAAATTCATTCTATACTTTCTGAATACTGCAAACGTTTGCCAAACACTTATGCAACCAAAGCTTTATTTAATGAACATCTACAAACCATTATCCAAAAACAGGCCATAGAAGAGATGGCTGAATATTAGAGATTTAAAAACATGGTCCCCGAGGCTCTGCTTGGTCAGATACATTCGGAGTACCATGTTTTTATATAGTCAATAAAATTAAAGGGACAAGTTCCCTGTCAATCTCCTGTCTCCCTCAATCATAAGAGACTTATTTTGCAGCCGTATAAATCTTTACAAGATCCTCTGCTTTTAATTTTTTAAATGCACCCAATTCCACGGTATTTTCATTGGTTGCTTTCATTGCCATTTCTTCTATCTGTTCATCTGTTGGCTCAATACCAAGTTCTTTCATATTAACAGGCATATTAATGGAGTGGTAAAAATCCTCAACAGCTTCAATTCCTGCCAATGCTGTTTTCTTAACATCGCCCTGATCTTCTACTCCCATCACATTTTTAGCAAACTTTGCAAAACGTTCCGGTTTTTCATCCATTACATATCTTGCCCAGCTTCCCCAGACTGCTGCAAGTCCTGCCCCATGTGCCACATCAAACATTCCTCCTAATTCATGTTCGATCAAATGAGTTGCCCAGTCACCGCCATTGGTTCCGCAACCTGTAAGACCATTATGTGATACAGAACCTGCCCACATAATTTCTGCCCGTGCATCATAATTTTTCGGATCATCCAAAAGAATTTTTGCATTAACCATTACATTTTTCATCACATCTTCCGCAAAACTGTCTGTGAGATCCATTGTATCTTCTACAACAAAATAGCGTTCCATAGTATGCATCATAATATCCGTACATCCGCTTTCTGTCTGATATTCCGGCAATGTATATGTCAGTTCTGGATTCATTACTGCAAATTTACATCTTCCATAATCAATATCCAATGCCTTTTTATACCATCCGTCTTCATTTGTAATTACAGAAGAATTGCTCATCTCACTTCCTGCTGCTGCAATTGTAAGAACCGCTCCAATCGGCATACATCCTGTCGGTTGCTCTTTTCCTGTATACAAATCCCATACATCACAGAATTGGTTTGCCATACCATAGCCGATGGCTTTCGCAGAATCAATAACACTTCCGCCTCCTACAGCAAGAATAAAATCAACATCTTCTTCCTTACAAAGTTCAATTCCTTCGTAAACCTTAGATAATCTTGGATTTGGCACAACACCGCCAAGACTTACATAATCCACTCCTTCAACTTCCAACGCTTTAAAAATACGATCCAGAAGTCCCGATTTTTTTGCACTCTGTCCGCCGTAATGAACCAAAACTTTTTTACATCCCTGCTCTTTTATAAGAGCACCAACTTCCTTTTCACTATCTTTGCCAAAAATAACTTTGGTTGGTGTATAATACTGGAAATTTAACATACCGTCCTCCTTTAATTATAAATTCCATTCAAAACGAATTTATCCCTCGCAAAAACTATCTGCACAAGCGAAGCGCGGAAGCCGTTTTGCGAGGGATAAATGAGTTATATTTTACTGAACACTTTTTTCAAATGCTTCAAATATTAATGCTGCAACTTTTGCTCCTGGATCTTCCAGACTTCTGGAAGCTTCTCCTCTTGTTGCTGCTCTTCCATGAACAGCAATCATAGTTGTTGTAGCTTTAAATCCTTCATCAGCTGCTTTTGCAGCTTTTGCTGCCATATCAGCTAAAGAATCTCCTGCTTCTAAAGAAGCCTTTAAGCTTTCAACTGCTGGATGAATTCCATCGATAAATGTTTTGTCACCGACTTTTGCTCCACCAAGCTTTGCAACACCTGCTTCGTAAGATTCAAATACCTGAACAATATCTGCATTTTCCAGAGATTCTTTACCTTTCAGGTCTTTTCCTCCCTGTTTTAAGCCAGTTGCCATTAATGACCCCATAGTTGAAGGAACTTTATTAGCCATTGCTTTTCCAGCTGCAAATAACAATTTACCCGCATCTGTGATGGCTCCATCTGCAACTGCATCATATGCAGCCTTGAAACCATCTGTCATTGTAAGGCCTAAATCTCCGTCACCGACAATACCATCCATTGCAATCAGTTTATCTTTGTTTTCAGCCATAATATCGCTGATTTCTTTTAAAAGAGTAATTAAGTAAGATGTCTCCATATGAAATGTCCTCCTAAATCTGTTTGAAGAATGGTGTATCAACCGGATGATCAATATACTCTTTCAGTTCATCATCAAGTTTTAATAAAGAAATGGAGAATCCAGCCATTTCGATTGCTGTTGCATACTCACCTACATAGTATTTGTATACATTAATTCCTTTTTCTTCTAATACCTGATTGATACGACGAGTTACTATGTACTGTTCATCCAATGGAGTAGCACCAAGACCATTAACAAGAACTGCTACTTCATCTCCACTTTCATATGGAAGATCTGCTACGATCTTTTCTAACATTTCATCAACAATCTGATCTGCTGGTTCCAGTTTTCCACGACGGATTCCTGGTTCTCCATGGATTCCCATTCCGATTTCCATCTCATCATCTTCAATTTCAAAACTTGGTTTTCCAACTCTTGGTACTGTACATGGAGTTAAAGCAACACCCATTGTACGAACATTGTTATTGGCTTTGTCTGCAACACGTTTAACTTCTTCTAAAGATAACATTTTATCTGCTGCAGCCCCAGCACATTTATAAACAAAGAAGATACCTGCAACACCACGACGTGTGCTCTTTTCTCCTGGTGCAGATGGCCCTGCTGAAGCAACATCATCAGCTCCAAGAACTTCTGCTGTTTCAATGTCATCTTCCATCTCAACTTCATCAGCTGCCGGACGGAATGTGAAGATATCTCCATTGTAGTTACCATAGATGTAAAGAACACCAGCACCATTGTCTGCTTCTCTTGTTAAAGCAATTGCCTGATCCACACTTGGAGACTGGAAAACGTCACCAACAGCACATCCATCAATCATTCCTTTTCCCACATATCCTAAGAACAATGGAAGATGTCCAGATCCACCACCGGTTACAATACCTACTTTGCCTTCTTTTTTATGTTTTGTTACAAGAACCTGTAAATCTCCATCAACACATGTTAAATCATCTGCATGTGCAATATAGATTCCTTCTAACATTTCTTTAATATAATTATCTGGAGAATTAATAATTTTTTTCATATGAAAATACTCCTTATGCTCATGAATACAGTAAAAAATTATTTGTTAGGAAATTTAATCTGTGATGGATATTCCCATTTCTGTAATTCTTCTGGCGGGAAGAAGTATGGTTCTTCACCCTGTCCTGCGCAAAGTGCATTGAAGTATAACTGAGCTAATTCCTCGATATAAGCAGCTCTTAAGTATGCATCATAGATGTCTCCCTGAGATACTGCTACTGCCCCATGTCCCTGTAATAAGAATACATCTGCTTCCTGAACTGGTTCGATTACACTGTCAGAAAGGTCTGTTGTTCCTGGACGTCCATAAGGTGCAACTGGAATTCTTGATTTTGTTACACCAAGATTAGCAATTTCATAAACAACTGCAGGAATTGGTTTATTTAATACAGCAAATGTTGTCGCATACATAGAATGTGTATGACAGATAGAATTAACATCTGGTCTTGTTTTATAAATCTGAAGATGCATCAGAGATTCACTTGTTGGGCGAAGTCCTGATTCATTTTCGATAACATTTGCGTCCAGATCAAGAACTACCATATCTCTAGCTGTTAATAATTCTCTATCTACCTGTGTAGGTGTAATTACAACATATCCTGTTTCTGGATCTCTTGCACTAAGATTTCCAGATAAATGTTTGCATAATCCTTCAGCCTGCGCACGTTTTGCCATAGCAACTACATCTTTTTTTAATGATTCTAACATCTCGCTATTTCTCCTTTTCTTTTTGAATTAATTCTAATATATCATCCGGTTTTTCTGCCTTTTTTAATATCTGCAGGGTCTTTTTATTTTCGAGAATATAATTTAACTCTTCCAGAACTTCCAAATGTTTTGTCGGATCTGGTGTTCCAATCATGATGATAACATCCGCTTCCATATAATCATCAACATTTATTTTTTCTGGCAGAGTCAGCAAAGAAAGACAAACTCTTTTTGCACCGTCATCTACTCCTGCATGAGCAATAATAACTCCATCAGCAATCATAATAAACGGATGCTCATCCTTTATATTTTCAATTGCCTGTTCCACATATTCCTCTGTAACATCTCCTCTGTTAATCAATGGAATACCTGTTATTCTTACAGCATCTTCCCAAGGCAATGTGTGATCAAGCACCTGTATGGTATCCTTTACTAACACATCTTTCAATTCGATTGATAACTGGGTACCAACATTAATTTTCGGCTCCTCCCTGGAATCCGGCGTCAGTGCATTGGCTATTTCACGTTTTAAAGTTTCTTCATCCTGGATATCTGCATATTTTTTAATAATATCCATAAGCCCTATCACATCGATTTCATGGGGGACTATTCCTGTCAGTTCACCCATAACCTTTTCACGGAATTTTCTTTTTGATATTTCATCAATAAATGGTTTTACTAAAAACTGCATTTTTCTTGTTTCCAATCTCACCATGGAAAAAACAATATCAAACTTCTTTTCATCATATTCCGCAAATTCTCTCATAGATAAACATGCAATAAAATCAATTTCGGGAAACAATTCTCTTAATGAAAAGTAAAGGAAATTTGAAACAGATACTCCATTTGCACAAACCACTAAAGCTCTCTTTCTGGTTTCTACCAGATCAAGAATTCCTTCTCGCCTCAACCACGCACCAAACAGTGCTGTAATATAGACCAGTTCCTCATCAGGAAACTTCTCTCCCACAAGTTTTTCAAATGGTGAAATAGACTTCCTTACAACTGCATGTAATGAGTTATACATAGGAAGAACCATATCTACAATACTCTGTTCTATATGATAATGGTATTTCATTCGGTAGAATGCCGGTTTGATGTGCTGGAATAATGCTTCTAAAAGCATGTCCCTTTCATTGATTGTGACACAAATCAGATTTTCAAAATTGGTAATGACTTCCTCGGAAGCTTTCATCAGTTCCTCTTCCTGCTGGGACTCATTACTCTGTATTCCGTGAAAATTAGAAATCTGAATCTGTGCAGCCAGAAATAATTTTTCAGTCTGCCATGTAATATCATATTCCTTTGCAAATTCCAGCATCACAGAATATTCTTTCGTTCCTGCTATATGCTGAAAAGTTTCTGGAACTTCACGGAGAATCCTTCCTTTTCTTGTCCTGATAACAATCAGACACAAAATCAATGGAAGTTCCTTCAGCCGCTCATCTGTAAATCGGATTTTTAACCGGTTCTCGATGACATTAATCTGATTCTCTACCTGCCTCATCAGTTCCTGACTGATACGGCAGATACCCATAATCGTATCTTTGCCATTTGGAAGTTTTAAGATTCCCCGAACTGCAGTAATCATCATTTCCCGTTTGGAATATTCACTTCCAACCAGATGATAACCTTCCTGCCGGCTATAGGATACTTCCAAATGATAAGATTCCAACTTTTTCTCAAGTTTCTTTAAATCTGTTAAAAATGTGTTTTTACTTACTTGTAATTCTGATGTGAAATGATAAATTGATAACTCTTCCTTGATGCATAAAAGCATCAGATAAATCAGGAATCCTCTCTCTTTATCTGAATAAATATATATTGTATCTGTTCTTCCAATATCTTCTGTCTGATATTGTTCCAGCACAGCAACCGGAATAATAAATTTTCCTGTTCTGAGCCGTTCGATTTTCGGCATCCCATTGCCCTGCAGATAATCATTGATTTTTTCAATGGTATAGCTTAACTGCTTTCTTGTTAGCTGTAAAGAAGCTTCTACTTCTTTTCCTGTAATTGCAGGATTATTCACAATTGTTTTAAGAACAGCATAACCTCTTTCATCTAAATACAATGGTGCACCTCTTTCAAAAGTATTTTTACACTTCAATTCCTGGTGATTTTGCTTCATAATCCAATAAGGTTTTCAGCTCATCATCCAGTTTCATCACTGTTAAAGCAGCTCCATTCATATCCAGAGAAGTTACATAATCTCCAATGAATACCTTATAAATAGAAAGTCCCTGTTCTTTCAGGTAAGCTTCTATATCATCATATAGAACATATAATTCCATAATCGGAGTTGCTCCTAAACCAGAAAGTAAAACCGCAACTTCATCACCACTGTCTGGTTCAAGGTCATCAATAATTGCTTTTGCCATATCACGGGCAATTTCCTTTGCTGGTTTTAATTTTTGTACATTAATACCTGGCTCCCCATGGTGCCCAATACCAAATTCCATATCTCCATCTGCAATCTGGAAATTAGAATGTCCAACAGCCGGTATTGTACATGGCTCCAGTCCGACACAAATACTTCTTGTATTGTCCACCGCTTTCTGAGCAGTTTCAATTACTTCATCCAAAGTTCCGCCGAGTGCTGCTTTTGCTCCTCCAACTTTCCACATGAAAACACCACCGGCAATACCATGGCGTTTTTCCTTTGTTTCTTTTGGTGAAGATGCCACATCGTCTGTTGCTGTTACAAATTTAACTGTAACACCTTTTTTCTTTGCCATGCGGACAGCCATTTTAACATTCATGTTATCTCCGGCATAATTTCCAAACAGACAGGCAACACCCTGTCCTGAATCTGCCTCCATAAATGCATCATAAAATGCTTGTGCAGAAGGTGAAGAAAAAACTTCACCTACTGCAACTGCATCCATCATATTCTTTCCAACATAGCCAAGAAAAGCAGGTTCATGACCACTTCCTCCTCCAGTAACAAGCCCAACTTTGCCTTCCACTGGTGCATTTATGTATTTAACAACACGGTCATTTGCTTCAGAACGTACAATCAGATCACTATGGGCCTTTACAAACCCTTTTAACATATCTTCTACAATATAATCAGGATCATTTACAAATCTCTGCATAATTAAACCTCATTTTTCTTTCTTTATGCTATCCAATTTTCGAATACAATATAAATATTAGTTGATTTCTCTTCCTTCTGCTTCTTCTTTTCCAAGATATTTGTACAGTGCAACAAAGCATACAACAAAGATTACACAAAGTACCAATGGAATAAATTCACCATCCATGATCTTGAATACATGAGAGAATGCATATGTCTGGATAGGTCCATCAATAGAACTGCAGGAAATTAATTCGCCTGCTTTCAAAGCTACAGCTCCTGTAGAACGTGCAAGATCAGAGATAAATGGTGCCATGATTGTTCCAACCCACAGATAAGCTGGAGCAAAAAGTGTAACCAGAATCAACATACGGATTACGTTACCACCTGTTACAAGGAATGCTGCTACTGCGATAGCATTGTTAATGATACCGGCAAATGGCAGGATTTCGTTTCCTGGTAAGAACATAGAATAAATTAATGTTACAGGAATAGCCCAGAATACTGCTAACCAGATTTCGTTTGCACCACCCATGAATGGCCAGTCAAGACCTACAACTAATGTTCTGTCATCAAATTTCTTATTCATAAATGCACTGATAGCTGTTGAAATTGGTTCCAGAGCCATCATAAAGTATTTAGAAATTACAGGGAACAGTGTTAAAGAAGCTGCAGCCTGAATACCTAATGTTAATGTTGCAGCAACATCATATCTTGCTAAGATTCCGAACAGTACACCAAGGATAAATCCTAAAATGTGAGACTCAGCAAAGATACCAATCTTGTCTTTTAATACAGCAGCATCAAAACGTTTGTTTAATGCCGGAATTTTCTTTAATAAGCAGTCAATCGGGAACATGAAGATAGATGTGAATCCCATCTTATGAGTACATGTTACACCCGGAATTCCTGATAATTTTTCAATACGATACTGATACATATCTGCCATCTTCAATTCGAAGATAATCTGGATACCAGCTACAACGAAAGCAATTACTACTGCAGCTGCTGTTCCAAAGTAAGGTTTACATACAGCTGTTACACAAACACCTGTAAAGATTTTACCCCAAACATTCCATAAGTCAGCATTAAATGTTTTTGTTTTGTTGATAATTAACATAACGATGTTAATTCCGATCATCAGTGGGAACATTAAGAATGCATATGGCCATGACCAGGCAATAGCTGATAACGTTGTCCAACCACCGTCAACAATTGGTAAGTTGATACCTGTACTCTTTAACATTGCTTCTGCAGCAGGTCCGATTGCTCCAGACATGAAGCTGATCAGCATTGACATACCTGTGAATGCTACACCAAGTGTTACACCAGCTGAAATAGCATCTTTCAGTTTCATTCCTACGATTAAACCTGCAATAATGATTACGATAGGTACGAAAATTGCTGCACCTAATCCCAATATCCAATTAATAACATCACTCAAAATACTCATATAATTTTCTCCTTCCGTCTCTCTTTAAAATTAAAATCAGCCGTTATTTACAGCATCAACTAATTTTTTGAATTCCGCATCCTGTCCTACTCCTGTAAGGAATGCAATACCATTGATAACAGGAATTGGATATTCTTTGTCAACTTTTGTAATTGCAATGTAAGCAACGCTTCCTGCAATATAACGATCAACAGATTTAATATCAACAGCTAAAACTTCTGCTGGAACGTTATTTTCTTTTAAAAGGCGATTTACTTTACTTGCAACTGTCTGAGATGTTGCCACTCCACTACCACATGCTACAACAATCTGTTTCATTTTAAGACCTTCTTTCTAAAAAATAATTAAAAAGTTACTTTTAAATTCTAAAGACCTTCCATGGAAAGAACTGCTTCCATATACTCATCTTCAGTTTTTGCATTTACTAACTTATCCATTAACTCCGGTTTCTGGAAGTTCATTACAAGAACCTGCAGTAACTCTACATGTTCGTTAGACCCTTCATTACCATGTCCACCGAGGAAACCTAACATGAAAATAAATTTTACATCATGTTCTTCATCATTATTAGCCATCTCACACCATTTTACCGGATTCTTTAATCTGGTACATGCGATAAATGGTTTAATAATATGCTGTGGATCTGCATGAGGAATCGCAACTGGATAAGGTTCTACCGGAAGTGCAGTTGGAAAATTAGCTTCTCTTGTCTTAATGGCATCTGCAAAAGTTTCTTTTACATATCCAAGTTCAACCAACTTAGCTGCCATCTTGTCAAAGAATTCTGTCTGATCTGCCACTTCCCAGTCAAGCTGAATTAGTTCTCTGTAAATTGTGTCACGATTAGCCACCTTGTATCACTCTCCTTTTCAATAATCAGGATAATCTGTTATTTATGACTCGGTACTTCTTGTCCATCACCTGTTGTACTCATTATATTTCAGTATTTTTATATATACAATCTTCTTTGAGTTCGAATAATGCGCCATCTGTTGCTCATTCCTGTGATGAACATTTCCTTTGCACAACGTTGTGCAATTATTAAAAATTTATAAATAATTCATAAAAACCGCCTAAAACCGTGGATTTTTTTATTATATTTTACCTCTTTAACACAATTGAACAGTATACTATATATTTACGAAACAGCTGAACAAACCTTTTTTTACAAGAAAAAAAGAAGAAATTTCCATATTATTTTTATAGAAATCCCTTCTCTGTTTATAAGCTTTATATTCCTGTTATTCAAGACTCGCTCGCGAGTCTTGGCGCGGAATTCGGGTCTGCATAGCAGACATACTTCCAATCCGAATTCCTGCGCATCCTCGCGGAGCGTATATCAGATGGGGGATTGAAACCCGCCACTGATACATAATTGTTGCTCACCGCCTACAGAGGCGGGAGTCATCCCTCATCTGATATAATGATTTGACTATGCTTCTTTTGTAGCTGCATATTCATTTAATTTTCCAAGAAGCTCTTCAACATCCATTCCATGAACAAATGCTGCTTCTTCTAAAGTTTCTCCCTGTGCAGATGGGCATCCAACACATCCCATTCCGGATCTCATTAAAATAGCTGCAAAATTCTGATCAATTGCCAGTAAATCACCAATTACCATATCTTTTGAAATTGTCATTCTAAAATTCCTCCATATACTTATATTTTTACTTAAAAAACAACAAACAGACTCTCCATTTGAAGTTTTATAAGACTAATGTTTATAGTATAATACATTATCGTTAAAAAAACAACAAATTGCTTGATATTCTTGATTAAGTATATTAAAATAAGATGTAGTTAAGCGGGTTTCCGTTTTAATTGACTATACTATATAAGGAGGACTTAACTATGGCATATGTAATTTCAGACGCTTGTATTTCTTGTGGTGCTTGTGAAGGAACTTGCCCAGCAGGAGCTATCAGCGAAGGAGATGGACAGTACGTAATCGATGCAGATACATGCATGGATTGTGGTGCTTGTGCAGATGGATGTCCAGCTGGTGCTATCAGCCAGGAATAATCCAGAAACGTACATAAAAAAGAGATGCACTATTGCATCTCTTTTTTTATTTTATTAGGAAAGACCTTGCTACACTAAAGCGGAGCAAGTCTCTCATGATTGAGGAATACAGGAAATCTACAACTATTAATCTTTTTTTGATCGAATATATTCTTCCACTTCATCAAGGTGAGGAAGCGATGGCATAGCCCCCATTTTAGATACTGTAAGTGCCGCCGTATGATTTGCGAAAGTCAATGCTTCACCAAAACTATCTCCCATACATATTCTCGTACAAAACGCTCCAACAAAAGAATCTCCTGCAGCTGTAGGATCTACTACATTCACATCTGGAACAGACGGTTTATAAATCATCCCTTGGGGAGTGTCCATCAGAACTCCCGATTCTCCCAACGTTATAACAACATTATCAACACCAAAACCTCTTAATACTAAAGCAGCAACTTTTGCTTCCTCCAGATTAAATACTCCTTTATCTCTATGTATCTTTATTCCTGTCATAGCCGCAGCTTCATGTTCATTTGGAGAAATATATGTCAGATTTGCAATAAACTCTTTTGACAGCTGTGCTGCCGGGGCCGGATTCAGCATCACCGGTACCCCCTTCGCATGGGCATATGAAGCAACTTTTTCATTAACCTCCATAGGAATCTCATGCTGTAGCAAAACAAGATCATATTGTTCGATCTCATCTTCAAGAAAAGCAATCTCCTCCGGTTTTATGGTCATATTGGATCCCGGAATAACAATAATGCGATTCCTTGTGCTTCCTCCAGGAATTAACTCCAAAATAATCATGGCACATCCTGATGCTTCAGTCTCATCAAATAATACTTTACCAGTGTCTATCCCTGCTTTTTTACATACATCCAGAAGTTCTTCTCCATTGGAATCTTTCCCTAATTTACCTATCATCGTAACATCTGCACCGAGACGAGCCATTTGTACTGCCTGATTAGCTCCTTTCCCTCCAGGTGCCTTATGAAAAGTCTTCCCAAGGACAGTTTCACCTTCCTGTGGAAATACTCTGGTAGTGACAATCTGATCCATAACAAAGCTTCCCACAACTAATATCTTTGGTCTTTTACCCATAATCAATTCCTCACTTATGCTGTTTGAAATACACTCTGTTTCTGAATTCATTATAATATTGTTCTTGTAGAAATACAATCTTATCTTTCTTTTCTTCTACGTCGAAAGAATTTTTTCTTTTCTTTGGAAGCCGCAATTTCTTCTCTTGTTTTTTGCTGTATTCGAATCAGTTCATCTAATTTCTGGAAATGCTTTTCCTGCTGTTCTTCTCTCAGTCTGAACTGATAATCTATCTCTTTTGAAATTTTTTGAGAAACCTGATCTCCTATTTCTTTCTCCAGAAAACCTTTTTGCTCTCTAAGAGCCTGTCCCATGATCTTCACCATTACATCCTGAAACTGCGCCATTTTATCCGATACTCCCACCTGAGTTTCCTTTGGAAAAGGAATAATATTCCCTAATAGCTTTTTCCTGATCTGTTCTGTATCAATACCTTCATTTTTCATATTTCGAATTATCTGGAATGTCTGGATTTCTTTATCTCCATAGCATCGGTATCCTTTTTCATTTCGTGGAATCATCAGCCCAAATTCATCTTCCCAGGTTCTTAAATTATAAGTTTCCAGTCCCAATTCCCGGGCTGCTTCTGATATCATACGTTTCTTTTCTCTCATAAGCCCCCTCCTTGCTTTCTTCGTATTTTAGTGTATCAAGGACTTATTTATGAAACAAGAAAAACCGTCCTCTAAAAGATGACGGTTTTAGCTAATTTTTTTATTTTATGAAAAAACTTTATTCTATTCTATCCACCCTTCGTCAAACGGATTTTCTTCTGATTCGCCGGCTATTTCCTGAATCCGTTTTGTCAGTGTAGAATATCGTCTTTGTTCATTTACATTCTGAATCATTGAAAACAACGTTCCTCTATCTCCAACAATCGTCAGACAGTTTCTTGCTCTGGTAACTCCTGTATACAGCAGATTTCTGTGAAACAGTACTCTTGGTCCTGTTAAAAGAGGCATTACTACCGCCGGATACTCGCTTCCCTGAGATTTATGTATCGTAATAGCATAAGCAAGTTCCAGTTCATCCAGCGATGCATAGCCGTACTGAACCTCCCTTGTATCATCAAATACTACCGTTACTTTTTCTGTAAAATCATTAATTTCCGTAATAATTCCAATATCCCCGTTAAACACACCAACTCCTTTATCCACAGTAAACCCTTTTTTATTTCGGATTTCCCATTCCTGCTGGTAATTGTTTTTAATCTGCATCACTTTATCACCTTCACGAAAAACTCCAAAAGATGTATCCTTTTCTTTCTTTTCCTTGTCTGGAGGATTCAGATACTGCTGCATAACCTGATTTAGTCTTTCGACTCCCAGTTCACCTTTTCGCATAGGAGTAAGAATCTGAATATCATATGGCTCGGCATTGACATATGCCGGAAGCTTATCTCTGACAAGATAGACAAGAACTCCCAATACATCCTGAACAGAATTCCTCTGAAGAAAGAAAAAGTCTCTGCTTTTATTATCAAGCTCTACCGTTCTTCCCTGATGGATTAAATGAGCATTTCTTACAATATGACTTCCTTCTTCCTGACGGAAGATCTGATTTAGTTCTACTACCTTAAATTCTTTGGAAGATATCATATCCTTTAACACGTTTCCCGCACCAATAGATGGAAGCTGATTAGCATCTCCTACCATCACCAGTCTGGTCCCCGGAACCATTGCCTGCAAAAGTGCATTCATCAGATATAAATCTACCATAGACATTTCATCAATGATAACCACATCTGTTTCCAGAGGATTGGCACTGTTACGCTCAAAGGGCATTCCACCATGATTCAGATCTCTTTCAGCCTCTCCATTAATCTCCAGCAATCTGTGAATGGTCATAGCTTCATATCCTGTAGCTTCTGTCATACGCTTTGCAGCCCTTCCGGTTGGTGCCGCCAGACGGATATCAAGACCTTCCCTTTCAAAATACTGAATCATACCATTGATCGTAGTTGTCTTTCCAGTTCCCGGACCACCGGTTAAAATCACGATACTGTGGCTGGCAATAGCTTCAATTGCCTCTTTTTGCTTATTGGCAAATGTAATCTGCTCGGCCTCTTCAATGCCTGCAATCATCGTTTCAATCTCTGAAACAGAAACATCATAATGAAGATTCAGATCACACAGCATTCTTGCTGTATTTACTTCCATGTGATATTGAGCAGCTCCATAAATTCTAATCTCTTCTTCCTCAACGATTACAATTTTTTTGTCAATCATCATCCCCAGTAAATGTTCTTCAATGGCTTCTTCCCTCACTCCAAGAATATATGCTGCATTTCTGCACAAAATATGTTTTGGAAGATATATATGGCCTTCATTTAATGCCTGCATCAATGTATAGAATATTCCAGATATGATTCGGTAATCAGAGTCACTTCCAATACCTACTTTTTTAGCAATTTCATCTGCAATCTTAAATCCCACACCTGCAATATCATCTGTCATTCGATATGGATTTTCCTGAATAATGGTATAAAGATGGTCTCCATATTCTTTGTAGATTTTAACTGCAAGATTATTGTTAATTCCATATCCGGATAAAAACATCATGGCGTGACGCATTTCCTGTTTTTCATTAAATTCCACAGCAATCATTTGAGCTTTTTTATCTGTAATTCCTTTGATTTCTGCCAATCTTTCCGGTTCTTCTTCTATAATCCTGAAAGTATCCATCTTAAATTTTTTTACAATTTTTTTAGCTGTTGCCGGTCCAACACCTTTAATAGCACCGGAACCCAGATATCGTTCCATACTATGTATATCATCAGGTGCCGTAATTTCATAAGTTTTCATCTGAAACTGAGGTCCATGAACCGGATGATCAACATATTCCCCTTCCATAGAAATATATTCCCCTTCATTCAAAAAAGGGAACAATCCAACTACAGTTTCCTCATCATCCTCCACATCAAGACTTAACACCGTATATCCATTATTTTCATTTCGAAATCTAATATGATCAACATATCCTTCCAGATGTTCCATTCAGTCCTCTCTTTCCATACGTATCTGATTGCATGCTGCACGGAGTATTTTTTCTTAAGGAGCTTTTATAAGATTTCCCGAAGAAAAATAAAGCGGACAAGTATCATGAGGCACTTGTCCGCTTTGTTTTTAATTTAACACTTATTATTTACGTTTATCGTCTTCTCCGGCAAGAAATTCAATAAATTTTCCTGTACCGATCGCTACAGCTGTTAACGGATCTTCTGCAGTCATTGTATTGATACCTGTCTTTTCTTCAATCAGCTCTTCCAGACCCTGGATCAGTGATCCTCCTCCTGTCAATACAATTCCTCTGTCAGAAATATCTGCTGCCAGTTCAGGTGGAGTTCTCTCCAGAACGTTATGAACTGCATCAACGATCTGGTATGCAGGTTCTCTTAAGGCTTCTTCTGTTTCTTCAGAAGTTACAGTGACAGTCTTAGGTAATCCTGTTACCAGATTACGTCCACGTACATCCATTGTAAGATTTTCAGGACGTTTAAATACTGTACCTACATTAATCTTAATCTCTTCAGCCGTACGTTCTCCAATTAACAGATTATGCTTTTTACGCATAAAACGAACAATAGCTTCATCAAAATCATCTCCTGCGATCTTGATAGAATTACTTACAACAACTCCTCCAAGAGAAATAACAGCAATATCAGAAGTTCCTCCCCCGATATCTACGATCATATTTCCACATGGTTTGGAAATATCGATTCCTGCTCCAATTGCTGCTGCAACCGGTTCTTCAATAATAGATACATCTCTGGCTCCTGCCTGGTAAGTTGCATCTTCAACTGCCTTCTTCTCAACTTCTGTTGCTCCACTTGGAACACAGACACTGATGCGAGGCTTTCTTCCAAATAATGATTTGCCTATTGCACGATTAATAAAGTAGCTTAACATCTTCTCTGTAACTGTATAATCAGAGATAACACCCTGTCTCAGCGGACGAACTGCCACAATATTTCCCGGTGTTCTTCCAAGCATTAAACGTGCTTCTTCTCCGATTGCTTTAATTTTGTTTGTATCTCTATCAAAAGCCACAACTGAAGGCTCTTTTAAAACAACGCCTTTACCTTTAACATATACTAAGACGCTGGCTGTTCCTAAGTCAATTCCAATATCTGTTCCTGATGCCATGGTAACAAATTCCCCTTTCAATTTTTTATTATTATGTTAATGATTGATTATTCGTATACATACTCTCTTAATTATAAACAATCCGACAAAAAATTCAATTGTTTTTTTTAGATTATAAAAAAATTTAGTAAAACTTAAGATTTCTGTAATCTTCGTTATTTTTCCCATCTTCCTGAAGCTCCACATGGCAAAACAAGCCCGTTGGAACTGACTGGAAGTCCGATTTCATCAGACATGACTTTACCACCGAATTTTGATCTTACTTCTGTCTCCAGCATATAAGTCAGTACTGCCGGCTGAAGTCCTGTTGTATATGAATTGATCAGGAAAAACAATGGATCATCTGATAAAATTTTAGTACAAAGCTGTACAAAAGGATAAATTTTCTCCTCTATCTTCCAGATTTCTCCTTTTGGTCCTCTTCCATAAGAAGGTGGATCCATGATAATCCCGTCATAGTGATTTCCACGTCGAATTTCCCGTTCGACGAATTTCACACAGTCATCCACAAGCCAGCGAATTGGTCTTTCTCTTAATCCTGATAACTGAGCATTTTCTTTCGCCCAGTTTACCATGCCTTTGGAAGCATCCACATGGGTGACTGCTGCTCCTGCATTTGCTGCCGCCAGAGTTGCACCGCCGGTATAAGCAAATAAGTTCAATACTTTTACCGGTCTTCCTGCATTTCTGATTTTATCAGAAAACCAGTCCCAGTTTACTGCCTGTTCCGGAAACAATCCAGTATGTTTAAAGCTAAATGGCTGAAGATGGAACTTCAAATCTTTATACTGAATATCCCATGTTTTTGGAAGATCAAAAAACTCCCACTGACCGCCGCCTTTATTACTTCTGTGATAATGTCCATTAGGCTTCTTCCATTGTCTTAATTTTTTTTGTGTTGTCCATAAAACCTGCGGGTCGGGACGAACAAGATAATAATCTCCCCATCTTTCCAGCTTTTCACCATTTGAGGTGTCCAGTACTTCATAATCTTTCCATTGATCTGCTACCCACATATGTTTTCTCTCTTTCTATCTGTAATTTTAATTATTTTCTGTTATACAAGAACTAGTATACCCTATGAAATGAGAAAAAGAAAGAACCTTCCCCTTGAGATTCTTCCTTTTTACCTAATTTTATGAAAGCATTACAAATTTTTATTTTCAGAATTTAATCCTGCACTCCTAACAGATAATTGATAAACTGCTGTGCAGTTCTTCCTGAAATTCCCCCATGACTTAATTCCCATTTATTTGCTTCTTTGCATAAATCATCATCTGACATAGTAATTCCTGCTTTTCTTGCCAGCTGAATAACAATATTAAAATATTCTTTCTGGCTTGGCTTAGAATAATTAATGGTTACTCCAAAACGATTTACCAGAGATAACTTTTCTTCCATAGTATCAGATCTGTGCATTCCATTGCTATTTTCCACATCATTTCTATCATTCCATGTTTCCTTGATCAGATGACGACGGTTAGAAGTTGCATAAATCAGAATATTCTCCGGTTTTGTTTCCACTCCTCCTTCGATAACAGCTTTCAGGAATTTATACTCAATTTCAAACTCTTCAAAAGACAAATCATCCATATAGATAATAAAACGGTAATTACGATTTTTAATCTTGGCAATCACATTGGACAAATCCTTAAATTGATGCTTATAAATCTCAATCATACGCAGACCCTGGTCATAGTATTCATTAACAATAGCCTTGATACTTGTGGATTTTCCTGTACCGCTGTCTCCAAAAAGCAAAGCATTGTTTGCCTTTTTCCCCTGAACAAAGGCTTCTGTATTGTCCACCAGCTTCTTCTTCTGGATTTCATATCCAACCAGGTCATCCAGCACAACTTTGTCCATATTATTGATTGCACGGAAGCGGATGTCTCCATCACCTGTCTCTTCAATACGAAATGCCTTATTAAGCCCAAACATGCCAACACCATAGGCTTTATAAAAATCAGTTACCACATCAAAAAACTCATTTTCATCTTTAGTGGCTTCCAGTTTTTCACTTAAAGCACGGACTTTCTCACTTACATTTTTGTTATACATTAATTCAGGTTTACCAATAGCCTTATAGTCAGAAATCCTGCTAAAACAATCGATTCCAAGATTCTCTTCAATTTTACTGAAATCAAAATCAAACAGTTCTTTAAATGCCTTAAAATCATTTTTGGCAAAATGATTTACACTTCCCTCACTTGCTCCAACCTTTTCACATGTAATACTAAAAGGATTCTCATTGGTAATCAGTAAAAATGTCAGATAATTATGCCATAAATTTTTGTCGAAGGCATAATCTGTTGCCACCTGTAAAATTCTCTTAATCTGCTTAAATACTCTGGTCGTCAGAATATCTTTACTCTCAGTTCCTTCATCCATGCAGCGAAATATATCACTTAATTCCATTAAAATAGAATCTTTGTCCATATCTCCATAAATTAATAACTTTGAAACTATATTGTACATTTTCTACTCACCTTCCATATATCCTATCAACCCAATCATCAGGTCTTGGTAGATTTTTCTTATCATTATAGCACTTTTTATCTAAATCGGAAGATAATTCTGAAATTTATCTTCATTGTCTGTTCTCCTTGGAGTTAATTCTTAACTAGCAATTTTTGTCATTTATCAGAACCCCTTCTAAAAGATTCACTCCAAACCTTTCGGTAAACAGCTCACATTTACACAGGAACATATAGTAAATATTTCTACCGCATCCCCACAAAGTCTCAAAGTTTCCCTGTCCTTTGGCAATGATCACATCTGCCTGATTTATCATATCCAATGCTTCCTGTGAAATTTCTTCCTCATAAGTTCCTGCAATATCAGATCCATTTCCTATAACTTTTACAATATCTGTCATTCCGATTTGCTTCGCATCTTCCATGGTTGCATCATTTAACACTTCCTGACCTCTTACAATTACCGTAATATCAAGATCCGGATACTCCTTTTTCAACTGTTTTATCAATAGCTTGTCCAACACAACTTCACCACAGTTATCTGTCAGATATACCAGTTTTCCTCCCCGTTTCAGATCTTCCCTTAAGGCTTGATACTCTTCCTGGCTGACTGCATTTTTTCCCGCCTGTTCCAAAAGTTCCATCAGTTTTTCATTATCTACATTGGACAAAGCTCCAAAATCAATGTAATTTCCAGTCATTGCATATTTCAGTGCCTGCTTCAGCGTATCTTCAGAATTTTCTATTTTCTGACTGATTTCATATTCCATATCCAGCATCATCTGGTTGTATCGGTGTTTAATCGGTTTATAATCAACCTTCTCTCCAAACATTCTCTTTTGCAGTTCAAAAATACGTCCCGAAATCACGGGCCCTCCTTCTGACGGTCCTGCCTGTGCAATAATCTTTAAAACTTCCTGCATATATTGAACCTTTTGATTCTCAGCTATATTATTATCAAAATTTTCCATCTGTTTCTTCACCAAACAACGAATGCACTGAGAATTTAATCTAACTTTCTCCATAATAAGCTCCTTCTCTTAATTTTCTGCTTCTATTATATTAAATTCTCAATAAAATCTCCAATCCAGATTTGCTTTAATCATATTAATTAAAAAAGACAAAACAATTCATGATCCAGCCGGTCATAATAATATACATTATCCGACAAAAAATTATTTTCTGATACAACGGTCTGATTGGAAATCTGTATGATTTTCAACAATTCCTCCTGTACATACTGTCCCCGGTCGAATAGTATCATAGCTTCATGAATACTGATTGGAAGTAAAAATAAATTCCATCCATACCGGTCTGCCAGATTTTTAAGAATATCTTCATACAAAATAACTCCTGCTCCATACAGGCCTTGCTGATTCGATAAGATTAATGCCGGTTCTTCATTTTTTTTATGGCGATGAAACATTTCATTTATGGATTCTATTTTCTCCGGAAACATTTCCGGTGTATTCTTTTTGGCACATCTCCACAAATCCTTTTCATCCATTTTCCATTCTTCTGTCATTTTACAATCGATAAGTACTGAGTTTATCTGTCCGACTTTTTTCTGTACAAAGCGAAAAACTATTGCCAGATCTTCATAATGTATATGCGGAAGTTTTTCTAATATTTTCCTGTTTTTGTTATAATTTATCAAATGATATATGATATTTTTCTCAATACTTTTTGGACATTTATTCTGAATCAAACCCTGATTCTTTTGCATATTATCATACAACTCCTACTGCTTTATTGCGTGTTATCTTCATACTCTATCTATCATACCATCACATGTTGCTTATAGCAACAAATAATGTAGCTGTAAGCTCGTGGCTATCTGTTGCTGTTAGTTATAGTATTTTCTTATGTTGAAAAGCTTGTTTTCTCATGGGAGGTATCAAATGAAAACAGACGTTAAAGCAACCGGACAAAGAATTAAAGAAATTCGAAAGCAACGTAATATGACCCAGGAGAAACTGGCTGAGATAGCTGAAATTACACCACATTATGTTTATGAAATTGAATCTGGTCTGAAATCCATGTCTATTCATATACTAGCATCTATTTCCAATGCCCTGAACGTATCAGCAGACTATTTATTATTTGGAGATACTCTTTTAGAAGCAGACTATCCATCTAAACATGATGCTTTATGGGAACTGACCAGACACCTGACTCTAGAACAACGTAACCAGATTGCTGAAATATTATCTGCAATAATTCCTCATTTAAAATGATAACACTTAAAAAGGAGCTGTTACAATATTTTAATTGTAATAGCTCCTTTTTTTATTCCTATTTTGTCTTTTTATTTAATTTAACCGGTCCAGAATAGATTCTCCTATTGTTCCTTCTGGCATCTTCACCTGGAAATTATCTGCTATCGTTGCTCCTATTATGGCAAAAGTGTCTGCTTCTCCAAGATTTCCACCACCTGTCATTGACGGTGAATAAGCAAGAAATGGTACCTTTTCCCTTGTATGATCTGTTCCTGTATGAGTCGGATCATTTCCATGATCTGCAGTGATAATCAGCAAATCATCTTCTTTTAATAATTGCAACAATTTCCCCAGTTTTTTATCAAATTTTTCAAGTTCCTGTGCATATCCATGAGGATTTCTACGGTGTCCCCACAGGGCATCAAAATCAACCAGATTGGTAAAACAAAGCCCTTCAAAATCCCTCCTGGCAATTTCTATAGTCTGTTCCATTCCATGAACTGAACTTTTAGATTTATTAGATTCTGTCAGCCCCTCTCCATCGAAAATATCATATATTTTCCCCACAGAAATCACCTGAAATCCAGCTTCTTTTAATGCATTTAAAACAGTTTTCCCGTAAGGCTTCAAAGCATAATCATGGCGGTTACTGGTTCGTTTAAATTCTCCCTTTTTCTTTCCAATGTATGGTCTTGCAATAACACGTCCCACCTTCCACTGGTCTTTTAAAGTCAGTTCTCTGGCTATCTCACAGCATCGGTACAGCTCCTCCAGTCCAAAAGTCTCTTCATTTCCACATATTTGTAATACTGAATCCGCCGAAGTATAAACAATCATATGCCCTGTGGCAATTTCTTCCTCCCCCAGTTCATCCAGAATTTCTGTTCCACTGGCACTTTTATTTCCGATGATTTTATGTCTGGTTCTCCTGGAAAGCTCCTCAATTAGTTCTTTTGGAAAGCCGGTTTCCGTAAATGTTTTAAATGGCTTTGTAATATGAAGGCCCATCATCTCCCAGTGTCCCGTCATAGTATCTTTTCCAACGCTTGCCTCATTAAGCAGCATATGATAGCCCATAGGATTTTCCACTGGTTTCACCTGTTTTAACTTATGCAAATTGGCTAAACCAAGTTTCTGAAGATTGGGGATTTCAAAGTTATCCACTGATTCAGATATATGCCCTAATGTGTCGGTTCCTTTATCACCATATTTCCCCGCATCTTCCATGGCTCCTGCTCCAAGAGAATCAATTACAATTGTAAAAATACGTTTATATTTTCTCATATTCTGCACCTTCTTTTTATAGTTACTTTTTTACCAGCTTCCGCCGCCTCCGCCGCCAAAGCCTCCTCCTGAAAATCCTCCAAAGGATCCTCCTGAGAAACCACCGCCCTCATCCTGTACTGGCGGTTCTGGTACTGACAAAGTTTCTGCTATGGTATTCTCCATACATCTGCTTAACATATAATAATGGAAATATGGTGTTTCAACATAAGAGTCATACCAGTCAGGTGCCGGAATCTTCAGATCTTCCAGTTTCTCTGCAAACACATCAGATAATCCAAAAACCATAGCATACGGTAAAATATGATAAAACATTTCCGGATGATCTTTTGCCAGGACTTTCATACGATCCAGTTCGGCAGTTTCAATAAAATCTCTTAATCCAGACAGATATCCCATCCACTGAATACACTGATCAGTTCTTTTTTTCATAAATGCTACAAGCACAACAGCTATCACTGATACTGCTGCTATCACTGCATACAGCCATCTGTAATTAAACATATCTCCTTGAGCTGTTTTCCAGATGTAATAAGCTCCATATCCTAAAATACTGCCACCTGTTAAAATAACACTTATGGCAATTCGTACTTTTCTTGCAGATGCGGATATGGCATACCATTTATCCACCGTAATACATGAAATGACAGCACCTGCTAAAAACAGTAACCATAGGGCAATTTCCAGGAAAATCCCAAAACCTCCTATATAATTATAATAACTCATCATGAGAAGAAAGATTCCAAAAGGAATCGGGATTACAAGTAACATTACCATTCTTACTGCCTTTGATGCCTTTGTATAAATCTGATCTTTGTAATAATATTTCAGCTTATCTTTTGCATTATGTAAATGATCCGCAAATTTATATTGTAATGATGAGATTTTAACGGAATCTTTTCCATCAAACAACGCATCAAACAGATATGTCTGATATCCCGGTGCATCCTTCTTTAAATCTTTTAATTTATAAAGGGTAACCTTTCCCTTCTTCTTTTCCTCCACACGAAGATATCCATGATCTGCCCAATATATAATGAGAGAAATCAGATCTTCATTTTCAATTGTGCCATCAATAATATATCCAACTGCTGCACTATCTAACCCTTCCGGAGGCTGAAACTGAATAGAAGGAATAATTTTTTCATCTTTTCCGAACTTAAAATACAATCCCAAAGCCAAAACCAGAACTGCCAGGGTTGCCGCAAAGACAACTTTATCCATATGAGACTGATGGTATTGAGAAAAATATCCTTCCTCCATTTCCCCATAAACCGTAATTCCATTCCCCAGGTCCAGCTTTTTCTTTAAGGTTCCTGACAACTGATGATTTGTTTCATCTATCCAAAGATTTAAAATATTTTCTCCATTCTTTGATTCTCCGTAGGCTCCATAAGAAAATTTCAGCTGGCTTACATCCGTTTTTTTCGGAAATTGAATACTGAAGTGACTGCCTGCAGGAATTCTGTTTTGCCATCCTGTCGGGAAAATATTAAAATATATACTGTGGAAACTTTCATCTTCATAGCGAGGGGTAAAGCGATAAGTAAAACGGTAGGTTTTATTTTTCACATACGTATCCTCATCTCCAAATCTCAATACTATATTTCCATTTTCTGATGATTTTTCACAGGTAGTATTACTTTCCAGAACTTTTATATCTGCAAAATATAAAAGCTTTTTCTGTTTTTCATTTTTATCTGCCGTAATGATTTTCCCCTTATTGGGAATATAACGGTATATTCCATGTCGTGGATTTAAAAATTTAACCGCTATCTTTTCTGTTACTGTATAGCTTCCATCTTCGCTAATCACAACATCCACATCATATTTTTCTGTCTTCATATTGGAATCATAGGAAACATTTTCAGCTGCTTTAACTGAATCTGCTCTGCAAAAAATAATGCTTGCAACAGCCATTATAATAATGACTGCCCATGCTCTGATCTTTTTCATAATCCTACCTCATAGTCTTCTAGAAAGACACTTTAACATTTTCACGTTCTTCTGTATTTTCTACTTCGTATAAAGGTTTCCGTTTAAATCCAAATATACCTGCAATAATATTTCCAGGAAACATCTCTGTTTTTGTATTAAATTTATTAACAACTCCATTATAATATCTTCTGGAACCTGCAATTTCTTCCTCCAGCCTCTGAAGCTGATCCTGAAGCTGTAAAAAGTTCTGATTTGCTTTCAGATCCGGATAACTCTCGGCTACAGCAAACAAAGATTTTAAAGCACCATTTAATACATTTTCATTCTCAATACGCTCTTCTGCAGAAGATGCCCCCATAGCTGAGTTTCTTGCTGAAATAACCTTTTCTAAAGTTTCTGATTCATGCTTTGCGTACCCTTTTACAGTTTCCACATAATTAGGAATCAGATCATATCTTTTTTTCAAAGATACATCCATAGCTGAAAATGCTTCTTCTGTCTTATTTCTCAAACTGACAAAACCATTGTATGAACTTACAACATAAATCACCAATAATAATATCAGCACTCCAATAATAATTCCTGCAATCATTTTATTTCTCCCTTCAAAACAATTATTTTATATCCTTACATCCATTATAATATAATTCTGCTGTTTTTAATACATCTGCTTTCTCCTTTATCTACTCCTTTATCTACTCCTTTCTTTCAGATCCATAAGTATACTTTCTACCTGATAAACGGCATCATTCAGCTGTTTCTTTGCATTCTCGATCTTTGACTGGACAAGATAATCTGCCACAATTCCATCAAAGAAAAAATCTGCAAATTTTAAAAACCCTTCCACTTCTACATGAAGATCCATCGGAATTTCGACATCCTGCACTGTTTAATTCCTTCTGTGCAGCTTTTAAAGTTATCAGTACCTTCTCTCCAGCTTCCACAGCTTCTCTCATTTCACTTTTCATTACTTCCTCCATTGTAATACCTCACTTTCTCGGCAACTTTCGTGACGGATATCATTTGATTTATAAACAAAGCCGACAAGGTCTTTTTTTATTACATAGGCAATTCAAAGGATTTTCCTATGTAATAAAAAAAGACCTTTATCATGACATTCGTCACAATAAAAGTCTTGCTATCTCATTTGATACGGATACCTTACAGTATCGGCTGACGATCTCAAACCCATCCATAAATGGATGTTCAGCTACTCCCTTTTGTTGCTTGATTTGAATATAGCACTGTCTTCCATCACTGTCAAGAGATATTTTTTGCTTAAATAACGGGGTCTATCGGAGGCTTCATCAGTTATAAGATTCCTTAACAATATTTATTAATATCTGGACTATTTCTTCCATCTCTTCCACAATAACATGTTCATATGGTCCATGCATTGCATATCCTCCTGTCCCAAGATTCGGACATGGTAATCCACGAAAAGAAAGCTGTGCTCCATCTGTTCCTCCTCTTACAGGATTAGAAACCGGCTGTAATCCTCTTTCACTGATGGCATTTCGGGCTTTTCCAATAACTTCAGGATGTTGTTTCATAATTTCTGCCATGTTTTTATATTGGTCTTTTAAAGTTAATTTTACGGTACCCTTTCCATATTTTTTATTTAAGACAGTTTCAATCTTCTTCATTTTATCTTTACGATTTTCAAAAATATGAGAATCATGATCACGGACAATATAGGTTAATTTTGCCCTTCCTACATCTCCCTCCATGGAGCACAGATGGAAAAAACCTTCTCTTCCCTCTGTATTAGCAGGAATCTCTTCTTCTGGAAGCATCCTGTTTATTTCCATTGCCACAAGAGATGCGTTTACCATCTTATCCTTGGCATCTCCCGGATGCACAGATATCCCTTTAATTTCATATATTCCACTGGCTGCATTGAATGTTTCATATTCAATTTCACCGGGACTGCTTCCATCCACAGTAAATGCATAATCTGCATCAAATTTATCCAGATCCAGCAATGCTGCTCCATGACCGATTTCTTCATCAGGAGTAAAACAAATGCTGATTTTTCCATGTGGAATCTGTTTCTCTATCAGTTCACTACACATGGTCATGATTTCGGCAATTCCCGCTTTGTCATCAGCACCCAGTACTGTATTTCCATCTGTTGTGATAATTGTCTTTCCCAAGGCATTTTTCAAATGAGGAAATTGTTCTGTATCCAGAAAACGTCCACTGGTTCCAAGAGAAATAGCATTCCCATTATAATCTTTTACAACCTGTGGTTTAATTTCCCTTGTTCCAAAATCGCTCACAATATCCAGATGTGCAATAAACCCAATATGTTTACAGTTTTCGTAGCCTTTTGTGGCAGGTAAAAAGCCATACACATAACAGTTCTCGTCTACTAGCACATCTGATAATCCGATTTCATTCATTTCCTGTTCCAGCTCATGCGCCAGATTAAACTGTTCCTTTGTAGACGGAGTGACAGAACTGCCTTCAGAGCTTCCTGTATATATCGTTGCATAATTTAAAAAACGTTGCTTTATGTCCATAATAATTCCTTTTTATTATTTTATCACATTGTTCATTGAATACATATTTCTTTTATTATATTCCATAACCGACAGATTCTGCAACTTTAGTTTTCTATAACAATTTCTATAATAATACTGTCTGCCCTTCCTGATAGACATACTCCTGACGTTCCGCTTCCTTTCTCCATTTGGAAGCTTCCTCACTTACTTCTTCGATAGGTACTGCTTTAAATGGTTTTGTTTTCATGACAAATTTGACCCAGCAAAAAGCAAAGATGACTAGTAATGCAAAAATTATAAAAAATAGTTTGTATATCATCAAGCGGCTTTCCATATCTGAACTGATATTCCAGATCATATAGATTATCCCAATGATTCCGATAATCTGTGGAATATTTGCAAGTCGAAGTTTCTCATTTCTTGGTGCCTCCGGATATCTTTTTCTTAAAACCATAACATTTAAATGTGTCAGTGCATAAGATACCAACCAAAAACATGAAGCGGCAAGGATCATATTAGATAAGCCACTGGAATTTGCATATCCTGTAATCAAAATCATGGCAACAACTCCACACATCAGGCACATGCCGGCCAATGCAACCCCATGACGATTGGTTTTTGCAAAAATTTTCGGATACATTCCTTCTTCTGCCATGCCTTGCATAATCTTCGAAGTACTTGGAAGTATCGTATTCAATGTTGAAATTCCTGCCAGTACTGTTACCAGCCCCATCCAAATACTTCCTGCATGGCCTAAAAGATTTGTTGCGAAAATCATATGTGGCGTGTCACTTCCGGCAAGTTGACTTAATTTTACATACTGGGTCATTCCAACTCCTAAAATGGACTGAAGGACAAGTGAACTACCCACCACTTATAGAAGTGGGGGCTTCATGAGAACAGCGCATGGCAATTAAGCCATACGTATTCTCATAGGCGTTGCCACGACGCCTCTACTGTATAGTGCATCTAAGCACACAACATTACTTTTACGAAGGATATTGAGTGCACCGTTTACGTCTGCATTGAATTCATAGCCCGTGGAAGTCCGATAGAGTCCTCTTTTCACTCTTTTTCCGCTGAATGTTGCAGGTGTTTGGCTATCTTCTTCGCCATAGACAGGCATAACATCCCTATCAAAAAAGG
>NZ_JABRXE010000037.1 GCF_018982945.1 Anaerostipes faecalis | reverse complement strand
ATTACAAACAAATAACCATTCAGTCTTTGCATTGCACTATCATCTGGTGATGGTAGTCAAATACCGCAGGCGTGTACTGGATGACACTATCTCTGACAGACTGAGAGAAATCTTTGAAAACGTGGCCAGTAACTATCACATTACCGTGGAAGAATGGAATCATGACATTGATTATGTCCATGTATTGTTCCAGGCACACCCAAAGAGCGAATTATCCAAATTCATCAACGCCTACAAGTCTGCCAGTAGCCGTCTCATCAAGAAAGAATATCCGGCCATCCGGAAGAAACTCTGGAAGGAAATGTTCTGGAGCCGTTCTTTCTGCTTGTTGACTACAGGCGGTGTCACCATGGATGTCATTCGGCAGTACATCGAGGATCAAGGAGAGAAAGAGTAAGTATGAAAGGAAAGAAAAAGGATAAACACTATCTTTGTGTAAAACAGCAATTGAAACGTCTGACGAAGGAAGAATACCTCATCCTTCGTGAACTTTGTCATGCTGCAAAAACCTCTACAACGAGGGCTTATACAGTGTTCGTCAGCATTTCTTCCAGACGGAAGAATATCTTCCTTACGCCAAAAACTATCATCTCCTTAAAAACAGCGAAAACTATAAGCTGTTAAACAGTA
>NZ_JABRXE010000036.1 GCF_018982945.1 Anaerostipes faecalis | reverse complement strand
GATCGTTTGATCCTCTTTTTCCCTCACTGATGTATAGCGTTACATCAGCGGGCTTTGTGTGTTTTCATTCTCTCGATGAAATTTGATGTCTTGTCTATTTGATCTTGTATGAAGTTTTCAAGGTACAATCCATAAATGTGCTCCTGCACATCTATCTTTCAGTCTGGATCTCTTCCAGACCAATGGGCTTGAGTGGACTCGAACCACCGACCTCACGCTTATCAGGCGTGCGCTCTAACCACCTGAGCTACAAGCCCATCCGGCTTCCGGTCGTTTCCACGACCCTTCCTATTCTATTGTAGACAACCCTGTATCGCAGGATCATCTGCGTGGAGATAACGAGATTCGAACTCGTGACCTCCTGCTTGCAAGGCAGGCGCTCTCCCAACTGAGCTATACCCCCATAAATCCGGCAGCCACTTATCTTCCCGGGCCGTCTCCAGCCAAGTATTGTCAGCCGTATCAGTCTTAACCATCGTGTTCGGGATGGGAACGGGTGTTGCCCCGATGCGCATCGCCACCGGAAATATTCAATTCTCAGCATTGACCGCTGAACAATAAGACAACCTTTACTTCTTCTTCCTTAGAAAGGAGGTGATCCAGCCGCACCTTCCGATACGGCTACCTTGTTACGACTTCACCCC
>NZ_JABRXE010000035.1 GCF_018982945.1 Anaerostipes faecalis | reverse complement strand
TGAACCTGGATTTATTACGCCTGAAGTTGTAAAACGATTAAGCAAAATTCAAAGTTTTTGTCCTCATTTCCATTTATCTTTACAAAGTGGATGCGATGCAACATTAAAAAGAATGAACAGAAAATATACAACACAGGAAATACGGCAGAAATGTAAACTGATTAGACAGTATTTTGATAATCCGGCTTTAACTACCGATATTATTGTGGGATTTCCAGGGGAAACAGAAGAAGAATTTCAACAGACAAGAGATTTTCTGGAAGAGATAAATCTTTATGAAATGCATATTTTTAAATATTCAATAAGAAAAGGAACTAAGGCAGCTCAAATGGATCATCAGGTAAATGATCAGATAAAAACAAAGCGCAGTAATATCCTTCTTGAAATGTCCCAAAAACATCAGCAGGAGTTTGAAGAAGCACAGCTTGATATGACAAAAGAAATTCTGATTGAGGAATCTCTTCATGGTAAAGAGAATTTCTATACAGGTCATACAAGAGAATATATTAAGACAGCAGTTTATAGTGAAATACCATTGGAAAATCAGATCATTCATGCACAATTAAAGAGAATTTCTCCAGATGGATATGTTGAAGGAGATGTAATCTAAAGAGTTTGATATGTAAAAGCTTTGTGAAATTTATGATTACCATTGATATTTTAAATATTTTATATTAGAATGATACT
>NZ_JABRXE010000034.1 GCF_018982945.1 Anaerostipes faecalis | reverse complement strand
CCACAGCTTGTAGACACAGGGTTTCAGGTTCTCTTTCACTCCCCTCCCGGGGTACTTTTCACCTTTCCTTCACAGTACTATGCGCTATCGGTCACTGAGCAGTATTTAGCCTTACGGGGTGGTCCCCGCTCATTCCCACAAGGTTTCTCGTGTCTCGTGGTACTCTGGATCCTGCTGGGCGGCTTGGGATTTCGGATACGGGGCTTTCACCCTCTCCGGCGGGACTTCCCAGTCCCTTCTCCTATCTTACGCCTACCGTGTCGCAGTCCGAACCCCGCAGTGCACGCACCGCGGTTTGGGCTCTTTCGCGTTCGCTCGCCGCTACTTACGAAATCGATGTTTCTTTCTCTTCCTCCGGGTACTTAGATGTTTCAGTTCCCCGGGTTCCCCACGCATGGCTATGGATTCACCATACGCTGACTGAGGTTTCCTCAGCCGGGTTTCCCCATTCGGATATCTCCGGATCGATGGATATTTGCTCCTCCCCGAAGCTTTTCGCAGCTTATCACGTCCTTCATCGGCTCTCAGTGCCAAGGCATCCACCCTGCGCCCTTACTACTTTAACCGTAGCAGGAACAGTCAGATCGTTTGATCCTCTTTTTCCCTCACTGATGTATAGCGTTACATCAGCGGGCTTTGTGTGTTTTCATTCTCTCGATGAAATTTGATGTCTTGTCTATTTGATCTTGTATGAAGTTTTCAAGGTACA
>NZ_JABRXE010000033.1 GCF_018982945.1 Anaerostipes faecalis | reverse complement strand
CGGCTGGTATACTGGCTCCCTCTGTCACTGTGGATGATTGCTCCCCGCAGATCCGGATAGGCTTTGCTGGCATTTTCCAGTGTTTGTACACATAACGGGGCTTTCATGTTTGTATCCATTGCCAGTCCGATCACACTGGAATCGAAACAGTCAAAAACAGCGGAAACATATAGCTTTCCATCGCTGGCTTTGATCTCTGTTATGTCTGTTACACATTTGGTCAGCGGCTCCTCCGAACTGAAATCACGTTTTAAGAGATCCTCTGACTTCCTGGCTTCCCGGTCTTCTTTCGTAATCCCGTTCGGTTTCCGTCTGGGATAATGCTTCAGACCAATCTCTTCCATGACACGATAAACAGTGCGTTCACTTGGGATATCAACATTTTCAGGCTGTTTCAGGATCAATGCCTGGTACATCCGGATTCGCCCATAGGTGTCATTGCATTCGTCTTCCTTATAGATTTCTATCATAGCATCTGCCAGCGGCTGATACTTCCATGGTCGGTCTTTATTCGCAAGATACTGATAAAATCCCTGCCTGCTGACATGCAGAACCCTACAGCAAAAGGAGATATTCCCCTTCCATTCGCCGTCTTTCGTTTTTAAGGCAATAAACTTCATTCTTTCGTTTTTGCTGACTTCAGACGGCTCGCAGCGAAAAAAGCGCTGGCTTCCTCTAGAAAGTCGTTTTCCTTCTTTAAACGACGGTTCTCTTTCTCCAGTTCTTTCACCTGCTGGC
>NZ_JABRXE010000032.1 GCF_018982945.1 Anaerostipes faecalis | reverse complement strand
CGCTGAACAGCGTCGTGAAGCGGTAAAAGCCAAAATCAAGGATATTTATAATGAATCAAAACAGAATTACGGTGCCCCAAAGATTACCAAAGAACTGAGGAAATCAGGAGAAGTAATCTCTGAACGTACAGTTGGAAAATACATGAGGCAAATGGGAATTAAAGCACAATGGGTAAAACCATGGACTATTACCACAAAAGATTCTGACTTCAGTAGCGAATTGCAAAATATCCTTGATGAACAGTTTAACCCGGAACGCCCAAATGCTGTCTGGTGTTCTGATATCACATATATCTGGACGATAGACGGATTTGTTTATCTAACCAGTATTATGGATTTATATTCCAGAAAAATCATTGCCTGGACACTTTCTAAAACACTGGAAGTATCCTGCGTGATTGAAACAATAAATAAAGCAAAAGCAAGACGTAAAATCAAAGAACCACTAGTTCTGCATTCAGATCGCGGCAGTCAATATGTATCCAAAGAATACAAAAAAGCGACTGCTGGTATCCAGTGCAGTTATTCAAAAAAAGCTCATCCATGGGATAACGCATGCATCGAATCATTTCATGCATTGATCAAACGTGAATGGCTGAACCGGTTTAAAATCCGAGATTATAATCATGCATATCAATTGGTTTTTGAATATCTGGAAGCATTTTACAATACAAAACGTATTCACAGTCATTGTGACTATATGTCTCCAAATGAGTATGAAAAGTTGTATCGTAAAATCCAGAAA
>NZ_JABRXE010000031.1 GCF_018982945.1 Anaerostipes faecalis | reverse complement strand
AATCATAACCTCCACTGACAAGTGGAGGTTTGCTCTGTCCCTGTAAGGGACTTTTACCTGCTTAGGTCTCAAAGACCTCTCGAATAAAAAGCCTCAACCGCACCATATTTACATGGCTAATCCTTAAAGGATTTCCTATTTGCCTTTTATTACTGGCTCACCCGTAAACGGGTCAATATATTCTTTTAGACTTAACTGATCATATGCTTGATCATCCTGCAGTTGATTCTTTATATATTCTTGTATTTTTTTCGCATTCTTTCCTACTGTATCTACATAATACCCCCTGCACCAGAATTTTCGATTTCCATATTTATATTTTAAATTCGCATGTCGATCGAATATCATTAGAGAACTTTTTCCTTTTAAATATCCCATAAAAGATGAAATACTTAAATTGGGTGGAATTCTCACAAACATATGAATATGATCTATACAACATTCTGCCTCTATGATTTCGACACCTTTTCTTTTACAGAGTATTCCTAGAATTCTTCCTACATCTTCCCTGATATTCCCATATACAATCTGTCTTCTATATTTTGGTGCAAATACAATATGATATTTGCATTCCCACTTTGTATGTGATAATGTTTTCTTATCCATTTGGATATTCCTCCTTTGTTCTTTTGTGCGGTTTGAGACCCACACAAATTATAGAACATTGGAGGTTTTTTATATACGGCTAAAGCCAAAATCGTGCTCCACCAGCAGAGCTGGTGGTTTATTATTTCGTGCCGGAGCATTCTCCTTCTGAAGAACACTCCAGCACTCAACAGACTAAAGTCACCAA
>NZ_JABRXE010000030.1 GCF_018982945.1 Anaerostipes faecalis | reverse complement strand
TCTGCATTGAATTCATAGCCCGTGGAAGTCCGATAGAGTCCTCTTTTCACTCTTTTTCCGCTGAATGTTGCAGGTGTTTGGCTATCTTCTTCGCCATAGACAGGCATAACATCCCTATCAAAAAAGGAAGCTTTGGATGTATAGCTTTCTTCACGCAGCATATAGTGGATGCCATAGAGGGCACAAAGATACTCCAATTTTTTGCGGATCTCACCAACTGGGATATTCACCAAGTTCTGATTGTTTCGATGTCCGATATTGGAATTCTTCTGCAGATCCTTATTGTAGCCGATGACTACATGACCAATCTGGTTATCGATGCAGTAATTGATGATATAGCGACAAGTCTTGTTGATATAGTCATTCACTGCATTGTTGCGTTTTCTGGCAAGGATAGCCTGGCGTTTGGTGCTTCCTTTGATGCCTTGCAGGTCTTTGATGCTCTGCAGCCTGGCGTTTTCCTTGTTGTACCACTGGTTGATGGATTTGATGTGTTTTCCGTCCACGATGAAAGAAGCACCTTCGTCAGTGACGCAGGTAGCTAAGTTATTGATTCCAAAATCAATGGCAAGTGCTTTGTTTGGATTGATCTGTATTTCGATAGGTTCAGCTTCATATGTATACTGAATTTCGAAAAACCTTGCATTGGCTTTTGGAATGATGCGGATCTCTTTGATCTTTTTATCCATCAGGATTGGTGGGATGGTGATAATGATTGGTTTATGGTTCTTTTTGAACGCATTGGAGTAAGGGAGGATGAATTGGTTCCCATTTAAGCGTACAAATCCCACTACCAGCGTCATGTATCCGTCTTTTGGCAGATAATGAGGCAGGGAAATATCCTGGAAGCTGTATTCTCCCTGTCTGGACAATTTTAAGAGTCCAAAGAAGGATTGAAAAGTTCCGTCTACTTCTTTGAGAATCTGTTGGCCCATGTTACTGTTTAACAGCTTATAGTTTTCGCTGTTTTTAAGGAGATGATAGTTTTTGGCGTAAGGAAGATATTCTTCCGTCTGGAAGAAATGCTGACGAACACTGTATAAGCCCTCGTTGTAGAGGTTTTT
>NZ_JABRXE010000003.1 GCF_018982945.1 Anaerostipes faecalis | reverse complement strand
CTCAGCAACTTCGAGATAAATGGCTTCCGTCATTTTCCCAGAATGTTGATTGCTTTTTTTAGTACATCAAGAGCGTCCTGTGCATCACGAAGTTCACGTTTTAATCGTGCGATTTCTTTTGCTTCATTAGAAGCATAATTACCGGAACCACGGCATTCAATATCACCTGTCTCACGTAGCTCCTTTTGCCAACGTGATAATGTTTGTTGACTGATTCCTAAATTTGATGCACAGCCCTGCAGTCCTAAGTCTCTGTGATCATGATAATACTGGACTGCATCCAGTTTAAATTGTTTGTCATAGTGCTTTGCCATAATGAGATCCTCCTTCAGTGCGGTACTTACATTGTACCATGAAATAATAGATTGGTAATTCTCATTTTGACTTGTACTATTTATATTCTAGCACCAAATGTATATGCTATGACTGCTGGATATGGTAATCATATAATAAAAAAGTACATAGAAAAGAGTTGGGGATTATATTTGATGCCTAAACTGTTGGGGGATGATGAGGGTGTAATAAAAGAGGTTAAAGAAAATAACTTTTATGGAAATACACTCTCGCTAAATAAGGCAAATAGATATTCGACAAATATAGGTTATGAAAAGAAATTGAGTTCAGTTTTTCGTGAATTATCACTAGAGATAGATGATGATGTTTTAGAACAACTTGGATTTGTTAGAAAAAAGCAAACTAAGAGAAAGACAAGTATTCTATTAAAGGACTCTTTAAATGTAAGACAATCTGTGAAAATAGATGAACTGAAAGAAGCTCTTGAAATGATATATAAGGTCGAAAAAAGATCGGATATGTATTCAATGGGATATTTTCTGAACTCAAAAAAAGTTGGTATTTCTAATAAGGATTTGCTTTCAAAATTAATAGAAGATATTCTAAACGAAAATATTGATAAGATATGTTTGATTGGAGATGATTATTTTAAATATTGTGTTGGTGCTTCTGAATATATTGTTCAGAATGAAGAACACGAGGAATATTTTTCGTCAGAAAATCCTATTACATTCAAACTAATTCTTGAACTAATAAAAGAAGATAAAAAATTATCAAGAACGTTTGTAGAGAAGGTATTAAAAAAGTGGACAATCTCAACTATTTCGTCAGATGGGAAAGTAGTATTATATCCTATATCTATATTTAATGCATTACAAGGTTTTGTTGAATACGGCGAAAAAGGAATACCATGTTTTTTAATGCAGGGAGAATGGTATTGTTTTGATGATAGATATACAGAATTATTGTCAGATGAATTTAAAAAGATAATTAAGAGTGATAAGGAGAAAGTGCAACAGTTAAAAGACAAATTTTCTCTAAATGCAACGGGTAATGATGAGAATTTATTTAATGACTCTTTTTTTGCAAAAACAGATGTTATTGTTGCGCATAAATCATTGACTGATAACGTTGAAATTGCCGATTTGATTTACTGGGATGAAGATAATGTATATCTGATGTGTAACAAAGCAAGGTTTGATGGCTCTGGAAGTAGAGATTTGACTAATCAAATGTGGGCTGCAGCAAATTATTTTCAAAACAAGATGAATTCTTCAACAAAAACTAGTTTTTTAGAAATATATTATGAAATAATATCAGAAAGATATCAGAAAAATAAACATAATGTTCCATTAAGCATGCGTGATTTTAAAAAATTGTTTAATAAGAAAGTGTCTTTTGTTGCTGGGTATATGACGGGATATACTTTACAAAGTAAATCTTTGTATGCAAAATATTTAACAATAGATTCATACAAAAAAATGAATGATATGGGGTATGGTTATATTTGTATGAATTTAGGCAAGTAAATAATCAAGAATTAAATCTGTTAAAGGAGTGACACCGAATGATTGATATATACACAGAAAAAAAGGATTCAAAAGATTGGATTATCAAGAATGATTTATTCTTTAACTTAAATACAAGTAATGAAGAAATGTCTGATAATGAAGTAGCATTAATTAAGCAAATCGATGATGCAAAATTGACACCAGACAAGCATATAGAAACCAAGTATGGATTGGGAACTATCCGTAATCTTTCTTCTGGATGTAAGACATTGCTCAATATAGTAAAGCATCCCGAAAAAGTGGTGTGCGTAGAGGAATGTGGGCCGAATGTGCTTAAGGTGATATTTACCATGGATAAAATAAAGATTTATATGTCACGCCCATCTCTTGCAGATATTCCGGATGATGCAATTATTAGATTTAATGATACGGATATTGTGACAGGAAGTGCTGGATACAATGCGTGGTGGAGTAAGGAATATGAAAGGAGAGAGGCGAATGATTTATAATAAAATAGCATTTCAAGCAGATCCTTTTTCATATGATTTGGTGTTCGATGATCGTATTACTCTTGTTGGCGGAGATAGTGGTACTGGAAAGACGGTACTTTATGACATGTTGGAGGACTTGAAGCAAACCGAAGAATATAATGCAATTAAACTATTCAATTATAAATCTGAGGATGTGTTAGAGAAATTGAAGCAGTGCAGAAACAATTTTGTTGTTATTGATAATGCTGATATTTTGATGGATGACGAGGTAAGGCGATTCATCAATTTTGAATTTTCGAATCAGTATATGTTATTCCTAAGAAATTGCGATGGACTGAACGTCTCAGATAAGAGTTTTAAGGTAATGAAGTTTGAGAGTAATATGATTACTTTAGAAGAGGAGTTGTGATATGAAGTATTTATGGACAGAGGACACAGGTGCTGGACTCCACTTCTGGAAGTTAGTCAATCAGCTTTTCTTTGATAATGCACTTGTAGTTGAAAGTAAAGAGAGTAACCAAGGCATCTTGTATTCCTTGACATCATTGAATGCAAAGGAAGAAGATGAATATTACATAGCATTTGACTATGTGCCGGATAATCAGGATATTCGAAATAAGTATCGCCAGTTGAAACAATTAGTGGAAAAGTCAGAAGCAAAGGTTATTATTCTTGATATGATTTGCTTTGAATACTTCATATTGGCATTCGATAAGTTGGTTTCTTGGACTGGAACCGGTAAGACGGATAAGATAAAAATGCGCGAAGATATTCTTGCAGCAATAGAAGATCACAGAATAGATTTATCGAAGATTGAGAATCAGAAGACAATGCAGTATTTGTCTGGATTTAAGAGATATTCTACAGAACGAGTGATGAAATCACTGGTAGGCGAATTTACACAAAACGAGAAATGGTCTGTTAAAGGTCCACTTATGGGGGAATGCTGGTATAAGGATTGTTGCGTATCTGAACATCCGGATAGTCTTAGGTGTGGAAAGCCAGAAGTTGAAGGTGGAAGTGAGAAGATGCGGATGCTGATACAGTCAGAGGAAGTACAGAGAGTGATTGGAGAAGTCATTATTTAAAAATATATCTACTTAACAATTGATGGCTGTATTATGTAAAAGGAAGTGAAGAGTTGAAGATTACACATGTTAAAATATGCAATTATAGGAATTTAAGGAATATAGACATAGGCTTAGCAGAAACAGTTGCAGTTATAGGAGAAAACAATAGTGGTAAGAGTAATTTCTTAAAAGCAATTACGCTTCCTTTTTTAACCGATGATAATACACATATCAGTAAGAAATTATCATGGTCTGATATAAATAATGAAACTAAAAAGTGTTATTACAATAAAATTATTGAAAGCCAGAATAAAATTAAGAATGACGAGATTACTATTGAGCAATTTGTAGAATTATTGCCAATAGTGAGTGTTGAAGTTAATATTCAGGCAAGTGGTACAGAGGAATATTATGTCAAGGATTTATCATATGCAATTGAAGATGGGAAAATTCAATATGGTATAAAATATGAGTTTGCACCTAAGAGTTGTGAAGATATATTCAGAATGGTAAAGGAAATTGTATCTGTGAATGAAATCAACGATACGAATTTGAATGAGGTTAAAATGAATCTCTTACCAGTAGAATATTATAATTACTCAATAAAGGTTTCTGATGGCAGTAATATATCATATGACACATTAAAGAAGTTTAAATATGAGGCTCTTGAGGCAGAAAGAGACGATTTTTCAAGAACTAAAAATCAATTAGGTTCAAAATTTTTGGTTGATTTATTGAAGGATGGACTTTCAGATCAGGATAAATTAAAAATAGAAAAAGAATATAGCCATTTCTTTGAGGCGTTAAAAGAAATTAGTGATATAAATGACATAATAAACTGGCAAGATACATCGGAGCTAAAAGTGGCAAAGAAGTTTTTTTCGCATATTAATATTCTTCCTAATATGCCACCAATGCAATCCATTTTAAACAGTGTAAGATTAGGGTATTCAGAAGAAGAGCTGTCAATGCAGGGGTTGGGACATCGTAACTTAGTATTGTTGTTTGTTCTGATTAATTCGTTGATTGGCAAAAATTCGGATACTGCTCTGAATGTTTTGACGATTGAAGAACCAGAAGCACATTTATGCATTAACAATACTAGATTGATGGTCAGTTTTCTAAAAGCATTTACAGATAAGAATAAAACTGTTCAGTTATTCTACTCCACGCATAGTACTGAATTTATTAATAAAATGAATTTAAAAAATGTGGTGGTTTTACATAAGGGAAAAGCATTTTCGTTTGTTGACGAATTAGAAGATGAAGATATAGCATATTTAGCAAAGAATCCAAATTTGGATCTTTTTAAGCTTTTTTTCTCTAAGAAATGTGTTTTGTTTGAGGGAATATCAGAAGAATTACTAATTCGATCTTATATTGACTCGCAAGTATCTTTGAGTGAGATTGAATTGCTATCATTCCATAAGGGATTTGAGAAAATAATGAATATTTGGAAAAAAATCAATGAAGGTTCAGGGAATAAATTGGGCATTATACGAGATTATGATGACCAACCTCATGCAAAGAAACGACATGATAAGTATAATGATGATAAAGAAATATGTGTTAGGACGACAGAGTATTATACCTTAGAACCGGAAATTGTAAATACTGGTGACAACTTTAATATTTTGAAGGAAAAATATGGAGAAGTTTTCGGTTGGAGTAATATGACAGCTGAGCAGCTTACAGAAGCATGGAAAAATGCAAAAGCATCAGATATGTTTACTATTTGTAAGGATCTAGCTAGTGGTGGATTAGAAGGATTTCAAATGCCCAAACATATTCAAGATGTATTAGATTTTCTTTCTCAAGAGCAGGAAGAGGTGTTATAAAGTGGAAATAAATATAGCTGGGGCCGGAGCAGGAAAGACTACAAAGATGTCAGATAAAATAATACTTCTTCGTAATCAAATTGATGAGGATAAGAAAATATTTTGCGTTGCGTTTACTAATAGTGCCGTAGATTGCATTCGTAGAAAATTATGTGAACATTATGTACAAATCCCGCAAAATATAATAGTGAGTACGATTCATTCATTTCTGTATAGAGAAATAATAAAACCGTATTATCATTTACTTTATGGAAAGAAATATGAAAAAATATCTGTTGCAGATTTACCTCAAGATGCAAAGTATAAAAATGCAAAGATTAAAAGACTTGATGAGTTGAATGTACTTCACCAAACAGTAATTCCTGAACATGCTAAATGGGTGTTATGTAAAAAATCAAAGGACACAAAAAGTATAAAGGATGGCAGAGTAATCATTAAAAATGCAATTGCAAAATATTGCGGCGCAATCTGTATAGATGAAGTACAGGATATAGATAAGCATATGCAAGAAATTATAGAAGAATTAAGTAGAATGGGAATCTCCATGTTGCTGATGGGAGATCCAAAACAGGATTTAAAAGGTTTTAAATGCTTAAGGAATCTTATGTCTATATACAAGCAAAATGTTAGATATATATCGGAATGTCATAGATGTCCGCAATTACATTTAGAACTGTCAAATCGTTTAGTAGATGAAAATGAAAAACAGAAATCTGAAAAAGATTCCGGACAATTGTCAATATATTATGAAAGTGAAATTGATTGTCGCACGTTAATTGAAAGTCAAAAATATGATTTGATGTATATATCTCAGAAGGAAGGGGTATATGAAACGCATGACTACAAGAAAAATAATATAAGAGAGAATTTAGCGGAAGAGCTTGAACCATTGTTGTCTGAGAATCATCCAACCAAAGATACTCTGACAGTAAAAAAAGTAGCGTATTATTATGCTGGGAAGATGATTGAAAATTACAGGAATACGGGAAAGAAAAAAGATGCAATGGCATTACTGAGCAAGTGCGAAAAAATAGATTCAAGAAGATATGGCATTATCATAAATATTTTTGAAGACGAAAGTCCAATAAAACAAGAAGATAAGATTTTTGTAAAATCAATAGACTACATAAAGGGAATGGAGGGGGAGAAGTGTTTATTCATTCTCACAAATGACTTGGCAGCATATTTATTTAACGATAATAATACCGAGGCGAATAAGACGAAGAATAAGCTTTATGTAGCACTTACTCGTTCGTTAAATGAATTGTCGATATACATATTAAAAGAGGTTGAGAATAAATACACAAAGAAGAGAATACAGGATTTTTTTGAAAGATTTCTTTGAATATAAGATGATAGTAAAGGTGGTGATGAGATGTTGGTAGATGAAATATGGGATTTCAAAAGTATTAACATGGGGCGCGAGTTAGAGATTTCTGGAGAATTTATATATGAATCAGCAAAGAAAACAATGTCGATAACTGGATTAAATAATCAATATGAGATTAATATCATATTGTATACCGGAGCAGTTGGAATAGAACGATTACAAAAAATTTATTTGTGTCTTGTTCTACAAAATCCAACTGATAAGGAATCTGTTCCAAAGTGCCTAATAGGACATAACCATCTGGAATTAGAAAAAGAAATTGAGAAATATACTACAGAACAACTTTCAAAAAATGGAAGAAGTCTTTTGGGAGTTTTTTCTAATTATTATAATAATTACCGATATGCGAATTATATACCGGGAGAAAATAGCAGTGAGTTGAGAAAGTTATTTATTAGTTTTCTGAAAAAACAAAATGGAAAATTCAATTTTGATGAGCCATGTGCTTTGATCCAGTTTGAAGTATTCAAACGTTTTTACATAAATGAATTGGGAAAATTGGCTAGTTATTATTTTGAATTAATAGAACATAAGGCAAGAGAAATTGGTACGTATACATATGAGATTGATTCGTATTCAAATGCTGCTAGGGTCTTTTTTTCAACTCAGAGAAGATCTCTTTATGAGCAGATGGTTATTGAACAAAATTCAATAAAAGAGCTACTGCTCTATATGTATAAGAATAAGCGCGAGTCTGGTGTTTTTAGATTACTGAATGATATGGAATCTTTGGAAATGGATGATGCACTAGTAAATGATTATTTAGCTGATTTATGTGAGGGAAAAGTCAATAATTGGTTGATAGATTATGTAGACGAGCTGTATGAAGAAATGGAAGACATAAAGAAAAGAAAAGAGCGTAAGGAATTATTGGCATTGATTGGAAATAGATCGGTTTTGTTTGATTTTGATGATTTTGAAGATGATGAAAATGAATCATACCACAAGAATATGTTTGAAAGTGACGATATTGATGGGGGAGAGAATTTGTAGTTTGTAGTTGTAAAAAATGAAAATTAACTTGTCATTCAGGTATCATCAAGTTATAATATTTCCATGGCAACAGTTTGGCAACAACCATTCAGTAGGTCAAAATAAATAGTGTAATTGATATAGAAATATGCCCCATATTCGATCGAAACTTAAACAAAATAAGTTAAGTGATGTTTGGAACATAATGAGTTTGAATAGGCTACATGTTGCTTAGCAAACCTCATTTCCATTTTATTTGCAAAAATGATTTCCATTTTGAAATGAGGAAAAAATAATAGAAAAAAGATAGAAGAAGACCTAGAGGAAGTAATTCCCTGAGGTCTTTTTTTATTGAAAAAAGCCATGAAAAACCTTGGAAATAAGCCATTTTTTGATGCTGAATGAGCATGCTGTTTTTTGATGCCAAAATACCTCCCTGATTCCTATATCAAAACAGGAAGAAATGCCTCAAATAAAGGGAAATAATCCGCTTCAACATATGCTGTAGTATTAGGTGGAGGGATGGGGAAGGGAGGAGGATGAGGAGTAGAGAGGAGGTGTGGATGATAGATGAGATAGAGGATAGTGATATGTGCCTTATAGAGGATAGTGATATTTGCCCCGTGACAGCATGGCTATAAGACAGTGCAGGAGTTCTTGAAAGAGTTAAAGGCGGCGGAGACAGCAAACAAAGCATATCAAGCATCAATAGCTCAAAATAAGAAGAAATCAGAGGTACAAGTACCAAATGTGAAGCTTGAAGGCAGTCTAGTGGGCTGCCCTATTATGTAAATTTATATTGAAGTAATGTCTCGTGTGAGGTAAAATCTGCTTGAAGAAGTTAAATAAATGCGAATTTGCGGAGGATAAACGGAATGAAAAATAGTGGATTCGTTGTTGTGAATAAATAGCATATTAAAAAATGGTTGTTCTATATGTAAGTTGGATGGCTCCTTTGTTTTATGGTATGGATAAAAAATAGGTAAGAAAAGGCATATTTGTAAGAATAGTAGTATTGTAAACTTTGGTTGCGGAGTTGTAATCTAGTATATGTTGACGATTTTGATAAAACACAGTACATTAAGGGCGTGCACAAACAAAATATTGTATACAATGTTGAAACAAGGAATCATATATGTCAGACAGGAGAGATCATATGGAATTTGAAAAAAAGATACAATTTCTTCGTAAAGAAAATAGGATGTCGCAGGAAAAACTTGCAGAAAGAATAAACGTTTCCAGGCAGGCAATTTCGAAATGGGAGCAAGGGACAGCAGTACCGGATACAGATAATATTGTCCAGTTAAGTAAATTTTTCCAAGTTCCTATAGAATATCTATTGTTTGATGAATATGATTCTGTAGAAGAAGTTGAACCTACTGAACCTGCATCAAACCAGGAAACAATGCTGGGGATAGGAATAAAAAAAGAGAGATCAAGCCTGATGATTATAGTTGGAACTATCCTAGAAATACTAGCTGTTTGTTTTTCATACATTATTCAATATTATGATATGGATCAAAATGGGAGTTGTTATACGGAAGCATTAGAGTATTTGAGACATTTTCCGCTCAGTCTTATCGTAATAATTGGAATCGTGTGTATTGCTGTGGGAGGTTATAAAATTACCAAAAGTAAAATAAAAAACAGACCACGAAAGGAGAAAGAGTTGTGAGTTTTAAAGAATTTAATTTATCCGATTATACTTGCAATTACAGAGTTTGGAAGTATTGAAAAATACACGGAAGCTATGAAATACAATTTGGAACATTTTACAGAAATTATGGAACAACAAATGTCTGGTGATGCCAAAGAAATTGGAGAGCAAAGTGATACACTTTATGCTAAATTGGTTTCTGACAGAACAAAAGATATATCATCCAGTGATATACAAGATATTGTCTCTGAAATTGATGATTTTTTGCACAAGCATGCATCTGTTGATTTAGATAGAAATAGTTATTGGACTGCCATTACTGATGCTTACAAAAGCGATTATGTAAAAAATATTACTGATGCAAAATATGGTTTAGGTGCGTCTGAGTACATTGTGAAAGCATTTCAATATTATGTAGACAATAGACAGGAGTAATTATCCAGTTCCAAGTGCTAGCAGTAACATAATTACTATATGTAAATCAATTCAGATAGTACAATTTCCCTAGCAGCAGATTGGATATTATTCATTGCACGAACCCAAGCCATCTGGTCAGTGGATTTAAGCTGTTCAGTGATACCTTGTGTTTGTGCCATCTGTCTCATAAGCATATCCATTCGCTCTTGTGCTACTTCATTTGTGTCGGCGAGATGTGTGGTTAAAGAGCCAGATAAAACGAAGTGAAATCGAGATGGGCATGGCGGGATATGTTATATGTCGCGGGACACACCAAATTATCCTAAAAAGGGCAAAATGATTATTCTAATAGCAGCAAACAAAGCGAAGAGGACCAAACCTCAGCAGCGAATGTTTGCTGCTGTTTTTTTGATGCGTAAGCGCATAGTTTTAGGGTGTACCCTGTAAATAAAATCTGAAACCCTGTGCTAGGATGTCAGACATGCGAGTATTTTACTCCATTTTATTTGCAAGTTTCCTGAGCCAATTCGCTCCATGGGGCAAATCACTCTAATTCCTCGTCTGACATTTCAACACTTGGACGATGCTCCAAAAGAAAGCTCAGATATTTATGCGGATTGAGTTCATTAGCTTTGGCTGTTTCTATCATAGAATACACTTTCATGCTGGCATCCGCACCGGCTGGAGTATCACTGAAAAGCCAGTTTTTCTTGTTATGTGCTTGAGAACATAACAAGAAGAACTGGCAGATGATCGACACCATTCATGGAGCAAAAGCATCTGCAATTATCTATCCAATTGATTTTGCAATGATGTCTGACGGTGCAAAAAGAGTGTTTATGATTTTGACAAGGATTATCTTGGCAAATGTATCCCTGATTGCAATTGAGGAGCCAGAAAATTCTGTTCATCCAAGTTTGTTTCAAGCTTATATACAAATTATGCATAAATGTTTGTATTTCTATCATATTGAAACATATCTGCGAGATAATACGCCGTGTAATATTGAAGATGTTAAGCTGGATGATATGATTACATTTCGTGTGTTGGAGAATAAACGGTCGTTGCTTAAAAACAATACTGAATGTTGCGAAAAAATAAAACCCGACCAGCTCGTGAGGACAATGCCGATTGTGACAATGAGTTCTTCAACAATGGAGGTTACACTTGGTGATGAAAAGAAAATATGCAGTTTGTATGCACTTAAGCAAGTAAATGGTGAGGTAGAGTTCGAATTGTGTGGCAGGCATTTTAAGGTGGCTGTTTTATCAGGTTCGATACGTGAAATATTAAAGTGAAAATAGATTAATCCAGTATACTAGGACAAAATTAATTAGAAAAAACGTAACAGGTTGTTTCATGATTCTTTATGAATGAAATAAGTGATATAATAAAAATATAATGATGTGCACAAGGTGAGCATAAGATGAATAAGTTTTACAATTAAGATGAAATATTTTGATTGGAAGGGGAAAAGGATTCTGTTTTAGAGTTGGGAAATAGGAGAGATAGCAATATAAAAGATGTATAAAAGACTATTTTTACATATTATATAGAACCTAATTCGCCAGAAGCTGAAAAAATTCGTTCACATTTTTTGCTTGTTGAGTATGAAGAAAATTCGGATAATTTGGAAGTAACAGATCATGATATAGATGTTGAAGGTTTTTCGACAATTAGAATAAATAAAATAAAAACGGATAATTATGCGGAGATATATTCGAGCATTGCTAAATTGCAGTTGCCTGTTTCTGCGATGGATATAAGAAAAATTCAAACAGCTGTTAAAGAGATATATTTTGGTGGATGTATTAAAGTTAGTATTACAAATGACTTAGATGAATTAGAAAATGTTGATAAGGTTATGATACAATCGCAACAGTTTTTCCCGATATATGCATTCGCAAAGATTGATCCAAGTATTAAAAGAATAGAAAAATTAAAAAAACAGCAGAATAGCAAATTAGAAGCTCTAAAACGACAAATTGAGCAAAAATTTGATGTGAAAGAAACAACACTTGAAGATATACTGAACAATGAAAGTTATGCGATGACTTATAAAAATCAAATTATTGCATATGCATTGTTGAAAGGTAATTTCATGCCTGAAGATATAGAGGAGTACTTGAAAACATTGAGTGGTGAAATTGGTAATACGACGGATTATAGAAGGTTGTTGTGTGCATATGATTATGTAAAATATTCATGTGACTAAAATTATTGGATATTTTAGGAATATAAAATCAGAAAAACGCAGGAGAAATAAGAAAGAATGTTAAAAGAATTTTTGAAAAAACATGGATATAGGATTCATATAAGTATAAATATAGGTGCTTTACTTATGGGTATGTTTATGACCTTTATCGGTGCATATAGTCCTATATGTGGTGCGACACAGAATGATACCAGGATGACAATAGGAACAGTTTGTATAGCGGTATGGTTCATTATGTTTCCTACAATCAGTAGAGATAGAAAAGATAAGATTATGACTGCTATGGGGTTACACGCATTAATAGTTGCTGTGATACTAATGATTTTTGTTTTTGAGGTGAACTATTTTCTGGGAAACATGGAATGTGGAAAATGGTATTGTGATGTGTTATTCTGCTTAGGCGGAATAGTAGTATTAGCTTATTTTTTGTATGTGCTAATGGGATTTATAAAAACATTTTTTACATTGGTAGTTAAAGCTAAAGAATTTATTTTTCCTAAATTACATAAAGAAGTGTCTGGCGTAATAAATGTTATTGAAGCTATTACTGCTGGGGTTTTATCAATTATCGCATTTGGTGCAAGTATTTTTGGAATAGTGAGATTAGTTAAACAATTTGTAGACATATTCTGAAATAGTAGTGACACAAAATGACAATACAAGTCAGGCTGTTTTTTATAGGAAAGTTCGATTTTCGTAGAACGCTTAATGGAAAGGGATACACTGGAAAGAGATATCATAAGCTAAGCGAACTGGATAAGGTGTTTTTGGTACTTGAAATAATAATACTCCAATGCTAAAATATTTAAAATTAAAGTATTGGAAGGTAGGTGAGGGAAATGGATGAGCAATTAGAAATCGCATTAAAAGGCGGTGATTTCAAACATTTGATGGAAAGCCGTTTTTCAGTGATAAAAAAAGAATATGATTTAAAGAAAGTAGATATTGAAGTGTTGTATTATCTTTCAAGGTCTGCTAATGAAAATACACCGACTGATATTTACAGGAAACTGAAGTTGAATCGTGGACATGTATCACAGGCAATCGATGATCTATACCGAAAAGAATTGATTACAGCAGTACCGGATAAAAATGACAGGAGATATATGCATTATCTGGTCAGTGATAGTGCAGGAGTAATCATAGCAGAGATAGCAAAAATTAAAAGAGAACTGGATCAGCAGATTTTTCAAGGAATTTCCCAGGAAGAAATTGCCGCTTATAAAAAGACAACAGAGAAGATATTTAGAAATATCCAGAAACTGATCTGAACATCTGCAGAGAGAATTTTTTACTCTCTGCTTTTTTTATAAAAAAAGATAAAATCTATTGACAAGAGCAATAAAATGTTGTATAACACTTTAAAATTAAACAATTTAAAAATAATGCTTCTAAAGAAGCAAAATTTTTTAGACTTTCGCTAGCACTCAAAAGAAACGAGTGCTAACAAAGCGGAAAGGAAGGCAAAATATGAAGTTAAAACCATTAGGAGACAGAGTTGTTTTAAAACAGCAGGAGGCAGAGCAAAAAACAAAATCCGGTATTATCCTGCCTGACAGTGCAAAGGAAAAACCACAGGAAGCAGTTGTGATTGCTGTCGGACCTGGAAAAGAGGATAACGGAAAAATAGCTGCAATGCAGGTAAAAGAGGGTGATAAAGTCATTTATTCCAAATATGCAGGAACAGAAGTGAAGATGGATGAGGAAGAATTCATTATCGTGAGCCAGAATGATATTATCGCTGTTGTAGAGTAAAGACAGCTATAAAAGTATGATACAGATACGAATAAAGAAAGAAGGAATTTAAAATGGCAAAGGATATATGTTTTGATATTGATGTAAGAAAAAAGATGGAAGCAGGCGTCAATAAGCTGGCAGATACAGTAAAGGTAACAATCGGACCAAAAGGAAGAAATGTAGTTCTTGATAAATCTTATGGGGCACCGCTCATTACCAATGATGGTGTGACGATTGCCAAAGAGATTGAATTGGAAGATCATTATGAGAACATGGGTGCACAGCTTGTAGAGGAAGTTGCAACAAAGACCAATGATACAGCCGGTGATGGCACTACAACAGCGACTGTACTTGCACAGGCTATGGTACAGGAAGGGATGAAGAATATTGCTGCCGGTGCAAACCCGATCATTTTAAGAAAAGGAATGAAGGCTGCAGAAGATGTAGCAATTGATGCAATCCAGGGAATGAGCTATCCGGTAACTGGAAAGGATTATATAGCAAAAGTAGCTTCGATTTCCGCTGGGAATGAGCAGGTTGGGGAAATGATAGCAGATGCAATGGAAAAAGTCGGCGAGAATGGCATCATCACCATCGAAGAATCCCAAACAATGAATACAGAAATTGATGTAGTGGAAGGTATGCAGTTTGATAATGGATATCTGTCTTCTTATATGTGTGATGATAAGGAAAAAATGGTCTGCCATATGAATAACCCATACATCCTTATCACGGATAAGAAGATTTCCAATATCAAGGATATTCTTCCAATCCTGGAACAGACTGCTCAATCAGGAAAAGAGCTTTTGATTATTGCAGAAGATGTTGAGGGGGAGGCACTGACTACCCTTATTGTAAACAAACTGCGTGGAACCCTGAAAGTCGTCGCAGTGAAAGCACCGGGCTATGGAGATAATCGGAAAGAAATGCTTCAGGATATTGCAGTGCTTACCGGAGGTCAGGCAGTTCTTGGTGATCTTGGAATGGAACTGAAAGATGTAACTGTGGATATGTTGGGACGTGCGAAGTCTGCAAAGATTACAAAAGAAAATACCGTTATTGTAGATGGAGAAGGTGAAAAATCTGCTATTGATGAACGAATTGCTTCTATTAAACGTCAGATAGCAGAAACTACATCGGATTATGACAGAGACAAGCTCATGGATCGTGTGGCAAAGATGGGTGGTGGAGTTGCCGTGATCCGTATCGGAGCTGCTACGGAGACAGAAATGAAGGAAACCAAATACCGTATGGAAGATGCCTTAAATGCAACAAGAGCAGCCGTATCAGAGGGAATTATCGCAGGCGGCGGATCTGCATATATCCATGCACAAAAAAGAGTAGAAGAAGTTGTAGAAGAACTGAACGGAGACGAGAAGACCGGGGCCAAGATTGTATGGAAAGCACTGGAAGCACCGCTTCGTACAATTGTGGAAAATGCAGGGCTTGAAGGTTCTGTTATTGTGAATAAAGTAAAAGAGAGTACGGAAGGAACCGGTTTTGATGCTGTCAGCGAGGAATACGCAGATATGATGCAGAAAGGTATCATTGACCCGGTTAAGGTTACAAAGAGTGCACTTCTTAATGCAGTCAGCGTATCTGCGACATTGCTGACAACAGAGGCAGCTGTTGCGGATATCAAAGAAAAAGAACCTGCTATGCCGGATGGTAATCCAGATATGGATTATTAAGGAAAACAAAGCTGCTATTGTAAGGGAGTAACTGGACGATGAGGTTGCTCCCTTTTTTACTATATCGGAGGTTAAAATAAATGAAGTACGCAGTCATCTACCAGTCAAAAAGTGGGAATACGAGAAAGATAGCAAGGGAGATTTACGAAGCAATTGATTCAGATGAAAAAGAAATCTATGATATCGACAGCAAAGGAGAAGTACCAGAAGCAGATCTTTATTTTGTAGGATTTGGAATACGTAATGGAATCTGTGGTGTGGATATTCTGGATGTTTTGGAAGAACTTCCGGAAAGCAGACTGGCCTTTTTTGCAACTTGTGGTTTCCTTGCAACAGAACAGTACAGAAAAAATCTGGAGAAAAGGTTGGATGTATGGATTCCAGAAGAAGCAGAGTATATGGGAATGTTTTTATGCCAGGGTAATGTGAAACCAGATAATCGTGCAACAATTATAGAGAAGATGCCGCAGCAGGCGGACAAGCTCCGCCAGATGTTTGAAGTAGGAAGCACACATCCGGATGAGGATGATTTAAGCAGAGCATGCCAGTATGCACGGGAAATACAGCAAATGGCTGAACGCAGTGGGTCAATTCCGATATGGTAAGGAGAGTGAGATACATGGAAGAAAATAAAAAAGAAATAGATGTACTAAAACTTGGGAATGAGCTGACACTTAGAAGATACCTTTTTAATAAAATAAAAGCCAGTCACCTGATTAATGAAGCTGATTATATTGTGTTGCATATCATTCAGGATACGGGAAAAGAACAAGAAATCTATGAAGGAAAAACGTATCTGAAAGATTTATCAGAAAAAATGCAGATTACAATCCGCCAGGCTTCAAAACTAGTAAGTAGACTCAACGAGCAGGGACTTGTAAAATGGTCCCACGATGGAGATGGCAATGAGGGTACTTATGTTACTATTACGGATCAGGGAATAAAATTGTTGGAACAGCAGCAGGCCATTTTTAAAGAATATTATGGAAATGTTATTGAAAAATTCGGAAGGGATAATCTGATTGAACTTTTAAATCTTATGAAACAGCTGGAAACTATTATGCACAGTGAACAGGAGAGAATGGAGGGTGAAGAGAATGCTGACAGAGGAGATGAATAAATATACCAGTGAGGCACAGAAAATCTGTATCAAAAATGATAGCATTGCACCTCGGCTATATGATGAATATGATGTGAATCTTGGCCTGCGTGACGAGAAGGGTAATGGTGTGCTCACAGGACTTACTAAAATTTCAAAAATTACGTCCTCAGATCTTGTAAATGGTCAGAAAGTTCCGGCGGATGGAAAACTCTGGTACCGAGGGTATCAGGTTCCGGAATTGATTCGCTCATTAGGGGAAAATGAATTGGGATTTGAGAAGATAGCATATCTTCTTCTAATGGGAGAACTACCGGATGAAGCAAAGCAGGCAGAGTTTATCAGACTGCTTGGAGAATGCCGGACATTGCCGACGAATTTTACTAGGGATGTTATCATGAAGGCCCCGACGGAAGATATCATGAATTCCATGACAAGAAGTATTCTGACGATTGCCTCTTATGATGAAAGAGCAAAGGATACCAGTATCCCAAATGTACTAAGACAAAGTATGCAGCTTATCAGTGAATTTCCTCTTTTGGCAGTATACGGATACCACGCATACAATCATTATGAAAAGCAGGCAAGTATGTATATACATCAACCGGACCCGAAACTTTCCACAGCGGAAAATCTGCTTATGATGCTTAGACCGGATAAACAATATTCACAGGTGGAGGCAAAGGTATTAGATACGGCACTGATTCTTCATATGGAACATGGAGGAGGAAATAATTCTACCTTTACAACCAGAGTGGTAACATCTTCCGGTTCTGATACCTATTCTACAATTGCAGCAGCAATGTCGTCACTAAAAGGTCCTAAGCATGGTGGAGCGAATATCAAGGTCATGCAAATGATGGAGGATATCAGAAACCACGTAAGTGATTATAGCGATAAGGATGAAATTGCTTCATACCTGACTAAAATATTGAACAAAGAAGCATTTGATAAAAAAGGACTTATTTATGGTATGGGACATGCCATCTATTCCTTGTCAGACCCAAGAGAACGTGTGTTTAAGGAATATGTAGAAAAACTTGTCAGGGAAAAGAACAGACAGAAAGATATGCAGTTATACCAGAATATCGAAGAAATTGCTCCGAAACTGATTGCAGAGAAAAGAAAGATTTATAAAGGTGTTAGTCCGAATATTGATTTTTACAGCGGTTTTGTATATGAAATGCTGGGAATTCCGCAGGAACTCTATACAGCTATTTTTGCAATTGCCCGAATCGTAGGGTGGAGTGCACATCGGATTGAGGAACTTATTTGTACGAATAAAATTATCCGTCCCGCATATATGAGCGTGATGGAAGAAAGAAACTGACAAGAGTCTTATATGAAATCATAGGAAAGGTGCAGGGTACAATGCTGCAGATGTTACTGAAAGATGAATTAATTCAGTCTGTCACAGTTCCAATTGGAGCGGAATTACAAACCATGATTACTGAACAGGGGACTGATTATGTATATCCGTTGATTTTAAAAAAATTAGAGGAAATGGAAGAAAAAAGCATTACAAGCATGCTGTCAGATATTGATATAAGTGAAACGGATATAAAAAATATCATTACACAAGTCTTTGTTAAAGTAATGAAGCCTTGCATTGGGAAAATATTTGATAATTTAGATTTAGCATCCATAGCTGAAGAAAAAGTAAATCTTATGACGGTTGATGAACTGGAAGATATGGTGCTTGCCGTTATGAAAAAAGAACTTAATACAATTGTAAGGTTGGGAGGATTGATTGGATTTATATTGGGTCTGCTAAACATTTTTGTTTAGTCAGAAAATAATGTACGATATTTTAAGCTGATTATATGAAGGTGATGGAAGAAGGGGATTAGATGAACAGAATAAGTGGATATCAGCAATTAAAGCAATATTGGGAATTGAACAAAGAAGGTTTTGACCCAAAAGATTCACTGACGAACTAAATGAGATTTCGTCCGTTATATAAACAAGTAGCAAAATAGGATTTATTGGAGGAAGCAAAAAAGATGAACCACAATACCATTGCAGAGAGTTTGATAAAAATAAGAGAAGCAACGGGTTATTCTGTTGAGCAATTAGCAAAATTGATTGATGCAGAACCAGAAGAGGTTTTACAGTGGGAAACAGGTAAAGAAGAACCTAAAATATCACAGTGTATCCTTTTGAGTAAATTATATGCAGTGGAATTAGATGATATTTTTGATGGGTGTAAGTCAGAAGAATTTCTTACATCAGAAAAAGTAGATGATTTCAAACATGAGGCGTGGATTAACTGTATCGCAACATAAGATGTGCATGGTAATATCAGAACCCCACATGAATTTTTTGAGGAGATTTAATTTTTATTTTCAATTATTTTTGTTTCCGATGTTTAATTGGGAAGTTTAAGTTGTTATCCATTTTATCGCTCATATGTGATAAAATATGAATGAAAATCTGTGGCAAATATGAAAAACATCTTTGAAGATTAAAGATATAAAGTTACAGTTAGGAGGATAACGATGAGCATCAAAGTAATTTTAATGGACGTAGATGGAACATTAGCAGATTCCAGTAAAAAGATAACACCTGAAACAAAGACTGCTTTACTGCAAGCCCAGGATGCGGGCATATTACTGGTTTTAGCAAGTGGCAGAACCGATAATGGATTAAAGTATTTTGCAGATGAATTAAATATGAAGGAACATCATGGGTTACTGATCTGTAATAATGGTGCTACAGTAGTAGATTATCAGACCGGGGAAATATTATTCAGTCAGGCTCTATCTGTGGAAGAAGGCAAAGAGGTATTAGAACATTTAAAGAAATTTGATGTATGTCCGGTTGTTGCCAGAGGAGAATACATGTATGTAAACAATGTATTCAATAATACAATTGAAAGAAATGGAAAACCATGGAATGTCTTAGAATATGAATCACGAGGAAATAATTATAAGTTATGTGAAATCGATGATTTAGCTAAATGGTGTGATTTTGAAATCAGTAAGATCTTAACATATGCCAATCCATCCTATCTGCAGGAGCATTATGAGGAGATGAAAGCCCCTTTTGGAGATCGTATCAATTCGATGTTCACGGCACCATATTATTACGAATTTACAGCTAAGGGCGTAGATAAATCTAAAGCAATTCGAAAAGCAATCGAAATCTCCGGTTTTACTGCCGATGAAATGATTGCATTTGGAGATGCACAGAATGATAAAACCATGATTGAGTATGCTGGAATCGGAGTTGCAATGGGAAATGCAACCGATGAGCTGAAAGCAGCAGCTGATTATATTACAGATGATATGGATCATGACGGCATTGCAAAAGCATTGTATCATTTCTTCCCTGAAATTTATAAATAAATTTTCTGCTTAGATAAATAATAGACAGGACCTGGAAAGTGCTAAGAAATGGGCATTTTCGGGGCCTGTCTATATTTTTAAGTATGAAAATTAATTCTGGGTGGGTTCTTTCTCTTGATATTCCGCTACAATCTCTTTCAGGGTAACTGATTTCATACTATCTTCAAGATCAGAGCGGATTTTGCTGTATGAATGATCAAGTACTGCATGAATATTTCTTCCAACCGGGCATAGCTGGGATGGATTCTGGTGAACCCCAATGAGTTTGTCTAGAGCATCCGGCTCTACGCACATACAAATCCGATATAGTGTAATTTCTTCCAGTGGGCAGGCAAGTGTTGCTCCGCCGGTTCCGAATTTCACAGAAATCATGCCGTCTTTTTTTAATGCGCTTATTATATTTCGAATGATTACAGGATTGCATCCGGTGGACAGAGACAGTAGTGTACTTGTTACTTTTTTGCTTTCGCCGTATTCGTGAATAAAAACAAGACAGTGGACGGCAATGGAGCATTTGTTGCTGATATGCATAAACTCACCTCCTAGTATGATTTTTACTATATCATAAAAACAGGCTGGTGTAAATTTTGACATGACACCTGCTGAATGCTATAATGAACAAAGATGTAATTCTAAAATTTACACAAGGAGGAATAGAATTATGAAATGTTCACTTATCTTGTTTAGTCCAACTGGTGGTACAGAAAAGACCGCTGAAATTCTCTGTTCTGCCATGGCTTCTGAAACTCAGATTTTTGATTTAGCAAATATATCCTTTGATGCAGGAGATTTTTCAGCAGACAGTGATGCGGTTGCAGTGCTTGCACTTCCTTCCTATGGAGGTCGTGTCCCGGCATTGGCAGCAGAGAGGCTGAAGAAAGTTCAGGGAAAGGGGATGCCTTGCGTATTACTGTGTGTCTATGGCAACCGGGCATACGAGGATACCCTAGTGGAGATGGAGGATCTGGCGAAAGAGTGTGGTTTCCGTGTGATTGCAGCTGTGGCAGCTGTTGCGGAACATTCCATTATTCACCAGTATGCAGCAGGACGGCCCGATGCAGCCGATGAAAAGAATCTGAAAGAAATTGGCGCAAAGATTGCACAGAAACTGTCAGGTTCTTTAGATAATAGCCAGTTCACTATCCCTGGTAACCGCCCTTATAAGAAGGCTGGTGGTGGAGGTCTGGTACCAAAAGCTACTTCTGCCTGTGTCAGCTGTGGATTGTGTGCGGCTCAGTGTCCGGCAGGTGCTATTGATAAGGACAACGTGAAAACAGCAGATAAAAACAAGTGTATCTCCTGTATGCGCTGTGTTGTCAAATGCCCTCATAAAGCCAGAAAGGTTAACGGTGCTATGGTTGCAGTTGCTTCAATGGCGATTAAAAAAGAATGTTCAATTCGTAAAGAATGTGAGTGTTATCTCTAAAAATTATGGGGCATTACATTTTGCAATGCCCTTACGTGTTTACTGACTTGCCAGGTTGTCATTTATCCATAACGTGTTAAAATGAATTTAAGATACTTACATGACATGTAGAGGAGAGGAATATGAAGAACAGTAAATTAACGGAAGGCCCTATTATGAAAAACATGCTGCTTTTTGCATTACCGATGATGGCGGGAAATTTACTGCAACAGATTTATAATATTGCTGATATGTTTATTGTCGGACGGTTTATCGGATCCGGTGCATTGGCGGCGGTAGGTTCTGCCTATACGCTTATGACATTTCTGACTTCCTTGATTATAGGACTTTGTATGGGCAGCGGAGCAATATTTTCTAAATGGTATGGCGCTGGCAAAATAGAAGAAATGAAACAGGACATACAATTATCTTTTTGGTTTATTGGCGGTGTGACCATTGTTATCACCCTATTGGTTTTTCCCGGGACAGATATTATCCTGCGTTTGCTTTGTGTACCAGAAGATATCTACTTTTTAATGCGAGGATATGTGAAAATTATTTTTGCCGGGATAGGGTTTATTTTTCTGTATAACTTTTTTGCCTATCTTTTACGTTCTATAGGAAATTCCGTCGTGCCCCTTTATTTTCTTGCAGCTTCTTCTGTATTAAATATCATGTTAGATTTATATTTTGTGATTTCCTTAAAATGGGGTATACCAGGAGCAGCAATTGCAACAGTGATTTCCCAGGGAGTTTCCGGAATTGGAATTGCAATTTATACAATTTGTAAAAGGCCGGATCTTCTAAAAGCAGAGCAGAAGTTCAAATGGGATAGAATGAAGAATATTATCAAAAATGATGTATTTACAGGTTTGCAGCAATCGGTAATGAATTTTGGTATTCTAATGATTCAGGGACTGGTTAATAGCTTCGGTACAATCATTATGGCAGCGTTTGCCGCAGCGGTTAAAATTGATACACTGGTATATATGCCGGCACAGGAGTTTGGAAATGCTTATTCTTTATTTATTTCACAAAACTATGGTGCAAAAAAGAAAGAGCGTATTCATAAAGGAACCAAAAAGGCTATGCTTGTGTCCTTGACTTTTTGCATTTTTATATCTGTTTTCATATGGATTTTTTCGGCACAGCTTATGAGATTATTTGTGGATGGAACAGAAACACAGATTATCCTGGAAGGTGTCAGGTATTTACGGATTGAAGGCACATTTTATTTTGGTATCGGATGTCTGTTCCTTCTGTATGGATATTATAGAGGGATTCAAAAAGCGGAAATGTCTTTTGTGCTGACAATCATATCTCTTGGAACAAGAGTCCTGCTAGCTTATTTATTTGCACCGACCATGCTGGGTGTAACAGCAATTTGGTGGGCAATTCCTATAGGATGGCTTTTAGCAGATATAGTAGGTATCCTGTATTACAGAAGAACATAAGAAAAGAATGTAGTATCAAAAAGATTAAAAATCATCGATGCATATGGTTTTCCCCAATATCTGTTTCTGTACATATAAGTGTTGATTCTCTGTTGTCCCTACACTCCATTTTAATAATGTTATATAGCGATTTTCGATTTCAATATTGGAGTATTGATCAAGGGGCAACTGGCAGGCTTGATTAAATGCTTTGGATATGCGTCGATAGGAATTCATGGGGTTCTTCGATACTCCTTGAAAAGTTATTCGTTATTGTTCCTTCCAGAATTCAATCAGACAGGTACGCTCCTGATAATTAAAATAAACGGGTACATGACGCAATCTCCAAAGGTGTTTAATTTAGTATATGGGAGAAGGAATAAAATGTTAGGAAAAAACAAGATGTAAAGAAAAAAGATTACCGAGGTGAACGCAAATGATTACAATCAATGATAATATCAGATACATACCGGCAGCACATGATCCCCTTTCTGCAGATGTGGTTTTCATTGAAACTCCAGAGCACATGTATATATTTGATGTGGGTTCCAATGAACAATCTGCTCAGGCAATTGAATCGGTTAAAAAGGACAAAACAGTGGTATTGTCTCATTTCCATCAGGATCATATAAAAAATATTGAAAAAATCACTTATCAGAATCTTTATGTGTCCAAACAGACATTTAAGTACACCCATAAGGGAACAGTGATTAATGAAACAACAGAGCTGGATCAATCATCACAAATCCGGCTTTTTTTATTACCATCAACCCACGCAAAAGGATGTATCATGCTTTGTTACAAAGAAGAATATGCATTTCTTGGAGATGCTTTATATCCGGCAGCAGTGAAGGGCAAAACCGTTTATAACTGTCAGTTATTAAAGCAGACAATAGATATTTTAAAAGATTTAAAAGTAAAATATCTGGTCATAAGCCATGATAAAGAATTTCTTCATCTAAAAGAGGAGGTTATAAAACGGCTGGAGATGTGTTACGACAGGAGAGAGGCCGGGAGTAATTATATTGAATTACAGGAGTGGAGTTAGATATTAGTTTTTGATATTAAAAATTACGAAGGTATTTAGAAATAAAAAATACGGAAACAATGCAGGCATCGTCTCCGCGGAAAAAACTTGTGTTTTTTTCAAAATATTCTTTATGCTTTAACATTCGTTCATTTAATAACCAATGAAGCTGATTTATACCAGTTTGTTTTAATTTAGGACTTTTGACAAGTTTCAAATATGTAAAAACAAGAATGATGAAATCGTGAATAATTGGATTTGCCATCCATTTTTCTCTGCTATTTTGGGAAATGTGTTTAATTTTTGATATCTTAAATTGAATTTCTTTTGTTTTTTGTATTGTAACATTAAATGGAGCTTTTAGACTGATTAATAAACAATTGTTATGTGCAGCGGCATTCCGGAGGAATTTGATGGACCATAAATAGCTGCAGAAATTAGATTTTGAAGAATATTTAGAATAATATAACTGATATAAGTATATAAAATCACCCAGAGATAGAACTTCAACAATTTCCCAAAGAGCATATTGATCATGGTTATCACGATGCTTTTGAATTAAATCGCTAGTAGCTGATCTTCCGATTTTGTCGTGTAATGATTTTACATAACGATAATCAGAAAGAAATTCTTCTACTATAGAATATCCATCTTCCTTATCATTCATACTTAAATCATAATAAAGTATCCGAAATATATTAATACCAACGGATCATGTGTTAAACAATAACATTAGATGTATTGAAATCTGTCAACGATTAAAATAGAGAACCTTATATTTTTTTAGCCAACCAGTGATGATAATTTTTTGAAAATGTGAATTTTCAGATTGACACTGATTGAAAGCTTTACAAAAATTTTAAAGATGCAAAAGCGACCAAAATAGTGCAGATCTGAAAAAATAAATCGATTTTTCTGCAGTTTTCCTATCAACAGTTTGGATTTATGATATTTGCCTATTACCGTATTTGTGATATAATTATTTAAGGAATAATTATCTGTGATTTTGAAACAAGGTTCAGGATGGAAAATCATTCTCCTCATCTTGGAAAATGGTTATCATATAAAAATAAAATGTTATCATTAATTTTGGAGGTATCAGATGGCCAAGAAACGAGTTACTAAAACTATGAACAAGACAAAAGCCCCAATAGAAAGCAGCACAAAAAGGGGTTCGGTAGGAGAGACAACAGCAAAAACTACAGCAAAGACACCAGTTGAAGAGGACAAAGAAGTTAAGACAAAAGAACCAAAGGCAGAGGCTGCTAAAGAAGTTAAAACAACAAAAGCAGTGAAAGAAGAGCCAAAGGCAAAAGCTGCTAAAGAAGAAAAAGAGGTTAAAACAACAAAAGCAGCAGCGGCAAAAACAACCAAAGCAGTGAAAGAAGAACCAAAGGCAAAAGCTGCTAAAGAGGAAAAAGAAGTTAAACCAACAAAAGCGGCAACGGCAAAAACAACCAAAGCAGTGAAAGAAGAACCAAAGGCGAAGGCTACTAAAGAAGAAAAAGAAGTTAAAACAACAAAAGCGGCAACGGCAAAAACAACCAAAGCAGTGAAAGAAGAACCAAAGGCAAAAGCTGCTAAAGAGGAAAAAGAGGTTAAACCAACAAAAGCAGCAGCGGCAAAAACAACTAAAGTAGTGAAAGAAGAACCAAAGGCAAAGGTTGCTAAAGAAGAAAAAGAAGTAAAAGCGGAAGAACCAAAAGTTGAGGCTGCCCAGGAGATTAAAGAAGCAGAACCAGAGGTTATAGAGGAACCGAAATATGAAGAACCAATGACTCCTAGAAGGAGTGTTGTGTTTATAGGTTCTGAATGCTATCCATTTGTAAAGACCGGTGGTCTGGGAGATGTTATGTATGCGCTTCCTAAAGCCCTGGTTAAACAGAATTGCGATGTAAAAGTAATTCTTCCTCGTTACAAATGTATTCCATGGGAATATCAGGAAAAAATGATATATAGAGGGTCTTTCCAGATGGATTTATGTTCCGATGGAAGATCTTTCTATGTAGGAATCATGGAATATGTCTGGGATGGTGTTGTGTATGATTTCATTGACAATGAAGAATTCTTCAGTGCTGGAAATCCATATACAAATCTTATTGATGATATTCCGAAATACTGCTATTTTGCAAAAGCTGCACTGGCTGCACTTAATTATATGGATTGGATTCCGGATATCATTCATTGCCATGACTGGCAGGCAGCTTTGGTTCCGGTATATTTAAGAACCTTGTTTGAAGATTCAAAAGTGTCTTCTGCAAAAACCATTCTGACCATACATAACTTACGTTTTCAGGGTATTTACAATATTCCTACCATCAAGTACTGGTCAGGATTGCCAGACTATGTATTTAATAAAGATGCATTAAAAGTAGGTTACCGGGATGCAAATATGTTAAAAGGCGGATTGACTTACGCTAATATTATTACTACTGTTAGCCATACTTATGCGGGAGAAATTCAGACACCGTATTACGGAGAAAAACTGGATGCCCATTTAAGATATCATTCCGGTAAATTGAGAGGTATTTTAAATGGTATTGACTATGATATCTGGAATACAGCTACAGATTCCAGATTATATACCAACTACGATATCACCAATGTGTTGGATAAGAAAAGGGAAAATAAACAGAAATTACAGGAAGAACTGGGATTGGTTCAGGATGATCATAAGTTTGTCATTGGATTGATTTCCAGATTGACTGACCAAAAGGGATTAGATCTGGTTAACTATATTCTTCCGCAGATTATGGATGAACATACACAGGTTGTTGTGCTGGGTACCGGAGATTCTGTTTATGAAGATTCCTTCAGGTATTATGAAAATGCATATAAAGGAAATGTATGTTCCAATATCATGTATGATGAAACCAGATCTCACAAAATCTATGCAGGTGCAGATGCCCTGCTGGTTCCTTCACTGTTTGAACCTTGTGGTTTAACTCAATTAATTGCCATGCATTACGGTACAGTACCGATTGTTCGTGAAACAGGTGGATTAAAAGACACAGTAGAACCATATAATGTATATTATAATTCAGGAAATGGATTTACTTTTGACCGCTATGATGCAGGCTTGTTATTAGATGCAATCAACAGAGCCAAAACATTATATTTTACCGATCGCTGGCGTTGGGATGAAATGGTTCAGAGAAATATGGATAAAAACCTTTCATGGGATAATTCTGCAAAACAATATAAAGATCTGTATTTAGAATTAACATGGTAAAAACATACGCTGTTGATATTTCCAGGTAGCTGTTTCTTACAAGAAATATGCATATACATCAGTCCTCTGGAAATCCTTTATCTGTGGGATTTCCGGAGGACTTTTCTTTTGAAGGCTTTTCTTTAAAAGAAGTTTGAAAGGATGTACATATATAAATATAATCTGGTTTATTTTTGAATCAGTTCCTTTTGAATTGCGATAAAATCAGGAATTTCATCTTGGCTTATTTCGCCATCTACTGTGATTTCAATCAGTCGTTCTTTTTCCTTTACAAGAGTGTTTAAAGTAGCTAACATTTCCAAAGTAATCTGAGAAAGCTCTTTTGCTTTTATTTCTGGTACATACTCCTGTCCGATAGGACATTCATGTGAACAAAAATAGTTACATAAAGAAGGTTTTTTGTAACAGTCAGCCATGGCAAGTATTTCTTCCGGATGGGGCAATGATTTTTCGCTTTCGATTTTCTCAATGCGATCAGCAGAAATAAACTGGAGTTTTTCAGAAGCCTCTAATCTGGAATATCCCAGGTCTTCACGACTGGTTTGATATATATTCTTATTTTCCTTTCTTGAAAAATATTAACTGCTGAAGGTTATATCACATATAAATCTATTTTGTCATTTTTACAGAATTAGCATATGCTATATTGATTTTTAGTAACTTTATTTTAAGACTGTTTTATTATAAACTATATCCAGATGGAAGAGACAGGAAGTATATTGCGAAAAGCTGGGACTTGAGAATATATCCCGATTTCATGGGAAACAGATAAAAAAAGGAGATGTTTGAGATGTTGTCAATTTTATTTGGAATTTTGATGATAATGGTATTTGGAAAGCTGTTGATATTTGCTGTTAAGGCGTCATGGGGCATTGTAAAAATATTGTTTACAGTTGCAGTGCTGCCATTGGTACTAATAGGTCTTGTTATGGGAGGCCTTATATATATCGCTTTTCCTGTTTTAATAATTATTGGAATTATTTCTCTGATTGATTCCTAAGAAAATGGAATGAAAATGACAAAAGTCTAGAGTATTATGAGCTTAGATAGAATATTGGAGATAAAAAATATGATTGAAGTGGAAATTAAATTACCAATTGATAATAAAGAGACTGTGGAGGCGGATCTGAAAAGGCTTGGATTTATAAAATCCAGCCTGGTTTGTGAAGAGGATATTTATTTTGACAATGATGCCGGTCAGATTCGAAAAAACGGGGAAGCTTTACGAGTTCGTAAGGTGACTGATCTGTTAGCAAATCAGACAGATGTTGTTATTACATATAAGGGAAAGAAGATGGATCAGATTTCCATGAGTCGAAAGGAACTGGAAACAGGGGTAGCAGATGCAGAGATATGTACTCAGATTTTTGAATCTCTCGGTTTTCGGGTGATTCTGCCAAAGGTTAAAAAGACCAGGCAGGAATATACCTTTAATCAGATGACAGCATGTATTGATCAGGTTCAGGATTTGGGGGATTTTCTTGAACTGGAAATGGTGATTACGGAAGATAAAAATAAGGATGATGCCTTGGGACAGATAGAAAAAATGTTGCAGAGGCTGGGATATAGTTTAAAAGATACAACTAGAAATTCCTATCTGAGTATGCTGCAGCATGTGGAAGATGAATGATACAAGAAGGAATTTAGATGCTTTATTAGAGCTATTGCATAAAAAAGTTAATGTATAAGTTCTTGTTTTTGTGTAAAATTTCCTATATACTCTTATTATATAAAAAAGCAGTCGGGAAAAGTCAGTGGTAAAGGAGGTATTTTACATGAGTCGATTAGAAGGAAAAGTTGCTATTATTACAGGGGGAAATTCCGGTGTAGGTGCGGCAACAGCAAAATTGTTTGCTAAAGAAGGTGCAAAAGTTGTTATCACTGCGCGTAGAGAAGCAAAACTGGAGGAAGTTGCTGCTGCTATTCGTGAAGACGGTGGTGAAGTATTACCGGTTGTGACAGACATATCTAAAAAAGGTGATGCAGATAAGCTGGTAGCAAAAGTAATGGAAGTTTATGGAAAAGTAGATATTCTGGTTAATAATGCAGGAGTGTTAGAAGAGGGATTAAAACCAATTGATCGTTTTACGGATGATGATTTGGATCGAATTGTGGAAATCAATCAGAAAGGTACCATGTACTGTATACGTGCGGCTGCCAGAGAAATGGAAAAGACAGGATATGGTTCAATTGTAAATGTTGCCTCAATTGCAGGTGCCATGGGATGCGGGGGAGCCGCTTATGTATCATCCAAAGCAGCAATTATCGGTGTGACACGTCACACAGCCCTCCGATTTGCCGGTACAAATATCCGTTGTAATGCAGTATGTCCAGGGACTATAGTAACTCCAATGGTAGCGGGAACAAATCCGGCAACTCTTGATCAGGATATGATGGGACAGATGGCAAAACACAGTGATTTGAAAGTACAGCCATGTATGCCTGAAGATGTTGCAAATATTCTGCTGTTCCTTGCAGGTGATGAATCTCGTGCAATTACAGGTCAGGCACTTCACACAGATTTTGGAGGTACATTGTAAAATCAGATATGAACAGATTAGAGTGTCCAGACAGCTCTGATATCTGTCTTTTTACGGAAATATAATTTGGAATTTTAAGGGCATAGAGAGAAAACTTCTTTCTGTGTCCTTTTTCTTGACAAAATTATTGCAGTGCCATATATTTTAATTTTATCAAGGTGCGATGTATCGGAGTAAAACGAAAAGAGGTGATATAAAACGTTATGAGAATTATTTTATCTCCTGCAAAGAAAATGAAGGAAGTGGATGACTCTTTGGATTATATAGATCTTCCCGTATTCCAAAAGGATACAGAATGTATTATGAATTGGATGAAAAAGCTGACGTTTCAGGAAGCGAAAAAATTATGGACATGTAGTGATAAGATAGCAGAGCAGAATTATGATCGGCTTGCATCCATGGATTTGACCCGCAGCCTGACACCGGCCATTTTGTCTTATGAAGGGATTGCTTATCAGTATATGGCACCTGCTGTATTTGAAAGAAAACAGCTTAGTTATGTGCAGGAACATTTGCGTATATTGTCCGGGTTTTATGGTGTTTTGAGACCTATGGATGGTGTGACACCTTATCGACTGGAAATGCAGGCAAAAGCAAAAGTCAATGGAGCAAAAGATCTTTACGAATACTGGGGTGACAGATTATATAAACAGGTCCATGACCATAGTGGTATTATCATTAACCTTGCATCAAAGGAATATTCAAAATGTATTGAGAAATATCTGCAGCCGGAGGATACTTTTATTACTTGTTCTTTTGTAGAAGAGGTAAAGGGGAAATTGGTCCAGAAAGGTGTGTACTGCAAAATGGCCAGAGGGGAGATGGTCCGTTTTATGGCGGTAAATCGTATTGAGGATCCAGAAGAAATGAAGCAATTTCACGGGCTGGGATATAAATTTGCAGAGGAACTGTCCACAGATAAGGAATTTGTATTTTTAAAAGATAAGGAACAAGGATGGGAAAATGAAATATAAAGTATTGCGTATAGATGAAGATGTTGATTTCGGCTGTGAAGAAAGAAGTGAAAACGATCCTGTTATGGCTGTTGTAACTTTGTTAGATGAAAATGGAAAAGAGACTGTGATAAAGATGGAAGATCAGTTATTGTATGACCGAAATATAAATGAAGGTGATATGGTAACTATGGATGAGAAAAAGCAATTATGGTAAAATAAAAAGGCAAGGATAAAAACACAATGCAGGAAAGTTTTTTCTGTAGAGTTGGTAGGTAGTCCAGACGCACTTTTTCATCAAAAGGTGTTTTGGAAAATTGAAGATATTATTTTGTGAGAAATTAGAGCAAAGGTTTGAAAGGCGCGGTTATGAAATACGAAGGGAAATATAAGGAAATGGCAGAGCAGCTCCGAAAAGACGGATGTGATGAGTATACGATAGAAAAATTCATTCGACAGGAGATGGAGAAAGATGAGTTCTGTAAGGGTGAGGGAACTACAGACATTGAGGCTATCCGGTTATGGAATAAGTATCCAGATGAAGTAAAAGAGATGTGGTTGCACAATGCGTTTTGCGTTAATTGCGGAAATGCATCTTTCAAACCCGGATATAATCTGAGAAAAGACAGGTTTGGTGTTGTGATAGAAGGCTTTTGTGATAAGTGCGGCGGAAGGATTGCGAGGTGCTGTGATTAATATGAGTAGATTTTCTGAGATTAATCGATGCTGTATTATTGCCAGAATTTCCCTACTCTATTCCAGAGGTTGGGTGTGGGCAGTGCCCACGAAAAAAGCAATGAATACAATATCTTATTTTTCAATACAATGATCCAATTGTGCAATCAAATCCTCATACTTGCAGAGCCCTCTTTTACGCCAGTTACATTTTCCACAGTTTTCCATAAAAAATTCTGTTGTCATCGTTTCGCGTGCATGTCTGCACATTTCACGATATGTATAGATCTGATTCTCTTTCAGTCCAAAGAACTTCATAACACGACGGTCTTTATTAACAACACGATTGTGATTATGTGAACACTTACCGGATTTTGTCTGATTTGGACAGTTGGTGCAAACCAGGTCAGGTTTTGCCACTAGAGTCAGTTCTTCATCTGGATTATCACGCAGACGGTTCACGACAGATGTCATATTTTCACAAAAAGCATTGTTATAGCCTTTTCCTTCATAAAGTGAAGTACAGATAATGTGATGTGCTCTAAATTTATTTTCCATATGTCTCCATTCCGAAGTGTTTATACAAAGAGAAACAGATCCTTTGATATCATTGACTTCTTTCATATTAAATATTATCGACGGAAAGTATCTTGCGGATTCGATCTGCAATTAGATAAGCACCAATTACTGATATAATATCTTTTGCAATGAAAGGCACAGATACTGCTAAAAATGCTGCTGGAATTGGATTGGATGATACAATCGCAAACTGAATGACACCTAGGAGATGGCATATTGCAAGACCTATGATGCCAAATGCAAAACGCAGCCAGATTGGTTTTTGATTTATGCCGATACCGCATAGTAACGTAAGAAAAATAAATCCCCAGATAAATCCGCCACTGAAGCCTACCAGCCAGGAAGGTCCACCTGTCATTCCCGCAAATACCGGAACGCCAATTGTACCAAGCAAAATATAAATGATTGTAGATACTGTTCCTTTTTTCCATCCCAATGCATAGCCACTAAGCGCAATCGCAAATGTCTGAAGTGTGATTGGAACTCCACTTGGCGTAGGAATGTTCAAAATGGATAATACGCAAGTTACTGCAGTAAACAAACTAATCGTTACCATTATTTTTGTTGAAATTTTCATAATTATCCTCATTTCTGCAGGGTGTGTACAGGCCTGAGTTTTAAGTTTCCCTGCTATTTTTTACATAGGCTATTATAACATCTCTTTTTTGAATGTCAACCTAAAGTTTGAAAAAGGTTAACAATGAAAACTTCAAATACAAGAAGGATAGTACTTTTGAATAATATCCAATGTACAGATGTGTTTTCTGTGTTAAAATATAAGAAACAGATAAGTATAACAGCAAAGGAGAAGGTACAATGTCTAGTATTTTAATTAAAGATACAACAAAAGAGGAACGTGAGAAAATCGTTGCAGAGTCTATTGGAAATATTTCAGCTACATGTGATGGATGTAGTCCTGGAATCATTGAGATGTATCAGGCATATATTGACGGAAAAAAGGAACTTCGTGAAGTAAATATGGAGTTTAATGCCAGATATATTTCCGGAAAAGAAGCACCTGATAGAGGGAATTGTGGATATTATTAAATTTAGATGAATCTCGTAATTTCATGCATATTTTGAAAAGTAACAGGTGGTCATGCCCAGGTTGTGGGATAACCACCCTGAGTATTATTCTATTTTAATTGATTTCCATCACTAAATGCTGTTCCCACCTTCTGAGCAAGTTTTAAATAATAATGATTGCATGGATCATAGGAAATAGCATTTAATTTTTCGGGATCAATGTTTCCGTTTTCATCTAAAATTTTATCGTCAACACTTGCATTGACAATTTCAGCGACGATGCGAAGTGTCTGGTCGTATTGATTGATTTCTTCTACTTTACATTCCAGAACAATTGGAAGATCTTCGATGAAAGGCGCATCAACAAAGTTGCTCTTTGTTAGTTTGAAGCCGGATTTTTCCATTTTATTTTTTTCATCGTGTCCAGAGACAATGCCTACATAATCAGCGGCTGCCAAATGTTCTTCATCTGCAATTCCAACGGTAAAGGCATTTCGTAATTTAATATTATCGGATGTTTTATGTCTGACACCAATATTGATTTGCAGTCGGTTGGAATTGAGGATTCCACCATAGGCCACATTCATTGCGTCTGGTTGTCCATTTTCTGCATATGTAGCAACGATTAAAACAGGTTGAGGGTAAATAAAAGGTTTAGGTCCAAAATTTTTTCTCATAAGCTTCTCCTTTATTTTAGGTAAATACATGATGTATAAATTACTTTGTTTTCATTATAGCAAGCACAAAAAAGAAAACAAGTTTTCTGTAATAATAAAATAAACAAACAAAAAAGGAGGGAATATGAAATCTACAACAAAAAAATTGGGAATACTTTTGACCTTGATTTTTGTAGGGGCATTGGCGCTTGTCGTATATTCTAAGAGCAAAGAAGAGGTTATAGAAAAGAATGTTTCGGTATTAGAAGGAACTCAGAGAAAAGTCTCCATGAACAGTACGGATGTGGAGAATCTTAAAATAGTCAATGATGATCGTGTTTCTGTAACGGCTAAGGATTTTTATGTTACAGTCAAGGGAAAAAGTGTTGGAGATGCAGTCATAACATTTGGCATTCCCGGAGAAGATTATATTTATAAGATTCATGTGAAAGTACTGTCATCGCAAAAGATTTCTCAAATAGCGGAGAGGAAAATCAAACAATATGAGATAAGACAGAAATCTGGAACCAAGTATTTTTATTATGATTTTAATCAGGATGGTATAGAGGAACTTTGTTTGCAGGATCGTATTGTATATTATGATTATCAGAAAGAGTCTTTGAAAACTTTGAAACATGACTTTAAAGAAATTTATGTTTCAAAGAAAAATAAAAAAATATATGTACTTTTTTGCCATCCAGAGGAAAGAGATTTTTTTAATTATATCAGTGCCATTTATGAGCCAAGTGAAACAGATATATTTAAACTGATGGATACAGGAACTGGATTTCGGTCATATACGAAAAAAGGGTTTAAGGAATATGGAACCGATAAGCCATACGCTTATTACGATGATCAATATGATCAGGATGATTATGACTATGAAGATATGACAGAAATTGAAATGAAACAGAGACTGAAGCAGATGATTCCGGGATTAAAGCAGGTTACATGGAAAATACATAAATAAAAAGTTATATCAGATGAGGGATGACTCCCGCCTCTGTAGGCGGTGAGCAACAATTATGTATCAGTGGCAGGTTTCAATCCCCCCATCTGATATACGCTCCGCGAGGATGCGCAGGAATTCGGATTGGAAGTATGTCTGCTATGCAGACCCGAATTCCGCGCCAAGACTCGCGAGCGAGTCTTGAAGGTACAGGAATAACTGGGAAAAGGGCAGGGTTAAAGCAGAACTCTGCCTTTTTTGGTTATAGGATTTGAAACCGGTTTTTGTGAAAATCAATTTTTCCTTCTTTTTTTAGTTTCCCAAGTTCTGTAGACATAGCACTCCGTTCCACTCCAAGATAGTCAGCAAGGGCTTGCCGGTCATAAGGGATAGTAAATGTACTACTTTGGTTTTCTTTAGCTTGTGCATAAAGAAATGCCATTAATTTTTCCTTGGTAGTTTTTTTTGAAAGAAATTGTATTTTCTGATTTAACATCAGGTTTTTTTCAGCTACAATGTGCAGCAGATTCTGGATGACCTGATTATGAAAAAGACAAGAACTGCTGCAGGTAGTTATAATCTTTTTGCAGGATACCAGAAGGACTGTGCTGTCAGAAGCTGCAATGGCACTGACCGGAAGGCTGGAGATGCCGGCACAGGCGAAAACTTCACCAAACAGCTGACCGGGAGTTACAGTGCCAATAATATTCCGATTTCCATCAAAATCAATTTTAATAATGTGTATTTCCCCAGATAAGACAATTCCCACATAATCTGCGGGTTCACCTTCAGAGAAAACAGGTTGATTTTTTTGGTAATACAGCGTGCGGGAATCCATGCATTGAAGCATGGAAGAAAAATCAGAATCTCTGATGCCCTTAAAGAGTGGACATTTTTTTAAAGCCTTCAGATACTGCATCATATTTCCTCTTTTCTGTTAGGATACCAACATATGTTTTTCAAAAGTATAAGGTTATATTTTTTTTTAGTCAAGGATTCATTTTTCGTTTATAAAAATCATTTTTGTTGTAAAAACAACATACTTTTTGTGTTGCAGTCGATATAATAGCGTTGTAACGAATAAGAAGAAAAAGGAGAGTAAAAATGATTCGTAAAATTATTCAGATTAATGAAGATAAATGTAATGGATGTGGACTGTGTGCCAAGGCTTGTCATGAAGGTGCCATAGGTATGGTTGATGGTAAGGCCAGATTATTAAGAGATGATTACTGTGATGGATTAGGGGATTGCCTTCCTGCATGTCCAACCAATGCCATTTCCTTTGTAGAAAGGGAAGCAGCACCTTATGATAAAGAAGCGGTGGAAGCTAATATGAAGAAAAAGAAAGCAGCAGGTCATGTTTTCAGTGGATGCCCGGGAAGCAGAATGCAGACGATGAAAAGAGGTTCGGGTGATACGTCACAGACAGCAGTGGAAACACAGCTTTTACAATGGCCGGTTCAGATAAAACTGGTTCCTGTGCAGGCTCCGTATTTTCAAAATGCTAATCTTTTGGTAGCTGCGGACTGTACAGCGTATGCATATGGAAACTTCCATCAGGAATTTATGAAAAATAAGATTACGCTGATTGGATGTCCAAAACTGGATGAAGGAGATTACGCAGAAAAACTGACACAGATCATTGCTTTAAATGATATTCAAAGTGTAACAGTAGTTCGTATGGAAGTACCATGCTGTGGTGGAATTGAAAATGCTGTAAAACGGGCACTGCAGGACAGTGGGAAATTTATTCCATGGCAGGTGGTAACCATTTCAACAGATGGTAACATTTTAAAGTAAAAGAAATGTTAGGTATACTTGTCAGATAATATAAAATTTGATACTCTGATACAAATGAAAGAAAGGTATGAGAGAGAATGAAAAAAACGGCAAGTATTGAAAACATTTATCATTTAGAAGGAAAAGTTCCTGTTGGGAAAGCAATACCATTTGGATTGCAGCATATACTGGCTATGTTTGTAGCCAATATTGCTCCGATTCTTATTGTTGCAGGTGCCAGCGGGCTTGATTCAAAACAAAGTGCCATGCTGATTCAAAGTGCCATGGTTATTGCAGGGATTGGAACATTAATTCAGCTATTCCCGATATGGAAAGTTGGCTCAGGACTTCCTATTGTAATGGGAATCAGTTTTACTTTTGTTTCCGTTATGTGTTATGTGGGACCTGCATATGGATATAATGCCATTGTCGGGGCAGTTTTAGTAGGTGGTATAATAGAAGGATTTTTAGGTTTGTTTGCTAAATACTGGACGAAAATTATTACTCCAATCGTATCTGCCAGTGTAGTAACAGCAATTGGATTTTCCTTATTATCAGTTGGAGCAACCTCTTTTGGAGGAGGAAGCGGAAGTGAAACTTTTGGTTCTGCAACCAACTGGATTCTTGGAACCATTACATTGTTATGCTGTCTTCTTTTTAATATTTTTGCAAAATCATATTGGAAGCAGCTGTCAGTTCTTGTTGGACTGATTGTGGGATATATTGTAGCATTTGCAATGGGAGTTGTAGACTTTTCTGCGATAAAGGATACATCGATTATAGCATTGCCATCGATTATGCCATTTAAACCAGAATTTAATGCCAATGCTATTATTTCTGTAGTACTTATCTTTTTGGTATCAGCGACGGAAACCATAGGGGATACATCGGCACTGGCCAATTCAGGACTGGGAAGAGAAGTTACAAAAAAAGAGATTTCCGGGTCTTTGGCATGTGACGGATTTATCAGTGCATTATCTTCCGTTTTCGGCTGTCTGCCGATTACATCATTTAGCCAGAATGTAGGACTTGTAGCAATGACAAAGATTGTAAATCGTTTTACTATTGCAACAGGAGCAGTTATCATGATTCTTGCGGGAGTTTTCCCGGTATTTGGTGCGATACTTGCAACTTTACCAGATGCTGTATTAGGAGGTTGCACGATTATGATGTTTGGAACAATCGTAATCAGCGGGCTGCAGATGATGAGCAAATGTGGTTATTCTCAGAGAAATATAACCATTGCTGCATTATCTTTAAGTACTGGAATCGGATTTACACAGGTTCCTGAAATATTTGGTATTTTTCCACAGATCGTGGAAAATGTTTTTGCTGAAAACTGTGTTGCAGTTGTCTTTCTGGTAGCTGTTATTCTGAATTTGATACTTCCAAAGAATATGGAAGCAGCACCGGAAGCTGAGGCATAAAAATTATAAAATAATATGGGTGATATATCATAGAGGAGACATTTAAGGTTTCTTCTATTTTTTTTACATAGGGAGCTGATAGCGGACTTGTCAGTTTTGTTTTTAGAAAAAACTATTGACATATGAATATTTTATGATTATAATTCATTTCATACAAAACAGATAGGAAAACAATGTAAATCAAATAACAGGGAAACAAGAGTTTCGGATATATGTTTGAGGGCTTTGATTTTTGTTTTCTACTGTTTTTAAAATTAATGAAAAGGAGGCATACAATATGCAAAAGACGGAACTATTTAAATGCGAAGTGAGTATCAAGGAGATAATGCGATGTTGTATGTGCAGAAAGAATACGATAAAAAGCATTTGAGAAAATAATAAAGTTGATTTTGGATAATAGAGAAAAGAGAGGATATGAATATGAGTTATACAGCAGCTACAGGTGTTTCAGCACCGAACGATATTGTAACAACAGAAAAATTTAAATCATCGGAGTTATTCCATACAGAAGACTGGCTGGCAGTGTGGATTGGTTTTATTGTCATTATTGCAGCTTCTGTGGGAGTTTTAACGGGAGCATTTGATTTCAGTGCAGCTAAATTTGATACATGGGGAAATGGAGTCAGCTTAGCAAGCATCTGGTCAGCAGGATTGGTTTTTAGATTAATTTTAACAGCAGTCGTCCTCGGAGTTTTATTTACAGTAGGAAATGTGTTAAGAGGGACTTCAGCAAAAACCTATGTTCCGGCATATGCAGGTATTTTTGCTCTTGCAGTAATTGTAAGATTAATTAGTGCCGAATACACATTAAATCGTTATTTGGAATGGGCCTTTTTTGCTTTGGCTGTTGGATTAGTGATTGCAAATACAATTGGTGTTCCAGACTGGCTGAAACCGGCAGTGCAAACAGAATTTTATATTAAAGCCGGATTAGTGATTATGGGATTTTCTGTATTATTTTCTAATATTGTAAATTTTGGACTTTATGGCTTAGGAATTGCATGGCTGGTAACACCTACTGTTATAATTTTCATGTGGTTTTTTGGAACAAAAGTATTAAAAATAGATAATAAACCATTGGTGATTACTCTTGCAACAGCAACATCTGTGTGTGGAACAAGTGCAGCAATTGCAACAGGAGCGGCAAGTAAGGCGAAAAAGACGGATTTGTCTCTGGCAGTATCTATTTCTATTATTTTTACAGTTCTTATGATGGTTCTGGAGCCAATCATTATTAAGGCGATCGGTTTAGGTGGACTGATGGGTGGAGCATTAATCGGTGGAACCGTAGACTCTACTGGAGCTGTAACTGTAGCAGGAACTGCACTGGGGCAGCTTGGACAGACATCTGCAGTTTTAGTAAAATCTATTCAGAATATCCTTATTGGATTTATTGCATTTGCAGTTGCAGTGTTTTTTACAGCACATGTTGAAAAAGGAGATCAGAAAGAACGTAAAATTACAGCTGCTGAAATCTGGTATCGTCTTCCAAAGTTTATTTTAGGATTTTTTGCAGCTTCCCTGATTGCATCCTTTATAGTACAGCCACTGGCAGGTCAGGAAAAAGTTGCTGCAATTAATAGTGTGTTAGATCAGTATAAAAACTGGGCATTTGTGCTGGCATTTACCAGTATTGGATTGGATACAAATTTCCGTGAAATTAAAGAGCAGATGCAAGGTGGGAAACCATTAACTTTATATGTGATAGGACAAATATTTAATATTGTTTTGACATTTATAGCAGTATGGGTTTTACTTTCCGGACATTTCTTCCCTCTTCCAAATATTGCAGCATAGGAGGAAGGAATATGAAGAACGAAAAGAAAACGCCTGTATATATAAAAATATGTAATGGATTTTGTATAGGAAGTTTTATTTTTGCAGTTATTTATGGAATTTATATTATGAGCAGGCATTTAGGGCTGATTGATTCTCTTGATTTTGGTGCAGGTGCCTACTATTATGCGGATATTCCACAGTTTGCGAAATATGTAAATGGAAATTATTATACGAGTCCGGTTCCTATGTGGGTACTAATCACTTTATTTTTAATCTGGGGATATATCATGTACCGGCTATGGATTTGGGTTGATAAAAAATAATAATCTAAAAGCGACAGCTTTGAGGCTGTCGCTTTTTTCTGCTTCAGAAAAGCTTTATAACATTGATGAAAATAATTCAACTTTATGATGAAATGTATTCATATTTTCAAGTTATAATGTGGGATTTTGTAATATAATAGGAATTGCTGAAAAAAGTACAACTTGAACGTGAAAATAATTCATTACAGAATAAAAAAGAAAAATGAAAAGGGAGAAAAGTAACCATGAACAACGGACTTGAGATCAGATGGCATGGACGTGGCGGACAGGGTGCTAAAACGGCAGCCCTGCTTTTAGCAGATGTGGCATTTAAAACAGGAAAATATGTACAGGGATTCCCGGAATATGGACCGGAAAGAATGGGAGCCCCGATTACTGCTTATAACAGAATCAGCGATGAAGTGATTCGAGTGCATTCTAATATCTACACACCAGGGCTGGTAGTTGTAGTAGACGAAACATTACTTCATTCTGTAGATGTAACTGCAGGATTAAAGGAAGAAGGAGCAATTATTGTTAACACACCAAAAAAACCGGAAGAGATAAAACCGTTTTTAAATGGATATACAGGAAATGTGTATACCGTAGACGCCAGAAAGATTTCTGTAGCAGCATTAGGTAAAAACTTTCCAAATTCACCAATGCTTGCAGCAGCAGTTGCAGTCAGCGGTATCATGAAAAAAGAGGATTTCATATCCGAAATGAGAGTTTCATATCAGCATAAATTTGCAAAGAAACCGGAAGTCATCGAAGGAAACATGCAGGCACTGGAAATGACATATGAAACATTGAAAGATGTGTTATAGACTATAAGAATAACGGCTTATGAATGATTAATAAACAGGAAAAATGATAGAAAAAATGGAGAAAAAATATGAGAACAGATATACATAAGATTAATGAGCAGACTCCTCATCAGGAACTGACAGAAGGTCTGATGATGTTTGCTGGGGGAACTTCTAAATATTTTAATACCGGTGAATGGAGAACAAGAACACCGATTCTCAACAAAGATTTGTGCAGGGATTGTCTGGTTTGTTCTATGGTCTGTCCTGATTCCAGTATACCGTTAAAAGATGGTGAAAGAGTTGAATTTGATTATGACCATTGTAAAGGATGTGGAATTTGTGCAAAAGCATGTCCTTTCTATGCAATTGAAATGAAGGAGGGAAGATAAGATGGCAAAAAAAGATCGTATGTCAGGTAATGAGGCGGTGGCTTACGCAATCCGTCAGATTAATCCGGATGTTATGCCTGCATTCCCAATTACACCATCGACAGAAATTCCTCAGATGGTATCAACCTATATTGCAAATGGGGCAGTTGACACAGAATTTATTCCAGTGGAAAGTGAACACTCAGCCATGAGTGCAGCCATTGGATCAGAAGCAGCAGGAGCGAGAACACTGACAGCTACATCTTCTGCAGGTCTTGCCCTTATGTGGGAAGAATTATTATTGGCGGCATCCAATCGTATGCCGATTGCACTGGCACTGGTTAACCGTACATTATCAGGACCTATCAATATTAACTGTGACCATTCAGACGGAATGGGTGCAAGAGATACCGGGTGGATCCAGATTTATGCAGAAAATAACCAGGAAGCTTATGATAACTTTATCCAGGCATATCCAATTGCGGAAAATGCTGATGTACATCTTCCGATTATGATTTGTCAGGATGGATTTATTACAAGCCATGCAGTGGAAAATATTGAATTGCTGGAAGATCAGGAAGTTAAAGACTTTGTTGGAGAATATAGACCGGAAGAATTTTTATTAAATCCAGGGAAACCAGTTGCTGTAGGACCTTATTCAGTAACCAATTATGCAATGGAAGCAAGGAAGAATCAGGAAATTGCTCTGGAAAATGCTAAAGAAGTTATTTTACAGGTTGCCGCAGAATTTGAAAAAATTTCCGGAAGAAGTTATGGATTATTTGAAGAATACAAGACGGAAGATGCAGATTATATTATGCTGATCATGGGATCTGCCGCAGGAACTGCAAAACAGGCAGTGGATGATTTAAGAGCAGAAGGAAAGAAAGTTGGAGTTATTAAACTTCGCGTATTCCGTCCATTCCCGGCAGACGAGCTGGCAGATGCATTGAAAAATGCAAAAGCTGTTGCTATTATGGATCGTACAGAAAGCTACAATGGAAACGGCGGACCTTTAGGAAGCGAAGTAACCGCAGGCCTTTTCCGAAAGAAGATTATGATTGATACTGTTAATTACATTTACGGGCTGGCAGGGCGTGATTTTACAGTGCAGAATGTATATGATATTTTTGCTGAATTAGAAGATCATGTAGAAAATGGAAAAGAAGTCGAGCAGTTTAAGTACATCGGATTACGTAAATAGGAGGATCGCTGTGAGCAGTTATAATATAAAAGAAATGATGAATAAACCGGAGCGTCTTGCACCAGGGCATCGTATGTGTGCCGGATGCGGAGCTACTATTGGAGTGCGTGCAGTATTGCGTTCACTGCATGAAGGAGATCATGCAGTAATCGCCAACGCAACGGGATGTCTGGAAGTGTCTTCTTTCATGTATCCATATACAGCATGGGAAGACAGTTACATTCATAATGCATTTGAAAATGCAGGAGCTACTTTAAGTGGTGTGGAAACAGCATATAAAGCGCTAAAAAAACGTGGAAAATTACCAGAAGATGCTAATTATAAATTTATTGCGTTTGGTGGAGATGGCGGAACCTATGATATCGGATTCCAGTCTTTGTCTGGTGCCATGGAACGTGGACATGATATGGTATATGTATGTTATGATAATGGTGCGTATATGAATACAGGTATTCAGCGTTCCTCTGCAACACCTATGTTTGCAGATACTACAACAACACCATCAGGAACCCAGTCAAATGGTAAGATGCAGAATCGTAAAGATCTGGCAAGTATTATTGCAGATCATGATGTTGCCTATGTAGGACAGAGTACATTTACATTAAATTTTAATGACTTACATAAAAAAGCAGAAAAAGCTATTTATACAGAAGGAGCAAGTTTCCTGAACATTATGACACCATGTCCAAGAGGATGGCGTTATAATACAGAGGATATTATGGAAATCTGCCGTCTGGCAGTAGAAACATGCTATTGGCCAATGTTTGAGGTAGACCATGGAAAATGGAATCTGACATATGAACCAAAGAAAAAACTTCCAATTGAAGATTTTCTAAGACCACAGGGAAGATTCAAACATTTATTTAAACCAGGAAATGAACATTTAATTGAACAGTTCCAGGCAGAAGTAGATAGAAGATGGGAAGATCTTCTGTATAAATGCAATCGATAAACAGGGAGAGTTTTCATGACATTACTTACCTATCAGGTATTTAAGACAATTGCGGAAGTTGGCAGCTTTCATAAAGCAGCAGATTTACTTGGACTTACACCATCAGCTATCAGCCATACCATTTCTTCCATGAAAAGTAAACTTGGCTTTTCCGTTCTCACCAGAAGCAAGGCAGGGGTAACGCTGACAAACTATGGAGAGCAGCTTCTGCCATATGTGAATGCTGTACTAAACAGTGATGAAAGTCTTCAGCAGGTAATTGCAGATTTAAATGGATTAAAGCAGGGAAAAGTAAAAATCGGAGTCTTTTCCAGTGTATGTACCAGCTGGCTGCCAGAGATACTGCATTCTTTTAGAAAAAGATATGCAGAGATTGAGATAGAAGTATTTCAAGGAACCTATGATGATGTGTTTTACTGGATAAAAAAAGGTGTGGTGGACCTGGGATTTTTATCTGTGTCCAGTGCAAAAGATCTGCCAATAGAGCCTTTGTACAGAGATCCTTTATTGTGTGTTCTTCCTAAAGCAGCCAAAAGGACTGGGACAGAAGGATATATGGATATTGAAGAAATGAAAAATTATCAGTTTGTAACTCAGAGAGACAGTACAGATGCAGATATACAGAATTTTCTTAAGGAAAATTCTTTACAGGTTCAATCCAATTATCATGTGGTAGATGATCTTTCTACCATAGCACTGGTGGAAAAAGGTTTTGGAATCTGCTTAATGCCGGAACTGGTAATGCATGATATACCATATGAAGTGGATTGTTATCCGATTAATCCGGAGGCAAGCCGAATCATAGGAATTGCCACTATGAATCCAGACTTTATGGCTCCGGCAGTCCGTATGATGTACAATCATATATTAAAGAAATATCAGGAAAAAGAATTTAAGAAATAAAGCAGATCCTCAGGAAAATTCCTGGGGGTTTTTGCTTTATAAAGGATCGGCATTTAAAATCACCTTGAATTTCCATGCTTCCGGGTATATAATGTCAATGATAAATTAGAAAGGGGAGCTTGCAGAAAGCAGGCTGAGAGTAGACTGTATAGTCTTGACCCGTGACCTGATGTGGATAATGCCAACGTAGGGATATAGCAGGATAAATATTTGCGGATATGCCTATGGCGGCATATCCGTTTCTTTTTGTACATAGGAAATTGAAGCGGACTTGTCCACTCTGTTCTTTTATAGGAAAATGTTTTCTATAAATAGAAAAGCGGCAAACTGGGGGCACCACTTTATGTCGCTGTATAAAATTAATGCAGAAAGGAAGAGAGATTATGAAAACAGCATTAACAATCGCTGGAAGTGATTCTAGTGGAGGCGCCGGCATCCAGGCAGATATGAAAACAATGATTACTAATGGTGTTTATGCCATGAGTGCAATCACTGCTTTAACTGCACAAAATACGACCGGCGTAACAGGAATAATGGAAGTAAGTCCAGAATTTTTAGGACAGCAGATGGATGCAGTATTTGAAGATATTTATCCGGATGCAGTTAAAATCGGAATGGTTTCTTCCAGTCCTTTAATTATTAAAATAGCAGAAAAACTAAAAGCTTATAATGCAAAAAATATTGTTGTGGATCCGGTAATGGTAGCTACCAGCGGTTCCAAGCTGATTAGTGACGATGCAATTGGAACATTAAAAGATGAATTGTTTCCATTGGCATGTATACTGACTCCAAATATTCCGGAAGCAGAAGTATTATCTGATATGAAGATTGCCTCTGAGGAAGATATGATCGAGGCAGCCAAGAAGATTAGTGAAACATATCATTGTGCAGTGCTTTGTAAAGGCGGACATCAGTTAAATGATGCAAATGATCTTCTCTATCGTGATGGAGAATATAAATGGTTCTACGGGAAAAGAATTGATAATTCCAATACCCATGGAACAGGGTGTACGCTATCCAGTGCTATTGCATCAAATCTGGCAAAAGGATTTGATCTGGATACATCTGTAGAACGTGCAAAAGCTTACATTTCTGGGGCATTGGCAGCAATGCTTGATCTTGGAGAAGGAAGTGGTCCTATGGATCATGGATTTGATTTAAAAGGTGAATATACAAAAGAGGCTGGGGAGGAACAAAAATAATGGACACAAAACGAACTTCTTTATTTGACAACGGATTGATCTGGTTTGGTGCAGGAGTTTCCATCGCTGAAATTCTCACAGGGACTTATCTGGCACCTCTTGGATTCTCAAAAGGGTTACAGGCAATTATTATTGGACATATTATAGGATGTTTTATGCTGTTTCTGGCAGGAGTTATTGGTGGAAAAGTCCGCAAAAGTGCCATGGAAACAGTAAAAATGAGCTTTGGACAGAAGGGCAGTCTGCTGTTTGCGTTTTTAAATGTGCTGCAGCTGGTTGGATGGACTGCTATTATGATTTATGATGGAGCATTGGCAGCTAATGGGGCACTGAATATTGGAAGATGGATCTGGTGTCTTGTAATTGGTGCTTTGATTATTCTCTGGATTGTTGTTGGAATTACAAATTTAGGGAAAATCAATACTGTTGCTATGACGGCATTATTTATTCTTACTTTGATTCTCTGTAAAGTTATTTTCTTTGACCAGGGAGTGGTCAAAGCTGCTATGGATGATAGCATGACTTTTGGTGCAGCTGTGGAGCTTTCTGTTGCAATGCCTTTATCATGGCTTCCGTTGATCAGTGATTATACAAGAGAAGCCAAAGAGCCTGTAAAAGCAACAGCAGTCAGTGCAGTTGTTTATGGACTTGTCAGTAGCTGGATGTATGTGATTGGAATGGGTGCAGCTATTTACACAGGAGAGTATGATATTGCGCAAATCATGGTAAAAGCAGGCCTTGGAATCGCAGGATTGCTGATCATCATCTTTTCAACAGTAACAACCACATTCCTTGATGCATACTCTGCAGGTATTTCCAGCGAGACAATTGTATCAGGAATCAATGGAAAAGGGGTTGCAGTTGTTGCTACTGTTATTGGTACAATTGCTGCCATTGTATATCCAATGGACAATATTACAAACTTTTTATATTTGATCGGTTCTGTATTTGCACCAATGATTGCTATTCAGATTGCAAACTTCTTTTTAATGGATCGTGATAATAGCAAAAAAACAGTCAGTGTTCCGGATATGATTGTCTGGGTTATAGGATTTGCTGTGTATCGCTATCTTATGACTGTAGACATCATCGTTGGAAATACTTTACCGGATATGGTAATTACCATTATCTTATGTCTTATTGTAAGTAAGATTTTTGATAGAAAATAATAGATTAGATATTAGAAAACGCTTATCTCTCATGTTTTGAAAGATAAGCGTTTTTATTATTTTTATTCTTTACCGTCCCAGCAGTAAGTGCATAACTTGCTTCGATCAAGTCCAACAGATTCAATCATGTCATCCAGACGATGATAGCGAAGGGAAGTAAAATTCAATTGTTTACAGATTTCATTGATCATTGCCTGGTACTCCGGTGTATCAGGGTTTGCATAAGCATCCAGATGAACATTTTTGTAATCTCCGGAAATCTGCTTGATAATTCGGCGAGTAATCAGATCCATTTCAGAAGATGAACGAGAGAAGTTTAAATATTTGCAGCCATACAATAATGGTGGACATGCAGGACGAATATGAACTTCCTTTGCACCGCTCTGATAAAGAAATTCTGTTGTTTCACGAAGCTGAGTTCCTCTTACGATGGAATCATCAATTAATAAGAGACTTTTGTTCTGGATTAAATCATGAACCGGTATCAGTTTCATTTTTGCAATAAGATTTCGCTTGCTCTGGATCGTTGGCATAAAAGAACGAGGCCAGGTTGGAGTATATTTAATAAATGGTCTGGAAAATGGAATACCGGATTCATTTGCATATCCAATGGCATGGGCAATTCCCGAATCGGGAACACCTGCAACGGTATCAGGGGAAGCGTCATCTCGCTGAGCCAGTTTTTTACCACAGTTGTAACGCATTTCCTCAACACTGATTCCTTCATAGGATGAAGAAGGATAGCCATAATATACCCAAAGGAATGTGCAGATTTTCATGTCTTTTCCTGGATGAACCAATGTGCGAACTTCTTCTGGTGTCATAATAACAATTTCTCCAGGACCAAGTTCACGGAAATCTGTATATCCAAGATTCAGGTATGCAAAACTTTCAAAAGAGAGGCAGAAACCATCATCTTTTTTTCCAATGGCAACCGGAGTTCGTCCCATTTTATCTCTTGCAGCATAGATTCCTTTCTGAGTCAGCAGCAGAATAGTCATTGAACCGTCAATAATTTCCTGTGCATATTGGATACCTTCAATCAGGTTGTCTTTCTGATTGATAATTGATGCTACCAATTCTGTTGCATTGATGTCACCGCCGCTCATTTCAAGAAAATGAGTGTGTCCTGAATGAAACATCTGCTGAATGATTTCATCGGTGTTATTAATTTTACCAACAGTTGTAATAGCGTAGGTTCCATGATGAGAGCGAACAATCAATGGCTGCGGTTCATAATCAGAAATGCAGCCGATTCCCATGTATCCATGCATAGTATTTACATCTTTGTCAAACTTTGTACGGAAAGGTGCATTTTCGATATTGTGAATGGCACGGTCAAAGCCATCATCTTTACTATAGACAGCCATACCGGCACGTCTGGTTCCTAAATGAGAATGATAATCTGTTCCGAAATATAAATCGAAAACACAATCCTGTTTTGAAGTTACACCAAAAAATCCGCCCATAATATCCTCCAATTCCTGTTTAAAAATTTATTTGGTAAAAATATTTTTAATATGAGTATAATTCCTTGAGTCTATTTCTATTATAACCAAATCGCAGACCGGTAACAAGGAAATGAGTTGATTTATTAATAGAAAATTATTATAATAAATATAACGACAACGCAATGTTTAAACGTTGGTGAAATGATACATGGTTAAAGGAGAACGAGAACTGAAAGAAACGGTGTACTCGTTTTTCTTTTTTTTATATAGGAAATTCCTTTGAATTTTCTATGTAATAAAAAACGCTCCGCGCGGATGTGCACGCAGAACGCAGGAGGTGTATTCGGATGGGGATTATAATTTTCTTGACGATTTTTTAACAGTTTGTTATAATCGCTACATAAAAAAGATTATATTTTACTTGATGCAAAGAGGCTTAGTTTAGATTAGTTCTAGACAGGTCTTTTTTTTGAAAGAGGAGAGAATTATGACAAAAAAATCAGAAGAAATCTGCTATACATCTCCCTATGAATTTGAAGGGAAAATTCCCCTTTCCAATGCGATTGTACTTGGGTTACAGCATGTTATGGCGATGTTTGTCGGGAATCTGACCCCAATTATTATTATTATGGGAGCATGTGGTCTGACTGTGGATGCAGGTTTTGCAGAATTGAGAACTGCGTTACTGCAGAATGCAATGACAATTGCGGGAATCGTAACATTGATTCAGTTGTTTTCCATTGGACCTTGTGGGGGAAAAGTACCAATTATCATGGGAACAAGTTCTGGATTTCTGGGAGTATTCCAAAGTGTTATTGCAACCTTAGGTGGAGGAGTATTAAGTTATGGTGCGATCATGGGAGCTTCCCTGATCGGAGGAGTTTTTGAAGGAATTCTGGGAGCTTTTTTGAAACCTTTGCGTAAATTTTTCCCTCCGGTTGTTACAGGAAGTGTGGTAATGGCAATAGGACTTTCACTGATTGGTGTAGGTATTAATTACCTTTGTGGCGGAAATGGTGTTGCAGATTATGCATCTCCTTATAACTTAGGATTAGGATGTCTGGTTTTAATCGTGATTCTTGTATTAAAACACATTTTCGATTCCAAGAGCATGATCAGCAGTGCCTCTGTACTGATTGGTATTATAGTAGGATATGTTGCGGCAGCGATTATGACTCTTGTTCTGCCTACAACAGGAGTAAATGCTGAAGGCGTAGAATATACATATTCATGGGTTGTAAACTTTCAGCAGATTAAAGATGCAGCATGGTTTTCTCTGCCGAGTTTTATTGGGTTTGGTAAACTTTCAGAGATAAAATTGATTTTTGACCCTGCAGCAATTCTTCCAATTATAATCATGTTCATTGTAACTGCAGTAGAAACAGTTGGGGATATTTCAGGAGTTATTGAAGGCGGTATGGATCGTGAGCCTACAGATACAGAGCTCTCCGGAGGGGTAATCTGTGATGGATTGGGATCAGCACTGGCAGCTTTATTTGGTGTTCTTCCGAATACATCTTTTAGCCAGAATGTTGGGTTGGTTTCCATGACAAAGGTTGTAAACAGAATGGCTTTGTCTATGGGTGCATTGTTCCTGATTCTCTGTGGATTTTGCCCTAAAATCGCAGCTATTGTATCCATTATGCCACAGTCTGTTCTTGGTGGAGCTGCCGTAATGATGTTTGCGTCTATTGTTGTTTCTGGTATTCAGCTGATTACCAAGAATCCAATGGGAGCCAGAGAGATTACCATTGTTTCTGTAGCATTAGGTTTAGGATATGGAATTGGATCAACAGCAGCAGCAACAAATACTTTCCCATATTATATACAGTTAATATTTGGAGGATCAGGAATCGTTCCTGCAGCTTTTGTGGCAATTATTCTAAATATTGTGCTGCCGGAAAATCAGTAAAGTTTGTTTTGTATAGGTTGTGAATATATGTACTTTGGATATCAAAAGGATGATATAATGGTATCCAAAGTATTTTTTTTATTACATAGGAAATTCTTTTGAATTTCCTATGTAATAAAAAACGCTTCGCGCAGATGTGCACGATGTGCAAAGGAAAGCAGCTAAAACTGCCACACATCGGCACGCAAAGCGGAGCAAGTCCCTCATAATTGAGGGATACAGGGAGTTGATAGCGGACTTGTCCGCTTTGTTGTTTTAAAAGGAATAGAGAGGAATTGTTGGTTATGACAAAAGAAGAATTAGCATTGGAAGTTATTGATCGTTTGAAAAAAGAATATCCGGATGCCGGATGTACTCTGGATTATGATCAGGCATGGAAGCTTCTGGTCAGTGTAAGGCTGGCAGCTCAATGTACTGATGCCAGAGTTAATGTGGTGGTAGAAGATCTTTATGAAAAATACCCGGATGTGGAAGCTTTGGCTGCAGCGGAACCAGAGGATATTGAAGAGATTGTCAGACCATGTGGTCTAGGTAAAAGTAAAGCAAGAGATATCAGCAAATGTATGAGAATATTACGGGATGAATATGGCGGGAATATACCAACGGATTTTAAATCTCTGCTGAAACTTCCGGGGGTTGGAAGGAAAAGTGCAAATCTGATTATGGGGGATGTATTTGGAGAACCGGCAATCGTTACAGATACTCATTGCATACGTCTTGTGAATCGTATAGGACTAGTAGATGGGATAAAAGAACCTAAAAAGGTTGAAATGGCATTATGGGATATTATTCCTCCAGAAGAAGGCAGTGATTTCTGCCATCGTCTGGTTTATCATGGCAGGGATATCTGCACAGCGCGGACAAAACCACATTGTGATCAGTGCTGTCTTCAGGATATCTGTGAAAAAAACGGAGTAGAGGAATAAAAGGAAATTTATGAACAAAGATTGGGAAGAATTAGAAAAATATCTAGCAGGACTGGAGCCGGATATGTCTCCGGAGTTTTTTAGACTGGCGGAAATTATAAAGTATCAGGTACTGGAATTATGTACCAATAAAAATGATTCTTCTGGTATATATATTCCCTATATGATGAATGATGCGCTGGAATGTTATTTAGTTTTAGAAAACGCAGGAATGTCAGGGGAATTTCTATCGGATTATAAGGAGGAGCTGCAGGCACAGCTGATCAAAGAAAAGGGGAGATATGTACTGATCCTTTATCAGGGAACAGAGAATGTATGTACCATATGGTTTGAAGAAATCCATCAGATTCTTAAATGTTACCAGTACCATGAAATAGGACATTTCTGGGTAAAAGGGCAGGAGCAATGGAGGCAGCTGGTCTATATGGTAGGTACCATATATGAGAAATATGAGTATCTTGGAGATGATGTATGTAATTCGCTGGAAAAGGAACTTATGGGGCTGATAGAATTTGCACCGTTTCGTCACTGGTCACCAATCAGAGAACCTCTGGATGACAGATATCCTGCAACCTATGAAGGTATAACATGTATGGAACGGCTTGCTTTGGAGGCTGGAGACATGGAATTTGTAAAATTACTTAAGGTGTACAGGATGTTTCCTTTTAGGAAGATAGAAAATTTTTTGTCTAAAAAAATGCTTTCACCAAAAAGAGAGCCGCTGTACCATTGCATTTATGAAAAAATCCAGGCAGCATCATCTGCTTATCCTAAACGGGACTATGGAGAAAGAATGAATCAGCAGATTCAAAGTAAACGGGAAAATCTGGATCTGAAGCTGAAGAGAAAGGGTTATAAAGGAGAATATCCATTATATAGAAAAGGAATTACAACGATTCTTGCAACGGAAGAGCATCCTTTTACTATATTAGACTGGGATGATTTTACATTCAGGATACATCTGATGGTATCTGAATGTAATAGAGGAAATGCAGGATTTAACAGTGGATTTTTCAAAGGACCAGGAAGAAAAGGGTGGATAAAAAATCCAGAAAAAATCTAGTGATTTACTAGGGAAAACGAATAGTTGAGAAGAAAAAACAAAACTGGCACCATTAAATTTATAAAAACTGGATGTTTCAAATATGCCAAACATTTATTACATTAATAAGCACAAAGTCAAAGTGCACTTAAATTAACAAGAAAAATGAAAGAGGGTATAAAAATGAATCAGAAAGAGAAAATCCAGTTTTTAGCAGTTACTGGGATGGCAATAGCGTTAACTTATGTATTTACAGCTTTTGTAAACGTTAGACTGCCTATTGCAGCAAATGGAGGTTTAATCCATCTTGGAAATGTACCATTGTTTTTAATGGCAATGTTATTTGGAAGAAAAACAGGAATGCTGGCCGGAGGAATTGGTATGGGATTGTTTGACCTGTTATCCGGATGGACTGCATGGGCACCGTTTACTTTTGTCATCGTTGGTGTTATGGGATATGTTGTTGGTGCAATCAGCGAAAAGCACAAAGAATATTCTTGGAAAGTTATATCTTTAGTTTTGGCACTGATTATTAAAATTGTCGGATATTATATTGCTGAAATTATCATTTATGGTAACTGGGTAGCTCCTGTAGCATCAATTCCTGGAAACGTTGTTCAGATTGTAGTTGCAGCAGTTGTTGTACTTATTGTTGTTCGTCCTGTAGAGATTGCTGTTAACAGAATGGAGGCAGCACATGTATAAAATCATGACACCTGGTCCGGTACAGGTACCGGAAAATGTTCGCCTGGCAAGAAGCCGTTCTACGACAAATGCTGATCTGGATCCTGTTTTCTTTGATGAATATAAGAAAATATGTGAAATGATCAGTGAACTGCTTCATACTGAAAATGAAACTATCATTTTAAGTGGAGAGGGAATTCTTGGACTTGAGGCGGCATGTGCATCTATGACGGAACCGGGAGATAAAGTTCTGGTTCTTGATAATGGAATTTATGGAAAAGGATTTGCTGATTTTGTATCTATGTATGGCGGAGAACCAACGTTGTATACAACTGATTATTTAAATGAAATTGATGTGGAAAAACTGGAAGAATATTTGAAAGACCATCACGATTTTAAATATGCAACAGTGGTTCATTGTGACACCCCAAGCGGAATGTTAAATGACATACATAAGATTTGTCCATTGCTGAAATCCTATGGAATTATGACAGTTGTAGATTCCGTATCTGGAATGTTTGGAAACAAGGTGAATGTTGATGAAGCTCAAATTGATCTTTTATGTGGAGGATCACAGAAAGCAGTTTCAGCACCTCCGGGTTTGACTTTTGTAACCATAAGTGAGACTGCAAAGAAGGCTATGGAGAACAGAAAAACATCGATTGCATCTTTTTACTGCAATTTGACGATTTTTAAAGATTACTATAAAAATCTCTGGTTTCCATATACCATGCCAATCAGTGACATATATGGTCTTGGCGCGGCTATGGAGAATATTAAAAATGATTCGGACTTATATGACCGTCACCATAAGATTGCCGTGGCATCAAGAGAGGCATTGAAGGAAGCCGGACTTAAACTTCATCTGGAAAGTGGTTACTCTGATACAGTTACTGTGTTTGATGTACCAGATGGAATCAAGGCAGAAGATATTTTGAATCGAATGACTGAGAAGCATGGGATTATGCTTGCTGGTTCTTTTGGGGAGCTGGAAGGAAAAGTTATCCGAATCGGACATATGGGTGCAAGTGCCAATATACCGGATATGATAGCGGTAATGGCAGCACTGGAAGAAACATTAACGGCGCTTGGATTTAAAATGACAGCAGGGCTACTTGAAAAATTTACAGAATATTTATACACAAAATAGGAGATTATAATTATGAAGAATGATAGATTTGAGCTAAATAAAAATCTGGCACAGATGTTAAAGGGTGGAGTAATCATGGATGTTACTACACCGGAACAGGCAAAAATTGCGGAAGAAGCAGGAGCATGTGCAGTTATGGCACTGGAACGTATTCCGGCTGATATCCGTGCCGCAGGTGGAGTATCTCGTATGAGTGATCCAAAGATGATTCAGGGAATTCAGGAAGCAGTTTCTATCCCTGTTATGGCAAAATGCAGAATTGGACATTTTGCAGAAGCTCAGATTCTGCAGGCAATAGAAATTGACTATATTGATGAAAGTGAAGTATTATCACCGGCAGATGATAAATATCATATTGATAAAACTGCATTTGATGTACCTTTTGTGTGTGGAGCGAAAGATCTGGGAGAAGCACTGAGAAGAATTAATGAAGGTGCAGCAATGATTAGAACAAAAGGAGAACCAGGAACTGGAGATGTGGTTCAGGCAGTTCGTCATATGCGTATGATGCAGTCTGAGATTCGAAGAATTGCATCTATGGCAGAAGATGAATTATTTGATGCAGCAAAAGAACTTCAGGTTCCATACGATTTGGTTCAGTATGTTCATGAAAACAAGAAACTTCCGGTTGTAAATTTTGCAGCAGGTGGAGTTGCAACTCCTGCAGATGCAGCGTTGATGATGCAGCTTGGAGCAGAAGGTGTATTTGTTGGTTCTGGAATTTTTAAATCCGGAAATCCTGAAAAACGTGCAGCAGCAATTGTTCAGGCAGTAACAAATTATACAGATGCAAAACTTCTTGCACAACTGTCTAAAGATCTGGGAGAAGCAATGGTAGGAATCAATGAGCAGGAAATTGAACTTTTAATGGCAGAAAGAGGGAAATAGTCATGCGGATTGGTGTACTGGCATTACAGGGAGCTTTTATTGAACATGAACAGATGGTGGAACAGCTTGGAGCAGAAGCTTTTGAAATTCGCCAGAAGAAAGATCTGGAAACTCCGATGGATGGACTGATTATTCCTGGAGGAGAAAGTACTGTCATTGGAAAGCTGCTTAGAGAACTGGATCTGTATGATCTGATCAAAGAAAAAATCGAAGAAGGGCTTCCTGTATTTGGAACATGTGCAGGGCTGCTGCTTTTGGCAAAAAAGATTGACAATGATAGTCGAATGCATTTGGCAACTATGGATATTCAGGCTGTTCGGAATGCATATGGAAGACAGCTGGGAAGTTTTTATACAGAAGCTTCTTTTGGAGATTCCGGAGAAATTCCTATGACTTTTATCCGGGCACCTTATATAGAAGAAACAGGATCAGATACAAAGGTTCTTGCGGAAGTTGATAGACATATTGTAGCAGCACAGCAGGGAAATCAGCTGGTAACTGCATTTCATCCGGAACTTTCAAAGGATCTGACGGTTCATCGGTATTTTCTGGAAATGGTTGAAAATTCAGTGGTAAATAACATCGCATAAATTGACAATAAATGTGTCATATAGTAAAATTATTTCATAAGAACTGAGAGGGAGAAGTACTTTTTTAAGTACTTCTTTTTTCGGCTATGTGGGAATGAAAGGAAACGGTATGTTAAAAATCAAGGAATATGTTAAGGCACAGAGTCTTGAACAGGCATATGAGCTGAATCAAAAGAAGAGTACCTGTATACTTGGAGGAATGCTTTGGCTTAAGATGAGTAATCGGACGGTACAAAAAGCAGTAGATTTATCAGGTCTTGGACTGGATCAGATTGAAGAGACAGAGGATGAATTTTCCATTGGGGCAATGGTTACTCTTCGGCAGATTGAGACTCATCAGGGATTGAACCAGTGGAGCCATGGTGCTGTAAAAGAATGTGTTCGAAGTATTGTGGGAGTGCAGTTTCGTAACCTGGCAACAGTTGGAGGAAGTATTTTTGGAAGATTTGGTTTTTCAGATGTCCTGACATGTTTTCTTGCCTTTGACAGCTATGTGGAATTATATCATGGAGGAATAATATCTTTGCAGGAATTTGCACAACAGAAGTGTGATAATGATATCTTAGTAAGGCTCATTGTGAAGAAAAAGCCACTTTCCTGTGTATATCTTTCTTATCGGAATACAAAAACAGATTTTCCGGTACTGACTTGTGCTATATCTATGGAAGAAGAGCAGTGTCATGTTGTATTGGGAGCCAGACCTGGGCGGGCAGTGAAACTTAGTCTCCCGGAGAACTGGAAAGATATCATGGAATGTGATGGATTGGAAAAACTGGCAGGAAAGACAGCAGAGGAGACCGTTTACGGAAGCAATATGCGTGCCGGAGCAGATTATCGAAAGCGTCTGGCAGAGGTTTTGATCAGACGAGGTTTAAAACAACTGCTGGATGAAAGGAGCGGAGAATAGATATGAAGATTTCAGTCATATTAAATGGGAAAAGAACAGAAGCGGAAATTCATCCTGATATGCTGCTCATTGATTTTGTAAGAGAGCATGGCTGTTATAGCGTAAAAAGAGGATGTGAAACATCCAATTGTGGACTTTGTACAGTATTTTTAAATGATCAGCCGGTATTGTCATGTTCATTTCTGGCTGCACGGGCAGATGGATGTAAAGTCGACACTTTAGAAGGACTTCAGGAGGAAGCCAGGGAGTTTGGGACATTTATAGCAAATCAGGGTGCAGAACAGTGTGGATTTTGTAATCCTGGTATGATTATGAATGCGATTGCTTTGTTCCGTGAAAATCCAGATCCGTCGGAAGAAGAAATCAAAGAATATCTGGAAGGAAATTTATGCAGATGCTCTGGATATGAAGGTCAGTTAAGAGGAATAATGGACTTTTTAGAATATAAGAAAAAGGGAGGTGCTTTATGAAAACAGTAAATCAGCCGATCATGAAAAAAGACGCCATGGCGCTGGTTACAGGAAAGCCGGTCTTTGTAGATGATAAAGTTCCAAAAGATTGTCTGATTGTAAAAGTATTGCGAAGCCCTCATGCAAATGCAATTGTTCGGAATATCTCAACAGATTTTGCAAAAAAAATTCCTGGAATAGAAGCTGTTTATACATGGGAAGATGTTCCAAAAGAAAGATTCACCATGGCAGGTCAGACTTATCCGGAACCAAGTCCTTATGACAGGCTTATTTTAGATCGTCATGTTCGTTATGTAGGAGATCCTGTGGCTATTGTTGCCGGAAAAGATGAAAGCTGTGTGGATAAGGCATTAAAACTGATTCGTGTAGATTATGAGATCCTTCCAGCTGTATTAGATCTGCATAAGGCGAAAGATCAGGAGCCGCTGGTGCATCCTGAAGATGACTGGAAAGCACTTTGTCCGGTAGGTGCAGATAATAAACGAAATTTGTGTGCCTGTGGAGAGAGTCATGATGGAGATGTTCAGGCGGTGCTGGCTGATTGTGATGTGGTGGTAGAACAGACCTATCATACAAAGGCAAATCAGCAGGCAATGATGGAAACGTTCCGCACATATTGTTATATGGATGAATATGGAAGACTGAATGTATTAAGTTCTACGCAGATTGTATTTCATGCCCGCAGAATATTATCCAATGCTCTTGGAATTCCAAAATCTAAAATCCGTGTATCGAAACCGAGAATCGGAGGAGGATTTGGCGCAAAACAGACCGTTGTAGCAGAAGTATTTCCTGCATTTGTAACATGGAAGACAGGAAAACCATCAAAAATGATCTTTACAAGAGAAGAATCTCAGATTGCATCCAGTCCAAGGCATGAGATGGAAGTAAAAGTAAAGGTTGGTGCAAATAAAGATGGGCATATCAGAGCCATCGATTTATATACATTGTCCAATACGGGAGCTTATGGAGAGCATGGACCAACAACGGTTGGCTTGTCCGGACATAAATCCATTCCTCTGTATGGAAATCTGGAAGCTCACAGATTTTCCTATGATGTGGTTTATACTAATACCATGTCTGCAGGTGCATATCGTGGATATGGGGCTACCCAGGGGATTTTTGCAGTGGAATCTGCCGTCAGTGAACTTGCAGCAAAACTGGGAATGGATCCGGTTCGATTAAGAGAAATGAACATGGTCAGAGAAGGTCAGATTATGCCGGCTTATTATGGAGAAAAAACAAATAGCTGTGCGCTGGATCGCTGTATGGAACGTGCTAAGCAGATGATTGACTGGGATGAAAAATATCCGTCAAAAGATATGGGAAATGGTAAAGTCAGAAGTGTAGGTGTTTCCATGGCTATGCAGGGTTCTGGTATATCAGCAGTGGATGTAGGATCTGCAACTATTAAGGTAAATGATGATGGTATATATACATTATCAATAGCAGCAGCTGATATGGGAACAGGATGTGATACTACTCTTGCTCAGGTGGCAGCAGAGTGTTTAAACTGTTCTACGGATGATATTATCGTGTGTGGAGCAGATACAGACACGTCTCCATATGATTCTGGATCTTATGCATCCAGTACTATGTATGTTACTGGAAAGGCAGTAGAGATTGCATGTCAGAAACTGGAACAGAAAATTTTGAATCTGGCAGGTGATAAATTGGAAATTCCTGCAGGACAATTGGAATTTGACGGCAAAAAGGTTTTTCATCCGGAAAGCGGAAAGGAAATATCTCTGGCAGATATTGCAACAGCTTCCATGTGTGGAAATAATGAAGCATTACAGGTAACAGAAAGTCACAGTTCTCCTGTTTCACCGCCGCCTTTTATGGTTGGAATGGTTGAAATTGAGCTGGATAAGGAAACCGGGCACGTTGAAATCCTGGATTATGTAGCTGTGGTAGACTGTGGAACACCGATAAATCCAAATCTTGCAAAAGTCCAGGTGGAAGGCGGTCTTGTACAGGGAATTGGAATGGCTTTGTATGAAGATATCACCTATACAGAAAAAGGTCAGATGAAGAATAACTCTTTCATGCAGTATAAGATTCCTACCAGAATGGATATGGGAAAACTTCGTGTGGAATTTGAAAGCAGTTATGAGGAAACAGGACCGTTTGGTGCAAAATCCATTGGTGAAATTGTTATTAATACTCCGTCGCCAGCACTTGCTCATGCAATATTTAATGCTACAGGAGTATGGTTCCGTGAACTGCCGATTACCAGTGAGAAAATAGCCATGGGTCTTTTGGAAAAGGAATGAAAGTAAGTATTATTTATCTGGCGTCTGGAAACAGCCGAAGATTTGGTTCCAATAAACTGTTATATCCTTTTTTGGGAAAACCAATGTATCAGCATTTGCTGGACAAGCTTGTTCGCATATGCAGCAGACATTCTGACTGGCAGATCATCGTAGTCAGTCAGCATAAAGAAATATTAAGAGAACTGGAGAAATGGCCGTTAAAAACCATATATTGCCCAGATAGTGTAAAAGGAATTTCCTGGACTATAAAGGCGGGAGTTTCTGCGGCAGATTCTTCTGATGCGTGTGCGTTTTATGTAGCCGATCAACCATATTTTACGGAAAAAACAGCAGAAGAATTTCTAAGTTATATGGAACGGAAAGAGAGTAATCTCGGTTGTGTTTCTTTTCAGGAGGATTTAGGAAATCCCGTATGGTTTTCCAGAAAATATTTTAAGGAACTGAAGGAATTAAAGGGAGATCAGGGCGGAAAGAAAATTCTTATGAAATATAAACATAAGGTGGAAACATATCCTGTTTTAAATGCCCTGGAATTAAAAGATTTTGATTATCTGGAAGAAGTGCATGGAACACTTGAAATCATTGATGAAAATAGGTAAAATAAAAACAATTATAAACAAAAAAATATAAAATTATGAGAGAGCATGGAGGCTGTGGGATGCAGTTATTAAAAGACAGAATCCGCAAGGATGGTAAGGTGAAAGAAGGAAATGTCCTGAAAGTAGATAGTTTCCTGAATCATCAGATGGATGTAAAGTTATTTCGAGAGATAGGCAAGGAATTCAAGCGTCGTTTTGAAAGTGAAGAGATTACAAAGATTCTCACAATTGAAGCTTCAGGGATAGGTATTGCCTGTGTTGTTGCAGAAGTATTTGATGTACCGGTTGTATTTGCAAAGAAAACTCAGACAAAGAATATTGCCGGAGACGTTTATACAACCAAGGTAGAATCTTTTACTCATGGAAGAGTATATGATATTATTGTTGCCAAAGAATTTCTGGGGAAAGGGGACAAAGTCCTTTTGATCGATGATTTTATGGCAAATGGAAAAGCTCTGGAAGGGCTGGCACAGCTGGTAGAGGATTCAGGAGCAGAATTAGTAGGAGCCGGAATTGTTATTGAAAAAGGTTTCCAGCCAGGAGGAGATTTACTGCGTCAGAGAACACATCTGGAATCTTTGGCAATTGTGGAAAGTATGGATGAAAAGACCGGAGAAATTATATTCCGCGGAGATGAATAGGGATAAGAGCGATTTTAAACATTCATAGTGAAAAATAATCAGGATAAAATTAAAACAGGAAACTGGAATTTTGTGATGTTTCACAGAGTTCCGGTTTCTTTTTTTATTACACAGAAAAATTAATGTATAAAATCTTGAAATCAAAAATAAAAATCTTTGAAATCAAAAAGCTTATAGTAAATATGCACAAAAACAAAAAGTGTTTATCTCCAGAATGCGAGAAAACAAAACAATAAATCTGTGAAAAATTAATGAATATCTGTAAAACAGACATAAAATGTTTGACTCACAGAAAAAGTGGGTTTATAATAAAGACATCAAATAAAGAAAGCGCTTTCGAATAAAGATGTTGGAGAAACGAAAAGGTATTTTAAACAATTATATTGGAGGTAAAATATGAAGGCAATTGTAAGATATGGTAAGGAATTTGGTGGTTACACAATGGCAGATGTTCCAGAACCAACTTGTGGGCCAGAAGATATTATCATTAAAATTAAAGCAGCTGCCATTTGTGGTGCAGATATGAAACACTGGAGAGTTGATAATGGTTCTGATGAATTTAACTCTATCCGTGGACATGAATTTGCAGGTGAAATCGTTGAAGTCGGTGAAAAGGTAACAGACTGGAAAGTTGGACAGAGAGTTGTTTCTGATAATAGCGCACATGTATGTGGTGTTTGCCCGGCTTGTGAAATGGGAGATTTCCTTTGCTGTGAAGAAAAAGTAAATCTTGGATTAGATAACAATACATGGGGCGGTGGATTTTCTAAATACTGTAAAGTCCCAGGTGAAATTTTAAGAATTCATAAACATGCAATCTGGGAAATTCCAGAAGGTGTGGACTATGAAGAAGCAGCAGTTTTAGATCCGATTTGTAATGCTTATAAAGCAGTTGCACAGCAGGCTCATTTATTACCAGGACAGGATGTTGTTGTATTTGGTACAGGCCCTCTTGGATTATTCTCAGTACAGATTGCAAAAATCATGGGAGCAGTAAACATTGTTATGGTTGGTCTTGATGAAGACGTAGAAACACGTTTCCCTGTTGCTTTAGAAGTAGGTGCAACTCATGTTGTCAATGGTTCTAAAGAAGATGTTGTAAAACGATGCACAGAAATCTGTGGAAGAGATAACTTAGGATTAGTTATTGAATGTTCTGGTGCTAATATCGCTTTAAAACAGGCGATTGAAATGACCAGACCAAATGCAGAAATCGTTCGCGTAGGTATGGGATTCAAACCATTAGAATTCTCTATCAACGATATCACATCATGGAACAAGAGCCTCATTGGACATATGGCTTATGATTCTACATCATGGAGAAATGCAATTCGCCTGTTAGAATCCGGACAGATCAAAGTTAAACCATTAATCACACATAGATTAGGCCTTTCTGAATATGAAAAAGGTTTTGATGCCATGGCAGCAAAAGAAGCAATTAAAGTTATCTTCCATTATGATTTTGAAGACTAGGTTTTTGTAAGGAGACATTATGGAAAGAAAATTAATGATTGCCCCATCAGTCGGGTGCTGTGATATGTTCGATATGGAAAGACAGATTAAAATTATTGATGAAAAATCTGATTTCCTTCATATGGATATTAAAGATGGTGTTTATGTACCAAGTTTTGGAATTGGACCAGATTTTCTGGCAGCTCTGAAAGACAGAGTAAAAACACCGATGGATGCTCACTTAATGATTGAGCATCCCCAGGATTATCTGGAAGTATTTGCAGAAGCAGGAGCGGCATATATAACTCCACATACAGATTGTATCGAAGGAGATGCCTTTGTAACAATAAATAAAATTAAAGCATTGGGATGTAAAGCTGGAATCGCCCTCAATCCGTCTGTCCCATTGCAGACAATCGAGTATTATTTGCCGCTCCTTGATAAAGTAACGATCATGATCGTTGATGCAGGTATTTCAGGACAGAAAGTAATTACTCAGACATATGACAAGATTCGTGAACTTGTAAGAATACGTGAAGAAAAGGGACTTGATTTTCTGATTGAAGCAGATGGCTCTATGAATAAAGATGTTTATCGTCCGTTATATGAAGCAGGTGCAGATATGGTAGTTTTAGGACCGCCGGCACTGTGGAATAAATCTGATGATTTCGAAGAAGCATGGGACATCATGGAAAAAGAACTTTCTGAAGCTTTGAAATAAGAAAAAACTATTTTTAATGAGAGAAGAAAACCTATTTTAATGAAAAAAATATTTTAAGAAAAGAGGAAAAATTATGACATCTACAACAACAAAAGGTGCCAATATCGGAGCAAGACTGGATCGTCTGCCAAATTCCGGATGGCATATAAAAATGTGGCTGGTTTCAGCATTTGCACTTTTAGTTTGCTGGTCCAATGGTATTGGTGGAGCAGTACAGAATATATTATTAAATGAGTTACACTGGTTAGAACCAGGTTCTAAACTTCTGGCTATGTGGGGAACTACATATACAGCTGGTCAGCTGTTCGGAGCATTGGTTGGTGGACCAATCGGAGATAAGATCGGTCGTAAAAAATCTATTTTATTATATGAAGTAATTCATATCATTGCTATGATCGGTGGAGCAGCAGCTCCAAATGTTACTGTTCTGTATGTGTTCAGATTAATCCAGGGATTTGGATTAGGAGCATTATTAGTAGTATTATTTGCAGCATTTACAGAATATGTACCAGGAAAGAACCGTGGTGTATGGTCTTCAAGAAACTCATTTATCGGAAACTTTGCACATCCAATTTGTAATGGTATTGCATTACTGATTGTTTCTACAGGAGTCAGCATGAATATGAACTGGAGAATTCAGTATATCATTCCTTCTGTGTTATCTATTATTGCAAGTATCATTATTTACAACAAATACCCAGAGTCTCCACGTTGGTTAGAAGCTCAGGGTAGAGTAGACGAAGCAGATGCTATTATGACAGAGATTGAAAAGGAAATCGAAGCATCTACAGGAAAACCATTACCTCCAATTGAAGAAACAGAACCTGCAGCAGTTAAAAATTTACCATACTCAGCATTATTCAAGGGTAAATTGTTAAAGAGAACAATTTGTGGATCCTTAGTATTAATCGGTATGAATACAATTCAGTATACTTTAATGAACTGGATGCCTTCATTATTAAGTTCTTTAGGATATGATACATCACAGTCTCAGTTTATGACAATGTTCGGATTGTTTGGTGCTCCATTTGGAATCTTCCTTGCATCTCTGTATATGGATAAAGTACCTAGACGAATCACAGGTGTAGCTTTGTTAGTAGCTATGGCTGTTATGGGAATTATTACATCTAAACAGACAACAATGACAGCACTGATTGCTTCAACATTCGTATTAAATACATTCATTTATATGTATGTATGCTATGCATCAGCAGTATATGTACCAGAAATGTGGCCAACTTCAGCCAAGTTATCCGGTTCAGGATTCTGTAATGCTATGGGACGTGTAAGTAACATCTTCTTCCCATTCTTAGTTACATATGTGGCAGCCAGCTCAATGGGATCCAATGGTGTATTCGCTTTAATCTCAATCGTAGCAGCAATTATCGCAGTATCCATTATCGTATTTGGTGTAGAAACAAGAGGAGAATCTGTCGAAGATATCGGTAATGTAGAATAACAAATGCTTCTCCGGGAATTTCCCGGAGAAGAATCTATAGATAGTAGAAAGGAAGTATAAGATCATGAAAAATTCGGAAGCAATTTTAGTAACTCCGAAACAATTTGAAATTCAGGAGTGTCCGGTTCCAGAACCAAAAGACAATGAAATTCTTATGAAAGTTGAATATGTTGGAATGTGTGGATCTGATATTCATGGATTTGAATTTGGTCCATTTATCCCTCCAAAAGATCCAAATCAGAAAATCGGACTTGGTCATGAAGTTTCCGGTGAAGTTGTAAAAGTCGGTGCAAAAGTTACAAAATTCAAACCGGGAGATAAGGTTTTAATTGAACCAGGTGTTCCAGATAATACATGTGACTACTGCCGTACTGGACGCTACAACATTTGTCCGGGAGTTGACTTTATGGCAACACAGCCAAATTATAAAGGTGCTTTAACACAGTATATGACACATCCGGAAGAATGGACTTATCATGTTCCAGAAGGTATGTCTACCATGGAAGCTGCTTTGGTAGAACCTGCAGCTGTTGGTATGCATGCAGCAATACTTAGTGAAGCAAGATTAGGCAAGAGTATAGTGATTCTTGGTGCAGGTACTATTGGTCTTATGGTACTTCAGGCTTGTAAGAGTCTTGGAGCTACAGATATTACTGTTGTAGACGTTATGGACAAACGTCTGGATCTGGCAAGAGAACTTGGAGCATCAAGAACTATCAATGGTGCAAAAGAAGATACTGTTGCAGTATTACGTTCAGAAGAGTTATTCGGAGATCACGGTGTTGAGCTGGTGTTTGAATGTGCTGGTTCTACATTTACTGCAAATCAGGCAGTACAGATCGTAGCTCGTGGTGGAAAAATCATGATGGTTGGAACACAGTCTAAACCGGTACCAATTGATTTCCTGAAGATTAATAGAGAAGTTACAATTCAGACTTCTTTCCGTTACTGCAATAACTTCCCTCAGACAATTGAGGCAATTGCAAGTGGTAAATTTAACGTAAAAGATATGGTAACACATGTGTATGATTATAAAGATGTTCAACAGGCATTTATGGATGCAATCGATCCGGAAAAGAAAGTTGACATGGTAAAAGGTGTTGTAAAAGTTGCTGAATAATCAGTTTTAATAAGAAAAGGAGAAAGAAAATGATTGCAGATATTAGATTTTGGGAACAGAAAGCAAGTGAAGGTCATTATGCAATTCCACATTTCAATGTATGGAATGCAGAAATGTTAATGGGTGTTATCGATGCTGCGGAAGAACTTCGCGCTCCGATTATTATTTCTTTTGGTACAGGATTTACAGGAAATACTTCTTTTGAAGATTTCTGCTATATGATGGAATCTATGGCGAAAAAAGCTACAGTACCAGTTATCTTACATTGGGATCATGGCCGTAACTGGACAATCTTAAAGAATGCTGTAGATCACTGTATGAACTCTGTAATGCGTGATGCATCTGCATTACCATATGAAGAAAACGTTGCAGAGATCAAGAGATGTGTAGATTACTTCCATGCATACAACATTCCAGTAGAAGCTGAATTAGGACATGTAGGAAATGAAACAGTATATGAAGAAGCATTAGCTGAATATGCATACACAGATCCTTCTCAGGCAAAAGATTTCGTAGAACGTACAGGATGCGATTCTCTTGCAGTAGCAGTAGGAAACGTACATGGTGTTTACTCTGCTGAACCAAAAATCAGATTCGATATCATCGAAGCTGTTAACAAAGAAGTTAGTGTACCACTTGTACTTCATGGAGCTTCTGGTATTGGTGATGAAGATATCAAAAAAGCAATTCAGTGCGGTATCGCTAAGATCAACATCCATACAGAACTTTGCCAGGCTGCTATGGAAGCAATCAATGAACATAAAGATGAACCTTTCTTAGCTGTAGAACGTGCAGTTCGTCAGGCAGTTAAAGAGCGTGCAATGTACAAGATTAAATTGTTCGGTGACGACGGAAGGGCTGATGAATAGTGGAAAAGAAATTAGACGTTTTATGTCTGGGTGCAGCGGTTGTTGATATTCCGCTGCGCCCGGTATCAAGAGAAATCTTTGATATTGAGTCATATCCTGTTGATCAGATTGCAATGGCTGTTGGGGGAGATGCAATGAATGAGTCAACCATCATTAGCCGTTTAGGATTTAAGACAGGACTTATGGCTGCCATTGGTGATGATGCAGCAGGAGCATTTATTTTACGTTCCTGTGATAATGATAATATTGATACAGAAGGTGTAACAATTGATCCTGCTCTGGATACATCAATTAATGTTGGACTTGTAACAGAGGATGGAGAGAGAACCTTTATAACTAATCGTAATGGAAGTCTCTGGAAAGAAAATATTGAACATGTTAATTTTGAGAAAATTAAGGAAGCAAAAATCTTATCATTAGCAAGTATTTTTAATTGTCCTTTATTAGACGGAAAAACATTGGAGGTCATTTTCAAGTTTGCCAAAGAACAGGGAATGACGATTACAGCGGATATGATCATGCCTCGATTAGGAGAAACATTGGATGATATCGCAGGAGCATTAAGTTATGTGGATTATTTCTTCCCTAATTTCGAGGAAGCCTGTCTTATGACAGGAGAAACTGATGAAGCAAAAGTCGCAGACAAACTTTTCAGCTATGGAATTAAAAATGTAGTCATGAAGATTGGTAAGCGTGGATGCTATATCCGCAATAAAGATGGTGTTATGATTGTTCCTGCATGTAAAGGAATCACAGCGGTTGATACCATCGGTGCCGGAGATAACTTTGCATCTGGATTTATTGCAGCATTACTTCAGGGAAAAGACCTGAAAGGCTGTGGAGAATATGCAAACTGTACAGCAGCCATCGCTGTGCAGCATCCTGGAGCAACTTCCGGTGTTCAAAACAGAGATATGGTAGAAGAAATGCTGAAACAGTATAAGAAAGATTATGAGTAGTTTAAGTAATTAGGTCTGAAAGGAAAATAAAAATGAAGACAATGAAATTAGGAAAAACAGGAATGGATATTTCTAGAATCGGTCTTGGAACCTGGTCTATTGGTGGTGGTTCTGCATGGGGTGGAGATCATGACCTGCAGACAGTAGTAGATACAATCAGAGAAGCTCCAAAAGCTGGAGTTAATCTGATCGATACAGCTCCAGGATACAACTTCGGTAATTCAGAAAAAATCCTTGGAAAAGCTTTAGAAGGAATGAACCGTGAGGACGTTAAAATCATCACTAAATGTGGTGTTACATGGGATCAGGAAATGAAAGGTGACATGTTTAACGTAGTTAACGGAATTCAGTTATACAAAAACTTAAACAGCGAATCTGTTAAAAAAGAAATCGAAGCATCATTAGAACGTTTAGGAACAGATTATGTTGACGTCTATATGACACACTGGCAATCCATCGAAGGATCAGAATATTATGTTCCAATTCAGAAAACAATGGATGTTTTAAATGATTTAAAAGCACAGGGAAAAATCAAAGCAATCGGTGCTGCTAACGTAGATATCAACCATATCGAAGAATACATCAAATATGGTGACCTTGATATCATCCAGTGTAAATATTCTATCTTAGACCGTGGAATCGAAGATGAAATCATTCCATGTGCTCGTGAAAATGGAATCACAATCCAGTGCTATTCTCCACTTGAAATGGGATTATTATCTGGAACATTCCCAAGAGATTACAAACCAGTTGGAGCACAGATTCCTAAGAAATGGTTCCAGCCGGAAAATATGCAGAATGCAATGGATATGATGGAATCATGGAAACCTCTTTGTGAAAAATATGATTGTACAATTGCTAATCTTTCCTTAGCATGGATCCTTGCACAGGGAGAATTCTTGAATTTATTAAGTGGTTCAACTACAGTTGATGAAATCAGAGAAAATGTTAAATCAGCAGAATTAGAATTAGATCCTGAAGATGTAGCTTTTATGCGTGAATCAGCAGAAGCCATTGATAAATAAGATAACTCCACTTACTCTTTGGATTTGTCAGAAAAATGTGGAAATCAAAGCAAGATTGTTTTGATTTCCACAAAAAAATCTGATAAAATAAAAGTGATCATGGGGGTGATTTATTATGGCAGCAAAAGACAGATTGAATATGATTCGACAGCAGTTAAAGGCCGATAAGAAAGTAACTGTGTCAAACTTAAGCCGTACCTATCAGGTCACGGAAGAAACAATCCGAAGAGATTTGGAAAAATTAGAAGCAGAAGGTTTTTTAACGCGTACATTTGGAGGGGCAGTATATAATCAAACAGTCCAGAAAGAAAATGTACACTTTTATAAACGTGCAGCGATGAACATCGAAGAGAAAAAGAAAATCGCATCGGCATCATTTGATTTTCTGAAAGATAAGAATACTTTGGCAACTGATTCCAGTACAACGGTAATGGAGGCAGTAAAACTGCTAAAGGATAAAGATCTAACGATATTAAGCGCTTCTACGGAGATTTTCAGGGAACTGGGAGATACGAACATCAGAATTATTTCCACTGGGGGAATGTTTAATAAGAAGACACTTTCTCTTCAGGGCCAGGTGGCAAAGGACACGGTCCAAAGGTATCATGTGAATATTGCATTAATCAGCTGTAAGGGTCTTGACCTTGAAAAAGGGGTTACAGATACCAATGAAAGCGAGGCAGAAGTTAAGAAATGTATGATCAGGCAGGCGGAAGAAGTGGCATTGCTGGTAGATCATACAAAGTTTGGAAGGACTGCTTTTGCCCATTTACTGGATTTCGAAGACATAGATTATCTGGTGACAGATGAACGACCGGATGACGAATGGATTCAGCTTTGCAGAGAAAAGAATATTCAGCTGATTTATTAATTGAAAACCATTTCACTGCATGACTTTTGCTTCCAAATAGACAGTAAGGTGCGCTATCCCTGCCTGACTGTCTGGAACGGAGGTGCAAAATGGGAAAGAAAAAACAAAGTATGTCAATTATGACGAAAATCATGATTGCCATGGCAGGGGGAATCCTGGTGGGAGTTCTCTGTCTATGGTTAAGAGAATCAACAGCTGCAAGTGGAAATGATGGATTATGGAACTGGCTGAATCGTATCTTTTTCCAGGACATAACTCAGGAAAAAGGATTTTATTCTTTGGGAATATTTTACATAATACAGCAGCTGTTCATGAGAGGTTTGCAGCTGGCAATTGTACCGCTGGTTTTATCTTCTCTTAGTATTGCATTATGCAGTATGGCAGATCCACAGAGACTGGGGAAAATTGCAGGAAAGACAATAGGAACCTTTGTTGGATTTTATTGTGTAGGAGCATTTCTTGCAGGCTGCTTTGCTTACTTTATTAAATCCATGGGATGGTTTTCTGTAAACCTTCCGGTTGCAGACACAGGAAATGTTGCAACACTGGAAGCATACAACCCATTAACAACAATTGTAAATGCGGTTCCATCCAATGTAGTAGAAGTATTAGGAACCAATACAAGTATTCTTGCGGTTGTAGTAGTTGCGGTTATTCTTGGATTATCCATGAATGTTCTTGGTGAAAAAGCAGCACCGATGAAAAAATTAATGGAATGTCTTAGCAGCATTGTTCAGGTATATATGGATTTCCTGATCAATAAAATCAGTCCGATCGCCATTTTCTGTATGCTTGCAAGAACTTTTGCAACATATGGGGTTGAATATATCAAACCAACATTAGCATTTATGATTGCAACTATTGTCATGAGTCTGGTGCTGGTGGCAACACTTTATCCAGCTGGAATCTTTATTTTAACTGGATTAAATCCTATGAAATTCGCAAAGAAAATTTTTAAGGTTGGAATGTTTGCGGCAGCAACACAATCTTCTGCAGCAACACTTCCATTAAATCGAAAGACATGCATCGAAGAGCTTGGATGCAGTGATGAGATTAGTAGTTTTGTATTACCAACAGGAATGACCATTAATATGAACGGTACTACAGCAATGCATATGATGGCAATTACATTTATTGCCACGGCTGCAGGAATGGATATTACACCTGCACAGCTGATAACGGCAGCATTTTTATCTATTTGTGTTGCAATGGGAACACCTGCCATCCCGGTTGCAGGAACGACTTTGATTTTTGTTATCATGTCTGGACTGGGATTAAATTCCGAGTTATGTATGGTAGGTTATGCATTGGTACTGGCAATCAGTTATCTGCCGGGAATGGCGGTTATTACACTGAATGTTGTTGGTGATGCAGCAACAAATGTTATCGTTAATTATAAAGAAAAAGAATTAGATATAGATATCTATAATAGTTAGGTACTCCAATTAGTTACTCCATAAATTCTGAAAAAGGACATTTTCTCAATTGGAAGCAAATGCTTCTGATAAGGGAAATGTCCTTTTCTGCAGTTGCGATAAAATTTGCTGATAGAACAAATCTGTAGTATGATGCAAGGAGATATCTGAAAAGTTATGGATTTTGAAGAAGACATTTTCTGTGGAAAATGTCTTCTTCCTCTTTATAGGAAAAAAGGTAAAAAATAGAACTGTTATTGGAAGAAAAGTATATTTGATATTTTAATTGATCATATGCGGGCGGCGATTCACAGAATTCAATCAGGGGAAATACTGGTTAATCCCATTGGAAAAGAAATACAGGATACATATCCTCAAATATATAATGAGGTAAAAGAACGTATTAAATTGATTGAAGAAGTGATTCATTGTAAATTTTTTGAAGATGAAATATCTTTTATTGTTACTTATTTTGCAGCAGTATGGGAAAAAAGCAGAGCAGAAACTATTAAAAAAGTATTATTCCTACTGCGATTGTATGTACTGCAGGAAGAGGAACTGCCCAGCTAATGCTTGCAAAGCTAAAGATTTTAGATCATATAATAAATGTCACGGAGATTATGTCAGTTCATAATATTCAAAAAATTAAAAAATCTGGAGTTCAAATGGTGATTTCCACGATTCCGCTGGATAATATCGAAATTCCATATGTTCTTGTGTCAAGTCCTATGGTTAATCAGGAGGATATTAACAAAATTCAGAATATGGCAGTGGAAATACAGAAGAAAAAGAGAATTTTTTGCCAAAATCCAGTAGAAAGTTTTATGGGGTACGAAAAGCATCAGAAAAAAGAAAGTGCCAGAAAATCTCTAACACAGTTTTTCTCACCTGCATCCATTTGTTTTGATAAGAAATACGATTCCTGGGAAAATGCAGCAAAAGCAGCAGGGATATTGCTGAGTCTGGAAGGTTCTATAAAAGAAAGTCAGATTAACGAAGTGATAGAATATTTAAAGAGTAATGGAAAAAATGCAATTCTTTGTCAGGGAGTGATTATTGCATTTTTAGAAAGAGAAGTGAAACGAGAATCTGCCAGTCTTATTCGTTTAAAAGAGCCGGTTTTATATACTGGTGAACATCCTGTATTCTATTTTGCAGTTTTTGGAATTCAGGATGGACAAAGCATAAATCACATTATATATAATCTGGTAAGTTTGTTTGGAAATAAGGAGTTACGAACAGAAATAGATAAAGTCAAAACGCCGGAAGAGATGTTTGCGGTAATGAGGGAAATGGAAAAAAAATATTGTGAGATTGTGTAAAGACCATTTTTTTACTTTTTTAAGGAAAAGAGCTGTTCTTTAAGTACCGACAAGATTTCGATACAATTAATTCATAAAAGAAGCAGATGTTGTTGTACAGAAAGAAGGTCAGTTTATGAGTATTATTACGATTATAGGAGCGGGACAAATGGGATCAGCATTGACATTTCCGTTAATAGAAAATGGACATGAAGTGCGTCTTGTAGGAACACATATTGATAAGGATATTATAGATCATTTGAGAAAAGACAATTACCATATTACATTAAAAGCTACACTTTACAATTCTGTAAAATATTATCAGATTCAGGAACTTAATGATGCACTGATAGGAACAGATGCGGTAATTGGAGGTGTGAGCAGTTTTGGAGTTGACTGGTTTGGAAATGAGATTCTTCCTCTGATTCCTGAAAATGTACCGGTGATTACAGTTACAAAAGGACTGATTAATGATGAAGGAACTTTAGTTCCATATCCACATTATTGGGAAAAAATGATTCCCGGAGGTAAAAAACTTTGTTTGAATGCCATTGGAGGACCATGTATTGCGTTAAAGGTTGCAATGCATGATCAGACGCATGTAGCATTTTGCGGGCGTGATATGAAAGTATTAAAAATGTTTAAAAAATTAATGGAAACAGATTATTATCACATTAGTTTATCTACAGACATTACCGGGGTTGAGTGTGCGGTTGCTTTGAAAAACGGGTATGCAATGGCAACAGCAACAGCTATTGGAATGGAAGAACTCAGAGAAGATGGGATGAATTTATACAATGCTCAGGCGTTGTTGTTTGGACAGAGTATGAAAGAAATGTCTAGACTTTTAGCAGTAGTAGGAGGAAAACAAAAAAATCTTATTCACGGAGTGGGAGATTTGTATGTGACGGTTCACAATGGAAGAAGTCGCAGAATCGGAATTTTGCTTGGAAAAGGAATACCTTACGAAGAAGCCAGAGAAATGTTAGCAGGAGAAACACTGGAAGCTGTTGTTATTGCTCAGAGAACTGCACAGGCAGTTCGCGATATGGCTAAGCGGGGAATAGTAAAAGAAAGTGATTATCCGTTATTACTGCATATAGATGATGTGATTACAAAAGGTGAAAAAATAAATATTCCATGGGATGCATTTGCGGAAGAAGATTAGGAGGATGGTAATATGAAAATATCTTTAGGATGTGATGAAGCTGCATATGAATTAAAGGAAATCATAAAAAAGCATCTTATAAAGGCAGGACATGACGTTGTGGATAATGGAGTTTATGAGGGAGAGATTGAATTATATCCAGATGTGGCAGTTAGAACCTGCAAAAAAATAACAGAAGGAGATTGCAAAAGAGGAGTGCTTGTATGCGGAACCGGGATTGGAATGGCAATGACAGCAAATAAAGTTCCAGGTATCCGTGTAGCAGTATGCCATGATCCGTTTTCAACAGAACGGTCTATTCTAAGTAATAATGGAAATGTTATGTGTATGGGAGCCAGGATAATCGCCCCTCAATTGGCTTTATATCTGCTGGATATCTGGATGGGACTAACATTTAAAGATGGTCCTTCTACAGAAAAAGTAGAAAGAATCAAGTATTATGAAAAGATATTATAAAAATAGAACTGTTCATGGACATCTTTTTTTCATTTGTTATAATAAAAAAAACAAGATTAATATAGAAATGAGAAAAAAATGAAAAAATTAACCGTTGGAATTCTGGCGCATGTAGATGCAGGAAAAACAACTTTGTCAGAAGGAATTTTATATACAAGTGGAAATATTAGAAAAATGGGTCGTGTTGATAATGGAGATGCCTTTCTGGATACTTATGATCTGGAACGGGCAAGGGGGATTACGATCTTTTCTAAACAGGCAGTGGTACCATTAAAAGAGGTGGAAATTACTTTACTGGATACACCGGGACATGTGGATTTTTCTGCAGAAATGGAACGAACATTACAGGTTCTGGATTATGCTATTCTGGTAATCAGTGGTGCAGATGGTGTACAGGGACATACCAGGACTTTATGGAGTCTTTTAAAAAAATACAAAATACCGGTGTTTTTATTTGTCAATAAGATGGATCAGCAGGGAACAGATAAAGAAGCATTGCTCTATGAACTGAAAAATCGTCTGGATGATGGATGTATAGATTTTACGAATACAGAAAACGAAGATTTTATGGAAAATGCAGCCATGACAGATGAAGAAGTACTGGAAAGATTTCTTGAAAATGGTATTGTCGAGACAGAAGAGATCAAGAGCCTGATTGCCGACAGGAAGATATTTCCGTGTTATTTTGGATCTGCATTAAAACTGCAGGGAGTGGAAGAATTTCTTCAGGGGATTGAATGTTATGTACAGATGCCAGAGTATCCACAGGAGTTTGGGGCAAAAGTATTTAAAATATCAAGAGATGAACAGGGAAATCGCCTCACTCATTTAAAAGTTACCGGTGGAACATTAAAGGTGAAATCTTTAATTGCCAATGGAGATACAGAGGAAAAAATTAATCAGATTCGAATATATTCCGGTGAAAAATTTGAAATGGCAGCAGAGGCTTGTGCAGGAACAATCTGTGCCGTGACAGGATTGTCCAGGACAAAGCCGGGAGAAGGTCTGGGACTGGAGAATACCGGATATGAACCAGTGCTGGAACCGGTGCTTACATATCAGATGATACTGCCGCCGGAAGCCAGTCCGGCTACAATGCTTCCAAAACTTCGTCAGCTGGAAGAGGAAGAACCAGAGCTCCATATTGTCTGGAAAGAGGATTTACAGGAAATACAGGTACAGATGATGGGAGAAGTACAGATTGAGATTCTGAGAAGTCTGATTTCGGATCGGTTTGGTGTGGAAGTTGAGTTTGGCACAGGGAATATTGTTTATAGGGAAACCATTGCCAATACTGTGGAAGGTGTGGGACACTTTGAACCACTGCGTCATTATGCAGAAGTACATTTACTGATGGAGCCGGGAGAGAGAGGCAGCGGAGTTGTGATTGATACACAGTGCAGCGAGGATGATCTGGATCGCAACTGGCAGAGACTGATTATTACCCATTTAATGGAGAAAGAATATCAGGGTGTTTTAACAGGAGCGGCTATTACAGATATAAAAATCACACTGGCGGCAGGACGTGCTCATCAAAAACATACCGAAGGTGGAGATTTCCGTCAGGCAACGTACCGGGCCGTTCGTCAGGGATTAATGCAGGCTGAATCAGTACTGCTTGAACCATATTATGAATTTCGGCTGGAAATTCCTCAGGCAATGGTAGGAAGAGCAATGACTGATATTGAAAAAATGCATGGAGCTTTTGAAACACCGGAAACGGAAGGTGAAATGTCTGTTTTAACAGGAACAGCACCGGTGGCATGTATGCAGGATTATCAAAAAGAAGTCATTGCCTATACAAAAGGAACGGGAAGGTTGTTTTGTGATCTAAAAGGTTATGAATTATGTCATAATGCAGATGAGGTTATTGCTGCTACAGGATATGACCCGGATGGAGATACAGACAATCCATCAGGTTCTGTATTTTGTTCTCATGGAGCAGGTTATTATGTACCATGGAATCAGGTGAAGGATCATATGCATTTGGAAAGTGTACTGATGGATTCAAGTCGGGAAACAGATGAAAAAGAAGATACACTGGCACAACGTAGAGCATATATTGAAGAAGAAACCATTGATACAGAGGAAATAGACAGGATTCTTGAACAGACTTATTATGCAAATCAGCATAATAAAAGCAAATGGAAAAAGAAGAAAATCCAGAGAAAAGCAGAAGATTACAGATCATCTGCAGTTAAGTCATCTGTAACGAGAGATATGTCTAAAAAATATCTGCTGGTGGATGGATATAATATTATTTATGCCTGGAAGGATTTAAAGGAACTGGCAGATGAAAATATTGATGCTGCCCGTGGAAAGCTAATGGATTTGCTTTGTAATTATCAGGGAATAAAAAGAATGGAACTGATAGTTGTCTTTGATGCATACAGAGTAAAGGGACATGATACTGAGGTTTTAGATTATCATAATATCCATATAGTATATACGAAAGAAGCTGAGACTGCAGATCAGTATATTGAAAAGTTTGCTCATGAGCATGGACGTAAATATGATGTGACAGTGGCAACTTCTGATGGGCTGGAGCAGATTATTATCCGGGGACAGGGGTGCCGTTTGTTATCTGCCAGAGAATTTAAAAAAGATATAGAAGAAGCCAGCCGGCAGCTGCGGGAAGAATACATGGAGAATCAGGTGACATCAAAAAATTATCTGATGGATGTCATCTCCAAAGAAGAACTAGATAAATTGTCTGATAACAATAATTAAGAAACGGCAACGATAAAACTGAAAAGAACACAAAAGGATGTATGAAATTATGATATTTTATATATCCTTTTTTAGTTCATTAGGAAAGACCTTGTTAGTCTTGAATAAGAATATAATAAGGACTTGACTTTTTATAACAAAAAGAATATATTATTATTCATATCTGATTTATATGAAAAGATGAGGTGATAGTTTGGACTGGAATTTTATAATGCAGTATAGTGGTCTATATAAAGAAGCAGCCTTTCTTACCATGAAAATTGCCTGCATTGGAATCATAGGTTCTTTAGCCGTAGGCCTTTTTTGCGGAATTATTCGTTACTATAAGGTTCCGGTTATAGCAAAGGTTGTAGGGATTTATATTGAATTATCAAGAAATACGCCACTTCTGATTCAGTTGTTTTTTCTGTATTTTGGACTTCCTAAAATGGGAATTATATTAGATTCAGAAACCTGTGCTGCTGCCGGGCTGATTTTTTTAGGTGGAAGTTATATGGCAGAAGCATTTCGAAGCGGTATGGAGGCTGTGGATAAAATACAGACAGAAAGCGGATTGAGTCTGGGACTTACTAAAAAGCAGGTATTCTTTTATATTTTATTGCCGCAGGCTGCTGCAGTGGCAGTTCCGGGAATCGGTGCAAATGTTATTTTTTTAATCAAGGAAACTTCAGTGTTTAGTATTGTTGCACTGGCAGATTTGATGCATGTGGCAAAAGACTTAATAGGATTATATTATAAAACCGATGAAGCATTATTGATGCTTGTGGTATCCTATTTGATTCTTTTATTACCAATTTCCATAATTTTTACTTATCTGGAAAGGAGACTTCGTTTTGCAGGATCTGGGGATTAGTGTTCTATTTCAAGGAGACAATTTTATAAGACTTATGGGTGGTTTATGGGTAACCATCAGGATTTCGCTGATTTCCGTTTTCTTTTCCATAATATTGGGGATTGTCCTGGGAGTCATTATGATGCTTAAAAATCCTGTTATCAAGGGAATTACGAAAGTATATCTGGAATTTATCAGGATTATGCCACAGCTGGTTTTACTGTTTCTGGTTTACTTTGGCACAGCAAAGCATCTGGGATGGGATTTAGGCGGCGAACTGGCCTCTGTGATTGTTTTTGTACTTTGGGGAACAGCCGAAATGGGAGATCTGGTTCGAGGAGCTCTTGAATCCATTCCCGTACATCAAAGTGAAAGCGGGAAAGCATTGGGACTTACCAATACACAGATTTATTTATATATTCTAATTCCACAGGCAGCGAAAAGATTGATTCCACAGGCTATGAATCTGGTTACCAGAATGATAAAGACCACATCTTTGGTTGTACTGATTGGAGTTGTAGAAGTTGTTAAAATCGGTCAGCAGATGATAGAGGCAGCCAGACTGACCAAGCCGGATGCAGCATTATGGATATATGGGGTGATTTTCTTTTTGTATTTTATTATCTGTTATCCTGTATCCCTTTTGGCGGCACGTTTAGAAGAAAAATGGAAAGATTAGGAGGAGTAGAATGGAAAATCCAGTACTTGAAATAAAAAATCTGAGAAAATCTTTTGGAAACCAGGAGGTTTTGAAGGATGTATCATTTTCTGTTAAAAGAGGGGAAGTGGTTGTGGTTCTGGGCCCTTCAGGATGTGGTAAAAGTACTCTGCTTCGATGTATCAATGCTCTGGAAGAAATCCAGGGCGGGGAGATTTATCTGGATGGAGAAAAAATTTCCGGAAATGTTAAGAATCTTCATAAGATTCGTCAGAAAATCGGCATGGTTTTTCAAAGTTACGATTTATTTCCTCATATGAATGTATTAAAAAATATTATTCTGGCACCGGAAAAAGCTCAGCACCGGACCAGGGAAGAAACTGTAAAGGAAGCAGAAAAACTGCTGAAAAGAGTAGGTCTTTACAATAAGAAAGATGATTATCCAAGACAGCTTTCAGGAGGACAAAAGCAGAGGGTGGCCATTGTAAGGGCATTATGTATGCATCCTGAGGTTATCTTGTTTGATGAGGTGACGGCATCTCTGGATCCGGAGATGGTTCGAGAAGTGCTGGATGTAATGCTGGAACTGGGAAAAGAAGGGAGGACGATGGTAATAGTTACCCATGAAATGCAGTTTGCCAAAGCAGTGGCAGACAGGATTATTTTTATGGATCAGGGGAAAATAATAGAAGAAAACAGCCCGAAAGAGTTTTTTAAAAAGCCTAAGACAGAACGGGCAAGACAGTTTTTAAATGTGTTTGAATTTTAGTCATAAAGAAAGAGGATGAGAAAGATGAAAAAAATATTGGTATTATTAACCGCTTTTGTTTTAACAGCAGCATTGTTAACAGCATGTGGGAAGAAAGACGAACAGCAGAATTCAGCAGTTAAAACAGAAAGCAAGACAAAAGCAAGATCTTTGGAGGAAATCAAAGACAGTGGACAGATTGTGATAGGTGTATTTAGTGATAAAAAACCTTTTGGATATGTAGATGAAAAAGGAAAATATCAGGGATATGATGTGTATTTTGGAAATCGTATTGGAAAAGATCTTGGTGTTAAGGTAAAATATGTGCCGGTAGAAGCTGCCAGTCGTGTGGAATATCTGACAACGGGAAAGGTTGACATTATTCTTGCAAACTTTACGGTAACCGATGAGCGTGCTGAGCAGGTAGATTTTGCCCTGCCGTATATGAAGGTTGCATTAGGTATTGTTTCACCTGAAAAGAAACTGATTACCAAAGAAAGTCAGTTAAAGGGGAAAACACTGATTGTCAGCAAGGGAACAACAGCAGAGACATATTTCACAAAACATGGAAAAGGTGTTAAACTATTAAAATTTGATCAGTATAGCGAAGCATTTAATGCTCTTTTAGACGGAAGAGGAGATGCCTTATCTACAGATAATACAGAGGTTCTTGCATGGGCAATTGAAAATAAAGGATTTAAAGTGGGAGTTGATTCCATTGGAAATATTGATACTATTGCACCAGCTGTCCAGAAAGGCAATAAGGAACTGTTAAACTGGATCAATGAAGAAATCAAAGATCTTGGAAAAGAAAACTTTTTCCATAAGGATTATGAAAAGACATTAAAACCAGTTTATGGAGATGCAGCAGATCCTGAAAATCTGGTTGTAGAAGGCGGAGAAGTGAAATAGCAGAAGACACCGTTAAGGTATGTTATAATATGAGCAGAGATTTATACAGTCTCTGCTTATTTTTTATTTCATTAGGAAAAATCTTGTTACGCTAAAGCGTAACAAGTCCCTCATGATTGAGGGATACAGGGAGCTGATAGCGGACTTGTCCGCTTTGTTGCGAAAGGGAGGAAGAAAAGTGAAACAGAAAAAGATCGTAATGTTTGGGGATTCTTTGACGGATTATTTCCCTATGGATAAGTTAAACGATATCGATGCCGAGATTATCAACAGCGGACAGGCTGGAGATACTATTGCGGAAATGGGGGCCAGAGTTCAGTATGATGTGATTGCACATAAACCGGATATTGTACTGATGCAGGGTGGTGCTAATGATTTTCTGCTATCTTTATATCTCGGATATGATATTGTTGCAAAACGTCTGGTGAATCTGGCACTTCGTATCAGAAAAGAACTTCCTCAGGTAAGATTGATAGTGGAATCTATGTACCCTGCATATACGAAAAGAATTGGCTTGATGCCTTCCTGGGCAGATGGAAAATCCAATGAGGAAATTCAGCGGATCAATGGAGAAATTCAGAGGCTGTGTGATGAAAATAAAATAGAATATATAGATGTGTTTTGCCATCTGATAGGTGCAGATGGACAGCTTCCAAGAGAATATACTATAGATGGTATTCATCTGCAGGATAATGCATATGAGGTTGTTAGAAAATGCATATGTAAAATGTTATAAAAACGTGTGGTATCAGTTCCATATGTATGGTAAAATTATGCATGTTGCGCGCTGTTTTGGGAAATGTAGATAGCAGTTGCAATAAATTACAAAAGAGGAGATAGTATGCTGGTACCAAAATTATTTACGACACTAAAAGATTACTCAAAAGAACAATTTGCAAAGGATGTAATTGCAGGAATTATTGTGGCTATTATTGCACTGCCATTATCAATTGCGCTTGCACTTGCTTCTGGGGTAAGACCAGAACAGGGAATATACACGGCAATTATTGCAGGATTTCTCATTTCCTTTCTGGGTGGAAGCCGGGTGCAGATTGCTGGTCCTACAGCGGCTTTTGCAGCTATTGTTGGAAATATTGTAGCTAGAAATGGAATGGATGGATTGATTCTTGCAACTATTATGGCAGGTCTGATTCTGATCCTTATGGGAATCTTTAAAATGGGAGTACTGATTAAATTTATTCCATATACCATAACTACAGGATTTACAGCAGGTATAGCCGTGACCATTGCCATTGGACAGGTGAAAGATTTATTTGGCCTCTCATTTAAGAATGCGCCAATTGAAACAGTGGAGAAGCTAAGAGAAGCTGTTATGTGTGCATCTACATGGAATCCTCAGGCTTTGGCCGTAGGAATAACAGGAATTCTGATTCTTGTTATATGGCCAAAGATTAATGGAAAGATTCCGGGATCTTTATTGGCGGTTCTGGCTGGAATCGCTATGGTGAAAGGTTTTAATCTTAATGTGAATACAATAGGAAGTCTGTATAAGATCAGTAACAGTCTTCCGGTATTTCGTGTTCCACATTTTACATTTTCCATGGTGCAGACTTTGCTGCCGGATGCCATGACCATTGCCATTCTTGCAGCCATTGAATCGCTGCTTTCTTGTGTAGTGGCAGACGGTATGATTGGAGGGAAACATCGTTCCAATATGGAGCTGATTGCTCAGGGAGTTGGAAATATGGCATCAGGTCTGTTTGGTGGAATTCCTGCAACCGGTGCTATTGCAAGAACAGCAGCCAACATAAAAAATGGAGGGAGAACTCCGGTGGCAGGAATGGTACATGCACTTGTGCTGGTTCTTGTGCTGGTTATTTTAATGCCTTATGCAGCACTGATACCAATGCCTACCATTGCAGCAATTTTAATCATGGTAGCTTATAATATGAGTGGATGGAGAGAGTTTGTAAATGTAGTAAAAACTTCTCCAAAAAGTGATACTATTATATTAATTGCCACGTTTGTATTGACCGTTATATTTGATCTGGTTGTCGCAATAGAGGTTGGAATGATGCTGGCTTGCCTTCTGTTTATAAAGAGAATGTCAGAGGTAACAGAGATTTCCAGCTGGAAATATGTAGACGATGAAGAGGAAGCAGACGATCCGGAAAGTATTCAACTTCGAAAAGTACCGAAAGATACTTTGGTATATGAGATCAACGGTCCAATGTTTTTTGGGGCAGCTGATAAATTTCTGGAAGTAATTACAAGGAGCATGAATGGACCGAAAAGAGGTCAGATTCGCAAAATAATTATTCGAATGAGAAGTATTCCTGCATTGGATACCACATCTATGAATCATTTATCTAATGTTCTGATGGAATGTAAAAAGCGGAATATAACATTGATTTTATCTCATGTACAGAAGCAGCCTTATCAGGTTATGAAAAAGAAAGGATTATTGGAACTGATCGGCAGGGAAAATCTTTGTGAAAACATTGATAAAGCTCTTGAGAGAGCTGAAAGTTTATAAAGAGAAGAAGTACGAAGCAAAACTGTTTCGTACTTCTTTTTTTCTATAGATACCGGTAGCGATTTAAACAGCAAAATACCTCCTGTTTTCGAGGCATGGCAAGATTCGATTTTACATATTGGCAATCTAAAACAGCAGAGAGTCCTTTGAATGATATGATCTTAAATAACTGATCAACAACTTCCCTGATTGTCTTTTTACCATCCATAAGATGAAGCTCACAAAACATAAGAGAGTATCCAAGAGCTGCTGTCTGCTCAGAATCAATCAGCTGTTCCACATAACGGAGATCCACAGTTTCTCTATTGATGGAGAAAGCATCTTTTCCCAGAGTTTTCATTTTAATCCGGCGACTTCCCTTAAATTCTTTGCTGCAGGAGAAACTACGGCAGAAAGAAGGAATGTCTATAGAGACTTCAGAAATCATAACTGAAGGGAAAGCCTGGGCTTCTTTTTTTGCAAAGGCAGTGATATCTTTTGGAATATACTGGTCCATTTGCAGAATATGATCTGCAATATGAAAATAGGAACCAGAGCTTCCTGCAACAATAATGGAAGAAATTCCAAGTTTTTCATAAAGTATTCCTACTCTTTCAATAAAAGGTGTAATAGGTTCATTTTCACGATGAACGACTCTTTGCATAAGTTCATCACGTATCATAAAGTTTGTTGCACTGGTATCTTCATCAATTAAAAACAGGGAAGTCCCTGCCTCTATTGCTTCGATTACATTAGCTGCCTGGGATGTACTTCCGCTGGCATCTTCAGTACAGAAAGAGGAAGTATCCTTTTTGTTTGGCAGATGGTTAATAAACATGGAAATATCAGTCTTTTTAATGCTTCGGCCATCTTCTGCACGGATTTTCATGGCAGAATCATCAGTGATAACGTATTCACGACCATCTCCTGCAATATGATTATATACCCCTAGTTCCAAAGCTTTGAGCAGGGTAGATTTTCCGTGATACCCGCCGCCGACGATCAGAGTGATACCTTTTGGGATACCCATTCCTGTTATCGGTCCTTTATGAGGAAGGTTCAAGGTAATCTCATATGTATCAGGGGATACAAAAGGTACTGCATCCATTAAAGGTTTTTGAGAAACCCCGCTTTGTCTTGGAAGGATGGAACCGTTTGCTACAAATGCAGTCAAACCAAGCATAGGAAGCTGTTCTCGGATATAGTGCTGATCTTCGGAGAGGTAAATGGTCTGTTCCAAAGTTTTCTGATTGATATTCTTATAAAAAAGTGATGATTGAATACAGTCTGGTAAAAATGTAAATAAAATTTTCTCCAGCTCTCTGGAATTAATGGAACGCCCATTGGCAGGAAATCCCACTTCAAAATGTACTGTAACATCTCCGTTAGCGGGATTTATAATACAGGCAGTTCGTTCTAAAACTTCCTGTCCGCAATGACTGATAGAAATCAGACCGCTTTTTCCAGAACCTTTTGCCTTAAAATTAAATTTTTCCAGAGTTTTTCCAAATAAACGGGTCAGATGATCCTGTAAAGTAATTCGTTTAAATGAAGTATTGAAGTAACTTTTAGGGAATCCGGCAGTTTTTCCCGAAACCCGGATACTTAATTTAGAAGGAGAGGCAAAGGGATCTCCTTGTACATGGTTAATACTTAATATATAAGATTGAAAATCGTATTCTCCCTGTGTGCTTTTGTAGGCAGGGTATCCTTTGTGATCTATATTTTTTAAAAGCGATTTTAAATTTGAAGAAGATTTCATAATTCAAAGGGTCCTTTCATTTGTTTTATTATAAGTATCGGATGTTTTAAAACTTATGTCAATGTTCAAATTAGTTATTGATATATGTTAAAAATAGAGATAAATTAATATGAGACATATGTCAGAAAAGACATGTAAGAAAAATTGTTGTAAAAGGAGATAAACGATATGAATATTGCAGTTACATATGAAAATGGACAGGTATTCCAGCATTTTGGACATACAGAACAGTTTAAAGTATATAAGGTAGAAGATAATAAAGTAGTTTCTTCTAAAGTCATTGATACCAATGGAAGCGGACATGGTGCATTGGCAGGTTTCTTAGATGAAGAAGAAGTTTCTGTATTGATTTGTGGAGGAATCGGAATGGGTGCTATTCAGGCACTGGCACAGTGTGGAATTCAATTGGTTGCAGGAGCATTTGGAGATGCAGATGCTCAGGTAGAAGCATTTTTACAGGGAAATCTTGTAAATGATCCAAATGCGAAATGTAATCATCACCATGAAGAAGGACATGATTGTGGAAATCATGACCATCAGTGTGGACATCACTGCCATTAAGGTCATAAGCATTGATTTTAATCCAATTGCTGATCAGTAAAAAACTGTTCCAGCGGAGATGTTTGGTTCTAGATATCAGGAGATAGTATTTAATGAAAGATTTGACAAAAGGCAAGATTTCGAGTTTGCTGTTTAGTTTTGCATTGCCGATATTTTTAGGGAATCTCCTACAGCTTACATATAGTCTCGCAGATACGAGAATTGTTGGAAGTTTTCTTGGAGAAAAGGCTCTGGCAGCGGTCGGTGCAACAACAACCATTAGTAATCTGATCGTTGGGTTCCTGTTAGGGTTGACAAACGGATTTGCGATCACCACAGCACAGAAATTTGGAGCCGGAGATACAAAGAGAGTAAGAAAGTCATTTGCAATCGCAATTATATTAGGTGCTGTTATTTCCATTGTTCTTATTCTTGTGGGAACGATATTTATCAATCCGATCTTAAGATTTTTGAATGTTCCTTCAGCATTATTTATAACAGCCAAACAGTACATTCTAATCATTATTGTCGGATTATGGGTGACAATGTTTTATGATATTTTGATGGGGATTATGCGAGCAATCGGAGATACAATAACCCCACTATTGATCCTTGCGATTTCTGTTGGATTGAATATTGGAGGAGATATTTTATTTGTCGCAATATGGAAAACAGGAACATGGGGTGCAGCAGCGGCGACAGTTCTGGCGCAGTTTATTGCGTTGATTATTTGTAGTTTTTATATGGTTCATAAATATGAACTGCTACGTTTAAATAAAAACGACTTCAAAGGGTTAGAGTCAGGAATGATCAAGGGAATGCTTGGTTCCGGGATGTCTATGGGATTTATGAGTTCCCTTGTAAATATTGGATCTCTGACATTACAGACAGCGATCAACAAGCTTGGACAAGAGATTATCGTAGCACATACAGCAGCACGAAAGATCACAGAAATGTATATGATCATGTTTAGTGTCTTTGGACAGACAATGGCAACATTTTGTGGACAGAATATGGGTGCAGGAAAGATTGACAGAATTAAAAAAGGAATGAAACTGGCAATTATTTATACATGTGTATGGTCAACATTGGCGATGATCGCAAGCTATACGATTGGATCACAATTAGTCTATATGGTAACGGGAAGTCGCAAAGAAGCAGTTATTGTGAATGCAACAAATTATTTGAAATTTGATACGATTTTTTATTATGTGCCGGCAGTGATCAGTGTTGTAAGAAATGTTATGCAGGGAATTGGTGACCGGATCACACCATTGATTTCAAGTGGATTTGAAATGGTTGGGAAAGTTGTGATTGCAGCGACACTTGTTCCATGGCTTGATTATACAGGAGTTATCATAGCAGAACCAATCGTCTGGTTTATTATGGTTATTCCATTAATTGTGCAAATTATAAGAACACCACGTTTAAAAGAAAAATTATAAGGAAAATTACATATAAGAACCCCAAAAGCGGAGAATCTCAAAAGAGATATCTCCGCTTTACTACATACAATGTAATCATCTATATATCCAGGCTTTCGAATCCTTCAAATTGCATTTTATAATATTTTGCATATAACCCATTTCGTTTCATTAGTTCATCATGATTGCCTCGTTCCTGAATAGAGTGCTGATCAATGACTAAGATTTCATCTGCATTCTTTATGGTAGAAAGACGATGTGCAATTGTTATGGTGGTGCGGTCTTTTGCCAGCTCCTCCAGACTTTTTTGAATACGGCGTTCGCTTTCATTATCCAAAGCACTGGTGGCTTCATCAAGAATAAGGATTGGCGGATTTTTTAGGAATACACGGGCAATGGAAATCCGCTGTTTCTGTCCACCGGATAATCGGGTTCCACGTTCGCCAACAAAGGTGTCATATCCGTCGGGCAATTCCATAATAAAATCATGAATATTTGCTTTTTTTGCAGCATCAATAATTTCTTCCATAGAAGCATCTGGTTTTCCATAGGCAATATTTTCTTTGACAGATCCGTTAAATAAATAAACATCCTGTTGTACAAGTCCAATGGAATTCCTTAGACTTTTTAAAGAAATATCTTTGATGTTTTGTCCTCCAATAGTAATCTGTCCACCTGTAATGTTATAAAATCGTGGAAGTAGAGAACAAATGGTGGTTTTTCCACCACCGGACGGGCCAGCTAAGGCAATGGATTTGCCTGATTTAATGGTAAAATTAATATGATTTAAGACGATTTCATTATCTTCGTAACTAAAATTTACATCCTTATATTCAATATCACCATAAGGATTTTGAATCGGTTGCGCATCTGGAGAATCTGTAATTTCCGGTTGCGTTTCTACAATATCAAGAAAACGGCGAAAACCAGAAAATCCTTTCTGCATCATTTCAGTAAGTTCTACAAGAATCTGAATAGGACTGATAAATATTCCTATATATAGTGCATACATTGCAAGATCTCCTGCAGTCATGTCACCTTTTGCTACAAAAAATCCACCGGCAATTAAGCATACCAGATACATGATACCCTGAAAGAAGGTATTTCCGCATTGAAATGTCCCCATGGCTTTGTAGTTGTCACGTTTAGAAAGAAGAAAAGCTTCATTGCCATGCTGAAACTTGGTCCGTTCAATGTCTTCATTTGCAAAGGATTGTACAACACGTATGCCGGAAAGAGAGTCTTGTAAGGTTGAGTTAATCAGGCCTATTTTCTTTCGATTATCTAGAAATGTTTTCTGCATGCGTTTGTTTTGACTGCTGCTAAATAGAATCATGATCAATACAACCAGAAGAAGAATAACAGCCAGTTTCCATTGAATGAAAAATAAGAAAATGAAAGACCCGATAATTTTTACCAATGAAATAAAAAGATTTTCAGGTCCGTGATGGGCGGCTTCAGAAATATCAAATAAATCGGAAACCATACGACTCATCATTTGACCGGTGTTGTTTTTGTCATAATAAGAAAAAGAAAGAGTTTCGTAATGTTCAAATAATTCTTTTCGCATATCGCGTTCCATTTGTGCACCCATGATATGTCCCTGACAGCTGACATAATATTTACACAGTGCCTGAAGAATATAGAAGAATAAAAGTATCATACCAATGGCAGGTAACTTTTTAAGAATCATAGATGCATCCTGCAAAAACAAGGTTTTTGTTAAAACACGAAGAATTTGAGGAAATGCTAAATCCACAATACTGATAAAGGCAGCACAAAATAAATCAAAAAAGAATACTTTTTTGTAAGGTTTATAGTATTTTAGGAAGTTTTTAAGTATTTGCATGGTTATTACTCCTATCATTAAATATTTAAGTAGTATATCCCATAGAAAAGGAAAAGTCCAGAATATAGGAAATAGTTGAAAAAAGGGTTTTTTCTATGTAGTAAAAACATTTCCGCTTATTCTGTTTTAAAAAAACAGGGAGGAAAAATATGCGAAAGCGTAGTACCGAGATTATACAAAAAATCATAAAGAACAGTGATCGGATTTTAACGATAAAAGAACTTGCTGCTGAGTATCAGATATCGCAGAAAACCTTGCGTAATGATATCAAAGAAATCAATCAGTTTTTAAATACTATTCCTATGTCTGGAATATCTATTACGGAAAAAGGTGAGCTGGCAAAGGCAAAAGATTTTAATGAGAGTATTGTTGAGAAATATCTCTATGAAATGGATACATATATGTATAAGCTGTCAACAAAAGAACGACAGATTTATATTATGATGATTTTAACCATCAGTCGCCGACATCTGACTATGCAGAAATTTGCAGAAGAATTATATGTTAGCCGAATTACTATTGTAAATGATATTGAAGGGATTAAGGATAAATTTGCAGACTATGGAGCTGAACTTATGGTTGACCCGGGAAAAGGCATGTTTCTGAAATGCAGTGAAAAAATAAAAATTGAGATATTAACCAGTCTGTACAGGGAGATAGCGATTAATATAAAAAATGATGGTTTCTTTCAGAGAATGATCATTGACCGTATGAATATTCGTTATAGTTTTTCGGATATTTTTTCATATATGCAAGAATATATGCAGGTATGTAATATGGTATTTATTGAAGATGTTTTTTATGATATCGTGTTGTATTTATTTGTAGTGTTTAATTTTTGCAAAAAAGATGGAAGATTAATTCGAAATAAAAAAAATTTGTCTGGAATTGAGCATATGATTTTATATGCAGGGTATATGTTAAATATCAATGTTACCCAGGAAATGATGGAAGACTTTCAGAACTATTTAGAAAAGCATAAATTGTATTCTTTTGTTAAAACAGTAGATGAAATTGAATTATATAAAGTTATTATGCATTTTGTTGAAGCAATAGATAAAGAGATTCATTATGGATTGCTTAATGATACAAAGCTGATGGATTCATTATTAATGCATATTATGAAAATGAAGGATTGGGGAAATTATGAAGTTCAACTTCCGGATGATTATGATGGTTTTATTAATTATGAAGATCTAGAAGAACTGGTAAATAAAAACAGCTTTATTCTGGAGCGTTTTTTATCATATAAACTAAGCGAAAATATGAAGAAATCCATTGTAATTCATATTTGTGTTGCAATTATAAGAAACAGAAGGTATGTACAAAGGCTTTCTGTGATTATTGTCTGTCCAGGAAGTATGGCTACTGGAAAATATCTGGAAGCCCAGATTAAAAATTATTTTGATTTTAATATTTTAGGAGTGTTGGCAGTAGATGAGGTACTAAAGCAGTTAGAAATGAAAAAAGTAACAGTTGATTTTATCATTTCTACTGTTTCCATAAAGACGGATCAATATCCGGTGATCAGAGTACATCCGTTTTTAAAAATGGAAGATTTAAATCTAATTCAGAAAATGACATTTCAAAAACAGAAAGTCTTATCAAGTCCAATGAAGCCAACAATAAAGCAGTTAGAAAATATGATTCAGGACGTGGTGGATGATAGGAAACTGGCTAATCTGATTTGTGAGAAGATTACTGAGACGGTGGAAGAATATCAAAAAACAAATTCAAAAAAACAGAAAAACGCATTGGAAGGAATGTTAAAAAAAGAATTTATTCAGGTATGCCACAATCAGATGACATGGAAAGAAGCAATGTATAAATCGGCGGAGCCGTTAGAAAAGAAAGGATATATTGAACCTCGATACATAGAAAAATCCATAGAACATGTAGAAGAATACGGTGATTATATTGTAGTAAGTGAAGGCGTGGGATTAGCTCATGCCAATAAAGATTTTGGGGTTCATCAGGATTGTTTAAGTCTGTTGGTTTCAAAAGATGGAATCCAGTTTACCGAAAAGGAAAATAAAGTTTATCTCCTGTTCTGTTTTGCTTCTATAGGAGACAAAGATTATCTGGAAATCTTAAAAGCTATTGTCCAGTTAGGAAAAAAGCAGGGAAATGCAAAGAAAATAAGCATGTTGCAGACAGTAGATCAAATATTTGAAAGTATAACTTGTTCATAGAATAAAATAAAAACCTCTAAACTGAGTAATTTTTTGTCTTATATCAGTTTGGAGGTTTTTATGGTTATATTGTACTCCTGATATTTTTGACTTATAATATATTTAATTGACAGTTTAAATATGAAGTCAGGGAAGGTATGACAAATGGATTTACATAAATTAAAAGAATTACAGGCTGTTGTATTTGATATGGATGGTCTTATGTTTGACAGTGAGAGATATGTTCAGAAATCATGGGATCAGGCAGGAGAAATTCTGGGATATGGGCCTCTTGGACATAACATAGTCAATACCATGGGACTTAATCGTGATGACAGGGAAAAATATTTTAAAAAACACTATGGACAGGAGTTTCCGTTTCTGAAATTCATGGATACATATAGGAATGCTTATTATGAAATGTCAAAAGACAGTGGGGTTCCAGCCAAGGAAGGATTACATGAACTGTTAAATCTTTTAAAAAGACATGGAATCAAGATGGCAGTGGCAACATCTTCCAGCCAGGAACATGCTTTCGGGAATCTGAAAAGAGAGGGTATCAGAGATTATTTTCAGATGGTAGTTACCGGAAACATGGTAAAACGCGGAAAACCGGAACCGGAAATTTATCTGACTGCCTGTAAGGGACTGGATGTTGCACCAGAGAAAGCTATTGCACTGGAAGATGCAGCCAATGGAATACGCGCTGCTTATAGAGCAGGAATGATGCCGGTCATTATTCCTGACCTTGTCAAAGATACCAGTTTGGTAGATAATTTACTATTTGGAAAATATAAGTCTCTTTTGGATTTTGCTAAAGAGCTGGAAAAGAATTTATGGAAGGAATAGAAATTGGGAAAGAAAAGAAAAAGTGCAGGCTGCGAATATTGCAGTAATTATGTGTATGATGAAGAATATGAATATTATGTGTGTGAAGTAAACCTGGATGAGGATGAAATGGCAAGATTTATGAGCAGCAGTGATTGGGATTGTCCTTATTTTCAGATGGATGATGAATATGCAATTGTCAGAAAACAGATGTAGGAGGATAGTATGGATAAGTTTGAAAAATCATCAAAATTAGATTATGTATGTTACGATATCAGAGGGCCGGTTATGGATGAAGCTAATCGTATGATTCGGGAGGGAAAGGATATCCTAAAATTGAATATTGGAAATCCGGCACCATTTCGATTTATGGCACCAGATGAGATTGTTCAGGATATGATGATGAATCTGAGAGACACAGAAGGATATTCTGACGCCAAAGGGTTATTTTCGGCAAGGAAAGCGATTATGCAGTATTGTCAGTATAAAAATATTCCAAATGTGGGGGTGGATGATATTTATACAGGAAATGGTGTCAGTGAATTGATTACCATGTCCATGCAGGGATTATTAAATCCGGGAGATGAAATATTGGTGCCTGCACCGGATTATCCTCTTTGGACAGCATCTGTAACTTTGGCAGGAGGAACTGCAGTTCATTATATTTGTGACGAGGAAGCAGAGTGGTATCCTGATATTGAAGATATCCGGAAGAAAGTAACACCAAATACGAAAGGTATCGTCATCATTAATCCAAACAATCCTACAGGAGCATTGTATCCAAAGGAAGTTTTGCTGGATATCGTTAAGGTTGCCAGAGAAAATGGACTGATTATTTTTTCAGATGAAATTTATGACCGTTTGGTCATGGATGATCTGGAGCATGTTTCCATAGCATCACTGGCTCCGGATTTGATGGTTGTAACATTTAACGGATTGTCTAAATCTCACAGAATTGCGGGATATCGCTGTGGATGGATGAGTTTAAGTGGAGATAAATCCCGTGCTCAGGGATATATAGAAGGTTTGAATTTATTGTCATCCATGAGACTTTGTGCCAATGTACCAGCTCAGTCTATTATTCAGACTGCTTTAGGAGGACCGAAGACAACGGATGAAGCTTTGCTTCCGGGAGGTCGTGTATACGAACAGCGTAATTATATTTATGAGGCGTTAAATGAGATACCGGGAATCAGTGCGGTAAAACCGAAAGCCGCATTTTATATTTTCCCTAAGATCGATATAAAGAAATTTAACATTACGGATGATGAAAAATTTGTTTTGGATTTCCTTAAAGAGAAACATATTCTTCTGACTCATGGAGGAGGATTCCACTGGGAAGAACCGGATCATTTCCGAATCGTATATCTTCCTAATATAGATCAGCTGAAAAAGGCATGTAAAGGGCTGGATGAATTTTTAGCAGGATATCATCAAATATCATAATTATTAATATGGTACGGATGGATATGGAAAAAGCAGTCAAAGTGATCATAGACTATGTTAATTCATAAACAAGAATGTGCAAAATGTACAGGTTGTTATATACAGCCTGTATATTTTTTTGCAAAATCAGAGAAAACATAAATTATAGGGTTTTTCTCTTGAATAAAAAAATAAATGGGTTTAACATAAAAACAGAAATTTGGAAATCAAAGATTATTTGTTTGAAAAAGAGGGGGAATAAAGAAAAATAATGGAAAAAGCAGAAAATCAAAAAAACAGATTATTTTCGAACAAGGATTTAAAACAGTTAATTATTCCGCTGATTATTGAACAGCTTCTGGTAGTTACAGTGGGACTTGCCGATTCAATTATGACAGCAAGTGTTGGAGAAGCAGCTGTTTCCGGAGTATCGCTGGTAGATAGTGTTATGGTGCTGATGATTAATGTATTTGCTGCACTGGCTACAGGAGGTGCTGTGGTGACGGGCCAGTATCTGGGACAGAGAAAACATGTGATGGCATGTAAGACAGCAGATCAGCTGATCATGTTTATTACAGCATTGTCTGTTATTATCATGGCAGTAATATATTTACTACGGAATTTTATTCTTCATGGAGTCTTTGGACAGATTGAACCTGATGTTATGTATAATGCCAGAATATACCTTTTGATCGTAACAGCATCTATTCCGTTTATAGCTGTTTATAATGGATGTGCAGCATTATTTCGTACAATGGGAAATTCAAAAGTTGCCATGAATATGTCTATGTTAATGAATGGGATTAATATTGCAGGTAATGCTATTATGATATATGGAATGGGAATGGGTGTGGAAGGAGCTGCGATTCCCACACTTGTTTCAAGAATCATTGCGGCTGTAATTATGCTGATATTAATTAAGAACAGAAATCAGGCAGTACATTTAAGCCATCATTTTCACTTTGCTTTTAAAGGTTACCTGATTCAGAAAATCTTACATATTGGTGTACCTAATGGAATTGAAAATAGTATGTTTCAGCTGGGAAAAATCCTTGTATTGAGTCTAATTGCAGGATACGGTACATCTTCCATTACTGCAAATGCGGTCAGCAATCTGATTGCACAGTTTGAGATTATTCCAGGACTGGCCATTGGTTTTGCTGTGCTGACGGTAGTTTCCAGATGTGTTGGAGCAGGAGATTATGAAAATGCCAGATATTATACAAAGAAACTGATGAAAATCGTTTATGGAACAATGCTTATATCAAATGCACTGATTGTTCTTGCTCTTCCAATTATCATCAAAGCCTATCATTTATCACCGGAAACAGCGGCACTTACAGAGAAACTTATGATTTATCATACATTGTGCTGTATTACCATATGGCCGATTTCCTTTACCCTTCCGAATACCCTGAGAGCTGCTAATGATGTGCGTTACTGTATGATTACAGCGATTGTATCCATGTGGATCTTCCGAATATTTTTAAGTATAGTACTTGGGAACTGGCTTCATATGGGAGTCTTTGGGGTATGGGTTGCAATGACACTGGATTGGGTAGTGCGTGCCATTATGTTTATGGTCAGATATATAAAAGGAAAATGGCAGTTACTGCGAATCTATTAAGTTTTATATATTAAAAAAATTTAACATAAGGTTTTCCTTTTCATGATAGAACCTCCAATGGAAAAAGGCTATCCTTTTAAGCAAGGATAGATCATAGACAACGATTGAAAAGGAGGAACTATTGTTATGATTCGAACAATTAGAAGAAGTATAAAACGTGGAAGCATGAAACGTACTGCGGTTATTGCTCTTTCAGCTATGATGCTTACAGGCGGATGTTTCGCTGCAGTTCCAAATACATCTAATGTTCAGGCAGCAACAGAACACTGGAATGATGCTTCCACATCAGCAGATTGGAAGACATGGAAAGATAACTGGGAAGCATACAGCAGCAATTATGAAAATGTATCATTGACACCAGGTGTAAATCAAAGCCAGCTTAACTTTGCATGGTATAGCAAAACTGAAGAAACTCCAAAGGTTCGTATTGCGGACAATAAAGATATGACAGCAGCTGTAGAATACGAAGGAAAGCAGACACAATCAGTTGTAATTTCTGATGTCCAGTATTATTCCAATAAGGCAACGGTAAAAGATTTAAAAGAAAATACCACTTACTACTATCAGGTATTTCAGAACGGTCAGTGGCAGGATGCACAGAAATATTCTGTAAAATCCTTTAAAAATTACTCTTTCCTATATGTAGGAGACCCTCAGATTGGAGCCTCTAAAGGACAGACCAGTACGGAAGGGGATTCAATGAGTAATGCAGGTAACAAAGTTACTTCAGATGCAAATGCAAATCTTGCAGCAAGAAATGACAGTTACAACTGGAATAAGGTGTTAAATCAGGCGGTAGCTAATCATTCTAATGTAAGTTTTATTGCGTCAGCAGGGGATCAGGTAAACTATGGTGCAAATGAAAGAGAGTATGCAGGATATTTAGGGGCAGAAGCATTGAGATCTCTTCCTGTTGCTACAACCATCGGTAACCATGATTCAAGCTCTAATCAGTATTCATTACATTATAATAATCCAAATTCATTCGATGAAAATGATACAACATCAACAAAGAGTCCAAAACAGTATACAGAAGGAAAGACAGCGGCAGGAACAGACTACTACTACACTTATGGAAATACACTTTTCATTGTATTAGATACAAACAATTATAACTGTGCAACTCATGAAAATGTTATCCGTAAGGCAGTGAAAGAAAATAAAGATGCAAAATGGAAAGTTGTTATGTTCCATCAGGATATTTATGGATCTGGTTATGACCATTCAGATTCTGACGGTATGATTTTAAGAACCCAGTTAACACCATTGATGGATAAATATGATATCGATGTAGTTCTTCAGGGACATGATCATACATACTCCAGAACTTATCAGCTGCAGGGAGATGGAAAGAATCATACAGCATATAATAATACAGCAAATACCGGATCTGCAGATTTTGCAAATCAGAACAACTGCTATGAAATCGTAAATAATACAAAGAGCGGAACTGTTGTAAATCCAGAAGGAACAGTATATTTAGAAGCAAACTCTGCAACAGGTTCTAAATTCTATAACTTAATTCCAACACAGCAGGATTTTATTTCTGAACGAAGCCAGTCATGGACACCAACTTATTCTGTAGTAAATGTAACAGATGATTCTTTTGAAGTAACAGTATATGATGCAACAACAGGAAAAGAATTAGAAGGATCATCTACTTATAAAATCGTAAAGAAAGCAGAAGAACCAAAACAGGAACTTAAGGAACAGAAGATTACAGGTACATCTTCTTATACAAAAGTTTATGGGTCTAAACCATTTGCATTAAATGCAAAAACAAACGGTAATGGAAAATTAAGCTATACAACATCTAACAAGAATGTAGCTACAGTTGACAGCAAAGGAAATGTGACAATCAAAGGTACAGGAAAGGCTGTTATTACAGTCAAAGCTTCTGTAACTAGCCAGTACAAATCTGCTACAAAGAACATTACAATCACGGTTGTTCCAAAGAAACAGTCTGTGTCTGTATCTAACAAAATAAAGAAAGCATTGACAATTAAATGGAAGAAAGATTCCAAGGCTTCCGGATATGAAATTGTTTATGCAACAAACAGTAAATTCAGCAATAAAAAAGTTGTAAGTAAGAATACACATACATCTGTTTTGAAATTAAGCAAATTAAAGAAGGGCAAAAAATATTATGTAAAAGCTCGTTCATTTAAGACAGTTAGCGGAAAACGTTATTATGGTTCTTACAGCACAACAAAAAAAGTTACTGTAAGATAATAATATAAATAATAAAATATATACATTGCCTGGGCCTGAACATCCTTTATGTCGGGTTCAGGTTTTGTTATTACATAGGGAGTTGATAGCGGACTTGTCCGCTTTGTTCTAACATATATAACATGAAGGAAGAGTTTATTTATGAAGATAACAGTAAATTGGAAAAAGATTGTAATAGGAATTATCATTGGGATTATATTTGTGGCTGTTTTGATCCGATGCAATCAATTTGAAAAAAAGCAGATGGTATCAACGAAAGGTCAGACATATGAAAAAGCAGTTGTTACTCAAATTACCAAGGATAATCTGGCAGAAGATGGGAACCGCTATGGAACCCAGGAAGTTATGGTTAAAATAAAAACCGGAACATATTCCGGAAAAGAAATGAATGCCATTAATCCTGACGGAACTTTATTTGGAGCAAATTGTAAAATTGGTACAAAGGTCATTGTCATTGTAAATACAGCAGATGCAAATACAAGTGTTACGGTGTATAGTCAGGATCGTACTATGGCAATTTATGGATTTGCTCTGATTTTTGCAGCAGTTGTATGTCTGATTGGAGGGAAAAAAGGAGTGGAAGCTATAGCAAGTCTTGGATTTGCATTTGTATGTATCGTATATCTTATGTTTCCTCTGATGTATCAGGGGGTATCTCCAATCTTAATGTCCATTATTGTTGCTGCATTTACGACTGTTGTAACACTGGGACTTCTTGGCGGATATACCACAAAAACATTATCAGCTATCATAGGAACAACCTGTGGAGTCGCTATTGCAGCTGTTGCAGCAATATTGTTTGGAAAAGCAGCAGGAATTACAGGGTATAATGTATCAGATATTGAAACACTAAATTATGTGGCACAAAATTCTTCTATTAAAATAGGACAATTACTGTTTGCAGGGATTATTATTTCAGCTCTTGGAGCGGTGATGGATGTGGGAATGTCCATTGCTTCCACTATTCAGGAAATTCATGAGACAGATCCGGCACTGCCTGCATCCAAATTATTCATGTCTGGAATTCGTGTTGGAAGAGATATGATGGGAACCATGACCAATACTTTAATCTTTGCCTATGTAGGTGGTTCATTAACTACTTTGATTACCAATTATGCTTATGATCTAAGCTATCGTCAGCTGGCCAATTCCTATATCATAGGTATTGAGATCATGCAGGGATTATCAGGAAGTCTTGGGGTTGTTCTTACAGTTCCTATTACAGCTTTGTTTGCAGCGTTTTTTGTGACACGAAAATCATAAAATCAATTTATGAAAATCATAAATTTTATCTATAAAATAATTGACAGAAAGAAAAAACTAGGGTATGTTAAATACATAGTAAATAAAGGAGTTATTAAATGTTAACAAAGAAGATGACAAATTGTGCATATTGCTTTTATTTCCAGGGTTATTATTTTTATCCTGGCTGTTTGTGCTACAATGAATCATCTCCTGTGAACAGATAACTTTAAGTAGAATTTCGGATATCATAGGGCATGCGTTCTTGTAGCAGGAATGCATGTCCTTTTTTTATTACATAGGAAATTCCTTTGAATTTCCTATGTAATAAAAAACGTTCCGCGAGGATATGACCAGATGGATAAAGGAGAAAATTATTATGATTATTATTTTGAAGAAACAGGCAGAGGAAAAACAGGTTGAAGCATTAAAACAGGAGATGGTGGAACAGGGGCTTTTAATTCATGAATCTGAGGGAGAAAATACCCGGATCTTAGGTCTCATCGGAGATACTTCTGTAGTTGATATGCGTCACATTATGGCAAATGATATTGTTGAAAATGTGCAGAGAATTCAGGAACCATATAAAAAAGCAAACCGCAATTTCCATCCGGAGGATTCTGTGATTGAAGTTGGAAATGTAAAAATCGGTGGAGGACATTTTCAGGTAATCGGAGGACCTTGTTCCATTGAATCCAGAGAACAGATGGTGGAAGTGGCTCAAAAGGTAAAAGAAGCAGGGGCAGGACTGCTTCGAGGAGGTGCTTTCAAACCGAGAACTTCTCCATATTCTTTTCAGGGATTACATGGGGATGGATTGAAGCTTCTTTTAGAAGCAAAGAAAGCTACAGGTCTTCCCGTTGTAACAGAAATTATGGATGCCAGCCATTTGCCATTGTTTGAAGATGTGGATCTTATTCAGGTTGGAACAAGAAATATGCAGAACTTTGAGTTGCTGAAAGAATTAGGAAAAATTGATAAACCGATTCTGCTGAAAAGGGGAATGGCCAGTACCATTGAAGAGTGGCTGATGAGTGCAGAATACATTATGGCAGGAGGAAATGAAAATGTAATACTTTGTGAAAGAGGTATTCGAACTTATGAAACCGCCATGAGAAACACTTTGGATTTATCTGCGATTCCAATGATCAAAAAGAAATCACATCTGCCGGTTATCGTAGATCCTTCTCATGCAACGGGAATTCGTGCCATGGTAGAACCAATGTCTCTGGCAGCTGTGGCAGCTGGTGCAGACGGATTAATGATCGAAGTGCACAATAATCCGGCAAAAGCATTATGCGACGGACCTCAGTCTCTGACACCGGAATCTTTCAAAGAGTTAATGGAAAAGGTAACAAGAACAAGAGAATTTTTTGAAACTTTGTAGACGAAATCAAATATTATTGCTAAAATAATAAAACAATAAGAGAAATGACAATATAACCCGGGAATCTTCGGAATCCCGGGTCTAAAGTGCGTGAAAGGAGAAAACCATGAAAGTAATCGTTGGACTGGGAAATCCAGGGAAAAAATACGAAAATACAAGGCATAATATAGGATTTGCAGCTCTTGATTATATTGCAGACAAAGAAGGCATAAATATAAATACGGGAAAGCATAAAGCATTGGTAGGATCCGGGTATATGGGAGGGGAAAAGGTTCTTCTGGTAAAACCTCAGACGTTTATGAATCTAAGCGGAGAAAGCCTGCGCCCTATTATGGATTTTTACAAATTAGATCCGGAAGATTTTCTGGTGATTTTTGATGATATTGATCTGGATGTGGGAAGACTTCGAATCCGTAAAAAGGGAAGTGCAGGGGGGCATAACGGTATCAAGAGTATCATCAGTCATCTGGGGAGCATGGAATTCCCAAGGGTTAAAATTGGTGTTGGAGCAAAACCGAAAGGATATGATCTGGCAGATTATGTTTTAGGACATTTTGGAAAAGAGGATCAGGCAATCTTATCAGAACGATTTGAAGATGTGTATGATGCTGTGAAACTGATTGTAGAAGATAACATTACGGAAGCTATGAATCGTCATAATAAGAAAAAGTAGGGAAGCAAAGTGTTAGAACAGGTATTAAAAAATGATAGTGTATATCAGCAGATGAAGGCAGGCCTTGAAGAGAATCAGGGTCCTGTTTTCGTGTCAGGATGTACCGATACAGCTAAATGGCATTTGACCAGTCTGCTGGGAAATCAAAGTAAATATAAAATCATTATTGTATCGGATGAAAATGCAGCAAGACAATGGGTGGAAGGCTATCAGTTTTTTGGAGATAAAGTTTATTATCTTCCGGCAAAAGATCCACTGTTTTACAGTGCAGATGTACATGGAAATGCAATTGCCAGGGAACGAATGAATTGTATTGAGAGAATCATCAAAGGACAAGGTGGAGTTTATGTTATGTCCATCGATGCTGTTATGGATAGAGTGGTGCCTTTGGCAGAAATAAAAAAACATCGCATTACATGGAAAACAGGTGATACGGTGGAAGAAGGGAAAATATCCGGAAATCTGGTGGCTTTGGGCTATGAAAAGACCGGATTTGTAGAGGCAGCGGGAGAGTTTGCCATTCGTGGCGGAATTATAGATATTTATCCATATACAGGAGATTGTCCCTATCGAATAGAACTCTGGGGTGACGAAATAGATTCTATTCGCAGTTTTGAAGCAGAAAGCCAGAGATCTATTGAGGAAGTTCCAAGTCTGACAATCTATCCGGCAACGGAAATTATTCTGGGAGATGAGAGAATTTCCCAGGGACTTTTAGCACTGGAAAAAGATTATAAAAAACTATCTGGTGAGTTTCATAAAAAATATGAAACAGAAAAGGAAGTTCGATTAAAGAAAGAAATGAATCGGGTTCGTGAAGAACTTTCAGAACTGCATATGCTCATTGGGGCGGAAGGATACCTGCCATATTTTTATGAGAATCTCGTTAGCATTCTTGAGTATTTTCCAAAAAACAGTATGGTATATCTGGATGAGCCTAAACATGTAAAGGAACGTGCCAATGGGTTCTTTCTTGAGTTTATGGAAAGTATGAAAAGCCGTCTGGAAAGCGGATATCTTTTTCCAAAACAGATGAATACAGTAGTGGAATTTTCACAGGCATCCAGACAGATAGAAAAGCATCCTATGGTTTGTTTTGCTGCATTGTCCACAGAGATTGAGGAATTTTCAATATATAAAACTTTTTTTATAGAGGCAAAATCTATTCAGTCCTATAATAACAGTTTTGAACAACTGATAAAGGATCTATCAGCCTACCAGAAAAAAGATTACAGAATAATTGTAGCATCTCCATCTGTGACCAGAGCCAAACGGCTGACAGAAGATATGAGGGAAAATGACCTGGTGGTAACCTATGATAAAGATTTATCCGAAGAAATCTGTCCGGGGCAGGTTGTGATTACTGCTGGAAAATTAAAAACAGGTATTGAGTATCCCGAGACAAAATGGGTACTGATTTCTGAAAGTGATATTTTTAAAGGAAGGAAAGAAAAGAAAAGGAAAAAAACTTCCGGAAAAGCCAAAGGAGAGAAAATTAAAAGTTTTGCTGATATTAATATTGGCGATTATGTTGTTCATGAAAAGCATGGAGTTGGAATTTATCGAGGAATAGAAAAAATCACAGTTGGCGGTGTTGAGAAGGATTATATAAGCATTGAATATCAAGGTGGCGATAACCTGTTTATACTGGCATCTGCACTGGATCAGATTGCAAAATATGCCAGTGCAAATGCAAGAAAGCCCAAACTTCATAAACTGGGCGGAACTGAATGGAAAAAGACGAAAAGCCGTGTAAAGAGCCAGGTGAAAGATATTGCAAAAGAGCTGGTAGAATTGTATGCAATCCGTCAGGCAAAAGAAGGATATGTATATGATAAGGACAGTGTATGGCAAAAAGAGTTTGAAGAATTGTTTCCTTATGATGAAACTCAGGATCAGCTAAATGCCATAGAAGATACAAAGCGGGATATGGAAAGCAAAAAGATTATGGACCGTCTGATCTGCGGAGATGTGGGGTATGGAAAAACAGAAGTTGCTATTCGTGCAGCATTTAAGGCGGTGGATAATAATAAACAGGTAGCTTATCTGGTGCCGACGACGATTCTTGCACAGCAGCATTTTAATACCTTTGTCCAGAGATTTGCACAGTATCCTATTTCTGTACGGGTAATGTCCAGATTTTGTACACCAAAAGAACAAAGAGAGACTATCGAAGGATTGAAAAATGGAACAGTGGATATTGTCATTGGAACCCATCGGCTGTTATCAAAAGATATGCAGTATAAGAATCTGGGACTGCTGATCATCGATGAGGAACAGAGATTTGGGGTCAATCATAAAGAAAAAATAAAAACCATGAAGAAAGATGTGGATGTATTGTCCCTATCTGCAACACCGATTCCAAGAACATTGCATATGAGTCTTATTGGAATTCGTGATATGAGTTTGCTGGAAGAACCGCCTCACGACCGGCGTGCTATTCAGACCTATGTTATGGAATACAATGAGGAACTGGTAAAGGAGGCTGTTTATCGTGAAATGACTCGAGGTGGACAGGTCTATTATGTGTACAACCGGGTAAATAATATTGCAGAAATCACTGCCCAGCTTCAGAAGCTTCTGCCCAATGCCAAGGTAGCATTTGCCCATGGACAAATGAAAGAGCGAGAGCTGGAACAGATTATGATGCAGTTTATGAATAAGGAAATCGATGTACTGGTTTCTACAACAATTATTGAAACAGGATTGGATATTCCAAATGTAAATACAATGATAATTCATGATGCCAATCAGCTGGGGCTGTCGCAGCTATATCAGCTCAGAGGACGGGTAGGACGATCTAATCGAAATGCTTTTGCATTTTTAATGTATAAACAAAATACATTGTTGAAGGAAACGGCAGAAAAACGATTGCAGGCAATTCGTGAGTTTACGGATCTTGGTTCGGGTTATAAAATTGCCATGAGGGATCTGGAAATCCGAGGAGCAGGCAACCTTTTAGGTCAGGCACAATCCGGTCATATGGAAGCAGTAGGTTATGATTTATATTGTAAGATGCTCAACGATGCGGTGATGCGTCTGAAGGGAGAACTTACAGAGGAAGATGAATTTGAAACTACACTGGATCTTGATATCAATGCATTTATTCCGGCAGCCTATGTAAGAAATGAGTATCAGAAACTGGAGCTTTATAAGCGTATCTCATCTATTGAAACAAAGGATGAAATGGAAGATATGACGGATGAGCTGATAGACCGTTTTGGAGAATTGCCAAAAGCTGTGCATAATCTGCTTTATGTAGCTTATTTAAAGGCACTTGCCCATAAAGCATATATGACAGATGTGAAGCAAAAAGATGAGAAGGTGTTTTTTGAGATGAAAGCAGATGCCAAAGTAGATGTGGATCGAATACCGGAAGTTCTAAATGAACATAAAGGTGAACTGTCTTTCCGAGCAGGAAATATCCCTACGTTTGTTCTGAATCTGGAAAAGATAAAAAAAGTAAAACGTCTTGGAAAAATTGAACATTGTGTGAACTCTTTGAATTCATTGATAATGCGATAGTTTTATAGTATAATACTTCGGGAAGTATTTAGATTAAAATTAAAGGAGACAAATAATATGAAAAAGTTAATGAAAAAACTGTTTTGCCTGACAGCAGTGGTTTCTTTAAGTTTATCTCTTCTGACCGGATGTGATAAAAACAAGAAAACATTGTTTGAATATGCGGGGCAGAAAGTAACATTTCAGGAAGCGCATGTTTATGCCAGAATCATGCAGTATCAGGCAGAAGCACAGTATGGATCATATTTCGGAGATGACATGTGGTCTATGCAGGTTGGAACAGATAGTGATGGCAAAAAGATTACCATGCAGCAGTCTGTAAAAAACAGCGTTATTGAACAGTTAAAACAGATTAAAGTACTGGTAGCGCATAAAGACGATTATGATGTAAAATTAACAAAAGACGAAAAGAGTCAGTTAAATGAGAATGTAAATGCTTTTGTAAAAGATGACGTAGGCAAGAAGGTTATGAAGAAAACAGAAGCAGATAAGGACATGATCAAACAGCTGTATGAGGAAAGCCAGATTGCCACAAAAGTAATGCAGGCAATCATTGAAAAGGCAAATGTAACAGTAACAGACGAAGAAGCCAAAACAGTTAAAGTATACAAGCTGTTGTTTACGACTAAAACTACAGACAGTAAGACTGGAAAAGAAAAAGACATGACAGCAAAAGAAAAGAAAGCTCAGTATACAAAAGCAAAGTCTGCATTAAAAGCGATTAAAGGTGGACAAAGTGTCAGCACAGTAGCTAAAAAGTATGGAGTAAACACAGATAACGAAGAATCTTATACAAAAGGTAAATCTGCGCTTGGAGATAAGTTTGAGGCGGCAGCAGCTAAATTAAATAAGAATCAGGTAAGTGGAATTGTTGAAACAGATGACGGTTACGTTATTATTAAAATGCTGAATCCAAATGATACATCTGCAGCAGCATCCAATAAAACAACACTGCTTCAGGAAAAACAGCAGGAAGCTTATGAAAAAGTCTATAAAAAATGGACAAAGGAAGCTGATAAAAAGTGGGATGATGAAAAATCTGTAAATCAGGATCTCTGGAAAGAAGTAAAATTCTCTTATAAAGCAACGACAGCTTCTACAACAGCTACTACAGAAGCAACAACAACAGAAAGCAGTAAATAGAATATAAAAGAGCTATTAAAGAATTTAATAAGAGGCAGTGAATAAATTTCACTGCCTCTTTTAATTTTTTTACCGTTTCAATAAGAAATCAGATTATGCCTGAGCTTTTGCCCATGCATCCAGTTTATCACTGTCTGCCTGAGCTGCGTCCATGCTGTCTGCTCTTACACCATAGTAGAATTTGATTTTAGGTTCTGTTCCGGATGGACGTACACATAACCAGGAACCACCTTCTAATTCATAGTACAGAACGTCAGATTTCGGAAGTCCGATTGGAGAAATATCTCCAGTAGCAACGTCAAGAATTGTATCATTTCCGTAGTCACGAACTTTTTCAACTTTAAATCCAGCGATTTCTTTTGGAGGATTTTCACGGAAATCAGCCAGCATAGTCTTCATTTTGTCCATTCCTTCCAATCCCGGGAAGTCCATAGCAGTGATGCGGTCAAGATAGTATCCATATTTTTCGTACATATCAATCATAACATCCCATAATGTTTTACCCTGGGTTGCGTAGTATGCAGCAGCTTCACAGAGAGCAACTGTTGCAGATACGGCATCCTTATCTCTGGCATAGGTTCCGATCAGGCATCCATAGCTTTCTTCCAATCCAAAGAGATAAGTTCCTTTTCCAGTATTTTCAAATCCAAGAATTTCTTTTCCGATCCATTTAAAACCAGTTAATACTTTAATTAAATTCACGCCATATCCGGCAGCAACAGCATCAACCAGATTTGTTGTTACGATAGATTTAATAACTGCACCATCTTCTGGAAGGGAACCATTGATTGCTTTTTTCTGGCTTAATACATATTCACATAACAGAGAACCGGACATATTTCCTGTCAATGGAATGTAATCACCTGTTTTTGAATCTTTTACATAAACACCAAGACGGTCAGCATCCGGGTCTGTAGCCAGAACCAGATCAGCATCTTTTTCTTTAGCAAGAGCAAGACCAAGTGCAAAAGCTTCTTTTGCTTCCGGGTTTGGATAGCTGACAGTAGGGAAGTCACCATCTGGTAATTCCTGTTCTGGTACAACATAAACATTTTTAAATCCTAAATCGTCAAGTACGCGACGTACCGGCAGGTTTCCAGTTCCGTGAAGAGGAGTGTAAACGATCTTTAATTTAGATGCCATTTCATCGATTGCTTTTTGGTTAAATACCTGTTTTTCAACTTCTGAGATGTAGGCATCATCAACTTCCTTGCCAATTACTTCGTATAATCCGGCAGAAACAGCATCATCTTTTGAAATTGTCTTGCATGTGGAAATATCCGTAATGGCATTAACCTTTGCGGTAACTCCTGATGCGTGAGGATCTGTAAACTGTGCACCATCTTCCCAGTATACTTTGTATCCGTTATATGCAGGCGGATTATGGCTGGCTGTAATATTGATTCCTGCGATACAATCCAAATGTCTTACGGCAAAGGATAATTCAGGAGTAGGACGGAGAGATTCAAAGATATATGCTTTGATTCCGTTAGCTGCGAGACATCTTGCTGCTTCATCTGCAAATTCCGGAGACATATGTCTGGAGTCAAATGCAATGGCAACACGTTTTTTATCTGTGTTCTGTTCCAGAATGTAATCAGCCAATCCCTGTGTAGCTTTTCTGACAACATAAATATTCATACGGTTGATACCAGCACCTATAATTCCACGAAGTCCGGCAGTTCCAAATGCCAGGTCTGCATAAAAGCGTTCTTTGATTTCATTGTCGTCATTTTCAATGGCTTTCAGCTCTTCTTTTGTAGCCTCATCAAAATAAGGGTTGCTCAGCCATTCTTGGTATGTTTCTTTGTAATTCATAAGATTAACTCCTCCTTTAAGTTATTTTAAATGCCTTTGTTTAATTATACCTTAAAATGAACTAAAATACATTATAAATTTGTACATATTTTTCGAGAAAAATTGTTCGAAGCTCTTTTGATAAAACAAATTCTTCCAATTTGTCAATATATCGTGGAGAAACCCAGTGTTTTTTGTGACTCATATACTGATTTGAGATTTTCCAGAATTTTTCCGGAAATAAAAACAGCCCGTAAAGACAGGAATAGTCATTGGAAGACAAAGGAAGTTCTCTGCTATAATTTTTTAAAACAGCTTCACAATAGGTAAAACGGTAATTATTTTTTTCAAGAACTTTTCTCAGAAAATAGTACAAATCCAAAATAGGATATCCATAATAAAAATGCTCAAAATGAATGGTTGCAGGAAAATGATCAGTAATCAGTACGTTATGGTGGTTATAAGAACCATGGCACCATCCGGAATGAGAAGGTGCAGAAGATTCAAGAAGGCTAAGAGAACTTTCCATTTGTTTCCAGAAATCACCAGTTTGTTCTATGAAAAGATACTCAAAGGTTCCTTTATTTTTTTTGTTGCGGATAAAGCGGTAAATACTTTTCATTTCTGAATATTTTTGCTGATATTGTTTTGGAATCGAAAGGTATTTTTTGATATTTTTCATTGGAAAAGAAAGATTCAGGGAAATTCGATGAAGCATTCCAAGATTGGATGCTGCAATCTGAAGATCTTTTAAAGAATGAATGTCACATTCAGATCCGGTAAATGTTTTTCGCAGAGTATAGGTCTCATAATATTTATCGTAAGTAAGAAAACAGTCATTTCTATTTAAAATGTACTGATCGGTATAAAGGAATCCTGCATCTTTTAGCATTTTTGTCCACTGAGATACAGCAAAAAGCCGTTCTTCTGAGAGTGAAGTCTGCGCCAGGGCATAAATTCCGTGACTGGTATGGCACAGGACTCCGCCACGACCCCGTTTCAGGTAATCAGTACAAATATCATATTGGTCCAATAACATTTGATATTTCTCGTTCAACATATATCCTCCTCAAAGTTCTACCTCTAATGATATGATGGTAAAAGCTGGAATATGATATTATCTTGTCATTCAACTTTAAATGGGATATACTGATTATAAATTCAGAAAGGAGTATGAATCATGAGAAAGAGATTTTTATTGATAGCAGGTATATTACTCATTGGTGCCGTTTCATTGGTGGCATGCGGGAAAAAGAGCCCAAGCAGTCCGGAGTCTGAAGTAACAACAGAAGCAACAGAAAGTAAAGATACAGAGGCAACAACAGAAGATGCACAGACAACAGTTGCAACTTCTGAAACAACAGAAGCAACAACAGAGCCAGTAGACAGTGATGATGTTGCGACAAAAGAAGATGAAGAAGCAAAACCTGAAACAGGAACAGGAACATTTAACGGATGGGTAGATTCAAGTTCTGTTGAAGTAGAGATGGCCAACGGTGAATACAAAACCTTTTTTGTGTATAACGAAGATGTGAAAAAGGCTCTGAATGATAAGGGAGAAGGAAGCAAGATAACATTTACATATGGAGCCAAAGCGGGACAGGCTAATATGCAGATTTTATCTGTAAAATAAAAAAGAAAGTATCATAACAAAAGGATTGGATTTTGCAAAAGCAGTATCCGGTCCTTTTTTTAAATTTCCCATGTAACAAAAAAGCGCGCCGCTCTTCTATAGAAAAAATTAAGATTTATTCAGTTTTTTCGTCATAAATTTAGCTTTTTATTTGTATATAATATAAAGGACAAGAGGAGGAGGTGTCAGATGAAAAAATATCTGGTTGTCATGGGAGTGATACTAACGATCTTTTCCTGCTCTGTAAATATATTTGCCTCTGATCCGGAAGAAATGATAATGCAGAATAAAAATCAGGATGTACTGTTTGTAGGAAAAGTCAGTCACACTTCAAAAGATTATATTGTGTTAAAGGTGACAGATTATATTAATGTGGATTTAAGTGATGATACTATTGCAAAAAGGGAAGAGAATCATCGCTATGTGGTAGATAAATCAGGATATATTTCTTATCGATGGTCGTACCATGAAAAGGAAATATTGGAAGAAGGGGATAATGTTGTAGCATCATTAAAAAAGGATAAGCAGAACTGGAAGATTGGCAATGGTATTTATGAAGTAGATACAGATGATTATAAGACCTTATCTTTTGAACCTTTTCATAATGAATTGTCTTTCAAAAAAACTGCATTGAAATATTTTATTAATTCAGATGGTCAGATGAAAAGTTTCTCTGCAAAAAATAATAGTAGAGAAATATATAACAATAAAACAAAAATTTATGACAGGAGGTGGAAATTGAAAAAATATCTGACAATAGAAGAAATTAGAAATGAAGAAAAATTGAAAGCTATGGATCAGAAAGCACATATTAGGGAATCCAGAGTACTGGGAAGTGTTTCAACAGGATTTAAGCGTAAAATTTTATTTGCAATTGATATGATTGTAATTATTGGGATGGTAGCGGTATTGAAGAAAAAAAGCCGCAATAACAAGCTAAAAGAGAGAAAATAATTTACAGGGGAATCAGATAAAAAACGCTCCGCGCGGATGTGCACGATGTGCAAAGGAAAGCAGTTAAAACTGCTGCACATCGGCACGCAAAGCGGAGCAAGTCCCTCATAATTGAGGGATACAGGGAGTTGATAGCGGACTTGTCCGCTTTGTTCTTTAATTAACTAATAATCCTGAATCTGAATTTTGAAATATTTCTGAGGATGTGCACATACTGGACATTCTTTTGGTGCTTCTTTTCCGAAATGAACATGTCCGCAGTTGGTACAGATCCATGCAACTTCAACATCACGTTTGTATACAATATCTTCGTCCAGGTTTGCACTGAGTTTCTGGTAGCGTTCATCATGATGCTTTTCAATTTCAGCTACCATTGAGAAAAGGTTGGCAATTTCATCAAATCCTTCTTCTTTTGCTTCTTTAGCAAAGGTTGGATACATTTCTGTCCACTCAAAATTCTCTCCTGCAGCGGCATCTTTTAAGTTCTCGATTGTGGATGGAACACTTCCGCCATGAAGAATCTTAAACCAGATTTTTGCATGTTCTTTTTCGTTTAGTGCAGTTTCAGCGAAAATATTTGCAAATTGAACATATCCATCTTTTTTTGCCTGACTAGAGTAAAAATCATATTTATTTCTTGCCTGAGATTCACCGGCAAATGCTGCCATTAAATTTGCTTCTGTTTTTGTTCCTTTTAAATCTGCCATTTGATTACCTCCTTAAAAACAGTAATTATTACTGATATTATTATATCACTTGAAATACAATTTGTCAATTTTTTTGCTCCGTATGATAAGAATATTATAGTCAGGAAAAGGGAAAATATGCATGGTTTTCTGGTTATGATATAATAAATAAAAGGAGGTATCTGGTATGCGTATGTATGATTTGATTTTAAAGAAACGTAATGGAGAGAATCTGACCAAACAGGAGATTGACTGGATGGTAGAGGGATACACCAGGGGAGTGATACCTGACTACCAGATGTCAGCCATGATGATGGCAATATATTTTCAAGGGCTTAATCCTTCAGAGACCTATAATCTGACTCAGGCAATGGCAGAAAGTGGTGATTTTCTTGATTTGTCATCTATACCGGGTCTGAAAGTAGATAAGCATAGCACTGGAGGGGTAGGAGATAAAACTTCCCTGGTACTGGCTCCGGTAATTGCATCACTGGGGGTGCCGGTTGCCAAAATGTCAGGACGAGGGCTTGGGCATACTGGAGGGACCATAGATAAGTTAGAAAGTATTCCAGGATTTTGTACAACTCTTACAGAAGAACGGTTTATAACTCAGGTGAAACAAATCGGAATTGCTTTAATGGGGCAGACAAAAGATCTGGCACCGGCAGATAAATTGCTGTATGCATTGCGTGATGTCACGGCAACGGTAGATCAGATGTCATTGATTGCCAGCAGTATTATGAGTAAAAAACTGGCAGCAGGAGCCGATGCCATCGTATTGGATGTAAAAACAGGTAACGGTGCATTTATGAAAAAACCGGAAAATGCAAAAGTACTTGCCAGGGCTATGGTAGAAATTGGAACAAAAGCCGGCAGAAAAATGACAGCGGTTATTTCCAATATGGATGAGCCATTGGGAAATGCCATTGGAAATGCTCTGGAAGTGAAGGAGGCAATTGATACTCTTTTGGGAAAGGGATCGGAAGATTTTACGGAACTGGTTTATAATCTTGGAGCATATATGCTGATTTCTGTTGGAAAAGCGGAAAATGTTAAGGATGGAATCTGTCAGATAAAGGAGGCTGTGGAAAGCGGGAAAGCCATGGAGAAATTTCTGCAGTTTGTAGAAGCACAGGGTGGAGATATAAATGCAATAAAAAATCCATCGCTGCTTCCAAAGGCCCATATAATAGAAGAAATATATTCAGGGGAAGAGGGAACTGTTAATCGTATTGAAACACAAGAGATGGGGATTTGTTCTCTGATCCTAGGTGGCGGACGAGAAACAAAAGAAAGTATTATTGATCCGGCAGTTGGCCTGGTTCTTCATAAAAAGGTTGGAGATGCTGTATGTCGTGGAGACGTATTGGCAGAAATCCATGGAAATGATAAGGATAAAGTTGAGAGAGCAAAAGAGCATTTCTATAAAAATTTTATTATTTCCACAGAGAAAGCAGAAAAAAAGTCTATGATCCAGGACGTCTTATTTTTTTAGAAAAGGCATAAAGTATAAAAAAAGCAGGAAGCAATATGAAAAAAATATATTGGATTCTATTTTTAGCAGTTTTTCTCATGACAGGATGTGTAAAAAAAGAAGTACGGGGAAGAAGAGAAAATGTTACTTATGCGGTTTGTAAAAAAAGTGTATTGCCCAGAGAATTGATGAATCTGATTGATCAGGAGAAAGAAGAGGTTTTTCATTTTACTTATTCCACCAGAGATTTTACCTATTATGTAATCGGATATGGAAGACAGCCTGGAAAAGGATATAAAATTAGAGTTAGGGAGTTTTCCATGGATCAGGATCATATTTATATTGATACCACTTTGATTGGGGTTACGAAAGAGCATCAGAAAAGGGGTACATCTTTTCCATATCTGGTTCTAAAAAGCCAATATTATGAAAAAGATGCAATTTTTCGCTAAAATTATAAAAAGTTTAGAATAGTTTTATTGATTTATAAAAACAGAAAACATATAATGGTGCTTATGAATCAAAGGAGGAACTAATTTGGATAATCAACAGAATAATAATAGTAATAATAAAAACGATAAAGAAAATAAGAAAAAGACAATCAAGATGCTGACTTTTTTTCTTGTAATTTCAATTTTGGGAACTTTCTTTTTTAATCAGATTCTTTCCAAATGGAAAAATGGTACAGAAACGACCATTTCTTATGATAAATTTATTACCATGCTGGACAATAAACAGGTAAAAAAAGTTGTTGTGACAGACAGTCAGCTGAAAGTGACACCGAAAAAAACAGGTAATCCATTTTATAAAACCACATATAAAGTGGAAAGGATTGATGGAGATTATCAGTTGGTGGAACGGCTTTCCAAAGGAGATGTTAAGTTTGAAAAAGAACCAAAGGATCCTATGGATACATTTTGGACGGTTGTTCTGAATCTGATACCAACTATTCTGATCTTTGGTTTTCTTGTGATGATGATGCGAAGAAGCAGCGGAATGATGGGTGTAGGAAAATCAAATGCTAAAGTCTATGTGGAGAAAAAGACTGGAGTTACATTTGCAGATGTAGCAGGCCAGGGAGAAGCAAAAGAAACGTTAACTGAGATGGTGGATTTCCTGCATCATCCTCAGAAATATACAGAAATTGGTGCGAAACTTCCAAAAGGAGCATTGCTTGTAGGTCCTCCGGGAACTGGTAAGACATTGCTTGCAAAAGCAGTGGCAGGTGAAGCTAATGTACCGTTTTTCTCATTATCCGGTTCAGATTTTGTGGAAATGTTTGTCGGTGTAGGAGCTTCTCGTGTACGTGATCTGTTTAAACAGGCGCAGTCCATGGCACCTTGTATTATTTTTATTGATGAGATTGACGCCATTGGTAAGAGCCGTGATAATGGAATTCACGGTGGAGGTAATGATGAACGTGAGCAGACTTTGAATGCATTGCTTGCGGAAATGGATGGTTTTGATACTTCTAAAGGTATTATTATCCTTGCAGCTACCAACCGACCAGAAGTTCTGGATAAGGCATTGCTTCGTCCTGGGCGATTTGACCGTAGGGTTATTGTAGAACGGCCAGATTTGAAAGGAAGGATTGAGACTCTGAAAGTTCATGCCAAAGATGTCAAGATGGATGAGACGGTTGATTTTGAAGAAATTGCTCTGGCAACATCCGGGGCAGTAGGATCTGATCTTGCAAATATGATCAATGAAGCGGCCTTGGGAGCTGTAAAGGCAGGTCGAAAAGCTGTTTCCCAGAAAGATTTATTTGAAGCTGTGGAAGTGGTTATTGCCGGAAAAGAAAAGAAAGATCGAATTCTTGGAGACGAGGAAAAACAGATTGTTGCATATCATGAAGTGGGTCATGCATTGGTTATGGCATTGCAGAAAGAGTCTGAACCGGTACAGAAGATTACGATCGTACCACGTACCATGGGAGCTTTAGGATATACCATGCAGCGTCCGGAAGAAGAGAAATATCTCAATAAGAAAGATGAGATGCTGGCAGATCTGGTATCTTTCTTTGGGGGTCGTGCCGCAGAGGAGGTTAAATTTAATACTATTACCACAGGAGCATCCAATGATATTGAACGTGCAACATCCATTGCCAGAGCTATGGTGACCCAGTATGGAATGTCTGATGAATTTGGATTGATCGGACTGGAGTCCATTACCAACCGTTATCTGGACGGACGTGCGGTAATGAACTGTGCTGATTCTACAGCAGCAAAAGTGGATGAAGTGGTCATGAAGATATTAAAAGATGCCTATGCCAAGGCATTAACTTATATTCGTGATAATATGGACATTTTAGATGAAGCAGCCCAGTTCCTGATTAAAAGAGAAACGATTACAGGAAAAGAATTCATGGAAATTTTCGATAAATATAAGAATCCGAAACCGGAGGAAAAAGAAGATACTGAAACACAAGAACCACAGCAGCAGATGACAGAAGAAACAGCTACTGAGGCACCGGATTTTCAATCAGGTTATGCAAAATGGGTTGAAGATGACGAAGAATAAAAGGTGATGAAAAAGAGATGTTTGATTATGAAATATCCAACATCTCTTTTTTTTATGAGTAAGGGATAGAGGAAGTTGAAGCGGACTTGTCCGCTTTGTTATAGGAAATAACTCTTACGGGCTATAAGAATTTGATAGCACAATAAATCGGGAATTCATGGACATGAAAAAATGAACATGATAAAATTGAAGCTACAAAAGAAAATAGGGGGAACAAACCATGAAAATATCAGAAATATTAAAGAAAAAGGCAACCATTTCCTTTGAAGTTTTCCCGCCAAAGAATAAGGAGGGAGATATTTCTTCTATATATTATACAATTGAAGAATTATCAAAATTATCCCCGGATTTTATTAGTGTTACTTATGGAGCAGGAGGATCTACTAAAGGTAAAACAGTAGAAATTGCATCTGCTATTAAGAAGGAATATGGAATAGAATCGGTTGCTCATTTAAGCTGTATTACATCGACCAAAGAAGATGTTCTGAAAGAATGTAATAGATTAAAAGAAGAAAATATTGATAATATACTGGCATTGAGAGGCGATTATCCGGCAGAAAGTACAGATTTTGATCCAAAGAAGCTGGAATTTCATTATGCCAGTGAATTAAATGAATTTATTCATGAGAATTTTCCAGGACAGTTTTGTCTGTCTGGTGCATGTTATCCGGAAACCCATCAGGAAGCCGATGGATTTAAAAGGGATCTGGAAGCATTGAAAAAGAAGGTAGATGCGGGAGCGGAATATCTGATTACACAGATTTTCTTTGACAACGATTATTATTACCGACTGGTGCGCGAAGCACGGAAAATTGGAATTAATGTCCCGATTCTAGCTGGGATCATGCCGATTACCAATGCAAAATCTTTGATTCGTACTACAAAAATGTGTGGATGTACGATCCCGTACCAGTTATCCACTATGATTGAAGCATATTACGATAATCCGGCAGCAATGCAGGAAATTGGAATTAATTATGCAGCCCAGCAGATTATTGATCTAATTACCAATGGGGTAGATGGTATTCATATTTATACTATGAATAAACCGGAAATTGCCAATCGAATTTTTGATAGTATTCCAACGGTTTTAAAGGAATTGAACCATGATTAAAGACACAGCATTAAAATATCTTGGATATGATAAGAAACAGATTCTTTCAGAAGAGATGGAACAGTTGATCGATTCCTGTATTCAGGAGGTAAAGGAAACTGCCCAGCCGGGAATTTTCTGTAGATTATTTACTCTTGGTCAGAATCCTCTTCGCATAGAAGAAACAGGAGATGAGATTCCGGGAGAACAAATGAAGGAACTGCTGGAGAACTGTGATCAATGTTTGCTGATCGGCTGTACCCTTGGAATTTCAATAGAACGAAAGATAAAGTATTATGCTAAAATTGATATGACAAAAGCAGCTATTATGGATGCTGTGTCCAGTGCGTATCTGGAGGATGTGTGTGATGAATATGAAGAAAAGCTTGGATATGTAAACCGGACTTATCGTGCATGTCCGGGATATGGTGATTTTCCTTTGAAGTTTAATCGAAGAATTGCGCAGCTTCTGGATATTCACAAAAATCTGGCGGTTACTATCACACCAGATAATCTTCTGATTCCTCAAAAATCCATGTTGGGACTGATTGGAATCGGGAATAAAAATCGAAAGAAGAAATGTGGAACATGCATTATGAGAGAAGATTGCTGTTTTAGAAAGCGAGGACAAAGATGTTACGAGAGCGGATCGGAAAAGATTTGTTGATATTTGATGGAGCTATGGGTACCCAGCTTCAGAATGCCGGGCTGGCAGCAGGAGCGATACCGGAAGAATTGAATGTGGAACGTCCAGAACTTCTGGTATCTATTCACAGAAAATATCTGGAGGCAGGAGCAGATTTTATTACGATAAATACGTTTGGATGTAATCGTTTAAAAATGAAGCATGCAAAGTATGGAGTAAAAGAAATGCTTCTTGCTGCAGTTGAAAATGCAAAGGAAGCAAGGAAACAGGCAGGAAGAGAAGAAGATGCTTATATTGTATTGGATATAGGTCCAATAGGACAGCTGCTTGAGCCTATGGGAACACTGACATTTGATGAAGCCTATGATATTATTCTGGAACAGGTTGAAATCGTAAAAGACCAGGTTGATGTGGTACTTTTTGAAACTATGAGTGATTTATACGAGGTGAAAGCAGGGGTACTGGCGGTAAAAGAGCATACAGATCTTCCGGTTTTTGTCACTATGACCTTTGAACAGAATAGAAGAACTTTGTCAGGAAATGACCCTGTAACCTTTGTCAATGTGGCAGAAGGACTGGGAGTGGATGCTTTAGGAGTGAACTGCTCTTTAGGCCCTGAAGAATTAAAACCAATCATCGATGAAATCCTGGATTGTGCTTCTGTACCGGTGATGCTCCAACCGAATGCAGGGCTTCCTTGTCTTGAACATGGTGAAACCCATTATCATGTAACGGCAGATGAATATGTAGAAGCCATGAAAGACTATATGGCAAGAGGAGCAGCTATTGTAGGTGGATGTTGTGGAACGACACCAGAGTTTATTGAAAAACTGGCACAGGCTGCGCAAAAGACAGTGGCAGACAGGATAGTGACAAAAAAAACCAGAGTATCCAGTCAGACAAAAACAGTGACATTTGGAGATAAAGTCATTGTCTGTGGAGAAAGACTGAATCCTACAGGAAAGAAAAAGATGAAAAAAGCTCTTCTGGAGGAAAGGTATGATGAACTGGTTGTAGAAGCAGTAAAGCAGGATGAAGCAGGAGCGGAAGTGCTGGATGTAAATGTTGGGCTTCCGGGAATCGATGAGCCGGAAACAATGAAACAGGTGATCCGGCTGCTTCAGGAAGTGATTACATTACCGTTGCAGATTGACAGCTCCAATCCGGAGGCAATTGAAAAAGCCTGTCGTTATTACAATGGTAAGCCACTGATCAATTCTGTCAATGGAAAAGACGAGGTTATGGAAGCAATCTTCCCTATAGTAAAGAAATATGGGGGAGTGGTTATTGGACTGACACTTGCGGAAGGAATTCCGCTTAAAGCAGAGGAACGATTTGAGATTGCACAGAAGATCATAAAAAAAGCAGAATCCTATGGAATAGGCAAAGAAGATATTATCATTGACTGTCTGACGCTAACGGCATCTGCACAGCAGAAAGAAGTAAAAGAAACATTAAAAGCCATGAAGATGGTAAAGGAACTGGGCGTACATACGGTTCTGGGTGTTTCCAACGTTTCCTTTGGATTACCAAATCGTCCGCTGTTAAACAGGACATTTTTAACTTTGGCCATGGAGGCCGGACTGGATCTTCCAATCATTAATCCGCTGGATCAGGAACTGATGAGCACCATTGATGCCTTTCATGTTTTATTTTATAAAGATATTGACAGCCAGCAGTATATCAAGAATCAATCCCAGGCAGAAACAAAAACCACGGTAGCACCGGCAAAAGCAGGATTTGATCTGAAAGAGATTATCATCCATGGACTCAAGGATGAGGTAGAAGCATCGGTTCGACAGAGCCTTGAGGACACACAACCGCTTGATTTGATCAACCAGGTGATTATCCCTGCGCTGGATGTTGTTGGAAAAGATTATGAAACAGGAAAAATATTTTTACCTCAGTTGATCCAGTCTGCAGAAACAACGAAAAAGGCTTTTGAAATCGTAAAAGAATCATTCTCGTCCAATGAAGGAGAAGAAAAGGGACCAATCATGATAGCTACTGTTGAAGGAGATATTCATGATATTGGAAAGAATATCGTGAAGGTAGTTCTGGAAAGCTATGGATATAAAGTGATCGATCTTGGAAAAGATGTGAAAATAGAAAAAGTGGTGGAAGCTTATCATAAATATCAGCCAAAAGCCATAGGATTAAGTGCACTGATGACAACAACAGTGGTTTCCATGGAAAAAACCATTCAGAAGTTAAAGGAAGATGGCTGTACTTGTCCAATCTGGGTAGGTGGAGCAGTCCTTACGGAAGATATTGCAAAGGATATAGGAGCAGATCATTATACAGAGGATGCTATGGCAGCAGTTAATCTTCTGGAGCAGATGATATCTTGATCTAAAATTTGGCAAATTGACGGAAATTTGCAGTTTAATATGTGTAAATTTGACAAAAACTGGGCAGAATGATAGAATAGAACAGAAACTATGCAGAATGATTTCCGATTCTGCATATGGAATGAGGTGAGAGAATGACACAGTTAGACCTGCAGAGAGTCCGTCAATCAATCAAGAATCAGGTTGGAAGCAGGATCAAAATCAGCGCAAACAGAGGAAGACATAAATTTGAAACTGCACAGGGAGTGATTACTGAGACATATCCGAATATCTTCCTTGTAGAACTTGAAGATGAATCTGGTAAAGATCAGAATAAAACAGTAACTTTCAGCTATCAGGACGTAATTACCAGGGACGTTCGAATGATGCTGCTGGAAAATTAAATTGAATGATGAAGGCATAGATTCCTTTCTGTCAGAATATATTTGTATATACAGACAGGGAGGAATTTTTTATGGATTTTAATAAAAAAGATTTTTACGGAATTGCAGCCAAAGAACGAAAACAGGTACAAATTACCATTGATCAGGATTGTAATGTCCCGGATACAAAACCTGATATTGAAAAGATAATACAGACCAAGGGAACTGTACTTATGCAGGAAACAGAGATGATGGTAGATAAAGTGAGAATGAAGGGTGAATTACATTTTCAGGGGCTGTATGGAACAAATGATCCAAGAACCTTTTTGGATTCTCTGGAGTATTCACTGCCTTTTGAAGAATATATACATATTGATGGGGTGCTTCCGGCAGATTATGTAAAAGTGAAATATTCCATCGATGATATTAATACAGTTCTGATTAATTCCAGAAAGCTAAGTATTCGTGTACTTCTTACATTTATCCTGCAGGTAAGTGAAGAAATCAAAGAAGAGGCTATTACGGATATCCTGGATGATGGTGTTTCAACTCTAAAAAAAGAAATTCAGGTAACGGATCTGATTGTTAATAAGAAAGATATAGCAAGACTAAAAGAAGAGTTGGTACTTCCAGCAAATAAAGCCAATATTTATCAGATGCTCTGGAGCCAGATTGATATGGAAAATCTTCAGGCTAAACTGGCGGATCATGTAATAGAAATTCAGGGAATTATGCATGTTTTTTTGCTATATATAGGTGAAGATGAGCAGATGCCTGTTCAGTATGCACGATGGGAAATTCCAGTGCATACTGAGCTGGAGTGTTATGAATGTGCACCTGGAATGGTGGGAAAAGTTGGAATGACCACGGGAAATCAGCAGATGGAAATACGACCGGATGTGGATGGAGAGGAACGGGTTATTGCCTTGGATGTAACACTGGACTGTGATATCAAAATATATGAAGATCAGACAATGACCTATGTGGATGATGGTTATAAAATGGATGCAAAACTGGTACCGGAATACCGTATGTTTGATTTCGAAACTTTGATCGGCAAAAATCAGGCGATTATGAAAGCGGCGAAGAAATTTCCTATACAACAGGAACCAGGGAAGCTTTTGCAGGTTTTATCAGTGAAAGGAAGCTGTAATATTGATGAGATTGAAATGACAGATCAGGGACTTAATGTTGAAGGTGTCTGGATTGCAGATGTATTATATCTATCTTCTGAAGATCAGACTCCGGTTATGAGTGATTCCTATATGGAGCCATTTACTTTTTTTGTAGAAGCAAGGGGGCTAAATGAAGGAGATGATTACCAGGTAGATGTCAGATTGGATCAGATGACTGGAATGCCAACAGAGGGAGATGAAATAGAAATAAAAGTTTCTATTGTGTTTGATTTTATTTCCTTTCGCAAAAAGCAGCAAAGAGTTATGATTCATGTAAACGAAGAACCGCTGGACTATGAAATGATTCAGCAGATTCCAGGAATTGTAGGATATATCGTAAAAGAAGACGACACGCTCTGGTCCATTGCAAAAACATTTTTTACGACCATTGAAAGTATAAGAGAACAAAATGATGGAATAGAAGAAGTAAATCCAGGAGATAAACTGCTCATTGTTAAGGAATTAGGGTGTAAATAAGGATTGCATTTTTTTTAGAACAATATTATAATAAATTGTATACAAATATATCAGTAGGATAAATACTGAGAGACAGGGAAAAGGAGCATAAATGGATCATATTGTTCTAAAATCATATGGAAAGATTAATTTGGGACTGGATGTTTTAGGAAAACGCCCAGACGGTTATCATGAGGTCAAGATGATTATGCAGACGGTTGGTCTTTATGATGTCTTGACAATGGAGAAAATGAAAGAAGATAAGATCGTTATGGACTGTAATCTTTCATTTCTTCCAACAGATGATAAAAATCTGGTGTATCGTGCAGTGGCATTGATGAAGGAAAAATATCATATTACAACGGGAGTGAAAATTCATTTAGAGAAGAAAATTCCTGTAGCGGCTGGTATGGCCGGAGGAAGTTCCAATTGCGCGGCGGCATTAAAAGGAATGAATCAGATGTTTCAGTTAGGACTTTCAACAGATGAGCTTTGTGAGTGCGGTGTAGCATTAGGAGCGGATGTCCCGTATTGCATCTGGGGAGGAACTGCATTAGCGGAAGGTATTGGTGAGAAGCTTTCACGGATAGCACCAATGCCGGATTGTTATATATTGGTTGCAAAGCCTGGTATCAGTGTGTCAACGGCATTTGTATACAAGAATTTAAAACTGGACAGTTTAGAAAAACATCCTGATATTGACGGGATGATAGAATGTTTGAAAAGTGATAACTTAAAAGGCATATGTGACAGATTGGAAAATGTTCTGGAAACAGTAACTATACCAGAGTATCCGGTGATTGCCCGGGTAAAAGAGCATCTGATGGAGCAGGGAGCCATGGGAGCGCTGATGAGTGGAAGCGGTCCGACGATTTTTGGAATTTTCTCTGATAAGAAAAAGGCAGATCAGGCATTAAAATCCCTGAGAAGCATCAAAGACATAAAGCAGGCTTATGTAGTTAGGCCAATACAATAAGAGAAGCAGGAGGAGTAACAATGAGTGATAAATTAAAAGTAAATATGAATGAATATCTTCCATTGCGTGATGTGGTGTTTAACACACTTCGTCAGGCAATTATTACAGGAGAGTTTGCACCGGGAGAAAGATTAATGGAAATCGCCCTGGCAAATCGACTTGGAGTAAGCCGTACACCAGTCAGAGAGGCAATTCGTAAGCTGGAGCTGGAAGGTCTTGTTGTAATGATTCCTAGAAAAGGTGCGGAAGTTGCAAGAATTACAGAGAAAGATTTAAGAGATGTTCTGGAGGTTCGCAGTTCACTGGAAGAATTAGCGGCAGAACTGGCAACAGAGAGGATGAATGATGAATCCAGAGCCAAAATTGAGAAGGCACTGACAGAATTTGAAAAAGCGATTGAATCAGGAGATAATGCTGCCATTGCAGATAGTGATATGGAATTCCACGATACCATTTTTGATTCCACAGGGAATGCAAGACTGATACAGATTTTAAACAATCTGAGGGAACAGATGTATCGTTATCGTCTGGAATATATCAAAGATACAGAATATCATGCAAGTCTTCTGAAGGAACATAAGGCAATGGCTAAAGCCATGTTCTCAGGGAAAAAAGAAGAGGCCAAAGAGATTATGAAGAATCATCTTTATAATCAGGAAATGACAGTAATTCGTAATATAAAAGAAGAAAACTAACATAATAAAAAGAAACGTCACAGGAACCGTAGTGAGAAAAAAATTTCTCTGTATTCCTGTGGCGTTTTTTATTACATAGGAAATTCCTTTGAATTTCCTATGTAATAAAAAACGCTCCGCGTGGATGTGCACGATGTGCAAAGGAAAGCAGTTAAAACTGCTGCACATCGGCACGCAAAGCGGAGCAAGTCCCTCATGATCGAGGGATACAGGGAGTTGATAGCGGACTTGTCCGCTTTGTTCTTACGTTAGAGCGTAAAATCTCTTCCTGAGAATAAAAAAACGGTTTTTCTCTCATAATAATTAAAAACAGAAAGGCCGATGGATATGGATGAGTTTCATGGACGAGATCATAAATTAAAAGGGAAGATTTCCCAGGATATTCAAAACAATATAAAGTATGTAGAAGCAGTGATGGCTGATTGCAATGATTTGATAAAAAAAGAGTTTCATATAGGAAGACGAAGGAATATACGAATTTATGTTGTTTATATGGATGGTCTGGTAAATACAGAAATGATTCAGGAATCAGTGATCAAACCTATGCTGATTGAACCTGTGCAGGAGAAAAGGCAGGCTGTTGATCAATGGGTGATTGAAAGTGCGGATCGAAAATGGATTACAACTATGGAGGAAGCTTTCACAGCAATTCTTTCTGGAAATACAGTAGTATTTATTGATGGAGAGGGACAGGCAATTCTTATTTCCAGTAAAATGCCGCCGACACGGGGAGTTCAGACTGCGGATCAGGAAGTAGCTATGGTTGGTCCAAAGGACAGTTTTAATGAAAGTCTGAGAACCAATACAGCACTGGTGCGGCGTCGTATTCGTGACACTCGTTTGAAAGTAATCCAAAAACAGGTAGGTACCAGAAGTAAAACAGATTATGCAATAATGTATATAGATGATCTGGTAAAAAAAGATATATTAGAAGAAATTGAAGCACAGATAGAGGAGATGTGTGTGGATGGAGTGCTTGACAGCAGTATGCTTCAGCAGTTCTTAGAGAAGAATACAAAAACTCCTTTTCCAACATATCAGTTGACACAGCGTCCTGACAAAACTGCCAGTGGATTACTTGAAGGAAGAATCGCTGTTATTGTGGATAATTCTCCTGAGGCGTTGCTGCTTCCTGTTACTTTGAATGTTTTTTTTCAGGCCAGTGATGATTATTATAATCGATGGGAGACAGCAACATTTGCAAGAATACTTCGATATATTTCAGCTTTTTTAGCTGTAGGACTGCCTGGATTTTATGTGGCCCTTGCCAGTTATCATCCGGAAGTCCTGCCAACCCCTTTTTTACTGGCGTTGGTATCGGCCAGAGAAGGGGTTCCATTTCCGGTAGTTGTGGAAGTGCTGCTGATGGAGCTTTCTTTTGAACTTCTTCGGGAAGCAGGAATTCGTCTGCCGGGACAGCTTGGAGGGACTATAGGAATCGTTGGAGGACTGATTGTAGGACAGGCAGCAGTAGATGCCCATATTGTCAGTACAATTGTGGTTATTGTGGTTTCATTGACAGCCATTGCATCTTTTTCTATTCCCAATGAAATATTCACAGGAGCCTTTCGTCTGTTGAAGTTTATGCTCATCGCCTTTTGCACTTTTTGGGGACTTTATGGATTTTTTCTTGGATGCCTGGCAATTTTTATTCATTTGTTTCAAATGGAAAATTACGGAGTTCCTTACATGTATCCTACAACGGCAAAAGAGCACGGTGTATCCACGGCTTTTCAGGATTATGTAATCAGGGCACCTTTGAAAAGTATGAAATTACGGCCGGAGTTTACAAAAAATGATGCAAGAATCAGGCAAAAGGAGGAACGCCATGGAAAATAAGCATCAGGTAATTACAGAAAGGCAGGGGAACAGGATTTTTATACTGGAAACTTTTTCTGCTTCGGCATTATTTCTGCCACAGGTGGTTTTAGGGAAAAATGCGGAAAGTGGAATCCTTTCAGTAGCAGGAGCCTGCTTTCTGGCGGGAATATATTTTTTGATAACAGAAAAAATGACCAGGGGCATATCAATGGAGCAAATGTTAAAAGGACATCCCTTGGCGGCTGTTTTTTATTATATGCGTTTCTGGATAAATGGAGTCTTTTTTTATATTTATATCCTTTTTATGGTATCCCGTTACCTTCTTCCAGGCAGAAAGCCATGGTTTGCAGGAGTACTGTTGATGATTCTTGCATGGATGATTAACAGAAGTGGATTAAGAGGACGGGGAAGGGTTATGGAAGGAATTTTCTGGTTTGTGCTGCTTCCGGTTATCTTTGTTTTACTATTAAGTCTTACAGATTTATCGTTAGGGGAACTCAGTGTAACAACATTTTCATGGAATCACTTTGTTAATGGAATGATTGGGGCAGTAGCGTTGCTTCATCCAATGGAACTGGCGTGGTTTTACAGAGGAAATATAAATCAAGGAAATATGACAGTTTCATCTTTTTTAGGTTTGGGAATCCTTCTTATGGGAATTTTCTGTGCAGTGACAGGCTCACTGGGAAGAAAAATGATTTTGTATGATGAAAATCCGGTAATGTCCATGGCACAGGGAGCGGCAATGCCTGGAGGTTTAATGGCCCGTCTGGATATTTTTCTTATTGCTTTCTGGATCGTAGGAGTTTTCTGTGTTTTCAGCGGATATTTGTTTTATGGAAATGAGAGCATTAGGAATACTTTTCAAAACGGAGGGAAAATAGCAGCGTGGCTGTCCTATGGAGGAATATTGTTTATGACTGATTTCCTTTTTGATCTTTATCCGCTTTTTCAAAAGTATTTTTTGTGGTTCATCTATGGAAATCTGATTATTGGAATGATTTTTCCGCTGGTACTGTTTCTGAGTAGAAGAAGGAGAAAAAAGAATGAAATTTACAGCTAAATGTTTTCTGATTCTGCTTTTGCTGACAATATTTACCGGCTGCTGCGGATGCAAAAATCAGAAAGATATTGAAGACAGTAGTTATATCCTGGCTATGGGATTTGAAAAAAACGGTGATCAATACCTGGTACGATATTCTTATGCTGATTTTGATAATGAAAAAAGCAATTCAGGAACAAAGATACCGTCAAAATCCATAACCTTTCTGGCAGACTCTTTTGCTGATGCCAACAAAAAATGGGAAAAATATCAGATGAAAAATTTAAATTTTGGACATTTAAAGGTAATTATTTTTGGTAATGGAGTGAAAGATCCAAAGATTATAAAAGAATTGCTCAGGCATCCGCAAATTGCCAAATCTGTTTTTGTGCTAAAAACAGATAAAAGTATTTCTGATGTTTTTTCAAAAGAAAAAAATCTGAGCATTTCTTTTGGAGAATATGTGGCAAAATCTATTGAAAATTCTGAAGAAATTACTTTACCTAAAAATTATACCTTAGGACGGATAATGTATTGACTTTCTATTTGACCAATGATAATATTGAAATACTTCACATTATGTTGTGGAATGGATTTCGAATAAACACTATATATAGTATATCGGATGAGGGATGACTCCCGCCTCTGTAGGCGGTGAGCAACAATTATGTATCAGTGGCGGGTTTCAATCCCCCATCTGATATACGCTCCGCGAGGATGCGCAGGAATTCGGATTGGAAGTATGTCTGCTATGCAGACCCGAATTCCGCGCCAAGACTCGCGAGCGAGTCTTGAATATAGAAAAGATTATACGATATAGCCGAAAGGGGAGAAAGAGCTAAATGATCAAAGTAGTAAAGAAAGATGGTACAAGAGAGGATTTCAATGTGCAGAAGGTTGTGGTAGCAGTTAATAAATCTGCTTATCGTGCATTGGTGAAATTTTCTCAGAAAGAACTGGATTTTATTTGTGACTTTGTAACGAAAAAAGTACAGGAGATGCATAAAGATGAAGTTCATATTTCGGAGATGCATAATGTAGTAGAAGGAGCTCTGGAGCAGACGAATCCTCTGGTCGCTAAAAGCTATCGCGATTACAGAAATTATAAACAGGATTTTGTTCAGATGCTGGATGAAGTTTATAAAAAAAGTCAGTCTATTATGTATATTGGAGACAAAGAAAACAGTAATACAGACAGTGCACTGGTATCTACAAAGAGAAGTCTGATATTTAATGAATTAAATAAGGAGTTATATAAGAAATTCTTTTTAACTACAGAAGAAATACAGGCATGCAGAGATGGTTATATTTATATTCATGATATGTCTGCCCGCAGAGACACTATGAACTGCTGTCTGTTTGATGTGCAGGAAGTGTTAAAAGGCGGTTTTGAAATGGGAAATCTCTGGTATAACGAGCCAAAGACACTGGATGTAGCTTTTGACGTTATTGGAGATATTGTTTTAAGTGCTGCCAGTCAGCAGTATGGCGGATTTACTGTACCGAATATTGAGCTGATTCTGGAGCCTTATGCAGAGAAATCCTATAATAAAGCCATAAAGAGATATCTGGAACTGGGTCTGCTTGAAGATAAAGCTGAGGCGGAAGCATTAAAGGATGTAAAGAGAGAATTTGAGCAGGGATTTCAGGGACTGGAATATAAGTTTAACAGTGTTTCTTCCAGCAGAGGAGATTATCCGTTTATTACCATTACGGCAGGAACTGGAACCGGGCGATTTGCAAAGATGGCTACAATTTCCATGCTGGATGTAAGAAGACAAGGTCAGGGAAAGGAAGGACATAAAAAACCTGTTCTGTTTCCGAAAATTGTATTTTTATATGACAAGAACCTCCATGGACCAGGAGGAGAACTGGAAGATGTGTTTGAAGCAGGAATCCGTTGTTCCAGCAAGACTATGTATCCAGACTGGCTGAGCCTTACGGGAGAAGGGTATATTTCCAGCATGTATAAAAAGTACGGAAAGATTATCAGTCCCATGGGTTGTCGTGCATTTTTATCTCCGTGGTATGAGAGAGGTGGAATGGAGCCGGCAGATGAGGAAGATGTTCCGGTATTTGTAGGAAGATTTAATATAGGAGCAGTCAGCCTGCATCTTCCAATGATTTATGCCAAGGCAAAACAGGAAAGCAGAGATTTTCATGAAGTTTTAGATTATTATCTGAATCTGATTCGTCAGCTTCATATCAGAACCTATGAATATCTGGGAGAGATGAAGGCGTCCACCAATCCTTTGGCGTACTGCGAAGGTGGTTTCCTTGGGGGACATCTGGATCTTCATGACAAAATCAAACCATTGTTAAAATCTGCAACAGCATCTTTTGGAATTACGGCATTAAATGAGCTGCAGCAGCTTTATAACCATAAATCCCTGGTGGAAGACGGAAAGTTTGCACTGGAAACATTACAATATATTAATGAGCAGGTAGCCAGGTTTAAAAAGGAAGATGGTTATTTGTATGCTATTTATGGAACTCCGGCAGAAAATCTCTGTGGATTGCAGGTGAAACAGTTCCGTAAGAAATATGGAGTTATTGAAAATGTATCTGACAGAGAATATGTCAGCAATTCTTTCCATTGTCATGTGGCAGAAGATATTACTCCAATAGAAAAACAGGATCTTGAAGGAAGATTCTGGGAATTAAGCAACGGTGGAAAGATTCAATATGTAAAATATCCAATCGATTATAATGAAGAGGCAATCAAAACTCTGGTGCGTCGTGCAATGGATCTTGGATATTACGAAGGAGTTAATTTATCTCTGGCTTATTGTGATGACTGTGGACATGAAGAACTGGAAATGGATGTATGTCCAAAATGTGGAAGTCATAATCTCACCAAAATTGATCGAATGAACGGATATCTATCTTATTCCAGAGTAAAAGGAGATACGAGACTAAATGATGCCAAAATGGCAGAAATTTCAGAAAGGAAATCCATGTAATGCGTTACCATAATATAACCAAGGATGATATGCTCAACGGAGACGGTCTCCGGGTGGTTTTGTGGGTCTCTGGATGTACTCACAAATGTAAAAACTGTCATAATCCGGTCACCTGGGATATTAAAGGCGGACTCGAGTTTGATGAAGGGGCAAAAAAGGAATTATTTGAAGCACTGGATAAACCGTATGTTTCAGGTATTACATTAAGTGGTGGAGATCCTCTTCATCCGGCAAATTGCAGAGATATTACCATTCTTGTGGAAGAAATTAAAGAAAAATTTCCGGAAAAGACAATCTGGATGTATACAGGATTTTGCTGGGAAGAAATTTCTACACTGGAAGTAATTAAAAATATTGATGTGCTGATAGACGGACCATACATAGAGGAATTACGAGATCCAAAGATTCATTGGAGAGGAAGTAGTAACCAGCGGGTGATTGATGTAAAACAATCATTAAAAGAAGATCGGCTCATTCTTCACTGCCAGTAGAAATTTAAATCTTTAGATTTGTTTAGAAAGTGTTTATAATTTTTTATTTTTGTTACATTGTATTAGAAAGGAATTTTGATATACTTAAAACATAGTTTTTCATATATTTTAATCCTCTCTTTTCATTTGATAAAAAGAAATCCCGCCAGATGATGGCGGGATTTTTTATTACATAGGAAATTCCTTTGAATTTCCTATGTAATAAAAAATGCTCCGCAAAAGATGCGACCAGATGCATAAGGTGATAATTGCTTACGCAATAGCATCTGGCGCGCAAAGCGGAGCAAGTCCCTCATGAGTGAGGGATAGAGGGAGTTGAAGCAGACTTGTCCGCTTTGTTCTTAATTACATAGAAAAGACCTTGTTACATTGTATCCATCTGCTATAGACTTGATTGCCAGCTTTTGTTAGAATGATGAAACGGAGGTTCATAATGTTTGATATTCAGGAAGAATTAAAGAAGCTCCCGGCTAAGCCAGGAGTTTATTTAATGCATAATAAAAAAGATGAAATTATATATGTGGGAAAGGCAATTAAGCTTTGTAACCGTGTGCGTCAGTATTTTCAGGATAGTCGGAATCTGTCTGTAAAAATTCAGCATATGGTTCAGAATATATCCTGGTTTGAATATATAATTACAGATTCTGAACTGGAAGCGCTGGTACTGGAGAGTAATCTGATCAAGGAACATCGTCCTAAATATAATACCATGTTAAAGGATGATAAAAATTACCCGTATATTAAGGTGACTACCAATGAGGATTTTCCAAGGATTATGCTTGCAAGAAAGATGAAACCGGATCACTGCAGATATTTTGGACCATATACCAGTTCAGGTGCTGTAAATGATACAATAGAATTGCTTCGAAAGATTTTTAAGATACGGACATGTAATCGCAGGTTACCTAAAGATATAGGAAAGGATCGTCCGTGTCTGTACTATCAGATCAAGCAATGTAATGGTCCATGTCAGGGATATATTTCTAAAGAAGATTATGGAAAAAAGATTGAAGAGACATTAAATTTTCTAAATGGCAATTACAAGGAAGTTGCAAGGAATCTTCAGGAAAAGATGGAAAGAGCATCTAAGGAACTGGAATTTGAGCAGGCAATGGAATACAGAGATCTGCTGAGAAGCATACAAAAAATTATGGATCGTCAGAAAATCAATACTCAGGGATTTGAAGACAGAGATATGATTGCAATGGCAAAGGATGAAAAAGATGCAGTTGTAGCCATATTTTTTATTCGGCAGGGAAAACTTCTTGGAAGAGAGCATTTCCATATGGATTTAAATGAAGAAAACTCAGACGAAAAAATTCTAAGTGCTTTTATCAAACAGTTTTATGCGGGAACTCCATATCTTCCCGGAGAAATATTTTTGGAATATCCGGTGGAGGACATGGAGATTATAGAAAAATGGTTAAGTAAAAAAAGAGGCAGTAAGGTTCATCTGAAAGTTCCAGTTAAAGGGCAAAAGCATCGAATGGTGGAAATGGCGAAAGAAAATGCAGAGAACATTTTGAGAATGGATCGTGAAAAAATAAAGAGGGAAGAAAAAAGGACCATAGGTGCTGTCCATGAGATCGAACAACTTTTAGGGATAGAAGGATTAAAACGAATGGAAGCATTTGATATTTCCAATATCAGTGGTTTTCAGACAGTGGCATCCATGGTAGTTTTTGAAAACGGAAAGGCGCGAAAACGGGATTATCGGAAATTCCGATTAAAAACAATAGAAGGTCCTGATGATTATGCAAGTATGGAAGAAGTCCTGACCAGACGATTTCGCCATGGACAGAGAGAGCTGGATGAACTTTTACAGGAAGGGAAAGATCTGGAACTTGGAAGTTTCACAAAATTTCCAGACCTGCTTTTAATGGATGGTGGAAAAGGGCAGGTTAATATAGCGAATAAAGTACTGGAAAAACTTGATCTTCAGATACCGGTTTGTGGAATGGTAAAAGATGACAATCATAGAACGAGAGGATTGTATTATAATAATGAGGAAATCATATTTCCAAGGAATAGTGAGGCTTTTCTTCTGGTAACGAGAATTCAGGATGAAGCCCATCGTTTTGCTATTGAGTACCATCGCTCGTTAAGAGCAAAAGGACAGGTTCATTCCGTTCTGGATGATATAAAAGGTGTAGGACCAAAGAGAAGAAAAGCATTAATGAAATATTTTAAGGATATATCATCCATAAAAACTGCGGAAGAAGAGGAACTGCTTAAGGTTCCTGGTATGGATCGGAAAACGGCCAGAGAAATCTACCTGTTTTTCCATCAGGAGGGTAGATAAACATGGATTATCTATCAATCCTTTTTTTAAGATAGAAAATATGATAAAATAACGTAATGAAAAGGTATAAAAGAAGGGAGCATCTATTATGAATCAGGAACATAAGATTTCAGTATATGACATGATGAAAGAACTGAATTTAAAAGAAGTTCTTCCTGAAATCAATACAAGAGAGATATACATCAGACAGGCAGAAATTAATCGTCCGGCATTGCAGCTGGCGGGATATTTTGAACATTTTGACAGTAATCGTTTACAGATTATCGGAAATGTAGAATATCTGTATCTTCAGGAGATTCAGAAAGATGATATGGTGGTTACATCTATTTTTGAAAAATTTTTCTCAGCAGGAATTCCATGTCTGGTATTTTGCAGTAATTTAGTTCCTTGTGACAGGATGATAGAAGTTGCCCAAAAATATAAAGTACCAATTTTGATTTCTCAGGATACAACTTCTGAATTTATGGCAGAAGTAATTCAATGGTTAAGTGTTGTGCTGGCACCGAGAATCTCAATTCATGGGGTTTTAGTTGATGTTTTTGGTGAAGGGATTCTTATTACAGGTGAAAGTGGAATTGGTAAAAGTGAAGCAGCTTTAGAGCTGATCAAACGTGGACACCGGCTGGTTTCTGATGATGTGGTGGAGATTAAGCGTGTCAGTAAAAAGACTCTCATAGGTTCTTCACCTGATGTTACACGATTTTTTATTGAACTTCGTGGAATTGGTATTATTGATGTAAAAAATCTGTTTGGTGTAGAAAGTGTGAAGATGGAACAGGATATTGATCTGGTCATCCAGCTGGAAGACTGGAACAAAGATACAGATTATGACCGACTGGGATTGGAAGAAAAATATGTGGAGTATCTTGGAAATAAAGTTGCAGCCCACACACTTCCGATTCGTCCGGGAAGAAATCTGGCAATTATCGTGGAAACTGCAGCAATTAATCACAGACAGAAGAAGATGGGATATAATGCTGCTGAAGAATTATATAAACGTGTAACTGGACAAATGGAGGTATAAACATGAAATATTTATATGGAATTGATGTTGGAGGAACTACGGTTAAACTGGGACTTTTTTCTGAAGATGGGAAACTGATGGAAAAATGGGAAATACCAACCAGAAAAGAAGAAAATGGGAAAAATATTTTAACAGATATTGCAGCTTCTGTTAAGGATAATATAGCCGCTCATAATATCAGTAAAGAAGATTTAGCAGGAGCAGGAGTGGGAGTTCCTGGTGCTGTTCTAGAATTTACAAAAGTAAATGAATGTGTAAATCTTGGATGGGGAAGTGTCAATGTAGGAAAGGAATTATCTGCTATGCTGGATTGCCCTGTAAAGGTAACCAATGATGCCAATGCAGCAGCATTAGGTGAATTATGGACAGGTGCAGCAGCTGATTATTCTAATGCTGTTATGGTAACTCTTGGAACAGGAGTTGGCGGCGGAATTATCGTGGATGGAAAGATTATTGACGGAAGCCGTGGATACGGTGGAGAAATTGGACATATGACGGTAGATCCTGCAGATGACAGAGTATGTAATTGTGGAAAGACAGGATGTCTTGAGTTATATGCTTCTGCAACAGGAATTGTATATGAAACAAAAAAGGCATTAAAAGAAACCAGTGAAGCCACAGCTTTAAAAGATATGGAAGATATTACAGCAAAAGACATTTTTGATCTGGCAAAAGAAGGAGATGCTTTTGCTATGGAGCAGGTAGATCATCTTGGACAGAAACTTGCATTGGCATTTGGAAATATTGCCCTGATGGTTGATCCTGAGGTCTTTGTAATCGGAGGCGGAGTATCAAGAGCCGGACAGATTTTACTGGATGCTATTAAAAAGTACTATTCTACATATACATTTGGTAAAGTACAGGATGGAAAATTTGTTATTGCTACACTGGGAAACGATGCTGGAATTTTTGGTGCGGCAAGCCTGGTGCTGTCATAGATAAAGAATGATATTATTAAAGAGAGAAAAGCAATCATTGGAGGAATCATGAATAAGGTGATCAATCAGTTAAAAGAAGTGATTTCAGAAGAAAAAATTCTTTTGAATGAGCCTATGAAAAATCATACAACATTTCGTATTGGAGGACCTGCTGATATTTTTATTGTTCCAGATACGATAGAAGAAATTAAAACTGTTTGTGAAGCAGCAAAAAAACAGGGAGTTCCGGTTTTTGTCCTTGGAAATGGAAGTAACCTTCTGGTGGCAGATGAGGGTATGGATGGAATTGTTCTTCAGATATATAAGAATTTTAGCGGCATTACAGTAAATGGAAATGAGATTACAATTAAGGCAGGAACGCTTCTTAGTACTGCAGCCAAGGTAGCTCTCTCAGAAGAACTGACTGGTTTTGAATTTGCAGGCGGCATTCCGGGAACTTTTGGTGGTGCAGTAGTGATGAATGCTGGTGCTTACGGAGGAGAAATAGTACAGGTCCTAAAAGAGGTGACTGTACTTACAAAAGAAGGCGATGTTAAAACAATACCGGCACAGGAACTGGAACTTGGATACCGCACAAGTAATATTTTGAAAAATGAATATATTGTTCTAGAGGGAACCATTGTCTTGAAGAAAGGAAATCCAGAGGAAATTCAGGCTAAAATGGATGAATATTCCCTTGCAAGACGTACAAAACAACCATTGGAATATCCAAGTGCAGGAAGTACCTTTAAACGTCCTGAAGGCTATTTCGCAGGGAAACTTATTCAGGATGCAGGTCTTAGAGGTTATCAGGTAGGTGGTGCAAGAGTTTCAGACAAACACTGTGGTTTTGTGATCAATCAGGAAAATGCAACTGCAGCAGATGTTATGCAGCTGATTGCAGATGTACAAAAGAAAGTAAAAGAACAGTTCGGTGTTAATATGGAGCCGGAAGTGAAAAGAGTTGGACGTTTCTAAAGAGGAAGAGCAAATGAGATTTGTAATTGTAACAGGAATGTCAGGAGCAGGAAAGAGCAGTGCATTGAAAACATTGGAAGATATAGGATATTTTTGTGTAGATAATCTTCCAGTAGCTCTGTTGGATAAATTTGCAAAACTGACATTGGATAAAACAGCAAAAATACACAATGTTGCCCTGGGAATCGATGTTCGAAATGGTGAGGGAATTGGAGAATTGGAGACAATGCTTGATAAGATCAGGAATCTTGGCATTTCTCCAGAGATTCTTTATTTGAATGCAAGTAATCGCATTTTATTAAAGAGATACAAAGAAACAAGGAGAAATCATCCTTTATCACGAGATGGAAGGGTGGAAGATGGAATCGAAAAAGAACGGGAAGCAATGAAATTCCTTATGAAGCAGGCTACTTATGTGATTGATACCAGTCACCTTCTGATCCGTGAACTGAAAGAGGAAATCGATCATATTTATGTGGATGGAGAAACAAACGAAAGATTTCAGATTGCTGTTGTATCTTTTGGATTTAAATATGGAATTCCTGCAGATGTGGATCTTGTGTTTGATGTAAGATTCCTGCCAAATCCATATTATGATCTGAAACTGCGTCCATTGACGGGAAATGATAAACCGATTCAGGATTTTGTTATGAAATATGATGAAGCGGTTCAGTTTCTGGAGAAACTGGATGACATGATGGAATTTCTGATTCCAAATTATATAAAAGAAGGAAAATATAATCTGGTCATAGGAATCGGATGTACAGGTGGAAAGCATCGTTCGGTAACAATTACCAATGCGCTGGCAGAAAAACTATCACATCTGCCATATTTTGTTAAGGTGGAGCATAGAGATATAATGAGGTAGGAAATGTCGTTTTCAAGTAACGTGAAAGAAGAATTATCTAGAAATGAAACAAGTGCCAGACATTGTAAAATAGCGGAACTGGCTGCTTTTGTGCGGTTCTGTGGAGAGGTGACAGAGAAAGAAGGAAACTATCATATTCAGATTCATACAGAAACAGTATCTGTAGCCAAACGTTTTTATACTCTTCTAAAAGATGTATTTGATATCCATGCAAAAATACATGTAAGCCGCAATGATTTTCTCAAAAGAAGTCGAAATTATACAGTAAGTGTTGACAATCATCCTGATTCTGTTTTAATATTGAAGGCGGTAAAACTTATGGAAGCTGGTGAATCAGGAATGGTTCTGCAGAATACATGCTGTAAAAGGGCATACATTCGTGGAGCATTTCAAGCGGCAGGATCCATGAGTGATCCAGAAAAAAACTATCATTTTGAAGTTGTTTCGACTGATGAAGAAATTGCAGAACAGCTGCGAGACGTGTTGAATTTTTTTGAATTGGATGCTAAAATTGTCTTGCGGAAAAAATATTATGTTGTATACATCAAAGAAGGTGCCAAAATTGTTGATGTACTTAATATTATGGAGGCACATATTGCATTGATGGAGCTTGAGAATGTAAGAATTCTCAAAGAAATGCGTAATACAGTAAATCGCCGTGTGAATTGTGAGACGGCAAACATTAATAAGACAGTTTCTGCTGCTGTTAAGCAGGTTGAAGATATTGAATATATCATGCAGCACAAAGGTCTTCATCATTTGAATCAGGGTTTACAAGATATTGCTTATTTGCGTTTAGAGAATCCGGAAGCTACCTTAAAGGAGCTTGGGGACATGCTAAATCCTCCGGTTGGAAAATCCGGAGTCAATCATCGTTTAAAGAAAATAAGTAAGATGGCAGAAGAGATGAGATTAGGAGGAAAAGGATGATTTCTAAAAAGGTTAAAGTGCAGGCAGAATTAAAGGAAGAAGACAGGCCGATTGCATTTCTTGTACAGATGGCAAGCCAGTTTGAAAGTAAGATTTTATTTGAAGCTGGAAATAAGCAGGTTAATGTAAAAAGTATCATGGGAATGATGAGTCTGGGACTGTATCAGATTGATGATCTAACAGTTGTTGCAGATGGAACTGACGAAGAAGAGGCAGTAGCCCAGATTGAAAATTATTTAACAAAAGGAGCATAGATTTCAGTCTATTCTCATAGAGCATACCGTAATATATAGTGAATTACACCGTAAGGTATGCTTTCATATATGCCGAAATAGCTCAGTTGGTAGAGCACTTCACTCGTAATGAAGGGGTCGCCGGTTCAAGTCCGGTTTTCGGCTTGCTATTAATGATAAAAAGGTGGATTTTTAGAAATCCACCTTTTTGTTTAGTCATCAATTCCAAATTTCTTTTCAAGAGCATCTTCTGCCATTTCCAGCTGATCTTCCAGTTTATCAATAGAACGTTCTCTTTTTTCATAGGTTTCAAAAGTTATTTTATTATTTTCATAGGCATTTTCGAAAGAGTCATCCAATTTGTCTAAATCATCTTCAATAGCGTCAATTTGCTTTTTTAAAGAATAAAAACGTTTTGCATTTGTCTGTTTATTGGAACTGGTTTTAGCATTGTTTACTTTTTTGGTTATTGCATTGATTCGTTTGCTATAGGAAGAAAAGTCATATGCATCATCATTTTTCTGATTTGCTGTGTTATCATCTGTCTGACTGTCATCATCCTGGTTATCTGTTGCCTGATTATTAGTTTGCTCTGTAGCAATCTCCTGTGTTGTAGTAGCCTCCGTAGAATCTTTGGATGTGTTAGAACATCCAGTAAATGCGAATACAGCTATAAGAGCAGTAATCAATAAAAAATATTTTCTTTTCATAATTAAAATCTCCTTTCGTTATTTCTTTTAGCTTATATATATCATAATACCCAAAAATTAAAATAACATTAAAAAGAAAAACTTATTTCAGATATTTCTGAATTGTATTATAATGAATACATTATGAGATTATTAATAGTAGAAGATGAAAAAGATTTAAGGGAAATATTGAAAAAGAGGCTGGTGAAAGAAAAATACAGTGTGGATGCCTGTGGAAACGGACTGGAAGCCATGGATTATATTGACATGACTTCTTATGACGGAATGATTCTGGATATTATGGTGCCGGGAAAGGATGGTTTATCGATTTTAAAGGAAGTTCGAAATCAGGGAAAGGACACACCGATTCTGATGCTGACAGCGAAAGACGGGATTGAAGACAGAGTAAAAGGACTGGATCTGGGGGCTGATGATTATCTGGTGAAACCTTTTGCTTTTGATGAGCTTTTGGCAAGAATCCGGGTCATGATGCGGCGGAAACCTAGTTTTACTTCTAATCGGCTGGAAGTAGCAGATCTTATATTGGATCGTGATACAAAACAGGTCTGGAGAAATGGAAAAGAGATTTTTCTTTCTGCCAAAGAGTTTATGATATTAGAATGTCTTATGAGAAATAAAAATGTTGTGTTATCCAGAAATCAGATTGAGCAAAATGCATGGGATTTTAACTTTGAAGGCAGTTCCAATGTGATAGATGTTTATATTCGGTATCTTAGGAAAAAAATTGATGAAGGATTTGAAAGGAAACTGATTCATACAGTCAGAGGAGCCGGATATGTGCTGAGGGATGTGGAATGAAAAGATGTTCAATTAAAATGAAAGTCACATTGTGGTATACAGGAATTGTGGCGGTAATTCTTGGGATTGTTTTTTCTGTGACGCTAGTTTTTGTTAATAAAACAGGTTTGTCTGCGACAGAGGAAGAAGTACAGGGAGCGGTGACCGGATTTACAGGAAACATAAAGTTTCAGGATGATACCTACTATATGAGCAGTGATGCAGAATTTTATAACGATGGAGTTATGTTTTGTGTGTATGATGAAACTGGAAGGCTTTTATATGGAAGCATGCCGGTTGATTTTCCTAAACAGACGACTTTGATATCCAGCCAGCCAAGAATTGTAAAAACGGGGCAGAAGCAGTGGATGGTATATGACAGTATTCAAACTTATGGACAGGGGAAGGCTCTATGGATCCGAGGGATAACTTCTATTCATAACATGGAAACATTTGTGGAGACAGCAAAGCATATTATCATTTTTCTGTTTCCAGGATTAATTTTTATCATTGGTCTGATTGGATATTTTATGACAAAACATGCACTAAAGTCAGTAGATGTTATTTGCGGGGAGGCAGATAGGATAAGCAGTGGAGATGACTTATCCCAGAGATTATCTTTACCTAAGGCAAGGGATGAAATATACCATTTGACAGAGCGTTTTAATCAGATGTTTGAGAGACTTCAAGAATCATTTGAAAATGAAAAACAATTTACTGCTGATGCATCTCATGAATTGCGGACTCCGGTGGCGGTGATGATTTCTGAGTGTGAATATCTTTTAGATAATCAAGATCTCAGTCAGGAACAAAGAGAAGAGGTAGAGATTCTTTTACGGCAGGCGCAGAAAATGTCACGTCTGGTTTCTCAAATGCTGATGATTGCAAGAGAAGAAAAAACTGTGAATGCCAGTCAGTTTGAAACTGTGGATTTTAGTATGCTGACAGAGATAGTAGCAGAAGAGATGGAAGGACAGGCACAGCAGAAATGTATATCTATTTCCGTTCATGGGGAAGAACAGCTTATGGTGCAGGGTGACCAGACACTATTAATGCGAATGATGATGAATTTGATTCAAAATGCTGTCTCATATGGAAAAGAAAAAGGACATATATGGATTGATTTAAGAAGAAATGAAAATCGGGTGGAAGGACAGATTGCAGATGATGGTATCGGTATACAACCTGAGTTTTTAGATAAAATATGGAATCGATTCTATCGGGTAGATAAAAGCAGAAGTAGTTCTCAGGGAACCGGACTGGGATTGTCTATGGTAAAATGGATCGTAAGACTTCATGGTGGAGAAATAAAAGTAGAAAGTACCTTCGGAGAAGGTACAGTATTTTCTTTTTGGCTTCCGGCATTGTAAACATCTGGAAGTTATGGGAATGATACTGGACGGTCTATGTGAGATAGAGTATAATATGGCTTTATGAATTATAATGAAAATGTAAGGAGAGAATTGTGGAAAAGAGAGAAAAGTTTTCATCAAGAATCGGATTTATTCTGATTTCTGCCGGATGTGCCATAGGATTGGGTAATGTCTGGAGATTTCCGTTTATTGCAGGGCAATACGGAGGTGCGGCATTTGTATTGGTCTACTTGTTTTTTCTTTTTGTATTGGGACTGCCGATTATGGTAATGGAGTATGCTGTAGGACGAGCCAGTCAGAGAAGTATTGCTGCATCTTTTCAGAAACTGGAACCAAAGGGCAGTAAATGGCATTGGTACAGTTATATTGGAATGGCAGGAAATTATCTTCTCATGATGTTTTATACAACTGTTGCAGGGTGGATGATCTGTTATTTCATTAAGATGATAAAAGGTGAATTCGTTGCAAAAACGCCAGCACAGGTAGAAGGGATTTTTGCTACTATGCTTTCAAAACCTGGGACTCAGATTTTCTGGATGCTGGTGGTAATTGTACTGGGATTTCTTGTATGTTCCATGGGACTTGAAAAGGGTGTGGAAAAGATCACTACTGTAATGATGTCATGTCTGTTTGTGGTAATCCTTATATTAATTGTAAGAAGTGTAACCTTAACTGGAGCAGCTAAAGGATTAAAATTTTATCTGGTTCCTGATTTTGGCGCAATGAAAAAACAGGGGATAATGACTGTTGTGTCTGCAGCAATGGGACAGGCCTTTTTTACATTGAGTCTTGGAATAGGTGCCATTGCGATTTTCGGAAGTTATATTGATAAAAGCCGTCGATTGACGGGAGAGGCAATCAATGTAGCTATACTGGATACATTGGTAGCATTGATGGCTGGGTTAATTATTTTTCCTGCATGTTCAGCATTTGGTGTAAGACCGGACAGTGGTCCTAATCTGGTATTTATTACTTTACCAAATGTTTTTAATGAAATGCCTGGAAGCCGTTTATGGGGTGCTTTATTCTTCCTGTTTATGAGTTTTGCAGCATTATCAACGATTATTGCAGTATTTCAGAATATTATTTCCTTTGCACAGGATTTGTGGGGATGGAGTCTAAAGAAATCAATTGCCTTTAATGCAGTGGCAATTGTTGTATTATCTTTGCCTTGTGCGTTAGGATTCAATGTGTGGAGCTTTATAGAGCCTCTTGGATCAGGAACTACTATACAGGATCTGGAAGATTTTATTGTCAGCAATAATATTCTTCCTTTGGGATCTTTGATATATCTTCTGTTTTGTGTAACAAAGTATGGATGGGGCTGGAAGAACTTTACAAAAGAAGCCAATGAAGGAGAAGGAATCAGATTCCCGGAATGGACAAGAATTTATGTGACATATATTTTGCCATTGATCGTAGTGTTTATTTTTGTACAGGGATATATTGATAAGTTCTTTTAAAAAAATAAAAGTGTGTAAGCGAATCAGAGCTTACACACTTTTTTCTATGGAATAAAATTTATTTTGCATCAGCTGTTTTATGGAAGTTTGTATGAGTTGTATCTTTCTCCTTTTTATGAATCAGCTTTTTAAAGCAGGAGACGGCAACCATAAATCCAAGTGCCATTAACAGTAAGGCAACGATCAGCTGGAGTCCGTCAATCATAAATACAAATCCTCCAGTTACGAAGATCTTTGTAAAGATACCAATAACTGCCTGGATTAATGCAGTGAATGTAACGATCAGCATAATGCACATTGGAGCGTAAAGTGTCCATCCTTTTCTTCCTGTTGTCAATAAGAAGACAGATAATGCAATCAGAACTAATGAAGCTAACAGCTGGTTGGCAGCGCCAAATAAAGGCCAGATGTTATTGTATCCACCAAGACATAACAGGAATCCGAAGAATAAGGTAATAACAGTAGCAAAATATTTGTTAGTACAGAGTTTTCTGAATCCTGACAGGTCAGATCCATCTGCTGATTCACCAAGGAACAATTCCTGGAAAGACATACGTCCAATTCGTGCAACAGAGTCTAAAGATGTTAATGCCAGTGCGGAAACGCACATTGTCATAAAGCATACAGCCACATGTTTTGGAATACCAAGTAATGTCAGAAATCCTGCAACATTTCCAGAGAAAATCTGAAAAGGAGTTCCGGCAGGCATTTTTCCACCGACTGCGGCTGCTCCAACAACAACTAAAGCGATGACACCAAGCAGAGATTCTACCATCATTGAACCATATCCGACAAAAAGCATGTCTTTTTCATTGCTAATTGTTTTAGATGATGTTCCAGAAGATACCAGACTGTGGAATCCTGAAACAGCGCCGCAGGCAATGGTAATAAACAATGTTGGGAATAAGCTCTTTCCAGCCACATTAAATCCGTTGAAAGCAGGTAAATTCATTGCAGGGTGAGCAACAAAAACACCAAGAACAGCACCGGCAATCATACCGACCAACAAGAAAGTACTTAAATAATCACGAGGCTGCATTAATAACCACATTGGCATTACAGATGCCAGGAATAAGTAAACCATAACTACACCAGTCCATGTGGCCTTTCCAAAATACAGTGGAAAAGCAATTCCCAATGCAAGCATGGCAATCAATAAAACAATACCAATCACAAATTCTACAACCTGATTTGGCTTAAAGTATTTTGTAAAGAGACCGAATACAATGGCACCTACGATAAACAGCATAGAAATAGAAGCGGCAGCTGCATTTGGTGAGCTTTTTACACCTGTATCGGTAAATCCGTTAAATGTACTGGCAACCATATCGGTAAATGCAGCAATTACCAGCAGTGTAAATAACCATGAAAATAGGAGAAATAATTTTCTTCCTGTTTTTCCGATATATTTTTCAATCAAAATACCCATGGATTTTCCTTCGTTCTTTACAGAAGCATATAAGGCGGTAAAGTCCTGAACAGCTCCGAAGAAAATTCCTCCGATAATCAGCCATAAAAGGACTGGAACCCATCCGAACATTGCTGCGATGATCGGTCCGGTAACAGGTCCTGCACCAGCGATAGATGAAAACTGATGTGAGAAAACAACCAGTTTTGGTGTTGGAATATAATCTTCCCCATCTTCATGTGTATAAGCAGGGGTTTTTGCTTTTGGATCAATACCCCATGATTTAGCAAGCCAGCGTCCATAAAGAACATATCCGGCAGCCAGTGCAACGATAGCGATAGCTACGATTGTTAAACTATTCATTTTAATCACTCCTCTAAAAATATAACTACAATTCAAAACACAAAATACAATCTTATACAATAGAACATTTTTTGATTGAAATAAAAAAACGTCTTCCAAAATGCTTTTGCATTTTAGAAGACGAAAAATATTCCGCGGTACCACTTCATGTTATTACATAAATTATAATCTCTCTATCACATCCTGTGAATGTGTTTCCTGATAACGGTAGAAATCCGGTCTCACTTACTAATGGTAAGTCCATGTTCAGTTGACTGCTCACAGGGGATGTTCATGAATGGCTTCTGCTGTTTCACACCAAACGCAGCTCTCTGGAAGAAGTGTACATTCATCAATGTGTCCTGCTCATTGCATACTGTATTTTGTTGAAACTTAGTTTAATCCAGTGATTTTTAATTGTCAATAGAAAGCCGTGTACATTTTTTTGTACACGGCTGATACAAATCGGCTATATCAGATTGTTTCTTAAATCAGTGCGGCAGATACTTCTTTTAATTTCATGCCATTGGATCCTTTTACAAGAATCACATCATTTTCTTTTAGATTTTCTTTCAGATATGCAATTAAATCCTGGTTGGATGCAAAATGTTTTGCATGAATAGGAGAATCACTTTCTTCCACTGCTTTTATAAATTCCAGAGATAAATTTCCGGTGATAAGAAGATCGGTAACAGAGGTTGTAACAAGGAAATCTCCTACTTCCCGGTGATATTTTGGTGAATCAGGTCCAAGCTCCAGCATGTCCGATAAAACAGCAATTTTTCTTCCTGTTGTCTGGAAGCTGGACAGGATTTTAAGGCTTGCTTTCATGGAATCAGGACTTGCATTATAAGCATCATCAATGACGGTATAACCGTTTTTGTTGATAATGTTCTGACGCTGACCGGAAAATGTGGATAACTGCTGTTTGATTTTTTCCATTGGTACATGATAGCGAAGACCAATTGCCATGGCAGCCAAAGCATTGGAAACATTGTGTTCACCCAGGACATTCAATGTAACTGTTTCACGTATTTTATCATAACAAAAATCAAAAATGGTCTGTCCGTCTTTTTCTGTAATATTTTCTGCACGATAGGTACAATCAGGTGCAAAACCATAGAATTCATAAGGTTTTTTCACGTAATCCAGGTGTTTCCGGATCATGTCATTGTCTCCATTCAGGAATAAAATACCATCTTCAGGAAGACCGTTTTGTATATCCAGTTTTTCACGGCAGATATTATCTCTGGAGCCCATCATTTCAATATGAGATACCCCCACATTTGTCACTACGCCAACATTAGGATGAATGATATTTCCGAGAATCGTAATCTGTCCCGGTTCGCTCATTCCCATTTCAAGAACACCAATTTCATCGTTTGAGGAAAGGTGATCTAAAGTTAAAGGAACTCCTACCTGGCTGTTCTGATTTCCAATGGTCTCAAATACTTTGAAGCTGCCGCGAAGGACATGGGCAATCATTTCTCTGGTTGTTGTTTTACCAACGCTTCCGGTTACCCCCACAATTGGAAGAGACATTTTGTTACGATAATAAGCGGCAATCTGCTGCATAGCTGTTAATGTATCAGGAACTTTAATATAAGGGGCTTCACCTGAGGCTTCTTCATGTTCCTGAGTCAGGGCAGCACCTCCGTTTTTCAGGGCACTGGATATAAAAATGTGTGCATCTACCCGTTCACCGATAATTGGAACAAATAAGGTGTTAGGGCCCATTTCCATAGAATTTGTGCTGATTCTGTCAATAACCATAGAAGGATCACCGCACAAAAGTGTGCCACCGGTAGCAGTTAAAATGTCTTTTATTGTCATATTTTCCATTTAAAACCTCAATTCCAAGCAAAATGCTTTTTTTCTTTTTTCTTCAGATTGTTCTATAATGAGATTATAGCATAAGAATAAGGAATATGTTAAAATTATCATAAGAAGAATCAGGAGGGTAAATAGAATCAAAAGATAAGAAAGGGAAGCAGGACCCCAAGTTTATGATCAGCCGATAGGAGTTAAATAGTTTCATGAGTTTTACACATTTACATGTTCATACAGAATACAGTCTGCTGGATGGGTCCAGTAAGATTAAGGAACTTGTCCATCAGACCAAAGAACTGGGAATGGACAGTATTGCAATTACAGATCATGGTGCCATGTACGGAGTGATTGATTTTTACAAGGCAGCCAGAGCAGAAGGAATTAAGCCAATCATTGGATGCGAGATATATGTAACCACAGGTTCAAGGTTTGATAAGGACACAAAGCAGGGAGAGAATCGTTACTATCATCTGGTCCTTCTGGCAGAAAATGATCAAGGGTATCATAATCTGATGAAAATCGTATCCAGAGGATTTACAGAAGGATTTTATTATAAGCCAAGAGTGGATTATGAGGTTCTGAGAAAATATAGTGAAGGATTAATTGCATTAAGTGCATGTCTGGCAGGAGAAGTGGCATCCTATATTTGTCAGGATGATTATGAAAAAGCAAAAAAAGCTGCTTTAGGACTTCAGGAGATTTTTGGAGAAGGTAACTTCTTTTTGGAACTTCAGGATCATGGAATCAGCCAGCAGACAAAAGTAAATACTGCTTTACTGAAAATGTCTCAGGAAACAGGAATTGATCTGGTAGCTACCAATGATATACATTACACATACAAGGATGATGTGGAAGCTCATGATATTCTCTTATGTATCCAGACAGGTAAAAAAGTTCAGGATGAAGATAGAATGAGGTATGAGGGAGGACAGTATTATCTGAAATCACCAGAGGAAATGAAACGATTGTTTCCGTATGCTGCAAAGGCCCTTGAAAATACAGAAAAGATTGCCGGACGCTGTAATGTTGAAATCGTATTTGGAGAACAGAAAGTACCTAAATATGATGTTCCTGAAGGATTTACGGCAGTATCATATCTGAAGCATCTATGTCAGGAAGGAATTCAGCAGAGATATCATCAGGTTACAGATGAGTTGAGAGAACGTCTGGATTATGAGCTGACAACCATTGAAAATATGGGATATGTAGATTACTTTCTGATTGTCTGGGATTTTATTCATTATGCCAAAGAGCATGGAATTGCAGTGGGTCCGGGACGAGGTTCTGCTGCAGGAAGTATAGTCGCCTATTGCCTGGAGATAACAGATATTGATCCTATACGATATCAGCTTCTCTTTGAACGTTTTCTAAACCCGGAACGTGTATCTATGCCAGATATTGATGTGGATTTTTGTTATGAAAGACGACAGGAAGTTATTAACTATGTGGTTAAGAAGTATGGTAAAGATCAGGTTGTACAGATCATTACTTTTGGAACCATGGCGGCAAGAATGGTTATTCGTGATGTAGGAAGAGTACTGGACATTCCATATGCCAAGGTTGACAGTATCGCCAAAATGATTCCTAATGAATTGAATATTACCATTGATAAGGCGTTAAAAATCAGTTCAGATCTGAAGAAGGTGTATGAGGAAGATGAGGAAACCAGACATTTGATTGAGATGTCCAGACGTTTGGAAGGACTGCCAAGACATGCATCCATGCATGCAGCTGGTGTCGTTATTGGAAAACGTGCTATTGATGAATATGTACCGTTGGCGACAGGAGCAGATAATGCAGTGACTACCCAGTTTACCATGACCACCATCGAAGAACTGGGGCTTTTAAAAATGGACTTTCTTGGGCTGAGAACTTTGACGGTTATTCAGGATGCAGTGGAACTGGTCAAAAGGTCAAAACCGGATTTTGATATCAGTACCATTGATCCAAATGACAGAAAAGTATATGAGATGATTGGAAACGGTCATACAGAGGGGGTATTTCAGCTGGAAAGTTCCGGAATGAAAAGTTTCATGAAGGAATTAAAGCCAACCAATATGGAGGATATCATAGCTGGGATTTCTCTTTACCGTCCAGGTCCAATGGATTTTATTCCTCGTTATATTGAAGGAAAAAACAGTACAGAGAGCATACATTATGAATGTGAGGAAATGGAAGAGATTCTGGAACCGACCTATGGATGTATTGTTTATCAGGAACAGGTTATGCAGATCGTAATGAAACTGGCTGGATATACTTTAGGACGAAGTGACCTTGTAAGGCGTGCCATGTCCAAGAAAAAAGGTGACGTTATGATGAAGGAACGTCAGAATTTCGTTTATGGAAATGAAGAAGAAGGAATTCCCGGCTGCATTCATAATGGAATCGATGAAAAAACTGCTAACCATATCTGGGATGAAATGCTGGATTTTGCAAAATACGCATTTAACAAATCCCATGCAGCAGCATATGCGGTGGTTTCTTACCGTACAGCGTATTTAAAATGTCATTATCCGGTGGAATTTATGGCAGCATTGCTGACTTCTGTTCTTGGAAATACTTCAAAAATCGCAGAATATAGTTATGCCTGCAGAAAAATGGGAATACAGATTCTGCCACCGGATATTAACAGGGGAGAAGGTTCTTTTTCTGTTGATCATGGAAATATCAGATATGGACTGACAGCTATAAAAAGTCTTGGAAAGCCTGTTATTGAAGCTATTATAAAAGAACGCAGGGAACATGGGACTTTCAGAGATCTTAATGACCTGGTAGAAAGATTATCCAGCAGGGAGATGAATAAACGAACTATGGAAAATCTCATAAAATCAGGAGCTTTAGATGGTTTTGGTGTCACAAGAAAACAACAGATGTTTGTTTATGCCGGAGTACTGGACAATATACAAAAGGAACGCAAAAATGAAATTGCCGGTCAGATGAGTCTGATGGATCTGCTGTCAGAAGAGGATCAGGAGACTTTCCAGATTCATTATCCTGATGTAGGTGAATATGAAAAAGAACAGTTGCTGGCGATGGAGAAAGAAGTCCTTGGTATTTATGTAAGCGGACACCCTTTGGATGATGATATGGAAATGCTGGAGAGAAACACCAATGCAAGTACTGCTGATTTTGTTATAGATGAGGAAACAGGAAAAACTGTGATTCATGATCAGCAAAGCTGTATCATTGGTGGAATCATCAGTGATATTAATGTTAAATTGACAAGAAAGAATCAGAATATGGCATTTTTAACACTGGAAGATCTAAGAGGAACTGTGGAAGTTATTGTTTTTCCGCGTCAGTATGCATCCTGTCAGTCAATCTTAAAGGAAGATGCAAAAGTTTTTATAAAAGGAATTGCTTCTGTATCTGAAGAAGAAAGCAAATTGATATGCAATCAGATTGTACCTTTTTATGAAGTGGCAAAAGAGCTGTGGATACAGTTTCCTGATAAAAACACTTATTTCCGGGAAGAACAGTGGCTAAAAGAAGAATTAAAGGTTTATCCGGGAAAAAGTCCGGTCATTGTATATTGTAAGGCAGAAAAGGCGGTGAACCGTCTTGGACATGACTGGATGGTGGAAACAGATCAGGATATGATCTATCAGCTGGAAAAAAGGTATGGAAAAGAAAATATTCGACTTCGTTCGTTAGGATTATAATAAAGACTATTGAAAAACTTGACTAAATAGATTAGAATAAGCCTAGTTAGGAATTGTGTGAGTAAAATTTGGAGGATATTTCGTATGGGAAAACCAAAAATTAAAACAATTGGTGTATTGACCAGTGGTGGAGATGCACCAGCAATGAACGCAGCAGTACGTGCAGTTGCAAGAATCGGTCTGGAAAGAGGACTGAAAGTTAAAGGTATCCGTAAGGGATATAATGGATTGTTAAATGAAGATATTATTGATCTGACACCAAGAGAAACTGCCGATAGTATTTCAAGAGGTGGTACAATCCTTTTCACAGCTCGTTGTGAAGAATTTAAAACAGAAGAAGGACAAAAAAGAGGTGCTGAAATTTGTAAGGCACATGGTATTGAAGGTCTGGTAGTAATCGGTGGAGACGGTTCTTTCCAGGGAGCTAAAAAATTAGCTGAGCTTGGAATTAACACAATCGGTGTTCCGGGAACCATTGACCTGGATATTGCCTGCACAGAATATACCATTGGTTTTGATACAGCTGTCAATACAGCCATGTCAGCAATCGATAAGATTCGTGATACATCTACATCTCATGAACGATGCAGTATCGTAGAGGTTATGGGACGTGGTGCAGGATATATCGCATTATGGTGCGGTATTGCAACAGGTGCGGAAGATATTCTGATTCCTGAAAGTTTTGATGGAAATCTTCCTAAAGTTGAACAGCAGATCATTGAACATCTGCTTCGTAACAGAGCTCGTGGTAAAACACACCATATGGTTATCAATGCAGAAGGTGTTGGACATTCTTACAGCATGGCTAAGAGAATCGAGTCTGCAACAGGTATCGAGACAAGAGCAACAATTCTGGGACATATGCAGCGTGGTGGAAGCCCAACTGCAAAAGACCGTGTATATGCATCTATGATGGGTGCCTATGCCGTGGATCTTCTTTGTGCAGGAAAAACAAATCGTGTCGTAGGATACCAGAATGGTAAATTCATGGATATGGATATCATGGAAGGTCTTTCTATGGAAAAACATATTGATGATTATCAGTTACAGATTGCACATCTGTTAGGAAAATAAAAGAAAAGAAAAATTAAGAGAAAAGTACGGCTCCTTTGCAGAGAAGGAGTCTGCTTTTCTTTTGTATTCTTACAGGAAATTTGGGTGGATTTTCTGTAAGAATACAAAAGAAGGTAAGAAAGGGGTTTAAGAATGAAACGTTTGAAACCGGTACAGATAATCTTACTGGGATTTTTATTGACGATTTTGATTGGATCCGTACTTTTAATGCTCCCTGTTTCTTCAAAAAGCGGTCAGATGACACCATATATCGACTCACTTTTTACAGCAACAACATCTGTCTGTGTAACAGGACTGGTTGTAGAAACCACCATGACCCATTGGAGTTTTTTCGGTCAGCTGGTCATTGCAGTGCTGATCCAGATCGGAGGATTAGGTGTAGTTACCATTACTGCAGGAATGTTTTTTTTGTTAGGAAAAAGAATCAGCTTAAGTAACCGGATGCTGATACAGGAGTCCATGGGACTTAATACCATGTCGGGTCTTGTAGTTCTTGTAAAGAAAATATTTGTAGGGACGTTTATTGTAGAAGGAATTGGAGCATTATTATATGCAACACAGTTTATACCGGAATTTGGATGGAGATATGGAATCTGGGCATCGATATTTAACTCTATTTCAGCATTTTGTAATGCGGGAATGGATATTGTACAGCTGGATAGTTTAAGGAGCTATGTCACCAATCCGGTCATTAATTTTACAACCATGGGACTCATTGTTCTTGGAGGACTTGGATTTATTGTATGGAAAGATATGTACCATGGATTAAAGGATTTAATATACAGAAAGTGTACTGTGAAGCGTGCCTGGGATAAATTAAGATTTCACAGCAAAGTTGCTATAACGGCAACGCTGTTTTTGATTATTGCAGGAACTGTTTTAATCTTCATATTTGAATTTAATAATCCGGAAACAATGAAAGATCTGAATGTGGGACAGAAATTAATGGCATCTATGTTTCAGTCTGTGACTACTCGTACAGCAGGATTTGAAACGATACCGCAGGCCGGGCTGTCAGAGGGTTCATCTTTGATTTCTATGATTCTCATGTTCATTGGAGGATCACCGGTGGGAACCGCAGGTGGAGTAAAAACAGTTACCTTTACAATCCTTATTTATTGTGTTGTCACAGTGGCAAAACAAGAAGATGATATTAGCTTGTTCAGGAGAAAAGTATCAGATGTTCTGGTACCAAAAGCACTGGCAATTATCATGATTAATCTCTCAGTTCTTCTGACGGCGGTTTTGTTTTTACTGTTATTTGATGATCAGACATTTATGACAACCTGTTATGAATGTGTATCAGCCTTAGCAACGGTAGGGCTGTCAAAAGGAATGACACCGGAGTTGAATTTATTTGGTAAAATAATAATCATTATTACAATGTATCTTGGAAGAGTTGGTCCGATTTCCATGGCTATTGGATTTTCTGTTGGAAAGAAGAAGAAAAAGAAACGGTCATTCTCTTATCCTGAAGAAGAATTGATATTATAAGTTTGGAGGTAAGTAGGAAAATGAGAAAATCAATTGCTGTACTGGGACTTGGAAAATTTGGCAGCAGTATTGCACGTAATCTGATGAAAGGTGGAGCAGAGGTGCTTGCTGTGGATAAAAACGAAGATCTTGTGCGCGAAATTGCAGAAGAAGTCACATGTGCAGTTTGTGCAGATGTTTCTGATAACGAGGTTATGCATAGTATCGGACTGGAAGAGATGGATGCAATGGTTATTGCCACAGCAGAACATCTGGACGCCAGTGTAATGGCGCTTATGATTGCAAAAGAAATAGGAGTTCCTTATGTAATGGCGAAAGCCGATGGAAAATTAAAAGGTGAGATTTTGAAACGAATAGGAGCAGATGAAATCGTTTATCCTGAAGAAGAGATGGGTGCGAGAATTGCCAACAATCTTCTTGGAGGACGAATGACGGATTTATTTGATCTATCTGCAGATACAAGTATTGTAAAAATACCGGTACGAAAAATGTGGGCGGGAAAATCTCTTGCACAGCTGGATTTTCGTGGAAAATATCATGTTAATGTTATTGCCATTGAAAGTAAAAAAGGTGTTGACGGTGCACCAAATCCAATGGAACCATTAAAAGAAGGAAATAATCTCATTTTGATTGGAAGGAAAGAGTGTTTAGAAAAGCTTCGATAGGAAATTTATGATAACAACAAATCAAAATAAACAAATTAAGCAGATATTAAAATTAAAGAAAAATGCAAGAGAACGAAAAAAAGAAAAAATGTTTATTGTGGAAGGTATTCGAATGTTTCGGGAAATACCAGAAGATCAGTTTGTAAAAGCTTATGTTACAGAGGATTTTTTTGGAGAGCATAACGAATTGTTTCAGCAAAAAGATACGGAGATTGTATCGGATTCAGTTATGAAAGAAATTTCAGACACCATGACTCCGCAGGGAGTTCTGGCGCTTGTAAAAATGAAAGAGTATTCCCTGGATGAATTTCTTGGGAAGCATCCTTTGCTTCTGGTACTGGAAAATATTCAGGATCCGGGAAATCTTGGAACCATTCTCAGGACCGGAGAAGGAGCAGGAATTACCGGACTGATTATGAGCAAAGATACAGTAGATATTTATAATCCCAAAGTGATTCGTTCTACTATGGGTTCTATATTCAGGGTTCCTTTCTGTTATGTGGAGGAGATGGCAGATGCTGTAGATTTTTTAAAAAAAAATGATATAACTACGTATGCAGCACATCTGGACGGAGCAACCTATACAAAAGAGAATTTTAAAGGGGCATCAGCTTTTTTTATTGGCAATGAAGGAAATGGATTAACCAGACAGTTAACAGAAAAAGCAGATAAAATGATTAAAATTCCGATGATGGGAAAAGTTGAATCTCTAAATGCTGCCATGGCTTCAGGATTACTTGTTTATGAAGCCAGGCGCCAAAGAGGAGAAGGAGGGGAGTAAAATGTATACAATTTACTGGCTGATAGCTGTTGGAGTATTTTTACTTGTGGAAATACTTACGCTTGGTCTCACCAGTATCTGGTTTGCAGGAGGTGCTTTAGTGGCGTCATTTACTGCATTTTTAGGAGCACCTTTATTTTTTCAGCTGATTGTTTTTATTGTGGTAACCTGCGTTTTATTTATGCTGACACGTCCATGGGCACAGAGATTTTTTAATAATAGTGTAGAAAAAACCAATGCAGAAGCTTTGATAGGAAAGCATGCCATAGTAAAGAATAGTATTGATAATAAAAGGGGAAAGGGTACAGTATTTATTAATGGAATGGACTGGTCTGCAAGATCTGTTAACGGGGAAGAAATTCCGGAAGAAACAGAGGTTCTGATTCATGAGATACAAGGTGTAAAACTGGTAGTAGAACCGGTAGATGAACCTGTAGTAGAACCGGTAGAAAATCTGGAGGGACCTGTGGAAGAAGAAATGCAGAATGAGGAATCAGAAGGGATATCTGATAATGATGAGGAGAAACAGGAGGAGTTATAATGTTTATTGTATTACCGATTCTTATTATACTAATTGTATTAGTGATGCTGTCAACCATACGAATCGTGCCGCAGGCATATGCTTATGTGGTGGAACGTTTAGGGGCATATCAGGGAACCTGGTCAGTGGGACTTCATGTTAAAGTTCCATTTATCGACAGAGTTGCAAAAAGAGTGAATCTGAAGGAGCAGGTGGTAGATTTTCCACCTCAGCCGGTGATAACAAAAGATAATGTAACCATGCAGATTGATACAGTGGTATATTTTCAGATTACGGATCCAAAGCTATATAGTTATGGGGTGGAAAATCCAATCATGGCCATTGAGAATTTAACTGCCACAACACTGCGAAATGTTATTGGTGATCTGGAACTGGATGAAACACTGACTTCCAGAGAGACCATCAACACGCAGATGAGGGCAACTCTTGATGAGGCAACGGATCCATGGGGAATTAAAGTAAATCGTGTGGAATTGAAAAATATCATTCCGCCGGCAGCAATCCAGGATGCCATGGAAAAACAGATGAAAGCAGAGCGAGAACGACGAGAAGCAATTCTACGTGCAGAAGGAGAGAAAAAGTCTGCTATCTTACGTGCAGAAGGACAGAAAGAATCTGTTGTTTTACAGGCACAGGGAGAAAAAGAATCTGCCATTTTACGTGCGGAAGCACAGAAAGAAGCAACCATTCGTGAAGCAGAAGGTCAGGCAGAAGCAATTCGTACAATCCAGCAGGCCAATGCTCAGGGAATTGAATTTATCAAAAATGCCGGAGCAGATGATGCGGTTATCCAGCTTAAGAGTCTGGAAGCTTTCGCTAAGGCCGCTGATGGAAAGGCAACAAAGATTATTATTCCTTCAGAAATACAAAGCTTAGCCGGAATGGTGAAATCGGTAACGGAAATTGGACAAAATGATAATATTAATGTATAATATATTACGATGAGCTAATAGAAGCTTAACGAAGAATTAATATTTAGGAGGAATATGACATGAGATTGAAAAAAGTATTGGCATTATCACTGGCAGCAGTGATGGGAATGAGTCTTGTAGCATGTGGAAGCAAATCAGATGACAGTAAAAAGGAAAAAACATATAAAATCGCTTCTGATACAACATTTGCACCATTTGAATTTGAAAATGAAGATGGTGAAAGAGTCGGAATTGACCTGGAATTATTAGATGCAATTGCAAAAGAAGAAGGATTTAAATATGAAGTTGAGGCTGTAGGATTTGATGCAGCTATGGCAGCTGTGGAATCAGGACAGAGCGATGGAATGATTGCAGGTATGTCTATTACCGATGAAAGAAAAGAAAAATATGATTTCTCTGATTCCTACTATACATCTAAAGTATGTTTTGCAACAGAAAAAGGATCTGATATTGACACTTTAGAAGATTTAAAAGGAAAAAATGTAGTTGCTAAAGTTGGTACTGTTGGAGCAGCTTATGCAGAAAAAATGGCTAAGAAATATGATTTCAAAGTAAAACAGATCGATGCATCTCCTACAATGTATCAGGAAGTTGTATCTGGTAATGCAGTAGCATGTTTTGAAGATTTCCCTGTTATGAATTATGAAATTCAGGAAAAAGGACAGAAATTAGAAGTACCATTTATCTCTGATGAAGGTAGTGAATATGGATTCGCAGTTAAAAAAGGTGAAAACAGTGAATTATTAGATAAATTTAACAGCGGATTAAAGAAAATCAAAGACAACGGTAAATATCAGAAAATTGTTGATAAATACGCAAAAGAAAAATAGAACTGAGGTTAGGACATGAATTTTATACAGCTATTAGTAAAATACGCACCGACCTTCAATGAAACACTGATTCTGACATTACAGTTGACATTAGTATCATTGGTATGTGCCAGTATTCTTGGAATCATTTTTGGTATGTTCAGTATTGCCAAAACAAAAATTTTAAATATTATTTCCAGCATTTATATTGACATTATCCGTGGAACACCATTGATCGTACAGGTATTTATTATGTATTATGGTGTTGGTATGAGTATTTTAAAGCCAGTATTTAATATCAGCTGGAACGAACTTGGCGGAGTATTTACTGCTGGTGCTATTGCATTAAGTTTAAATGCAGGTGCTTATATGGCAGAAATTGTCCGTGGAGGAATCGAATCTGTAGATAAAGGACAAATGGAAGCTGCAAGAAGCCTTGGCTTGCCTTATGGAAAAGCTATGAGCAAAGTAATACTTCCTCAGGCAATTCGTACTATGCTTCCATCTATCATCAATCAGTTTATTATTTCATTGAAAGATACATCACTGATTTCTGTTATTGGAATTCGTGAACTGACAATGAATGCCAAGATGATTTCAGCCAATGAATCAGCTGCTGTTTTAACAGTTTATGTTATTGCAGCTGCCTACTATTTAGTAATCTGTACGATCCTTTCTAAGGTGGCTAAGGTTCTGGAAAGGAGAATGTCATATGGAAAATAAAGTAGTTGTCAAGGGACTGGTAAAGAGCTTTGGGAAGCTTGAAGTATTAAAAGGAATGGATGTGGAAGTAAAAGACGGCGAGGTAGTTTGTCTTATAGGACCTTCCGGATCTGGTAAAAGTACTTTCTTAAGATGTTTAAATCGTCTGGAATCCATTACTGGAGGCCAGGTGATTATCGATGGTTTTGATATTACAGATAAGAATACAGATATCAATAAAGTCCGTGAGAATATCGGAATGGTTTTCCAGCATTTTAATCTGTTTCCGCATAAGACAGTCATGGAAAATATAATCATGGCACCTGTGGAACTAAAAAAAATGACAAAAGAGCAGGCAATTGCAGTAGGTCAAAGTCTGTTAAAAGATGTTGGACTATCTGAGAAGGCAGATGCCTATCCGGCACAGTTATCCGGAGGGCAGAAACAGCGTGTAGCCATTGCAAGGGCACTGGCAATGCATCCGGATATTATGTTATTTGATGAACCTACATCAGCTCTGGATCCAGAGATGGTAGGAGAAGTATTAAATGTAATGAAGACTCTGGCAAAACAGGGTATGACCATGGTTGTGGTAACTCATGAAATGGGATTTGCAAGAGAAGTGGCAGATCGTATTATCTTTATGGATGGAGGGTATATCGTAGAACAGGGAACACCTGCAGAAGTATTAGGAAATCCAAAAGAAGAGAGAACCATAAACTTCCTTAATCAGGTATTATAAAAATTTAAAAGACATCCCCGCAAAATGCTTTTGCACTGCGCTTGTGCAGATTGTTTTGCCTGGGATGTCTTTTTCATTACATAGGAAAGGAGATACAATATGAAAACAATTTTATGTTTTGGTGATTCTAATACTTATGGATATAACCCGGAAAATGGGTTCCGGTATCCTTATGAACAAAGGTGGACCAGTATCCTGCAGGAAAATGTTTCCGGAAAGGCTATTGTCATTCCAGAGGGATTAAATGGAAGAACCACATGTTTTGAAGATGAGATCAGACCGGGTAGAAATGGTGTAACATATCTGGATCCCTGCCTGCACAGTCACGGGCCCATTGATCTGGTGGTATTAATGCTTGGAACCAATGATCTGAAAATAAGATTTCAGGCCACTCCTGCAGATATCGGGAAAGCTATAGAAAGATTAATTAAAATGATTTTATCTATAACACCGGAAAAAAGACAGGATAAAAAGCCGGCAAAGATTCTTCTGGTATCGCCTATTTATTTAGGAGATAATTTATGTGAAATAGACAGTGGAGAAGAAATGGGATATGAAAGAGGAATTGAATATTCCAGACGTCTGGCACCAATATATAAACAATATGCAGATATGTATGGAATAGATTTTATGGATGCAGCCAGATATGCAGAGCCGTCAAAACTTGATGCATGTCATTTGTCTGCCAAAGGACATGAGAAACTGGGAAAGGCAATTACAGTTAAATGTCGAGAAATCCTTGAAATCTAGCGGTCTCAGGGTTGTTTTCAAGGATTGGTTCATATATAATAAGTACCATATAAGCATATGGCATAAAAAATGCCTGAATTGTAAGAAAGCGGAGGAACTAAAGATGGATTTAAAAGGAAGAAATTTTCTGACATTGAAGGATTTTACACCGGAAGAAATTGGATATTTCATTGAATTGGCAGAAAAATTAAAGGCAGATAAGAAAAAAGGAATTACAGGTAACAGCCTGAAAGGTAAAAATATAGCATTATTATTTGAAAAACCAAGTACAAGAACAAGATGTTCTTTTACCATCGGGTGCGTAGATGAAGGTGGACATCCGGAATATCTTGGAAAGGATGATATCCAGCTTGGACATAAAGAGTCTGTAGAAGATACAGCAAGAGTACTGGGAAGAATGTTTGACGGAATTGAATTCCGTGGATTCTCTCATGAAAATGTGGAAAAACTTGCAGAATACAGTGGAGTACCTGTATGGAATGGATTAACAGACAAATATCATCCAACACAGGTTCTGGCAGATTTTCTTACATTAAAAGAACAATTTGGTAAATTAGAAGGACTGAATTTTGTATTTGCAGGAGACGGAAGAAACAATGTAGCAAACTCTCTTATGATCGGATGTGCAAAAATGGGACTGAATTTCATATGTCTGGCACCTAAGAGCCTGTGGCCGGAAGAAGAACTGGTTGAACAGTGTAAAGAATATGCAAAAGCATCAGGAGCGACCCTTACATTTACAGATAATGTAGAAGAAGGTGTGAAAGATGCTGACTGTATTTATACTGATGTATGGGTATCTATGGGAGAAGAAGAAAAATCAGCAGAACGTATGGCAATTTTAAGACCATATCAGGTAAATCGTGAAATGATGAATATGACAGGAAAAGACACAACAGTTGTTATGCACTGCCTGCCAGCAGTTAAAGGAAATGAAATAACAGAAGATGTATTTGAAGAATATGCAACTGTAATCTTTGATGAAGCAGAAAACCGTATGCATACAATCAAAGCGGTTATGGTAGCAACATTAGGAGAATAAAACAAAACATCATGAAAACTAGAATTCTGAAAGAATTGAAAGCGACCGGAGAATATGTCTCCGGTCAGGAGCTTTGTAATAAATTTAATGTTTCCAGGACTGCAGTGTGGAAGCATATCAAAGCCTTAAGAGAAGAAGGATATGAGATCGAGTCAGTGACCAATAAAGGATATCGTCTTGTAAGCAGTCCGGATCTTCTTTCATCAGAAGCAATTTCCAGCTGCCTTAATACAAAATGGCTTGGGAAACAGCTAAAGTGTTTTGATGCTCTGGATTCTACCAATCTTGAAATCCGTCGCCTGGCAGAGGCAGGAGCACCCCATGGAACAGTAGCTATTTGTGAAGAACAGACTATGGGAAGAGGCAGAAGAGGTAGAAGCTGGCTTGGAGAAGCAGGCTGTGGTATATGGATGAGTTTTCTGCTTCGTCCAGATATTGCAGTTGAGAACAGTTCCATGCTCACGCTGCTTGCAGCACTTTCTGTGGAAAGGGCTATTTATGAAATCACCGGGATTGAAAGCAGTATAAAATGGCCCAATGATATTATCATAAATAGAAAAAAGGTTTGTGGAATTCTTACTGAAATGAGTATGCAGATGGATGAGGTAAATTACATTGTTGTAGGACTGGGAATTAATGTAAATATGAAAGGATTCCCAGAAGATTTAAAGGATAAGGCAACATCTCTGCAGATTGAATATGGAGAAAAAATTCAAAGAGCTCCATTGGCAGCAAAAGTACTGAAATGTTTTGAAGAATATTATGAAGAATTCATAAAAACAGAAGATTTATCAAAATTTACAGAGGAATATAATAAACTTCTGATTCACATGAATCAGAAAGTGAAAGTTGTTCGAGGAGCAAAAGAAGAGATCTTTCTTTCCAAGGGAATAAACAGTCAGGGAGAATTAATCGTAGAAGATGCTTTTGGAAGAGAACAAACTGTATTATCCGGAGAAGTTTCTGTCCGGGGAATACTGGGATATGTTTAATAAAAGCATCCATCGGAGGGCAGATTATGTATCAGGATAAAGTAACACTCTGTGGTTCCAACGGATATCAGAAAAAATATTATCTTAATGAGGATTTTCAGGGATTGCCGGAACAGGTAAAAAATGAACTGAAGATCGCATGCGTCCTTTACACCGAAGAAGTAGGTGGGATTTTAACACTGGAATTTGATGAGGATGGCACATTATCTTTTGTAACACGTGCAGAAGATAATGATTTTTTTTATGATGAAATTGGAAGTGCATTGAAAATGAAAGAAATGCAGCAGGAAAAAAGAGATTTATGGGAATCTCTTGAAATGTATTACAAGGTATTCTTTTTAGGGGAAGAGGTATAAGGTATGTTATTGGCATTAGATGTAGGAAATACAAATATAACAATAGGAGTTTTTCAGAGAAAAGAAATTATCGAATCATTTCGTATTACAACAAAAATTCCAAGGACTTCTGATGAATTTGGAATGATTATTTCTGATCTGCTCAGTGCAAAGGGTCTGGACAAGGATCAGGTTAAGGCAATCGTAATCTGCTCAGTTGTACCAAATATCATGCATTCTCTGGTTAATGGACTGGTGAAATATTTTAATATCAAACCAATTATTGTAGGGCCGGGAGTGAAGACAGGCATCAATCTTGGAAGAATGAATCCGAGAGAAGTAGGAGCAGATAAGATCGTAAATCTTGTGGCAGGGTATCAGCTGTACGGCGGTCCTTCACTTGTCATCGACTATGGAACGGCAACTACATATGATGTGGTAACAGAAGATGGAACATTTCTGGCAGGAGTTATCGTACCTGGAATCCGTACGGCAGCCAATGCACTGGTACAGGGGGCGGCAAGACTTCCTGAAATTGAAATTGTAACACCGGAAACAATTCTGGCAACTAATACTGTCAGCAGCATGCAGGCCGGATTGTTTTACAGTGTCATAGGGGAAGCAAAACACATTATCCATCAGATGAAAGAACAGACTGGATTTAAAGATATGAAAGTTATAGCTACAGGTGGACTTGGAAAAATGGTCGCAAAAACAGTAGATGAGATTGATTACTATGATAAAGATTTGACACTGAAGGGATTACAGATAATCTATGAAAAACAGTAAATTAGAACCATTGGTTATTGGAAATGTTGTAGTTGAACATCCTTTTGCTCTTGCACCTATGGCAGGGGTGACGGATCTTCCATACAGGATTTTGTGCAAAGAACAGGGAGCTGGTCTTATGTGCACGGAAATGGTCAGTGCTAAGGGATTGTATTATGGCAACCGAAAATCAGCGCCTTTAATGGAAACATGTCCCCAGGAACAGCCGGCAGCCATTCAGATTTTTGGCTCTGATCCGGAAATCATGGGGCAGATGGCACAAAAGGTAAATGATGGAAGATATCAGATCATTGATATTAATATGGGTTGCCCGGTTCCTAAAATTGTTAATAACGGAGATGGATCAGCTTTGATGAAAAATCCTAAGCTGGCAGGACAGGTAATTAAGGCGGTAGCAGATGCCGTTGATATTCCTGTTACTGTAAAAATCCGCAAAGGTTTTGATGATGAACATGTAAATGCAGTTGAAATGGCACAAATAGCAGAGGAAAATGGGGCGGCTGCCATAGCGGTCCATGGAAGAACAAGAGAACAGTATTATTCCGGGAAAGCAGACTGGGATATTATCCGTCAGGTAAAAGAAGCAGTAAATATTCCTGTCATTGGAAATGGAGATATTACCTGTCCGGAAGATGCAGTGAGAATGAAGGAAGAGACCAACTGTGATGGATTTATGATTGGACGAAGAGCCAAAGGAAATCCTTGGATTTTCCATGAGATGCTTCATTATTTTGAAACAGGGGAAAAGCTTCCAAGACCTGAGCTCAAAGAAGTGGTAGAGATGATGCTTCGTCATGGCAGGATGATGATTGAATTTAAAGGTGAGTATATTGGAATCAGGGAGATGCGTAAGCATGTATCCTGGTATACTTTTGGGTTTCCGGGAGCAGCGAAATTAAGAGACAGAGTAAACCACACCAAAACATATGAAGAACTGGAGCAGTTACTTAACCAGTATTTAGCTGAAGCAGAATCCTGTTCATAAGGAATGGGAAGAAAAGGAATTGATTTCTTTAAATAATTAAGATATAATAAATCAGTTAACAATAAGAACGAAAGGAAGAGTGTCATGGCAGAGGCAAAGAAGAATATTTTAACACCAGCCGGTTTGAAGGCATTAGAAGATGAATTACAGGAATTAAAAGTCGTTAAACGTAAAGAAGTTGCCCAGAAGATCAAAGAAGCAAGAGAGCAGGGTGACTTATCAGAAAACGCAGAATATGATGCAGCAAAAGACGAACAGCGTGATATTGAAGCACGTATCGAAGAAATAGAAAAGATTCTGAAAAATGCAGAAGTAATTGATGAAAAATTCAAAAAAGGTGTTATCAGCCTTGGATGTGAAGTTGTTCTGGAAGATATTACATTAGGAAAAGAAGTAACATATCACATTGTAGGTTCTACAGAAGCAGATATCCTGAAGAATAAGATTTCCAACGAAGCACCGATCGGAAGAGCTTTATTAGGAGCTAAGATTGGAGATGTAGTTCAGGTTGAAGGAATTAATCAGGTGAACGAATTCAGAGTCATCGACGTACAGAGAAAGTAAGAGGAAATAGGAAAAGTGGCAGAACAGAAGAAAGATACAAACGAATTGATCAAAGTAAGAAGACAGAAACTTGCTGACCTGCAGGAAGCAGGAAAAAATCCTTTTGAGATTATGAAATATGATGTGACACATCATTCCATGGAAATCAAAGATAATTTCGAGAAACTGGAAGGACAGGAAGTAGCCGTTGCCGGACGTCTGATGTTCAAACGTGTCATGGGAAAAGCCTCTTTCTGTAATATTCAGGATCTTCAGGGCCGTATTCAGGCATATGTGGCAAGAGATGAAATCGGAGTAGAAGAATACAAAGATTTCAAGAAAATGGATATCGGTGATATTATTGGAATTAAAGGAAAAGTCTTTGCTACAAAGACAGGAGAAAAATCTATTCATGCAGAAGAAGTAATTTTACTTTCCAAGAGCTTACGTCCTCTTCCGGAAAAATTCCATGGCCTGACAGATACAGATACCAGATACCGTCAGAGATATGTTGACCTGATCATGAACGAAGAATCCAGAGATACATTCATCAAGCGTTCAAAGATTATCAGCAAGATTCGTTCTTTCCTGGACGGACAGGGATTCATGGAAGTGGAAACCCCAATGCTGGTAGCCAATGCCGGAGGTGCAGCAGCCAGACCTTTTGAAACTCATTATAATGCACTGAGCGAAGATGTAAAACTTCGTATTTCACTGGAACTTTACTTAAAGAGACTGATTGTTGGCGGACTGGAAAAAGTATATGAAATCGGACGTGTATTCCGTAATGAAGGTGTAGATACAAGACATAATCCGGAATTTACACTGATGGAATTATACCAGGCATATACAGATTATCATGGTATGATGGATCTGACAGAGAATCTTTACCGTTTCCTTGCACAGGAAGTAACAGGAAGCACAACTATCACATACAATGGTATTGAAATGGATCTTGGAAAACCTTTCGAAAGAATTACCATGGTAGATGCTGTAAAGAAATATGCAGGTGTTGACTGGAACGAAGTTACAACGGTGGAAGAAGCAAGAAAATTAGCAGACGAACATCATGTAGAGTATGAAGAACGTCACAAGAAAGGTGATATCCTGAATCTGTTCTTTGAAGAATTTGTAGAAGATAAGCTGATTCAGCCAACTTTCGTAATGGATCATCCAATCGAAATTTCACCATTAACAAAGAAAAAACCAGAAAATCCGGAATATGTAGAACGTTTTGAGTTCTTTATGAACGGATGGGAAATGGCAAATGCTTACTCTGAGTTAAATGATCCAATCGATCAGAGAGAACGTTTCAAAGCTCAGGAAGAACTTCTTGCTCAGGGAGATGAAGAGGCAAATACAACAGACGAAGATTTCCTGAATGCACTGGAAATCGGTATGCCACCAACAGGTGGAATCGGATTCGGAATTGACCGAATGGTAATGCTGCTGACAGACTCATCAGCGATCAGAGATGTATTACTGTTCCCGACGATGAAGAGTTTGGATAAATAAAAATTTAAGACATCATTGCTTATAGTGATATAGGCAGTGGTGTCTTTTTACGTGCTGGGATAGATAAGGTGGTATTTGTATCGGAAGGCTAATCCTTTGTTTGGTGTACAATACTCTTTCTATCTATGGTATACTAAATATAGTCTATATAATTTTGTTATGCTTGGAGGAAGAGTGTTATGCCAAGAGGAACCAACCAGAGAGTTTATAGTACCAGATAACATAAACTTCTTTATCAACTTTGACACTCAGGAACGCCCATATAAAGGGGATATCTTAAAGAAAAACGGAGGGATATTATGAAAAAGAAAAGTATTTTATTTGTCTTGTTTGTAATGTTCTGGCTTGGTGTTCTCAGGGTATCAGTTGCAGCATCAGTACCTGCAACAGTGCCTACAGATGTAGATTCTCCTTCGTCTGGATGCACTTTCCTGGGAATTGAAGGGAAATATGAAGTCATATGATTAGCAATAGGCAGAAAGGAATCTAGCATGGAAATAAAAAGTTTATTGATAAAGGATACCACAAAAGAAGAACGCATTCACATTGTGCAGGAAGGGCTTAACCAGTGCGGTGGTGCCTGTGATTTTTGCAATGGATGCGACAATCTAGGTGGTGGTTCTGTTGACACATTTTATGAACCATATATTAATGGAGAGAAGGAACTGCGGCAACTAAATGAGGAATATAGAAGTAAATCCGGCATGGTAAAGTAGGTGATACAATGAGAACACCTAAGATAGCAACTTCTACGGAAGATGAACGAAGAAAATATATAAAAGACACTTTCAGGTGCATAGCGGATTGTGATATGTGTGGTTTATGTATCGTGTTTAAAGGAAAAGATCCGGAACTGGCATATGCAGATTATATCTGTGGGAAGCGAGAGTTTATGGAAGTGTCTGAAGACTACAAATGAAAATGTATGTCTTGCTATATACGATAAGTATGATGGATTTGGTAATCTGAAAAGTATTCAGGTGATGGGGCAATTCATCGGGCAGCAGGACCGGAGCTTTTAGCAGAGTGCAGGACTCTTCATGGATGCGAGACTGGAGAGGCAAAGATTACAAAAGCTTATAATCTGCCATGTGATTATGTGATACATACTGTTGGACCGATATGGAATGGAGGCAGGAGTAGGGAAGAAGAGCTTCTTGCAAGCTGCTATTTTAATTCTATGAAGCTGGCAGTGGAAAATGGAATAAGAACCATTGCATTTCCGTCTATATCTACAGGTGTGTATAGTTTTCCTGTAGAATTGGCTGCAAAGATAGCAGTTCATACAGTTAATGGATTCTTACAGGATAATCCTGATAGCTTTGACTTGGTGGAATGGGTATTGTTTGATTCTCATACAGAGTCGGTCTATGAAGCTGAGGTCGACAAGATATATGAGTAATAGAAGCGAAATGGTTGGCATATCTGTTGAGAATATGTTTTTTGCCGATATAATATATGGTTAGAAGTAAAGAAGTGGATGGTGAAGAAAAGCTGAATCTTGTCATGTTAGATGATGCAATTCCAGCGGGTGCAAAATTGCATTAAGATTATAAATAGTACACATGTATAGGTGGATAACTATGTGTAATTTTATATTGCTTGTTGAAAGAGTTTATAGTACCAGGTACTATAAACTTCGAAGAGAAGTAAGTGATGATATAATCATGTTGCTGGACAGAGGAAAAGGAGTCCGCAATTTAGTTTTTAAGAAAGCAAATTTATTATTATGGATTTACCAAGTGAATGAAGGAGGCTTATATCATGGATAGAGTAGTAAAGTTCTTAAAAGAAGCAGAGACATATTATTTAGCAACAGTGGAAGGTGATCAGCCAAGGGTAAGACCTTTTGGAACAGCGCATATTTTTGAAGGAAAACTGTATATTCAGACCGGAAAGGTGAAGGATGTTTCAAAGCAGATTCACGCAAACCCAAAGGTCGAAATCTGTGCATTTAAGAATGGAGAGTGGCTCCGTGTAGCAGGAGAGCTTGTAGAAGATGATAGAAGAGAAGCAAGACAGTCTATGCTTGATGCTTATCCATCTTTACAGAATATGTACTCTGCAGATGATGGAAACACAGAGGTGTTCTATTTTAAGAATGCAACAGCTACATTCTCATCATTTACACATGAACTGGAAGTAGTGAAGTTCTAAGGACGGCATAAAATGGCGAAAAGTAAGAAGACAAAAATACATAAAAAGATTAATGGTCAGCTTTTACAGATGAACAAGAAGTTTAGTAATCTCAAGATGAAACAGAAGGATAAGATTACAGGCTGGGTGTATGAGGAATACAAAAAGTATGTAACAGAACATGATAAAGCACCTGATTTACTGGCAGATGAACAGATTGTTGAAGCTGTACTTGATAAGATAAATGAGGCACAAATCTGGATACCAGATGGAGAGATATACGATTATTATCGAAGAAAGAAACCACAACTTCAAAAGAGGCTGGATAATGAAAAGGTGATTAAGTTTAAATCCTATGTCAGCTTTTATAAGAGTATTGTTGATCAGGACAGGGTATCCGTTGTTATATGCAATCTTAAGCATGAGATTATTTACATGAATCCGGCAGCTGTTATCAGCTATGCGAAGCGAGGTGGCGATAAACTTATTGGAAGAAGCCTGTTGGATTGCCATAATCCGGAATCAAGAGATAAAATACAGCAGGTAGTGGACTGGTTTGCAGCAGATGAAAGCCATAATATCGTTTATACTTTTCACAATGAGAAACAGAATAAAGATGTTTATATGGTGGCACTCAGAGATGAGGGTAAGCTGATAGGATATTATGAGAAGCATGAATATCGAAATTCAGAAACCATGAAACCATACGATTTGTGGTGATGATATGACTAAGGATGAATGGTACAGGCAGTTATTTGAGCGACTGGATAATACAAAGTTCCGAAGCAGTTTTCATTTGAAGCAGAAAGATATTGACTACATAAATGAAAAAGGACTGGATACAATTAGACAACATGCAAAGGATTTTATTGCAAAGAGAGAAGCTCCGGCATACATTGCAAATGATGGCAAGCAGACACTTATGCGTGGTCATCCAGTATTTATTGCTCAGCACGCAACAGCAACATGCTGCAGGGAGTGCATCCGAAAGTGGCATAAAATGCAACCAGGCAAGGAACTAAGTCAGGTGCAGCAGGATTATCTTGTAGATGTAATTATGACATGGATTCAAAAAGAAATGGAGAGGCAGGAACAAAAATCATGAGTTTGTAAAATGTATTGATCATTGTTGATAACATTGAAGAATCAATTGATTTTTATGAAGAACTGTTTGGACTGCATGTGATTACAAGGCTGGAAGGTAATGTAATAATGTCTGAGGGGCTTGTATTGCAGGATTATGGTGTCGCTACGATGGCTCTGGGTAAAGGAGCATATGCTATACACCAATCCGGTAAGTGATACACGAATGAGAATATTGACCAGATGCTTATGGAGCGTCATCTTAATAAGAAGGCAAGACGTAGCTCTCATAAGAATCATATGAAGGAACCGAGAAAGCGTACAGAAGAAGATGATGTATGCTTTGCACAGTCCTTTGAAAAACTTATACTGATGGCAAAGTTAAAAGAAGGTGCTCATAGTGGGACTATTTAAGAAAAAGACAGTTACAAAGACATATGATAAAGAAAATAAGAAACCAGTAATCAAAGCGAGCATATGTAATGGCGAGCAGGTAGCTGGTTTTAAGGACATTCATACAGGTAAGATAGAAGAGGTTATGCTGATTAAAAACCAGGCAGACCTTGATGCATTCAAGAAAATGTATGAAATAGATGGTGAGATAGAAAAGGAATATTAAATAATGTATTTGATTAAGACGATAAAAGGTGACATAACAAAAGTAACAGATGTGCAGGCAATCGTGAATGCAGCAAACAACTCCCTTCTTGGCGGAGGCGGTGTAGATGGTGCGATTCACAGAGCAGCAGAACCGGAACTTCTTGCTAACTGCTATTTTAATTCTATGAAACTGGCAATGGATAATGTAATCAGGTCTATTGCATTTCCTTCTATATCAACGGGCGTATATAGTTTTCCAGAAGCATCACTGCTGTTACCATTGTGTAATGAACTGTTTACTCCAACATTTGTGCAATATACTATGGGAATGCATATTGTGAGTACAAGATATTTAAAATGTCCTCACTGTAAGACAAGAACCTGGTGCAAGAAGGTCATGACCAAAGAGTGATAATCAAATCATATAGATAGAGTATGGCAACAGCAAGTTGCTTTTCAGAACATGAATTTGTCTATATGATATGGTTATGGAGGTGACGACTATGGAAACAAAAAATATTATTTTAAAACTTCGTACTGAAAGAGGAATGTCACAAGACGAGTTGGCAGATAAAATCATGGTTACAAGGCAGGCAGTATCACGTTGGGAAAATGGAGATACAGTTCCAAATACTGATACACTTAAGCTCTTATCTAAAGAATTTGATGTCTCAATCAATACGCTTTTGGGAGAACCCAGAAAGCTGATTTGCCAGTGCTGCGGAATGCCAATTGATGATGATTCCATATTGGGACGTGATAAAGATGGCACATTAAATGAGGAGTATTGTAAATGGTGCTATGCAGATGGAACATACACATATAATGATATGGATGAATTGATTGATGTGTGTGTAAAGAATATGGTAAATGAAAACTTTACCGAAGAACAGGCACGCTCTTATTTGAAAGAAATGCTTCCAAAGTTAGATTACTGGAAAAGGTATGATGAACTTAGTGACAATGGGCAGTTTGAAGAGTTTAAAAAGCAATTGATAGAAGAAATAAATGATCTGCATATAGATGGACTCCCAAGGGTAGACAAACTCAATGCGCTTGTGGGGAAATATGTGAATCTGGAATATACACTGCCAAATGGACAAAAAGTGAAATTCCTTGATGATCAAAAAACTTATCTTGGAAACCAATTGGAATCAGAATTGGGAGAAAACCGGTGTTTTGGAATTCTGGCAAATATGGATTTTATCATGGTATGTACCTATGAGAAAGATGGGGAAAATCCAGAGCTGTTGATTTATAAAAAAAGATAATATAAGCAAAAAAAGTCTTGATAAATAAACGACCGTTTACTATTATTAAAATGTAAACGGTCGTTTATTTTTAAACTTGGAGGTTATAAGCGTGGGTAATAGAAAAGAAGAGATATTGATTGTGGCACTGCATCTGTTCGCCAGAGATGGTTACGAGGCTGTTTCCGTTAGCCAGATAGCAGGAGAACTTGATATGACAAAAGGGGCATTGTACCGTCATTACAAAAGCAAAAGAGATATTTTTGACTGTATTGTGCAGCGTATGGAGCAGCAGGATGGCGAACAGGCAGCAGAATATGATATGCCGGAAGAGAATAAAGAGAAAATGCCTGAAAAGTATGAGACAGTATCACTGGATGGTTTTGTGGAATACAGCAAGTCTATGTTTGAATACTGGACAGAGGATGATTTTGCATCATCGTTTCGGAAAATGCTGACAATAGAGCAGTTTCGCAGTGAAGAGATGCAGAATTTATATCAGCAATATCTGGTATCTGGACCGGCAGAATACGTGAAGGATCTGTTCAAAAATATGGAAATAAAAAATCCAGAAGAGAATGCAGTTAAATTTTATGCAAATATGTTTTTCTATTATAGCATGTATGATGGAGCAGCAGATAAGGCGAAAGCAAAAAGTCAGTTTGAACATATGTTGGATAAAATTGTAGAAGAAATGAAACAGTAATTGTATTTTGGGTAAAGGAATGTGAAATGGGATTAGAACAATGGGGAGCAAGTGAGCAATATTATAAAATTGCTTCAGTGCATCCGGAATATGAACTTGGAAGAGTGATATCACAGGAAAAGGATTTATTTCGTGTGGTCATGGATAAGGAAGAGTGCCTGGCAAGAGTTTCGGGAAAATTCAGATATAATGTTTCTGCAATTTCAGAATTTCCATCTGTAGGAGATTTTGTTCTTGTAGAATATTCTTTTAAAGGTGATGTGGCGGTTATTCACAAAGTGTTGCCGAGAAAAAGCGTTTTTATTCGGAAAGCTGCTGGGAAAAATTGTATGGAGCAGGTAGTAGCTGCTAATATAGATACCGTATTTTTGTGCATGGCATTAAACAGAGACTTTAATATAAGAAGATTAGAGCGTTATCTGTCCATAGCATGGGACAGTGGAGCTGTTCCGGTCATGGTTCTGACAAAAGTAGATTTGTGTGATGATTTACAGGAAAAGATATTTGAGATTGAAAAAGTAGCGGTTGGTGTTCATGTGGTGGAAACTTCTGGATTAACAAGAGATGGTTTACACCAAATAAAGCCATATCTGCAGGAAACAAAAACAGTTGCGTTCATTGGTTCTTCGGGTGTAGGAAAATCAACATTAATCAATAGATTGCTGGGTGAAGAATGTTTGAAAACCAATACACTTAGAAAGGATGACAAAGGAAGGCACACAACTACGCATAGAGAATTGTTCTTGATTCCAGATAAGGGAATGGTTATTGATACACCGGGGATGCGAGAACTTGGAATGTGGAATGCAGGAGAAGGAATCGAACATACTTTTTCTGATATTGAGAAATTGGCAGAAAAATGTCGTTTCCATAATTGCACACATACATCTGAACCAGGATGTGCAGTACGAGCTGCAATGGAAGATGGGATAATTGATGAGGAACGTCTGAAATCCTATAAAAAGTTAAAGGCAGAGAATTCATATATGGAAGATGCTGGAAACTATATGCTTGCTAAGAAAAAGAAGTTTAAAGAAATTGCAAAGTATAACAAAAACAATTTAAAGAAGTAATATAAGAGCCAGACGCTTAAGACGCAGAGAAGAAACAAAATGTTTTTGCCTACGTCTTTTTGTCTCTGTTGCTAGATTGGAGGTTGGAAGATAAGGTTATGAATAAGTATTTGGATTATTGGGGACTGATTTTTGTTATTGTAATTCTGGTTCCCAATATTGTGTTTGCAATGACATGTAAAGATGGATTTGAAAATCGTTATCATAGCAAAGTGGTTGAGATTCTTGAGCAGATTGGTAGATTTGGATGTTTTTTTAATATGTTTCTTACAATTCCTTTTATGTGTAAAGGGTATTGGTTTAAACATGGAGAAACGATTTATCTGATTTTAGGAGTGCTACTTGTAGCACTATATTGTCTTGGCTGGATAATATTTTGGAAAGAGGATTCTATACGAAAGTCTTTATATTTATCAATTGTACCCTCTCTGCTATTTATCGGAAGTGGTATTATAAGCGGAAACATTTTATTATTGATATTTGCAGCTATATTTGCACCGTGTCATATTCTAATTAGTTATATGAATGCATTTTTAAAATAAAGTGGAATTAAATATTGACAAGTTACCTATCGGTTACTATAATAATGGTAACCAATAGGTAACTGATTGAGGCGTGGAGGATTAGAAGATGAAGTGTTCAAAATGTGGTAAAGAAATGAGAAAAGGATATTTATTCAGCAGTAAGGATGGAGCCTTTAGCTTCGCAAATGAAGTACCGGGAGTTTTTGAAAATGCAAAAAAAGCAGAGGGTTTTGTAGAGATAACAAAACTGAAACCAAGTCACAGGACAAGAGTGGAAGCAAACTGCTGTGAAGAATGCAGAATGATAGTGATTAATTACTAATAGTAACAGACGCCAGACGCAAAGACGCAGTGCAAAAATGTTTTCTTGCCTGCGTCTTTTGGGATTATACAGGAAAGTGAGGAATGACAGATAGTGAGTAATATTGTTGTTTTAGCAGGGAGCATGCGAAAAGGAGGCAACACAGATCAGCTTGTACAGGCATTTGCAGATGGAGCAGGGAAAAATAACACTGTTGAAATAATTTCAGTAGCAGATTATAAAGTGAATCCCTGTATAGGATGTAACACGTGTTTTGACAGAGAAGGGAATGAGTGCTTTCAAAAAGATGATATGACGAAAGTATATGAAAAACTGAAAGTGGCAGATGTGCTTGTTATAGCTTCTCCTGTATATTTTTATGGTGTGAGTGCACAGTTAAAAGCACTTATTGACAGACTACATACACCTATGCGTAATGAGTTTAAGCTTAAAAAGCTTGCACTGATATTAGTTGGTGCAGCAACATTACCGGAGTTGTTTGATGCAATTAAAGTGCAGTATCGGCTTGTATTAAATTATTTCAAGCTTGAAGATGCAGGAGCAGTGCTTGTAAGAGGTGCAAAAGATAAGGGCGATGTGAAAAATACAGATGGCTTGGAAAAAGCATATCAATTAGGAACTACTATTTTATGATGAAAGATTTATGGAGGAATAGCTTATGGAGGACCATTATAAGATTATAGATGAAAAGACATGGGAAAGAGCCATGCATTGTATGGTTTTTAGAAACAGTATAGAACCACAATTACAGACCGATTTTGATTGAGGGGATACTTGAGTCATCTTATCCATCATCTACGACGCTGCTTGTACTAAGTGTCATGCGACATTGATATTCCAGGTAAATCGCAGAAGTACAAATCCGGTTTTAAGAGAAATAGTATGTGTGCTGACAGTTATATTTTCAGCATTTATGGTAATTGGAAGGCTGGTTGCTGGAGCCATTGATTTACTTTATTTTCTGTTGATTGTTTTGCTCCTGTATACCAAAATCAATAGAACATTATATTTCATCCGTAAACTTGTTTTCGTATACAGAAACAACGGCGTTCAATTGGATGGGTTATTGGGGATTATTTCTCTTATTAATAGTAATTGGACTAATCGAGATTATAGTTACACAGTTAAAGATTACAAAAGTATGCAAAATGATAATGACATTCTCTATGCTGTTAAGCGTAGCAACGGTACTGTTCTTGGCATTGACAGGTGAGACATATGCAACGGTACTGGCATTTCTGTTCTTTGTGTTAAAAGTAATTTTATACATGAGAGGAAGATAGAGAGGTAAGACTTATATCAGATGAGGGATGACTCCCGCCTCTGTAGGCGGTGAGCAACAATTATGTATCAGTGGCGGGTTTCAATCCCCCATCTGATATACGCTCCGCGAGGATGCGCAGGAATTCGGATTGGAAGTATGTCTGCTATGCAGATCCGAATTCCGCGCCAAGACTCGCGAGCGAGTCTTGAATTATTCAGCGAAGTATACATCAAAATTGTTTGAAAATATATCTGAGAATATATTGATTCAGGATGGTGTTTATGGATGGGTAAGAAATCCAGTATATAGTGCAGCATTTTTTATAAGTATGGGAGCTGTCTGCATGACAAACAGACTTCTTCTTTTGGTTGTTGTAGGTATGATTTGCTGGAGTTATATGTCGCTATTATTGGTAGTCACTGAGGAAAAATGGCTAAGAGAGTTGTATGGAAAGCAATATGAGGCTTATTTCCACAGTGTAAATAGATGTATTCCGTGGTTCAGTAAAAAATAATTTATCTAATTTTTTGCAACTCTCTTGACAAGTTACCATTCGATAACTATAATATTAAGTAACCGAGAGGTAACTGAATAATTATGGGAGGATGCAAATGAATAATAAAGAGAAAAATACAAAAGAAAAAATATTGGAACAAGCCTTAAAACTCTTTTCACAAAGTGGATATATGGGAACATCCATGAATGATATTGCCTCAAAACTTGGAGTGACCAAGGCTGCCTTGTATAAGCATTATAAAAGCAAGCAGGAGATATTAGACAGTATTATTGAAAAAATGAATGAATTAGATATTGAGAGAGTAAAGCAGTATGAAATGCCAGAAGGTGAAATGACAAAAGTAATAGCCGAATATAAAGAAACAGCATTTGATAAGATTAAGGAGTTCACAAAGGTGCAGTTTCTTCATTGGACAGAAGAAGAGTTTTCCTGCTGTTTCCGTAAGATGCTGACATTGGAACAGTATAGAGAGCCACAGATGGCGCAGTTATATCAGAATTACCTTGCGAGTGGACCGTTATCTTATATTGAAGCTTTGTTTTCAGGAATGTTGGAAGATGCAGGGAAAGCCAGACAGGTGGCACTTGACTTTTATGGACCCATTTTTTTACTTTACAGCATATATGATGGAACGAATGACAAGAGCCAGGTGATAAAGCTTCTTGAAGAGCATATGGACCACTTCTCACGGGAAATGCAGATCAACTGAAAGGGTGAGTGATTTGAATGAAATATCAGAGCATCAGGAATGGATTCTTTGTCCGAAATGTGGAAGTAAAACAAGATTAAAATTAAGGAAAGACACAGTGATTACAAATTTCCCTTTGTTTTGTCCAAAATGCAAAGAGGAAAGCCTGATTAGTGCAGAAAAATTTATAGTTAAGGAAAGTACAGTTTACAAGGGACTACACAGGGTAGGTATCTGACGGGAGGGGTGCCGCCAGTCAGATTTTCCATGTGATGTTCAAGCTGTCGCTTGTGGCGGCTATGGTGGTGATCATCAAATCCACCACACGCCGCTTGTCATCAAAAGATACATTCTCCCAGGTATCGAGGTAGCCGGAAATCTGGCTGACCTGTTCCGGGCTGATGGCCTCCACAGTCAACTCCGCTATCCTTGCCAGAAGTTCCTGCTTGCGCCCGTCCAGTTCCGCTATCTTCACATTCACATAGGAGAACAGGACATTGTTTGCCCCCGTCAGACTGTCCACCAGCTTTTCAATCTCGCTGTCTACATGGGCAAGTTCCACTTGCAGGGCGGTGATTTTCGGGTTTGCCTTTGCCGCTTTCTTTTTTCCTGTCAGCGTCTTGTAGCTTGCCAGCTTCTTTACCATCTGCTGATAAACAACCGCTTCCAGTTCCGAAGTGATGATTTTCCCACAGCCAGGACAGCTTTTATTGTCCAGCCGTTTCGTGCAGCGGAGATACTGTTTGCCGGAGGGATTGTAGATACTCATAAGAGCATACCCGCAATTCCCGCACTTGATTTTTCCTGCCAGCCATGTGTGGGTGGCTTTCCGGGCAGACTGGATTTTCATGTTGTTCATCAGCTTCTTGCGGCAGGTCAGCCAGGTGTCGGAGGGGACGATACCCTCATGGGGAGCCAGTACCAGCATTTGGTCTTTTAAGTCGTTTTTCTTGCTGGCCTTTACATCTCGCCCTTGATACAGATAGCAGCCGTTCATGCCCGTAAAATCGGCAACGTCATTGACAATGACTGTACCTTGACTTTTGAAAAATTCGTACACATCAAGGTCTGCCTGCACATAGACAGGATTGCGTAACATCTGCGCCAGCGTGGGGCGTATCAGCTCTTTGCCATGGAACAAAATCCCCTGTTCGGCAAAGTACCGGGTAATGTCCCCGTAGGAAGTTGTGGGCTGGGCGTACATCTCAAACATCAGCCGGATATTGGCCGCTTCCTCCGGGTTTACCACCAGCTTCTTTGTGTTGATACCGTCCATCTTGATAGACTCCGTATGGAAGCCGTAAGGGGCTTTCCCGCCCATCTTAAAGCCCCGCTGACTGCGGGAGTAGTAAGCGTCCGTTACCCGCTTCTGTATCGTTTCCCGTTCAAGCTGGGCGAACACGATACAGATATTCAGCATGGCCCGTCCCATCGGCGTGGAGGTATCAAACTTTTCCGTAGAGGACACAAACTCCACATTGTACTGCTGGAACAGCTCCATCATGTTGGCAAAGTCCAGAATGGAACGGCTGATACGGTCGAGCTTGTAAACCACGACCTTTGCAATCAAGCCCCGCTTGATGTCCCGCACCAGTTCTTGAAACTTCGGACGGTCTGTGTTCTTGCCGCTGTACCCTTTGTCTGTGTATTCCTTGCAGTTACCGCCTTTCAACTCGTATTTGCAAAATTCAATCTGGCTTTCAATGGAAATGCTGTCCTTTTTGTCTACCGATTGTCTTGCATAGATTGCGTCTATCCGATTGTTCATATTGTCGCTCCTTTTCTTAAAAAAGAAACGGAGCTGCTGACAGTTCTATTATACCGCCAGCAGCCCCGCAAATCAATGATGGGTTTGGAAAACCTTATGTCCCGGCTTCCTCACTCTCCCGCTTGTCGGCGTACTTGCGGAACACCTCATAAAGCTGCTGTTCCAGTTCCCGGCGTTTGGCTGCTTCCTGTTCCGGCGTGAACACCGGGGAGAGATTTTCCAGTGTGATTTCCTTTCCCTGAAAAGTCACGATTTCGATTTCCTTTTTGTATCTGATATTACTTATAAGATCACCTTTCCTTTCCATGCTGCCGCTGTTGCCGTTTCAGTTCCGCTAAAATCTCCGGCGGGATACGGTCAACCAGCCGCCGCATATCGTCCAGTTCGCTTTTTAACTTCGCCCGTTCCATCGTGTCATTCATCTTGCCTTTTTCGCTGGCCTTTGCCCTGACTTCCAGCTTTTCATTTTCCGCTAACAAGTCATTGATTGTGACCTTGTATTTTTTCAGTTGCCCGGAGAAGTTCTCCATCTGCGGAAACCACTTTTTCAGCATGGAGAGGGCTTCCTCTTTCTTCTTTCCGGCGTTCAGCGGGGTAATGCCGGAGAGAACCGCTTCAATGGCCCTCGCCTGTTTGGAGAGGTTGACCGCCTGTTTGAACAGCCGGGTGGGGATATGCTTCCGGCCCGTCTTGCTGGCGCTTTCCCCACGCTCCAGGTCGGGGTACTGCTCCACCATACAGGCGTGAAAATCGTCCTGCCACTTCGTCAGATTGGCCCGGTTGCCGATAATTTCTTTGGCGCACAGGCGGTTGTCCTTTGTCAGCGGCACAAAGACCAAGTGCAGATGGGGCGTTTTTTCATCCATGTGTACCATAGCCGAAACGATGTTCTCCCGGCCCACCCGGTCAATGAGGAAGTCCGCCGCCCTCTGGAAGTAGGCCGCTATCTCCTTTGGGGACTTGCCCTTGAAAAACTCCGGGCTGGCGGTAATCAGCGTGTCCACAAACCGAGTGCTGTCCTTGCGGGTGCGGCATCTGGCCTGCTCGATGCGGCTCTGAATGAAATGGTAGTAGCGGCCATCCGGCTTGACGATGTGGAAATTGTACTTGCTCCGGCTGGTGTCAATGTCCGGGTTGCTGGCGTACTGCTCCTTTTTCCGTTCATGGTGGGCTTCCAGCGGCCCCGCCGGGTGGCCCTTGTGCTTCTCAAATCGCAAAATTGCGTGTTGTGCCATTGAACTCCTTTCCCCATTCCATTCCTTTCCGGCGGGTTTTCCCGCCGAAAATATCTCTGATAGGATTGGAATGGAATGAATGTAAATAGATGGTTTTAATCTCTGTATTTCTATATACCGTCAGATTTCCGTACTTCAAGAGGATTGATTTTCGTACTCGCCAAGTACGGTTTTCAGCCCTCCGGCGTACCATAACCGGATTTCTTGAAGTCGGTGTTTGGAACCGCTTCATAGGATTTCGGGTAAATGCGGTTGGGTTTTCCACAGCCCTGTTTCTGGATTTCCACCAGCCCCGCATACTGCAACTCCCGCAGGGTGTTGACCGCTTTCTGCCGCCCGCAGCGGAGCAAAGCGACCACCTCGCAGATGGGGTAGTACAGGTAGACCCGCCCGTACTCGTCCGCCCAGCCGTTCTTCCGGGACAACTCCGCCCGGCGCAGGACAAAGGCATACAGCACCTTCGCTTCGTTGCTCAAGGGCTGGAATGTGGGTGCTTCAAAAAGGAAATTGGGGAGCCGGGTGAAACTGAACGCCTTTTCCGGCTGGTGAATATAAATCGTGTTTGTCATAGCGTGTTTTGTGGACGGTTAGAGGCCCGTTTTCCGGGGCGAATGATAAATGATACCAGCCGCCCCGGTTGAGGGCTTGCGGAGCCTTGCAAATCAAGGCTTTTCCCGCTCTTAACTGTCCACAGCAGACCTCCTTTTCCGTTCACTTTCTGTTTTCTGCCGCCTGTGAACTCTGGCGGCGCAGTCCGGGCAGTATTTGCCCCGGTTGGACTTCGGGACGAACACACCGCCGCACTCCGCACAGCGTTTCAAGTCCCTGTCCCGGTAAATCTCCGCTTCCAGCGTCCTGTCCAGCGGCAAGACCGCCCAGCGGAACCACTTGCAGCAGACGGAGAACGAAATCATCTGCGGACAGGCGCAGGTGTCGCCATCGTCCAGCGCAAGGCAGTTTCCGTCCTCGCAGTTGCAGCACTCCCGGCGTATCAGGCCGCTGGCTCGTCTCTTCTGGGGCGGGGTTATGCGGTAGGGGGAGCCGTCCGGCCTGTGTTCCAGCGGCGGCAGGTGTTGATAGGGTCTTTTGCTCATGCGTCCCTCCGTTTTCTTTGGCGTGTTCTGTTTCCAAGGTGCTTGTCCATCGATGAACTATCCCAAGTCTACACCTTTTTGACCGCCTGTGCCGTATATCCAAGAGGTAGGAAATCAGCCTGAAAAACTCCCTATTTCCACGCTCTCGGATTTGTGATATAATCAAAAAAAGATAAAAGACAAATTCAGGTTTCTGGTCTTCTTGCACAAAATAAAGGAGGAGCTATTATGCAAATTGTTTATATTCCAAGCGAATCAATGTCTGTTCAAGGTAAAAAAGATGAAATCTATAAAAGATATGGGAAAGACTGGAATATTAGAGAACAGGGAGGAGGTAACGGAAATTGGTTGTTGACCAGAAAAAGTGATGTGCTTGTAGATGGAAAAAGTTATCGTACTTTTGTACTTGAACACTACGGTAAATCCAAGCTGACAGCGAAGCTTGTTGATAAATTTCGTGAAGATGTAGCAAATGGTAAAATAAAACTGTAAATGCCTATGCCGTTATGCTATGAGCATAGTACATAGCATAACGGCTTCTCTTTCGTTGAGCTAGCAAGGAGGGTGAATATGTCTTTATCCATACAAGAGCGATTAAAAGACCTACGTGTGGAGCGTGGCTTGACGCTGGGGCAGCTTGCGGAGCAGACCGGGCTTTCCAAGTCTGCGCTGGGCAGTTACGAAACGGAAGACTTCAAGGACATCAGCCACTATGCCCTTATCCGGCTGGCGAAGTTTTACGGTGTGACCGCTGATTATCTGCTGGGGCTGTCTGAAATGAAAAATCACCCAAACGCCGATCTTGCAGACCTGCGTTTGAGTGATGAAATGATTGACCTGCTGAAAAGCGGGAGGATAGACAATACCCTGCTGTGTGAGCTGGCGGCGCACCCGGATTTCCCCCGGCTGATGGCTGACCTTGAAATCTATGTGAACGGAACGGCACTGAAACAGGCGCAGGGTGCAAACGCCATAGTGGACACGATGAGCGCAACTGTTATAAAAAAGCATAATCCTGGCATGAGTGATACGCAGTTAAGACAGCTTATCACCGCCCATATTGATGAGGACGAGTTTTGCCGCTATGTGATACAACGGGACATAAACGGGATTGCCCTTGCTCTGCGGGAAACACACAAGGACGATTTTTTCAGCGTCCCAGAGGATAACCCGCTAAAAGAAATGCTGGAAACTGCTGGTGAAATCGTCAGCCAGGACAGCGACACGGAACAAGCGTACTTGGCGTTTATCTGCAAACGGCTCAAGCTGAATTTTAGGAAGCTGTCAGTAGAAGAACGGAAGTGGCTGAAAAAGATTGCGGAAAAATCCGACTTGCTGAAGAATCCAAAACCGCAGAGAGGACGAAGATAAAAAATGCCTGAACGGCGGTTCTGGTTTTTCAGAACCACCATCCAGGCATTTTGTTTAGTAATAGAAAAAGGTGCAGTTGATTATTGCGTATTGTCAATCTCTCTCAAACCGGGTAGTAAAAATACGGCAAGCGCAACGATGATAATGCCAATTCCGCAAATGACAAACCATTTCTCAACTCCCAGCCGCTCCGCCAGAGGCCCGGAAATGACAAGGCCAAACGGCATGGCGAGGGAAGCGGCGCTTGTCAGTAGAGAAAAAACTCTCCCCAGATATTCTGGTTTGACCGTTTCTTGAAAAATCGCATTTTGCACACCGTAAAATGGAGCGGAAATTCCCATAACAGTACAGCACACAACAAAGACAAGAAATGCGTCTGGCGGCAAAAGCCCGGAGAGCATATTGCTAACGCCCATCAGGAGAACGGAAAGACCGATGGTGTACCGCCGTTTCTTAAAACCGCCCCAAATGCTCAGAATGACTCCGCCAAGCAGCATACCAACCGCAAAAGCAATTTCAGCGGCAGAGGCATGGGCCGGTGTTCCTTTGAAGTATGACATACAGATGAGAGGAAAAAGCGTACTGATTGGCATATAAAAGAACATATAAATTACACCAATCCAGAGCAGAGCAAAGAGGCCCCTGTTTTGCTTTAATACCACATACCCCTCTTTCATATCCTGTAAAAACTGTTGTCTTTTCGTTTCTGGACATAGTTCAGGCGTTGGTATGGACGAAATCGCAACAGTCACACAGGCAAGGATTGCACCCACAATATCTAACAATATAATTGCATTAAGAGGCCAAACAGCATATAAAAACGCTGCGGCAGCTGGACTGATAATCGCACTTACTGCTTGCATGGTCTGCGTGTAACCAGCGCATTTTGTAAGTTCCTCTTTTGGCACAATCATAGGTGTTGCTGCGCTGAATGCTGGAGAATGAAAAGCAGTTCCCGCACTTCGGATTAACAGGACAACCATAATAGACCATACGGGCAATTCCATGTAAAACGCCACCAGCGCCAGAATACCGCCAGCGGCGGCAATTATCAAATCCGCACCAATCATTACGCTTTTACGGCTGTGCCGGTCAACAAAAGCACCTGCAAACGGGCCTAAACAGGCTTGCGGCAAAAATCCAATCAGTGTTGCCGCCGTCAATATGATTGCAGAATTAGTTTTCGCAACCAAATAAAAGATAATGGCCATTTGCAAAATACCGCTGCTAATAAAGGATATTGCTTGTCCGGCAAGAAGTGTAAAATAAGTTTTTCTCCATGAATTGTTGTTTTGGGTCATAATGCGAACCTCCTTTTTTATTGCATTGTTCCTTTGTTTCTGCAATAAAAAGCAGGCGTTGTCCCACAGAGAGGGCAGACGCCTGCATAACAACAAAGCACGAAAAAACACCACGATACAGTTCAAAGACTGCTCGTGTCAAACCTACGTGTTCCTTTGCATACGCACGCAAAAAAAGCCCACCATCATGTGGAAAGGTACTTCTACTTTTTATTGCTTATTAGCGTACACAAATTAACACACGTAAGCCTCCTTCCAATCTCAAACTGTCGCACAGTATAACACACATCCGATAGACTTGTCAACCATTTTTAACCTTGTTTTCCATCTTGTTTTTCCATCTCTTACGGGCAGTAGCAAAGCCAGGCGAGCCAGTCAACGGTCAAGATGAACGGCGCTTTCAGCGCCGCCGTTGACAGTCTCGCCCGTCTTTGCTAATGGGTAATCAAGGCGGGAAAGCCATTTTAGGGCTTTCCCGCCCATTTCAATTTTGGGAGAAGAAAGGCCCCAAAATGAACGAGTGCGGCCAAACACTTTTAGGGATTGGCCACCTTGTCCACCCATCCAGCGGGGCGGCGGGGAACGGTCAAGGCCGGGCGTCAGCCCATTCATTTCAGCCTTGACGGTTTCCTGCCGTCCTGCTACTTTTCCCGGAGTGTGGCCACACATCTGGTCACGGTGTCCAGAGCTTTGGGACTTTTTGTCCCATAGGCCGGGGGCGGAGGACGAGGGACGGGGGCTTTCATAATACGCCCTGTCTGCTGCTGAAATCAGCCCTTTGTTTCCGGCTTACCAGCCCCAAACAAAGCCCTGCTTTCCTGCCGCGTCAAATGCCCTTGCCCTCCCCGGCGGCAACGGTATTTTCAGGGCAACGCCGACAGAGCGTATAACACACTACACTTTGCTCCGCAAAGTCGTGTGCCAAATGGGGCGCTGCCCCCTTTGGAAACCCCCGCAACAAACAGGTGCTATGCACCCAGCCGGGAGCATAGCGCCGTTTGTTGTCAGCAGCCCGTTTCACGGTCTGCGTGTAGTTCCTTGTAAACTGACCTAAGCCAGACGCTAAGACGCAGTGCAGATTGTTATATAACAATTTTGCACTGCGTTGTCTATATTATGGAGGTAAGAGCAGAATGAAAGCAGTTTTATATACATCAAACACTGGGAGTACAGCAGAATATGCAAAAATATTAGGTAAGGAATTGAATCTGCCAGTACTTAGTTTACAGCAGGCAAAAAATAAGGTATCTGCTGGCACCGAAATCATTTATCTTGGATGGATTATGGCAGGCGGAATTAAAGGGTATAAAGAGGCGGCGAAAAAGTATAAAGTGTGTGCAGTCTGTGGTGTTGGCATGGGACAGACCGGTATGCAGTTAAAAGAAGTCAGAGATAAAAATGCAATTCCGCAGAGGATTCCATTATTTACATTACAAGGAAATTTTGATGTGAAGAAACTTCATGGAGTGTATCGTTTTATGATGAATGTTATGGTCAAAACTGCAGGGAAGGGATTAGCAGGAAAAACAGACCGTACTCCGGAAGAGGATGATATGTTAGATATGATGGTAAACGGTGGTAAACGAGTGTCAGGGCAAAATTTGAAGTCAGTTATTGAGTGGTATAAAAGTTTTAATTAGCAGGAGGCAGAAGGATGAAACTTTATTTTGGAAATATGGTAACAACAGTCACTACACTGATGATTTTATCTTTAATAGGATTCATTGGATATTCAATAAGTAACAGAGGCAACATAAATTTCTGGGGTAGACGAAGTCTGTTTGTCCTGGTTTATGGTCTTGTTATATGCTGTTTTGCAGCTGCAAGAGACGGACTGGATAAAACGATTCAGTATACGATAGATGGAAGCTGTAATCCTGGTATATTTTCGCTTGTGAGCGTTCCAAATATTATTGGATGTGTTGGAGCAGCAATCATAATTATTGCAGCAATTGCAACACCAATAGCAAAATCACAGCATATGCGTGAGATATGGTTTTATGTAATATCCAGTGGAGTGATGTTAAAGGTTGCAGTTATGGAGATTGCAAGAATTATACAGTTGATTTAGGAAAGATGGGAGAAGAGGGATCAAGATTTGTATATGGAAGCAGAAAATGAAGGAAAAAATATAAATTGAAATTCAATATGCTTTTATGTTGGTGCATTGGTAAAGCGGCAAGAGAAGTAAAAGAGTTTTATATACTTCCGGTACAAGGAAAATTGTATCAGTATAATAAATTAGCGGTAAATACCATTGTTAGAAACAAAAATGGTGAGGTAAGTTCTTGTGATGTACCATTTAGTAAAAAACTATTAGATTTTAATAGGGATTATATGAGATTAACAAAACAGGTTGCAGACAGTTGTATGAATCATGATTTGCCTGAATACATGGTTATTGGCACATCGGCTATTGTTAATACAGAAATTGATGGTGCTGTAGGTATGAATAGTGGAATCTTTAATAATCCATTTATCATATGGGGAAGATATCGGAGTTATTTTGGACGGACTATGTTAAAAATATCATTTCAGTTTCATCATACGCAGATGGACGGTGCACATGCTGGAAAGTTTTTGGAATTGCTGCAGAAAAATATTGACAATATAGGGAGAAAGCAAAGAAAGGTGGAACAATAAGTTGGATGTATACGATTATGGTTATTGATGACGATGAGTCAATAGGAAATATGGAACAGGAAGTTTTGGAAAGCAAAGGATATTTGGTGCAACGTGCATTTTCTGGAACGGAAGCACTATTGCTATTGCAACAAAAAAGACCAGATCTGATTTTGCTGGATCTGATGCTGCCGGGAATGTCTGGTGAGAAGTTGTTGCCACAGATACGAGGGATTCCAATAATCGTAGTAAGTGCAAAAACTGATTCAGATAGTAAAGTGAATTTGTTACTTGGAGGGGCGGTAGATTATTTAACTAAGCCTTTTGACACGAAAGAATTGCTGGCTCGTACTAATATCAGGTTACGTGAAAGCATGAGAACAACCGAATTTTCTATATACAACTATGGAGAGTTAAATATAGATAAGACATCAAGAAAAGTTTCATTAGAAGAAAAAACAGTGACCTTGACAAGAACGGAATTCGCAATTTTTAAACTATTGGTACAAAATCCGGGACAGGTAATCGCTAAATCTGTTTTATTAGACCGTATTAGTTTAGATACGCCAGATTGTACAGAAAATTCATTGAAGACACACATCAGTCATTTACGAGGAAAATTGCGAGAGATATCAGGAAAGGAATATGTGGAGTCAGCGGGATATAAGATTGTAGACTGACAACTTACAGTTTGTGGAATGGCAAAATCAGAATCTTAACTATTTCTCAACTGGTTTCTTAACTACTTCCTCAACCTTTGCCTGATAGACTAAAGCCATCAAGTAAAGGAGGATTGAATGATGCAATATGTACTTGAAACAAATGCTTTAACAAAGCAATACAAAAATTTTACGGCATTGAATGGTTTGACAATGCACATACCCAAAGGTTCTATATATGGATTTGTGGGAAGAAATGGAGCAGGAAAGACTACTATGATTCGATTGATTTGCGGTTTACAGGAGCCGGATAGTGGAAGTTACAGAATTTACGGCATAAAAAATACGGATCCGCAAATTGTAAAAAGCAGGAGACGAATGGGCGCAGTCGTGGAGACACCATCCATTTATCTGGATATGAATGCAAGAGATAATATCCGTCAGCAATATCAGATATTGGGCACTCCTTCTGAAAATGGAATAAATGAATTATTGCAGCTTGTTGGATTATCAGATACGGGAAATAAGAAGGCAAAGAACTTTTCACTTGGTATGCGTCAGAGACTTGAATTGCTATTGCACTTGCCGGGAATCCGGATTTTCTGGTATTGGACGAACCTGTGAATGGATTGGATCCGCAGGGTATCATCGAAATCAGAGAACTCATATTAAAACTGAATCAGCAGCAGGGGATCACCATTCTGATTTCCAGTCATATTTTAGATGAGCTTGCCAGACTTGCAACAAATTATGGATTCATTGATGGCGGACATCTGTTGAAAGAAATGAGTGCTGAGGAATTAGAAAAGCACTGCAGAAAATGTATTCGTGCAGAGGTAAGCAGTACAAAGACGTTAGCGTGTGTTTTGGATGCAATGAAGCTGGAATATCGTATTGTGGACGAACATACAGCGGATATATTTGTAGAATTATCAATTACAAAGCTGGTGGAAACTCTTGCAGGCAGTAACTGCGAAATATACAGTCTCAAAGATTGTGAAGAGAGCTTAGAGAGCTTTTATATGAATCTGGTTGGAGGTGGAAAGCATGCGTAGATTATTAAGAGCCAATTTTGCGAGACTGTTGAAGAATAAATTATTTTGGATTTTAACATGTGCAGAATTATTTCTGGGAGCTTTATTTCCTATTCTTCACTATATGGATAATATAGATGAGAATAGTGGATGGAACATGGATTCAACTATTTTTATATATGCACTTTTTGTTCCACTGATGGTATCTCTGCTTACTGCGCTGTTTATTGGAACTGATTACAGCGATGGTACAATGAGAAATAAACTGATTGCTGGTCATGTAAGAAGAAAAATTTATGTTGCAAATCTCGTCTCAAATGTGCAGGCATCCTTTACGCTGTGTGTTGCATTCATGTTGTCACATGTCTGTGTAGGGACTCCGCTTTTGGGATGGTTCGTGTCAGATGCACATATGCTTATGTTTTATGGATTAGTGACATTTACTATGACAGCAGCATGTACAGCAATATTTACTTTGATATCTATGTTGTGCAGTAATAAAGCGTATTCTGTGGCAGGGTGTATATTAGTGATTTTTATGCTGTTATTTGTCGGTGTCCGTATAACAGCAGCATTAAATGAACCAGAAACATATGATGCGTATTCTTATATGTCAGAAGGAGTTACGGTGGAGGAAGATGAAACACCGAATCCAAATTATGTATCAGGAACAAAAAGGCAGGTTTATTTGTTCCTAAATGAATTTCTTCCAGGTGGGCAGATGCTCAGGCTTTCCAGCATGAATGCGGAACATCTGGGAAGATATGCTATCTACGATAGAATAATTTTTATATTCACAACTAGTTGTGGGATTTTTATTTTTAAGAGGAAGGATTTGAAATAATGTGGAGCCTGTTATGTCTTGTATTGGGAATTGTTATATTGATTTTGCTTGGAAACTTACTGTCTTTTCAGAATTCCCTGCAGGAAATAACAGAAGGATTGGAGGAGAAACTTCACACGGATACAAACACGCTGATTTCAGTTTCTTCTGGAAATCGAAAAATACGTTTATTTGCTGAACAGATAAACAGACAGTTGTGGGATCTGCGGAGAGAACAATTAAATCTCAATCATGGTAATCAGGAATTAAAAGTAGCAGTTACTAATATCTCTCACGATCTGCGGACACCGCTTACTGCAATCTGTGGATATCTTGACTTGTTGGAACAAGAAGAATCAGGTGATAATGTGAAGAAGTATCTTGATGTGATAAGGGAGCGTACAGATTCAATGCGTTCCCTTACGGAAGAACTATTCAGTTGTTCGTTACTTGCAATACAAGATGAAAAACTCCATATAGAACAGATTTGCATAAATGATATTTTGGAACAGAGTATTGCCGGTTTTTATGGAGTGCTTGTTAATAAAAGAATACTTCCGGATATTCAGATGTCTGAAATTCGTGTAATGAGACAACTGGATAAAGAGGCTGTCAGACGCATTTTTGACAATATATTAACCCAAACTACAAATATGCTAATGAAATCATTCAGGTAGGAGCTGTTCTGCTGGATGAGAATTATAAATCTATTGGAACAATCAGCCAGTATGTTCATCCGAAGTTTGGGGTTATAGATTATTTTATCACTTCTAATCTCACAGGAATTAACAACAGGAATGTGAAGAATGCACCGTTGATTGGGAAAGTATTAAAGGATATGATTACATGGCTAAGTGACAGGGAATACAAAGTAATCGCCTGGAGCAAAAATGATTTGTCTCAGTTGGAACATGAAATTAAAAGCAAGAATATCGACGACCCTGAAATTGCAGAATTTATGAATCCTGCCCGTTGGATTGATTATCAGAATATTTTTGCCAAACGATATGAGTTTTCAAGACCGGTTGGCCTTGAAGAAGCTTTAATGCTCTGTGATTTAAATCCCGATGGAAGATTCCATGATGGCCTGTGTGACGCTTTAAATACGGCAAAACTGATAAAAAAACTGGAACTTAATCCAGAATTTCAGATTCAGAGTTATGAAAAAGAAAAAATGATATCTGCAGAACCTTTGAGTTTTAATCTTGGAGACTACATAAAAAGTTTTGGAAATTCAAACAATTTATCACAAATAACCAATGATGCAGTATAATGAAGATAATATTTTTTGATTCTATAGTTATTTTGACAGGGGGAAGGATTGTTTATGGCATCATTGGATCAGAAACTCCGTACTCTTTACCTAATGGACATTATGTTGGAGCGTACAGATGATAATCATATGTTAAATGCATCTCAACTCTGCAGTATCCTTGAGCAGGAGCATAGTATCACCACAGATCGCAGAACCATCTATACAGAAATGGAGATTCTGAAAAAGTATGGTCTGGATATTCAGCAGAAAAAGGGAAAGAATCCAGGTTATTACAACGTAGATTATATTCATACAGCGATTCATGATAATAAGGAAATTGCCTTCCAGTATGCAGAATGGACCATGAAAAAAGAATTTCATTTGAAGAAGGATGGTGCTTTTTACCTGGTCAGTCCGTGGGCACTTACCTGGGATGACGAGAATTATTATCTGGTGGCTTATGATGATGTTGCTGGTAAGATCAAGCATTATCGTGTGGACAAGATGAAGCATATGAAGGTTCTTGAAACAGATCGCAAGGGAGAAGTTTCTTTTCGGAACTTTGATCTGGCAGCTTTTTCCAAGAAAACCTTTGGTATGTACGGTGGTCATGATGTATGGCTTATTCCGATGGATGAAAATCATTTTCGGACACATGTTACTGTATCTGTTAGTCCACAGTTTTTTGGCTGGGTAACCGGTATTGGAAGGAATATGAGAATCGAAGGTCCGGAGCATGTAAAACAGAAATACAAAGAGTACCTGCAAGGTGTTCTGGAAAATTATTAAATGTAAATAAAGTGCAGATTGCAGCACGACTTTTGATTTATAAAAAGAATGTATAATCATATATGCTTTACAGCAGGGGACCGTATTCAAAAAGTAGCTGAAAATCAGATATTGGAAAAGTTAATCGCAGTTTAATTAGAGGAAACGATATGGAAGAACAACAAGAGATGAAACAATTACTACAGGATTCAGTATTTCAGAATTTTTATAAAATCAGTCAGATTCCACGAGGAAGTTATCATGAAGAACAAATCAGTGATTATATGGTTCAGTGGGCAAAAGAACGCGGATTGTTTGTGATACAGGATTCACTAAAAAATGTCTATATCAGGAAAGAGGCATCAAAGGGATATGAACAGAAAAAAGGGGTTATTTTGCAGGCTCACATGGACATGGTATGTGAAAAAATACCGGAATCAGTCCATGATTTTTTGAAAGATCCGATTCCGTGGGTTTTGGAGGGAGATATTCTAAGTACTGGTGGAGAGACAACACTGGGTGCAGATAATGGAATAGGAATGGCACTTGCCATGTCAGTTTTAGAAGAAACATCCTGGAAACATCCGATGATAGAAGTGGTATTTACAGTGGCAGAAGAGGAAACAATGGAAGGGGCAGAAAAATTTGATGCGTCATTGCTTCAATCTTCTTTTTTTATTAATCTGGATCATGCAGTTGGAACGGAGATTGTCTGTGGAAGCTGTGGAGGAGAAGCAGTTGAAGTAAATCTGAATGCCTGCTGGAATGATATTTCTTCTGACCAGATAGTTTATTGTCTGGAAATCGGAGGACTGAAAGGCGGTCATTCCGGAGAAGATATTCACAGAGGAAACGGGAATGCCAATAGAATACTGGCAAGAATTCTGCTGGAACTGGAAAAGCAGATGGAAATTCAGTTATGTAGTTTAAAAGGCGGGAATTTTCGTTTGGCGATTTCAAGAGAAGCCAGATGTGACTGTGTTATTCCTAAAAATAAGGAAGCTCAGGCAAAGAAGATCATTCAGGAAATATTTAAAAATTTAAAACAGGAGTATCAGAGTGCAGGAAAAGATTTATATATCCGTTTTGAACCGTGTAAAAAACATTTTGATAAAGCCTGCAGTATGGATTGTTTTCTTTCATTGATTTTATTTTCACCAGATGGCATTTGGGAAATGAATGCAGATATTACAGGTGCAGTCAATAGTTCAGATAATCTGGGGGAAATGTATTTAAGTCAGGATGGATATCGTGTGGTATATGAGATACGTTCAGCCTATGATTCTGTCAGGGACCATATTGCAGATATAATTATAAGACTTGGGAAAATGCTTGGTGGAAGTATCAAAATTCATTCTTCATACCCGGGATGGGCTTATCATGCGGATTCACTTCTTCGGAATACAGCATTACAGGTATTTGAGGAGACTTATAGTATGACACCGAAAGTCCATAGTGTACATGCAGGTTTGGAATGTGGCTGTTTTTTCATGGGAAAACCGGATCTGGATGTCATTTCCATAGGGCCTGACTGCTGGAATCTTCATTCTCCAGAAGAAAGGTTAAGTGTTTCTTCGACTAAGAGATTGTATCAGATATTGAAAAAGATCATTAAACAAATATCCGATCAGAAAATCTGATACATTATCAAGATAAAGTGCTAATGTAGTAAAATTATATTTGACAGACAAATCTGTTTCACCTATCATAAATTATAGTATGATTTGGGAGGTAGAAACTTGAAAAAGAAAAAAATACAGATAAAAGCTTTAAATCCAATGGTGCTTTTGGCGATTATTATTGTCTTGTGTGCAATTGCCACTTATATTGTTCCTGCTGGTGAATATGAAAGAGTAATGGATGCAGCAACGAATCGAGAAGTTGTCGATCCAAATACATTCCATTATGTCAAACAGAATCCGGTTGGAATATTTGCTTTGTTTATGTCGGTTACATTAGGCCTGCAAAGAGCTGGTTATATTATATTCTTTTTGTTTATTATCGGCGGAATGTTTCAGATTATGGAGGCAACGGGAGCTATTCATAACGGGATGTCTCTGGTTGTAAAGAAGATGGCTGGAAAGGAACTTCTGATGATTCCGGTATGTATGATCATCTTTGGATGCGGATCCTGTTTTGCCGGAAATTTCGAAGAATTTTTAGCTTTTGTTCCTTTGGTATTATCAGTGTGTATTGCTATGGGATTTGATTCTCTGACAGCAATCGGAATTATTTTTTGTTCTGCAGCTTCAGGATATGCAGGAGCCATGACCAATGCATTTACAGTTGGTGTGGCCCAGGGAATTGCAGGATTACCAATGTTCTCAGGATTAGGCTTTCGTGCAGGTGTTTTTGTTGTATTAATGACAGTTAGTATTATTTTCGTAATGCTCTATGCAAGAAAGGTTAAAAAGAATCCAAAATCGAGTCTTGTATATGAATTTGATAAAGATAAAAAGCATGATTTAAAATTAGAGGATGATGTAAACTTAACAACAAGGCAGAAACTGGTGCTTCTGACATTGCTGGGTGTAATGATCGCAATGGTGATTGGAATTGTCAAATTTGGATTTTATATTGATGAGCTGGCAGCACTCTTTTTGATTGCAGGTTTGATTGCAGGCTTTGTTGGCGGTTTAAAGCCAGGTGAAATTGCAGATGAATTTCTAAAAGGCTGTGGGAATCTGCTGTTTGCAGGAGTGATGATCGGCTTATGTAATGCAGCTATTATTATCATGGAAGATGCCAATATTATGGACACGGTCATTCATGCCCTGGCAGGCCTGTTAAATGGGCTTCCGCCAAAATTAAGTGCCTGTGGGATGTTTGTAGTACAGGATTTATTTAATGTATTGGTGCCGTCAGGTTCCGGACAGGCGGCAATTACAATGCCTTTAATGGCTCCACTGGCGGATCTAATTGGAATTACCAGACAGACCGCTGTTCTGGCGTTTCAGATGGGAGATGCATTTACCAATGTTATGGCGCCAACCGGAGGAGAACTTCTTGCAGCCTGCGCAATGGCTAAAATTCCATGGGGAAAATGGGCAAAATGGCTGATACCATTGTTTATAATCTGGTGGATTGTTGCTTTTGCAGCATTAACACTGGCAGTACAAATAGGATACGGTCCATTTTAAGGTGATAAAAAGAATATTTAAATGAAAATAAGTCCGAAGGAAAAGCATATATATCCTTCGGACTTTCTATTGTTATTTTTCTACGTATTTAGTTTTTAATTCAGTTATTTTTTCTGTATACACATTGTTTTGTTTCTGCTGAATAAGATTATTCCTGATAGAATCTGCAACAGCTTCAAAAGCAGATAGCTGAGCATCATTTTTCTGTTCAACTTTAATTAAATGGTATCCAAACTGAGTTTTTACAGGTCCTACCACATGTCCAATTTCTGCAGCAAATGCGGCATCTTCAAATTCTTTTACCATCTGACCTTTACCAAATGCTCCAAGATCTCCTCCGCTTTGTCCGGAAGGGCAGGTTGAGAATTCTTTCGCAGCATCTTCAAAAGTTGAATCACCATTTGTAATCATTTCAAGAATTTCATTACACTTGTCTTCTTCAGCAACAAGAATATGTTTTGCCTGTACAGTTTCACCTGTCATAAACTGTTCTTTATTGGCATTATAATAATCTTTAGCTTCATCTTCTGAAACAGAAATATCTTTCATAGATTCTGCAATAGCCATCTGAGCAAGAATTTCTTTTTTTGTACGATCCATAGCTTTCTGGAAAGGCTCTGTTTCCTCAAGTTTCAGATCTTCTCCTAATTTTGCAAACAAATGAATGGTAATAAGCTGATCCAGACACTGTTGTCTAAACTGTTCATTTGCAGCATAAGCCTGCTGTTCTTTTGGAAGAGCACGAAGAAGAGAATCTAAATCTTCCTGAGTAATCGCTTCACCGGCAACCATTGCCAGTACATTCTGGTTATCCATGTTTTTGTTCTCCTTTAACATTGAATTCTAATAAACCATTATATTATATATTGTGAAGCGAGACGAGTCTAGTTCTTTGAAAAATATGAATATTCTGGTTAAAATACCAAAAATTTATTACGGAAATGTTACAAAAATATTTACAAACCGTAATAAGTGTGGTATATTATAAACAGCTAATGAAACAAATAGATTGGGAGGAACCGATGATGGACCGAAAATTATATACTAGAGCGGTGGTTTTAATCTTATCGTTACTGATGATTGCAGGTATGACTGGGATTGGAGAAGAAAAGGAAGTATATGCTTCATATTCTCGATATGTAACAGCATCATCTTTGACTATTCGAAAGTCAACATCCACCAAGTCCAAAAAGATGGGCTCCTACAAACGAGGAACTAAGATTGTTTGTTATGGCACCAAAGGAAGCTGGACAAAGGTAAGAAAAAGTGGAAGATATTGCTATGTATATACCAGTTATTTATCTAAAAGCAAGCCATCCAGTGGATCTTCAAAAGGACAGCAGGTAGCCAATTATGCCACACAGTTTGTTGGGAATCCATATAAATATGGAGGAACAAGTCTGACCAAAGGTGCAGATTGCTCTGGATTTACACAATCTGTATATAGACATTTTGGATATAGCATTCCACGTACATCTTCTGCACAGAGAAGTGCGGGAAAAAAGGTTAGCTGGTCAAGTAAAAAAGCAGGAGATCTGATCTGTTATTATGGACATGTTGCTATTTACATTGGAAATAATAAGGTAGTACATGCCAGCAGTGCAAAGACAGGGATTAAAATTACATCACCTGCAAATTACCGTTCAGTTGCATGTGTAAGAAGAATAGTAAAATAAAAAAGAAGACTTTTGGGAGCTGGTTCAGTCATCTCAACAGTCTTCTTTTTTGTTTATATAACACTGTCATTAATCAATTCTTTAAATTCATCTTCAAACATAATATCTTTTAAAATATTTACAGCATCTTCGAACTGATTTACAGCGGTTCCATAGGTGTCCTTCCGGCAGATATTGAAGCCAAAATCATGGTAAAGTTTAATAGCAGCAAAAGAAGAAGGCTGTGTATGAAGATAAATAGCTCTGCCAGGATAATAAGTTTCAAATAACTGAAGAATCTGGGTGATCAAAATTCTGGCAAATCCACGTCCGCTAAAGTGTTTTGAAACGGCCAGCCAGTGCAGTATAGGAATTTTCTGGTTATCTTTCATTGATTCCCATGCCATGCAGGTTCCTATATACTGGTTTGTATATTTATCTTTCAGAAACAGGCATTGTTTTTCTAAGAGGGGAATATTTTGACAAAAGCGATTACGGAAATAATCAAGTATCTCTTTATCTGACTTAGAAGAAAATTCTCCAGATGCTTTTTGAATATCTTTCCAGACAGATTCCATTCCCGTATGATAGAATTCCAGTTGCGCAGATTCAGGAAGATTCTTATATGCCTGATGCCTGATATTATCACATCTCATAATAATACTTTTATAGTCGATCGGTAAATGATTCAATGATGTTCCTCCCGGATTTTAAGATTAACATTTAATAAGAAGTATTATAATCTTTTTTTTTCAAAAAGTACATGATATAATAAATTTAAGAATGCCATAGATTCAAAATTGGTAAAAAAGTCATAGATAGAGGTGAACACCATGATTTCAGAAGAAAAAGTTAAGATAATGACGGAGATGGCACGATATGAGAAACAATATGGCAATGAGGATTTTCGAATAAATCAGTATACGGAAAACGATTATATCCGTTTGGAAACAATGAAGATGAGTGTAGCAATAACCGTTGCTTTTTTTGGAATTATGGGACTGTTATGTTTTTTTCAGCTGGATGTGATTATTACATCGCTCAGAGAAGGAAATTTTATCACACCGCTGGCTTTGATCATGGTGATGTATATGGTTGGTTTTTTATTATATTTGCATTTTATAAGAAACAGGGCTGTAAAACATTATCAGGAGGTAGAGGCAAGGATTAAGATCTATGATAATTATCTTGAGAACCTTATGAAACTCTACGAAGAAAAGGAAAATGAGGACGTAAGTCCTACAATTGCTCCGGAGGAAGAAAACGATGGACAAAATATTAATCTATAGAGAACGTTTTTTGAAATTTTTATCATCAAAGGGAAAATATATTCAGTTTTTTGGAAGATTTGCAGGCGGATTGCTTCTATTCTATGTAATCAACAATATCTATGGCTATGCCAGTGTAATTGGAGAACCGTTTATGCTTTTGATTATGGGACTTATATGCGTGTTTGTTCCTGTTTCAGCTATTTATATGATGTTTCTTCTTGTTGTGATTTTGCAGTTGCTGAATATATCCATAGAGGTTTCTTTGATGTATATATTCATTATGGGATTATATCATTTGATTTATCAGTGGATGTTTCCTAAAAATAAAGTACTGTTTTTAATGACTCCGATATTTTACTTTTTCCATGTGCCGGCAGTGCTGCCTATTTTTCTGGGTGTTTTTGTGGGACTGGGCGGGTTGCCTGCAATTTTAATGGGAACTGTAAATTATTATCTGGCAATTATTATTAAAAATGCAGTCACTCAAATGGATAATGGAACTGTAAGCGGTCCCATATACAGTCTGATTTTAGAAGGAACGGCAAATAATAAAGAATTGTTATTGTGTATTGTTGTATTTATGCTGGTAACAGTAGTAGTTTCAGGTATTCGAAAGCTTCAAACTGCATATGGATGGTATGTAGCCATTCTTGCAGGAGGAGTGACATATCTCCTGTCTATGATGATCGGGGGATATTTTATAGATAGCCAGATAAACATTATTTCACAGATATTTATGATAATCTTTAGCATTTGTATTGTAATGATCATTCAGTTTTTCTATAACGTGATAGATTATACCAGACAGGAAACTTTTGAATTTGAGGACGAAGAGTATTATTATTATGTTAAGGCCATACCAAAAATCTCTGTTGAGGAAGAGGATATTAATATAAAGAAGATTACAATGCCGGCAAGGAGATTTTATTTAAAAAAGAAAGATAATCACAACGAGGGAGAGAAATCTTGAATAATATCGTAGACGTACTTGAAAAATATCTATATTGGACATCTATTCCGAAGATGAACTATAATGATGTGCTTGATATATTGATTGTCAGTGCATTGATTTATCAGGTCATCAAATGGATTAAAACAACCAGAGCATGGGTTTTATTAAAAGGTATTGGATTGCTGCTATGTGTGGCACTGGTTGCATTTTTGCTGCAGCTTCATACGATTAGCTGGATTCTGACTAATACTATGGGAGTGGGAATCACAGCTGTACTGATTGTATTTCAGCCTGAACTGAGAAATGCCCTGGAACAGCTGGGAAGAGGAAACTGGTTTTCGAATATTTTTTCTACAGATACCAATGGTGTAGAAGAGGAATATACAGCGAGAACTCTTCAGGAGATTTCCAGAGCAGCCATTGAGATGGGAAAGGTTAAGACAGGAGCCTTGATGGTACTGGAACGAGAAGTGATGTTAGGGGAATATGAGCGTACCGGGATTCCTATTGATGGAAAAGTCAGCAGCCAGCTTCTGATTAATATTTTTGAACATAATACTCCGCTGCATGACGGAGCAGTTATCATCAGGAATAATAGAGTGGTCTCAGCAACATGCTATCTTCCATTAAGTGATAGTGTGGAAATCGGGAAAGAATTAGGTACAAGGCACAGAGCGGCTGTTGGAATCAGTGAGGTATCTGACAGTATTACGGTTATTGTATCCGAAGAAACAGGTGCCATTTCAATTGCCAAAAGTGGAAAGATTATTCACAATCTGGATCCACAGGGACTTAGAGATGAACTTTCCGTATTGAGAGAAGAAAATACTACCAGCAGGAAATTTAAATTGTGGAAAGGGCTGAATCGAAATGAGAGAAAAAATAGAGAATGATTTACTATTGAAGATATTTTCCGTTGTTTTTGCATTTATGCTCTGGTTATTTGTAATAAATATTGATAATCCGGTAATTAAGAAGACTTTTTCTGATGTACCGGTTGATATGCTTAATGAGCAGGTGCTGGATGATTTAAATCAGACATATAAGATCGAAGATGGAGATACGGTAAGTTTTACGGTTAAAGGGAAAAAAAGCGTTGTTGATCGTTTGAAAAAAACAGATTTTCGTGCAACAGCAGATGTTTCGTCTATGTCAAATGTTCATGCAATCATAGTCAAGGTAGAACCTTTGAGATATAAAGGACAACTGGATATTGATACAGGCGGGGCAACAGTAAAAGTTGTACTGGAGGATTTGAAGAATGATCAGATACCGGTTGTTGTGGAGGTTGAAGGAACACCAGCGAAAGGATATACAGTCAGCAGCAAAACAGCAACACCGAATCTTATTTCCGTATCAGGACCTAAGAGTGTGATCAGCCAGATCAAACAGATAGTGGCAACAGTGGATGTAACCGGACTCAGCAAGGATGTCACCATGACTAAAACGGCAAAATGTTATGATGCAGATGGTGATATTGTCAGTCAGGATCGAATCAAACTGGATACAAAGACAATAAAAGTGAAGATTGGCTTATCTAAGACTAAAACAGTTCCATTTCATGTAAAGACAAAAGGAACACCAGCAAAAGGATATGCTCTTGGAAGTATTGATTATCAGCCTAAAGAAATAGAGATTACGGGTGATGAAGATCAGCTGGATAAAATTAAACAGATTAATCTGGCAAGTCTGGATATTGATGGAAGTACAAAAAGTATTGAAAAGACCATCAAAGCATCAGATGTGAATCTTCCAGAAGGTATCAATTTTGTTAAATCAACTGATGAAATCGGAGATATTGTAATTCGTGCCAGTATTGAGAAAAGGAAACAAAGGACTTTAACGATTAATACCAATCAGATTACCCTGATCAATAATACGAAAAATTATGATGTCACATTTGATGAAGATGTATTTGAAGTGAAGATTAGCGGATTAAAATCTGTGGTGGATAAGATTGTTGCAAAAGATTTGAATCCTAAAATTAATATGGAGATATATGAACCGGGAACTCATACTGTTCAGGTACAGCTTACAAAGATTAAAAATATGTCGATAGAAGACAACGTCAGCGTGAAAATAACAGTAGAATAAGGAGATGCGGCTTACTATGGATAAGACATTATCTGTTGTGCTTCCTGCTTATAATGAAGAGCAGATGATCGAAAAAACAGCAAATGTTATTACAGGACTTTTAAGAAAAGAAAATATTCCCTACGAAATCGTTTTTGTAAATGATGGTTCATCAGATGATACCTGGGAGAAGATAAAACAGATTAGAGAGAAAGATATGCATATCAAAGGAGTATGTTTTTCCAGAAACTTTGGAAAGGAAGCTGCAGTTTCAGCAGGTCTGGCTCAGGCAGATGGTGCCTGTGTGGCAGTTATGGATTGTGATCTGCAGCATCCTCCTGAAACACTGGTGACCATGTATCGGTTATGGGAAAAAGGATATCAGGTTGTTGAAGGTGTAAAAGCATCTCGTGGGAAAGAAAGTTTTATGCATAAAATTTTTGCAAAGACATTTTATAAACTTATCAGTGATGCAACGGGAATTGATATGTCCAGAGCATCAGATTTTAAGCTTCTTGATCGACAGGCGGTAGATGAATATCTGAAGATGCCGGAGAGAAATGTATTTTTTCGTGCTTTATCATCCTGGGTGGGCTTTAGGACCACTTATGTAGAGTTCGATGTTCATGAAAGAGAAGCTGGAAACTCTAAATGGTCTTTCCAGTCACTGGTTCGATATGCAATTAGAAATATTGCATCTTTCAGTGCGGCACCTATGCAGATTGTAACTGTATGTGGAATCATATTTTTTGTGTTTGCCGTAGTGTTTGGAATTCAATCATTGTATATGTATGCCGCGGGACATGCCATGGAAGGATTCACTACAGTAATACTTCTGCTGTTATTGATTGGAAGTATATTGATGTTTAGTCTTGGAGTTATAGGATACTATATTTCAAAGATATATGACGAAGTAAAAATGAGACCAAGATATATTATTTCAAAAGTAATTGAATCAGAAAAATAATAAAACCGGGAAAACCTGTAAAGGTTTTTCCGGTTATTTGCTTTTGTCTACGGATTTAAATACGAGAAGTTTGCTGATAAAATAATTGACCACGGTGACAATAATCTGTGTCTCCAGTTTTGAAAGCATCTCAGGCTGCCCTATGATTTCCACACAAAAAGGAACGCCTCCAACTTCCACAGCCATTGTAACCAGCCTGCCAAGAACGAATTTACAAAACTCCCGAAAAGTTTCTGACCAGGATGTTGTTTTTGACTGAAATACAAATAATTTATTTACGATAAAAGCAAAACAGATAGCAGCGGCAACGGATAGAAAATTGCTGATTTTATAATCAATTCCTGCAGGGCCCTTTAGCAGAGCAAATAACCCCATATTCACAAGGGTGGTAAGACCGCCAAAAAATAAATAGCGGATACGAGAATCCTTATATAACTTTCCAATAAAATTTAACATAAAATACTCCCTTCATTTTACATTCAACCAATATCTTAAGACATTATTCAGAATTTTTCAACTGATATTGTGGTATAATTCCTCTAGTATAGAAAGTTAGAGGAGTTTTATGATGAAACGAAAGAAAATCCAATGTTATGGGATATATACAGGAATGTTTATTATCCTGTGTACAGTTACTTTTCTTCCATTTATCATTGAAGGAAAAAGTTTTATCTGGGCAGCTGGGGTAGAAGACGGGTTAAGTCAGCATTTTTCTGCTCTGGCATATTATGGAGAATGGTTAAGAAAACTGGCAGGCAGCTTTTTGGCTGGAGAGTTTAAAATACCAATGTGGGAGATGAGTATTGGTTATGGTGCAGATATTATCCAGACCTTAAATTATTACGCTATTGGTGATCCATTGAATTTGCTGTATGGATTTGTCCCTGAAAAATACACGGAAATTATGTATCACTTTATGATTATTCTGCGAATGTATCTGGCTGGAATTATATTTATTATGTATAGCAGAAAGATGAAAAAGCGTGATGAGGGAGCGATTATAGGGGCAGTGGTATATGTTTTTTGTGGCTTTACCCTCAGATTAGGACTAAGACATCCATTTTTCTTAAATCCAATGATCTATTTTCCGCTTCTGTATCTTGGGATAGAGAAAATATTTAAAAAGGAAAAGCCGTTTTTGTTTGTGCTGGCAGTTTGCCTTTCAGCATTAAGTAATTATTACTTCCTGTACATGTTGACGATATTTTCCGTTATCTATGCATGGATTCGGTTTTACAAATATGAAAAAGGACAGGGTATCAAACGGTTCTTTCAGGTTGTTGGAAAATTTGCAGGATATTATATGCTGGGTATTGCAATGTCTGCAGTAATCCTGCTTCCATCTGTTATAGGATTTCTTGGAAACGGAAGAAATGGTGTGGGAGTTGACTGGATAACTTTGATTATTTATCCGGTGAAATATTATGTTTTGTTTATAGAAAATTCTGTTGGTTATGGCAATATAGGAAATAATACCAACGCAGGATTTTTGCCAATAGCCGGAATTGCTGTACTGTTTACATTGTTTTCAGATCGAATGAAACATAGAAAATATAAAATGGCATATATCACCTCGCTGATTGCACTGGCTTTCCCGATCTTCGGATTTGCATTTAATGGTTTCTCATATGCCAGCAATCGCTGGAGTTTTGTATTGAGCTTTATTGTGGCGTTATTAACTGCAGAAATGTATCCAAGATTTTTTATTATGACAAAAAGGCAGAAAATCGGGATTGCAGCAGGAATTCTGTTATATCAGTTATTAGCCATAGGTGCCGGATTATATGACAGCAAGATGTTTGAAAGCAGAGGAGTTTATACAGCATGCGGGCTCCTTTGGATTTTCTATTTCTGTTTTTTGTGGTTTCAGAAAAAGGGATACAATGGCAGAATGACGATTACAAAGGTAGTGATCGGATGCTTATTGATTATATCTGCAGGAACACATGGATATTATCGTTTTAGTGAAAAACAAAGTGCTTATACAAAGCAGTTTTTAGATCAGAATACAGCATTAAAGCGTTTGTGTCCAAAGGAAATAGAAATGCTGAAATCAGTAAAAGATTCCTCCCTGTATCGTGTCCATGCAGAAGAATTTAAATATAAAAATTATGGACTGATCAATGATCTTAATACTATCAGCGGTTATTACAGCATTACCGCTGGAGATGTTACAAAAACAGTAAACAGTTATGAGACATTGGGAATGCAGTATGCGGACAAATATCATGGATTGGATCAAAGGACAGGTCTCATGTCACTGGCAGGGGTGAAATATGTAACAATTTCAGGAAACGGGTTCATTGATGAAAAGAACAGATCAAAAGGTGATGTTCCATACGGCTTTAAAAAACTTAAAACCAATGGCAGGATAACTTTGTATGAGAACCCATATTGCCTTCCTATGGCATATGGATATGAATCTTTCATAACAAAGAATCAGTATAATGCATTAAATGGCGTTGGACGTGAGCAGGCAATGCTTGGAAATATTGTATTAGAAAAGGAACCAAAAAGAACAAAGCTGAAACATGAAAAAGTATATAATCAGCCTAAGGTTTCAACGATTCCTTTATCTGAAAAGAGAATTTCTTCTCCGAAGGGAGAAAAATATGCAGAGATAACAGTACCGGTTAATTCCAAAAAAGAAATATATCTGTATTTTAAAAATCTCGAGTATGATGATTCAAAAGTCAGTACAGAAAATGTATTTCTTTCAGGAAAGAAGAGTACCAAAGGTATTATTATTGATCAAAAAGAGCTGAGTAAAAAAATATTTATTCAAAGTAAGTTCAGCCCGTATTATTTTGGCAGAAAAGATTATATGGTGAAAGTAGATTGCCGGGGTACGAAAGGCAAAGAGCAGATCAGGATGAGATTTCTTTCTCGCGGGAACTACAAATTTGATAATTTTTATCTGGTAGTGGCTGATAAAAAGCAGACCATTGAGAAAATCAACAGTCTGAAAAAACATGGATTAAAAAATATTTTATATGATGGCAATACATTTTCCGGTGACGTGCAGGGAGAAAAAGATCAGGCGGTATGCATAGCAATTCCTTATTCAAGAGGATGGGAAGCAACCGTAGATGGCAGAAAGACTCCTATCCAGAAGGCAAATGGAATGTTCATGGGAGTTATGGTGGATAAAGGAAACCATCACATAGAGCTTCATTATACGACACCAGGTCTATGGACAGGAATGTGGATTTCAATCGCAGGATGGATTATATTTGTTGGAATGGTGGTAAAAATGACAATCTTGTCAGATTCTTTACGGAGAAAAGAAGTATAATAAAATCACTTGAATGAAAAACTTGAAGAAAAGGAGAAAACAAATGAACGCATACGGATTTAAGATTTCAGACATCAAAGGAGAAATGCGTGTAGTAAATCTTGCAAAACAACTGACAGGATTGTATGAACCGTTTAAAGATTATCTGAGGAAAACAGGATTAGAGGAAACAGAGGTAAACTTTGAAGAATGGATAAAGGGATATTTTCAGATAGGAAATCACCATGGACTGGCGGCACTTATTACTGCCATGATCAACGAAAAAGAAGGTCTGGAATTATGTTGTAATGATGATTATGAAATCATTTATTTTCCTGCAGTTATACCATGGCAAACCAATGAAAGAATGAGGAATATGACGAAAGACCAATTAGATAATATTTTTCATAAGTGGATAGGAATGCTGACAGACGAAGAAATTACGATACAGGCATTTGATTTCGATTAAAAACAGTGAGATGAAAGGACATGTTAAATGTCCTTTTTCCTTTTTACACAGAGAACTGAAATCAGGCTTATTTGCTTTGCTTTTATTCTAAATTAAGTGGTCATAATGTAAAAAATGTGTTAATATGTTAAATTAGAAAGATAATTATTACAAAAGTATGATAGGAGATTGAAAATGAGTGCTTTTTCAGCCGCAGATATCTTAGTGCCACAGGTAGATTCCATGGAAAAATGGGCCGTGATTGCCTGTGATCAGTTTTCATCTCAACCGGAATATTGGGAGGATGTCCGAAGAATAGTCGGCAAAGAACCATCAGCATTAAATTTGATTTTACCAGAAGTTGAATTGGGAACAGAGCAGGAAGCAGAACATATTGAGAAGATTCAAAAGTCCATGAATAAATATCGGCAGGATAAATTATTTAAAGCATATCATCATGCGTTTATATATGTAGAAAGAACCTTGCAGAATGGACTTATTCGTAAAGGAATAGTAGGTGTGGTGGATTTAGAAGCCTACAGTTATACTGTTGGTGAGGATGCAAAAATTCGTGCCACAGAAAAGACTGTTATGGAACGGATTCCGCCAAGAATGAAAATCCGGTATAATGCAGAAGTTGAACTGCCTCATGTAATATTATTATGTGATGATCAGAGACATACATTGATTGAGCCAATTTCAAAAACGAAAAAACAGTTACCAAAGTTATACGATTTTGACCTGATGAAAAATGGCGGTCATATCGCGGGATGGCTTGTACAAGGTGAAGCGGCAGAATCATTAGAGCAGAGACTAGATGTTTATGAGAAAACTACAGCCAGCAGATATAAAGAATTTGGTGAAAAGCCTATGATATTTGCCATGGGCGATGGAAATCATTCTCTTGCAACGGCAAAGGCCTGTTATGAAAGGCTGAAAAGGAATCATCCGGAAGAAGATTTATCTGACCATCCTGCACGTTATGCATTGGTGGAACTGGAAAATATCCATGATGAGGCTCAGCAATTTGAGGCTATTCACAGAATACTAAAAAGTGTAGATACGAAAGAATTGCTGGATTATCTAAAAGAGACAATCTGCAGTGAAGATGGATATCCTTTGGAATGGTATTCAGGAAAGAAGAAAGGTATTCTACATATAGATCTAAGGAAAAATCAGCTTGCAGTAGAAAAACTGCAGATTGCTTTAGATGAATATTTGAAGGAAAATTCAGGCGAAATTGATTACATTCATGGAGAAGATGTTATAAAACAGTTATCAGCAGAAAAAAACTCTATAGGATTTATACTGCCCGCAATGAAAAAAGAGGAATTATTTCCAGGTGTAATGGCAGGAGGGGTTTTGCCTAGAAAAACTTTTTCCATGGGACATGCATGTGAAAAAAGATATTATATTGAAGCAAGAATGATCAAATAGTACATAAAAGTTATGGAGGGAGATAAAATGGCTATTTTAGTTGCAGGTGGTGCCGGATATATTGGCAGTCATACATGTGTGGAACTGTTAAATGCAGGATATGAAGTTGTCGTAGTGGATAACTTGTATAATTCCAGTGCGGAAGCCTTAAAAAGGGTAGAACAGATTACAGGGAAAGCTGTAAAATTTTATGAAGCAGATATTTTGGACAAGAATGCTTTAGAGGAAGTTTTTGATAACGAAAATATTGAATCTGTGATTAATTTTGCAGGATTAAAGGCAGTAGGAGAATCCGTACAGAAACCTTTGGAATATTATCATAATAACATTACAGGGACTTTGATCCTTTGCGATGTTATGAGAAACCACGGAGTGAAAAATATTATCTTCAGTTCTTCTGCTACGGTATATGGAGATCCGGCATTTATTCCAATTACAGAAGAATGTCCAAAAGGAAAGATCACAAATCCATACGGTCAGACAAAAGGCATGTTGGAACAGATCCTTACCGACCTTCATGTAGCAGATCCGGAATGGAATGTTGTTTTATTGCGTTATTTTAATCCAATTGGTGCCCATGAAAGTGGATTGATCGGGGAAGATCCAAAAGGAATCCCAAATAACCTGGTTCCGTATATCGCACAGGTTGCCGTTGGAAAGCTGGAAAAACTGGGGGTATTCGGTGATGATTATAATACACCGGACGGAACAGGGGTAAGAGATTACATCCATGTGGTGGATCTGGCAAAAGGACATGTGAAAGCTCTGAAGAAATTTGAAGAAGATCCGGCAGTTAGTATCTACAATCTGGGAACCGGAAAAGGATATAGTGTGTTAGATGTATTACATGCTTATGAAGAAGCATGTGGAAAAGAACTTCCATATGAAATCAAGCCTAGACGAGCTGGTGATATTGCTACATGCTATTGTGATGCAACAAAGGCAAAAGAGGAATTGGGCTGGATTGCAGAAAAAGGAATAAAAGAGATGTGTGCAGATTCATGGAAATGGCAGTCAATGAATCCGGATGGTTATATGAAATAGGATCTAATAATAATTATATATAATTAGAAGAAGGTGCTGTCGGTTAATGACAGTTCTAAATAAGGGAGACAGATGACTCAGAACGAGTCATCTGTCTCCCTTAAAATTATGCCTATAAAGAGAAAAAGATGGTTAACGATAACCATCTCCTATCCGTTACATGTTATAATGTAACCTGACTTTCGGAGTTGAAGTAAAAAAGTAATGCTAAGCCATAGATTAAAACCTATGACTTAGCACTTTATTTATATCTCCCTTTCCAAGAAAATCGATCTCAAAATAAAAATCAGTACAGTCAAAATAGGTCTGGGAAGTATCCAACGGATATTTCTGTCTGACCTGATGGTTGAAGATTTCAATGATTTTTTCGTATTCAGAACCAATATATCCAAGAGGTTTGTATGAACGATGAGCTCCGCCTTTTCGTGCCAGATCATAATAACTTTCGTAAATTTGTAGATATGTACCTTTTTTATTATTAGGCTAGTGCTAAATCCTAAACACGGGTAGCTGATTTCCCCTTTTTCATTTTTTCACAGAGAACTGAAATCAGGCTTATTTGCTTTGCTTTTATTCTAAATTAAGTGGTCATAATGTAAAAAATGTGTTAATATGTTAAATTAGAAAGATAATTATTACAAAAGTATGATAGGAGATTGAAAATGAGTGCTTTTTCAGCCGCAGATATCTTATGCCACAGGTAGATTTCATGTAAAAATGGGCCGTGATTGCCTGTAATCAGTTTTCATCTCAACCGGAATATTGGAAGGATGGCTTGTACAAGGTCAGGCGGCGGAATCATTAGAACAGAGACTAGATGTTTATGAGAAAACTACAGCCAGCAGATATAAAGAATCTGGTGAAAAGCCTATGATATTTGCCATGGACGATGGAAAACAGGAGTTATTTCCAGGTGTTATGGCAGGAGGGGTTCTTCCAAGAAAAACTTTTTCCATGGGACATGCATGTGGAAAAGAGATATTATATTGAAGCAAGAATTATCAAAAACTGACAATAATGTTTTTTCGAGGTAGTAAGAAAATAAATGAAAGAACGAATATATTATTGGGACAATTTAAAATGCCTGCTGATTTTTTTTGTGATTCTAGGACATTTTTTAATTCCAGTCGTGAATCATGGAAGAAGCATTCAAACAGTATATTATTTTATTTATCTGTTTCACATGCCTGCTTTTATATTTGTGTCCGGATATTTTGCTAAATACTATATGAAAAAAAATGTACCTGATGTTTCAAAATTATTAGGATTTTTGATTCTATTTATTATATTTAAAGGATTACTCTGGGGATTGAATTCACTGTTACAGGGGAAAATAGCAACTTTTGATATTTTTTCTGAAAGTGGAGCTCCATGGTATCTGTTAGGTATGTTTGCATGGTACATGTTTTTACCGCTTTTTGCAAAATTTAAACCATGGGTATCACTGACCATGGCAATTTGTGCTGGACTGATTGTGGGATTTTCAAATCAGATAGGTCCGTTTTTTGCTTTGTCTAGAATTTTTGTGTTTTTTCCGTTTTTTTTGGCGGGATATTTTTTTCCAGAAGGAAAAGAGGAAGCATTAACTAAAAAAAGAAATAAATATGTTGCCGTTGTCTTTTTGTTAGTGTTGTTACTAGGTATTTTTTTTAAGGTGGGTACAATCAGCACATGGCAAGGATTAATTTATGGAAACCGGCCATATGTGATTTTGAATGCTGTTGCATCAGAGAGTAAAGTAATGATGGTTCGATTATTCTGGTATGTTCTGGCATTGACTATTACATTTGCAATTATGGCATTAATTCCTAAGAAAAGGAATGCAATTTCTTATATTGGAAGCAGGACGTTATCAATCTACATATTGCATATATTGATTCGGCAAGTCTTTTCGCACTATAATATATATGATTTGCTTCCAGTTGGAGGGGTTGGATTACTTGTATTTTGTGTTATAGTATCGGCAATTGTTTTAGTGCTTTTGTCAGAAAAAAGGACATTCTTATTATTCCAGAGAGTTTTTAAAATTAAATATGATATGTTTATGAATATGGAGTAAATGGAGGTATGATGTTGAATAAGAAGGTAAGTATTATTGTTCCCGTTTATGGGGTTGAACGATGGTTAGCAAGATGTTTAGACTCACTGGTTAATCAGACGTTAAAGGATATTGAAATTATCGTAGTAAATGATGGAAGTCCAGATAACAGTCAGGAGATCATTGATGATTATGTAAAAAGATATCCAGGATTAGTATATGGATATCAGAAAGAAAATGGTGGACTGTCAGATGCAAGAAATTATGGGCTGCAATATGCAAAGGGAGAATATATTGCTTTTGTAGATAGTGATGATTATGTAGATATTACTATGTATGAAAAATTATATAATAAAGCTATGGAAGAAAATGCGGATGCAGTGACTTGTGCTTATTTCAAGGTAAATGAAAGAAAACAGACTAGAAAGAGTGCGCAAAAGGGAACAATGCATTTGTATGGGAAAAATATCTGTGATAATCCGACCATGCTGATTACAATGGCTCCATATGCATGGAATAAAATGATTCGTCGTAGTATCTTTGAGAAGACAGGGATCCTCTTTCCCAAAGGGATAATTTTTGAAGATATTTGTACTATGTATCCCCTGCTTCTTTATTGCAATAAAGTCTCAAAAGTTGATGAGGAATTGTATTATTATATTGAGGAGAGAGAAGGTTCTATTATGAATGTTTATTCTCCAAAAAAAATGCAGATGCTAGATTCATTTCAATTGTTGAATAAACGTTTTAGAGAAGCGGGAGAATTTGAAAATTTCCATGATGAACTGGTTACTTTAAATTTACGACATACCTATTATCGATTTAAAGAGTTTGATAAATATAAAAAGAGAGGATTTCAATTTAAATTTATCTACAGAGCATTTCGTCAGTTGAAAAAATATTTTCCGGATTGGCGCGAAAACTCAGGATATTTTTTGAACTTTACTTTACCGAAGGATAGAGTAAAAAAGAGAGAACTTTACAAAAAAAGCTGGTACTGGTATGGAGTGGCATTGATGCCTTTATCCTGGATAAAATTTGGAGAAAAGATAGATAAGCATCTCTACAAGCGAAAAAATTTATATCGGTATTATTATGTATTGATCAGAAAATATTTACCAGTAAAGAAGAATACAGTGTTGTTTGAATCGTTCCATGGAAAAGACATTTCTGATTCTCCTTTAGCAATGTTACAGGAACTATTAAAAGAGAAAAAAGAATATACTATATATATAACTACAAATAATTACAAAGAACATAAGAAATTTGTTGAAGAAAATCATATGGATGTTCATTTAGTTCCACTAAAATCGTTTAAATATCAGAAGATATTGGCAACGGCACAATATTTGGTAAATAATGTATCTTTTCCACCGTATTTTATAAAAAGAAACAACCAGCTTTGCATTAATACATGGCATGGAACTCCATTGAAAACCTTAGGGAAAAATATGAAAAAAGGTATTGAATCTATGCACAATATTCAACATAATTTTTTGCAATCTGATTATTTATTGTTTCCAAATGAGTTTACAAAAAGGCATATGATGGAAGATTATAACCTAAATGAATTATTTACTGGAAAAACTATGATTTGTGGTTATCCTAGAAACAGTATTTTTATGAATAAGGATGCTGGAGAACAGTTGAAAAAAGAATTAGGATATGAAGATAAAACTCTGTATACTTATATGCCAACGTGGAGAGGGAAAAATAGTTATCAGGGAATAGGTGCAGATTATATAGACGATATTCAGGAAATTCTTGTAAAAGTGGATGGAGTTTTGACTGATGATCAAATATTTTTTGTAAATCTTCATCCGAATGTTGGAGCTGCAGTAGACTACTCATTATTTAAGCATATTAGACCTTTTCCGAATAATATTCCTAAATATGAATTTATTAATTGTACAGATGTATTGATTACAGATTATTCAAGTATTTTCTTTGATTTTTCGATTACAAGAAAACCGATTGTATTGTTTATGTATGATTATGATGAATATATGGAAGAACGGGGCACATATATTAATGCCCAAAAATTGCCTTTTGCCAAAGTTTATAATTTGAATGATTTTGTATCAGGACTGAGTGAAGGTCGTTTTCTCCAATCAACCTATGCAGATAATCAGACATATTATGATGAGTATATTAAACATGATTCTGTTGATGCTGCAAAATATGTGAATGAAGCATTTTTTGAGGGAAATTTTGAGCATGTAAAAATAACGGATTATTCGTTTAATAAAGAAAAACCACGAAAAGTATATGTATTTCAAAATCGAATTGATTCAAAAGAAGAGTTTGACCAGATTTATCAAGAAAATCAAAGTGATAACACAGTATTTGCGATTCGACTGAAATATTTTGATTCTAAAATGAATGAATGGATGTATACCGAATATAATCAAAAAATGACATATATTATTTACAGCTATAACGTGATATTGACTTGGCTTGAATTAAAGAGAAAAAATCATAAAAGCGAAAAATATCGCAAAATTGCTCGTGAGAGAGGTTTTGAAAGGAGTTTACCTGGATTAACGATTCTAAACAAAGATGAAATAAGAAATGTAATCTAAAGATAGGGAAGACCATGTGAAGCAGAGGTGTCCTCTAAATCGATAATTGAATATCTTGTTATAAAATAGTATAATAACAAGTGATATTTAAATTAGTAAATATGGAGAAAAATCATGAAAACGTATATTGAAAATTTTAAGAAATACAGATTTCTTCTTTACGAACTCGTAAAAAAAGGTGTCAAACTGAAATATCGTCGGTCATATCTGGGAATTTTATGGACTTTACTGGAACCATTGTTAACGATGATTGTATTAAGTATTGTATTCGGAACATTGTTTGGAAACAAAGATCCGCAGTTTCCGGTGTACATCTTATGCGGGCGATTAATGTATAGTTTCTTTTCATCAGCAACAAGTGGTGCTATGAAAGCAATAAGGACAAATGCAGGGATGATAAAAAAAGTATATGTTCCCAAATATATTTATCCATTATCCAGTGTATTGTTTAATTATATTATTTTTGCTATTTCATTGATTGTTCTGGTTGCAGTGGCAATTGTTCTGAAAGTCTACCCTACAATTTATATGTTGCAGGCGTTTATACCATTGATATTAATTTTGGTGACTGCTTTTGGTGTAGGAATGATTTTGTCAACAATGGCAGTATTTTTCCGTGATTTGGAATATCTATGGTCTGTAGGGCTGATGATAATTATGTATGCTTCAGCAATTTTCTATTATCCGGAGAGATTATTAAACTCAGGATTTGGATGGATTCTGAAATTAAATCCATTGTATCTTTTGATTCACAATTTCAGACAGGCAGTTTTTGGAATGCCTATGAATATGAAATTTCTGGCGGCATCTGTTGTATTTGCTGTTGTTAGTGTAATTGTTGGTCTGGTATTTTTCTACAAGAAGCAAGATGAGTTTATTCTGCATATTTAGGAGGTTGTCATGGCGAAGAAAGAAGTATTGCGAGTTGAAAATGTCGGCATGAAATTCAACCTTAGTCAGGAGAAAGTCGACGATTTAAAAGACTATGTCATTAAGTTATTAAAACGTCAAATTTCATATAATGAATTCTGGGCATTAAAAGATATTAATTTTAGTTTAAATAAAGGGGATCGTTTAGGAATTCTCGGATTAAACGGAGCTGGTAAGAGTACTCTGCTGAAAGTTATTGCCGGAGTATTAAAGGCAACAGAAGGAACAGTTACGACAAAAGGAAAAATTGCACCGCTCCTTGAGCTGGGAGCAGGTTTTGACCAGCAGTATACAGGACGGGAGAATATTTATTTATATGGAGCCGTTCTTGGATTTTCCAAGAAATTCCTGGATGAAAAATTGGACGAGATCATCGAATTCTCAGAATTAGGGAAATTCATTGATGTACCGGTAAAGAATTATTCTTCCGGTATGAAATCCAGACTTGGATTTTCTGTTGCAACACTGGTGGAACCGGATATTCTGATCTTGGATGAAGTGTTGTCCGTAGGTGATGCCAAGTTCCGCAAGAAGAGTGAGGCCAAAATTATGAGTATGTTTGATAAAGGGGTCACAGTGCTTTTTGTATCACATTCTTTGGATCAGGTGAAGCGTCTTTGCAATAAAGCCATTTTATTGGAAAAAGGACATATTATCGCCAATGGAAGTATTGAAGAAGTAAGTAAAATTTATGAAGAGAAAACAAAATAATTAAAATATTGCGGAGGTGCACGATGAGAAAAGTTATTACTTATGGAACGTTTGATTTATTACATGCGGGACATATTAATTTATTAAGAAGAGCAAAGGAATTAGGAGATTATCTGATTGTTGTGGTTTCTTCTGATGAATTTAACTGGAATGAAAAACAGAAAAAATGTTATTTTAGCTATGAAGAACGTAAACAGCTGGTAGAAGCTGTTCGTTATGTAGATCTGGTAATTCCTGAGAACAGCTGGGAGCAGAAAATTTCTGATGTCAAGGAATTTAAAGTAGATACTTTCGTTATGGGAAATGACTGGGAAGGAAAATTTGATTTTCTGAAAGATTATTGTGAAGTTGTTTATCTGCCAAGAACAGAAGGAATTTCAACCACAAAGATTAAACAGGATCTGGGCTTAGTTGGACAGCAAAAAGACGAAGGGGATAATTAGGAGTTATTATTGGAGGTGCTTATGAGTACACAAAAGGTTAGAAAAGCTGTTATTCCTGCAGCGGGATTAGGAACAAGGTTTTTACCGGCAACAAAGGCAATGCCAAAGGAGATGCTTCCGATTGTTGACATTCCGACAGTACAGTATATTGTTGAAGAAGCAGTTGCCAGCGGAATTGAAGAAATTCTGATTATTACCAATTCAAATAAACATTGTATGGAAAATCATTTTGACAAAGACTATGAACTGGAAGCCAGATTGACAGAATCCGGAAAGCTGGAACAGGTAAAACTGATTAACGATATTGCAAATATGGCTAATATTTACTATGTTCGTCAGAAAGAACCAAAAGGTCTGGGACATGCAGTACTTTGTGCAAAATCTTTTATTGGAAATGAACCTTTTGCAGTACTTTTAGGAGATGATGTTGTTATCAATAAAGGTGGAGAACCTGCATTGCATCAGTTGATTACAGCATATGAAAAGCATCATGCATCTGTTGTTGGTGTCCAGACGGTAGCACAAGATCAGGTCAGTAAATATGGTATTGTAGCACCTAACCGGAATATACCGGCAGATGGACGTGCAGTTAAGCTTGATAATATGGTTGAAAAGCCAAAACAGGAAGAAGCACCTAGCCGTATGGCAGTTCTTGGACGTTATGTATTGACACCGGAAATCTTTGGACTGTTAGAAAGTCAGGGAGCAGGTGCCGGTGGAGAAATTCAGTTAACAGACGCAATTTGTCGTTTGATTGATACACAGGCTGTTTATGCATATGACTTTGAAGGAATCCGATATGATGTTGGAGATAAATTTGGATTTATCAAGGCTACCATTGATTTCGCTTTAGATCGTCCGGAACTTCATAATCAGGTGGCAGAATATCTTGTGCAGAAAGCTGCAGAAATTAATAAATAAGTAGGAATTTTATGAAACAGTTAATTAAGAATATTACAATTCAAATATATAAGGTCTTAACATATATTATTCCGGTAAACAAGAATATCATTATTTTTCAAAGCAGTAATGGGAGAAATTATACAGGAAATCCAAGATACATTTATGAAGAAATGGTTCGTCAGGGATTAGACCATGAATATGAGTGTGTATGGTTTTTCTTTGATACTGGTATAGAGGTACCGGGAAAATGTAAAAAGATTCGAAACAATTATTTCACGTATTTCTGGTATTTAATGAGGGCAGGAATATGGGTCTTTGACAGTCGTCAGCCTTTATATGTGCAAAAAAAGAAGAGCATCACATATATTCAGACATGGCATGGTACGCCATTGAAAAAACTGGCTTTGGACATGGATCGAATGAATATGGGTGGAAGTAGCGATATTGAGGAATACCACAGACAATTCCGCGTTACATGCAGGGATTGGGATTATCTGATTTCCCAGAATCAGTTTTCAACAGAAATCTTTCAATCATGTTTTGATTTTAAAGATCGTCCAATGTTGCAGATTGGGTATCCAAGGAATGATGTTCTGATTAGGGATAATCAGCCTGAAAAAATTAATGAATATAAGAAAAAACTTGGATTGCCGTTAGATAAAAAGATAATTCTTTATGCACCGACATGGCGCGATAATGAATACAGTGAAAAAGGTAAATATAAATTTGCATCCAAACTTGATTTTGATATGGCTATGGAACAGCTTTCAGAGGAATATGTATTTATTGTAAAATATCATTATCTTGTGGCAGATAAGGTAGACTGGAGCCCTTATAAAGGTTTTGTGTACACCTTTGATGAAACAAAGGATATTGCCTGGTTATATCTGGTATCAGATATGATGATCACGGATTATTCTTCTGTAATGTTTGATTATAGTCTGTTAAGACGTCCTATGTTCTTTTTTGCATATGATTTGGATGATTACAAAGATAATCTTAGAGGATTTTATTTTGATTTTGTAGAAGAGGCACCGGGACCGATTTCAAAAGAAACCAAACAGCTGATTACGGATATAAAAGAGTATGATCCTCAGCAGTGGGAAAAGAAATATGAGGCATATCATAAAAAATATAATCATGTAGATGATGGACATGCTTCTGAAAAAGTAATAGAAATCATTAAAAAAGAAAGCAGATAGGAGGATCTGATGAAAGTCAGCGTAATCGTTCCTTTTCATAGGGGACTGCATTTTATAACAGATTGTCTGGACAGTTTATCTGAACAGACCTGGAAAGATTTTGAAACTTTAATTATAAAAGATCATGTGGAAGAGAAAGAAGCAGATAAGCTTCTTTCTTCATATAAAGACAAACTGAATCTGAAAATTTATGATCTGCATGAGAAAAACGGCGTTTCTGCAGCGAGAAATCTGGGAATTCAAAAGGCACAGGGAGAATATCTGTATTTCCTTGACAGCGATGATTATCTGGCAGAAACAACATTGGAAGAGCTGGTAGATGCTGCAGACAAAGAAAACTATGATTTAACTTATGGAGTTATAAAGCAGACCTGGTTCCGCAGGATGGTTTATTATGGAGCAGAACAGCATAATGAAGAGGATCAGGAGTTTTGCGGACAGCCATGGAAAGATTTAGTTGAAAATCGAATAGATGTGTCTCTGCTGAGCTGTATTCATATGTTAATAAAGAAATCCGGTTTTGATGAAGAATGTTTATGCTTTGATGAAGATCTTGAATATTATTGTGATATTCCATTATTGGCATATTTTCTTGAGAAGACAAAATCTATTGGTTTTTGTAAGAAGGCGGATTATATTAAACGTGGGCATAATGATGAAATCCAGTATCCATCCTTATCTAAAGCAGATATAGAAGACCGTCCACAGAGACTTTCCAAAGCTTATAAAGCCATTGGAAAGATTACACCGGAACTGAAAGGAATTATTGATCAGAAGTTTGTTACATTCTGCGGGAAAGGATTTTTACAGAAAGTCCGCAGAGATAAAGCTTCCGAATGGAAAAACAGCCGGTTTTTGCCTGTTCATGAATATGCTCAGACTGTGGATAATAGCAGGATTTGTAATCAGGAAGACAATGAGAAGAAAGTTTTAAAGGCATTACAGCAGGAATCTTATGAGGCATGTAAGAAGAAAATTAATCATATTCTTGCCAAAAGAAAAATTCATAGAATGCTTACAGAAAAGCGTTTTATGTATCGGACAATCAGTAAATACATATTCGAACGTTTTTCACAGCAGGATCAATGGGTGGTGTTTGAAAGCTTTTTTGGTAAGCAGTATTCTGACAGTCCTAAATATATCTATGAGTATCTTTTGAAAAATTATGGAGATCAGTATAAATTTATCTGGATCATCAATGATAAATCAATGAAAATTCCAGGAAATCCTAAAAAAGTTCCTCGTTTTAGCCTGGGATATTTCTATTATATAACAAGAGCAAAATACTGGGTAACCAATGTACGTCAGCCTGTGTGGTTTGAGAAAAGGGACAGTCAGTATTTACTGGAAACATGGCATGGTACACCTTTGAAAAAGCTGGGATTTGATATGGAAGAGAACTATTCTGCATCTCCAACATATAAAAGACAGATATACAGTCAGTCCAGATTTTGGGATTGTCTGGTATCGGCCAATCCGTTTTCTACAGAAGCTTTCCATACATGCTTTTTATATGAAAAAGAAAAAATAATAGAAACAGGTTATCCAAGAAATGATATTTTATATGCACCAAATAAGGAGCAGATTGCTGCAGAGTTGAAGAAGAAGCTGGGAATTCCGGCAGATAAAAAAACGATTCTCTATGCACCTACATGGCGTGATGATGAATATTATGATCATGGGGCTTATAAATTTAATCTTGCATTGGATCTGAAACGTCTCCAGAAAGAAATAGGAGATGAATATGTAGTTCTTCTTCGTACACATTATTTTATTGCAGATGCTATCGATGTAACCGGTATGGAAGATTTTGTATTCAATGTATGTAAATATCCGGATATTGCGGAATTATATTTAATTTCAGATATTTGTATGACAGATTATTCTTCTGTATTCTTTGATTTTGCAAATTTAAGAAGACCTATTTTATTCTTTACCTATGACTTAGAAAAATACAGAGATATTCTGCATGGATTTTATATTGATATCCAGACAGAAGTGCCAGGTCCGCTTTTGATGACCAATGATGAAGTAATCAATGCTATTAAAAATATTGATCAGATTGAAGAACAGTATAAAGAAAAATATGATGAGTTTTATGATAGATTCTGTTGTTTTGATGATGGACATGCAACAGAACGTATCGTAAACATGGTGTTTAACAAATAAGGTATAATAATGAACTTAGAGAAGAAAAAGACACAAATAAGTAAATATGGCCGTATTGTATGTGTTGCCTTATTAATTGCATATTTCATCTTTGCATTAACCCAGTCAGAGACCTTTAAGGGAGAAATGTTTGAAACTCTTTCCATGGATCATAAAAAAGGGGATATGATGGAAAGCGGATGGGAGGAAAACCTTGAATTTCAAGCAGATTATGGAGATTTGCAGCAGTTAGAAATGAGTGTTTATAATCCTTTGGGCAATATAGCAAAAGGAACCATGGCTGTATGGATAACTGACGAAAACAATCAAACGGTATGGCAGGAAAATATCCCTATGGGTCGTTTGTCCATGGCAAAATATCATAAGGGAATCAAAGGAACAGTAATAAGTGTTCAGAAGAAGATTCATAAGGGAGAGACTTATAAACTTCATCTGAAGATGAAGGATGTGGCAAAAGGGCAGAATATTGTTTTAAAAAGCGGTAAGATAACTGTATATTATAATGGCTTTAATCTTAAAAAATACAGTATGCTTTTAGCTGCCATTTTACTGTTATCAGTTCTCATCTTTATACCTAATCCATTAAGTGAAACATGGAATCGATGGCTAAGCAGAGGAGTATTTGCTGTTACTCCGATGTTCTGTTATATTTTGATGGAACGTTTTAACTCTGTAAGTCTGCGATTTATTGGATTAAAATATGCATTATTTAATCTATTGGTTTATGGAACTGTTTTAATGCTGTTTTATATGGTGACCAATCGAACGACATGGGCAGCAATTCTTACTGTTTTGACCACATCAGGATTAGGTCTTGCCAACTTTTATGTGACAAAATTCAGAGGTACTTCGCTTATGCCGGTGGATTTTGCAACTGTTGGAACTGCTGCAAACGTGGCAACAGAATATAAATACGATGTGAATACCGCCATACTATGGAATGGAGTCTTGATTCTTGGTTTCATTTTTGTGGCAGTAAGATTGCAGTGTGAAAAAGGATTCAGAGGCAAAAAGAGAGTGTTGCCTGCTGGTGTTTTCGCAGTACTTATGGCTGTATGCTTTTCTATTTTCAGTACAAATGAAGGAATACAGAGATTTGGTATCAAAGTAAAAGTATGGAATCCCACTGTCAGCTGTAACAGATACGGATATGCTACGATTTTTGCATCAAGTATTAAATTTCTGGTTGTAGAGAAACCTGACGGGTATTCAGTGGAAAAAGTAAATGAAATTATGAAGCCTTATGTTAAAAAGGCAGAAGAGGATAACAAAACTGTTACAAAGAATAAGCCTAATGTGATTGCCATTATGAATGAAGCATTTTCCGATCTGACAGTATTGGGAAATTTCAGTACCAATCAGGATGCCATGCCTTTTATCAGAAATCTAACAAAAGATACAGTAAAGGGAACAATGTATATGTCCAGTTATGGAGGACAGACTGCAAATTCAGAATTTGAGTTTCTGACAGGAAACACCATGGCATTTTTGCCAGGAGGATCCGTTGCGTACCAGTATCAGGTAAAAGATCAGCTGGGAAGTCTGACTACAACACTAAAGAATCAGGGATATCAGGGAAATCTGGTATTACATCCATATAAAGCTAATGGTTATAATCGGGAAAATGTATATCCATTACTTGGTTTTTCAAAATATCTGGCAATTGATTCCTTTAAAAATCCGCAGACTGTTAGAAGCTATATTAGTGATCAGGAAGATTTTAACAAGATTATTTCTGAATATGAAAATGCAAAGAAAAGCAGTAATGATCCATTTTATATGTTTAATGTAACCATTCAGAATCATGGAGGTTATGATAAAGATTTTGCAAACTTTGACCAGAAAATAAGCATTACAGATGCAAGCAGTACTCCATCTGCAAATCGATATTTAAGTCTTATTAAAAAGACAGATGATGCATTTAAAAATCTGGTTTCATATTTTGAAAAAGTGAAGGAACCAACGGTGATCGTGATGTTTGGAGATCATCAGCCAAAACTTCCAGACAGTTTCTATAATAAAGTAATGGCAAAAGATCAGAGTTCCACCATAGAACGTGAACAGAAAAAGCACCAGGTTCCATTTGTGATCTGGGCAAATTATGATATTAAAGAAGAAGAGATTAAGGCAATCAGTCCAAATTATCTGGCTTCAAAAGTTATTCAGGTATGCGGGATGGAAAAAACACCATATGAATGTTATCTGCAGGAATTATATAAAAAATATCCTGTGGTAACCGGAAGTGTTTATATGGACAATAAACAGAATTTATATGGAATTGATAGTTTGAATGATTTACCGGAGGATCTGAAAGAATATCAGATGGTACAATATCATCATATGTTCGCAAAGAAACAGAGAAATGACAGCTTGTTTTACCTTGGAAAATGAGGAATTTATATCAGAGCATGGAGGGACATTAGCAAATCAGGAGGTTGGTGTTATGGTCACGATTCTTTTAGCTACACTGAACGGAGAGGATTATTTAAAAGCTCAGTTAGAATCAATTGCAGCACAAACATATGAAAACTGGCAGCTGGTAGTTGGTGATGATGGTTCTACCGATCATACACTGGATATATTGGAAGAATTTAAAAAGCAGCATCCCAATCAGGTGACGATTATGAAAAATGATCCGCCTACCGGCAGTGCAAAAAACAATTTTATAAACTTACTCCGTAATTCTTATGGTCCTCATTTTATGTTTTGTGATCAGGATGATGTCTGGAAACCAGATAAGATTTATCTTACTCTGCAGAAAATGGAAGCACTGGAAACCAGATATGGAGAAAAAACCCCGATTCTTGTTCATACCGATTTGTCAGTAGCAGATGAAAATCTGGAAATGATCGCAGAATCCTTTTTCCAGTATGCAGACATTCCAAAGCGTATTTATCTGAATCAGCTGATCGTGCAGAATTCTGTTACCGGATGTACGGTAATGATTAATCGATGTTTACAGCAGTATTTTCTTCAATTACTGCCGGTTTCTAAGATTATTATGCATGATTACTGGGCCGCTTTGATTGCGAAAGTATTTGGGAAAATAGGGTTTGTCAATGAACCGACCATGTATTATCGTCAGCATGGACACAATTCAGTTGGTGCCAAACATGCAGGAAATCCTGTTTATCTTTATCAGCGTCTTCGAGAGGGCAAAAATACTTATCGAAGAATGATGATAGAATCTATGGAACAGATTCAGGGATTTGTCAGTGTCTACGGTGAAGATATTGAAAACCTGGATGTATATGAACTTTTAAACACATATGGAGATCTGTATTATAAAGGTAAAATCCGTCGTCTTGCATTTTATAAAAATTATCATGTATTAAAGGAAGGAAATATCCGTAAGCTGATGCAGTGGCTTTGGGGATAAAAGGAGCTTATGAAAGGCGCAGTAAAACTTATAATGAAATATTGCATGATGTATTTATCATGTCTTTTTCCCCGCAGCAGGAAAATATATATTTTTGGTGCCTGGCTGGGAGAACAGTATGCGGATAATCCTAAATATTTATTTTTAGAAGCCCAGAAAGATCCGGAAATAAGACCTGTCTGGATTACAAAGAGCCGGACTGTCTGTCATAAAGTTCGTGCTCTGGGATATGAAGCATATGAATTTGATAGTCTCAGAGGAATATGGATGCAGCTTCGGGCAAAGTATGTGGTCATGTGCAATGGAATCAGTGACGTAAATCATGGCTTCATGGGAAGAGCGGTTTTTTTAAACCTTTGGCATGGAGTGCCCTTGAAGAAAGTGGGATATGATGATTATAAGGTTAAAAACTGGGATAGCAGAGGACAGAAAATCCGTAGAGCTATTCAGCAGATTCCTTTGGGAAAAGAATATGTGGTAGCAACCAGTGATGCATATTCAAAAATCTATGAGAGCGCGTTCCGACGTCCGGAAAGTCATATTATTACTTTGGGTCAGCCAAGAAATGATGCTTTTTATGATGTTGAAGGAATGTTCCCAATGGAACATAAACTTAAGAAAGCAGCAAAGGGTAAAAAGATTATTTTATATACACCGACTCATAGAAAAGAAGGGGAAATCCCATTTCCGTTGATGGAACAGTTTGATTTTGAGAAGTTAAATCAATGGTGTGTGGAAAATGAAACTGTTTTTGTAATAAAACGGCATTTTTATCATCAGAAGGAATCTGTTGATGTTTCGAAGTATTCTAATATAACAGACATAACAGGAAAATCAATGGATATACAGGAACTTTTAATGGATACAGATATCCTTGTAACGGATTATTCCAGTACTTATATTGATTATTTACTGTTAGACCGTCCAATCGTTTTTTACAACTTTGATTATCAGGATTATTTAAATACCGATCGTGAAATGTATTACGATTATGAAGAGGTAACTCCAGGTTATAAGGCAGAAAATTTTGATCAGTTAATGGAGGAATTTGAAAGACTGATTCAAGGTGAGGATTATTTTAAGGAAGAACGGGAAAGGGTTTGTAACTTCTTCTACTGTAAAGAAGGACAGGGTCCTATTGGAAAAAAACTATTGGAAATCATTAAAAGACTTAATTAAAAGACAACGACTCAGGATACATCTATAAAAGCACCCCATAGCAACAATCTGCAGTGTGATGCATAAGCATCTCATGAAACTGTTGCCGAGGGGTGCTTTTGTTTAATACCCTACGCGCCATATAATCTTCTGATTGATTCTTCCAAGCTCGTCGCTGATCTGATAATTATCTGTTCCAAATAGATATTTATGTGCCCGAATGGCATTTTCTTTTAGTGTGGTAGGAAAACCATAGTAGGTTCCGTAGTATTTCATTTCCTTCTGATCCCATGGGAATCCCTGCTGATCTTTGATTTCATAGCGGAAGGCAGAAAGAAACATGTTAAATAATTCCTTCTGATCCATATTGGTCTTTACCTGAGGGAGGACTTTATCCAATGCGGACATCAGTTTTAGCGGGCTCTTCTTTCCTTTTTCAAAGATCTTCTGTAAAACTTCCCGTTGCCGTCCGGCTCTTGCCAAATCACCACCTGCGGTATAACGGATTCTGGAATAGGCAACTGCCTGATTTCCATCCAGAGTATATGTGCCGCCAGAAGGAAGAGTTGGGGAATTACCACCATTGATACGATTCATATCTTTGATATAAGCGTTTAAATTTTTAAGAATACTGCTGTCAACATCCACTTCAATTCCGCCAATGGCATCTACCAGATCTGCCAGTATTTTGAAGTTTACAGTAGCATATTTTTCAATGTTCAGATCCAGATTACGGTTAATAGTACTGACTGCCAGTTCCGGACCACCCCAAGAGTATGCGGCATTGATTTTATTATAACGTCCGTTAATACTAACAAAGGTATCTCTGTAAACTGATAAAAGCTTCACCTCTTTTGTAGAGTTATTGATGCTCACGATGATAATGGAATCAGAACGATTACCACGGTCTGACATACTTCCGGTTTGTGAATCAATACCAAAGAACGCATAATTGGTATAATCTTTCATGCTGGAATCGTTATTTACAGTGACCAGCTGGCTTTGATCCAAAGGACTAGTTTGTGTACTGCCAAGTTTTGTGTAGACCATACCTGCAAAAACACCTATAAGAAGCAGAATCAGTGTTAAGAGAAATACCAAAGTTCTAATTGGTGAACTACGTCTTTTTTTTCTTCGTTTTTTACTCAATTTTGCACCTCCTGAGACGACTAAAAAAGGATGGCATAGGCCATCCTTTTTAATAAGCATTTTTATTTACAAATCCCTTAAAGAATGTAAGGAATAAAATCTTGATATCCAGACCTAAAGACCAGTTTTCAATATAATATAAATCATGTTCAATTCGACCGCGAATAGAAGTATCTCCACGGAAACCATTAACCTGTGCCCATCCGGTAATACCAGGACGAACCTGATGTTTGATCATGTAACGAGGAATTTCTTCTTTAAATTTTTCAACGAATAAAGGCCGTTCCGGACGAGGTCCGATCAGGCTCATATCCCCTCGCAAAACATTCCAGAACTGAGGAAGTTCGTCAAGACTTGTCTTACGAATAATCTTTCCAACCGGTGTTACCCTGGCATCATTTTTTGTTGTCCACTGCTTGGCTTCTTTTTTTGGATCCTGAACACCCATGGAGCGGAATTTGTACATTTTAAATGGTTTGTTGCCAAGTCCGATACGTTCCTGAGCAAATAATATTGGTCCAGGAGAACTTCTTTTTACCAGAATTGCTACAACAAGCATAATCGGTGAAAATAAGATCAAAGCAACAATAGAGCCGATAATATCAATGAAACGTTTGATCATGCGGTTTAATGTATTGGTAAGAGGAACATTACGGATATTGATAACCGGAAGTCCGTCTAAGTCTTCTGTATAAGGATTTGTAGAAATAAAGTTGTAGTAATCCGGAACAAATTTCGTATGAACACCGGATTTCTCACAAACAGCAACCAGTTTCTCCAGTTTGTCATATTCATTCAGATTTAATGTAATAGCGACTTCATCCAGAGAAGTATGCTCCAGATAATCAGCCAGATCGGAAAGTTTACCGATATATTTTACTCCACGATAGTCAAAGTTTTCACTGACAGTATTATCGAAAATTCCGTGAACCTTTAATCCCCAGTGAGGATTGGCGATGATACGATCAATATATGCTGCCGCAGAGGTACTGAATCCTACAAACACCGTATGTTTGATGTTGCGTCCTTTTTTTCGATTGATTTTCAAAATTTTTCGAATAATATATCTTGAAATTACACCAAAAATAAAGTTAAATATATAAAACATCAGATACAGGGAACGAGGGAAATTCTGAATCTGGAAAATAGTAATAATGAATGCAGAAATTCCAAGTCCCAAAACATTGGCTTTGAATAAATTAACAAGTTCTTTGCTGCCTCTTTGGTATCGTTTTGGTGTATACAGCCCAAAAAATGCATATAATAGAAGGAGAATAATTAGTGCGCAAATTAAAGGCTTCTGATAATCCTTAAAAGGGAAATAATAACGGTTATACTCAAATAATTCTTTGTAGACTTTAAAACCGAATATTTCCAGACAAAATCTCACGTAATAGGCAACAAAACCTGAAAAATAAATGCAGAGAGCATCAATTAAAACATGCAGTCTGTTTAAATAAGTTTGATTTTTCTTTATCATATTATGAATACTCCTTTTTCTTGCTATTATTATAAGGGATAAAGTGATACGATACAATGGAAAGTTATCTTATGTTTTTCTTATTTTTTTTCTTACTTTTATAACAAATAGAACACAATTTCAACACAATTATCAGGTATATTTAATGCAAAGAGAAACGAGAAAGGAGATTAGTTCAAATGAGTGAATATAATAATATAAACAATGATGATCAGTGGACAACAGCAGATCAGTGGAGAGAAGAAGAAAAAACTGAAGAGAAAAAGACAAAGAAATCAAAGGAATCAAAAGATGGCAGATGGTGGCTGCGAATATGTGCTTCAGCAGTGGCATTTGGATTGATTGCAGGGCTTGTGATGCAGGGTGTTATGTTTGGATTTTCAAAAGCAGGTGTTGGAAGCACTGGTACTCAGCTGGCAACAACCAAGACCAGCAGTTCATCATCCAGTTCTTCCAGTAATGATCTTTCAAGTGTTTCAGAAAATGTAATGCCTTCTATTGTATCCATTACCGGAAAATTTGAAAGTACCACTCAGGGATGGTTCGGACGAGAGCAAAGCAGTGAAACAGAAGGTGTTGGTTCAGGAATTATCATCGGAAAACAAAATGGAAAGCTTCTGATTGTCACAAATAACCATGTAGTAGAAGATGCTAAATCTTTATCTGTTGGATTTGTGGATGATGAAAGTGCAAGTGCAGCTATCCGCGGAACAGATAGTGATGCGGATCTTGCTGTTGTAGAAGTGAATGTAAAAGATATGAAATCTTCAACTTTAAAGAAAATTGCAATAATCACATTGGGAGATTCTGATAAACTGAAAACAGGAGAGCAGGCAATTGCCATTGGAAATGCTCTTGGATACGGACAGTCTGTAACAGGTGGTTATATTAGTGCATTAAACAGAGAAGTTCAGTTAACAGATAAAACCATGACATTACTTCAGACAGATGCGGCAATTAACCCTGGTAACAGTGGTGGAGCCCTGTTAAACAGCAAAGGTGAGCTGATTGGTATTAATACAGTAAAATATTCTTCTGAAGATGTAGAAGGTATGGGATATGCAATTCCGATTAATACAGCTAAGCCGATTATTGACCAGTTAATTAAAAATGAAGCGATAGATGAATCTGAACAGGCTTATCTTGGAATATCAGGTCAGACCATTGACAGTTCCATGGGGTCACAGTTTGATATGCCATCAGGAGTATATGTACAGCAGGTTGTTCAGGGATCCCCGGCACAGAAAGCAGGAATCAGTGCAGGAGATGTTATCGTAAAAATTGCTGGAAAATCAGTTTCAACCATGGATGGATTAAAGGATAAGATTTCAAATATGAAGGCAGGTACATCTGTTAAAATTGAAATTAAGCGACAGAACCAGATGGGTACTTATAAAACACAGACGGTTACAGTAACACTGGGTAAAAAAGCAGATGCACCATCAACCAGCAATACAGAAAATAATTGAAAAACTCCATAGAGAAAGATAAAATGGAATGGATAGTAAGTGCTGTCCATTCTTTTTTATTACATGCACGAGGCAAAGGAGAATTATATGGTATTAATTGAAATAGAGCAGGTGAAGAAGTTCATGGCAGGATTCCTGGGAGGAAATTTATTTGATGATTTTCTTATGAATGAAGGAAAGTTATCTATGGATATTGCATATGAATTCAGTGGAAGAATTTTAAAGGAGTTTTTTGATACGGATGAATGGGAACAATATGGTACATATCCTTATGTTCCGTGGGAGAGGCAGAAGGCAAAGATTTTTTCTCTGGTGAAGGGAAAAAAGACACCGCTTCATTTTCAATTTGTCATGATGTTAAAACCAGAACAGGTGGAAGAGTTTCTTATAAAATACCATTTGCCTATGCGGACAGATGAGATTGCAGGTTTATTTTTAAATGTACTCTATGACAGACAAAGTCTCAAATGTACCACGGGGGTATCAAGAAAAACTTTTGTGATGGATAAAACTCTTGAGGAAGCATGGGATATAGAAATTAAAGAACGCTTGAAGGAGTTTATGTAGAGAATGAAATTCTTGAAAAAAATCTGTTGCAAATCTGTTGCGGAATGTTCATTGGAGTGGCAAATATCCTGCCGGGAGTTAGCGGAGGGACTTTGGCGATTTCTATGGGCGTTTATGATAAGATTATCTATGCTGTGACCCATATAAAAAAGGAATTTAGGGAAAGTCTTAGAATTCTTATGCCTGTTGGGATAGGAATACTACTGGGGTTTTCCGGATTGTCTTATATAATTCGCTGGATGTTTTTAGAATATCCGGTTCAGACACACCTTTTATTTACAGGCCTGATTCTTGGAGGCATACCGGAGATTTTAAAGGTTATTGAAATATCGGGATTCAGAGCAGCAGGAATTTTTGTATTTGCTATTTTCTTTTTGCTGACCGCATGTCTTCCACTTTTTGGAAGCGACACGCAAACAGTGGTTTTGGAGATATCAATGATAATGGCCGTTAAATTATTTGCCATTGGAGTTCTGTTGCTGGGACCGATGGCAGCTGGTGTTGTTACAGGTGTTTTTTTAATTGCTAATTTGATAGAATTCTTATTTAAACATCATAAGATTATTACTTACTGGGGAATTCTTGGATTGATTTTTGCATCTCCTGTAGGAATTTTGTCAGAGATCAGAAACTTTTCTGTGGATTTTTTCACAATCCTTACGGGAATCATTGCTTTCGTTTTTGGAATACTGATTGTAAAACAATTAGGAGAAAAAGAATCCTAGTTTTCATATTTCTTTTTTTCTGAGGATATGATAAAATAAGTAGTAATAAATACTATATTAGAAAGTTTTTAAAAGGAGATACGTAAATGAGTTTTCATATTGTGTGCGACAGCTGCACAGACTTAACACAAGAGGATTTTGAAAAAGGTTGTTATTCATGTATTCCATTGACATTAATTGTTGATGGAGAAGAGATTATCGATGATGAAACATTTGATCAGGCCTCTTTCCTTGAAAAAGTTGCCAATAGTACTGGAGAAGTTAAGTCTGCCTGCCCGGCACCGGAGAGTTATATGAATGCTTACGGAGAGGCCGATGATATTTATGTGGTAACATTATCAGCAGAGCTAAGCGGGTCTTATAACAGTGCAGTATTAGGAAAGAATCTGTATGAAGAAGAAAATGGAGAAAAAAATATCTATGTTTTTAATTCCAGAGGAGCATCTACAACACAGATTCTGATTGCAAGAAAGATTTATGAATATGCTTCTCAGGGAATGAACTTTGATCAGGTAGTTGAGAAAGTTGAAGAATATATTTCGACTCAGAGAACTTATTTTGTGTTGGAAACTTTGGAAGTATTAAGAAGAAACGGAAGGTTATCCAGAGTATCCGCGACTCTTGCCAGTGCACTGAATATCAAACCGGTTATGGAAGGAACCAGAGATGGTGTAATTCAGAAGCTTACTCAGGCAAGAGGAACTAAGAAGGCATTATCTAAGATGATAGAAGCTATCGTGAAAGAAGGCAGGGATCTTTCAGAAAGAGTACTTGCCATTGCTCATTGTAATTGTCCAAAGCGTGCAGAGTATGTAAAAGAGCTGATACAGAAGAATCTTAAGGTGGGAGATATCATTATTATTGATACCAAAGGTGTCAGCAGTTTATATGCATGTGATGGAGGAATTATTGTCTCCTATTAACTATTATTAGAATAAATAAAAATATAACCCTTACTTTAGATATGATAATTCATTTTTAAGGTAAGGGTTTTTATTATTACATAGGAAATTCCTTTGAATTTCCTATGTAATAATAAACGCTCCGTGCGGATGTGCACGATGTGCAAAGGAAAGCAGTTAAAACTGCTGCACATCGGCACGCAAAGCGGAACAAGTCCCTCATGATTGAGGGATACAGGGAGTTGATAGTGGACTTGTCCGCTTTTTTATTCTCTAAAATAAAGAAAAACTTTGTTAAAAAAATTGCACAAAAAAGCATTGAATTGATATAAAATTAACGTTGTTTTTGCACAAAAACTATTGAAAATTTTTCTCAAAGTATTTATAATGTAAAAAATTATTAGGACACCTAAAAAAATTTGTATAAATTTAGAGAAAAGCAAAAAAATTTGATAGGAGGATTTGTTGAATGAGTCGTTTAGAATTAATTACTCCAGATCAGTCACAGCTGGTCGTGGAGTGTCTTTATAAAAATCTGGAACAGAGAATAGAATCCAGTCCACCTGGATTATGCCCGGTAGATATATCTAGAGCTTTTTTTGGAAATATGTCATGCACAAAGCTGTGGAAAATGTGTTCCATGTCGCGTTGGACTTGGACAATTGAAGAATCTTATTGAGGACGTTCTGGATGGACGGGCAACGGTTAAAACATTAACTGTTATTCGTGAAACGGCTCTGTCAATTATGGAATCAGCAGATTGTGCTATTGGATATGAAGCAGCCAAAATGGTATATAACGGTGTGGAAGGATTTAAAGATGACTATCTGGAACATATTATTCATCATCGCTGTTTAAATACAATAAATCAGCCTGTACCTTGTGTATCCAGATGTCCTGCACGGGTTGATATTCCGGGATATATTGCATTAGTCAGGGAAGGAAGATATGAGGATGCAATTCGTTTAATCCGAAAAGATAATCCATTTCCAACAACATGCGCATTTATTTGTGAACATCCATGTGAAGCTTTGTGCCGCCGGAATATGATTGATGACGCAGTAAACATCCGGGGTCTGAAAAGAATGGCAGCAGATGCAGCAGGATATGTTGCACCGCCGGAATGTGCACCATCTACAGGGAAAAACATTGCTGTAGTAGGTGGAGGTCCGGGAGGATTAAGTGCGGCTTATTATCTTCAGCTGATGGGACATCAGGTTACAGTTTATGAAATGCTTCCAAAACTTGGTGGAATGCTTCGTTATGGTATTCCGAATTATCGACTGCCAAAAGAGAGATTAGATGACGATATTAAAGCAATTTTAGATACCGGAGTAAAAGTAGATCTTGGAAAAGTCATTGGAAAAGACTATTCCATTGTAGATCTAAAAGAAAAATATGATGCGGTTCTGATCACCATTGGAGCCAGTACAGATAAGAAATTAGGTCTTGAGGGAGAAGATGCCAAAGGAGTTGTTTCTGCGGTTCAGTTTCTGCGTAATGTCGGATACGGAACACAGGAAAATCTCAAAGGAAAAGAAGTAGCTGTAATCGGTGGGGGAAATGTATCCATGGATGCAGTACGCACTTCTGTAAGACTTGGGGCAAAGAAGGTTAGTATCGTATACCGCAGAAGAGTTGCGGATATGACAGCTCTTCCAGATGAAATCAGTGGTGCCCAGGCTGAGGGTGTTGAGATTAAAACCCTGATGGCACCATCAAGAATTGAAAAAGACGAAGAAGGAAATATAAAAGGAATCTGGGTAACCCCTCAGATGATCAGCCAGATCAAAGGAGGACGTGCCAGCGTGAAACCTACCGGGGAAGATGATGTCTTTATTCCATGTCAGCGCCTGATTGTTGCAATTGGACAGGATATAGAATATCAGCATTTTGAAGAAGCAGGAGTACCGGTACAAAGAGGACGAATCAATGTAGAAAAATTTGGCGGATTTGATGAAATGCCTGGTGTATTTGCAGGTGGTGATTGTGCAACAGGTCCTTCTACTGTTATTTCAGCAATTGCAGCTGGTAAGGTAATTGCGGCAAATATCAGATGAGGGATGACTCCCGCCTCTGTAGGCGGTGAGCAACAATTATGTATCAGTGGCGGGTTTCAATCCCCCATCTGATATACGCTCCGCGAGGATGCGCAGGAATTCGGATTGGAAGTATGTCTGCTATGCAGACCCGAATTCCGCGCCAAGACTCGCGAGCGAGTCTTGAAGATGAATACCTTGGATTCCATCATGAAATTACAACCGATGTCATTATACCAGAACCGAAATTAGAGGATAAACCACCTTGTGGAAGGGTTAACTTAACTGAAAGAGAAGCTGGAGAAAGAATCTGTGACTTTGATGGAATAGAAAATTGTATGACGAAAAACGAAGCCTGTCAGGAAGCATCCAGATGTTTACGCTGTGATCACTTTGGATATGGCATTTTCAAAGGAGGGAGGGATACAAAATGGTAAATCTTATAATTGATAATCAAAAAGTATGTGTAGAAGAGGGAACAACCATTATGGAGGCAGCAGCTTCTGTAAATATCCCGGTTCCTAAATTATGCTATCTTAAGGGAATTAATGAAATCAGTGCCTGCAGAGTATGTGTTGTTGAAGTGGAGGGAAAAGACCGTCTGGTTACTTCATGTAATAATGTGGTTGATGAAGGCATGGTCATATACACCAATAGCCCAAAAGTACGGAGAAATCGCAGAAACACTGTGGAAATGATCTTATCACAGCATGATGCTCAATGTGCTACATGTGTTCGCAGCGGAAACTGCAGTCTTCAGACCATTGCAAATGATTTAAACATTATTGATAATCCATATAAAAAGGAACTGGTTGCCCAGGAATGGGATCATACATTCCCGTTGATTCGTGATACCAATAAATGTATTAAATGTATGAGATGTATTCAGGTATGTGACAAGATACAGGGTATGAACATCTGGGATGTTACAGGAACAGGTTCCAGAACAACTGTTGGAGTGTCTGGAAACAGAGAAATTCAGGATGCAGATTGTGTTTTATGCGGTCAGTGTATTACACATTGCCCGACGGGAGCATTAAGAGAAAGAGACGATACAGATAAGCTTTACAGAGCCATTGAAAATAAAGATAAGGTGGTGGTTGCACAGATTGCACCTGCAGTACGTACGGCATGGGGAGAATCTCTTGGACTATCAAGAGAAGAAGCAACGGTAGAAAAAATTGCAGATGCATTACGCCGAATCGGTGTGGATTATGTATTTGATACATCATTCTCAGCAGATCTTACGATCATGGAAGAGGGAACAGAATTTGTAGAACGTTTTACCAGCGGTGATCTGGATGAATATCCAATGTTCACCTCCTGCTGTCCTGGATGGATTCGATTTATTAAAACTCAGTATCCTAATATGGTGGGACGTCTCTCCAGTGCAAAATCACCGCAGCAGATGTTTGGGGCTGTTATGAAAACTGTTTTTGCAAAACAGAAAGGATTAAACCCTGATAATATATTTACAATATCTGTTATGCCTTGTCTGGCTAAAAAAGCAGAAAGAGAAATGAAACTGTTTTATGAAGAATATGCAGGACATGATATTGATTGCGTATTAACTACCAGAGAACTGGACCGAATGATCAAAGCAGATCATATTGATCCTTCAACATTAAAAGATATAGGATTTGACCGGCCATTTACAGAAGGGACCGGTGCAGGTGTCATATTCGGAGCTACCGGAGGAGTAATGGAAGCAGCTTTAAGATCTGCATATTTCCTTATAACAGGGAAAAATCCAAAGACAGATGCATTTAAAGAAATCCGTGGAGTAAAGGAAAAGGGATGGACAGAGGCTAAACTGGATGTCGCTGGAAAAGAAATACGAGTTGCAGTTGTCAGTGGCCTTCAAAATACCCGGGACTTAATGGAAGCCATTCGCAGAAAGGAAGTAAAATATCACTTTGTAGAAGTTATGGCCTGTCCGGGAGGATGTTCCGGTGGAGGAGGACAGCCGATTCATGATGGATATGAGCTGGCTGCAGAACGAGGACAGAATCTGTACTTCCTGGATAAGAATGCACAAATACGTTTTTCTCATGAAAATCCAGATATTAAAAAATTGTATGAGGATTTCTTTGAAGCACCAAATTCACATAAAGCCCATATGTTATTACATACAAAGCATAAGTAATGCCAGGAATATAATATTTTCTCTAACTTCTAATGGTAAAAGTAAAAACAGCACTTCAAATATGAAAGTGCTGTTTTTGCTGTACGGTAATATAGGTGCACTGGCCAGATATTTTTAAATTTCAATGACTGTAGTATTATTTTCTTTCATGATTTCTTTTAATTCTTCAATAATTTTTACACCAGAACTTGTGCCAATTCTCTGAGCACCGGCTTTAATCATAGCAATAAAGGTTTTAGCGTCCCGGATTCCGCCAGCTGCTTTTACTTTTACTGTATTTCCAACATGTTTTTTCATTAATTTTACATCTTCAATAGTTGCACCACCAGTACCAAAACCTGTGGAGGTTTTAATGAAATCTGGTTCTACCTCTTTGGCAATTTCAGCAAGTTTAATCTTTTCTTCGTCTGTTAAATAGCAGTTTTCAAAAATGACTTTACTAAGAACATTGTGTTTACGGCAAATATTAACTATGGTTTCCATTTCTTTTCTTATGTAATCCCAATTTTTAGCTTTCACTTCCGTCTGATTTATTACATAATCAATTTCAGTGGCACCGATCTCGATAGCATTTTCTGTATCAAAAGCTTTGGACTCGATGGTAGTCTGACCCAGTGGAAACGAAATAGCAGCACCAACATGAATATCAGTACCTCTTAACAGTTTTGCACATAAAGCTGACTGTACCTGATTAATAGCAACCATTTTAAAATGGTAATCTTTCGCTTCCTGGCATAATATTTCCATGTCTTCTGGTGTTGCATCAGTATGTAAATTTGTATGGTCGATCAAACGAGATAATTCATCAATGGTATAACTTCTCAAAATAAAGTCCTCCTCTTAAATAAATACTGAATATGTTAGTGTAAATATAACATTATGTAAATGAAATATCAAATATCACTTTCTTGCTTTAATACGCTAAATTGCTTATTTTTTTGTACATTGTTTACTTCTTTCAGATTTTTCGCTATAATAAACCCCAATAGGCAGACATATTCACCTAGGCAACGATGAAATACAGATACAGGAGGAGCAAATATGAGCAAAATTCAGATGACCACCCCGCTAGTTGAAATGGATGGAGATGAGATGACAAGAATCCTTTGGAAGATGATCAAGGATGAATTGTTATTACCGTTTATTGATTTAAAAACAGAGTATTATGACCTTGGATTAGAGCACAGAAACGAGACAAACGATCAGGTAACTTTTGATTCTGCTGAAGCAACAAAGAAGTATGGAGTTGCCGTTAAATGTGCGACAATTACACCAAATGCTGCAAGAATGGATGAATACAATCTGAAAGAAATGTGGAAGAGCCCTAATGGTACAATCCGTGCCATTCTGGATGGTACAGTTTTCCGCGCACCAATTACAGTTAAAGGAATCGAACCAACAGTCAGCAGATGGAAAAAACCAATTACAATTGCCAGACATGCATATGGTGATGTATATAAAGGTGTTGAAATTAAAGTACCAGGACCAGGAAAAACAGAACTGGTTTATACAGGAGAAGATGGAACAGAAATCCGTGAGACTATTCATGATTTTGACGGACCAGGAATCATTCAGGGAATGCACAATATTGATAAATCTATTGAAAGTTTTGCAAGAAGCTGTTTTACATATGCATTAGATACAAAACAGGATCTCTGGTTTGCAACAAAAGATACTATTTCAAAAAAATATGATCACACATTTAAAGATATTTTCCAGGAAATCTATGATGCAGAATTTGCAGATAAGTTTGAAGCAGCAGGAATTGAATATTTCTACACACTGATCGACGATGCAGTAGCACGTGTAATGAAATCAGAAGGTGGATATATCTGGGCATGTAAGAACTATGATGGGGACGTCATGAGTGATATGATTTCTTCAGCATTTGGTTCACTGGCTATGATGACATCTGTATTGGTATCTCCACAGGGATACTATGAATACGAAGCAGCGCACGGAACTGTTCAGCGTCATTACTACAAACACTTAAAAGGTGAAGAAACATCTACAAACTCTGTGGCAACTATCTTTGCATGGACAGGAGCATTAAGAAAACGTGGAGAATTAGATGGAAACAAAGAATTAATGGAATTTGCAGACAAGCTTGAAAAAGCAACACTGGACACCATTGAATCAGGAACAATGACAAAAGACCTTGCACTGATCACAACACTGGAAAATGTAAATGCAGTAAACAGTGAAGGATTCATAAAAGCAATCGCAGAAAGATTATAGAGTATTCAAAAAGCATCCCCGCAAAACGCTTCCGCACTTCGTTTGTGCAGATTGTTTTGCTTGGGATGTTTTTTTCATGCAGATTATTTTTCTGAGGAGATTGTTGAGGCAAACAACAGGGGAGAATAATTTAGAAGAAACAATACATAGGAGGCACATCAGGACAGACCGAAAGGGAGGGAAATTTGATGGAGAAGGCTGTTAAGAAAACCAGAAGGAGAAAAAAACCAGGAGAAACAACACATAGGAAACAGGCACATCAGAACAGACCGAAAGGGAGGGAAATTTGATGGAGAAGGCTGTTAAGAAAACCAGAAGGAGAAAAAACCAGGAGAAACAACACATAGGAAACAGGCACATCAGAACAGACCGAAAGGGAGGGAAATTTGATGGAGAAGGCTGTTAAGAAAACCAGAAGGAGAAAAAACCAGGAGAAACAACACATAGGAGACAGGCACATCAGAACAGACCGAAAGGGAGGGAAATTTGATGGAGAAGGCTGTTAAGAAAACCAGAAGGAGAAAAAAACCAGGAGAAACAACACATAGGAGACAGGCACATCTGGACTGACCGTTAGGGAGGGAAGCGTGCCGAAGACTATGTGTTGTTTCCATATATTGACAAATTTTTCCATTGTGCTAAAATGTAAAAAATAGGAAAAAGAGTCTTGTTCATTTCTATCTATTCAAAATCTAACCATCAATTCTATTATTTACGGAGGTGCATGTCTAATGAAGCAGGTCGATGCAGCGATGAAAAATCTCTTAAAAGACAAGGAAAAATTTGCTGATTTGTTTAACGGGTGTTTATTTTCTGGAAAACAGATTATTCATCCTGAGAATCTAAAGGAAATTAATTCAGAAGAAGTGTTTGTACAGCGAGATAAGGAGGCAAAGGGGCTGAATCAGGTAATCAAACGATACCGGGATGTGTTTATGGAGTATGTAGCAGGAGATATTCATTTTTTATTAGGGGTAGAAAGTCAGTCAGAGATTGATTATTCTATGCCGATTAGAGTGATGTTGTATGATGCATTGTCCTATGATGGACAAAAAAGGAATCTTGAAATCCGGGTAAATCAGAAAAGCGGAAAAACATATCGGAGTAAAATGACCAAGAGCCAGAAAATTTATCCCATAATTACATTGGTGTTGTACCATGGAGAACAGGAGTGGGAAGGTGATAAAAGTATCTATGGAATAATGAATCAAATGGGTATGGAAAAATACAATATTCAGAAATATATTTACAACTATAAAATAAATTTAATTGACATTTCTAAACTAAAAAATATGAAAAATTTTCAAGGGGATTTACAATATATATTATCAATGATAAAATATAAGTATCAAAAAGAGAAATTACAAGAATATATAAAGAAAAAAGAAAAAGAATTAAAACAGTTAGATGAAAGCTCCAAGAAAGCACTGGTCGAATTACTGGACAATGAAGATTTGATATTACTATTTCGGAACACAGAGAAAGGGGAGGAGTTTGATATGGGAAATGCAATTGCAGAATTAATTATGGATGGGAAAAATGAAGGAAGGAATGAAGGAAGAATCGAAGGAAGGAATGAAGGAAGAATCGAAGGAAGGAATCAGGGGAAAATTGAAGGAAGAAATCAGGAGAGAAAAGTATTGATACTAAAAATGTCAAAAAATGGGATGAGTATTGAGCAGATAGCAGAAGTAACGGAGCTAAGGAAAGAAGAAATAGAGAAGTTATTGGAAAATGGTGAGTAGATTATGAAAAGAGCATCCCCGCAAAAGGCTTCCAAACTGGGTTTGTGCAGATATTTTGCTTAGGATGTTTTTTTCAAATAAGTAATCTTTTCTCGGGAAAATGAAGAGAAGATACTTTATCAGGTAGTTTACTATAGGTTAAAGAATAACACACAAGAACCAATCACATCTGGACTGAAAGGGCGGAAGCGAGATAGGGAATTAGTGTAATTGTAATGCAGAATATACTTGCTGATAGAATGTTCCCCTGGAGGAAGTGTACTATAGGTTAAAGAATAACACACAAGATCCAATCACATCTGGACTGACCGGAGGGAGGGAAGCGTGATGGAGATGTGTGTTATTTCTGCTAATTTATCAGGGAGTGTCACCAATTTTTGCGGCAGTGCTGGTCATAGCATTTTCAACAATTGTTACAATGTGTATGATTGATGGAATTACTAAAAAATCCATATCGGCAATGGCAGGAACCATTATCGGTGTTGTCTTTGCTGGAATCTTTGCATGGATTTTTGGAAAGGTGGCTTCCATTAGTGGATATAATGTATCTGATATTGAAAATCTGGTCTATGTGGGAGAAATGACCAAGATTAAAATTGGGGAATTACTGTTTGCCGGTATTTTGATTGCAGCATTGGGAGCTGTGATGGATGTTGGGATGTCAGTAGCATCTACGGTTAATGAACTGAAAGAAAATAATCCGGAAATGTCATCCAGAGACTTGTTTACATCTGGCATGAATGTTGGGCGTGATATGATGGGAACCATGACCAATACACTGATACTCGCATTTACCGGTGGCTCCATCAACACTCTGGTTTTTATCTATGCATATAACTATGAGTACCAGCAGATTATCAACATGTATTCCGTGGGAATTGAAATCATGCAAGGACTATCCTCCAGTTTAGGAGTTATTCTTGCAGTACCGTTTACGTCTCTCATTAGTGCATGGATGCTGGGACGCAATTCAAAATAGAAAGAGAAAAAATTTATAGGTGAGTTTATACAAATAACACACAAGATCCAATCACATCTGGATTGCTCGAAGGCAAGAAAGCGTGATGGAGATTGTGTGTTATTCTTCTTTCATAAAGTTAAATCTGCTATAATTGTAAGAAACTTGTTATTTTTCCATTGAGATTTTTTACAGAATTTATTGATAAGCTAAGGATATCAAAGGATAGGGAGGATATTATGGATCAACCGAGGATTCTGGTCGTAGATGATGACAGAGAAATTGTAGGGGCAATTAAAAAACGTTTGGAGATGGAAGGCTTCTTTGTGCTGACGGCTTATGATGGCTTGGAAGCAATGGATTTGCTTATGGAACAGGATATTCACCTTTTGATCATCGATGTGATGATGCCAAAGATGGATGGATTGTCTGCAACTATGAAAATACGCGAAAGTAAAAATATACCGATTATTATTTTATCTGCCAAGACAGAAGAAAGCGACAAGATACTGGGGTTATCCATGGGAGCAGATGATTATGTCAGCAAGCCATTTCGCCCGGATGAGCTTGTAGCCAGAGTAAAGTCTCAGTTAAGAAGATATTTGCAGCTGGGAAGTATGAGATCAGCGGGTGAAAACAAAAATCAGATTGTGAATGGAGGATTGATTCTGGATACGGAAGGAAAAAGAATACTGGTAGACGGGGAACCGGTAAAAGTGACTGCAACAGAATATAAAATTCTTCATTTACTTATGAGAAATCTGGGCAGGGTATTTTCAGCAGATGAAATATATGAACGGGTCTGGAACGAAGAAGCTTATGCCACAGAAAACACGGTCATGGTCCATATCCGACGTATCCGGGAGAAAATAGAAATTGATACAAAAAATCCAAGATATTTGAAGGTGGTGTGGGGAATTGGATACAAAATGGAAAAAATGGATTAATACGCTTTGCATTACAATTGTTATTATTGTTATGTCAGCAGCTGCCATTGAAGGAGTCAATGTAAGTAACAGGTTTGCAAATGTAATGGATTCTGTATCATATGATACATCCTTTGAAGAGTCAGATGTGATGGCTGATGTTATGGAAAAAGTGATTATTGACTGGGCAAAGGATCAGGGGATTATTGACAAGGAGGCATATTACCATACAGACGATATAAAGATCCCTTCCGGATATAAGTTAAAAGCGGATCTTGTAATTCAGCCTTATGGGAAAAAATCAAAAAAATCAACAACTACTTATGGTGATTTAGAATTAGATAAATCTGCAGTTAATAAAGTTATTGATTATAAGCTTCAACGAAATCCATCTTATAATTTAAGAAAAAATGGACAAATTGAACGTTATGCCGTAAATCCTGAGGGTTTGGATGCCAGTGAATTTTATAAGGAGACTTCTCAATATTCTCTTCTTAATACATTGCCACCGGATTTCTTTATTGATGACCAGAAGAAGCAGAGACTGGAATCTTTGAACATAAGACTGGAGTTTTCAACAGATTTTATGAACACTCTGAAAACGGAGTACAAACAGGATCAACCGATGGTTAAAAGATGTATAAAAGAAGCGATGATAATAGTAGGGATTGAAGTTTTAGGAACGATCCTGTTGATCATTCTTTTTGCATTACAGAAGAATCGAACCAGATTTTTCAAAGCGCTGGACCGAATCTGGTGGGAAGTGATTGCAATGATAGCTATTTGCGGAATCGGATGTATCATTTCGATTCCTATGATGATAGCGGAAGTGAGCAGACAGTATGTCAATGGAAATACTGCTGGTTCTTCTGTAGAAGTTGCAATGATGTCTTCTTATATGGTGATGCCAGTGCTGATTGGATTGTTTGCTATTTGCGTCCAGACAACAGTTTGGCGTTTAAAAGAGCATAACTTCTTAGACTCAACTTTATGTGTCGGATATTTCAGAAAATGGTATCGAAATTCCAAAGAGCGACAAAAACTGGAATATGAAGCAATGTCTTTTGCTGAACAACACGCAAAAGATCGAATCAGGCAATTCCAGATTGCCAGAAGGATCCTGATTGCAGCGGTAATATTACTGATCTGTTCTATAAGTGCATTGGGCTTTGTTGGCTTTGGTCTGGCTGTTCTTGGAGTTTTTGCTATTCGGTATCTGACAAAATATTCTGACCGCTATGCAGAGGAACAAAGAGATTTATGTAAACTGGTAGAGCAGATTGAAAAAATTTCCAACGGAGAATTATCTGCAGTGACAGATATTGCAAAAGAATCTGCATATTATGATTATAGTCAGAAACTTACCAATATAGGAAGTGGAATGGAAAAAGCCCTGGAAGCTCAGCTTAAAGGGGAGAGAATGAAGATTGATTTAATCACTAATGTTTCTCATGATCTGAAAACTCCTTTGACTTCTATCATTGGATATGTGGATCTGTTAAGCAGAGACGAAACTCTTTCTCCGGAAGCCAGAGATTATGTACAGATCCTCACAAAAAAGACAGAGCGTTTGAAAAATATCATTGCAGATTTATTCGAATTGGCCAAGTCTACCAGTGGAGATATAAAAATTAATCTGGAAGTCATGGATATGAGGAGACTTCTGGAGCAGACGCTGGGAGATATGGAAGACCAGATAAAAGAAGCAGGATTTGCAATACGGTTCCGATGTGAGGCAGAAAACACACAGTTTCTGGGAGATGTAAACCGGATGTATCGTGTGGTACAAAATGTCGTGGAAAATGCATTAAAATATTCGCTGAAAGGAACGAGAATTTTTGTAAACATAACAGAAGAGGCAGAAAATATACAATTGGAAGTAATCAATACTGCTTCCTATGAAATGAACTTTACAGAAGAAGAAATCATGGAACGATTTGCAAGAGCAGAAAAGTCAAGATCCAGTGAAGGAAACGGACTGGGGCTGTCAATTGCTGATAGTTTTACTAAAAACTGTGGAGGAGAATTTGCCGTAAAAATTGAAGGAGACCAGTTTAAAGTAACAGTGAAATTCCAAAAAATTACAAATAAAAATATTGTTTAATATAGTAAATAATTTATATGATATGAAAGGTGTGGAAATTGGTAAAAAATTGTATTTATTTTTAAAAATAATAGAAAAAATAAATGAAAAAGTATATAATAAGCTGGTGTCTGAAATATACTGGCCCGATATTATCTTGAATGGAAGCTTATGATACATGGTTGCTTTAACATAAAGATAAGTATGTTTTAGGCATTCTCAGGGGGAGCTCTCTAAAATGAGGGCTTCTTTTTTTACGATGTTCACAGAAGATTCATAGACACTATTGCGGGAAAATGCTATAATTTTATAAAAATAAATGCTTGTTAAAATATGAAGTTTCATATTGAATCTGCAGATATGAAAGGAATTTCAAAAGATGAAGAAGCGACTGTTGAGTTTTACCCTGGCATTTATTATGCTTTTTTTTGCAGGGTGTAATATAGATGGAAAAAAAGAAACAAAATTAAAAACCGAGGATCTGGATGAGGCAACATTAGAAGGTATGGCAGAAGATATTACAGATGAGATGTCTTTAAAGAATAAGATAGGACAGCTTTTTATGGTTTCATTGTATTCTCTGGATCAGGCAGACAGTAAGAATCAGACCAAGATTACCAGTGAGATGAAAGAAACTTTGAAAAAGTATCCCGTTGGGGGAGTGGTTCTATTCTCAAAGAATATGAAAACAGCCAAACAGACCAGACAGTTGATTTCAGATTTACAAGATGCATCTTATGTTCCTTTATTTGTTGCAGTAGATGAAGAAGGTGGAGAGGTATCTCGTGTAGCCTCTAATGACAAAATGAACGTGACACATTATCCATCTGCCAGAAAAATAGGCGAGACTTATGATGATCAGCAGATTGAAGATATGGGAAAAAACCAGAGCAAGGAACTTAAAGCACTTGGATTTAATATGAATTTTGCTCCTGTGGCAGACGTACTGACTAATGCCGATAATATTGAGATTGGTGACCGGAGTTTCGGAAGTGATGCAGGTAAGGTGGCAGATATTATTTCCACTTTAGTAAAAAGTATGCAAAAGCAGCAGATTTCTGCAACGCTGAAACATTTTCCGGGAAGCGGGGATACAAATGGGGATACCCATACAGGAAGTATCAAAACCGAGCAGAGTATCCAGGAGTTAAGGAAGACAGATTTCCTTCCATTTCAGGCGGGAATCAAAGCAAAGACAGATGCGATCATGGTTTCACATCTGATGCTTGCCAATGTGACAGATGAAGAAGAACCATCCAGTTTAAGTAAACGTGTGGTTACGGATATATTACGAAAAGAGCTGGAGTATGACGGAATGATCATAACAGATGCTATGAATATGAAGTCTATTACAGATAATTATTCTGCAGGAGAAGCGGCAGTGAAAGCCATTCAGGCAGGAAATGATATTGTGGTCATGCCGGAAAATCTGAAGAAAGCATACAAAGCAGTAAAGATAGCACTTCGTAACGGAACCATAAAAGAATCACAGATTGATGATTCAGTGGAAAGGATTATCTATACCAAATTAAAGCGAGGAGAGATACCTCCAGATACAGATTTGTTAAAAAGTAATTCATAAAGATAGCTGCAGGACAGTTTTATTATAGAAGAAACTGCCTTGCAGTTTTTTATTATCTGTGTTAGTATCAAAAATGAACAAATTTGAATTTTGCATACTTTTTACACAAAAAAGGAGTTTGACCATGGAAAAACGAGACTTACTTTATGAAGGAAAGGCTAAAAAGGTTTTCCAGACAGATGATCCGGATCTGCTGCTTGTTGACTATAAAGATGATGCAACAGCCTTTAATGGTGAGAAAAAAGGTACAATCCTGGGAAAAGGGGTTGTAAACAACCGTATGACAAACTATATATTTAAGATTCTGGAAAGGAAAGGCGTTCCAACACATTATATACAGGAATTAAGCGATCGTGAAACAGTTGTTAAAAAAGTGGAAATCGTGCCATTAGAAGTTATTGTACGTAACATCGCAGCAGGAAGCTTTTCTAAGAAATTAGGAATCGAAGAAGGCTTTGAGCTGTTGCAGCCTACATTGGAATTCAGCTACAAAGATGATGAGCTCGGAGATCCATTTATCAATTCTTATTATGCTATAGCTTTAGGAAAAGCTACAAAAGAAGAAATTGATGCCATTACAAGATATGCATTTAAAGTTAATGAAGTATTAAAGGAAGAATTTGCAAAAGCAGGAATCAGACTGGTTGACTTTAAGATTGAATTTGGACGCTATAAAGGTGAAATTATCCTTGCTGATGAGATTTCCCCGGATACATGCCGTTTATGGGATGCAGAAACAAATGAAAAGTTAGATAAAGACCGTTTCCGCAGAGACATGGGGAATGTTGAGGCAGCATATGAAGAAGTGTACAGAAGACTTGGTTTATAAGAAAGGCTGATATTAGTAAGATGAGCAGAGAAAATTTTGATAAGCTTGGAGAGGAATGCGGAGTATTTGGAATTTATGACTTCGATGGAAATGATGTAGCTTCGACGATTTATTATGGATTATTTGCATTACAGCACAGAGGACAGGAAAGCTGTGGAATTACTGTAGCAGATACCAATGGACCGAAAGGAAATATCTGTACCAAGAAGGGTATGGGGCTATGTAATGAAGTATTTACCAAAGAAAAGCTGGAAACATTAAAGGGTGATATTGGTGTAGGACATGTCAGATATTCTACAGCAGGAGAAAGTACCCGTGAGAATGCACAGCCGCTGGTATTGAATTATATCAAAGGAACATTGGGGCTGGCGCATAACGGAAACCTGATCAATGCTTTGGAATTAAGAGAAGAACTGGAGCAGACAGGAGCTATTTTCCAGACAACCATTGATTCTGAAGTAATTGCATATCACATAGCAAGAGAACGTGTCAAAACAAAAAATGTTGAAGATGCGGTTGCAAATGCCATGAAGAAGATTAAAGGAGCATATTCTTTAATCGTTATGTCTCCAAGAAAACTGATTGGGGCAAGAGATCCTTTCGGATTCAAGCCTCTTTGTATTGGAAAACGTGATAATGCATATATTCTGGCATCAGAATCCTGTGCCCTGGATACCATCGGAGCAGAATTTGTCCGTGATGTATTGCCGGGAGAGATTGTATCCATAACAAAAGAAGGAATCGTATCCAACTGTGATATGTGCCTTCCACAGGAAAAGTCTGCAAGATGTGTTTTTGAATATATTTATTTTGCAAGACCAGATAGCGAAATTGACGGTGTCAGTGTTTATCATTCCAGAATTATGGCAGGAAGATACCTGGCACAGGATTCACCGGTTGAGGCAGATGTGGTAGTAGGTGTACCGGAATCAGGAAATGCAGCAGCACTGGGTTATTCCCTGGAATCCGGAATTCCATATGGAACAGCCTTCGTTAAGAATTCTTACGTAGGACGTACTTTCATTAAACCGGGACAGAGCAGCCGGGAATCCAGCGTACAGATTAAATTAAATGTACTGGCAGAAGCAGTGAAAGGGAAAAGAGTCATTATGATTGATGATTCTATCGTACGAGGAACAACCAGCGACCGTATCGTATCTATGTTAAGAGATGCAGGAGCTAAGGAAGTCCATGTACGAATCAGTTCTCCGCCATTTTTATGGCCATGTTATTTCGGAACTGATATTCCGGAAAGAGAACAGCTGATTGCATATAACCGTTCCGTCAATGAAATTTGTCAAATCATTGGAGCGGACAGTTTAGGATATTTAAGAGAAGAACGTTTATCAGAAATGGTAAAAGGACTTCCTATCTGTAAAGGATGCTTTACAGGAAAATATCCAATGGAACCACCAACAAGAGATATTCGTGGAAATTTTGAAAGATAAGGAGTTTTTATGAGCAACGATAGATATCAAAGTCCATTATCAGAACGTTACGCAAGTAAAGAAATGCAGTATATTTTCTCCCCTGATAAGAAGTTTAAGACATGGAGAAAACTGTGGATTGCACTGGCAGAAGTTGAAAAAGAATTAGGTCTGGATATTACACAGGAACAGATTGATGAACTGAAAGCACATGCAGAAGATATTAATTATGAAGTGGCAAAAGAACGTGAGAAACTGGTCCGTCATGACGTTATGTCTCATGTATATGCTTATGGACAGCAGTGTCCAAAAGCAAAAGGAATCATCCATCTGGGAGCTACTTCCTGCTATGTTGGAGATAACACAGACATTATTATCATGACAGAAGCCCTGAAACTGGTTCGTACCAAGCTTCTCAACGTAATGAATGAGTTATCCAAGTTTGCATTAAAATACAAAGACCTTCCAACCCTTGGATTCACACATTTTCAGCCTGCACAGCCAACAACTGTTGGTAAGAGAGCATCCCTGTGGCTGATGGATCTGGTATATGACCTGGAAGACCTTGATCATGTAATTGAAAACATGCGTCTCCTTGGCTCTAAAGGAACTACAGGAACACAGGCAAGCTTTTTAGAGCTGTTTGAAGGGGACCACGAAACAATCAAGAAAATTGATGGAATGATCGCTGAAAAAATGGGATTCACAAAATGTCAGCCGGTTTCCGGACAGACTTATTCCAGAAAAATTGATTCCCGTGTAATCAATGTATTAAGCCAGATTGCACAGTCTGCACATAAATTCTCGAATGACATCCGTCTGCTTCAGCATCTGAAAGAAGTAGAAGAACCATTTGAAAAGAACCAGATCGGTTCATCTGCAATGGCATATAAGAGAAATCCTATGAGAAGTGAAAGAATCGCATCTCTTGCTAATTATGTAATGTCAGATGCCATGAACCCTGCACTGGTTGCTTCAACACAGTGGTTTGAAAGAACTCTGGATGACTCAGCAAACAAACGTCTGTCTGTACCAGAAGGATTCCTTGCAATTGATGGTATCCTTGATCTGTACTTAAATGTAGTAGACGGACTGGTTGTATATCCAAAAGTTATTGAAAGCCGCCTGATGAGCGAGCTGCCATTTATGGCAACAGAAAATATCATGATGGATGCGGTAAAAGCCGGTGGAGACCGTCAGGAACTTCATGAAAAGATCCGTGTACACTCTATGGCAGCAGGAAAAGTTGTGAAAGAAGAAGGAAAACCAAATGATCTGTTAGACAGAATTGCAGCAGATCCTGCCTTTGGAATGACAAAAGAACAGTTAGAATCCATTATGGATCCAAAGAACTTTGTAGGACGTGCACCACAGCAGACAGAAGAATTCGTAACAGAAGTGGTACAGCCAATACTGGATGCCAATAAAGAAGTGCTGGGAATGACAGCGGAAATTAACGTATAAAAATTAAAAAAAAGAAAGAAGCTTTCTGGAAAAACATCAAAAAAATGTTTGACTGGAAAGTTTTTTTCAGTTATATGGGAAAAGGCAAAATTAAAAGGAAAATAATTATTTTTATAAAGGAATATATGAAAGTTGCTCATTTCGTGCTATAATAATATAGTTATTTTAATAAAAAATATATGATGTAAGGGATGAAAAGAGAAAAGAGAAAAGAAAGATGAAGATGAAGGAGTTATTTGCTAGAAAACGAGCAGCCATTCTTTTGTTTGTGCTGGATATTATATTGATACAGGGAGCTTCTGCTATGGCTATACTCACAAGGTTTGAATTTGTGCCATCACAGGTCGATCCCATGTTTTTAGATACACTTTTTCGGTTTGCATGGATCAATACTTTCTGTACGATCATCATATTTGCAGCGTATCATTTGTATGCCACACTCTGGCGTTTTGCCAGTGTGATGGACTTTCTCAATGTGGTTAAGGCAGTGGGAATCAGTACATTATTTCAGTTTGTGGGAATGCATATGCTGAATCTTCCGATTCCAAGAAGTTATGCAATTCTTTATCTTGGATGGCTGGGTCTGTTTGCAGCCATTCCAAGAATTTTGATTCGTGTACTCCGTGGAGGAAGAAGGGTTCCTCTTCAAAAACCGAATAAGCCACAGATCCCTGTGATGCTGATCGGTGCAGGGGAAGCAGGAAGTATGATCTTAAATGAAATTAAGAACAGCAGTCTTGTTGAGAAGGATATCGTCTGTATCATAGACGATGATCCAAAAAAATGGGGGACATACTTAAATGGAGTACCGGTAGTTGGCGGAAGACAGAGAATACCAAGATATGCTATCCAGTTTGGCATCGAAGAAATCATTCTGGCAATTCCAACGCTTAAGGCAAAAGACAGGAAAAGTATTTTAAATATCTGTAAAAGTACCGGCTGTAAGATGAGTACTCTTCCGGGCTTGTATCAGCTGATCAATTCGGAAGTGAAAGTATCTATGCTTCGTGAAGTACAGATTGAAGATCTTCTGGGAAGAGAAGCAGTTAAAACCAATCTCCCATCCATTATGTCCTATGTGGAAGGACGCAAGGTTATGGTAACCGGAGGTGGGGGATCCATAGGAAGTGAATTATGTCGGCAGATTGCCGGTTATCATCCAAAACAGCTGATCGTTATTGACAATTATGAAAATAACGCATACGAACTTCAGATGGAGTTAAAACGCAAATATCCGGAACTGGATATGATCGTACTGATCGTATCCGTGCAGAATCGAAAAAGAATCCGGAATATCTTTGATAAATACAGACCGGAACTGGTATTTCATGCGGCGGCTCATAAACATGTACCACTTATGGAAAGCAGTCCGTGTGATGCCATAAAGAATAATGTATTTGGTACTTTAAACGTTGCAACTCAGGCAAATGATTTTGGGGTAAAACGTATGGTTTTGATTTCTACAGATAAAGCGGTGCGACCGACCAATATCATGGGAGCTTCCAAACGTATCTGTGAAATGATCATCCAGATGTTTAATCAGAAATCCGATACGGAATATGTAGCAGTACGTTTTGGAAATGTACTGGGAAGTAACGGAAGCGTAGTACCATTGTTTCGAAAACAGATAGCAGCAGGAGGACCGGTAACGGTAACTCATCCTGATATTATCCGCTATTTTATGACAATACCGGAGGCAGTAAGCCTGGTTCTGGAGGCAGGAGCCTACGCAAAAGGCGGCGAAATCTTTATTCTGGATATGGGAGAGCCTGTGAAGATCCTGGATCTGGCAGAAAATATGATCCGATTGTCAGGTTTAACACCAGATGAAGATATCAAGATCGTATTTACAGGACTCAGGCCAGGAGAAAAACTTTATGAAGAACTGCTGATTGATGAAGATAATAAGAAAGAAACAGAAAATGAAAGGATCTTTATTGGACAGCCAATCCCGATCAAAGAGGAAGAATTCTGGGAGAGTTTAAAAGAACTGGAAAAAGCAGCATTTTCAGAAAGTAAAGAAATACGCCAGATTGTGAAGAAAATCGTACCGGAATATACGCTTAAGGAAGATGTATGATAGAATAAAATCGAATGAAAGGAAAAGAGATGTATCAAAAGAAAATCAAAAGATTTTTAGATATTGTTCTATGCGGAGGAGCCATGATATTTTTGTGGCCGGTTTTTTTGATAATCGCAGTCTTAATTAAGCTGGATTCTCCAGGACCGGTATATTTTAAGCAGAAACGCGTGGGAATTCATAAGACTCATTTTGATATATATAAATTCCGGACTATGCGTACAGATACGCCAAAGGATATGCCAACACATCTGTTAAAGGATCCTGAAGCGTATATTACCAGAATGGGCAAATTTTTAAGGAAAACCAGTCTGGATGAACTACCACAGATCTTACATAATGTATTGATAAATGGGGATATGTCCATTATTGGGCCTAGACCAGCACTTTGGAATCAGTATGATTTAATCGAAGAACGTGACAAATATGGCGCGAATGATGTAAAACCGGGAATTTCCGGATGGGCACAGATTCATGGAAGGGATGAACTGGAAATACCGGTAAAAGCAGAACTTGACGGTTATTACGCACAACATCTAAGTTTTTGGATGGATGTAAGATGTTTGTTGGGAACCGTGAAATCTGTTGCCAAAAGTGAAGGTGTAGTAGAAGGTGGAACCGGAGCAATGGAAATGGCAGCAACAAAAGAGGTACAATCTTCAAAACAGCAAAAGATTATGATTTTAACGAATCACTCTTATATGCTATACCAATTCCGAAGGGAACTCATACAGAAACTGATGGAAAATTATAACGTTGTTTTGAGTATGCCATATGTAGGTCATGAAGAAGATTTTAAAGAAATGGGATGCAGATGTATTGAGACTCCTATTGACCGTAGAGGAATTAATCCGAAAACAGACTGGAAATTGATTCGAACATATTTAAAAATGTTAAAAGAAGAAAAGCCAGATATGGTAGTTACCTATTCTATTAAGCCAAATATCTACGCGGGACTGGTTTGCAGTTTACTGAACATACCATACTGTGCCAATGTACAAGGTCTTGGAACCGCATTCCAGAAACCAGGTCTGGCAGAGTTTGTAACCATCTTATATAAGCTTGCATTTCGAAAGGTAAAAACGGTTTTCTTTGAGAATAAAGAAAATGCCAGAGAATTTCGTAAGAGAAAGATTTTATCACAAAATCAGCAGACCATTTTACCAGGAGCAGGAGTAAATTTAGAACACTATACATATTTTCCATATAAAGAGGCAGATAGCATACATTTTTTGTTTGTAGGACGTGTTATGGAAGAAAAAGGTGTAAATGAGCTGTTTCGTGCCATGAAAGCTTTAAAAAAGCAATATGGCGAAAAAGTTGTATTAGATATGATTGGTTTCTTTGAAGATGAATATAAACAGGAAGTAGAAGAGCTTCAGAAAGAAGATATTGTAAAATTTCATGGCTTTCAGGAAGAAGTCAGACCATTTTATAAAAAAGCACACTGTGTTGTGCTGCCATCGTATCATGAAGGAATGTCCAATGTACTTTTAGAGGCAGCAGCCAGTGGAAGGGCACTGATCACCAGTGACATTCCAGGATGCAGAGAAGCCGTAAGTAAAGGAATAAATGGATATTTGTGTAAGGTTAAGAATGCAAAAGACCTGTATAAAAAGATGCAGCAATTTGTTGAACTAAGTCCAGAGGAAAGAGAAATGATGGGACAAAAAGGAAGACAAAAAATGAAGAAACAGTTTGCAAAAGAGATGGTAGTAGAGAAAACAATCAGAGCAATCGTAGACTAGAAAGAAGGACACTATGTCAAGTTATATTCTAATTATTCTATGGATAGGAATTGCACCGTTATTATTGAGTAATGCAAACACTCAGGAAGCAATTCAAGTACAAGGGAAAATTGAATATCGATATAAACTGTTATGGGCGTTTTTGATCTTCTTGCCGATTATCATTATGGCAGGGACGAGAGGAGATTTTGCGGATACAGCGGTATATCGTCAAAATTTTATTAACATGCCACAGTCTTTTTCTGGTTTACCGCATTATATAGCATCGTTAACGAAGGATAAAGGATTTTATATTTTGTCGGCGATTTTAAGAGTTATTATAGGCAATCATGATGTTGCTTATTTTATGATTCTTGCATTTATTCAAGGCATTTGTCTTTTGTTTGCATATCGGAAATATTCTTGTAATTATGTAATTAGCGTATTCTTATTTTTGTCTTCTAGCGATTATATATCATGGATGTATAATGGAATTCGTCAATTTACTGCCGTTGCCATTACATTTGCATGCATTGGTTTGATATTAGAAGATAAAAAAATAAAATTCATTATCTTTGTTTTAATAGCTTCGACAATGCACCAAAGTGCATTATTATTAATACCATTTATTTTTATAGTAAAAGGAGACGCATGGAATAAAAGGACTGTTTTATTTATTATTGCAATACTTTTAGCAATAGCATTTATTGGAAAATTTACCAGCATTTTAGATAGCGGACTAGCTGATACACAATATAAAAATGTGGTTAGTGATTGGCAAGAAGCCCAAGATGACGGAACAAATGTATTAAGGGTGTTAGTTTATGCGGTGCCAACAGTTTTATCTTACATTGGTAGGAAAATAATATGGGAAGAAAATGATTCTCTTATCAATTTGTGTGTTAATATGTCGATTATATCGACTGGATTTTATGTAATATCTATGTTTACGAGCGGAATTTTCATTGGAAGAATACCGATTTATTTTTCATTATACAATTATATTTTATTACCATGGGAGATTGAACATTTATTTACGGAAAAATCACAAAAGATTGTGTATTTGGGGTTAATAGGATTTTATTTGTTATTTTATTATTATCAGATGCATTTAACATGGGGGCTTATTTAAAGATAAGGGAAGGTAAAGGATATGCCAGGAACATTAATTGTATCATTAGATTTTGAATTATTTTGGGGAATGCAGGATTGTACTTCGTTAAGTGATTATCGTGCTAATGTACTTGGCGGGCGTGAAGCGATCCCTAAACTTTTAGAAATGTTTAAGCATTATCAAATTCACGCAACATGGGCAACAGTAGGATTTATGTTTGCAGAAAATTTTGATGAGTTGCGACAGTATTTTCCTGAGAAAGGCAAGTTTCCCACATATACAAATAAAAAGTTGTTGTCTTATCGGTGTTTTTCTAAAATTGGAGAAAATGAACAAACGGCACCATGTTTTTATGCACCTTCATTGATTAAAGAAATTGCATGTACTGATGGACAGGAAATAGCAAGTCATACATTTTCACATTATTATTGCAGAGAAAAAGGACAGACATTGGAGCAGTTTGAGGAAGACATTAAAGCGGCAGTGGCTTTGGCAAGTGATAAAGGATACTCTTTATCATCGATTGTTTTGCCGAGAAATCAATGTTCAGATGAGTATATAGCAGTGTTAAATAAATTCGGAATTAATGCATATCGTGATGAAGAAAATGACTGGATTCATGAAAAGATAAGATTTCGTCCTTTATTAAGATTGTTACGTTTAGCCGATGTGTATTTTCCATTGACTGGTCAAGGTGGATATCATCCTAATATTGAAAATGGAATTGTAAATTTGGTTGGTTCTAGAATGTATAAACCAATTATGAAACCATTGAAATTTCTAGAGCCTTTAAAAATGATGAGAATAAAAAAACAAATGTTACATGCTGCTAAAAATGGATTGACATTTCATTTGTGGTGGCATCCACATAATATTGGAATTATGACAGAAGATCATTTAAAACAATTAGAAGAGATTTTTCAATATTATCGATATTTAAATAAAAAATATGGCATGAAAAGCCTGAATATGAGGGAAGTAGCAAGGAAACAGATAGGATAGGGAGAGTGTCATGTATCAATTCTATTACGCAGATCGTCGAAAAAAAAATAGTCGAACAGAATATAGAAGAAATATAAAAAATGAATATATGGTTACAGCAATTCGTCCGACTATGTGGGAGGAACATTGTTTAGAATGTTCTGCTCCAACATGTTATAAAGATTGTGTCCATTATGCTGAACGAAAAGACGGGAGATGCAAACGTTTTGATAATGGTATGCAGACATTTGCTGATAAACGTGCGTGTTGTGGACAAGGAACCCATATTCAATTTCGCAAGTGGGCCAACATGATGACTATCATTTTTCCTGCGATGTTATCACCAAAGGCTTATTATCAATTATGTAAAAAAAATCAGAAATTGGGGAACATCTTAAAAAAAATCGCAAACAGCAAATTACCAACGAAAGTAAAATGGGAAAGTATCAGAACAATTGAATTTTTGCGACGCAGAAATCTTCGGAAGTTAGATGGATTGGACAATCAACCAGATGCATTTTTATTTCATGGGTATAGTCATGAAAAGGAAGCATATCAGCTAATCATTGAAATATATGATGATCATACTCCAGTATTTAAGACATCTTTAAAAGTAGTACCGGGTGAGAATCTTCATGTGATAGAAAGACAAAATCTATCTCCAGAATGTTGGAAGACAGGGAATCTATTAAAAGTATATCCTGAAAATAATATTGAAGCTTTAATAGATATTTTATGGTGTGATTTTGTGAAAGGCAAGAAAGTGATAAAAGAGGGATCAGCTAATACTGTAAAATGTGTTGTTTGGGATTTAGATAATACGTTATGGGATGGAACTTTAATTGAGACTGATGATCCAAATACATTGCAATTGAAAGATCATGTATTAGATGTCATGAAAGATTTAGATGCAAAAGGTATTATTCAATCTATAGCAAGCAAGAATGATTATGAATCAGCTTGGAAAGTAGTTGAGAACTTAGGCATAGCAGATTACTTTTTATATCCTCAAATTCATTGGAATGCAAAAAGCAATTCTATGTTACAAATAGCAACAAGCCTTAATATTGGTATTGATACATTTGCATTTATTGATGATTCTATTTTTGAGAGAGAACAGGTGAAATCTGTATATCCGCAGATTAGAGTTTATGATGAAACTGAGATTGAAACGCTTTTAGCTCGCCCAGAATTTGATGTTGTAGTAACAGAAGAAAGCAAGAATCGTCGCCTTATGTATAAAGCAGAGGAAAAAAGAAATCAGTTATTGAATAGTGGGAATAATGATACGATTGAATTTCTAAACCAATGTAATTTGCAATTGCAATTGTTTGAACCGAAAACAGAAGAAGAAAAATTGCGTTGTTATGAATTAGTTATAAGAACAAATCAATTAAACATGTCTGGAAATAAATATTCAAAGGAAGAATTTGCAAAGGTACTTAATCGAGAGAATCATAATAATTTCGCTTTTTCATGCAAAGATGACTTTGGAGAATATGGTATTGTCGGATATGGTCAATATTATGTTAAGGATAGTGAACTAATTTTTACAGAATTTGCGATGTCATGTAGAGTTGCTGGAAAGTATGTAGAGAGTGCATTATTTCATGAATTATTGTATAAAGAAAAATGCGATAGTGGAAAGTTTTTTATTAAAAAAACCAAAAAAAATGTATTATTAAGAAATACGTTAGAAGAAATAGGATTTGTGATTCAAAAACAAAGTGATAAATTGGTTCAATATTCTTTTGATTCTAGATTAAATAATGCATCAATAGTAAAAGTTTTTGGAGAAATGAAATGATAAAAATATTATTTTTAATTCACGATTTATCTCAAGGCGGAGCAGAAAAAGTTCTTGTTAATTTAGTTAATAATATGAATCATAAAGAATTTGATATTTCAGTGATTGCATTATTTGGTGGGGGAGTGAATGAACAATTTCTATCATCGGAAATTCATTACCATTTTATTTGGGAAAGAATGATACGAGGCAATAGTAAAATTATGAAATTACTTTCTCCTAATCAGCTATATAAAAAATGTGTAGGTAATGAAAAGTATGATATTGTAATTTCATATTTGGAAGGTCCGTCTGCTCGTATAGTAAGTGGATGTACGGATCCAAAAACAAAGTTAGTATCATGGATTCATGTGGAGCAACATGATGCTAAAAAGGCTTCACGAGCATTTCGATCAATAAAGGAAGCAAAAAATTGTTATTTAAAGTTTGACAAAACAATTGCAGTTTCCGATTATGTAGCGAATGATTTTCACAGCATTTTTTCAGATATTAATCCTGAAGTTTTATATAATACAGTAGAAAGTGATGTTATTCTTAGAAAATCTAGAGAATTAGTGAGCGAAAATTTATTTCATTCGGAAGAAATAAAATTATGTGGCATTGGTACACTTAAAAAATCAAAGGGTTTTGACCGATTACTTAGAATACATAAGAAATTAATTGATGAAAAATTTCCTGTGCATACTTATTTATTAGGATCTGGGGAAGAAGAAGAAAATTTAAAAAGATGGATTAAAAAGAATAATTTAGAAAAAAGTTTTACTTTTTTAGGATATCAGACAAATCCATATAAATATACCGCTAAATGTGATTTATTTATTTGTACTTCTTTTGCAGAAGGGTTTAGCACAGCGGCAACAGAGTCTTTGATTGTTGGCACTCCTGTATGTACAGTCGAAGTGTCAGGAATGAAAGAAATGCTAGGTGAAAATAATGAATATGGTATTATAACAGAAAATGATGAAGAAGCACTGTATGAAGCAATAAAAGGTTTGATAGGGTCTCCTGATTTATTAAATAAGTATAAAAGAAAAGCGCGCGAACGTGGAAAGTTATTTAGTACAGAGCAAACTGTAGCGGCTACAGAAAAAATGTTAAAGGGGTTAACTAAGGTATGACAATTCTTGATAAAGTAAAAAATAAAGTAGAACAGCACAATCCGATTGCACAAAAACGAAGACACAAAATGCGTGCTCAACTTAAAAATAAAGATATTACATTTTTGGCTCCTAATTGTTTAGGAGGTATTTTATTTCATGATTTAGGATTAAAGTTTATGTCACCGACAGTCAATTTGATGATGACACAAACAGATTTTGTTAAATTTGTCACTCATTTAGATGATTATTTGGCTAAAGATTTTAAATTTTTTAAACATCCAGAATATACTTGTCCATGTGCGAAATTAGGTGATATTACTATCCATTTTACTCATTATACATCTGAAGAAGAGGCAGTAATCAAATGGAAAGAACGAGTAAAAAGAATAAATAAAAATAATTTGTTCGTTTTTTGCGAAGAGCGAGATGGAATTACAGAAGAAGAAATAAAAGCTCTTGGGCAAATAAAAGCTCGAGGTATTGTTGTATTTACTGCGAAGGAATATAACGATATTCCGTATACGCTTTATCTTCCTAAATATCATGATGATGGGGAAGTTGGCAATATTTTAGCAAGAAATTATTTTGATGATAGTCGTGAATATGAAAATTGTTTTGATTTTGTTAAGTGGTTTAATGAAGCTAAAGGTAGAGAATATAATATTTCTCCATTTGTGAAATAAGGATTGAAAATATGAAAGTTTTACAAGTATGTGCATATGGGGCAACGTATCCAGGTAATTTTATTGCTTCTCTTGAAAGATTGGAAGAAAGACTTCAAGACATGGGAATAGAAACAATTTATGCTTTTGTTGAAAAAGCAGCAAAATATAATTGGTGTAAATCTATTCAGAAAAGAGCCAAAGTATATTTTTTACCAGAGGTCAAAGCTCGTATTTTGCCAAAAACATATAAAATATTTAAAAAAATTTATAAAGAACATGATATATCAGTTATACATACTCATTTTGAACTTTATGATATTCCAGCTACAGTAACAGCACCAAAAGATGTGAAAATCTTTTGGCATTTGCATGATCCAATTACTTTACAAAAAGGTTTAAGAAAATATCTTTGGAAATTTCAATATGGAACTGTGGGAAAAAAAGCGGAACTTTTGTCTGTGGCAGATTATTACCGAGAGAGTGTCATTAAAATGGGTTTTCCTAAAAGACAAACTAATATTGTTCTTAATTGTATCGATTTAGATAGGATACAAGATTGTAGTCAATTGTCAGAAAAGGAGTATGATTTTTTGACATTTGGATGGGACTTTTATAGAAAAGGAGACGATTTAATACTTAAGGCATGTGAGAGACTTGCAAAAGAAGGATATATTTTTAAACTTTTACTTAATGGCAATGACAAGACTTGGTTAGAGTTAGATAATTTTTTACAGGGATCTGCTCCTTCCTATCTTGTAAAAGGAAATCCAGTAGAGGATGTAAATGAACTTTTTTGTATTTCAAAAGTATTTATTCAGGCGAGCAGAAAGGAAACATTTTCTTATGCAGTTTGTGAAGCGGCTTATGCTGGCTTGCCTATTATTAGTAGCGATATTGCAGGATTAGAATGGGCACATGATTTGCCGTCAATAGATTTTTTTGAGACAGAAAATGTTGATAGTTTGTTTGATAAAATGAAAAAATATTTGGATGGGAAAAAAATTGAATCAAAAACTATGAAACAAACACAGCTAGTAGTGTCAGAAAGATATTCGTTAGATGTTTGGGTAAATAAAATATTATACCATTATGATATAAAGTAAAGGAATATGTATTATTTTTGTTAAAATTATATGTTGTTGATATTTTATATATACATACTATAGTTATATATTTATGGAAACTGAACTTAAAAAATTGTTGGAGAAAAGGGATGAAAATTTTAATAATTAATGGGGACTATATTCAAACAAATACATCTGCAAATTTGTGTCATTTATCATATATTAAAGGGTTAGTTGACTCAGGTTATAAAGTAACATTACTTAGTGCTGATGGACGAGATTACGTATCAGATACCTCTATGATAATACCTGACGAAGTGGAAAGGTATACATATTATGGTGTGTCATTTTATGAAAAAATGTCATTGAAGAAGAAACAAAGAAATAACCGATTAGAAGAAAGTATGCAATCAGTTATAATAAGTGATGATGACAAACCAAGTTTAAAAGGAAGAACAATAAAATTTATAAAAAAGCTTGTTTTGTCTCTATACGGTGTTCATGGTACTTATGTAAAATTTATGAAAGAGGCTCAATCATTTCAATCCAATGAAGAGTTTGATTATATTTTATCCATTTCAACACCAGCAACGAGCCATTTATTAGCCCATAATTTAATAAAAAGTGGTCATATAAGTGGCAAACATTGGATTCAAATTTGGGAAGATCCTTGGTATAGTGATGCGTATGGCTATAATAGTGATAAACGTATTTATAGAGAAGAGAAACGATTGATATCTTTTGCAGAAAAAGTTTGTTATGTAAGTCCACTAACATTAAAAAATCAAAAAAAATTATATCCTGAATTTGCAAATAAAATGTATTGGCAACCACTTCCTTATTATTATAAAGAAGAACAACGGACACAAAAGAATTTACAAAGGAATAGTTATGGATATTTTGGTGCATATTATCCAGCAGCTAGAAATTTAGAACCTTTTTATCAAGCAGCTATTCGAACTGGTGTTCGGGTAAATATTTGTGGTGATCCCAGTAATTTATTTGTTCCTACTGAGCATGTGCATATTTATCCAAGATTACCCTTAGATGAATTGAAACCTATTGAAGATAGTACAAATGTATTGATTTTTTTATGTAATCGAAAAGGTGGACAAATTCCAGGAAAAATATATCAATATTCAGCGACAAATAAAATAATCTTGTTTATTATGGACGGAACTTCGGAGGAACAAGAAGTGTTGAAAAATTATTTTGGGAAATTTAATCGATATATGTTTTGTGAAAATACAGTTGAAGATATTATTCGAGCAATTAAACAGATTGAAGATGGAAATTTTGGAAATATAGAAAATAAACCAGTTGATGATTTTAATCCCAAAGTAACAATACATAAAATACTTGAGGGTGTTAAGGAGTAGTCATGGAACAAAAGTCATTAATTAGTGTGATTGTACCTGTTTATAACGTTGAACAATGGTTAGAACGTTGCATTGAATCTATTTGTCGTCAATCTTATCATAATTTGCAAATTATACTTGTAGATGATGGATCAACAGATAATAGTGGGAAAATTTGTGACAGATTTGCGTTAACAGATTCGCGCGTTTTAGTTATTCATAAGAAAAACGGTGGATTATCTGATGCAAGAAATGCTGGTATGTTACAAGCAAAAGGAGAATATATCAGTTTTGTCGATAGTGATGATTGGCTTGAATCATTGTTTTATGAAAATTTGTTTTTCGTAATTCAAAAGTATGATTGTGATATTGTCGGTTGTGAATATCAAAAAAAGAAAGAACAGATATTAGAAACTACAGATATAAGTAATATTTCGGAACAGGTCTTTGATAGAACTAGTGCCATGAGTGCATTAATTGATAATAGAATTCAACAGGTTGTTTGGAATAAATTATATAAACAAAAGATTATAGAAGATATTTTTTTTAAAAAAGGAAAATATCATGAAGATGAATTTTGGAGTTATCAGGTTTTTGCTCGTGCTAAGACGTATGTGTCAATTGATTATATTGGATACAATTATTTTCAACGAGAAAATAGTATTATGGGAGAAGAATATTCGCTTAAACGCTTAGATGCTGTAGAAGCAAAAGTGGAGAGGCAGAATTTTTTGAATTCCCATTTTTCTGAATTGGTAGTAAAAGGAAAAATTAATTTAATTTTCACATGTTTGTATCACGGACAGCTATCGCTTACTTACCTTCCAAAGAATGAACAAAAAAAAGCGTTGAAGTATCTAAAAAGTATTATAGAACAATTTAGAGTAAATGGTAAGGAAACTAAGGATTTATCATTTTCTCACAAAATATGGTTATTTTTGGCTAAGAATCAATTTTTGTTTGCCTGTATACTTCGTAATTTATTTAAAGTAGGATTATAGAATTTAAAGGAGATTGATGTGTAATGGGATTTAAGTTTAAGGATAAAATAAAACGTATTCTACATATAGTAAATGAGGAAAAAGCTGCAATGGAGTATTGTTATAAGTATGGATTTAAATCAGGAAAAAATTTTCATTATAATTCTGGTTATCCTATTGATTCAAATTGGCCGTGGTTGATCTCAGTAGGAGATAATGTTACTTTGGCAACTGGAGCCAAATTATTGGCACATGATGCTAGTACAGCTCCTGGTTGTCGTTATACTAAAATAGGAATTGTAAAATTAGGTAACAATGTATTTATTGGTTGTAATTCTATTGTATTATGTAATGTAAGAATAGGTGATAATGTTATTGTCGGAGCAGGAAGTGTTGTTACACATGATTTGGAGAGTAATGGTGTATATGTCGGGAATCCTGCCAAATTTATTTGTTCTTATGATGAATATGCAAAACGCCATACTAAAAATGTTCATAAAGGGGGGGAGAATATTTTCGTAACACTATGGTATGAGTGGCCTGATGCAAGTGAAGACATGAAAAATGAAATGCGTAGTATATTAGAAAATACCTATGGTTATGTTAAATGATGAAAAAGGATTTTTATAAATGAAGAAAGGGAATGAATTGATTAGCGTTATTATTCCAGTTTATCAAGTTGAAAAGTATTTGGAGCGTTGTATAAAGAGTGTTATAAATCAGACATATGATAATTTAGAGATTATTTTGATAGATGATGGGTCTAAAGATAAAAGTGGAAAAATCTGTGATGAATATTCTAAGATAGATTCTAGAATCCGAGTAATACATACGGAAAACAAAGGAGTTTCCTTGGCAAGAAATATAGGGATAGATAGTGCAACGGGGGATTACATTCTTTTTTGTGATGCCGATGATTTTGTTCAATCAGATTGGTGCGATAAGCTTTACAGAGGTTTCAAAAGCAAGACCAATGTTTTACCTGTTTGTAATTATTATAGAATATGTGACAATATATTAAAAGCAAATAAAAAAGATATTTGTGATACATATGATGAAATAATAACAAATGAAGATTTTTTTCTTCTTAATAAAGGAGAATTACTTGGTATTCCCTGGAATAAATTATATTCAAGAAATATTATTGAGAATAATAAGATTCGCTTTAATGAAAGTCTTTCATTGGGAGAGGATTTAATTTTTGTATTGGATTATATTATGTGTAGTCGTTGTGATTTTAAAATAATAAATGTGCCTTTATATAATTATTCAGTTGGAAATAATGAAGGATTAAGTGAAAAATATTATTCAGATTTAAATGCCATTTATAAAATTTTATATAAAAAATTATTTGAGACTTTTCAAGTGCTTAAATGTAATAAAAATAATTATAAAAAAGAATATTATCAATCATATTTTTATGCATTTGATCGAGTTTTTAGAAATACATGGTCAAAAGAAAATACAGCTGATATTTTTTCTAAAATAATATATAATTCTAAAGTTTTTCATTCAAAAGAATTTAAAAAATGTAGTAAATCAATCAATAAATCTAATATTAATATAGTTCAATACTGGGGCTTATGTAGTAATTCTTATATTATATATTATTTAAGTATTAAATTCTCTGAATTTATTAGTAGGATAAAAAAGAAGATGTTAGGAGTTTAATTTATGAAATATGTATTATATTATCATACAGGGAGTGAGAATCATGGCTGTGAGGCATTGGTACGATCAACGTCCAAGATTATACAAGAAAAACCAATTCTTTACTCAATGGGATATGAAGAAGATTTGAAATATGAAATAGATCAGATTGCTGACGTGCACGATGATAAAATTTTAAAATTAGAGCGTCATTCGTTAAAATATTTAATTTCTGCAATTTTGATTAAATTAGTGAAATCAACAATATTATATACATATTTTTCTCGAAAAAGTTTAATGAATGGAATAAAAACTGATGACATTTGTTTGTCAATTGGTGGGGATAATTACTGTTATAATGGAAGAGAAATAATGGCAGATCTTAATCACATTATGAAACGGAAAGGAATAAAAACTGTTTTATGGGGATGTTCCATTGATCCAGAGGTTTTAACCTCTGCAGTGATTGAAGATTTAAAACGATATGACTTGATTACTGTTAGGGAATCAATTACAATGCAAGCACTTGCGTATAGAGGCGTAGTAAAAAATGTGCGTACAGTTTCTGATCCTGCTTTCGTATTACCTGATCAAAAAGTTGATTTACCTATGGGCTTTCTCGAAGGCAAAACAGTTGGAATTAATCTTAGTCCTTTAATTTTACAATATACAGAATATAAAGCACAAGTATTAGATTCTTTTTATAGATTGATTCAAGAGATTTTAGATACAACAGATAATATGATTGCATTGATTCCTCATGTTGTAAAAAAGGGAAATAGTGATTTAGAAATTTTAAAACCTATTTATGAACATTTTAAAAGTTCAAATCGTGTAATTTTAATCTCTGATCAAAATTGTATGAAGTTAAAATACATTATTTCAAAGTGCCGTATTATGATTGCAGCAAGAACTCATGCTTCAATTGCCGCATATTCATCATGTGTACCAACTTTAGTAATTGGGTATTCTGTAAAAAGTAGAGGAATTGCCATTGATTTGTTTGGTAAAGAAGATAATTATGTTATTCCAGTTCAAATGATTCAGAAAGCTGACGATTTATTAGAAGTGTATCATTGGATAGAGTATCATGAAAATGAAATTAGGAATCAACTTAATCAAATCATGCCGGAATATAAAGAAAAGGCGTTGAGAGCAAAAGTTTATTTAGATGAATTAAAAACAAAAGATAATTAATTATCATATGGGAAGAAAAAATGAAAAAACAAATTAATCAATTACGTATGGGTGTTGTTTTATCTTATCTTAACTTGGTTTTAGGAAGTTTGATACCTTTTTTTTATACACCAGTTATGTTGCGGATATTAGGACAAGCTGAGTATGGACTTTATTCGTTATCAAGTTCTGCGATTAGCTATCTCACATTGTTAAGTTTTGGTTTTGGAAGCACTATTATCCGTTATATTGCTAAATATAGGGCAGAAGGAAATAAAAAAGCAGTTGAGAATACCTTTGGATTCTTTTTAATATTATATAGTTTTTTATCTGTGTTAGTTATGTTAGTGGGAATTGCTATTGCTAATAATGTTGAACCTATTTTTCATCGAGGTTTAACTGTGTATGAACTGGATAAAGTTCATATATTAGTTTTGATTATGACTTTTAATACAGCACTTTCATTTCCAGTTAGTGTATTTTCTTCTGTTGTATTGGCATATGAGAAGTATATATTTCGTCGATTGGTGGATATGATTTCTACTGTAATTGTCCCAATTGCAAATCTTATAGCTCTTTATTTAGGGTTTGCGTCAGTAGGGATGGCAGTGGTTTCTACTATTTTGCAGCTAATAATGTTACCTTTAAATATAGGATATAGTTTTAAATGTTTGCATATAAGACCTAAATTTTCACGATTGCCAAGCAAATTGATTCATGAAATGTTGGGGTTTTCTGTATATATTTTTTTGGGTACACTAGTAGATATGTTATTTTGGTCAACAGATAAAGTGATTCTTGGGATGCTTACCAGTAGCGTTGTTGTTGCAGTTTATAATGTTGGTGGAACATTTAATAATATTGTTATGAATTTATCAACATCAATTTCTGGTGTATTAACACCTAGAATAACTGGAATGGTTATTAAAAAAGCAACAAAAGAGAAGCTTACCGAGTTATTTATTCGGGTAGGAAGAATTCAATATTTTATTATTGCATTAATTATCTCAGGATTTACAGTTTTTGGACAAACTTTTATTAAACTATGGGCGGGATCTAATTATTTAGATGCCTATTGGATTGCTATTTTAACATTGTTTCCATTGTGTATTCCGTTGATCCAAAATACGGGAATGAGCATTGTTGTTGCACAGAATAAGCATCAATTTAGAGCTAAGGTATATTTTATAATAGCTGTTACAAATGTTATTTCCACTTATATAGTTGTGCCATATTTAGGTGGAATTGGAGCAGCATTATGTTCATGTATTTCATATTTACTGGGACAAGGATTAATTATGAATATTTATTATTATAAAATTACAGGAATAGATATTCCTATGTTTTGGCGAAACATAGCTAAGATGTCAATAATTCCTGCTGTTATGATGAGTATTGGATTACTATTAAATAAATTTATTATTTTAAATAATTGGTTTTTCTTTTTTGTTAACGTATTCATTTATACTGTCATATACTGTATTCTAATGTACGGATTTATTTTAAATAATTATGAAAAAGATATTGTGAGACAACCGATAAATAAATTGATGCAATACATTCATGCGAAAAATAGAAAAATTTAAGAGGGTATTTTAATGAAAAAAATAATGTTAGTTTTTGGAACACGTCCTGAAGCAATTAAGATGTGTCCTTTGGTGAATGAATTAAAAACAAGAAAAAATATAAAGACAATTGTTTGTGTTAGTGGACAGCATAGAGAAATGTTAAATCAGGTTTTAGAAGCATTTAAAGTCGTTCCAGATTATGATTTGTCTATTATGAAGCAAAATCAGACTTTATTTGATATTACAACTAACATATTAAATAAGGTTAAGGTAGTTTTGGAAGAAGTAAGACCAGATGTTGTTTTAGTCCATGGAGATACTTCAACAACTTTTGTTACATCTTTAGCATGTTTTTATATGCAGATTCCTGTTGGTCATGTAGAAGCTGGTTTGCGTACCTATAATATATATTCACCATATCCTGAAGAGTTTAATCGTCAGGCAGTGAGTATTATAAGTAAATATAATTTTGCTCCAACGGAACTTTCAAAAAATAATCTTATTAAAGAAGGAAAAAAAGAAAATACAATTTATGTTACTGGAAATACAGCAATAGATGCGTTAAAAACTACAATTAAGGATGATTATAAACATCCTGAACTTGAATGGGCAGAAGATAGTCGATTAATAATGATTACAGCGCATCGTCGAGAAAACTTAGGAGAACCTATGATTCATATGTTTAAGGCTATCAAACGAGTTATGGATGAACATTCTGATGTGAAGGCTATTTATCCAATTCATATGAATCCGGAAGTTAGAAAAGTAGCAAATGATATTTTGGGTGGAGATGATAGAATACATATTATAGAACCATTAGAAGTTTTTGACTTTCATAATTTTTTAAATAGAAGTTATTTAATATTAACTGATTCAGGAGGAATTCAAGAAGAAGCTCCTTCACTTGGAAAGCCAGTGTTGGTTATGAGAGATACTACTGAAAGACCAGAAGGAATTGCCGCAGGTACCTTAAAACTAGTAGGAACAGAGGAAGAGACAATTTATCAGAATTTTAAAAAATTATTAGAAGATCAACAAGAATATGCCAAAATGAGTAATGCAAGTAATCCTTACGGAGATGGATTCGCAAGCAAAAGAATAGCTGATATTTTAGAAAATAAATAAATTAAAATAAATCTGTATATCAACAATTGAAAGGAGATGTCAATATTGCCGCATTTAGCTAGTCATAATGATTGTACCGGATGTACAGCGTGTGTTTCTTCATGCCCAATAAAATGTATTATTATGAAAACGGATAAAGAAGGTTTTCTCCAGCCCGTTGTAAATTCTCAATACTGTGTTGACTGTAAAATATGTGAGAAAAGTTGCCCAGTGATACATTCTATGGCTTTAAATGAGTATAAAACAAAAGCCTATGCGGCGTATTCTTTAAATACAAAACTTAGAGAATGCAGTTCTTCTGGTGGAATTTTTTCTGAACTGGCTTATGCAATTTTGGATATGGGAGGAGTAGTGTATGGAGCAGCTTATTCAGAAGATTTTTCGGTAAAACATATTTGTATAGATTCCAAAAATCATATATCAAAACTTCAAGGAGCAAAATATGTACAAAGTGAACTAGGAGATTGTTTCTCTGAAATTCTAAAGAAGCTTCAGAAAAAACAAATAGTTCTTTTTTCAGGAACTCCTTGTCAGGTTGCGGGATTAAAACAATTTTTAAATAAGCCTTATGAATCATTGTTTTGTGTAGATTTTATTTGTCATAGTGTTCCCTCTCCAATGGCTTGGATGGAATACGTAAAATACAGAGCTAAGATAGACAATAATGGAAAAAATCCGATTTGGATAAATCTTAGATCAAAACATACGGGTTGGAGCCGTTTTCAGTATTCGAATATTTATAAGTATAGCGATGACAAAAAATATGTATCTATAAATTCAAAAGATTTATTTATGAAATTATTTGTGTCAAATTCTATATCTAGATTATCTTGTGAACATTGTCATTTTAAAGGATATAATAGAGTCAGCGATATTACTTTAGGTGATTTTTGGGGAATATGGGATGTGGCACCAGAAATGGATGACAATAAAGGAACATCGGCTGTTCTTATCCATACTGATAAAGGAAAAAAGTTGATGAATAGAATTTTAAAAGAAATTAAAATTCTTCCGGTAAAATTAGATCAGGTTAGTGAAAAAAATCCTTCTATTTTGTACTCTTCTATTTTGAATAATAATAGAAGTGAAGTTTTTGACTATATTCGAGCAGATAAAATGGAGAAAATTGTTGATTTATTACATACAAATAGCACGGAAAAAAAATCCTTTATTAATTTAATTAAAATAAAAGCAAGAAACATTTTCCATAGATAAAATTTGTATATGTTTCATTGTACACTGATGTAATTTTTAAAAGGAGATTTGTAAAAATGTCAAAGAAAAAAGGGTTAACATTTTTGTTTATATTGTTAATAATAGTTGGAATTTTCATAATTATATTTTTAAATAGAACTTCCTTTTTTTTAGAAGATTTAGCCAAAGGAAGAGTTTTGGCGTGGCATGATGAATTTGATAAACTAAATACACAAGTGTGGGATTATGAAATAGGCGCAGTTAGAAATAAAGAACATCAAATTTATACTTCAGACAATAAAAATGTATTTTGTGAAAATGGAATTTTACATTTAAAGGCAATAAAAGATAATCCGAAAAAGGGATATGCGTGGAGTTCAGGATCCATTATTTCTAGAAAAGGTTTTGCATTTGGTACAGGATTAATTGAAGCAAAAGTAAAGTATGATTCTCAAAAAGGTTGTTGGCCTGCCTTTTGGGGGACTGGGTATAATTATTGGAGAGATTTTAATTTATCAGTTAACCAAGGTATTAATTGGCCTGAATGTGGGGAAATTGATATGGTTGAGTTTACCCATAATAGACAACATCAAAGTGGTACAATTTGGGTGCAAGATGATACGGGAAAAATGTGCTTCGAGAAAACAAAATTGTCAGATTTTGAATATGATGATAAATGGCATATTGTAGGAATGGAGCGAACTGAAAATACAATAAAATTTTACTATGATAGAAATCTAATAGGAAAATTAGAAAAAAAAGATTTTCAAGAAGAATTATATTCACCATTTAACGTTATTTTTGATCTTGCAATTGGAGGTGGCTCTCAAGAGAATCCTGAAGAGTCTCTTACTGAAACAGAATTTCAGGTTGATTGGATTAGATATTATCTACCAGAATCAGAAAAGAAATTAAAAAAGCCATCAAAATTAAAACTAGATTGTGGAAAGGAATTTGAATTGCAGGCTGGACAGCGTCGAGTTTTGAATCCACAATTTAACATTAAAAATGTCCCTAATTATTGTATAAATTGGAGTAGTTCTGATGAAAGTGTTGCGACTTGCAAAGCAGGAACAGTAAAAGCTATTTCCAATGGTGTGACAACAATTACTGCGATTACATCAGATGGATTAAAAGCAAGTACTATATTAAAGGTCATACAAGATGCAACTAATAATATTAAAGATATAAATTTATATGTTGATTCACCATTCATAGATTATAATACAACCTCAGTAATTCGTACAGTTGTAAAACCTGAATACAATACAGATCCTAGATTAGTATGGAATAGTAGTGATGAAAATATTGCGACAGTAAAAGATGGAGTGGTGTCTGCAATTAATCCTAAAGGAGGCAAAGTTATTATTACATGTTCTTCTGCAGATGGTCAAGTTAGTAAGTCTGTGTCGTTAAATTGTAAGCCGGAAGTGGATGATACAATTAATACGAAAGGTTTAGTTGCAAAATACACCAAAAAGGGTTGGAGAAAGGATAATTGGAAGAGTGATCTTGCTAATGGGGAAGATTTTAAAGTTACAGGAGATTCATCAACAGGATTAGAATTTCTAAGTGGAAAGGGTTTTCAACAAAAATATATTTCAGATGATTCTGCATATGTAGAAAATGGAAGACATATTGCAGGAATGGGTTTATTTGATATAAATGGTCCATTTACTGTTGCTGTACGATATTTTTATCCTGCTGGTGTGGAGAATAGTGGTGGTAATGCATTTGAAATTGTAAATTCCAATGGAACGGAAGCTGGAAATATTCAACTTCAGTCAACGCATATTTATGTTAAAGATAATAACGGAATGAATATAATTAATAAAGAGTTTGAAATTGACTCTAATCTTTCGCGAGATAGAATTGTAAATGCAATACTAGTAAAAGATACTAATCAAATAATAAAACTTTATATTAATGGAAAATTAATTTTAGAAGAGCAAGATTTTAAAAATTTAGAGAAAATGAATATATCTGGAATGAATTTAATGATTGGTAATAAATCTATTTCAAATGCCGTTTATCAAGCTTTTATTGCATACGATAGAGCATTAGAAAAAGAAGAAGTATTATCATTAGAGAACTCTCTTGATTTAATGTATAAATAATATAACAGAGTGAGAAAAATTATGTTAAGGTGGTTATGATGAAACGATGTTATAGAAATCCTGCTATTGATTTAACCAAATATATAGCATCTTTATTTGTAATTGGTATCCATGTAGCACCATTAAAGAATATTTCAGATTTTGGAAATTTCTATTTGGAAAATGTTATATTTAGGGTTGCAGTGCCGTTTTTTATTGTATGTAGTGGATATTATTTAGCACAAAAATTAGAATTTAAAGATAATAAATGTTTGAATAATTCTTCAAATTCTAATTATATAAAAAAATATAAAAAAAAAATAATGGTTTTGTATATAGAGTGGTCTCTGATATATTTATTATTTAGTATACCTACATGGTTAGAGACGGGGTGGTTTTCGATTCATGCATTTATTGATTGGGGATTAGCACTGGTTGTAAATGGTTCATACTATCATTTGTGGTATTTATTGTGCATTATTTATGCAATCATTATTTTAAGATTTTGGTGCTAGAATATAAATAGTACAAGTCAAAATGAGAATTCCCAATCTATTATTTCATGGTACAATGTAGGTACCGCACTGAAGGAGGATCTCATTATGGCAAAGCATTATGACAAACAATTTAAACTGGATGCAGTCCAGTATTATCATGATCACAGAGACTTAGGACTGCAGGGCTGTGCATCAAATTTAGGAATCAGCCAACAAACATTATCACGTTGGCAAAAGGAGCTACGTGAGACAGGTGATATTGAATGCCGTGGTTCCGGTAATTATGCTTCTGATGAAGCAAAAGAAATCGCACGATTAAAACGTGAACTTCGTGATGCACAGGACGCTCTTGATGTACTAAAAAAAGCAATCAACATTCTGGGAAAATGACGGAAGCCATTTATCTCGAAGTTGCTGAG
>NZ_JABRXE010000029.1 GCF_018982945.1 Anaerostipes faecalis | reverse complement strand
AACCGGAAGAATTCCGCTGATGTATTTTAACAGAGAAAAGGCTTTCCTAAACAGCCTACCCGCTGATACCATAAGAAAGCCTTATCAAATCACCACAAATACCGTAAAAGTCAATCATTCAAGCATGTTTTATTACAAAGGATGCCAGTACTCTGTCCCACCAGAGTACGTAGGAAAGATTGTTTCTTTACAGGTATATGATGGTTATATACATGTGCATTGTAACACAGAATTAATAACCATTCATCAATTAAGTTCAAAAAAATTGAATTATATTTCTGAACATTATGCTGCAATTGCTAGAAAATCCCATATTTTCAAAGATGAACACATAATGGACAGAGCAAAAGAAAATCTTGAGATAATAGGAAAGGTTTATGATTATGAGTAATAGTACATACAATCAGTTAACAGCAAATCTGGAATTGTTAAAGTTAACCCAGATGAAACTTCATCTTGATGAAATAAGAGATTTTGTAACAACAAACGGATTATCATTTACGGAGGGTCTGTTAAAGCTCAGTAATTATGAAGTGGATTTTAAAGAACAGAATGCTTCACGGTCTATGATAAAGGCCGCAGCATTTCCATTTGTAAAAGAGCTTAAAGATTACGACTTTGAATTTCAGCCAAGTGTGAATGAACAGGAAATGAGGGAGCTTGCAAGTCTTGGCTTCCTCGAAAAGAATGAAAATATAGTATTTCTTGGACCGAGTGGCGTCGGAAAGACACATCTTGCAACTTCTATCGGTATTGCAGCCGCAAAAAAGCGAGTAAGCACATATTTTATAAAGTGCAATGATCTGCTCCAACAGCTAAAGCGGGCAAAACTGGAAAACAGGCTTGATGCAAGATTAAAGCATTTTTGTCATTACCGCCTGCTTATCATTGACGAGCTTGGATATCTGCCTATTGATAAAGAGGATTCAAATCTATTCTTTCAGCTTATAGATATGCGATATGAAAAGAAAAGCACTATATTAACAACAAATATGAACTTTAATGAGTGGGATGGAATATTTTATGATGCGGTTGTTGCAAATGCCATTATGGACAGAGTTTTGCATCATGCACATGTAATACCAATATCAGGAAAGTCATACAGGTTAAAAGACCACTTAAAACAAACAGACTAATTGTACATTTTTATATAATATTTTTTGTACATTAGGTCTTGACATTTTATA
>NZ_JABRXE010000027.1 GCF_018982945.1 Anaerostipes faecalis | reverse complement strand
ATTGGTGTAAAGAAATTGTTAGTTGGATAAAGAAAAAAGAAATGAGAGTAATCGCTTTCTAATGATATAATAGTTTTCGACCAAAAAAACAAATATCAAGGAGGATTACTCTCATGGACATTGTAGCATTATTAGAAGTATTAGTAAAAGAGATTATTGAAGCTGAGGAAAAATTTTTGAAAAATCCAAAAGATTTCTATAGCTTGGAAACCTCGGTCAAGGCTTCCACTGAAAATTTTTCTGCTAGTTTTCTAAGTATTGTTCTTTCTAGCATGAATGAAAGGCTGTGCAATGATGCCTGGCGAAAACTCAAGTACAATATATGCCGTCATGAAAAACGAACTCTAATAACCTCTGTTGGGGATGTGGCCTTTGACAGCACATACTTCCAAAGTCGTAATAGCGGAGGAGAGTATCATTATCTTCTGGAAGAGATGCTTGGTCTTGATACGCATGAGCGATTCAGTGAAGCTGCAGAGACTGCAATACTGACAGAAGCACTAAAAACCAGTTATGAGGAAGCTTCAAAAGTCATACCTTCAAAATCAAAGATCACAAAAACGACTGTGATGAACAAAGTTCACGGGATTGCAGATGTGATACCTTTTCAGACTCCAGAGATAAAGAAAAAATGTAAATATCTCTTTATTGAGGCAGATGAAGATCACATTGCTGAACAACACGGACGGTGGTCAAAGGAGAATAAGGGTTTTATCAGCCGGCTGGCATATATTTATGAATATAAGCAGGAAAGCCCAAAAGTAAAGGGACGCAAAGAACTGGTAAATACCTATTACTTCAGTGGATTGTATGAAGGAAGTAAGGGGGTTCAGACATTTTGGGAAGAAGTACAGGGTTACATTGAAGCAACCTATGATTCTGACGAATTGCAACGAGTATTCATAAGTGGAGATGGGGCTGCATGGATCAATAGTGCAGTAACTTATGTTGACCGTAGCTTGTATTGTGTGGATAAATTTCATATGACAAAATATATCAACGCAGCTGCAAACCAGATGCTGGATGAGGCAGAAGAAGCAAAAGCTAATCTGTACAAATTTATCTATAAAAAGCAACGAGCAAAATTTAAAAAGTACACAGAGGAAATGCTTGCATCAGCAAACAATCCCGAACCAATATATGAACTGCAAAGCTATGCATTAGGAAACTGGAATGCAGTCATCCGAAGCTATCATAATAAACTGCTGACCGGATGTAGTGCGGAAGGGCACGTAAGCAGTGTTCTTTCTGACCGACTGAGTTCCAGACCGATGGGATGGAGTCAGACCGGAGCGGATCGAATGAGCAAACTCAGATGCTATGAACGAAACTATGGACGGGAAAAGATCATAGATCTCATCCGATATAGTCGCGAGCAGAGGTCGATGAAACGCACCGGGACAGATAACATAGCAGTGGAGAAAGTGTCTATGCGTGAGATTATGACAGACCACTATGATCAGGGCAGATCCTATATTGATCGCCTTCAAGTAACAATCCCTGGATTGACAGCAAAAAAGACAGCAAGCATCAGAACCAACCTCAAATTACTTTGATTGAAAAAATGTGCAAGGCACAAAAATAACCTTACCTGCTTGTTTAATGCAAAATCTGCAACTTGACTCTATGTCAAGGGCAGATAAAATAAAAATAGCAGTAAGGTTTCATAAATGACCCTTAAATCAGATAGTTGACGAAGAAGAAGGATTGTTATACACTTGGGAAAAATAAAGCGAATTCTATTATGTCTTGGAGTCTCTCTAATCTTTCCCAACTGACAGTAAGTTTACACCATC
>NZ_JABRXE010000026.1 GCF_018982945.1 Anaerostipes faecalis | reverse complement strand
GAATCTGTTCTGCTAATGGTGGTTTGCTTCCGATGATTAAGCGTCAACAGTACTATGATTCATTACGGGAGGCAGCATAGGTTGAACATCCTTGAGAAAAAAGTGTAAACCAATATTGACAATATCAGAATGAGACTCAAGTATGTTGTTAAAAGCAATATACTTGAGTCTTTTTTGTTTCATTAGGAAAGATTTTGTTATGCTAAAGCGTAAAAGTCTTTCCATGAAATAAAAAAATTCCGCGCGGATGTGCAAAAGAAAGTAGTATAAAACAAGATAATTTAAAGGAAGTGAGATTAATTATGCAAAAGATGATTCAAAATGTACCTATGGCGATTGTTGTTTTGATAGTAGGTTTTATTTTTTTGGTAAAGGGAGCTGATTTTTTTGTAGAAGGGAGTTCAGGTGTAGCAAAAAGACTTAAGGTTCCATCTGTTATAATCGGATTAACCATTGTAGCAATGGGAACTTCACTACCTGAAACTGCAGTATCGGTGACAGCCTCCATTCAAGGAAATAATACACTGGCAGTAAGTAATGCAACAGGATCTAATATATTTAATTTAATGGTAGTTGTTAGTTTGTGTGCCATTATGGCATCGGTGTCTGTAAATAAAGAAATGATAAGGCGAGATATTCCTTTTTCAATAGTTGCGGCACTTCTTCTGTTAGTATTTGGAACAGTAGGTATGCAGGTTGGAAGATTTGACGGATGTGTATTACTGATTTTATTCGTTGGCTATATAGTTTTTATGGTACGTCTGGCTTTATAATCAAGAAACGAAGTGATGGAGCAGGAAACGGATACTATTGATATAGACAAAAAACAAATTATGCCGATATGGAAATGTGTGATTAGTATAATTGGAGGGGCATGTGCAATTGCACTTGGTGGAGATTGGGTTGTTGACGGTGCTTCAACTATAGCCAGTGCATTAGGATTGAGTCAGACATTGATCGGACTTACTATCGTATCCATAGGAACTTCCCTTCCAGAACTTGTAACATCTGTAGTTGCAGCTAGAAAAAATGAAGTGGATATGGCACTGGGAAATGCAATCGGTTCTAATATATTCAACATATTAATGGTGATTGGAATAACAGGAGCCATCAGTCCTATTGAATTTATAACAGAAAACATAATTGATATTTCTGTACTTTTTGTATTTAGTATCATAGTGTGGTGCCTGGGATGGAAAAATAAAGGACTTAAACGCAAAGAAGGTATATGCATGATAGCGTTATATGCAATATATATGTTTTACATATGTATACGGTAATTTTAATGAAGATAGGAGATACGAAAGATGAAATGGAATATGTTATTTTTCTTTAATAGTGTACTGCTAGGTGTCGGACTTGCGATGGATGCTTTTTCAGTGTCGCTTGCAAACGGATTAAATGAACCAACAATGAAAAAGAAAAAGATGTGCGGAGTTGCAGGAATATTTGCTCTTTTTCAGGCAATAATGCCAATGATTGGATGGATATGTGTATATACAATTATTCAATATTTTAAGGTATTTGAAAGTTTTATTCCTTGGATTGCACTGATTTTACTGCTTTTTGTTGGTGGTAAAATGCTTTGGGAAGGAATCAAGAGTAAAAATAAAGAAATCGAAAAACCAGAGGTTGGGCTGACTGCCCTTTTTGTACAAGGTGTGGCAACATCAATAGATGCATTATCTGTTGGATTTACCATTGCAGAATATAGTCTATCTATGGCAATTGTATGTGTCGTTATTATTGCAATCGTGACCTTTGTAATCTGTATAACATGGTGCTAGAATATAAATAGTACAAGTCAAAATGAGAATTCCCAATCTATTATTTCATGGTACAATGTAGGTACCGCACTGAAGGAGGATCTCATTATGGCAAAGCACTATGACAAACAATTTAAACTGGATGCAGTCCAGTATTATCATGATCACAGAGACTTAGGACTGCAGGGCTGTGCATCAAATTTAGGAAT
>NZ_JABRXE010000025.1 GCF_018982945.1 Anaerostipes faecalis | reverse complement strand
CAAGTCATCCCTCACTCTGCCTTCTCTGGTTAAAGCCTCGACCGATTAGTAACAGTCAGCTCCATGTATTGCTACACTTCCACCTCTGCCCTATCAACCTCGTAGTCTTCAAGGGGTCTTACTACCTTATGGTATGGGAAATCTTATCTTTAGGGGGGCTTCACGCTTAGATGCCTTCAGCGTTTATCCCTTCCAGACTTGGCTACTCTGCCATGCACTTGGCAGTACAACAGATACACCAGCGGTCCGTCCATCCCGGTCCTCTCGTACTAAGGACAGCTCCTATCAAATTTCCTCCGCCTGCGCCGGATAGGGACCGAACTGTCTCACGACGTTCTGAACCCAGCTCGCGTACCGCTTTAATGGGCGAACAGCCCAACCCTTGGAACCTGCTACAGCTCCAGGATGCGATGAGCCGACATCGAGGTGCCAAACCACTCCGTCGATGTGAACTCTTGGGAGTGATAAGCCTGTTATCCCCAGGGTAGCTTTTATCCGTTGAGCGATGGCAATCCCACGTTATACCACCGGATCACTAAGTCCTACTTTCGTACCTGCTCCACCCGTCGGTGTCACAGTCAAGCTCCCTTCTGCCTTTGCACTCTTCGAATGGTTTCCGACCATTCTGAGGGAACCTTTGAGCGCCTCCGATACCCTTTCGGAGGCGACCGCCCCAGTCAAACTCCCCACCTGACATTGTCCCCCGGCCGGATCACGGCCGATGGTTAGAAATCCAACATGATAAGAGTGGTATCCCAACAGCGACTCCATAAGGACTGACGTCCTTACTTCTCAGTCTCCCACCTATCCTGTACATATCATGCCGAATCCCAGTATCAAGCTGGAGTAAAGCTCCATGGGGTCTTTCCGTCCTGGCGCAGGTAACCAGCATCTTCACTGGTATTTCAATTTCACCGGGTGTGTTGTTGAGACAGTGCCCAAATCATTACGCCTTTCGTGCGGGTCGGAACTTACCCGACAAGGAATTTCGCTACCTTAGGACCGTTATAGTTACGGCCGCCGTTTACTGGGGCTTAAGTTCAAAGCTTCGCTTGCGCTAACCTCTCCCCTTAACCTTCCAGCACCGGGCAGGCGTCAGCCCATATACTTCACCTTTCGGTTTTGCATAGACCTGTGTTTTTGCTAAACAGTTGCTTGGGCCATTTCTCTGCGGCCACTCTCATGGCACTCCTTCTCCCGAAGTTACGGAGTCATTTTGCCGAGTTCCTTAACAACACTTCTCCCGTCGGCCTTAGGATTCTCTCCTCATCCACCTGTGTCGGTTTACGGTACGGGCACATATGAAACGATAGCGGCTTTTCTCGACAGCCAGGGGCCTGGACTTCCCTACTTATGTTCGGTACGCATCACGTCTTCAGATCATCAGGCGGATTTGCCAGCCTGACTCCTACCTCGCTTGCTCCGGGCTCTCCATTCCCGGATTCCATTCCCTGTCTGTGTCCCCACAGTTCTGTCCATATGTGGTACAGGAATCTCAACCTGTTATCCATCGACTACGTCTTTCGACCTCGCCTTAGGTCCCGACTTACCCAGAGCAGATCAGCTTTACTCTGGAAACCTTAGATATTCGGCCTGAAGGATTCTCACCTTCATCTCGCTACTCATTCCGGCATTCTCTCTTCCATGAAGTCCACCACTCCTTTCGGTATGGCTTCATCCCTCATGCAATGCTCCTCTACCAATGCATTCGCATTCCCAAGCTTCGGTGTCGTGTTTCAGCCCCGGACATTTTCGGCGCAGGGACTCTCGACTAGTGAGCTATTACGCACTCTTTCAATGAATGGCTGCTTCTGAGCCAACGTCCTAGTTGTCTTCGAATCCCCACATCCTTTTCCACTTAACACGCACTTTGGGACCTTAGCTGTGGGTCTGGGCTCTTTCCCTTTTGACCATCCAACTTATCTCGTATGGTCTGACTCCCATGAACCATCTGTCTGGCATTCGGAGTTTGATATGCTTTGGTAAGCTTTGACGCCCCCTAGGCAATTCAGTGCTCTACCTCCAGCAGACTCTCATGAGGCTAGCCCTAAAGCTATTTCGAGGAGAACCAGCTATCTCCGGGTTCGATTGGAATTTCTCCGCTATCCACACCTCATCCCCACCCTTTTCAACGGATGTGGGTTCGGTCCTCCACTTCCTCTTACGGAAGCTTCAACCTGGACATGGATAGGTCACCCGGTTTCGGGTCTACCCTGGCTGACTATACGCGCTATTAACGCTCGCTTTCACTTCGGCTCCGGACCTTAAGTCCTTAACCTCGCCGGCCGGGGTAACTCGCCGGACCGTTCTACAAAAAGTACGCAGTTCCACATTTACAGTGGT
>NZ_JABRXE010000024.1 GCF_018982945.1 Anaerostipes faecalis | reverse complement strand
TTCACTGCCTGTACTTTGTATTCATGATCATATTTCCTGTTTTCTGCCATTTTTGTTCACTCCTTATTCTCTTGATTATATATCAAATCCTTGAGAATGGGGTGTCAACTTTTTTTATACCACATCAGGAAAATTACTAGAAAAACCTGGACGGACGGGGCAGGAAATGCAGTCCGCACGTTTGACGGCGGGATTTATACTGACCATGTATTTACAGACGATGGGAAAGAGACTGCATCCATCCTCCTTGGGACCGGCACCGGTGGAGAAGAGAAGATCTCCATCAGCCTATTTGATAAGGAGGGAAAACAGACCCATACGATCCAAAATCCAAAAGTGGATCATGGAGCCGTCACCGTGGATGATACATCCATCGTCACAAAGACATCCTACGATGCCAATGGAAATGAGATTTCTGCTATTGATGGAAACGGAAATACGACCGGTTATGCTTACGATGACCAGAACCGAGTGACAAAAGTCACACAGGATAATATCAGTAGCACCATCGCTTACAGCATTGGAGAAGACGGAAAGACCACGACCAGCGTGACCGATGCCAAAGGACACATCAACCGGGAAGTCACCAATGAAGCAGGACTGACAGAAAGCACCACCGATCTCGGAGACGGCAGTGAACGTATCTCCACAACTTATACGTACGATGAAAATGGAAATAAAATAAAAGAAACTTATGAAAACGGCGGATACAAAACCTTTGCTTATGATAAGAAAAACCGTTTGGTGAAAACAGAATCTTATAATGCACCAGATGTGGGAGAGAACACCGGAGAAAGGACACTAAAATCTGTCTATAGCTATGACATCCATGATCGGCTGGTGGAAATGGTGGATTATAAAGTTACTGGAAATACGGAGACTGCTTACCGGTATACCGAATATGGTTATGACAGCCGGGGACAGATGACGGGATCTGCAGAATTAAGCCAGGGAGGACAGCCGACCGCCGATGATATATCCTCACATCAGATCACCTATACCTATGATGCCGACGGGAATCTGGAAAAAATCACCTATCCTTCTGAAAAGAACGGAGTAAAGAGCCTTTCCTACACCTATAACAAAGACGGATGGCTCACGGAGATCAAAGCAGCCGTAAGATCCGGAAGTTCCACGACAGAAAAGGCGGTCCGCACCTATACGTATGATGCTTACGGCAGAGTCAAAGAGATCAAAGATTACCGGAACATCCTGGAAAGTGGAGACAAGGCTGTAAAGAAAGTCTATGGTTATGACAGCTTTGACCGCGTCAAGGAGATGTCTTCTACGGATCTGGAGACCGGAAAAGAGATGGAATCTTACCATTATGAATATGACAAGAATTCCAACATCACGAAAAAGACAGAGATCAACAACTATCCAAAAGAAGATGGAAAGAAGGTCAACGAGACCAAAGCATATACGTATGACAAACTGGGAAGGCTGACAAAAACTGTTACTACAGACCATAAAAATGACGACAGCCAAAAGACGGTTACTTATACTTATGACAATGTGGGAAACCGGATGTCTGAGGATGACGGAACGACGCAGACAACGTATGTTTATAATGGACTGGATCAGATCAAGACTGCCACGAAAGCCAAGGGAACTGCTGTGGATGAGGTGAAACAGTATACTTATGATGCCAATGGAAATCAGATAAGCATCAAGAGTACCAAGACTGGACAGACAGAGACGTATGATTACGATGCCGAAAATCGCTTGAGTGAGGTATCTGCCACAAAAGATGGGAAAACATCCATCGTACAGCAGAATGCCTATAACGGAGACGGACAGCGGATCCAAAAGATCGAGGGAGATAAAACGGTCAATTATTATTATCAGGACGGCGTTGTATCTTATACGACCGATGGGACCGGAGCACAGACCAGTCAGAACCTGATCGGTCTGGAAGGAAATATCATTGGAACCCAGCGCTACAGCGGTGACAATACTTCTTACTATCTATATAATAAGGATATCCAGGGAAGTACGACGAGTCTTGTAAAAGAGGACGGAACTGCCGATGCAACTTATCAATATACAGACTTTGGGGAAACCACAGTCAATGGGGATAATAAAGTTGATAACGAAGTGTGTTATACCGGAGGTATCTATGACAACACGACAGGACTTTATTACTTGAATGCCAGATACTATGATCCCGAAGACGAAAGATTTTTAACGGAAGATACTTACCGTGGAGAAGGTAATGAACCGGATACATGGAATCTGTATACGTATTGTGCGAATAACCCGGTGAATTATATCGATCCAAGTGGGCATAAGAAAAAAATTATTAATATATCTAGAAGTTTAGAAAAATATATGATGAGTAATGCTAGGCTAATGAAGAATAAACTAAATAGTGCTTTGGAAAGTAGGAGTGGATCCAAAATTGGAAAAGTAATTTCTGTTTACAAATATTTTTTGAATGCAGTTAAAACAAAAGGAAAATGGGATTTGAAACGAAAAAAGAGTTGGATGTTAAATGAAAAGAAAGAAGTGTATAAGTATGGCGGAAAAAAATTATATCGGAATGATGATGTTGGAAATATACACTTTGGATTTGTTGGATCGGTATTATTTACTAGAGAATTTATGTGTGCAGGGGCTGGATTATATCAAGTTAAATCAGGTACATCAAAATGGAAATATGCTTTATCTTATGGAGATGACCCACATGATACTAGTATGATACGATACGGAAACTCTTTGTATCATCGAACGGGTAGTTCTTTGTATAAAAAAAGTAAAAAATATGTTAAATTTGGCACGATGTTGGTTTCTGTAAGAAAGGGGAAATAGCATATTATGAAAAGAGTCATTAAAATATCCGTAGTTGTTGTTATGGTATTAGTGATAATTTTGGGATGGGGAATTTATCATTTTACATGGGATACTCAAAGTATTCCCAAAGGTGAACTCATTCGAAAAGTTAATTCCCCGAAAGGAAAATACATTGCAAATGTATATAATGGAACAGGAGGGGCGACTGTTGACGATTCTGTAATCGTAGAAGTAGAACAGAAATTGACAAAAAAGAAAAAGAATATTTATTTTGAATACCATTGTAGGAATGTTGAAGTAAAATGGTTGACGGAAACATACATACAAATCAATGGAAAGAAAATGAATATACACAAAGATGTTTATGATTTTAGGCATGAATAATAAATCTAAGGGGGAATAATCCCCCTTAGATTGTAATAATCCGGTGAACTATACGGATCCAAGTGGGCATTGGTCTTTGGGATTCTGGAGTAAAAAACAACACTATTTTGCATTTAATCAGAATGGTCCTATGTCAAGATTTAGTACAAGTTAAAATGAGTTTTTCCTCATCCTAACTTGTCATCTGCAATTCGTTTTTCTGGATTTTACGATACAACTTTTCATACTCATTTGGAGACATATAGTCA
>NZ_JABRXE010000023.1 GCF_018982945.1 Anaerostipes faecalis | reverse complement strand
TTTGCATCATGCACATGTAATACCAATATCAGGAAAGTCATACAGGTTAAAAGACCACTTAAAACAAACAGACTAATTGTACATTTTTATATAATATTTTTTGTACATTAGGTCTTGACATTTTATATAAAAATACTTCCTTCGTGATGATGGCTTCGTGGGTATTCTCTACCCGGAACCACTCCGACTCGGGCTTTCGTACCACCTTCTTGTTTTTAAAAGAGACGGTGGACTGGCGGTTGTGCACGCTGTTCCCGATGTAGTTTTCATCCTTCAGGATGCTTTTTACCTGTGCTATCGTCCACTGATACCGTTTGGATTCCTCTGCTCCCTCAAATACATGGGCGAAGGTGCCGTTTCTTTGGAAATTTACCCACGCCGGGGTGGAAACCTTTTCCTCCATCAGTATCCGTGTGATTTTCGCTGCTCCTGCACCGTGCAGGGCAAGCTCAAATATCCTTTCGATAATCCACTTGGTATCCGGGTCAATCAGAAGGTGTCCCGTCTGCTCCGGGTCCTTTCGATACCCTAGGGGTGCATAGGCTCCGTAATGGGCACCATTAGCAAAGCGGGTGCGGAAGGCTGCCTTGACCTTCTTGCTGGTCTGTCTGGCGTGCATCTCATTCAGGATGTTTAAAAACGGGGCAAGCTCATTATCGCCGTTAAGGGTATCCACGTTGTCATTGATGGCAATGTAGCGTACTCCCTTGCTTGGGAAATAAAGCTCCGTGTACTGCCCGGTCAGAATGTAGTTTCTGCCAAGACGTGACAAGTCCTTTGTCACAACACAGTTGATTCTGCCATCCTCGATGTCATCAATCATCCGTTGGAACTCCGGGCGGTCAAAATTGGTGCCGGACCATCCGTCATCAATGTATTCACCCACCACGTTCAGACCGTGTTCGTGGGCGTATTCCCGGAGCATCATCCGTTGGGTGCGGATACTTCCGCTTTCTCCCTGAAGCTCATCGTCCCGGCTCAGACGAAGGTAAAGTGCCGTGTTATAAATGGTTGTATTGTTTGGTTGTTTCATCAAAATCCTCCTTTTTGAAACAACCCACGCTTACAATACTGCCTGTAAAAATATTATAGCGTAAGCATGGGTGATAATCAATGTATTTAAGCAGAAATCTTACCTTCCGCAGTGTATAGCATTACATCCGTAAGCAGGGCATCCAGCTTCTTACCGTTTGTGGCAAAGTGTTCGGATATCTCAATGTGGTTTTTCCCATACACAAAATACTGTTTTCCGTCCTCAGCCATAAGGACCTTTCCTGCCGGCGATTCCGTACCGTTTCGGTTCTTTCCCATAGGCATCCTCCTTTCCTTGGTTCCCGGCATCCAAAGATGCCGGCTATCGGTTTCTGTCTTCCTTTTTTGCTTCCTGTTTGAGTTCTGCTAAAAGCTCCGGTGGTATCCGGTCCATGAGCCGGTGTAGCTCCCTTAATTCGCTTTCCTGCTTCGCCCGTTCCATTGCATTCTTTAGTTTTCCGCTTTCCCCGGCTTTTGCCCGGGCTTCCAGTTCCCTGTTTTGGGAAATCAAATCGTCGATGGTAACCTGATACTTCTTTAGCTGCCCGAGGAAATTCTCCATCTGGGGAAACCACTTCCGTAAAAGCTGTAACGCTTCCTCCTTCTGTTTTCCGGCGTTAAACACGGTGATGTTATCCAATGTCTGCACGATTTTCTTTCCCTGTTTGGTAAGGCTGACCGCCTGCTTAAAGAGCCTTGTGGGGATATGCTTTCTTCCCGTGACTTGGGCACTTTCTCCACGTTCCAAGTCAGGATACTTCTCTGCCATGTAAGCATGGAAATCATCCTGCCATTTGGTAAGGCTTGCCCGGTTTCCGATAACCTCCTTGGCACAAAGCCGGTTATCCTTGGTTAGCGGAACAAAGGTCAGGTGCAGATGGGGTGTTTTCTCGTCCATGTGTACCACCGCAGAAATGATGTTTTCCCTGCCGACCCGGTCCGCAAGAAACTCCGTAGCCCGTTTAAAATAGGCTGCCGTTTCCTGTGTGGATTTCCCTTTGAAAAACTCCGGGCTTGCGGTAATTAACGTATCCACAAACCTTGTGCTGTCCTTTCTTGTACGACAGCCGGATTCCTCGATTCGGTGCTTGATAAATCGTGAATACCGCTCCTTCGGTTTGATGGTGTGGAAGTTGTATTTACTGCGTTCCGTATCAATGTCGGGATTACTGGCATACCGTTCTTTTTTCCGTTCGTGGTGGGCTTCCAGAGCCCCGGATGGGGCTCCCTTGTGCTTTGCAAATCGTAAAATAGCGTATTGTGGCATGTAACTCCTTCCCGTCCACAAAAGAGTGGACATTTCTTTATTTTCAAGGTACGGCTCATCGATGAACTAAGAAAAGTCTACACTTATTTTTCATGCTGTGCCGTATATCCGAAAGGCAGGAAATATAGGACATTTGGCAGGACTTTCCGCTTTTACGGAAATGTGGTAGAATGGAGAAGAAAATGATTATGAGGAGATGATACTGTGGCATTAACCATACAGGAACGATTAAAAGACCTACGGGTAGAGCGGGGACTGACCTTGGAACAGCTTGCCGGTGAAACCGGGCTGTCAAAATCTGCCCTCGGAAGCTATGAATCGGAGGATTACAAGGATATCAGCCATCACGCCATCAACCGTCTGGCTGACTTTTACGGTGTGACTGCCGATTATCTGCTTGCCCGGACAGAAACAAAACGTCACCCGAATGCAGAGCTTTCTGACCTGCATCTGAGTGACGAAATGATAGAGCTATTAAAGAGTAAACGGGTGGATACGGCACTGCTCTGTGAACTGGCAACCCACCCGGATTTCACAAAGCTTCTTGCCGACATACAAATCTATGTGGAAGGGATTGCATCCATGCAGATACAGAACCTGAATACATGGGTGGATGTGGCAAGGGCTGAAATCATGGAAAAGTATCAGACAACGGAACAGGACAAAACCATGTATCTGTTGCAGTCAGCCCATGTGGAAGAAGGCGACTATTTCCGTAGCCGGGTACATAAGGACATGGACGGCATTTTAGAAGATATCAGAAACGCCCACGTTGGAAGAAATGACGGAGCACCGAAGACCTCTGTGGCAGAAGAACTGCGACAGGATTTGGAGGAAGTGGCAGCCTTTGAAGGAAGCCGGGCAGAACAGCTTCTGTTGGTTTTCTGTAAGCAGACCAAGCTCCGTTACAATAAGCTGACAGAGAAAGAAAAACAGGCACTGATGCGGATAATGCAGAAGTCGGAGTTGATGAAAAGCCCTATTTCACAGAGGGGCAGGAAGAAATAAAATATGTATACTTAAAGATGCTTTGAGAGGTAACATTTATGGGATTTCGTACACTTGAAATTAGTCATGCAGCAGAAATACACATAAAAGAAGGGCAATTGGAAATCACAACAGACGATGGAATTGCAGTTGTGCCGATAGAGGACTTGAATCAGATTATGGTACATGGTGCTAATATACGACTTTCTACAATGGATTTATCTATCTTAAGTCAAAATAAGGTGGCACTGATGACGCTGGATGACAGATATTTACCGACAGCCATTGTGTTGCCATTTGAAGGTCATGCAAGGCAGTCTAAATTAATGCATGCACAAATAAATACTACACATGAAAAATATATGGAATTATGGATTGATATTATAAAACAAAAGATAAGTAATCAATCCAGAGCTTTGTCTATTATGGGTTTGGATGGTGCGGAAAGAATTGCAGAGCATGTGGCAACTGTAGATGAGGAAAATGTGGATTACTGTGAATCATTAGCTGCTAAAGAATATTTTGCATATTATCATGAGGGATTTAACAGAAGAAGTGAGGACCCTATCAATAGCAGACTGAATTATGGCTATGCTGTTGTAAGAAGTGCAATTGCAAGAAAACTGGTGGCAACGGGTTTTCATCCAACTTTTGGAATACATCATGACAATCAATTGAATGCATTTAATCTGGCTGATGATTTGATAGAACCGTATCGTGCAATAGTTGATTTAGTAGCACACAACAATATAGCGTCAAACATTCAGTTGACAAAATCAGAAAGAAGAGAATTGGCGCATGTATTACATAATGCCTGTATTGTCGATGGAGTCAAGGTTAATGTAATGTCGGCGATTGATATTATGGTGGAAAGTTTGAAGAGGATTATTTTAGATGCTTCGACGGAAAAATTAAAGGTACCAATGATTCTGCCGATTGAAAGTATGGAGGGAATTACGGAATGAGATTACTTGTTATTCTTAGTCCAACAGATAGATGGGGAACTAAAACAGAGTATACGAGGCTTCGAAAGTTTTTACATAAAGATGGCTATTTGCGAATAGCACCGGAAGCGTATATGCGGATAGTGCAAAATAGGAAAGCATCCGAAAAACATTACAGACGAATTGAAGAGTACGCACCTAAAACCGGAACAGTAAGACTTTTACGTTTGACAGAGAAGCAATATAATAACATATATTTGGTGACAGGAGAAGCAGATTATCAGGAAAAAGTAGTTGGCATAAACAGTCATATTATGTTATAATGAGACTTGTAACAGACTAATTATCTATATTTGGGAAGTTAATAAAACTTTGTACTAAATATAGTGGTTGAATGACCCGCCAAAAATGGTGCATCGTTCAACAGTATCATTCTAATATAAAATATTTAAAATATCAATGGTAATCATAAATTTCACAAAGCTTTTACATATCAAACTCTTTAGATTACATCTCCTTCAACATATCCATCTGGAGAAATTCTCTTTAATT
>NZ_JABRXE010000022.1 GCF_018982945.1 Anaerostipes faecalis | reverse complement strand
GCTACAATGTCCATGAGAGTAATCCTCCTTGATATTTGTTTTTTTGGTCGAAAACTATTATATCATTAGAAAGCGATTACTCTCATTTCTTTTTTCTTTATCCAACTAACAATTTCTTTACACCAATGTCCACAACTATTTCTGCAGACTCTTTGCAAGAGAGGATAGAAGAGCAGCCATTTCAGGATTAGATAATACTTTTGAAAGCAGCTCTGCATCCACCCCTTCCGGCACCTGCACTGTATTACCAGCGGGCGCTTCATGGATCTGTGGATCTAAGTTCTTCTTATTATAGAAAGCATCTTCAAACAATTCCGCATTTCTTCTTCTGTCATCATCTATAATATGAGAGTAAACATCAGTAATCATATTGACCTGGGCATGACCGGAATCACCCTGAACTGCTTTGATATCTCCACCATTGAGTTTCAATTTGTAAGTAACACTGGTATGTCTTATACTGTGAAACACAACAGGGGGAAGATCATGTTCTTCAATCAGCTTTTTTAATCCCTTTCTCACAAAAGATCCACTGACAGGAAGTCCATAAGAAGTTGCCATGATCAGTCCATAATCCTGATATTCTTCCCCCAGAATTTCTTTGATTTCCTTATGAGAGTTTTTCCAGTCTATCAGCATCATTGCCACACTCTTTGGTAAGAAGATTTTTCTTACGCTACTATCAGTTTTTGGTGTTTTTAAGATACGAACGGTTTTGCAACGTTTGCTTTCTTCCGGAAAAATCAATAACACATCTTTTCCATCTAATTCCTTAACAGCTTCTTTTGAAACACGCTGCAATTCCTTATTCACATATATGTAGGATCTGCCTTCTTCAATCGCTTCCGGAGAAATATCTACACAATCCCATGTAAGCCCCAGCAGTTCACCAATACGAAGTGACCCGGCAAATGCCAAATTCAATGCAAGTTTTGTGAATTCATCATCACATACTTCGATTGCGTACATTAATTGTTCTGCTGTCCAGATTTCTCTTTTCTTTGCTTTATGCTTTGGAACTGTCGCATGGATACAGGGATTCTTTTCCATAAGCTCCCATTTTACAGCTTGATCAAAAGCACTGCGAAGAAGCTTATGGATATCTCGAATAGTACTTGTGCCTACCGTTTCATTTAATCTTTTTCCAAAGATCGGATTGATTACTGCAGGTGTTTTCAGCAGTGTTTGGTAATATTTCTCTATGAACCGGGTATTGATCTCTGACAGTTTCGTATCTCCAATAATAGGGATGATATAATTCCGAATTAGACCTACATTCCCTTCATATGTAGAAAGTGCCCATTTATCTTTTCCATATAATACGACATACTCTTCAAGCAGTTCTTTGAGCAGCTTGCATTTTGGAACAGAGATTATTCCCATCTCAGCTCGATATTCAATCTCTTTCGCTCTTTTCTTTACCTCTGCCTTCGTGTCATATGTTTCCCATTTCTGTCTACGTTTTCCCTCACTGTCATTGTAATGATAAATCACACAAAACTTGTTTCCTCTTTTTTTAATTGATGCCATGTATTATTTCGCCTCCATATTCTCTCTGTAATTTAACCAGTCTTCAAATTCTGCTCTGGGTATTCGGACCAACTCTCCAATTTTTATAATTGTGTAATGTCCTTTGTTTGCCCAATAATCAATGGTCGGCTTTGACACTTTCGCAAGCATGGCAGCTTCTGCTCTGGTCAAATAGTTTTTATTCCCATTTCCTCTACGAACACCGGACTTAAAAAGTTTCTTTCTTCTGAAATCTGCCAGTGCCATGTTTTCTTCTGCGGCAACTTCTGAATATTCAATGCGAGCATCCAAGTGATATCGATTCTGTCCGTCTAAAAATCTCTGAAAGCTTTCTTTTGTAATTCTTTTCTTATCCGCAATTACCACAAAATCAAAGAACTCTTTATAATTGGGATTATTCAAAATGGAATAAACAGTACTTCGTGTAGTCCCAAGTAATCGTGCCATTTCCGGCATCGTAATTGTTGCAGCTTCTGCAGCCAAATCTTTCTCACGATCAGCTCTGGTTCGATAACGAGACTGGCTAGCATACCATTTTTCAAATTCTTCTTTGGGAATACGCTTCCAATAATCCACCGTAACAGTTTCAATATTTTCACGTTTTAAGATGTCGTATAAGACACTGTCTGTGACACCAAGTTCCTGTGCTAACTCCTGTGGGGAATAAGACCATGCTTTCAAATCTTTCCCCGGTTCGTCGCCATTTACTTTTTTGTATTTCACCTGATTGGCATACCATTTTTCAAAGCTAGCAATATCAATCCAAGTCTTTCCCAATACAACTTTTGTTTTGAAAAATCCTTTATGAAGCAGCCAGTAGCGATCCGTCTTCTTTATTCCAAGCAGATCACCCATTTCATGGACCGTCATCATTGTTCGTTCTTCTGATTCTTTTCTTTGATAAGGATTATTCTTTGCAATCTCATTTGCAACTTTATGAAATTCTGCGTCCATCTGTTCACTGATCACAAGCCGAATCCCCCTTTCTGTTTCATGTAATATAACGCATTTTGCGAAATAATTTTAGTCTGTCAATGATGGTAAAATCATTTCGACCACAAAGAGAGCTTTACTCAGATTCTTCATTTTCATCAAGCCAGACATCAAAACTCTTCTTGGAAATTCTGTATTTGCCCCCAACTAAGATCCAACGAAATTCATTCTTCTTCAAAAGATCATAAACAGACGGTCTGCTCACTCCTAAAATCTCCTGTAAATCTTTCACTGTATAGCATCTTTTTTCTGACATTGTTCATTACCTCTTTCTTTCATATAGAAGGAGATTACTTACTCCTCTATATATCCCAATCCGAAAGGAGGCTTATACAACATGTCTTAGTAAATATTTGTCAAAATAAGAAAATTGCAAAAAAACCTCCGTATGAAATAAATCATACGAAGGTTGCACTCGTTTACTTATACTATTGTTTAACCAGAGTTAGTTTTCTTCATAAAGTATTTCAGCGTTTTCTACTAACCATTCATAATTCTTTCTCCAAGACTCTCGCATACCTTGTTTGTTTCTCCAAATAGCTTCTGGTCCTGTAGTTCGTTCAAGATCAATTCCCCATACTCCATCGAATGGCTTGACAACTTGTGCAGTTCTATTTTTTCCACACTGATAGCACTTATTGATGTTATTCGATTCAAGTATCACTGCACAGTAATTTTCCATCGCGCGTACTTTTAAAACAATTGATAATTTTTCAAGAAAAAAATTTTCATCAACATTATCATGCCTATTGATGATTACATATTTCCGATTTCCGTACTTTTTGATTTTTCTTGAATATAAAAGTGTCTGTACTTTCTCTGGTTTTAGAATATCCATTCCTTCGACCATAAAGAAAAACACATTATACCCGCCAACTTTCTTACGGAAAATCTGGTCAGAAATTTTTTCAGCTTCTTGACACAATGCTACACTATTTCCAATCCTGTAGCTGAGCTGCCACTTTTTATTTTCTGTTTCAACTTTGTTGCTGTTGTCAATTTCCGATTTTCCTGCATCATTTGTAATCTCATATACATATAGTCCACCGGAAATATTGTGTTTGGTCGAATCACCACAAAGATTGATTGAACTCAATTGCCCCCCATTCTTATTAAATCCAAAAACATAATTATTGCTATTTGGCTCCTCCCCGTTACCACCCATAGTCACAAGAGTATAACAGTTATTCTCAATGGCTCTTACTTTATTATACTTAAACCATTTATCATAAATAACATTGCCTCCTGTGCTATTAATGATTAAATCTATTCCATATATGCCGTACATTCTACTAAATAATGCATGATTACAATCATAACAAATAGTCATTCCAATCAAATAACCCTTATACAAAATAGGATTAAAAATATCTCCAGCTATTTCTGGATACTGTTCAAACTCCAAACATGAACTACCACACATCGTGTGCTTGATGTACAAATTCAAATCTGTTTCACCCGGTAAAGGATTTGCATTTGCAAACACACTGAAAATGGTATCATACTTATCATGGCTACTTACTATGACTGCCTTGCCAATTTCTTTACTCAACTCTAAACAATGAGCAAAAATATCATCCTGATCTTCAATCAAAGCTATGTCCTTATTCGTCATTTTACCTTCAAACGGAACATAACAATATTCAGGGAAGACGATGATATCTGCATCTGCCTTTTTCATAACTGGCAATATTTTTTCAAATGCATTTTTATTTTTTAGCTCATTCGTTTGCAAATACATCGCAACCTTAATAGATAATGCTTTCTCTTTTGTAACTATTTCTTCTGTTTCTTCATTTTCATGATTTTCAACTACAGGATGAAAAGCCCTATTTAGAATATCCTTTAATTTTTCTTCCGCATCAGAAGTTTCGAAATCAATTTGTCCATGCATGATACGTACCAATTTATAACCATTCTCATAACAAGCAATATCTCTTGTGCTATCATAATACGCTCGTATCTCATCTCTGTTTATCGGAGAATTATCTTTTGCTTTCACATCACAGCATGCCTTTATCCATAATGAACGATCATAAAGAACATCAATTTCCTTATATGCTTCCAAAGAAATTCTCCGTGCCTCAGAAAAATGCTGACGTTCATCATATTCGATAATCAGTTTTTGACTTTCACACACAAAATCACAGCGCAATGTAACATTCTTCTTTGCAAATGAAGTGTCTCCACGATATGATAATAGTGCGTCATAAAGTTTTTTATAGATTCCATCAATCTTTTCTGGTGTCTTTAACCAAGGGTAAGTTTTTTCACATACAATATCCCCATTAAACATTCTATTAAGAATTAATTGCAGTGCATTTTTCTGTTCAATTACTTGCTTTGATGGAATAACAATTTTTTCTGAATCCATTTTATCATCACTAATCTGAGTTTGTTTCTTTTCAGTGTTAGCATTATTAATTTGCACTTTGGGCTCAATTGTTTTCTTTTTAGAATGAATCTCTTTCTTTATTTCTTTGGTCTTTATATTACCCTTTGAACTTCCACAATAATCTGTTTCAAAACCCAGTCTTTCAAAAAATCTTACCGTTTCCATTCCTCCACCAAAATCACTTTTTTTGATTTCCACACCAAAATGCTCTTGATAAGCCATTCCACGAATATGTTTTGCAGGAAGTTTTTTCCCATCATAAAGAAGAAATGTTGAACGAGGTTCAGGGTACTCTGGATTATTGACAAGAAATCTTTCAATTGCACGAATAACATCGTCTCTGGTAATTACAACCCAATTAAACTTTGCCAAAACAATCCCTCCTCACCTTATTATTGAATAAATAATCATACCATTCAATTATACCAAGGAATTCATTTTTCTTCCACTTCTTAGTTTTTCGATTTCTATGTTCCTATGTTGTATAAGGATTTCTCTCTTTCCGTATATATAAGGGAATATTATTTCTAAAGCAAGATACGCCTATGGATTCCCAAAACTCCATTTCATGGATTTTAGGTCATCCTTTTCGGCATACTTGATAGGGATTCCGCTCCCCATACCCTCGGAAAATCATCAGTTTTGCAATACTACTTGCATATGGATGATTGGCAACAGAGGTTGCAACACTTTTTCTCTGCAGGATATATCCGCAAGACACAAAGTGACATATGGTCCTATGTCAAGATTTAGTACAAGTTAAAATGAGTTTTTCCTCATCCTAACTTGTCATCTGCAATTCGTTTTTCTGGATTTTACGATACAACTTTTCATACTCATTTGGAGACATATAGTCAC
>NZ_JABRXE010000021.1 GCF_018982945.1 Anaerostipes faecalis | reverse complement strand
TGTGACTATATGTCTCCAAATGAGTATGAAAAGTTGTATCGTAAAATCCAGAAAGACGAATTGCAGATGACAAGTTAGGATGAGGAAAAACTCATTTTAACTTGTACTAAATCTTGACATAGGACCATTTATACTTTTCAAAATAAAGGTAGACAAGTTTCCATTTATATTAATAGTATTGTATTTTTTTGAAGTTGTTCAATATAGTTATCGAATTTTTCTTCCTGATTTTTTACAAAAATATTTTATTATTTTTGATAAATTAAATTGTATATTAATATCCATTACTAGAGTTTTACCATTATTAATGATGGGAGTATTCGTTTGTGTTGTAAGTAGTGATAAAAGGAAAAGAATGAGATTTTATGCACTAGGATTTATAATTTCATTTTCTTGTCTTTCACTAGAAGCTATAATGTTAAAAAATATGGAACAAGTTCGATTTTCTTACATAATTTTTACTTTGCCAACAGCATATTTTTTATTTAATTTAATTATTGCAGCAAAAGATTATCTAGTGAATTTTGACTTTACTATTTTGGGAAAGATAAGCTTATTTGTGTATGTTATTCATCCACTGGTTATAGCTATAATATTAAAAATATGTAAGATGCCAGAATATAGTGTGTTTATATTGACAGTTATAATTTCAACAATAATTGGATATATTGATTATATTTTTAGGGGGATGATTAATGCAAAATGTAGGTAACTTAAAAAAATAAGATTTTATTTTAGGAGAGACATTGAAAAAATGATTGTAGATAAAAAGATATCAGTAATCATGGCTTGCTATAATTGTGAAAAAACATTACATAAAGCTATTGATTCAATTTTAAATCAAACTTATAAAGATTGGATAATGATTTGCTGTGATGACGGATCTGTTGATAATACTTTAAAAATCTTGAAATCTTATGAAAAAGAATATCCAGATAAATTTTTGATTTTAGAAAATAAGAACAACAAACAATTGCCATATTCTTTAAATCATTGCTTAAAATATGTAAAAACAGAATTAGTTGCTAGGATGGATGCTGATGATTGGTCATTGCCAGATCGATTTGAAAAGCAAATTGAATTTTTGGAAAAGCATCCAGAAATAGATTTAGTAGGAACAGGTGTTACTGTATTTGATGGTGAAAAGAAAATAGCATCGATTGTGAAAACACCATTTCCAACAAAAAAAACAATGTTATATTCCAATGCATTTTCTCATGCAACGATTATGACTTATAAAAAAGTTTACGATGAATTGGGAGGATATTCTTTAGATCCAACTGTTTTGAGAGTTGAGGATGTAGATTTATGGTGCAGATTTCTTGCACATGGTTTTAAAGGATATAATTTGCCGGATGAATTATATGTTATTTTGGAAGATGTTAATGCAGTAAAGAGAAGGAATTTTCATGCGAGATTGAATAGTGCAAAAACAAGAAGTCGTGGATATAAATTAATGGGATTTCATGGATTAACTTGTTATAAACCGTATTTGTATGTGTTAAAGGCTTGTGTACCTGTTAGTATTTATCAAAAATTGCATGCATGGAAATTAAAACATAGTCAAGCAACTTAGAAAATTGAGGTAGAATATGCAACCAGATGTATTAATAAAGTTACAAAGAACAGAATTAGAAATATTAGAGGTAGTACACAATTTCTGTGTAAAAGAGCATATTAAATATTCTTTATATGCAGGAACTGCATTAGGAGCTGTTAGGCATTTAGGGTTCATTCCATGGGATGATGATATTGATATCGTTATGACACGAAATCAATATAATAAATTTTGCGAGTGCTGGGAAAATCACCCAATAGATGGTTTTTTTCTTCAAAATGTTAAAACAGATAGCGACACAAATATTGATCATGCTAAAGTTAGAAAAGATGGAACAATATTATTAACCGATGGAGATAATATTGAAAAAGGACATAATGGTATTTGGATTGATATTTTTCCATTGGATAAAATTCCTAAAAATTTCTTAGGAAAAAGCCACCTGTATTTTAATGGTATTAGACGAAATATTTTTAATAGAGGAAATTTAATTAATGAGAATGAAAATTGGAAAAAGAAATTTTTAAAAAAGCTTTTACAAATGATTCCAAAGTCTATTAGAAGTAAGCAGATTTATAAGGCGAATATAAATATTGAGAAAAGTAATCAACAGAAATCAAATTATGCTTGGGTTGATCTATCAACATTATCATGTTATAAAATACATTTTCCTAAAGATATGCCTAAAAAATATACGAAGATTAAATTTGAAAATAAAGAATTTATGATATTTAAAGATTATGATGAAATGTTACGATTAAAATATGGAAATTATATGAAACTTCCACCAAAAGAAGAACGGATTTGTAAGCATAATCCTGTTAAAATCAAATTTTAAACTTGAGAAAGAGTGATTTAGATGAGTTCAAAAAACTCGGTCTGGTTGTTGGTAGCTATGGGAAAATCTATATAGCTATAGATAGTGTAATTGTCAGAAATGGAGTAATTATTTCTAGCGGTATTCCGGAAGGAGATTCTCCTGTTGGTACTTCATATCGGGTTAATCTATTGGATGGCATTACACTGTTGTGGTCAAGCATTTTTGTAACACTACGACCTAATTTTGGCTACAGGGGTTATGCAACCCCGTAGCGTGCCTCGAAAGACGTTTTGTAATTGTTATAAGAATGCGGACGTACATGATTATAATGCACATACACAAATTCTTCGACTGCAGTATAGAGTTCTTCCTCTGTATGATAATAATGCTGGTAAATCAAATCATTTTTCAATGTGTTGAAGTGTCGCTCCATTGGAGCATTATCATATGGATAACCTGCTTTGCTCATGCTTTGTGTTATCCCAAGGCTTTCACACAACTCTGTGTATTCTTTTGATGTATACTGGCTCCCTTGATCTGAGTTATCCCGAATTCGGCATAACAGCGACTATGCCGAAGAAAAAACTATGCCGAAAAATCTTATTACCTCATGTATTCTTATTATTCGTATCCAATTCTTCGGCATAGTATTTCGGGTCAGTCAAGCGAGAAGATTGCTTTCCTTATATCAGCGTTCTTCCACAGCTTTTCGTCATCGTCAACTTTGGGAGCAGACTTGTTGATGGCTTCGCTCATCATTTCTAAGGTCGCAAAAGCATAGAATCCTGAAGTTGTGGACATGCTCTCGTGCCCCAAAAGCTGCATTATAAACGGCAACGGCACGCCATTACGGTAAAGGTCCATAGCTTTTGTTTTTCTGATGAGGTGACAATGTACATTGTCAGGGATTTCATCGCAGTTTTTTCTTGCCATGTCAGCTGCATTTTTCAGAACAAGGCTGATGCTGTCGGTGGACAATCTATGAGGTTTTCCGCCAAGGATACTATAAAACAGCGGGGCCTCCTCATTGCCCGGATGGAACTCCTGTATATAAACATTCAGATGCTTTACTGTTTTTGCCATAAGTGGGACATTACGGCTCTTGCGACCTTTCCCTACAAGTGTTATGTAAGGATTCTCCTCTCCTATATGAAGGGAGGATATGTTAAGGTCAGCAAGTTCCTGCACTCTGGCACCGCTATCATACAAAAGGATTAACATCATCCTGTTTCTCCGGTGTTTTGACGTATCAACGCCATATGCGGACAGGATAGCTGATGTTGCTTGCGGTTTCAAGTACTGTAAGGCTTTTTTCTCTTCTTTAACTTTTTTGACAGAGCATACATCTGTATAAATGCCACGCAGCTCGAAATCTTCCTCCGAACAGTATTTGAGGAATGACCGAATAGCCGTGAGCCTTAAGTTTATGGTTTTAGGAGAGAACTCTTTATCCTTTAGCCATGTTACATATTCCTTGATGTTATCCCGTGAAAAGGCATCCAATGTTACTTTTTCCTCTGTAAGGGATTTGACCTCTTTCAAAAAAGAAAGGTACGTTTTTAGAGATTGTTTATACGCATCAACCGACTTATCCGAGAGATTCTTGACGGCGGGCATATAATCATGGAGATACGCACGGGCAAGCACCCAGAAATCCTTGTCTTTTTTTCTCTTATACTTCATACGCTTCCACCTCCGGTATCAGATCTTCCGTGGAAGATGTGAGCTTGGTATACTGAGAAAAGTAATCAGGTATAAGATGGATGTAATAATAGGTGCTCTCCAGCGAGGAATGTCCCATGTATCGCATTAGATATGGAAGCATGGCATGGACATCCTTGCCTTCCTGTGACCACCGCATGATATTAGCACAGGCAAAATGGTGCCTGAAATCATATGCCCTGGGTTTGACTTTACCGTCCCGTTTTAATCCGGCAGAAACCCATATTTTTCTGAAATTGGCTGATACTGCGGTTGTTGAACAGATACCTCCCTTTGCACCAGGGAAGAAATATTCTCTTTCCGGAAAGCATGCTGGCACAGCTTTATCATACTGGGCAAGATAGCTGATGAGTTCCTCGGAAAGATACAAACGCCGATCTTTGTGCGATTTAGTGTCCAGGATATCAACATAGCCGTCCTTAAGGTGGACATTTATGCATTTGAGTTTTCTGGCCTCGACGCAACGCACTCCACAGCAATACAAAAACCTGTATAGTGCCGGCAATACATTACGTTAAAGGAGAATATGTTTTTACAAGACGAAAGAGAAATTTAATTTAGAGAGATTATTGAACCTATCATTAATGAATAAATATACATATTAATTATGCTTAATTATACGATAATAACTTTAAAGAATTGCATAAATGATCAATAACAAATTTCCTATCTTGTATTATTTAATATCTATTATCAAATGGTATACAACAGAATATTATATGGTTTTGTAATGAAAAAATATATATAAATGATTTATCAGTTGATTCGTAAATCGTTATATAATATATTTTTTTGGGAGGAATGTTTTTATGAATATTAAAACAATACTAAATAAAATGACAATTAAGCAGATAGAATTAGTTGAGAATGTGTTACCAAAAAAATATACTGAAGTTTCGGAATTTGTACGATTGGACAAGTATATGAGAAAAACAGATTTTGAAAAACTATCTGTCAGCAATTTGAAGAAATGTAAAATAGAACGTGGTGAGTGGGATTATCCACTATTTCAAATGAGCTTTATGAACAATATGTTGGTGAATATTATATATTGCTTATCCAATGGTTATTTACCATATGTTGATTTTAAAAACAATGAGGGCGTAAATTTATGGGAACAATTTTTAAAACAACCTTATGGATGTGAATTATTGGATGGAGAAGAAACAATTACATGTGATACTGAAAAAGCTAATATTATAATTCCTATGAGACCTTCTCCCGACAGTATTGAATTGTTCCACAAATTATATGAAAAGTTCATTGTTTTTAACGAGAAAACATCTCAATATATCGAAAATGAATATCGTACTATTTTAGATGATGGGAAGAAACGGACAATAGGAGTTCTTTGTAGAGGGACTGATTATACTGCGAATAAACCAAAAGGTCATCAAGTTCAGCCAGAGATCAAAGATGTAATTTCATTGGTCGAAATAAAAATGCAAGAATTTAAATGTGACTACATCTATCTTGCCACAGAGGAGAAAAAAATTGTCGATGAATTTGAAAGCAAATTCCCTGGCAAAATCCTCGTTAACAAAAGGGAATATTACGATCAATTCTACAATTTAAAGAATGAAAACGGAGATAATGTAAGAATAAGTTGGGTACATCACGATAGAGAGAATGACAATTATCTAAAAAGTTTAGAGTATTTGTCATCTATTGTACTATTGTCAAGATGTCAGTGTCTAATTGGTGGATGTTGTGGAGGAACACAATTTGCATCTTATATGAACGGAAATAAATATGAATATTGCCATTTATTTGATTTGGGAATTTACTGACCAACTAAATTAAAGAGTGATTTAAGTGAGTTACAAAATACAATTATTATTGATAATAATTTGTTAGATTTTGATTCAATTGAGTACACATCAAAACCATCTGACCTTGCCATTACAAAACATAACAATTCTATATCGTTTTAATTTACAGAAAAGGTAAACTTGGTGGCATTTATTCCTTTTACAGTACAGTTGAAAAAGGAAAGCACTATACTTTTAGAATTGGCAAGGCAAGTGCAACAACTGATGGTACGAACAAGTGCAACATCAGAATTTTTGCAAACGATAAATCAACTACACGACTTTCGCTTGTTACTTTGTCTCAAGAAGTTAATGATTATGAAAGTATTAGCTATCCAGCGATTGACGATGGAATTATTTATTTAAGAGTATGGATGCCTTGGCACAATAGAAATACATTTACTATTGATAATGCTATTTTAATTCACCTATTTTATAATCTTTGGTTCTTGTTTCTTTTTTTATGCTGTATAATAGATTAGATAAATTTGAATTTAGCATAATAGAAGGGCAGAGTGAGTTTATGAAGAAATTCAAATCAAAAAAGAAGCGATTTTTGTTGATATTTTTGTTAGTAGTATTAATTACTGCAATATTATTAACCGTAGGTATTGTTGTTTCGTATAAATGCTTAACTGTATCCAGTTATACACTGCAATCAGATCGAATCAAGAATGAGACTCGAATGGTCATGATTTCTGATTTACACAATAGTGAGTTTGGTAAGAATAATACCAGGTTAATTGAAAAAATAAAAGATCAGAAACCGGATATAATTCTAGTAGTCGGTGATATGATAAATGCGCACGGACAGGATGCCCATGTGGCCACAGGTTTGATAAAAAACCTGGTGAAAATAGCTCCGGTTTATTATTCACTTGGAAATCATGAAGAGAATTTTATGGCCAATCGATCATCAGATATTGTAAGAGAATTAGAACAGGCTGGTGCTGTTGTTCTGGACAAGGAATATCAGGATATTCAGGTTAAGGGAAATAAGATACGAATTGGTGGTATTTATGATTATGCATTTGCACTGGATGGAGAAGATTCGACTAAAAAGGAACATATGGATCCTAAAATTTATGGATTCTTGAAAGACTTTGAAAGTACAGATGTTTTTCGTTGCATGATGGCTCACCGTCCGGATAGTTTTATTTTTGGGGAAGCTGCTCAGACATGGAATATTGACTTGGTTGTCAGTGGTCATGATCATGGTGGTCAGATTATTCTTCCTGTGTTAGGAGGTGTATTTGGTGGAGATCAGGGATTGTTTCCCGAATATGTAGATGGAATCCATCATTTTAAAACCGTAAAAAATATGATTATAACCAGAGGTCTTGGAAGTCAGAAAGAAAAACTTCCTAGATTTAATAATATTCCAGAAATTGTCGATATTACATTAAAAAGTAAGTAAAGTAGCGTATTAAAATAATCGTGGAGAAAAGAAATTTATTTCGTAAATGGTAAATAGCCGGTACCGTGTCGCTTGCTAGTTTTTGTGAGATAATTACTCTAAAAAATCTAAGGTTTTTCAAGGAGGGCTATCTCATGGATAAAATTACTCACAAAGTCCGCTGTGAACAATGGACTAACATCATAAAAGAATGTCTGGCTAGTGGAATGAATAAAACTGCCTGGTGCAGAGAACATGGTATTTCAGACAAGTCATTCTTTTACTGGCAACGTCGGCTGCGTGAAGAAGCTTATATTTCTACAATAGAATCTTCTTCACCGCCTGCAGCCAAATCTGTAAGTATACCTGCAGAGTCGTCGGTTGATTTCGTCGAATTAAAATTACCTAAGCAATCCGCCGTATCATCTACTGCATTCAGACCAGATGTGATCATTCGAAAGGACACCTTTTCGCTGGAGATTTCAAACACTGCTTCTGCAGAACTATTAAGCAGAATTGGAGGTCTCTTACATGCTGAATGATGCAACCGGTTTCGACAAGATTTTTATCGCAACAGGCTTATGCTCAGTTTATTTTTATCCTCATCTTTTTTGAATAACCTGTATTTTCCAGATGATTTTTCGGAAAAGATGAGGATAACATAATTATCTTAATCCACAAAGACGAGCCATCTCTGCTTCATCATCTGACCACAAAGGTTTTTCTTTGGTTGCCATATTCCCAGATTCCATTACTTTTCGCATCATTTCTAAAGATGGAACGGCATAAATGCGAGTTGTTTCAGTTGAGGAATGCCCAAGTATTCTGGAAACCAGCTCCAGTTCTGTTCCATCCTGATATAGATTCGTTGCGCGTGTTCTGCGGACCATATGAGGATAACAGTGTTCCGGAAGATTCGGATGATCTGGTCTTATCTTATCTGCATATTTCTTTATGATCCGTTCTACATTTCCAACAGACATCTTGTCTTTATGTCCTTTTATGACAGTGTATATCAAAGGTGCATCTGGATCATTCAATGGATGATATACCTTTAGATAATTCCTTACGTGATTGGCAGTTACATCTGTGATCGCAACAATCCTCTCTTTATCGCCTTTTCCATATATCCTAAGATATGGGATATCAGCATCAAGATTTACTGAAGATACCTTCAGTGATAATAGTTCTGAAACCCTGACTGCAGAATCATAAAGCAGAATGAGGATCATCTGATCCCTTCGGCCAATCTTTGTATCAGGCGGGGCCGAAAGCAATGCTTTCATATCTTCCTCGGAGATTATCTCACGGGTCAGCTTTGGTGCTCTCAGGAATGGAACTCTTGAAGCAGACAATGCGATGGATTGCAAAGAGATATCAATGTCTGCTGCATACCACAGATAAGCTCTGATTGCTGCAAGCCTGTTATTGCAGGTAGTTTCTGCATTTTTATTATTCTTTAGGTATTCCATGTAGGACAGAAGCATTTCATGAGTGCAGTCTTCAAATCCAAATGTTTTTATTGACAGGTGGCATTCATCCGTTACATATCTCCTGAAGATGGTCAGTGCATCACGGTATGTTTCGATTGTATTCCTGCTTTTCAGTGCCTGGTCAGGAAGATAATGTTCAAGAAAATCCAGAGTTTTAGAGAAGAACAGTTTCTTCTGAGTTTTTCTTTTACTCATATAGCTCTACCTCCGGAATTACTGATATACCGGTTTTATCATTTTTTCTGATAATACGAAATGCTTCCGCAACCTGATGATAATAGTAAAAGGTTTCGTCAGGGCTTTGATGCCCCAGATATCTGCTTAGAAAAGGAAGCATCTCTTTTAACGATGTGCCATTTTCCATCCACAGGTTCATTCTTTTGACAACGTAAGTATGTCTCAAAGAATGGACTGTTGGAGATTTATCACAGCCTTCTGCATAAGGAGTCAGACTCCAAAAGTTTCGAAATTTATATTCTATCTATAAAATGTCAAGACCTAATGTACAAAAAATATTATATAAAAATGTACAATTAGTCTGTTTGTTTTAAGTGGTCTTTTAACCTGTATGACTTTCCTGATATTGGTATTACATGTGCATGATGCAAA
>NZ_JABRXE010000020.1 GCF_018982945.1 Anaerostipes faecalis | reverse complement strand
TTAAGGATTAGCCATGTAAATATGGTGCGGTTGAGGCTTTTTATTCGAGAGGTCTTTGAGACCTAAGCAGGTAAAAGTCCCTTACAGGGACAGAGCAAACCTCCACTTGTCAGTGGAGGTTATGATTGGTGACTTTAGACAGCAGGATGATCAAGCATATGGTCCGTGAAGAAAGTACAGAACAAAAGTTCGATTTTGTTCTGTACTTTCTTTTTGCCCTCTGATATAATAAGCGAAAGAGAAAATGCAAAGAATAAGATCAATAGATTCATAAAGGAGGAACTTTCATGGATCATTTTGAATTAGTATCAGAATATGAACCTACCGGTGATCAGCCGCAGGCCATAGAGAAACTGGTAAATGGATTTAAAGAAGGAAATCAGTTTGAAACTTTGCTGGGAGTTACAGGTTCCGGAAAGACATTTACTATGGCCAATGTCATTCAGGCACTGAATAAGCCAACTTTGATTCTTGCACATAACAAGACACTGGCAGCCCAGTTATATAGTGAATTTAAAGCTTTTTTTCCACATAATGCAGTGGAATATTTTGTGTCCTATTATGACTATTATCAGCCGGAAGCTTATGTGCCATCTACGGATACTTATATTGAAAAGGATTCTTCAGTCAATGATGAGATTGATAAATTACGACATAGTGCTACAGCAGCATTGATTGAGCGAAAGGATGTTATTGTCGTATCAAGTGTTTCCTGTATTTATGGAATCGGAAGTAAGGAAAGTTATACAGAGATGATGATTTCTCTTCGTCCGGGAATGATCAGGGACAGAGATGATGTCATAGATGATCTGATCAATATTCAGTATGTGCGAAACGAACTGGATTTTAAAAGAGGAAGTTTTCGGGTTAAAGGTGACGTATTGGAAATTCTGCCGGTTTCCACCTTCGAAGAAGCAGTCAGAATTGAGTTTTTTGGCGATGAAATCGATCGGATCGTTGAATTTGATGTACTCACAGGGGAAGTTAAGAGAAGCCTGAATTTTATTGCTATTTTCCCAGCTTCACATTATGTGGTTCCTCAGGAACAGATTGAGAGAGCAATTAAAGGTATCAAAGAAGAGCTGGCCGGGCAGGTTGAATATTTTAAAGAGAACGATCAGTTAATTGAAGCACAGAGAATTGCAGAGAGAACAAATTTCGATATTGAAATGTTAAGAGAAACCGGTTTCTGTTCAGGAATTGAAAATTATTCCAGACATCTTTCCGGGTTAAAACCCGGAGAACCGCCAAATACATTAATTGACTTTTTCGGTGATGATTTTCTTATGATTATTGATGAATCCCATATTACAGTTCCGCAGATTGGAGGAATGTATGCAGGAGATCAGTCCAGAAAATCCACTCTGGTGGATTTTGGATTTCGCCTTCCTTCGGCAAAGGATAATCGCCCTTTGGAGTTTGGGGAATTTGAACAAAAGATTGATCAGATGATGTTTGTATCTGCAACTCCTGGAAAATATGAAGCGGAGCATGAACTGCTTCGGGCAGAACAGATTATTCGTCCTACAGGATTGCTGGATCCGGCCATTGATGTTCGTCCGGTAACCGGACAGATTGATGATCTTCTCAGTGAGATTCACAAAGAAACACAGCAGGGTCATAAAGTACTGGTTACAACACTGACAAAACGTATGGCAGAAGAACTGACAGATTATATGAGGGAAGCCGGAATCCGGGTAAAATATCTCCACTCTGATATTGATACACTGGAGCGTATAGAAATTGTCAGAGATTTGAGAATAGGTGTTTTTGATGTTCTGGTTGGAATCAATCTGCTGAGAGAAGGTCTGGATATTCCTGAAATAACGCTGGTTGCCATACTGGATGCTGATAAAGAAGGATTTCTCCGTTCAGAAACTTCACTGGTACAGACCATTGGGCGTGCTGCACGAAACAGTGAAGGACATGTTATCATGTATGCAGATATCATGACGGATTCCATGAATGCGGCTATAACTGAGACGAATAGAAGAAGAGAAATCCAGAATCAGTATAATCAGGAACATGGAATCGTTCCAAAAACAATTCAGAAAGATGTGAGAGATCTGATCAGGATTTCCGATGACCAGGAAGAGGAATCCGCAGGATATGATAAAGATATTGAATCTATGAGCAAAAAGGAATTAAAAGAAATCATAGAACGGCTGACTAAGAAGATGAATCAGGCGGCAGCGGAGCTAAACTTTGAACTGGCAGCAGAATTAAGAGATGAATTAAAAGAGTTTAAAGTGGCTTACAGAGACTATGATGACTAGGAGAAACTATGAAAAAAGATGTAATTAGAATAAAAGGAGCCAGAGAGCACAATTTAAAAAACATAGATGTAGAGATACCGAGAAATAAATTTGTTGTTTTGACAGGATTAAGCGGCTCAGGAAAATCTTCTCTTGCTTTTGATACTATTTATGCAGAGGGACAGCGAAGATATATGGAATCTTTATCTTCCTATGCAAGACAATTTCTTGGACAAATGGAAAAACCAGATGTTGACAGCATAGAAGGCCTGTCACCGGCAATTTCTATTGATCAGAAATCAACCAACAGAAATCCCCGTTCAACAGTAGGGACAGTTACAGAGATATATGATTATTTTCGACTGCTATATGCAAGAATTGGAATTCCTCATTGTCCTAAGTGTGGAAAACCAATCAGCAAGCAGACTGTTGATCAGATGGTGGATAAGCTGATTCAGTTACCGGAAGGTACAAAAATACAGATTTTAGCACCGGTAGTCAGAGGACGAAAAGGAGAACATGCTAAGATTTTCCAGAGTGCCCGAAAGAGTGGATATGTTAGAGTTCGTGTTGATGGAAATATTTACGATCTTTCAGAAGATATTCCTATGGAAAAAAATATTAAACATAATATAGAAATTGTTGTAGACCGGCTGGTAATCAGGGAAGGAATTGAAAAGCGTCTGACGGATTCCATTGAAACAGTGCTGAATCTCACCGATGGACTTATGATGGTCGATGTGATTGGCGGGGAACCGATGAATTTCAGTCAGAGTTTTTCATGTCCCGATTGCGGAATCAGTATTGATGAAATTGAACCAAGAAGTTTTTCATTTAATAATCCGTTTGGAGCATGTCCGGTTTGTCACGGGCTTGGATATAAGATGGAATTTGATGTGGATTTGATGATTCCAGATCAGAAGCTAAGTATTGATGAGGGAGCCATACAGGTAATGGGATGGCAGTCCTGTACGGATAAAAAAAGCTATACCAGAGCTATTTTAGATGCTTTGGCAGAGGAATATAAATTCAGTCTGAATACACCGTTTTGCGAATATCCGGACAGTGTGAAAAATATTATCTTATATGGAACCAATGGAAAAGAGGTTAAAGTTCACTATCGCGGACAGCGTGGAGAGGGTGTATACGACGTTGCTTTTGAAGGACTGATCCGAAATGTTGGACGTAGATACAGGGAATCTTCCGAACGGATGAAGGCAGAATATGAGGCATACATGACCGTAACTCCTTGTGAGGAATGTCATGGACAGCGATTAAAAGAGGAATCTCTGGCTGTAACTGTTGCAGGGAAAAATATTGCCGAGATGTGTGATTTATCCGTTGGAGAGATGGTTGAATTTTTAAGTGAAATGGAATTAACAGATCGTCAGATGCTGATCGGGGAACAGGTATTAAAGGAAATAAAAGCCAGAATTGGCTTTTTAAATGATGTAGGACTTGATTATCTGACCTTATCCAGAGCTACTGGAACTCTTTCCGGTGGAGAAGCCCAGAGAATCCGCCTGGCAACTCAGATTGGCTCCGGACTGGTTGGAGTTGCATATATTCTTGATGAGCCAAGTATCGGGCTGCATCAAAGAGATAATGATAAACTGATCCGTACATTGAAGAATCTCAGAGATCTGGGAAATACGCTGATTGTGGTAGAACATGATGAGGATACCATGCTGGCAGCAGATTATATTGTGGATATCGGACCGAAGGCAGGAGAATTCGGTGGAGAAATTATAGCCCAGGGAACAGCAAAGCAGATTATGAAAAATAAGAATTCCATTACAGGGGCTTATCTAAGTGGAAGTATTAAAATACCGGTTCCTGAAGAAAGAAGAGAAGCATCTGGATTTATGAAGGTAATAGGAGCCGCTGAAAATAATCTGAAGAATATTGATGTGGAAATTCCACTGGGAATATTTACTTGCGTTACAGGAGTATCAGGCTCAGGGAAAAGTTCTCTGGTAAATCAGATTCTTTATAAAAGATTAGCTAAGGAGTTAAATAGAGCCAAGATTAAAGCCGGGAAACATAAGGATATTGAAGGATATGATCAATTGGATAAGATTATTGCCATTGATCAGTCTCCAATTGGAAGAACTCCAAGATCAAATCCGGCTACCTATACAGGTGTATTTGATCAGATCCGTGAATTATTTGCCATGACAAAAGATGCAAAATCCAGAGGTTATAATAAGGGCCGTTTTAGTTTCAACAAAAAAGGCGGACGGTGTGAGGCATGTACAGGAGATGGAATTATTAAGATTGAGATGCATTTTCTGCCAGATGTATATGTACCGTGCGAAGTTTGCCATGGAAAACGTTACAATAGAGAAACTCTGGAAGTAAAATACAAAGGCAAAAGTATTTATGATGTACTGGATATGACCGTAGATGAGGCATGCGACTTTTTCTCTAATTTACCTTCTATCAGCAGAAAAATGGAAACCTTAAGAGATGTCGGTCTCGGGTATATACGTCTGGGACAGCCTTCTACAGAACTGTCTGGAGGAGAGGCTCAAAGAATTAAACTGGCCACAGAGCTGAGCAAGCGAAGTACAGGAAAAACAATTTATATTTTAGATGAGCCTACAACAGGACTTCATTTCGCAGACGTTCATAAACTGGTTGATATTTTGGGAAAACTAACAGAAGGTGGAAATACGGTTATTGTAATCGAACACAATCTTGAAGTGATAAAAACTGCAGATTATATTATTGATATGGGTCCTGAGGGAGGTGCTGGAGGTGGAACAGTAGTTGCCCAGGGAACACCTGAAGAAGTATGTCAGGTAGAAGAATCTTATACAGGACAATATTTAAAGAAATATCTTGAGAATAATTAAATAATCTATTAAATTTTATTTTAAATAAAAAAAGCGGAGTATCCGCTTTTTTTATGTTTCCATCTGCCTGCCAAGAAAACTGGCACCTATTTTTGTTATCATAAGATCCTGGTCAGTTAAAGGTCCTTCATTGGATATGATACATACTAATCCAATGGCATCGCCTTCAGCGATAATTGTAGAAAGGGCGATTCCGGTAAATTCTTCAGGAAAGTCTGATACAAGAGGGATAAATTCAGAATCATTTTGACCGGCAAGCAGATATTTCCGTTCATGTAAAGCTTCTTCTGCCTTTTCATGTAGTATTTTCCCCAATAACTTTTTGTGGTTTGGACCAGCTGCTGCAATAATAGAATCCTGATCACATATGCAAATTGTATGCGGAAGAGATGCAGCAATGGAATCGGCATATTGCTTTGCAATAATGCCCATTTCCCCGATAGGAGAATATTTTTTTAATATAATGCTGCCGTCTCGTTCTGTAAAGATTTCTAAGGGATCACTTTCCCGGATATGCATGGTCTTTCTGATTTCTTTAGGAATGACAATTCTGCCAAGGTCATCGATTCTTCGTACAATACCTGTAGCTCTCATTAAATAATTCCTCCATTTACAAGTTTTAGTACTATTTTTGTATGAATATTATCTGTAAAATAAGAAAATGTATGCATGTTTTTTATAGTCAATCTTACATAAGTCCATAAGAAAAAAGCAAATTATTCATGGAATTTAAAAAATGATTATGCTATAATTACTTTCTACTTGAAGGAAGGAGAAATCATTATGAAATTTAAAACACAGTTAACGGCAAAAGAAATTTTTAAATTCTCATTTGTATATACTTATTTAGGAAGTTCAGGGATATTGGCAATTCTTATGATTATCATAGGTGCATTAATGTGTGCAAGAGCAATTGTACAGGGGCAGGGAGCAACCTATGTGGTCTTAGGAGCGCTGATTGTAATTCTTTTTGTTGTTGTCAATCCGATCATGCTTTATATGAAAGCCAAGAAACAGGCTTTGACTAATCCTGTATATCAGCAACCTTCATATTATACGTTAAAAGAGGAAGGCATCTTTGTTGAGATAGGTGAAGAAAATGGAACAATAGAATGGGCGAGAGTCCAGAAAATCCGTCATTTGATGGGGCTATATATACTGTATACAGGACGTCAGCAGGCTTTCGTATTTCCAGAAGAGGCAATGGGAAGTCAAAAGGAAGCCATGGCAAAATATATAGAAGAGCATGTAGAGGCAGCAAAGAATCATCAGAAATCAGCTTCTGCAAAAGAGAAAAATGTTTCTTCCAGTATTTCTGAATATGCAAATGGAAAACAGAAGAAAGATGATGAAGAATAGAATGATATGGAGAAGGGTCATAGGACCCTTCTTTATTTTTACACAGGAAATTGCATTTGGACAGATTGAAAAAAGTTTTGACGATTGATATAATAATAGCTAACGAAAAAAGGAGATTGAAATGATAATTCAAAGTTATAGTACTCAGGATACATATGAATTGGGAAAGAAAATCGGTGAGGAAGCCGGTGCAGGACAGGTTTTATGTCTGTATGGTGATCTGGGAGTTGGGAAAACTGTGTTTACCCAGGGACTGGCAAAAGGACTTGGAATTGATGAACCAATACAAAGTCCTACTTTTACAATTGTCAGAGAATATGAAGAAGGGCGTCTGCCACTTTATCATTTTGATGTATATCGTATTGGTGACATAGAAGAAATGGATGAAATAGGATATGAAGATTATATCTATGGTGAAGGAGTCTGTCTGATTGAATGGGCCAATCTGATAGGGGAGATTCTTCCTGATCATTATAAAAAAATTGAAATTCGAAAGAATCTTGAGAAGGGATTCGATTATCGGGAAATTGAGATTGAGGAGATTTAGATGAAATTATTAGTTTTGGATAGTTCCGGATTAGTTGCATCCGTGGCGTTAATTGAAGATGACCGTTTGATTGCAGAATATACTACAGGGAATAAACTGACTCACTCCCAGACATTGCTGCCAATGTTAGATGAAGTGATACATAGAACTTTATTTGATATAGAAGACATCGACGCTATTGCAGTTGCCATGGGACCAGGATCTTTTACAGGCCTGCGTATTGGAGCAGCAACGGCAAAAGGTTTAGGGCTTGCATTGAATAAACCAATCGTTCCGGTTCCTACTGTTGACGGGCTGGCTTATCAGTTGTTCGGATCTTCATCAATTATCTGTCCAATGATGGATGCCAGAAGGAAACAGGTTTATACAGGTTTTTACAGATTTCATGGAGCAGAAATGTCAGTATTAAAAGAACAGTGTGCACAGAGTGTGGAAGATACCCTTAGCCAGTTGAAAGAATATGGTGAGCCGGTTATCTTTCTTGGAGATGGAGTGCCGGTATACGAAAATGAGATCAAAGATGCAATGGGAAATCTTGCAATTTTTGCTCCGGTTCATGCAAATAGACAACGGGCAGGTGCAGTAGGTGCTTTGGCAAAAGTATATTTTGATAAAGGTATTTACCAGAGTGCAGATGAGTTTGCACCAGAGTATTTAAGAAAATCACAGGCAGAGAGAGAAAGAGAAGAAAAAATTAATGGAAAAAGAGAAAGCAACCGCTAGAGAATGGCATGTTCACAGGGCAATTCCTGAAGATCTTCCTATGATTGCAGAACTTGAAAAAGTATCTTTTCATAGACCGTGGAGTTTGAGTAGTATTGAATCTTTTTATTATAAAAAGACCAGTGATATATATGTCTGGAGAGATCAGAACAAAATCAGCGGTTACATAATGGCAGAGCATGTACTGGAACAGGGGGAACTGCAAAGAATCGCAGTGGTGCCATTTATACGTAAAAAAGGCATCGGTACATTGCTTTATCAGGAATTTCGTGAGAGATACAGGAAAATGGGAGTAGAAACTATTTATCTGGAGGTGCGGGAGTCAAATACTGTAGCGAGAAATTTTTATGTAAAATGTGGATTTGAAGAGCATGGACGGAGAGCTAAATATTATACAGACCCTATGGAAGATGCTATTTTAATGTTTTGGGACGATCCAAATCCTCACCAATCATTTCCACTGGAATCCATGGAAGATGCTCCTTATAATAAGCGGTGTGAGGAGGATAAAAGAATGGTTTGTAATGTCTGTGGAAATGAAATAAAAGAAAAAAGTGATTTTGTTGAAATAAAAAAGGAATGGGGCTATTTTTCAGAAAAGGATACGCAGATTCATGAATTCCGGATTTGTGAAAGATGTTATGATCGTATTGTGAAACAATTTGAAGTCCCGCCTAAAGTAACTGAAAAGACAGAAATTTTATCATAAAGGACGATATATGTTAGATGTATGTTTATTAGGGACAGGGGGAATGATGCCCCTTCCTTATCGAAAGTTAACAGCATGTATGACCAGATTTAATGGTCATAGTCTGCTGATTGATTGTGGAGAAGGAACACAGGTTGGAATCAAAGAAAGAGGATGGAGTGTGAAGCCTTTGGATGCAATTTGTCTTACACATTTCCATGCGGATCATGTAAGCGGGCTTCCAGGTCTTTTGCTGACTCTTGGAAATGCAGAACGCACGGAACCTTTGCTGATCATTGGACCTAAAGGCGTAGAAAAGATTGTTAATTCTCTTCGTGTTATTGCACCAGACCTGCCTTTTCCTATTAAATTTTATGAACTAAATGAAAAAGAACACGTGATACAGATGGAAGGATATGCTATTGAAGCTTTTCAGGTAAGGCACAATATTACCTGTTATGGATATAATGTTGTAATTCCACGTGTAGGAAAGTTTGATCCTGAGAAAGCCAGAGATAATCATATTCCAATGAAATACTGGAATCGCCTTCAAAAAGGCGAAACTCTAGAAGATGAAGAGGGACGTATCCTTACCAGTGATATGATATTAGGTGAACCCCGTCAGGGAATCAAATTAACATATTGTACAGATACAAGACCAGTCCAGAACATTGCTGATCATGCAGAAAAAGCAGATTTGTTTATCTGTGAGGGAATGTACGGGGAAGATGGAAAAGAGAAAAAGGCCAGAGAATATAAGCATATGACTTTTTATGAGGCAGCAAGACTGGCAAAAGAAGCAGATGTTAAAAGGCTTTGGCTGACTCATTTCAGCCCGTCTTTGGTATGGCCAGAAGAATTTATGGGAAAAGTAAAGAAAATTTTCCCAAAAGCAAAAGCAGGAAAAGATGGAAAAACAATTACATTAGATTTTCAGGATAATTAGGAGGTTGTGATGGACAATAAGATTAAAATTCTGGCAATTGAATCTTCCTGTGATGAGACAGCAGCAGCGGTTATTGAGAATGGAAGAACTGTAAAATCAAATATTATTTCATCACAGATTGAGCTACACAAATTGTATGGAGGTGTGGTTCCTGAAATTGCGTCCAGAAAACATATTGAAAAAATTAATTATGTAATCGAAGAGGCATTGAAAGAAGCAGGGGAAACTTTGGATTCTGTTGATGCGATTGCAGTTACCTATGGGCCTGGTCTTGTAGGTGCACTTTTGGTTGGGGTAGCAGAAGCAAAAGCAATTGCCTTTGCTAAAAATAAACCACTGGTAGGAGTTCATCATATCGAAGGGCATATTTGTGCAAATTATATTGAACATCCAGATTTGGAGCCTCCATTTTTATGTTTGGTAGTATCAGGAGGACATACTCATCTTGTTGATGTGAAAGATTATGGTGTATATGAAATTATTGGATGTACCAGAGATGATGCGGCAGGGGAAGCTTTTGATAAAGTTGCACGTGCTATTGGATTAGGATATCCGGGAGGACCTAAGATTGAAGCATTGTCAAAAGAAGGAAATAAAAATGCCATTGATTTTCCTAGGGCAAAGGTGAATGGTTCTAAAATGGATTTTAGCTTCAGTGGCTTGAAATCTGCAGTTTTAAACTATCTAAATAAATGTGAAATGAAAGGCGAAGAAGTAAATCGTGCCGATGTGGCAGCTTCGTTTCAGGAAGCGGTAGTAGATGTTTTAAGTTCACATGGTGTTGAAGCAGCAAAAGAACTTGGATATAAAAAAATGGCCATTGCCGGAGGTGTTGCTTCAAACGGAACATTCAGAGCAAAAATGCAGGAACGATGTAAAGAGGCAGGGATTGATTTTTATTATCCATCTCCGATTCTCTGTACGGATAATGCAGCTATGATCGGTGTTTGCGGTTACTATGAATATATTAGGGGTACCAGAAGTGGATGGGATCTAAATGCTGTTCCAGGATTAAAAATTGGCAGCAGATAGGAGAAAATATGAAAGATAAGGTTGTGGCAATCGTACTGGCAGCAGGTGAAGGGAAACGTATGGGGAGTGGTATACCCAAACAATATATGCTGATAAAATCAAGACCTTTGGTATATTATGCGCTAAAGGCTTTTGAGGAAAGTATGGTTGATGAGGTAATTCTTGTAACAGGAGCAGATGAAATCGATTATTGCAAGAAATATATCATAGATAAGTATCATTTTGATAAAGTATCAAAAGTAGTTGCAGGTGGATGTGAACGGTATGCATCTGTTTATCAGGGATTAAAGGCTGTTGAAGATGCGGATTATGTGCTGATTCATGATGGTGCCCGACCAATGATCAATACAGATCTAATTGAAAAATGTGTTTATTATGTTCGGAAATACCGTGCATGTGTTGTTGGTATGCCTTCAAAAGATACAATAAAAGTTGTAAATGATGAAAAATATGCGGTGCATACGCCAGATAGAAAAACATTATGGCAGGTGCAGACGCCGCAGTGTTTTGAATTTGCTCTTGTTAAGGATGCCTATGAAACATTGATGAATAGTGGTGATACCAGTGCAACAGATGATGCAATGGTTGTTGAAACTTATGGAAATATCGCAGTAAGATTATTTGAAGGTGGATATGATAATATAAAAATTACGACACCGGAAGATGTAAGGATAGCTGGAAGTTTAATGAAGGCACGTAAGGTTTTACGGGCTTTACATAAGGTTCATGATAAGATTATCTATATCCAAATGCAGGCATATAAACAACAGAAAAAAATAAAAAAATAAAAAATAAAAAAATTGAAAAAAACTGTTGACAAGTGTATTTTAGTTTGTTATTATATACAAGCGTCATCGAGAGAGGGACGCACAAGAGAATATCAAATTATATACATGGAGAGGTATCGAAGTGGTCATAACGAGGCGGTCTTGAAAACCGTTTGTCCGCAAGGGCGCGTGGGTTCGAATCCCACCCTCTCCGTTAATCATGAATACCAACATGATTTCAACGCTTGGAGAAGTACCCAAGTGGCTGAAGGGGCTCGCCTGGAAAGTGAGTAGGTCGTTGATAGCGGCGCGAGGGTTCAAATCCCTCCTTCTCCGTTGGATAACTTATCCAAAAAAAGTTGGAAAAAGTTGTTGACAAACAAAATGCGATGTGATATTATAAAATAGTTGCACGAAATGAATGAAAACAACGACGAACATTGACAACTGAACAATAAGACAACCTTGAAAATTCTAATGAATTTTTTTCTGGGATGGTTTTTGAAAAAACCAGACGAACGTTCTTAAACAGAATAGTAATGACAAGGATAAAGAAGCTAGTGCTTCTTGGACTTGGATACAAACTATAACATGAGAGTTTGATCCTGGCTCAGGATGAACGCTGGCGGCGTGCTTAACACATGCAAGTCGAACGAAGCACCTGGGACGGATTCTTTCGGGATGACGTTTCTTGTGACTGAGTGGCGGACGGGTGAGTAACGCGTGGGTAACCTGCCTTATACAGGGGGATAACAGTTAGAAATGACTGCTAATACCGCATAAGACCACGGTACCG